>JBMFJZ010000003.1:0-344336 GCA_049973045.1 Bacteroidota bacterium | reverse complement strand
ATATCATCTACATTGATATGCCCGATCTCGGGAAGACAAAGGTGCTGAAACTGGGTGTTATCATGGAAGCTCAGTTCCTGGATCGAATTTGATTAGCAAGCGTAGAGCAACCCGGGCACGTACAAGCGGTTTCGGTCTTACCCATAAGCTGAGAAGTGCAAGACAAATATGGTCGTTGCTCCCCAAAGGAAGCAGTTTTTGGGAGAGTTAGATTTCGTCTTTTATTTTAAAACGGCGCTCGTTTCGTTTGGTTCTTTTGCTTTTTACGCACCTCATCGATATATTTTTTTACAGGAAATTATGGTGAAGGAGATGCCTAAAAACCGTACCGTTGAAGATACCATCTGCAATTTTATACTACCCTTCATCGCGCTTCCTTTGCTTACTCCTTCTTTTCTTTTCGCTCAATCAGCATTACATGCACGATATCCTGATAGTGAAACCCGAATTACGGTAGCATCATCAGTAAGTTCTGTGACTGTCTACAGTGATAGAGCCCTGGTTACGAGGGTTGGTTCACTTACCATACCAGTTGGAAGCTTTTCGAAAATTTTTCGCGTTGAGTTTGCATCTCTACCGCCAGAGTTGTTTGATGGTTCAGTAAGTGTACGAGTGTTGCCATCCAGGCAAAACGAGAGTGTGAACGCAGTTAGGATCAGCGATGTGTCAGTTCAGCGTGTCTTTGGTGATACCGTCTCAAATGAGCGTGTGCGCCAGCTCCGCGCAAAGCTCGCTGATCTTGAGAAGTCCCTCCGAGCCTTAAGCGACGCTGACTCTGTTCTCATGGCTGAAAAACAATTTGTGACCCAATTGCGGCTTCAATCCTCTTCTGAAGCTGGGAAGGATCTTCGGATCGAGCGTGTCCCCATTGAGCGTTGGAAAGGTGTACTGAAGTTCATTGAAACCGAGCTAACACGCTTGAATGCCGCCTTTGCAGTGAATGCGGAAAAAGAGGAGGTGCTGAAAAAAGCAATTCAGGCAATCAAAGATGAGCTTGCACAGCTTGGTTCTCTCTTGAAGCGTGGATCGAAGCGCGTGGAGTTTGTTCTTGAGGCTTCGCAGGCTGGAACATACTCATTTGCTGTTTCCTATGTAGTACCATCAGCACGATGGCAGCCCTCATATGATATTCGAGTCTTCTCACCCACTGAAGCTACAAGCTCAAAGAACGCTGGTGATACGCTTCTACTTGCTTATCGTGCTGTAATAACCCAATCAACAGGGGAAGATTGGGATAATGTTGAGATGACGCTTTCGACGGCGAAGCCGTCGCTTAGCCCAGTGATGCCGGAACTTTCTCCTTGGTATCTTGACGTAGCTCCACCACCTGCTCCTGCGAGGCAAAAAGCAATGTGGCTGGAGAAGAAGGCAGCGGAAGTGGAAGTAACGAGTGAGGTGGCGCCCGTGCAGATAGAGACTCATGGCACGGCAGTGAGTTATGTGCTGCGTCAGCGCGTGAGTGTGCCATCTGATAACGCTCCACATCGTGTTGCTGTGGCTGATGTAAGGCTTCCCGATTCTCTTGAATATGCAGCGACACCAAAACTTTCTGAGCGAATGTATGTTCGGGCAAGAGTGAAGAATATATCCCCATATCTGTTTTTGCCTGGTCCCCTTAATGTATTTTTCGACAACGAGTTCGTAACGAGCACTCGACTCGAACTGATGAGTCCAGGCGAAGAGCTGCTAATCCCTCTCGGTTCAGATCCACGTTTCCAAATCAAGCGCCAACTTCTCAGTAAATTCACAGAGGAATCTGGTGTTTTCACAAGAAACATTCGTGTGACGTACGAGTTCGAGATATCCGTTGAGAGTTTCCTTCCCCAACCAGCGATGGTAAAGATTCTTGATCAAGTCCCTGTTTCCCGGAACGAAAAGATTTCCGTTGAACTTCTTGAAGCCTATCCGCAAGTGGCTGAGCAGAAACCTGACGGGACACTTGTGTGGTCGCTTAGGCTTCTTCCGGAAGGGAAGCAATCTGTTCGCGTAAAGTTCCGCGTTGAATATCCTTCCGATATCGTCGTAACTGGCATTGAATGATGGCAAAGCATCTAAACGCTATGTGAAATAGGTGATCAAATGAATATTCTGAATACAACCGTCGTTTCTCTTTTACCTCTTGTACCCAGGAGGATTGTTCGTATCTTTGCGCTCCGATATATTGCGGGAGAAACGCTTGCCGATGCAGCCCGAGTTGTTTATGAACTGAATCAAAACGGTATGACAGCGACGATCGATGTGCTGGGAGAGGATGTTACTGAGGAAGCAAAGGCAGTAGCTGCGCGAGAAGCAGCAAAGGAAGTTCTTCATGCAATAGCCGCAGAGCAACTTGACTCCAATCTCTCAATCAAGCTTACGCAATTTGGGTTGAAGCTTGATAAATCATTTTGTGTTGATAATGTTCGTGAGGTGTTAGCTGTAGCTTCTCAGTACAGCAACTTCGTTCGGATCGATATGGAAGATCACACATGTACGGACGACACGTTGGAGATTTTTGAGGTTCTCCGTAAGGAATTTTCAAATGTCGGTGTGGTGATCCAAGCTTACTTGCGTCGGAGCGAAAGTGACATTCAGCGACTCATTACCCTTTCCAGCGTTCTGGGAAGACTCAATGTTCGTCTCTGCAAAGGCATTTACGTGGAGCCAGAAGAAATTGCATTCAAGAAGCATGATGAGATCAATGCGAATTTCAAGCGCTTGCTGCGACTTCTCATTGATGGTGGGTGTTATGTCGGAATAGCCACACATGATAGTGAACTGATCGATGATGCATATGGTCTGATCAATGATCGTGGGTTGAGGCGCGATGCATACGAATTTCAGATGCTTCTCGGGGTGCGCCCCGAGCTTCGGAAGAAGATCGTTGCAGATGGGCATCGGTTGCGCGTGTACGTTCCATTTGGACAAGAGTGGTACCAGTATTCGATGCGGCGATTCAAGGAAAATCCTCAAATCGCTGGCTATGTTTTTAAGAGCCTGTTTCATCGGAATACCATTCTTGACATGAAGCTGAAAATCCCGTCCGCCGAAGGCGGATTCACGGGATAAATTTTTCTATAAAGGAAATACCATTCGCTCATTACTCATTTGATCAAGGAAAGGAGAAATCAATGGCTGAAGCAACGTCTCAATCCTCAGGGGGTTTGAAGTACAAACCATATGTCCCAGCAGAGACACACCTTGCTGAGTTTACTGTACGGGCTTTGATTTTAGGGCTCATTATGTCTGTCATCCTCGGGGCAGCAAATGCTTATCTTGGACTTCGAGCAGGGATGACCATTGCGGCAACATACCCAGCGGCGGTCATTGGTATGGCTGTTCTTCGCCTGATGAGAGGATCAATTCTTGAGGAGAACATCGCTCGAACTGTCGGTTCAATTGGTGAATCGATCGCTGCTGGAGCAATTTTCACAATTCCAGCTTTCTTTATCGCAGGGGTCTGGCCCGAATTTACAGCGGGTCATTACTGGGAAGCAACGGTCATCATGGTTCTTGGCGGACTCATCGGTATTCTCTTTGTAACTATGCTGCGCCGTATCATGGTCGAAGATGTTGAGCTTCCATTCCCAGAGTCTGTAGCTGCTTCTGAGATTCACAAGGCTGCGCGGACTGGGGGCACGGGAGCGAAGTACCTTTTCTGGTCGCTTGGGTTTGGGGCGTTGGTTCAGGCTCTTGGCAAGCTGAGCGTCTTTCCACAGAGTTGGGAGAAATTCCAGTTCTTCGGGAAGTCTGCAGTCGATTTGAAAATGGGGAATGGTTCAACAGTGACCGGTGGTGGCGGATATCTGTTGACGGCTCCTGCCGTCAGCCCAGCCTACATCGGAGTTGGATACATTATTGGTCCGAGGCTTGCAGCATTGAACTTCAGCGGTGGTTTGCTGAGCTGGGGTTTGTTTGTCCCGCTTCTCTTGTACTTCTTAGCTCCATCAGTACAGGTTGAGTTGGAGAAGAACGGAACACCAGTTGATTGGGTGACGCTGGCTTATGCTGTGTGGAAGTACATGGTTCGTCCGATTGCAATTGGCGGAATGTTGGTAAGCGCCTTCTATACACTGTGGCGTATGAGGAATAATCTTTCGCTTGGGATCAGCCGGGCAATTGGTGATGTTCGGAAGGCTGCATCTGAAGCAGCGGCAACAAGCCGCACCGAGAAAGATCTCAGTTTCCGCATCGTTCTCCCCGGCATTTTGATTCTTGGAGTCTTGACGTTCTTACTTTACCTTTACTTCAGTGGTGATGTGGCTGCTGCACTTGTAGCGACCGTTGTCATGATTATTGCCGGATTCTTCTTTGCCGCTGTTTCTGGTTATTTGGTCGGTATGATCGGGTCGAGCAATAACCCGATAAGCGGACTTACCCTTGCGACATTGATTGTTGCAGCACTGCTGATGGTCGCGCTCGGGATGCACGGAAAGCACGGCGTTGCAGCTGTTCTCGGCGTTGCGGCTGTAATCTGCGTCTCTGCTGCGGTGGCTGGGGAAATGCTGCAAGACCTCAAAGTTGGGCACATCCTCGGTGGGACCCCATGGAAAATGCAGGCTGGTGACTTGATTGGCGTTGCGTTTGCCTCAGCGGCAATGTTTTTCCCTCTCCTTATTTTGCATCAGGGTGACATCGCGATGGGGGGCACAGGCTTTGGGGGAAAGAACCTGCCGGCACCGCAAGCAAGCCTCATGGCGCTCCTCTCCCAGGGGATTGTCGGCGGACAAATGGCATGGCCCCTCGTCATAGTTGGAATGTTGATGGCTGTGGGCATGATATTGATTCAAGTACGCAGCCCAATGCTTGTTGCTGTTGGAATGTATCTTCCATTTGAAACAGTTGCGGCAATTTTTGTCGGTGGTTTGATTCGTTGGGTTGTCGATGCTATTGGTGCGCGGAGAAAATTTAATGATGCGCAAAAAGCAAGGACGGAAAATACCGGGATACTTATTGCTTCCGGACTTATCGCTGGCGAAGCGCTTATGGGGCTTGTGATCGCAGGGCTTGCATTCTACGAAGTGCGAATTCCTCGCCTTGTTGCTAATCCAACATTTTGGCTCAGTTTGTTAGTCTTCGCGTTGATTGCCTTGATTTTGATTTTCTTCCCGCTGAGGCGAGCAGGCAAGCCTGAGGAACCCGCACCCCCAAGCGCTGTGATCTAAGGCTTCTGTAGTTTTCCATGCGTTCAAGGGAAACGCACCACGTGAAAGGCTTGTTATTCTTTTTAGATGCCCTATTTCGCAGGAGACGCCCGGAGCTTTTGCGGGTAAAAAAGACAAATTTGCTGGATCTTAAACCAACAAAATGTTATCGCTGGGAAGAAACAGAAGAGGGGCGTGTTGTGATTTTTGTCCCTAAATTTCGACATCGGCTCCTGATAAAGTACCTCATGCCGATGCTGAGGAGTCAAGACTTCAAAGTAAGCCTTGATGACTACGGAAGTTTTGTGTGGAAGGCGTGCGATGGCAGTGCTACAGTGCTCGAGATCAGCGAGCGTTTGCGGAAGCAATACGGCGAGAAGGTTGAGCCTGTGTACGAGCGCGTTGGACTCTTCATCCGCCAGTTGTGGAAACAAGGATTTGTCGATGTCAAACTGCCTATTCAATAGCAGACCGGGCATAAAGTGATGCACGGGAACCATTGCTTCTTGAAGGCCTATTCCCGTAGGTGTTTTCCGCAAGGAATCACTTTGATTGACAATCCTGTTCTTATTGGGAGAGGATCCTCACTTCGAGAAAGCATAGCATCGCCAATGATGCTTTGTACAGCGGGGATCTTTTCGATGAATGCTAAATCAACCTGGCGCTAAGGCGCCACAGAACCAACTTCTGAAGGAGGAATGCATTATGGCAAAGTTGCGAAGTGCAAGAAAGGCGAGAGCACAAAGAGCTCGATTGAAGGGGGTAGCAAAGAAAGCTGTTGCTCCTTCTCCCAAGGCAAAAAGGGCTCCAAAGGCTACGAGGGCAGTTCCTCGAAAAGTAACAAAGAAAGTTCCTGTGCCACCACCCGCGGAGCTGAAGGGTGCATCGCCTGAGTTGAAGAAAGCAGCCCTTGTGGCAGTCCGAGATTGCTTGGCGGTGAAGTCTGGTGAGCAGGTTCTCGTGATCACCGATGAGCCAAAGCGGACCATCGGGTACGCACTGTGGGAAGCTGCAAAGGAACTTGGTGCTGAAGCGTTCCTTACAGAGATGCTTCCGCGTTCATCTCACGGCGAAGAACCACCTGCACCGATTGCACAGCTTATGGGACTTGTTAATGTGGTCCTCTGTCCAACGACGAGGTCGCTCACGCATACGAACGCACGGCGTGAGGCGAGCAAGAAAGGGGCCCGTATTGCGACACTTCCGGGCATTACGGAAGATATGATGATCCGTACACTGAGTGCAGATTATCAGCGTGTTGCAGAGCTGAGTCGGAAGCTCGCGGAGATCCTTGACGCTGCACAGGTCATCCGTGTTGTCAGTGAAAAGGGAACAGACATTACCCTTCCAAAAAGTGGTCGTAAAGCAATGGCTGACACTGGATTATACCATAACCCCGGAGAGATGGGCAACCTCCCAGCGGGAGAGGCGTTTCTGGCACCTCTCGAAGGTCAATCGAACGGTGTTATCGTCGTTGATGGAGCAATGGCTGGCGTAGGGATAGTCAAAAAGCCAATACGAATTGTGGTGGAGAATGGATATGCTACAGAGATTACCGGAGGACCTGAAGCGGATGCGCTGAAGGCATTGATGGAGCCACACGGACGTGATGCCTTCAATGTTGCAGAGTTTGGTATGGGAACAAACTACAAAGCGAAATTGACAGGCCAAATTCTTGAGGACGAGAAAGTACTTGGCACCGTTCACATTGCATTCGGCGATAATGCTTCAATGGGAGGGACCGTCAGCGTCGCCAGTCACCTGGACGGACTCATTAAGAAGCCTACAGTCTATGTCGATGATCGGATGATTATGGAGAAGGGAAAGCTGCTTGTATGATAAGAGAATAGCCCTTCAGCATCACGATCCTATTTCGATTGGCGGGTGGCGAGGAAGGCGGCGACAGAGTTTGGTCGCCGCCTGCGTGTTTTATCGCACAAGCTCGTTCTCACCTGAAACCAGAAAATTAGCTCGCTATTTAAACTTGGCAAGTAATTCCTTCACCGCATCCCTATGAACAAGTGCCGTTAACATTTTCAGTTTCACATAATCGTCTCTGAAGAAGTAATATCCCTTTGCTTTCCCTTCGTAGGCACTTGACCCAGAATCCTTAATGAGGAACCAATCATGCCCAGCACGATGTTGGAAACCAACAAGATGAATGCCGTGGTCATCTGTTGAGGTCTTGTTGTAAAATCGGAATTCGCGTGCATCTTGAGTAATGTCCTTGTCTGCGATGTCGAAGTCCGGGATGATAGCGATGTCATCCTCTGGGCTCTTGCCAGGCTCAGAGACATCACCACCCAAAGCGACTGAATAGCCCGATTGAATTGCGTTCTTGATTGCACCGTAAAACTCGTCGAGCGGCACGTTGTAATAGTCTTTGCTATGCCACCAGTTATCAACAACCGTATATTCGCCTTTTGTGTAAAAGGGGATGTACTTAAACGACATCAGTGCTACGTAATCATCAAGTGGGAGCTTCAAAATGTTCTGGGCAAATTCCTTTGGTGTCACGCTCCTTCCATTGACAGTGATTGTTTTGGGAGGCTCCCCCATGTATCTGTTTAGAATCATTCGAATATTTGCAAGAACCTGGTCCTCATCCCAATAGCCATGTTCCTTTACGAACTGGAGATAATCCTTCATCTCCTTCACCATGGCTCTGTGGTTATGCTTTAGTTGTCCTGGCAGGAGACCGGAGTAATCTGATTCGCGCACGATGCCGTACTGTTTGATTCGCTCGATAACGGCGTTGGCTTCCGAGCCTTCGCCAAAGGCTGAATTTCCTTTTTCGCGCACAAATCGACGCGCCTTTTCCAGATATTCATGATACACTGTGAACATCTCAGAGAGCTTGACCTCTCCGCGTCCCAGCCGTTTTAGCTCAGATTCAAGAAACGAGGTCGTTGAAAATGCCCAGCAGGTTCCGGTTGTGTCCTGACGAATGGGTGGAAAGTGGAACACAGATATGAACGAATCCACTGAGGTCGGTCTGTCGATTGCGGAGAAATCCATCGTGAGAATTGTTTGCTTCACGCCCCAGATCTCTTTTTGTTTGTAGAAAGTGGAGTCATGACGTACACGCTGTGCGAGGGCAGGGGAGGCAGTTATGAGTACAAAAAGAGCTGAAACGGAAACGTTCCTTACAATTGTTAGCATAGTGACCTCCTGTCTGACTTTGCAGATTTCATTTTTTCTTCGTGTCAAAGCTCCATCTAACAATACGCCGCGTGGAAAATGGTGAAACTTTCATGCTTACAAGTCCGCCGAAGGCGGATTCGATTTTTTCATAGTCATGGTTTCACCTTCCCATTCCCTTGAATCTCAAATTGCAATTCTTCATTTTATCATAGAACAAAGTAAGTGGATCGACTTTATGGGACAGCAGGCTTACGAACGACTTTTTCTTATTGATGGTATGGCTCTTGCCTATCGCGCATATTTTGCGTTTATCACTCGACCACTCATTAACTCGAAGGGCGTCAACACAAGTGCGATGTTTGGCTTCACAAATTCGCTCATGAAGCTTTTGGATGACGAATATCCTGATCATATCGCTGTGGTCTTTGATACGAAGGAGCCAACATTCCGGCATCGGCGCTATGCTGAATATAAGGCAACTCGTCAGAAGATGCCTGAAGAAATGGCTTCCCAGATGGAGACCCTGAAGGAAATCATCCATGGCTTTTCTATACCAATTGTCGAAATCCCGGGCTATGAAGCTGATGATGTCATTGGGACTCTTGCCAAGCGCGCCGAGGGGAAAAAGATTGAAACATTCATGGTGACGGGGGATAAAGACTACATGCAGTTAATTTCACCGATGATAAAAATATATAAGCCGGGGACAAAAAGCAATGAGGTAGAAATCATTGATGAAAGTGGGGTCCGTGCTCACTTCGGCGTAAACCCGAGGCAGGTCATTGATATACTCGCACTGATGGGCGACAAGTCCGATAATGTCCCCGGGGTACCGGGTATTGGCGAAAAGACTGCAATCGAGCTCATCAAGGAATTTGGGAGCTTGGAGAACCTCTACGAAAATCTCTCAGCCGTACAACGACCCTCTCTCCGCGAGAAGCTGAAGGAACACCGGGAACTGGCATTTCTCTCTCGTGAACTTGTTACTATCGACACCAGCGTTCCCCTTTCCATCGATCTCCGTGAACTCAAAGCATTGGAACCGAACCGCGAGCTCCTTCACGAATTGTTTAAGGAATTAGAATTTAAAACACTTCTCCGTCGGATTGCCCCGCCGAAAACCGAGTCCGCCTTCGGCGGATTCGATGTTGAAGCCCTCGAATCAATGGGAAACATCGCCACCCGCCACCATACCTATCACATAATCACAAACCGGGCTGAGCTTCAGGATGTTATTGAGACTGCACGAGGAAGATCAATCCTTGTCATCGATACGGAAACAACGTCGCGAAATGCAATGGACGCTGAACTTGTTGGCATCTCACTTGCATTCGATCCTGGCACAGCGTATTTCATTCCTATTCATCCATCCGGGTATGATTCTGCAACTGAAAAAGAGCATCTTGACCTTTTCATCAGTGAATCCGCCGCGAGCGGAGCAGTAAAGGAACATCGTGGCTTGTCCCTTGATGAAATCCGCGGGGACCTTGCTGAGCTCCTGCAATCTGAGATGCCGCGCAAAGGTGGACAAAATATTAAGTACGACATGCTTGTTCTTCGTTCGCATGGCATTGAGATCGGAGGGATTCCATTTGATACGATGGTTGCAAGCTACATTTTGCGTCCGGATGGCCAGCATGGGCTTGATGCTCTTGCGCAAGAGTACCTCAATTATAAGACGATCTCGTACAAAGAGTTGACAGCAAAAGGTAAAAACCAACAGCACATTCGGGACGTTCCAGTAGAAAAACTTGCTGAATATTCAGCCGAAGATGCAGACCTCACATTGCAGCTGGTTCATAAGCTTTCCAGCGATTTAAAACGCAGCGGAATGCTTGAGCTATGTGAACGAGTTGAATTTCCACTCATCACTGTTCTTGCTGATATGGAATACACCGGCGTCGCGCTTGATATTGATTTCCTCAAGGGGATGTCAAAAGAATTGGAGCGACAGATCCAAGGGCTCGCTCTTGAGATCCATCGCCTTGCCGGTGCGTCGTTTAACATCAATTCGACACAGCAACTTGGAGAAATCCTTTTCGAGAAACTTAAACTACCGGTCATTCGTCGGACAAAGACAGGTTTTTCAACGGACATTAGCGTTCTCGAGGCACTTCGCCACGAGCATCCAATTATTGAGAAGCTACTCGAATATCGTCAGCTCTCAAAGTTGAAGTCTACCTACGTGGACGCTCTACCAAAATTAGTGAACCCGAGGACGGGGAGAGTCCATACATCATTCAATCAAACCATCACTGCAACAGGGCGTCTTTCAAGCAGCGATCCAAATCTCCAAAACATCCCCGCGCGGAGCGATACGGGGCGTGAGATTCGAAAAGCATTTATTGCTGGAAACGAAGGATGGGGCATTCTTGCTGCAGATTATTCTCAAATTGAACTACGCATTATGGCGCACATCTCTGGCGACGAGGGTCTAAAACAGGCGTTCCTCAATGGAGAGGATATCCATGCAAGTACTGCATCTCGGATTTTTGGTATACCTCAAAGCGAGGTGTCGCGTGAGATGCGGCGAAAAGCTAAAGAGGTAAATTTCGGCATCATGTATGGTATTGGACCTTATGGCTTGGCAAGCAGATTGGACGTCTCACAAGCTGAAGCGCGCAACATAATCACAACGTACTTTGCACAGTACCCGAAAGTTAATGAGTACATTTTTAACACGATTGCAAAAGCACGAAAAGAGGGATATGTCTCGACGCTCCTTGGAAGACGCCGATATTTGCCGGAGATCACCTCAAGGAATCAGACAGTACGACAGAACGCGGAGCGGCAGGCGATCAACATGCCCATCCAGGGAACAGCGGCTGATATGATTAAGCTTGCGATGATTAACATCCATCGGGCATTTCAAGAACGAAAGCTTGCCGCAAAGATGATCCTCCAGGTTCATGATGAACTTGTCTTTGAAGTGCCGGAAAAGGAAGTGGATGTCGTTTCAGAAATTGTTAGGAAGGAAATGAAAAATGCGCTTCCGTTAAATGTTCCGGTTGAGGTTGATATTGGTTTTGGTATGAATTGGTTAGAAGCGCATTAGAAAGACTACTGCGCGGTGAAAATCTGGTTCATCACGGGGCATTGCCGCGTTCCCTGCTGCGTCCGAGAAGCAAAGCCAATCCGAGAAGAATCAGAACAACAGGCCAGTAAATCGCTGCGATCTGGACAAGGGAAGCAAGATCAGCTAAGCCGATCGACGCTGCTATCCATACACCTCCAGTGAGTAAAAAGAGAATGCTCAGCACCAGTCGTGCGATTTCACGTGGCTCATAAACGTAGATCATGAGAAAAGCAAATCCAAAGATTAGAAACGTTGCGGGCAGAAATGTCCGGCTTTCGTGACGGACAAGATCGAAATGCCGCAAAAGAAAATAAAGACTGTAAAGAAAAAGTACGCTTCCCCAGAAGAGCTTCCACCGCTGAGGCCTTAATACTGATTGAATAACAAGTGCACCACCAAACACGAGAAGCACAGACCAGAGAACCTTTCCGGCTCCAAGCGAAACTATTCCAATGCGGTCGATGAGAAGGAGCACACCGAGAAGAATTAGTACCCAGGCAACCAATGTGTTTCGTGTTCTCATTGTTGTGTTCCTCCTTCTCCGGCGGCTTGAGAGAGTTGCTCCTCAGGCATGAGAATCGCTAAAAGTAAGTAGACTAAGACAGCAAGCCCAAGCGAAGCCAATCCAATTATCACGAACAAGATGCGAATCACCGTTGGATCAACCTGGAAATAGTCCCCAAGTCCACCGCACACTCCGAATATTCTTCGATTCCGTCTGGAACGTCGTAGCTCAGTTTGTCTTGTCCCTTGACCCACTTCTTCAGAATGAACTTCACTTTCCTTCAGCGTTGGTTGCCTCGACCGGTGTTCGCGGGAAATAATTGCTAATCCAATCAGAATAAGCAAAACTGCAAAGACTATCCCCCACGACATTTCCCACACACGATAGAATGCAAAAACGCCAAGATTGCTCAAAAGCAACACAATGCCCAGAACAACCAGTATGCTCCCCCAGAGAAGACCTGAATTCTTCTCCCTTCTTTGGTATCCTTCAACTCCTACGGTAAGGTGTGCGGGGTTCACCGGCATCAAGATCATTCCTGCAAGATAGAGGACGACTCCAGTTCCACCAAGGAAGGCAAGAACGACGAAGAGAAGGCGTATAATTGTGGGATCGACGTTAAGGTATTCCGCAATGCCGCCGCAGACCCCGTCTATCATTTTATCGCGGCGTGACTTGTAAAGACGTCGAGGCTCTGTTCCGTATTGCTCACCCGGAGGGTTCATAGTGTGCCTTTCTTCATCTAATGAATGACAATATGTTCGCCTACATTCATCTCAACACCATCAATAGAGGCGCCACAGACCGGACATTTTCCATCGGTAATACGATTCTCAACCACTGAAAAGCCATATCTGTGGACAAGCCGGGTCTGGCATGCAGGGCAATATGTGCTCTCATAGGGATCTCCAGGGATGTTTCCCGTGTACACGTATTTCAGCCCTACTTCCTTTCCAATTCGCACTGCAGCTCTCAGACGTTCTGAAGGTGTGGCGGATCGATCGAGCATCTCATAGTCGGGATGAAACCGGCTGATGTGCCACGGCACATCAGCTCCTACGCTTACAACGAATTCGGCGATCTGTCTTAATTCCTCGTCGGAATCGTTCATGCCCGGGATGACGAGGGTCGTTACTTCAACCCATACGCCGAGTTTTTTGTATAGCCTGATCGCTTCCAGAACAGGTTGCAATCTGCCACCCATAACACGCTTGTAAGTTTCGTCCTTGAATGCCTTGAGGTCGATGTTCGCTGCATCAAGATAAGGGGCGATCGTTTCAATTGCCTCTGTAGTAATGTATCCGTTCGTCACAAAAATGTTCTTGATGTTATGTTCATGAGCCATCTTCGCAGTATCATAGGCATATTCGAAGAAGATCGTTGGCTCTGTGTATGTATATGCCATTGTCGCACACTGTGCTTCAACTGCCAGTTGTATGAGATCCTCTGGCATCAGTGAATCACCGATGACAAGTCCGCCGTGTCCTTTTGACACCTGCGAGATTTCCCAGTTCTGGCAGAATTTGCATCGGAAATTGCAACCTACAGTTGCCAGAGAGAATGATCGAGTCCCAGGGCGTAAATGGAAAATTGGTTTCTTTTCAATTGGATCGATGTTGTACGCAACTGCTGTCGCATAAACTGTCGTGTAGAGAATGCCGCCATGGTTTTCGCGCACAGCGCAAGCACCTTTTCGTCCTTCTCCTACTACGCAAAAGTGGGGGCAAAGGTTGCAGCGCACTCTTCCATCAGCCCTTTTTTCATAGAACATAGCCTCTTTCATTTTTGCATCCTTATCTTTGCCTGAATATCAAGGCCACTGTTTCCTTTTAGATAAGTTAGGAAACAATCACCTGAGATTCAACGTTCGCAGTGCATCCGAAAATCTGTCATTGAGCGCAAAAGGCGATTGGCTACCAAATGCTAACTGATCGAAAAGATGCCTTAACGGCCTCTGAAACTTTCGCAAATTTAGGCAGATGAAATTGTGCGGTTGCTTTATCACCAGAACTTAGCACTATTTGGTTGCTAAATCGTTATCTTCAATAAAAAAGCCGAGATCGCTCCCTGCGAGCTCGGCTCAGCAGAAACTTGTGCAGGGTTCTCACACTTCCATGATTTCTTTCTCTTTTAGCTCTAGGAGTATCTCAACCTCCTTGATATACTTATCCGTAATTTTTTGCACTTCTGCTTCGCCTCGCTTCCGTTCATCCTCTGAAAGATGCTCTTCTTTTTCAGCGCGTTTGAGATGTTCATTGGCATCGCGGCGCACATTGCGAATGGCGACTTTCCCCTCCTCGCCAAATCGCTTTACAAGTTTCACAAGTTCCCTTCGTCGCTCTTCGCTCAGTGGTGGAATAGGGACACGGATCATCGTCCCATCATTCGCCGGGTTCAACCCAAGATTTGCATTTAAAATTGCTTTCTCGATAACGGGGATCATTGCTTTCTCCCACGGTGTCACGGTAATGAGGTGGACATCTGGTGTGCTGACGTTAGCAATTTGATGCAAAGGAACGATGGTACCGTAGTAATCTACTTTAATGCTGTCGAGAAGAGCGGTAGTTGCTTTCCCGGTACGGATTTTAGCCAGTTCCTGTCGAACTGCTTCAACCGCTTTGTGCATGCGGTCCTCGGCATCTTTCAGAACATCTTTTATGGTTCGCAATGTCTCCATAAGAATGCCCGTAGTATGTGGGAATTTATACAGGTTTTTTAATCTGACTCGGGGAAAGGTCGAATACTTTTGTTCCAACTGCTTCGCCACAAACGAGGCGTCGAAGATTTCCGGGGGTATTCATATTAAAGACGACGATTGGAAGTTTATTTTCTTTACACAAAGTGATAGCGGTCAGGTCCATTACCTTGAGATCACGTTCAAGCACATCGAGATAGGAAATCTCCTGGAAGCGGAACGCATTTGGATTCTTTTCAGGATCAGAGTCATATATACCATCAACGCGAGTTCCTTTCAAGATTGCGTCAGCTTCAATTTCGATAGCGCGCAGTGCAGCGGCAGTATCTGTGGTGAAATATGGACTTCCTGTTCCTGCCCCAAAGATTACCACTCGGCCTTTTTCGAGATGACGGATAGCACGGCGACGTATAAACGGTTCGGCAATCTCTTCCATCCGAATAGCTGAGAGTAGTCGGGTATAAACCCCTTTCCGCTCGAGAATGTTTTGCAAAGCAAGAGAATTAATCACAGTTGCAAGCATACCTATGAGATCGCCGGTGACCTTATCGATTCCATCCGCTGATTCTTTTATGCCACGGTAGATATTTCCTCCCCCAATGACTATGCCGACCTGGACGCCGAGGTCAGTGATCGACTTAATTTCATCTGCGTAATGGTTGAGAACTGCTGGATCAATCCCGTAAGCTTGGTTACCCATTAAGGATTCGCCGCTCAACTTGAGGAGCAACCTCTTGTACACGAGATTGGGCATTAGATTCCTTTCAAGACTTATCCGGTTCTCCTAAGTGATACCGCTGGAATCGTCGAATCGTGATATGTTCTCCCGTCTTTGCCATCGCCTCATTGAGAAGGTCCTTTATGGTTTTCCCTGTATCTTTGATAAAGGTTTGTTCGAGAAGGACAACTTCCTGGAAGAATTTTTCGAGTCGCCCTTGTGCGATTTTCTCGGCTACTTGCTCGTCCTTTCCTTCGTTGCGAGCCTGGGTACGATAAATATCGAGTTCCCGTTCGATAAGAGCCGGTTCCAGCTGGTCACGGGAAATAACAAGAGGGTTCATTGCGGTTACTTGCATGGCGATGTCGCGAGCAAGGGTCCGGAATTCCTCCGTTCTTGCGACAAAATCAGTTTCACAATTCAATTCAATGATTGCACCAACGCGCCCACCTGTATGAATGTAAGCTTCAACAAGTCCCTGCTCAGTAGTTCGTCCTGCTCTTTTCTCCCCGATAGCAGCGCCACGTTTTCGAAGATATTCGACCGCTTTTTCGATGTTGCCATTAGATTCCTCAAGAGCGTGCTTACAATCCATCATGCCGGCACCGGTCAGCTCGCGCAGGGCTTTGATCTGCTCAGCTGTAACTGCCATAGTTATTGGATACTCCTTCTGCATTCATTTGTGCTGTTTTAGATTCACTCAAATGCGAATAGTTGTGCATAGGAAAGCTTATCATCGTTCCGCTTCATTGACTTCAACTTGTTTTGCTTCCCTTTCTTCCTCCGCCAATCGTTCAGCTTCCATTGCCTCAGCTCGTTCTTTCCCTTCAATCACAGCATCTGTAATTACCTTTGTGATGAGCTGAATCGTTTTCAGAGCGTCATCATTTGCCGGGATGACATAGTCGATAGGATCCGGATCGCAATTTGTGTCAACGATAGCAAAGATAGGTATGTCGAGACGTTTTGCTTCCTTCACGGCAATTTCTTCTTTCTTGACATCGACAATGTAGATTGCTCCGGGCAGGCGAGTCATTTCCTTCACACCAAAAAGGACATTTTCCAACTTTTCCTTCTCACGAACTAAAGAGAGCCGTTCTTTCTTTGTGAGTTTCTCAAACGTCCCATCCTGTTCCATTTTTTCAATCATGGTTAAACGTTTCACGCTTTTCCGAATGGTGGTGAAGTTCGTGAGCATTCCGCCAAGCCATCGCTCTGTCACATGGTACATTCCAGCACGCTCAGCTTCCTGTTTGATGACATCCTTTGCCTGTTTCTTAGTTCCGACATATAGGATTTTCTTTCCCTCAGCAGCAATCGCGCTGATAGCATTGCAAGCTTCTTCTAAGAGCTCCTGCGTTTTCTTTATGTCAATGATGTGAATCCCATTTCGCTCCATGAAAATGTATGGCTTCATTTTGGGATTCCACCGACGAGTGAGATGTCCGAAGTGAGCCCCTGCGGAAAGGAGATCTGTTAGTTCGACTCGTGGCATAATTGACTCCTGAGTTTGAAGTTTATACCTCTGCTGCTTTCATCTTTCAGCTCCATCCCGTCAAAGATTGTGGCGGGACACTTCAGCAGAAATCCAGCAGCATGTGTTTTTGTCTGCCTGTGGCAGGTTTATCTCTTCGAGAATTGGAAACGTTTGCGCGCCTTTTTCTGGCCATACTTCTTCCGTTCAACCATTCGAGGGTCGCGGGTTAATAAATTTGCTCCTCGTAAAGCCGGGCGTACATCCTCGTGAAGGGTGGCCAGTGCACGGGCAATCCCAAGACGAATTGCACCTGCCTGCCCGGATACTCCACCTCCCTCTACGCGAGCAATCACATCGTAACGGCCAGAGAGGTTCGCTACTTCAAAAGGTTTAAGGATATCAGTCCGTAATGTTTCTATCGGGAAATAAGTCTCGAAGGGCTTCCCGTTCACCGTCATTGTCCCTGTTCCGGGCGAAATGACAACTCGGGCTATTGCGTTTTTTCTGCGGCCAACTGCGATAACATTTTGTATTTTCATCTTTGCAAACCCATGGAAGATAATCCGCCTTCAGCGGAAAGAGTTAGTTTAGCGAAAGAGGTTCCGGTTTCTGCGCCTGATGCGGATGATTGCTATCGCCATACACTTTCAGTTTGCGAATAAGCTTTCGCCCAAGGCGGTTATGTGGCAACATCCCCTTGACTGCGTGTTCAATAACGAATTCCGGCTTTGTTTGAATGAGTTCCTTAAACGAACGAAACTTAGCCCCACCGGGGTATCCGGAATAATGAAAATATTCCTTCATCTCAGCACGTTTTCCGCTTAAGCGGACCTTCGAGGCATTAATGACGATGACAAAATCGCCCACATCCAAATGGGGAGTAAATTCCGGCTTGTGTTTCCCACGAAGGATTTTCGCTACCTGGCTCGCCAATCGCCCAAGAGTTTTCCCTTCGGCATCGACGATGTACCATTTCCTGTGGATCTCACCTACTTTTGGCACGTACGTGCGTTGCGCAATCTGCACGACTTTCCTACCTCCAAAGTCAAATTTTCAGTCCCAATAATTTACAAAATTATCTCTGGAAAATCAAACACTCGTACGGAGCTATTATTTTCTGAGAGGAACCCAAGATGAGAATTTTTTCTTGTTCAAGGTAGTCTCCGGAGGACACGGAGGCTTTCACTTGCTCCCTTCAACGATAAGTACGAATTCTCTCTTTTTCATTCTTTTCCCAATGTGCTGGCATAGCTCACCGAGTGAGCCGCGTATTATCTCTTCATCTTCCATAGAGAGGTTGAATGCAATAGCGGCATGTCGGGCTTTGCCTAAGATCTCCATGGCATCGTTAAGAAGAGGGAACAAGCGGTATGGGGTGTCCATGAGCACAAGCGTCCGAGGCTCTGATTTTAATTGTGATAACTCCTGTTGTCGCTTTTCACGCTTCGGCGAAAGCCAGCCCACAAATACAAATGCATCAGTGCGCATACCCGAAGCAACAAGAGCAGGTAAAAGGGACGATGCACCTGGGAGTGGGACAATCTTCACGCCGTTAGAAATCGCTGCCTTCACCAGAAGCAACCCCGGGTCTGAGAACACCGGTGTGCCTGCATCAGGGATGAGCGCGACGTTTCTGCCGGCGTTAAGCTCATGAAGAACGTCGTCAATTGCTTCGCGCTCTGTATGCTCGTTCACCGCGATCAGCGGTTTTTCGATTCCGTAGTGTGAAAGGAGACGTCGAGCTTCGCGATATTCTTCACAGGCAATAAGGTCAACTTCCCGAAGGACGCGAAGTCCTCGTAGCGTAATGTCATCCCAGTTCCCAATTGGAACAGGAACCAAATAGAGAGTGCCGCGTGTGTTCAATTCTTGAAACTATTTTGTAGCTTTTTGCTTTATTTCCGACTCACGGTTTTTCGCAAAGGCGATGAGGATAGCAGTTATTGGGACCGCGATGAGAAAGCCCCCGAAGCCGAGAAAGTGCCCAAATACGAAGAGTGCTAAAATCAGGAGCAACGGATGAATTCCAATTTTCATGCCGACAATTCGTGGTTGGAGTAGCGTTGTTTCAAGAATCTGGAGCAACCCGAAAGTGATAAGGACAAATATGACTTTCCACAAAACAGCCCCGCCGCTAAATAATGCTACCAGAACTGAGATTGTAATAGATGTGAGTATACCAAAATAGGGAATTAGATCAAGCATGCCTGCTAAGGGACCGAGAACGAATGGGTAATTGATTCCGAATATCCAGAGAAGCAATGTAGCTAATCCGCCAATAATCAACGCTACGGTGAGCGCACCGCGGAGGTAAAGTCCAAGGATGCTATCAACACGCTCTCCGTAACTTGTGATGCGCGCATGAAACCGATTCGGGATGAGCCAGAGCGCGGCGCCTTGAATTTTATGGAAGTCTTTCAGCATATAAAATCCGAGAAAAGGTATAAGCACTACATTGACGATTCTCGTGGCGATTGCAGAAACGTTCGTTACCAATGCGAGTGCTCCACTTACAAGTCCACTGAGGATTTGTTCCAGTCGCGGACCGATTTCTTGCATTAACTGCTCGCGCAGGGTGTCGACAGGAATTCCGATCGCTTGAAGTTTTGTGTAGAGCTCTCCAGAGCTCAGCTGTTGAACAAGCGAGGTAACTGCTGGAGCCAGTGAAAGGAGCAAAGCTCGGAACTGAGTTATAATGACGGGAACAAGGAAGACCAGCGCAGCAGCTCCGAGGAGAGCTATTCCTAAAATGACAATCAGCGATCCAGCCCACCGAGGAATTCTTGAGTGTTCCATTCGATCTACCAGCGGATTTAAAATGTAGGCAAGGAGAAGAGCTACAATGAATGGCGTAAGAAGAGGAAGCAATTCTCCGATGAACCAGATTGAAAATAATCCAACAGCTGTCCAGAGCAATGTTTTAACGTAAGGACGCTGCCGCAGCGGATATAGAACAGCGATGACAGACCCCAATGCGACAAATGGTGAAAAATAGTCGCGGATCGTATATGCAAGCACGAATACTAATACCACCCCCGCACCAAAAACGAGGCTCTCGTATTTGCCAATGATATGGTTGTTTTTCCTGTGTTTATGAGAAATCATCGGAGCAACCCATATTCAGAGGATTAAGCATAGTATCCATTTAATCTACGGAAGTTGGACTTTCCGCTTTTATGAGGAGTTAAGGACGAAAGTCCGCTTTTGGCGGATTAATTCAAAAAGTCTGCCTGCGCCGGATTCCGGTGTGCCCAAAGCCCCCTTCTCCGCGATCAGTCATATCGAGTGTCCCAGTTTCTGTCCACTCTACGTGAGCAACTGGGGCAATCACAAGCTGAGCGATGCGATCGCCGGAGTGAATGACAAACGGGAGATGACCAAAATTGATCAAGATAACGTGGATCTCACCACGATAGTCTGAGTCGATTGTTCCCGGCGTGTTAAGGACAGTGATGCGGTGCTCGAGCGCTAATCCGCTCCGGGGACGCACTTGTGCTTCAAAACCTCGAGGAAGAGAAATTCGTATGCCGGTGGGAATTGTCGCCACTTCTCCTGGCAGGATCGTAACATGCTCATCAACGTCCGCATACAAGTCCATTCCAGATGATCCCTCAGTGGCATATTGTGGAAGAGGGACCGACGATTGGCGTACGCGACTTATTGGGACATTGACACGAATAATCGGACCGTTCGAGCTATTGTCCATGCTTTTTTCTATAGATGCGGCTCTTAGAGTATCTTTTAGACCTTCATGAGAAAGGTGACTGCTTAAAGAAGTTTTATCAACTCGGTTCGAACTTCATCACCTCGTCAATGACTGCAGAGACAATCTCTTCTTCTTTCACGCGTTTTAGAACCTCTCCCTTTCTATACAGGATCCCTACCCCCTTGCCGCAGGCGACACCGATATCCGCTTCACTGGCTTCCCCCGGTCCGTTGACGACGCAGCCGAGAAGTGCCACTTTCACAGGTTTCTTCACATGGGCAAGAGCTTTCTCCAATTGCTGTGTGATAGTGAAAAGGTCAACTTCAAGTCTTCCACATGTAGGGCAGACAATAAGTTCGACATTCCGAGATGCAAGTCCAAGTGAACGTAGGATTTCTTTCCCAACTTCAATTTCTTTGACAGGATCATCGGTAAGAGAAACACGGATTGTGTCGCCGATTCCCTCTGCCAGGAGCGCCCCGATGCCGATAGCGGACTTGATTGTCCCAACACGTGTTGTCCCTGCTTCTGTCACACCAAGGTGAAGTGGATACTCTGTTTGTTCGGCAATAAGTCGATAAGCCTCAATCATCAGTCGCACATCCGTTGACTTGACTGAGATGACAATATCGCTGAAACCAAAATCCTCACAAATTTGGGCATGCCTCATCGCGCTTTCGTAAAGGGCTTCAGCGGTAGGATAACCATATTTCTCGAGAATATCGCGTTCAAGAGAGCCCGAATTCACGCCAATGCGAATTGGTATCCCCCGCTCCTTGGCTGCTTTCAGAACCTGATGAATACGGTCTCGTGAACCGATGTTACCCGGATTGATCCGAACCTTTGCAACACCCGCTTCAATGGCTTTGAGGGCAAAGATGTGGTTGAAATGAATGTCAGCCACTACAGGAATGTGTACATGCTTAAGGATTTCGGGCAGTGCTTCGGCTGCTTCCCGATCGTTCACTGTGATGCGGACGATGTCACATCCAGCTTCTTCCAGAGCATGCACTTGTGCAACCGTTGCTTTGACATCAGACGTTTTCGTCTTTGTCATTGTCTGCACGGAGATTGGAGCGTTGCCACCAATTGGGATATTTCCCACCATTACTTGGCGTGAGTAACGGCGCCTTCCGACAGAACGCGTTTTCAAGTCGTCCCCAAGCTTGACTTTAGTTTGAGCAATTCCAACATTCACGACTTCTCTCTTCGCCTAATTAAGCATCTAACTTCTTGCTTGCCTCGAATAAGATTTTTTTCTCTTCTTCAGTGAGGCTTGCATACCCTGACTTGCTGATCTTGTCAAGAATCTCATCTACTCGCTGTTGGAGTTTTTCTTTTTCCTTGTCCCGCCGTTGGCGGGATTCATCCACATCTTCGAATTTTGCGTCTGTTATCTCCTCATTTCGGTGAAAAACTCTTAGTGACGGACTACGGCGAGATTCAAGCCAGGCTTTCATACGCATGAGATATTCATCGAGTGAGTATCCCTTTTGATCGAGCAGAATGTAGAGAAATCCTACCAGTGCTCCTCCAAGGTGGGCGAAGTGAGCAATACCATCCGATGTTCCTGTTACACCTGAGAAAAGCTCGAGCAGTATATAAAATGCGACGAAATATTTCGCTTTGATTGGAAGCAAGAAGTAAAGATAAATTGGTTGATCAGGATACAACATACCAAAGGCAATTAGTACGCCGTAGATCGCTCCCGAAGCTCCGATTGTTGCAACAGGTGGAGCAAATAGAGGGGCAATGAAAAGATTCGAAAGTCCCGCTCCAATTCCTGTTGTCATATAAAATGTCAGGAATTTTCTTGATCCCCAATCATTTTCCAACTGCATGCCAAACATCCAGAGTGCAAACATGTTGAAGAAGAGATGGAGGAAGCCCCCATGGATGAAAAGGTAGGTTACGAGCTGCCAGAGCTTAAATCCGCTGCTGACCGGGTTCAGTGCAAATAGGTCATAAATCACGTCGGTAATTGGATACCCTCCAACACTGAATCTGCCAAAGAATAACATAAAGAGCCAAATGCCGGTATTACTTAGTAGGAGCCATTTGATCACAGGGGGGAAGTAGGCAAATCCTCCGAAGAAGCTCGGACGATAATAGTATGAGCCTCGGTGTGGATAAGGGTCTATTGGCATGTCATCAACTCATTCACAGTTTTGAATCGTCTCGATATTCACAACACTTACAAAGCTTAGATCGTTTCAACGCGTCTTGTCAGTCAGAGCTGCAACCCCTGGTAGCACTTTACCTTCAAGGAATTCGAGTGATGCTCCCCCACCTGTGGAGACATGCGTTACGGCTTCCTTCAGTCCAGCTTTGGCAACTGCGGCGGCAGAATCTCCTCCGCCAATTATGGTTATTGCTCCTTGTTTGGTTGCTTCAGCCAATGCTTGGGCAATAGCAAGTGTACCTCCTGCAAAAGGTTCCATCTCGAAGACGCCCATGGGTCCATTCCAGACGACAGTTTTCGCCTTGAGGATTTCCTCTCTAAAGAGCTTCGCCGTTGCCGGACCAATATCCAGTGCCATCCAATCACCAGGGATCTCATCTTTGCGGACGACCTTTCGATCTGCATCGACTGCAAAGCGATCAGCAACAATGCAATCAATCGGAAGCAGCAAGTTCACTTTCTTTACCTGTGCTTGTTTTAGCAAATCGGCGGCAAGGCTCACCTTATCTGGCTCGACAATGGAAGTTCCTGTCGAGAGCCCCTGAGCATTGTAGAACGTGAATGCCATTCCTCCCCCGATAAGAATAGTGTCGACTTTTCCGAGGAGATTTTGGATTACTTCGATCTTGCCTGAGATTTTTGCTCCGCCAAGAATAGCGACAAAGGGTCGCTCAGGGTTCTCAAGCGCTTTGCTCAAATACAGGAGTTCCTTCTGCATCAAATATCCAGCTACAGCGGGCTGCAGAAAATGAGTTACGCCTTCCGTTGATGCATGGGCTCGATGGGCGCTGCCAAAGGCGTCATTGACGTATACGTCCCCAAGCCGGGCAAGTGCTTTAGAGAATTCCTCATCATTCTTTTCCTCTTCAGCATGAAACCTAAGATTCTCAAGGAGCAATACTTCGCCCTCATGAAGTGAATTTACAAGAGATTCTACCTCAGGACCGATACAATCAGGAGCAAACTTCACAGGCATATTGAGTAATTCACCGAGCCGGTTTGCTACGGGCTGAAGGCTGAACTCCGGCGATGCTCCCCCCTTTGGTCGACCCAGGTGGCTCATTAGGATAGCTTTTCCTCTCTCGTTGACGATTTTTCTAATAGTGGGGAGCGTTTCAACAATCCGAGTATCATCAGTAACTCGGTTCTTGTCCAGTGGAACATTGAAATCGACTCGCACAAGGACACGCTTCCCGGTTAGCGCGATATCGTCAATGGTCATCTTTTCCATGGTTCAACCTCAACATCATTTCGTTCTGAAATCGTAAACGCTGAAGATAGAAAACGTCATCCGCGTTTTGACGGCGATGCAACGAGCACACCACCTTGTTCGATGATTGTAAAATACCTCGAAACAACCGCATGGCTAACAGCGAAATGAACAAGCACAATAACTGTTAGCCACGCGGGTAAAACTAACTGCTTTATGCAGTAAGTGCAGCGACTTTCCTTACCAGATCAACCACACGACATGAATACCCCCACTCATTGTCATACCACCCAACAACTTTTACAAAGGTTCCGTTTACCATTGTTGAAAGAGAATCGAATATTACTGAGTGGGGATTCCCGATAATGTCTGAAGAGACAATTGGCTCGGTGGTGTACTGAAGGATCCCCCTCAGAGCCCCTTCTGATGCTTTTTTCATTGCCTCGTTCACTTCCTCAACAGTGGTTTCACGTTTGAGAATTGCTACAAAATCTGTTATGGAGCCATCGGCGACAGGCACACGAAGAGCAAACCCATCAAGATTTCCCTTTAACTCGGGAATGACCTTCCCCACAGTCTTGGCAGCTCCTGTTGTTGTAGGTACGATATTCCATGCTGCCGCGCGTGCACGTCGTAAATCCCTGTGCGGCAAATCGAGCAACCTCTGGTCATTTGTATACGCATGAACTGTAGTCATGAACCCTTTCACAACTCCGAATGTATCATGGAGTACCTTTACCATCGGCGCCAGACAGTTGGTCGTGCATGAAGCGTTCGAAATGAGCACATGATTCTTCGTCAAAATGGAATCGTTGACACCCATGACGATCGTTGCATCTACCTCATCTTTTGCCGGAGCGGTGAGGATCACTTTCTTGGCTCCAGCCTTAAGATGCATCTCCATTTGTTCTTTTTTTGTGAAAATACCAGTCCCTTCAATGACGAGCTCCACGCCAAGATCTTTCCACGGAAGCTTCGACGGATCTTTCTCTGCGAGGATACGGACATTTTTTCCGTTGACAAGCAATGCTCCTTCCCTCACTTCGACAGATCCGTTGAAAATCTTGTGGACAGAATCATACTTTAAAAGATGTGCGAGTGTAGCGGCGTCAGTTATATCATTCACAGCAACAATTTCAATATCATCGTATTCCAACGCTTTCCGAAAGACGAGTCGTCCGATTCGGCCAAAGCCGTTGATGCCAACTTTCACTGCCATAGAATCCTCCTGATTAATATTAATTAGCGTGCGATATCCTTTGACTGTGCGGCGTACTGAAACAAAGTTCGCACAGGCGATTTGTTAGGCAATTGCGCCATAGGCTCTTAAGCCTTTGGCTTAGGTTTTAGCAATTTGAAGATACTACGCTTCTGATATATTAGCTTTTTCTCTTGCATGCTCGATGGTCATGTTGACAAGATTACGTTTGTCATCTAAATCTATTATTCTGGTCTCCTTGTTCTTCATACCTAAACATGTTTCTACAGGGGGTTTTTTATGTAGGTAAACCGATTGTAATGTAGAAAGAGCGCTCTTAAAAATCAAACACTTGTAACGGGTTGACGCGATGCCTCTTCAAAAGAGACCAGTGCAACAGATGCAGCTCCGATCCATGCTGCTCCGGAGTCGAATAATGCGCGGGCACATTCACTGAGAGTTGCCCCTGTTGTGATCACATCATCGACGATGAGGAATCGTTTTGCTTTTATCTGAAATTGGCGAGATGGGACAACTGCAAAAGCACCTGCTACGTTTGCCCGCCGTTCCTCTAAGCCGAGCTTTGTCTGAGAGTCGGTATAGCGGGTGCGGCGCAGCAGATCGGAACGCACTGGAAAGCCTGTAACCAGGGAGATTCCGTGAGCAATGATATCGCTTTGATTGAATCCGCGCTCACGCTGTTTTGTAAAATGGAGGGGCACGGGAACGATTCCGTCAATGCTCGGTTTACTATCTTGCTCCTGCAAGCGATGTCCGATGATCTCGCCAAACCTCCTGCCAATTCGTTTCAACCCATTGTACTTCATCTCATGGATCAGCAATTGGAGAACGCCTCCATGCTCCATAAGGAACGCTGATAGCACTAATTCAATGTTCCATTGCTCAAGTCGATGATGAACTTCACGGAAAATTGCATGACCCTTTGATAATTCAATGAGCTGAGTACAGCATAGTGAGCAGAGAAGGTCCGAAAAGCTCTTTTGCTGGTTGAGTAGGTTAGGGTTTTCGTTCTCTTCAAGGGCGCTCTGGAGCGCCGCTCCACAGGAGAGACACAGAGGTGGATAGAGAAAATCAAGCACAGGATCAAGAAACCACCGCGCGAGTCGAGAGCGGATGGGATGATGCTTCTCTCCGTTCAGGAGCAGTGTTTGGTGCATTTCCACGAAGAGATCACTCCTTAGTCTGCTTGCTTTGCCTGGGCTTTTGGACGGTTCGAAGGAGTAAATTCGGAGAGTCGCTTGATTTCATCGCGAAGTTGTGCGGCGCGTTCGAATTCCAAATCCTTCACGGCCCGTTGCATCTCACGCCGAAGTTCCTCAAGAAGATCCTCTCTCTGTTCATTTGAGAGATAGCGGATAACGGAATCAGCAACAAGTGGAACATGGGCGCGTTCATGTTTATCCTCATGTCCACCGCGGACATCGGCAACGGCTGTTGCGGCAAGAACTTCCTCCACCGTTTTGTAAACAGTCTTTGGTGTGATTCCGTGGGCTTCATTATAGGCAAGTTGCATATGCCGACGGCGATTTGTCTCTGCAATCATCCGTTCCATCGAGCCAGTGACGGTATCCGCGTAGAGAATCACTTTCCCGTTGACATTACGTGCAGTTCTTCCAGCAACTTGAATGAGGGAGCGCTCAGACCGAAGGAAACCCTCTTTGTCAGCGTCGAGGATGGCAACAAGGGAGACCTCGGGCAAATCCAAGCCCTCGCGAAGGAGATTCACACCAACCAGCACATCAAATTCACCAAGTCGCAAGTCGCGCAGGATCTCAACTCGTTCTAGGGCATCAATTTCTGAATGGACATAACGGACGCGAATCCCGATCCCCTCAAGGTATTCGGCTAAATCTTCTGCCATACGCTTTGTGAGCGTGGTTACCAGGACCCGTTCCTTACGCTTTGCCCGAAGGCGGATCTCAGCAATAAGGTCATCAATTTGTGTCTTCACTGGGCGGACCTCAACTTCTGGGTCGACGATTCCAGTCGGGCGAATCAACTGTTCGACAATTACGCCGCGCGATTTCTCAAGTTCATACTCCGCTGGTGTTGCGCTTACGAAGATAACCTGCCGAATGTGGGATTCAAACTCCTCAAACGTCAGTGGTCTATTATCAAGCGCAGAGGGGAGGCGGAATCCATATTCAACAAGTATCTCTTTCCGTGACCGATCACCGTGGTACATTCCGCGAATCTGTGGAATCGTCACATGGGACTCATCGATCACCATGAGAAAATCATCCGGGAAATAATCGAGAAGCGTATACGGTGGCTCACCAGGCTGACGTCCGCTCAAATGACGAGAATAGTTTTCGATCCCTGGGCAATAACCGATCTCCTGTAACATTTCGATATCGAAGCGTGTCCGTTGTTCGAGTCGCTGCGCTTCGAGAAGTTTGTTCTGCTTTCGGAGTTCACTGAGTCTGTCCTCAAGCTCTTCCTCGATGCTTGTAATTGCCCGCTCGAGTGTTGGCTTTGTAGTCACGAAATGTTTTGCGGGATAAATTGTTGCTGATTCAATCTCGCCGTACGGATGCCCACCTGTGCGATCGATCAGCAGCAATCGTTCAATCTCATCTCCAAAGAATTCGACACGGATTGCTTCGTTGTCTTCGTACGCTGGTAGAATATCAACGATGTCACCGCGAACGCGAAATGTTCCCCGGGTGTACTCGTAATCGTTTCGCACATAGTAAATGTCAACTAACTTCCTCAGAAGGTCGTTTCGGGTAATACGATCCCCGCGCTGAAGCGTGATCATCTGCCTGACCCATTCATCAGGTGCGCCGATTCCATAGATACAGCTCACTGAAGCAACAACAATCACATTCTGATTGCCGCTGAGCAGCGCACTCGTTGCCCTCAAACGTAATCGATCGATCTCGTCGTTGATAGATGCATCTTTCGCAATGTAAAGGTCTTTCTGGGGGACGTATGCTTCAGGTTGATAATAGTCGTAGTAACTGATAAAGAATTCTACAAGGTCGTGGGGAAAGAATGAGCGAAACTCCGCATATAGCTGAGCAGCAAGGGTCTTGTTATGGGAGATAACCAACGTTGGCTTATTCACATTGGCGATGACGTGGGATATCGTGAAGGTCTTTCCACTGCCTGTCACACCAAGGAGTGTCTGGAAGCGATCACCGCGGAGCACCCCTTCGGTTAGTTGCCGGATCGCATCCGGCTGATCGCCACTTGGTTTCAGTTTTGTTACCAGAGTGAAATGGTCCATCTCTCATTTATCGCAAGTATTGCAGCACGCTGGCGGTTACTAAGCTACGTAATTAAATATAGAGAAATAGTGCTCGTTCTGCAAAGAGCTTTCCAGCCTGGTGCTGAAAATATTCTTTGCAATATGCAATATCATTCTCGTAGCTGAGACAAGTTTATTGCATCCTTCACTGATTTTCCGTATCATGCCAGAGTATAGATTGTGCAATGGATATATGAGAGTACTGGGTCAAAAGGAGAATTTTCTCGGGATTGAGGCTGATTACTCAAGTTACCGGAATTCATCGGCTGTTATCGTTTCAGCCCCTTACGAGCATACGACGAGTTATGGAAGGGGGGCGAAGGGCGGTCCGAAGGAGATTCTTAGAGCTTCCCACTATGTTGAGTTCTACGATGAGGAGCTCGAAAGAGAAGTCTTTCGGCGCATCGGAATTGCGACGCTTGCTCCGCTGAGTTTCGCTAAGCGAGTTGATAGCGCTGCAGTCGATTTAGTTTATCAAACGGTGAAGAAGCTCCTCGCCGATGGAAAATTTGTTGCAGTGCTTGGAGGCGAGCATACGGTATCAATCGGTGCTCTTGCAGCTCATGCCGAAAAATACCCCCAGCTGTCGGTGCTTCAGCTTGATGCGCACGCTGATCTTCGTGGATCCTATGAAGGGAACAAGTTTAGTCATGCGTCAACGATGGCACGTGTTTGTGAGTTCATCGATCCAAGAAGAGTGGTGCAAGTAGGGGTAAGAGCGCTGTCGGTCGAAGAAGTTGATTTTATTAAAGAGCACGGCGTCAATATTTTCTACGCACATGAAATACGGGGTGGGGCCTATACACGCTTTCTCAAGAGTTGGGATGAGATGGTGATAGAGAAGCTCACTGATGCAGTTTATATTACGTTTGATCTTGATTTCTTTGATCCATCGATCATGCCTGCGACCGGGACTCCGGAGCCAAATGGGTTCTTCTGGGATGAGACGATGAAACTATTGAGAAGGCTGAGCTTGAAGAAGCGAATTGTTGGTGTCGATGTGGTGGAGCTCGCTCCAATTCCCGGGTTTCATGCGCCGAACATTACTGCTGCAAAGCTTGTATATAAACTTATCAACTACGCATTCGTGCGCTAATCTAATTACGATGGACCCGTTTGGTCGGAAAGCATACATCGCGGTGCTCATCGCAGCAGCGGTATGGTTTGGGTTGATTGTTATGGCTCCTTATCTTGCCTCTCTCGGAGGGCTGGGAGAAACGCTAAGCTCCGTTTTATATTCGTTTTATGGAAGGATATGTCATCAGCTCGATTCTCGTTCGTTTCATCTTTTTGGTCACAAGCTCGCGGTTTGTTCTCGCTGCACAATGATCTACGGTGGATTTCTGGCTGGCTTACTAATTTTCCCATTTCTTGGCTATGAACGAACGCGCCGATTTCCGCGCTGGGGACTTTTTCTTGCTCTATCTCTTCTGGGATTTGACGCTATTGCAGGGATGACGCCGATCTGGACGAGCACAATTACCACTCGCTCACTGAGCGGATTGATTGCCGGAGTTGCACTTTCTCTTTATCTTATGCCAATGCTGCGCGATGCTGCAGCGCAATTAATCGTTCAGCAAAAGGAGGTTTGAAATGGAGACAAAGCCCGACAAACTTTTGCCTGCCCTCTATGGCGGGATCATCATGGCAATTCTTTCCACAGTTCCTGGATTGAATCTCTTGAACTGCCTATGCTGCGCAGGTATTATGCTTGGAGGATTCTTCGGCGTTTTCTTTTATCGACAGGAAATTTTGGGTACTTCGTATTTGCTCACTCCCGGTGATGCAGCAGTGATTGGACTTCTCTCAGGAATATTCGGCGCTCTCGTTGGCATGTTGTTCTCGATCGCTATTAATTTGCTTTTTGGGAATGTTGGCGCGAAACTCGTTTTCTCGATTATCGAGCAGTGGAACTTGACACTCCCTCCGGAGGCAGAGGAATCTATCCGTGAATCGCTCGAGCGGTCGCTCACTGTGAACGCACTGATCTTTAGTTTCTTTTTCTCGTTAATCTTAGATTCAATTTTTGGCATTTTTGGAGGGCTCATCGGGTACGCACTCTTAAAGCCCCAAACAGCGCAAGTTAGTCCACCGCCTCAAGGACCGTCAGCGGCAGCATAGAAGGATCACCTACGATTGATTGTTCAGCAAATTCTATGAACATTGACTAAGTAGCACTCTGTTTGTATATTTTTCTGTGGTGTTAATTTTTTTGTGAGAGCCTTCATTGAATACGATGTCCGACGAACTCAAGAAAACTCAATCTGATGTGACTGACTCATCCGGTCAGGAGGAAGGTGGGGTTTCAATTAGCGCACTTCCCACTCGTGTCCCAGTTCTTCCTCTCCGCGATGTTGTCGTTTTCCCATATATGATGTTTCCTGTACTCATTGGGAGAGAATCATCGCTTAGAGCGGCTACAGAGGCATTGGAACGCGACCGATATATTTTACTTCTGGCACAGAAAGATTCACGGGTTGAAGAACCTCATAGCGACGACCTTTATCGCGAAGGAACAATAGCAAGAATTGTCCAGGTTCTCAAACTCCCTAATGGACTTCTTAAGGTTCTTGTAGATGGTGTGGCTCAAGCGTTTGTTCGCGAATTTCTCTCCACCAGGAATTTTCTTGAAGCCGAGATTACCGCGAATGAACCCCTTGTGGAGATGACACCGAGTCTTGAAGCACTAATGCGACATGCATCTTCTCTCTTTATAGAATATGTCCAGTTGAATCGCAATATCCCTGGTGAGGTTCTTGTATCTTTCGAGAACGTCAAGGATCCATTGCGACGGATGTATTACATGGCAGCAAATGTTCTTGAGAGCGTCGAATCCAAACAGAAGATCCTTGCCCATCCCTATCTTCAGGATCAGCTACAGGAGCTTATCCGCGTTCTTAATCGGGAGATCGATATTCTGAAGATCGAGCGCGAGATCGACACCAAGGTGCACGAGAACATCCAGAAAAACCAGCGAAAGTTTTTCATCCAGGAGCAGATTCGGATTCTACAGGACGAGCTCGGTGATGAAGACTCAACACCTGAGTTACAGAAGCTCCGGGAGGATATTGAAAAGGCTAAGATGCCAAAAGAGGTGCGAGAGAAGGCACTTGAAGAGCTGGCTAAACTGAGGAAAACTCCTCCCATGTCGCCTGAGTCAACCGTTGTCCGGAATTACCTTGATTGGCTTCTTGCTGTTCCATGGTCGAAGCGGACTAAAGATAACCTCGATGTTGAGCATGCTCGCAGGATTCTCGATGAGGATCACTTTGGCCTTGAGAAGCCGAAAGAAAGAATCCTTGAACACATTGCGGTGTTGAATCTTGTAAAGGAGATAAAGGGACAGATTCTTTGTTTCGTCGGGCCGCCTGGAGTTGGTAAGTCATCTCTGGCAAAAGGGATCGCGCGGGCATTAGGTCGGAAATTTGTTCGCATCTCGCTCGGGGGAGTTCGAGATGAAGCCGAGATTCGCGGTCACAGACGAACTTATATCGGTTCCATGCCCGGCAAAATTATACAATCTATGAAACGTGCTGGAGTGATCAATCCCGTTATGCTCCTTGATGAAGTTGATAAGATGAGCATGGATTTCCGCGGTGATCCTTCAGCAGCTCTCCTCGAAGTGCTTGACCCGGAGCAAAATGTTGCATTCAATGACCATTACCTTGACGTGGATTATGATCTCTCAAATGTCCTATTTATCACGACGGCAAACGTTCGATATAACATTCCTCTTCCATTGCAAGATCGTATGGAGATAATCGAGCTTCCAGGGTACCTGGAGTATGACAAGGTGGAGATTGCAAAACGTCATCTCATCCCCCGGCAACTTGCTGAGCATGGACTCAGTCCGAAGGAAGTTCAATTCTCCGACGGAGCAGTGCGGAAAGTCATCCGAGAATATACCCGAGAGGCAGGAGTTCGAAATCTTGAACGGGAAATTGCTTCTCTCTGTCGGAAGGTTGCGAAGGAGGTCGTGCTATCACGTCAATCAAATGGGAAACATCAAAAGGCGGAGAAAGTTGTAATTGATGAAACGGCTGTGGAGAGTTTCCTTGGTGTTCCCCGATTCCGAAATCGACATGCTGAGAAAGAGGGACAGGTTGGTTCTGTTGTTGGTTTGGCATGGACGAGCGTTGGGGGTGATATATTGAATGTAGAAGCAACAATCATGAGTGGTAGCCAGAAACTCACTCTCACAGGGCATCTCGGTGATGTGATGAAGGAATCAGCTCAGGCGGCTCTGAGTTACATTCGGTCAAATGCAAAAAAACTCGGTGTTGACCCAGATTTTGTCAGCGGAAAAGAAATTCATGTCCATATTCCTGAGGGAGCTATCCCAAAAGACGGTCCATCAGCTGGAATCACCATGGCAATGGCGATCCTTTCAGCGGCGTTGAATAAGCCAGCACGAAGCGATGTGGCGATGACTGGGGAGATCACCCTTCGAGGAAACATCCTTGCTGTTGGAGGTCTTAATGAAAAGCTCCTCGCCGCTCAGCGGAGTGGAATTCGTACAGTGTTGCTTCCACGAGAGAACGAAAAAGATTTGACTGAAATCCCTGATCGCGTGAAAGAAGGGTTACATATCGTTCTCATCGATACGATCATGGATGCTATGAAGTACGTGTTCGTTGATGAGAAGACTCGAAGCAGCAAGCGTGCCTCTTCTCAGCCGAAGACTGACCGGACTTTGTCTGAGAAATCTACAAGGAGAGCGTCAAGAACAAGCCAAAGGCGATCCGCCGGAGCGGATGGGAGGAGCTCTTTATGAGCTACATCGTAACGGCGCGAAAGTGGCGTCCAATGGTGTTTGAAGATGTGCTTGGGCAGCAGCACATCGCTACCACACTTCGGAATGCTATTCGTCTTCACCGAATTGCTCATGCGTACATCTTTAGTGGACCTCGGGGGGTTGGAAAAACATCAATGGCGAGAATCCTCGCAAAGGCTGTCAATTGTCGTTCTCCACATGAGATTAACCCTTGTAATGAGTGTGATATGTGCCTGGAGATTACCGCTGGAAGGAGTCTCGATGTTATTGAGATTGATGGGGCTTCTAACCGAGGCATCGACGAAATCCGAAATCTACGCGAATCGGTGCGTTACGGTCCTTCGAAAGGGAAGTACAAAGTGTATATCATTGACGAAGTGCACATGCTCACCAAGGAGGCATTCAATGCGCTTCTGAAGACACTTGAGGAACCTCCATCCCATGTGCTGTTCATCTTTGCAACGACCGAGGTCCACAAAGTGCCAAGCACGATTCTATCTCGCTGCCAGCGATTCGACTTCCGTCGTATTCCTCTTGAACAGATTGTCGAGCGGTTGCGGTTCATCGCTCAAGAGGAAGGAATCTCGATCGATGAGGAATCCCTTCTCCGCATTGCCAAAAGAGGCGAGGGATCGATGCGCGATGCTCAAAGCATCTTTGATCAAGTGGCATCCTATGCCGGTGGTACGATCACGGCCGCAGAAACAAAGTCCGTTCTCAACATTGTGGATGAAGAATTTTTCTTCCGCGTAACCGAGCTTGTAAAATCGGGTGACACAAAAGAGGCAGTTAATCTGGCAGCCGAAATCATCAATCGAGGATACGATATTCGTGAATTCCTTAGCGGTGTTGCGGAACATCTTCGAAATTTACTTGTCTGCAAGGCTACGAATGATGAAACTCTGCTCGAAGTTTCACCTCAAATGCGTAAGCAGTATATGGAGGAGGTGCACCAGAGTAAACTATCGGAGGAGGACTTGTTGCGTCTTCTTCGTCTTGTGGTTGAAACAGAAAACGCTGTCCGTTGGAGCCCTCAGCCTCGGTATCGATTGGAAGCTTGCTTGTTGCAAATAGCAAAATTTGATCAGACGGTCTCACTCGATTCCCTTCTTCAGCGACTTGATGAACTTTATGAATCGCTTAGCAGGAACTCCGAGCCAGGTGGTGGTATTCAAGCCCCGCAAGTTAAAAATCAAAAAACAATGTACGAAGTTAAACGAACGGCACCAGGGCGTCATGATGCCGATGTATCGGCATCCATTGCTCCTGAGGCGGAAGAACATCCGGGTGCTTCTGGAAAGCAGCGGGACAAAGTAGCAGCCTATCCGGACAACTCCTTGCCACCGTTAAACCTTGAGTCGTTTCTACCGAAGTGGAATGATTTTATTGATTCTGTTCGAAAAGAGAAAATTCACCTTGGGACTATTCTCCGGGAGGCGGAGATCTATGAGGTCGCTAATGGCAGCATTCGGATCGCCGTGCTTGACAAGCTTCACCTTGACCGTCTGAAGAAAGAGAGGCAGTTCCTTACGGAGCGACTGCGTGGGATTGTCGGTGCAAAGGTGCTGCTGGATTTTATCATCCGCAATCCCCGGGAAAACGCGTCGGCACCCGGGGAGGGTGAAAAGTCTGCCTCAGGTGGGGAAGCTGGAAATTCTACAAACGATCTTCATCCAGTTGAGAAGTTGATTATCCGAGAATTTGGTGCTGAACCGTTGGAGGGATGAAAATGTGGAACCATTGTAGACATAAAAATCTGGTGGCTCAGGCGCTGTGGACTGCAGTTCTAATAGCGGTCGTATTTTCCCGTTCTCTTGCAGGAGAAATTCGTATTGGCCGGTACGGAGGGGAATTCCTTGCCATCGGTGTTGGAGGGCGTGCACTTGGAATGGGGAGCGCAGCTGTTGCCGTTGGGACCGATGTAACATCAGCTTACTGGAATCCTGCTGGACTGGCCTTCATGAACTATCCGCAAATTGCTCTCATGCACGATGAGCGATTCGGGAATTTGATCAACTACGACTACGGCGCCGCAGCGCTGCCGCTTGGGAAGGATGCAACACTTGCCCTGAGCATCTTCCGATTGGGGATCGACGGAATACCGGATACTCGGAATGCCCTTATCGATAACAACGGAAATCAAATTTTCGATAACGCTGACAGACTTGACTATGATAAGATCACATACTTCGGTGCCGCTGACTGGGCTGTGCTTCTTTCATATGCTAAACATGGGTCGCCGAACTTTGCATACGGGATGAACGTAAAGCTCATCCGTCGCTCCATAGGAGAATTTTTTGCAAATGGTATTGGCTTCGATGCGGGTATCTTATACGCCTTCAACAGTCGGATTCGGCTGGGAGTAACTGCACAAGATATTACAACTACTCTTGTTGCCTGGAACACGGGAAGTAATGAGCTCATCACGCCGACAATAAAGCTCGGAGGGGCGTATAGCTGTGAGTTGTTTGATGGTGTACTAACCCCAGCCATTGATTTCGATCTTCGCTTTGAAGGGCGGAAATATGCTGCGACGTTACACATCGGTCCTGCGAGCATCGATCCTCACGGAGGAATTGAGTATGATTTCAGACACGTAGTTGCGGTTCGTGTGGGATACTCAGATGTGAGACAGCTCACGCTTGGAGCGGGAATCCATTTGCCAAAGCTCGACATCGATTATGCGTTTGCAAAGTTTGGAGGCGACGGTGCTCTCGGTAATACCCACCGGATTTCTCTTCGCTTGACGTTTGAGAGTGAACGGTTTGCGAGGCACTGATGCAAAAACTCACTGTGCTCATAGCCCGCCTGATGTTCCCGTTGGCTGCGCTTCTTTTTTCTGGTTGTGCAGCTACGTCAAGATATGAAATTCCCCAACCTCTTACTACTGAGATCGTACAATCTCTCGATGGTAACATAACAGCGCATGTACCTGCAGGCTGGTTTTCTGCTACCGATTCTGTGGTTGCCCCTCACTTGCTTCTCTGGTTTGTGCGAGATGATTACGCTGCGACGATGGGGCTTCGGCAAATTTCTGTGGAATCAGATGAAGAAAAACGTATCGCAAGGGAAGGGATACTTCCCCTGGCGAAAGTTAGCCTTGAATTGAAGAGACTTCGTGCAGGCAGTGCATTTCGGGTCATTGCACAACCGAAGATTTTCAAACAGTCCCGCCAACAGCAGGATAAAGAGTATGCATCTTATGAATATTCACCAAATGGGAAGGATGTCGTACGAGTGATCGTTTTTTCGGCAAAGGGGAAGTGCTATGAATTTTCGGCCTTGCCTGTCAGTGAACGAGGTCGACCTGAGGACCCCATAAGATTGTTTTCCACACAGCAATCGGTCTTTGCATCGATGCGCTGGTAGCGCTTAGAGATTTGCTATGTCGTTATAGATGACAAATGCCATGAAGAGTATCAGAAGATAGAATCCAACTTGCTGGATAACCATTTTTACACGGCTTGGAATTTCTCTTCCAATAATTCCCTCAATTACAATCATAACAAAGTGCCCACCGTCAAGTCCCGGGAAAGGGAGGATGTTCAAAATGGCTAAGCTCATGCTCAGGAGAGCCATGAAGCTCAAGTAGCTTATTAACCCAACTTCGGCTGTTTGTGTGGCAAACTGCGCAATCTTGATCGGTCCGCCAACAGCTTTCGAAAATGGAATCCCTCCTACAATGATTTGCCAAATTGATTTCGCAAAGAGCCATGTAGCGCTCCCTGCATCTTTGATAGCTTCTGGGATAGCTGTGAACACGTTATAGGATACATGCTGCACTGGACCGGTATATACACTCGAAATAATGATGCCGATTCTTCCATCGCGTCTGACAGCAATTGTTCCCGAATGCTCGCTTTCGCCTCGCTTGTACGCAATGGTGATCCTTTTTCCGGCGTTTGCACGAATGAGTTCCACAACCTGAAGCTGGTTAGCGATAGGCGTTCCATTGATGCTTACAATGATATCATTTGCCTGCAGTCCCAGTGTGGCTGCCGGCTGATTTGGTTCCACGGCAGTAATGATCGCAGCTGTATGGGCTGGGAAAATGCCAAGCCGGTCTTCGCTCCCTTCGACCAAACTCTTTCGGGGTATCCTCACAATACGGCGAGCTTCATCATGAACCACATCAAGCGAGAGGTCGTTGCCGAGATTTTCCATGTAGATGAGAGACTGAATCTGATCCCAGTTTGTGACTGCTTTGCCATTGATGGATACGATCTTATCTCCGGCTTGGAGCCCTGCCTGGGCAGCAAGGCTGTTCGGTATAACGGATCCAATCTCTGTGGTTTGCCTGATGTATTTTCCTTGCTTGAGGTTAATTCCCCAGAAGATTAGAAGTGCAAGGAGGATGTTCATGAGTACCCCGGCGGAGATCACAAGGAGTTTTTTCGGTGTTGACTTTGCCCGAAATTCCCACGGCTGTGGTTCATGTTTCAAGAACTCGGTATCCATACTTTCATCGATCATGCCGGCGATTTTGACATAGCCGCCGATGGGAATCCAGGAAACGCAGTAGTCGGTATCCCCGATTTTTTTCCCGAACGCCCGCGGAGGGAAGCCGATTGAAAACCGGTCGACCCTCATTCCGGTGAGCTTCGCCAGGATGAAGTGCCCAAATTCGTGTACGAAAACAAGAATGCCGATGGTGACGATGAAATAAAAGAGCGTTGTGAGAATTCCCATTACCCTGTGCCTCGTTTATCATGAACAAAATATGTTTCTTGAATCCTTTGGCGAATCTCCCGATCAACGGCGATAATGGTCTCTATATCATGGGCAGGCGAAGGGACATGTTCATCAAGGGCAGACTCGACGATCGTTGAGATTTCCGTAAAGCGAATGATGCCGTTGAGGAACAAATCGACTGCTACCTCATTGGCTGCGTTGAGCACCGCCGGAGCTGTGCCACCTAAAGCAAGGGCATTGTATGCCAGCGCAAGTGAACGAAATTTTTCTTTATCAGGCTTCATAAAGGTTAGCTCAGAAAAGATTGAGAAATCCAGACGGTTGAATGTCGATTGAACCCGGCTTGGGTAAGTCAGTGCATATTGAATGGGGATTTTCATATCAGGTACGCTGAGCTGTGCCTTTATCGATCCATCGATGAACTCAACCATCGAGTGAATGATTGACTGTGGATGAATAACCACGTGAATCTTTTCTGCGGGCAGGTTAAACAGATAGTGAGCTTCAATGACCTCCAAACCTTTGTTCATCAATGTTGCTGAGTCAATCGTAATTTTCTGCCCCATGCTCCAGTTCGGGTGGTTAAGAGCCTGTTTGACGGTTACGTCCCTAAGGCGCTCTACTGGAGTATGCAAAAATGGTCCCCCAGAAGCTGTCAAAATTAAATTTGAGATAGCTTCCTTTGATTCGCCAACTAAGCACTGGAGGACCGCGCTATGCTCACTGTCAACGGGAATCAATGTGCCGCCATTTTCGTGGAGTAGCCTTGTAATAATTTCCCCAGCAGCGACAAGAGCTTCTTTGTTTGCCAACGCAACAATTTTTTTCGCTTTGAGGGCTGCGATCGTAGGCTGGACACCGGAAAATCCAACAAGGGCAATTAGGGCAAGATCTACATCATCTCGCTGAACAACCTCAATAAGGGACTGTTCGCCGTCAAGAACTTCTGGAATGTTCATTCCGCTTCCTGAAAGGCTGTTCAGACGAGAACGGAGCTCTGAGGCAGCATGGCGATCAACCACAACAACACAGCGCGGTTGGAACTGCTTGATCTGCTCATAGAGCAGGTCGATGTTCTTCTTTGCTGTAAGACAGGTAACCTGAAAGCCACCGGGGAAATTTGCAATGACTTCGAGGCTGCTCCGCCCGATTGATCCAGTCGAGCCTAAAATCGCAATTTGCTTCATCCTGATATTCAATGTATCAAAAGCACTTTTTGTAATCAAGAAAGATTTGCTCGCTGTTCTAACAGTATCGGGTAACCGCTCCGCAGGCTTAATGCAATGATTGCAACTCCATTCGGCGCCAGAAGGTTCCCTAACTTCAAAAAATTTGCTTTGAATGATTTACTTTGGTAGTTTCGTTGTAAAGCCCGGTTAAAAGACCAGACGACTCAGCATAAACGGTCGTGGCGATAAGCCATTTGGGACATTCGGAAAGAAATTCATGAGGATGAAATATGGCCCGTCGGAAAGAATTAAAAGCCTGGGTAGTTTCTGTTGACATGGGTTATGGTCATCAAAGAGCAGCCTACCCTCTAAAGGACATCGCATTTGAACGCATAATTACGGCAAATAGCGACAAAATTATCTCTCGTCGAGAAAGGCGGATCTGGCATCTGGCAAGGACCTTCTACGAGACGGTTTCTCGGCTTAAAGATATCCCCATTGTTGGCAAAGCTGCCTTTGGAATCTATGATAAGGCACAGGCTATAGGACCGTTCTATCCGTTCAGAGTAGATTACCATCCCACGCCGGCAGTGCAGATACTGAAGGTATGGATTGTGAAGCGAGGACTGTGCAGCAGCCTGATTGAGTATGTTAAGAAAGAGAAGCTTCCTTTCATTGCAACGCACTTCATTCCCGCCCTGGCAGCTAATTATTTAGGCTTAGAAGATGTATACTGTGTAGTCACTGATACCGATATCAACCGAGTTTGGGTTGCTGATAAACCGGCAGAATCACGCATCACCTACTTTGCCCCGAGTCGCCATGCTGTGATGAGGTTGAGGCAATATGGGGTACCGGAAGAGAGAATCGTTCTTACTGGTTTCCCTCTTCCGAAGGAGAATGTCGGAGGTCGAGATCGTACTATCTTAAGAGAGGACCTGGCAAATCGGCTCCCGAATCTTGATCCTCAGCGAAGGTTTATCCCGCAGGTCCGCGCCCTTCTCAAAGAGCACTTGGGTCCAAAGGGGATTAAACGGAAAAGCCCTCACCCATTGACCATCACATACATGGTTGGAGGCGCAGGAGCGCAAGCAGATATTGGAATCCAGATTGTGAATTCTCTTAAAGAGCGGTTGCTGAAAGGAGAGATGGTTGTGAATTTAGTTGCTGGAACCCGACTTGATGTTGTTGCATACTTCAAAAAGGAGTTAAAGTTAATTGGCATTGATACGGAGGTTTGCGAAACCGTGCGAATCCTCTTTGCAACTGATAAGCGAACGCATTTTTCAACTGTTAATGCAGCGCTACGAACAACGGACATCCTCTGGAGTAAACCGAGCGAGCTTTCTTTCTACACTGCGCTTGGATTACCTGTGATCATCGCCCCGCCTGTCGGCGCTCAAGAAGAATTTAACAAGCAATGGCTGGAGCACATTGGGAGCGGGTTTGTCCAGGAAGATCCACGCTATACCAATGATTGGCTCTTCTATGTTTTGGAGAGTGGCAAATATGCTGCAGCTGCATGGCAGGGGTTCATGGAAGCCCCAAGCCTCGGAACATACAATATTGAAGATGTTGTTTTTAAAAACAGAGTCTATGAAAGAAAAACTTCGGCTGTTCGAGAAAGGGGCAAGTGAGAGCGTACTGTATTGATTTGAAAAGTGAGCTCCTTTCGCTATATTGAACCATGGTTTGTGATGATGGGATTATGGAATAACGATGAGATTGATGAAAAATATCTCTGTAGTTGCTATTTTTGGCTTTCTCTCGGTTTGTTTCCCTCTTTACGCTTTTTCTCAGATCCCCTCAAGCAGTGAAGCTCTAAAATTCCGGCTTGCGAAGAGTTTCGAACAATCCGGTGACTATGAAAATGCATTGAGGCTGTACGCCGAGCTTTACAAGCTCAGGCCCGAAAGCATTGTTTATTTTGATGGACTTGAGAAAATGTATGTGCAGCTCAAGCGCTATGATGATGCCATCGCGCTTCTTAGTGACCGACTGAAGCTTTCGCCTGCAGACGTGAATCTCATCGCCACGCTTGGTGATGTCTACTACAAAGCTGGACGAGAAAAAGATGCTTTGAGAGAGTGGGACCGTGCGATAAGCGTTGATCCAAAGAGTACAAATATCTATCGCACCGTTGCTGCTCATCTGATGGAAAATCGGTTGTTCGATAAGGCAGCGGATGTATACCTTCGAGCCCGGCGGGAAATTGGAGATAAGACACTATTTGCGAGTGATCTTGGCTACCTTTATATGTTGCTTCTTCGTTTTGGCGATGCAACACGTGAATACATTTCTCTCCTCCTTCGCGATCCAAATCAGCTTGGCTATATTGAATCGCGCATAGCTGGCTATACCGACCGGGCAGATGGCTTGCAAGCAGCTATCTCGGTTGCGAAAGAAGAGATTCAGCGTCATCATGAGAACATCCTCCCGCTGCAATATTTGCTCGCATGGCTTTACCTTGAGGGTAAACAATATACGGACGCCTTTGATGTATACCGTACTATCGATCAAATGACAAGTCGGGATGGGACTGGAATTTTCTCTTTCGCCGAACGAGCGTTTCATGAGAAGGCTTTTGAACCGGCTCGACGTGCGTATAAGCTTCTTCTTGAAGAATACCCGAAATCGTCGATGCGTCCGCAGGCATTGTTAGGGTATGCGCGGACATTGGAGGCGCTTTCCTCTGTTGAAGATACAACTGAGAGTGCAACAGGCACACGATGGGGGGTTCAAGAATCAAATGCGAACGCAATGGAGGCACTCCGCTATTACCAGAAACTTGTGACTGATTATCCGAGCACTGAGTATGCAGCGCAGGGGTTATATCAAATTGCCTCCATTCTTTTTAGGCATTCATTTGATTTAAATCGAGCTGTCGCTGCAATCAGCGAGCTTGAACAAACAATGCCGTGGAGTCACGTCATTCCGCGAGCGAAGTTGCTTCATGCAGAGGTTTTGACTGTTCAGGCGAATACCGCCGCTGCCCGGGGAAAATTTTCGGAGGTCCTTTCTTCAAAAGAGGCGTCTCCTTATGAGCATGATCAAGCTGCATTTGGATTGGCACAACTGGCTTACTTTGAGGGACAGTTTGATGAGGCGCGAAAACAGCTCCAGCCATTAGCTGAAAATCTCACGAGCGATTTCTCCAATGACGCATTGAAACTGCTCTCTTTTATCGAAGAGAACCAGGGAGCGAACCCCGAGCCGCTGCGTCTTTATGCTAAGGCTCAGCTTCTGGAGCGGGAGAGACGCTTGTCTGAAGCCGTGGAAGCTCTGAAGGAACTTCTTCGTCAATTTGAAAGCTCAACTCTGACAGATGAGGCAGTTTTGGGACTTGCGCGACTCTATGCTCAAATGGGGGAATTCCAAAATGCAGTTGCAACGTATGATTCTGTTCTCCAGAAATTCCCGGACTCGATTTACCGAGACGAGGCTGCATATCAGCGTGCACAAATCCTGGATCTCAAACTTCATGATCGTGCGGGGGCGCTGAAAGCTTACGAAGCTTTCCTCGCACAGTTTCCAGATTCACTTCATGTCTCTGAAGTTCGGAAGCGTATACGCGAACTCCGGGGCGATTTTTTGTGATCTCCATTATGAAATTGTCAAACATTACAATTAGTTAATGCCGAAGGGGTCCATAGCATGAACCGATTCGTGTTTCTATGTTTGTTTCTTTCCTTTGCCGGAACTGCAATGGATGCGCAAACACTTAAGGTGACTGAGCACATGTTGAAAAACGGTTTGAAGATTATTCTTCAAGAGGACCATACTGTCCCCAGCATCTGCTACTATACGTTCTTTAAAGCTGGGGGACGTACGGAGCGCCCGGGTATCACCGGAATCAGCCATCTTTTTGAGCACATGATGTTCAACGGCTCCGCAAAATATGCGCCGATGATGTTTGACCGAATTATCGAGAGCGGCGGAGGGTACTCGAATGGAAGCACCTGGAATGATTTCACGAATTATTGGGAAGAGTTCAATCCAGAAATTCTGGAAACAATCCTCGATATGGAAGCTGACCGAATGAGAGCACTGCGGGTTGATGCAGGGAATCTCGAGCAAGAGCGCGGCATCGTGATGGAGGAACGCCGGCTGAGTGTTGATAATAACGTGACATCAAAGATGTACGAGGAGCTATATGCAGCCGCATTTGTTGCTTCAATGTACCATTTCCCTGTGATTGGATGGATGAAAGACATTGAAAATATCACGCTCGATGATGCAAAGAAATATTATCGAACCTTTTACGCACCGAATAATGCTGTCGTGATCATTACAGGTGACTTCAATAGCGACGAGGTTGTGAAACTGATGGAAAAGAAGTTCGGTGACATCCCGTCGCAGGAACCACCACAAAGAGTGATCGATGCCGAGCCTCCACAGGAAGGGGAAAAACGGGTTGAACTTCATAAAGTCGCTGAGCTTCCTGCTGTTGCAATCGCTTATAAAGGAGCAGCGGCAACCGATTCAGATTTCTATGCTCTTGATCTTCTGGCGACGATCCTCTCACGAGGGGAAAGTTCTCGACTCTATCGAACTCTCATCTATGAGAAGCAACTTGTTGCTGATGTGAGTGCCTCGAACGACGAGTTTATTGACCCCGGCCTTTTTATCATTTATGCCCAAATGCGTCCGGGGAAAACAACATCCGAAGCGGAAAAGGAAATCTACAGCATCATCGCGGACATTCAGCAGAACGGGGTTTCCGAAACGGAGCTTCAGAAGGCAAAAAACGCCGTTCAGGCTGATTATGTCCGACGTCTTGAAACGAACCAGGGACGCGGATTCCTTCTGGGATTCTACGAAGTTGTCCATGGAGACTATCGCGTCATGTTTGATGTGCTGAATAACTACAATGCGGTGACTCGCGCTGATGTTCAACGTGTCGCTAAGAAATATCTCACTGACCGAAACCGAACTGTTGTGACATTATTTCCTGAAAAGGCAGAGGAAACGGCCGCAACACATTAAAGGGAGGAAAATATTTCTATGATCCCCAAACGATTGCTTGGAATAGTTGCAAGTGGTATTTTCATTTTCACGATGCATGTTAAAGGGCAGACTGTGAACATCCCACCTTACGACATAGTGACCCTCCCGAACGGGCTCAAAGTGCTCATCATGGAGTGGCACAAACTTCCTCTGGTTGAGTTTCGGTTGACGACGAGGGGAGGTTCATCCCATGATCCCGCTGGAAAGGAGGGACTGGCAAGCATCACAGCCGCTTTGCTCAGGCAGGGAACTGAGCACCGGAGTGCAAAAGAGATTTCCGATGCCATTGATTTTGTTGGCGGGGTGCTTTCAACGGGGGCTGATCTTGATTATTTCTCTGTGAGCTGTGAAGTTCTGACAAAGGATTTGAAAACAGGGCTTGACCTATTTTCTGACGTTGTCCTGCACCCGACGTTCCCTGATTCCGAATTGCAGCGGGAGCGAGCCCAGCGATTAGCAGAGATCGAGGGCTATAAGGAAGACCCTCGAACTATTGCCGGCATCGCTTTCAATCGGGCTGTTTTCCGTAAACATCCATACGCTCATCCGGCAATTGGGAACCGTTCTTCATTGCAGTCAATAACACGCGATGATGTTACAAAGTTTTATCGCGAGACGTTCCTGCCAAATGAGTCAATCTTGACTGTTGTCGGTGATGTTCAAGCCGATGAGATGCTCAGGCAGCTGACTGCAATTTTCGGATCATGGGAGAAAAGATCACCTCAAACCGTGGGTCTCAAAGCTCCTGAGGAAATCCACGGGCGACAAGTGGTGCTGATTGATAAACCTGACGTGACGCAGACGCAAATCCGCATTGGCAATATCGGTATTGCACGGAACAACCCTGATTACTTTCCTATTATTGTCGCCAACAGTATTCTTGGAAATGGGTTCACATCACGATTGGTTGAGGAAATCCGTGTCAAGCGAAGTTTAACATACGGCGTTGTCAGTAACTTCAGTGCAAATCTCGTGAACGGGCTTTACTCTATTGCAACCTTCACAAAGAATGCAACGACACGCGAAGTTATCGATCTTGCACTCAGGGAAGTGAAAAAGTTCCGCGACTCCGGGGCAACAGAAACTGAACTTGAGAAGGCGCAGAACTATTTGGCAGGGGGGTTCGCACGAAGCCTACAGAGTCCAGCAGTCCTCGCCGCTCAAATATCAATGGTCGAATTCTACGGATTGCCGAGGAACTATCTGAACACCTACATTGAGAATTTGAGACGTGTCACGCTTTCCGATGTGCAGCGTGTTGCGAAAAGGTATTTCCTCTATGATGACCTTGTTATTCTCGTTGTGACTCCGGCAAAACAAACAGAATCTTCACTTGCTACGCTTGGACCGGTGAAAGTAATTCCATTTGAGGAGGCAATTCAGTAGTATTAGACTCAGGTGTAGAACAAGAGGGACAACGAAGATGTCCGCGGCAGGCAGGATGAGGATGCGCACGGTCGCCGCTTTCGCGGCGATCGGATTTTTTCTGATCGCATGGTTCTCAACCAGTGCATTGAGCCAGCAGAAGTTGCTCATCCCGATGGATTTGAAGCAGACAGACCATTTGAAAGCGTATGGGATTGCTTATTTTGCACTCGAAAAGGGTATCCCGGTAGAATGGCTGCTAAACTATCGCGGCGGAGCATTTATGATGGATGCCTATGATATGCTGACAACAGAATGCCGAATCCGAGGGGTGAGCTTTGAAATCCTCTCGCCAGCAGACGCTGCTCAAGTGTATGCGACGGTCCAGAGTGAGGATTCAAACATGGATGTTGTTCGACTGGAAAAGGCTCCCAAGATCGCTGTTTATGTTCCTCCCACTTTCAAGCCGTGGGATGATGCAGTGACCCTTGCTCTGGAGTACGCCGAAATTCCTTATACGAAAGTATGGGATGATGAAGTCCTCGCAGGGAAACTTGAAGAATACGACTGGCTTCATCTTCACCACGAAGACTTTACGGGTCAATATGGGAAATTCTATGCGTCCTTTGGCAACGCCCCTTGGTATATTGAGCAGCAGCGGATGTACGAAGCTGAGGCTCACAAGCTCGGATTTAAGAAGGTATCCGATGAGAAGAAAGCGGTAGCTCGAGCGATTAAGGATTACGTCGCTCGCGGAGGTTTCCTATTCGCCATGTGTTCAGCAACAGATAGCTATGACATCGCCCTTGCTGCGGAAAATACGGATATCTGTGATGTGATGTACGACGGCGATCCTCCCGATCCGGATTGTCAGAAGAAGCTGGATTTCTCCAAGACGCTCGCATTTGAAAACTTTAAGTTAGAGATGAATCCTCTTCGATACGAATACTCTGATATCGATGATCCTCCATCTGATCCACCTCCTCTTCGCGATCCAAACACAGATTACTTCACCTTGTTCCAATTCTCTGCGAAGTACGACCCAGTTCCTACGATGCTTACCCAAGACCATGTCTCGGTGGTAAAAGGCTTCATGGGGCAGACCACAGCGTTTAATCGGAAGGTGATCAAGAAAAATGTCACCATCCTTGCTGAGCGAGAGGGGACCGATGAGGTGAAATATGTCCACGGGAATTATGGACGCGGGACATTCACATTCCTTGGCGGGCACGATCCTGAAGATTATCAGCATGCAGTGGGCGACCCCCCGACTGACCTTTCCCTTCATAAGAACTCCCCCGGCTATCGGCTGATTCTGAACAATGTCCTTTTCCCCGCCGCAAAGAAGAAGCCGCAGAAAACGTGAGAAACCCTCGAGCGGTCGATCGAATGGCACTTTGTCTGACGTTTTCATTGCCGCCCTCGCTTTGAATCATGTATGACCCACTTAGTTGTACGATTACGGGATCGTTAGTAGCTCGAGATTTTCGTTGGTGTTACCCGAGACGCGGATATCGTTCTGATTTGCTATCTTTTTCTTGATTGTTTAGGTAATGACAAGATGAGGAGAGACCGTTGTTTGACGCATCGAACACATTTTATAAAGATCTCGTGTGACGCTATGTTGAAATGCGTAAGCTTGTTTTTGTTTGTTCTAATGCCAGCATCATCTTTGGTGTTTTCACAAGGTGAGGACAGTCTTAAAGTCTCTGCACAGAATCCTTCGCCGATGGTCGACTACACCAGAGTCCATGGACGAATTACACAAACAAGTTTCAAAGGTATTGACTTTTTCATCAACACAGTTCTGCCGAAGCCGATCGAGGTCTTCGTCCCTTTAAAAAGCATTAAAGCCCGCACCATCGATTTGCTGATCCACTTTCATGGTGCAAGTTTTGTTGTCAAATATGCGGCGGAGAGATACCGCGGTACACTTGCCGCAACCTCAATTAACCTCGGCGTGGGGTCCAAGGTGTATGGAGATGCATTCGAGGATTCAGCAAAGTTTTCAATGCTGTTAGATTCTATTATTGCAGGTGTAGCACAGAACGTTGGCCATAGAATAACGGTTCGGAAAATAATCCTGAGTGGTTTCAGCGCTGGGTACGGTGCTATACGGCAAATAATCAGCAACCCATCGTGGTACGAGAAAGTCGATGCAATCTTGCTCCTGGATGGAATTCATGCCAGTTATATTCCGGAAGGTAAAGTTCTCTCTCATGGAGGTAAAATAGATTCAGCAGCATTAGACGTTTTCAAGGAGTATGCAAGGGATGCTTCGCACCACGGCTCAAATAAGAAGTTTCTGATTACACATTCAGAGATATTCCCTGGCACTTTCGTAAGCACCACCGAAGCAACTGATTATATTCTGCAGAGACTTGGCATGAAACGGCGTCCCATCTTGGAATGGGGTCCCTTAGGAATGCAGGGATTAAGCATCGCTCGCTCCAACCATTTTGAGGTCTTAGGTTTCGCCGGTAATACAGGACCTGATCACATTGACCATCTGCACGCGCTGTATCACTTTCTGAATGTGCTTATGGCATTATGAATTACATTGAGTAAACGTCACTTTCTCAGGATGAAGAAGATGTGCTATCTTTTTGCTCGTTTGTTACATGTCTTGCTCCCTGATGGCCCTGTGACCGATTGGCAGTTTAAAAGTGGGTGAGGTCGCCTCTGATCCCACTGTGTTGTGTCATGTTGCGAGATGGTTTCTTGGAGGGATCCATCTTTACTTTACAGCGGCGGACCTCCTGATGTTTGGTTCTTAAAAATCCGGTTGCAGAGCTGCGAATGATCTACTTTGATGAGGAAAAAAGGATAACTATTCAGTTCAGCTGCTTGGAATTCATCCCGTAATTATTCAGGAACAACCATCCTTCCGATCTCACACTCTGAACATCGTTGCTCGGTGCAGTAAAACTTGTAGAGCTGAATCGTGGCTTGCTGCTGAAATGGCGTCTCGATCTTGAATCGCTGACGAATGAGCTGTTCCTCCATGAGACGGCTGATCGAGTTGTTTTGCATCTTCGGCAAGGCGCCGTATGCAGAGAGAACACCTTTTCGAAGGGAGCGGTCTTTAAATATCCGCGCATAGAGAAGTAACGTCGGGATAAAGACGTTCACAACAATGTCTATAGCCCGCGCTTTACCGATAGTCGCCAGCTCTTGATATGCGCCGAGAGGTCTCTTATCTTCCTTGGTAAATAGTTCCTTCAGGATGTGATCGGCTTGTGCCATTTTTATGAGGTCTCTTGTTCGCGGAGCACTCTCTTTTTGGTCTTTGAGCAGGCGTACCATGATCGGGAGCATCCCACCTGAGCGTAACGAGTAGTCGGTAAGAACCGCCAAAGCCATGAGTCGGCGCGTTGGGAAATTTGCTGGGCGAAGGCGAAAGAAGGTCCATTCAACTTCTTGGAGCCGTGTGCCTCGGTAAAAGGGCTCAACGCATCGCCAAAGGCGTTTAAGCTCATTACGCAGATCAATCATGATCTTTGTTTCTGCTGAATCACTTAGGAATCCGGAGGCTCCAAAGAGAGCAGCAGCGATTATTTCGAGAGAATTAAATTGAGGAGAAAGTTCCACTATTCGCCTCAGTGTGCGGAGTCGAAGGTTTCGTGAAAGGCGCAGGAAAGGGACAACGTTCTTTGAATAGCCAAGTGCTTCTGCAATTCCCTCATAGAGCAATTGTTCCCAATCATCAAGCACTGAGTAGTCGCGGAGTGAGAGTTCGATATTTGCAGGAAGGATCGACCTCATCTCAATTTCGTAGCGTGACTGTTCTTCTCCAATTCCAAAGCGACGCTGGTCAATGATGTCTCGGAGTCGTTCATGCTGCCTTCGGATTTTCAGCTCGAGCCGCTCGCGCCCGGCTTTTAGTAACATTCGGTGAATAGCAATTGCAGGAACATTGCGATTCTTGGGTGCGCAAGGGATCAAATTTACTTTCTCTTGTCTGTCATCGGCAATGATTTTTCTCCAGAGGGTCCGAAGTGGCGCGCCGAGAAAATTGGACATGACCAGAACAGGGAGCATTCTTCCGCTTTCTGTAAGAGGTGGGTCCTCATCTGAACCTAATTCCATTACTACATGGAGAATGACGGTATTATAGCGTGGATCGAGATGGTGCTTGTGAAGATGCCACAATGCATTTTCTGCGTGGATTTCGACTTCACCGCGATACCGCGTGTGCCCAATTTCCACAATAGCTTCTCGAAAGTCGGGACCGCTATCGAGATTTGGAATGCCCGGGTGAATAACCTGAATGGGTTTGCCATCCGTACTCTGCAGGCTCTTCACGAATGTCTGCTGTCTCCAGAGTTGACGAAGGAAACGCTCGTTCATGCAATCCTCACTAATAAAGAATTACATCTTGCTACCTCTCTACGAGAGCATAGTCAGTGAGCTTCTTTTGTTCTCGTTGACTTATTTATTAGTTCATTGATGCGGTTGCGGAAATGTTCTGCTTCGCGAGCTGCATACTCAGCAAAAGAGCTTGTTGAATTGGCGTAGAGAATTGCTCTTCCGATGGCAATCAATGTTCTATCCCCGTCTGCAGTGATACTGGAGCGCACAGCGTTCTCCAGATTGCCCCCTTGAGCTCCGATGCCCGGGATAAGAAACGGTAGCTCAGGAGCGAGACGACGCAGCCGGCGAATATCTTTTGCATGTGTTGCTCCAACAACAAGCCCAACATTGTGATTTGTGTTCCACTCCACAGCTTTGGTTGCAATTTCATCGCAAAGCTGCCGCTTTCCGAATCGCCTTTTTTGAAAATCCTTTGCTGATGGATTTGAAGTGAGCGCGAGGATGAACGTTCCCCGATCCGGTCGCTCCAGAAACGGTGCAACGCTGTCGCTGCCAAGTAGTGGGTTCACTGTGATAGCATCGAAGTGGAAAGTAGAAAAATAAGTCTCAGCGTAGAGTCGGGCCGTATTTCCTATATCGTTCCGCTTTCCATCAGCAATGGCAATGATGGACTTCGGGAGGTATGCAAGGACTCGCTCAATGATGCGCCATCCCTGGCTGCCGAGAACTTCATAGAAGGCAAGATTCAATTTAACGGCACTGAGATAGGGGAGAGTTGCATCAAGAATTTCTTGAATAAATTTCCATACTGGTGAGGGTGATCGTTGTATGCTTGAGGGAAGGAGCCGCAATTCTGGATCAAGGTTCAAACAAAGGAGAGAATCCCGTGCTGCAGTTACTTCATGTAGTCGTTGAATGAATGATTTCGGCATTTTCGTGGTCACATCTTTTCGATCTGTCAGTTGACGGCGCTTTGGGGGACAAAGGAAGTTCGCTATGTTCCTTCACCAATTTCCTTATAGCGTCGTGCGTACTCCCGAAGCTTATGGTCAACAAGATCGTTGACTGTCCCCGGTTCAAATTTCCCTGATGGGAGTCTTTTCCCCGCTTTAACGCCGGTAAGGATTTCAATCCCCTCATCCACCGTACGGACTGGATAAATATGGAACTTCGCATCCCGGATAGCTTCAATAACGTCCTCACGGAGCATCAGGTCTTTGATGTTCTCATAAGGGATGAGGACGCCCTGGGTCCCCGTAAGCCCCCGCGCTTTGCACACATCGAAGAATCCTTCGATCTTCAAATTCACTCCGCCAATGGGTTGAATTTCTCCTTTTTGATTGATTGACCCGGTGACAGCAAGGTCCTGTCGAATTGGGATATCGGCAAGGCTTGAGAGGATTGCATAGATCTCCGCCGAGGATGCGCTATCCCCTTCAACCCCGGTGTACGATTGTTCGAAGCAGATGCTCGCGCTCATGACAAGAGGCTTGTCCTGAGCATATTTTGCCCGCAGATATCCGGAAAGGATGAGGACACCTTTGTCGTGAGTTTTTCCACTGAGTGCGGCTTCTCGTTCAATATTGATGACGCCGGAGCGACCCAGTCCTGTCTTTGCAGTGATGCGTGAAGGACGGCCAAAGGCATATTCGCCGAGCTCATAAACCGAAAGACCATTGACCTGTCCAATAACAGCTCCTTCCGTATCAATCAGGATAAGATTTTCAAGTATCATTTCCTGGATTTTATCTTCGATCATTTTCATGCGGTCGTTTCGTTCCGCTATGGCTTTCTTCACATGTTGACGGCTCACAATGCTGCACTTTTCCTGGTCAGCCCAGTAGTTGCTTTCTCGGAGCAAATCAGCGATGATGTTAAACCGGGTTGAGAGTTTATTTTGACGGCCGGCAAGCCGAACACCAAATTCTATGACTTCTGCTATCGCTGTCTTATCGAAGGGATGAAGGTTTTCCTCATCACAAATCATCTTGATAAACGAAATGTAATTGGTTATTGCTGTAGAGTCCTTTGGCATCTCGATATCAAAGTCGGCGCGAATTTTAAAGATTTTCTTGAAATCTTCGTCCTCAAAATAGAGAAGATCGTACAGAAAGGTATCACCTATCATAATAACTTTCACGTTGATTGGGATAGCTTCGGGCTTAATCGCTGTGACGGAGAGTGGGTAGACGCTTTCCGCTGTGTGAATTTCCAACAAGTTGTTTCGGAGAGTTCGTTTGAGCTCATACCAAACACCTGGTTCGATGAGGGTATCGAGAGCGTTTAGAACGAGAAATCCACCATCAGCTTGCAAAAGTGAGCCGGCTTTGATATGCATAAAATCTGTTTTCACAACTCCGCTCTTGTCCATTGTTCTTTCGATGATGCCGAAGAGGTTCTTGAATTTTGGATTAGTCTCGATCACAACTGGTGTTCCCTTAGTAGCACTGTGGTCAATGAGAAGATTGACTTGATATTGCAGGAATCTCTCAGCGGTTGTTTCTACTGTTTCCCCAGATTGCTCCGACGATTGCTGGTCTTCGCTTGCAAATTCCCTTAGACGAGCCATAATATCACTTTGCACATCGTCAAGGTACGTATGGACCTTTGGATCCGGATACTTTTTCTTTAGCTCGTCGATTCGTTCACGAACGATCGGGAGTATAATTAGGTTGTCCAGATCAGCGAGTGTCTGTCTTAGGGTTCGCTCATTCGTGCGAACGAGTTTCAGTGTTTCCTCAAGCTTCGTCTCGAGCATATCCTGGGTTGATTTTAGCTCATCAAGTTGATTCTTCGTTATCTCCCCTTTTTCAGCAAGCTCTTCCAGTACATCGAAGCTTACAGGTTTACCGTCACGAATAGGGACAACCTCAGGTTTCATAACGGTGCCTACCTGGAGCTGGATCACAGCAAAGCCGTGGGCTCTGACCTCTTCTTCGAGGGCTCGGATAATCGTTTTCTGTTCATCTTGGAATTTCTCAATGATCGCTTTCCGCCTCTCCTGGTATGTGCTGCTGTCGAGTGTAGCAGGGATGCTCTTCATCAAAGTTGCGACGAGATGCTTCATATCGTCGCGAAATGCAGCTCCCTGACCTGCAGGAAGGCGAAGGAGCATCGGCATGTCTGGATTCTTGAAGTTGTGGACAAAGAGTTTATCTTCAAGGGATGCCGTCTGAGCAGCGAATTCTGCCAGCAATCGCTTAATCGTTGTAGTTCGGCCTGTTCCAGAAGGTCCAGCAACAAAAATGTTATAGCCAAGATGCCTCATCCCTAATCCGAGACGGAGAGCTTTGAGCGCACGTGGTTGTCCGATAATCTCGCCTATCGGCTTGACGTCGTTTGTTGTTTCGATGCCGAGAAAAGAGGAATCGCATCTCCATCGAAGTTGCTCAACGGAAAGTTCAGTAGCTGGTTGAGTCTTCTTTTTCAATTGTGACTGAAGTGAGCGCGATTTCGCCATTGTCTCAATACTCCGAACGGTGAGCGTAGAGATGAAAGAGCAGTCCGATCATAATTGAGTTGCTTACGAAAAATGATCCGCCGTAGCTTAGAAAAGGGAGCGGGATGCCAACAACTGGAAGAAGCCCAACCTCCATTCCAATGTTAACAAGGATATGAATGCCAAGGATGGAAGTGATTCCAAGTGCCGTGAAACTTGCAAAAGGATTACGTGATGCGCTTGCGATTGAGATCCCGCGTAGCAGAAGGATGGTGAAAAGAATTAAGATGACAATAGCACCAATAAATCCAAATTCTTCTCCTGGAACACAAAATATAAAATCAGTCCATTGCTTTGGGACGAATCGTAGTTGGGTTTGTGTCCCATGTAAGAACCCTTTCCCAAACAGACTCCCTGAACCAATAGCAATTTTCGCTTGGAGGCTGTTATACCCAGCACCGAGTGGATCTAAGGCAGGGTTAAGGAAAGTAAGGATTCGTTTTTGCTGGTGTGGTGCAAGATGGCTGAAGATCGATTGCACGAACATTCCAGCAAAGGCAGACCCAGCGAAGACGAGTGCAGAACTTACCCGTATTCCTCGCAAGCTGAAGAGGATGAGGGGAATGAGCACTATGCTTATACCGAATGCGAGAGGCCCAGTTAGAGCAGCAAGCACAACAACTATTGGGGAGAGAATCGATACAATCATAAAAGCAGACGCACCAGCCCAGTAGAGCAAAGGGAGCAACAAGCCAAGGAAGACGATAGCTGTTCCAAGGTCAGGCTGAAGCATGATTAGTCCGGCAGGTAAGAGTGCCAGACTGAGTGCGATTGCAAAATCTTTTGGATGAGCGACAGATATACCCGGTGTCGAGAGGAAACGGCTGAGCGCTAAGGTAGTAGCAAGCTTTGCGAACTCTGACGGTTGTATTTGGATGCCTCTGAAGACAAACCAGCTTGTCGAGCCATATATAGTGCGTCCGAAAAGAAGGACAAGAAGTAGGGAAAGTATTGATGCGCCATATATGAAGTAAGCCGCAAGTTGCCATAGCTTCCATGAGATCAACGAGGAGATACATAGTGCCGCAATGCCAATGAGCACCCAGAGAAGTTGTCGCTGGAAAATTTGTCCAACCCCAGCGGTATAAGTCGCACTATAGATTGAGAGCAAGCCGAGGGCTGTAAGGGAGAGGACGGAGAGAAGCAGCCAGAAGTCAATATAATCTTTGAAGTTACGAGCCATGGCAAAGGGTTTTTCCGGAGACCATATCGAAGTTAAGATTATCATGGGAAAGAATCAACGTAGGATTTGCATTTGTTATAGAAATGTGTTAATTATCTGTAAATAGCTAATGGGGCTGGTCCGTTTTAGATTGCTTTATGGACTCCGAAAGCATTTTGGAGGATGAATATCATGAAGACGCCTGAGACATCTGACCCTTTGAAGCGAGCCGCGACTGTAAGTGATTATCTTAAGGCAGCGGACCGTTTAGTGAAGGTGGGCAATTATGAAGCGGCTCTGGAGGAAGTAACCAAGGCACGCAAGCTTGACCCGAAGAACTTATATGCTCTTGCTTATGAAGAACGGCTGAAAGCGACTCTGGAGCAAGCTGCTCGCCGTGTGACCCCGAAAACTCAGCCTGAAATGGAGACCGAGCATGCAGCTCTTGAGAAGATACGGCGTCTGGCTGAGGAAGAAGCTCGGCGCCGGGCTGAGGAAGAGGCGCGGCGTTTAGCCGAGCTTGAGGCAAGACGGAAGGAAGAGGAAGAGCGACAGGCGGCTGAGGAAGCGAGGCGGCGGGCACTTCAGATGAAAGTGAGTGAATTCGTCCGCAAGGCTGAGGAATTTATGCAAGCTGAACGGTTTGATCGTGCTCTTGATGAGGTAGCGCGGGGGTACGTAATTGATCCTTTGAACGAGTCGCTTAAGGAACTAGAGAGGCGAATTCGTGCGGAGCAGGAAAACTTTCGCATTCGCACTGAGGAAGAGCGACGACGGAGAGAAGAGGAACAGAAGCGTCAAGAACAGATGTTTCGTGAGCAGCTTGAGAAAAAGCGCAGGGAAGAAGAGGCTCGCTTGCAAGCGGAGGAGCAGGCAAAAAGGGAGGCCCAGCATCGCAAGGTTGTAGCCTATATCGAAAAAGCTAAAGAATACATCTCAAGCAAGCGGTTTGATGAAGCACTCGGTGAGCTGGCATTTGCTGTAGTACTTGACCCTCTTAACGAGGAAATCCTCTCGCTACAGAGTGAAATACGTGCGGAGCAGGAAAAGCAACGCCTGATGGAGGAAGAAGCGCGGCGCAAGGAAGAGGAGCGCCGCCGGGAGGAGGAAGAAAAGAGGCTTGCGGCAATCCGACAGGAAGTCGCAGATTGCCTGCGAAAGGCGACTGTGCTCTTTGAACAAAAAGAATTTGAGCGAGCACTTGATGAACTTGCCCGTGCTTATGTTGTAGATCCATTCAACAATAATGTGCGGGAATTAGAGGAAAAAATCCGCGCAGAGCAGGACCGCGTTCGTGCTGAGGAGGAGGAACAACGGCGACGAGCTGAAGAGGAGGCGCGCCGACGGTTTGAAGAAGAGCTTCAGCGCAAGAGGGAGGAAGAACTCCGCCAGATGGAGGAAGCTATCCAGGAGCGTGCGAGAGAAGAGGAGAGGCGTGTGCGTGAAGAACAGGTGAAAGCCTATCTGCGTCGCTCCGAGTCTTATCTTCAGGAGGGGAAGCTCGAAGAAGCGTTAGGAGAAGTTTCCCTCGCATTTATCCTTGACCCACTTAACCCTGAGATCGCTGCACAGGAGCAGCGGATTTGGGCTGAACAGGAGCGCAGGCGGAGTGAGGAGGAAGCGAAGCGTGAAGCACAGAGAAAAGAAGCACTCGAGCGCGAAGCAGCTAAGGCTGCCGAAATTCAATCTTTTCTTAATGCAGCGAGAACGCTATTGAACAAAGGTGAGTTTGGCGCTGCACTTGATGAAATTGCAAAAGCCTATGCTCTTGATCCAGTGAACACAGAAGTCGAAACGCTGGATGCGGAAATTCGAGCAAAGATGCACGCTGCTCACGAGGCTGAGGAAGCGCGAAAGAAAGCCGAGGAGGAACAGAAAGCAGCGTTGCTCCAGGAAAAGATACAAAAGCATCTCGAGAGCGCTCGAAAATTTATGGCTGAGAAACACTACGCTGAAGCCCTGGATGAACTTGCTCTCGCCTTCGTGCTTGATCCGGATCGGGAAGAGATTCATGCCCTTGAACAGGAAATCTATGGCGCTCAGGAAGCCGCAATGCGTGCTGCCGAGCGAGAGCGTGAAAAGGAAGAATCGGAGAGACGTAAAGCTCAAATTCAGGAGATACTCGATCGCGCTGAGGAGCTTCTGATAGAGAAGAACTACCAGAGTGCTCTGGACGAGCTAACGAAAGCCTATGCACTCGACCCTCTTGATCCGTCAATTGCGGAGATGGAACAGCGAATCCGCGATGCAGAGAACGGGAAGCCTGTAGAAGATCAGGAGAAAATGACTCGGGGTCTTCGCCTTGTTTACCGAAAACGATAAGTTAAGTTTAATTGCTGAACCCCGGAGGGTTAGCGAGGTCCGTTGAGAAGCGCGTTCGTTCTGTGTTGACCATATTGTTATTGATAATCTGTCTTGTCAGCACAACAAATTTTATAGCTTCAATTTATGTGCCAGAATTTCGGGGCATGTATTTTTTGCACTGAGCGTGTAAAAATAACAATGCGATAATGCTGGAACGAGCTGGTTCGTATGCGTTCTTGCCCGATTTTACCCTATTTTGGGTGCATCTTTCTGGCACAATAATTGATGTTTTGGAGAATGTCTCTGTCGCAAAAGGAGGAAATATGGGACCCGAATTAGAAAAGTTACGCGAAGAATTAGGCACTCAATCGATTGAGAAGATTTATACTGTGATGGCGCAGCTCATTGAGAGTGGGCATTTCTCAGAAGCAGTTCAACGAGCGAGCGTCTTGCGAGAACAATATCCTCGAAACTTATATTTCATCGCGTATGAGAAACGTCTCAGTGCTGTAGTAGAAGCTGTAGCCCGTGGAACCTCCTTTGATGATGAGTCAATGCGGCAGGTGAAAGATGAACTTCTCGCCATTTTACGGCAGGCGAAGGAGTTTCATGAGAAGCACCCGGAATTGCATTCGCAGCCCGTCCCACCATCGCCTGGAAAGGAGCAGGAACTTGATCAAAGCGAAGCAGCGGAGAGGCAGCGCGAGGCTTTACAAAAGGTTATAAATTCTTATCTTCAGCGTGCTGATGATCTCATGCAAAGAGGGGAATGGGATCGAGCCAATCAAGAGGTAAGGCGCGTGTATATGATTGACCCTAACAATCTCCTTGCTCAACAATATGAGCAGCGCATTGCCTCTGCCCGTTCACAAGTTTCCACTGAGCCTGCTTCCGCGTCATCGGTTGCAGTTAAAGCTGAAGAAGAAAGGCTGAAGCCTTCAGAGCCTTCCATTGTAAGCCGCGAAGAGCCAGAGAAAAAATCATCTGTTTTTCCAAAGCTTGCATTAGGGTTCCTCGTTTTGTTGGCAGTTGCCTATGGGGCATTTCTCTTCTTTGGCAAGCATCAGAATCAACTGTCTCAACAAGCAATCAATGAGCAAACTCCATCTTCAGCACCTACCAGCCAGATGACGTCGAGTGCGACGCAAGCGTCGTTGAAAGCCCCTGAAGCGAATCCAGCATTAGCTGCAGCTGGACAAGTGCAGCAAGAGCAAAGGAGTGCGTCGTCTCCTGAAACACAAACTCCTTCTCAACCGGTAAAAGAGCTTCCAAAGAACGAAGGTCAAGGAAAACAAGTACCTGCCACTCAGCCTACCTCAACATCAATAAAGCAAACTGCGTCTCCTGCGCCGGCTGAGCAACCCCAGACATCAGCCCCCTCAACGCAGGCGAGCAAGAGCGTATCCGAAACTGAAAACGCCAGAGGGACTCCAGCAGCTTCCTCTCAACCAGCGGTTGCTCCGCCCCCGAAGCCAAGCACCCCTGAGCCCGAGCCATTTATCGCTGTGGAGAAAATCCCGCAGCCGGTAAAGCTCGCCAGACCAGTTTATCCTGATATCGCTCGCCGGGTCGGTGTGCAGGGAATGGTGTATGTGAGGGTCCTTGTCGATGAGCATGGCAAGCCTATCAAAGCCATGGTGCTCAAATCGGATGCGGAAGTGCTAAATTCTGCAGCCATTGACGCTGCTATGCGCTCTGAGTTCACACCCGGCATAATGAACAATGGTCCTGTCAAAGCCTGGGTAACCATTCCGTTTAAGTTCACGATCAACCGCTGAGTGTTTGTAACAAATGAAGCGTCCCGGTGAATTCCCAGGGGAGAAAATCCCTTGGCGGATTTACGAAGTTGTCCGTCCCGGGCGGGCAGCTAACTCTTGTAAGTGACTCCCTTGCAATTTCCTCAAGCTTCTTATAACTTTTCGGTGCCTGTGGACCCAAAAGTGTAAAAGCATAATGGGAAAGAAGCAGAAGACTCAGATTGCTCCTCAGGGGAATCATCCCTCATCATCTCTCTTGGGCAAGCTTGTAATGAACCGATCCGCCAGCCTCCTTATTGTGTCTTTTGTTGCTGTCCTTATTCGCATTATCTATCTCATAGAAATATCATCCTCGCCGTTCTTCTCCAACCTCTTCTCCGATTCAGCTATTTTCGATGGCTGGGCGAAGACGATAGTTCGCACTGGTGATTGGCTCGGTGACGAAGCTTTCTTCATGGCTCCGTTATATCCATACTTTCTTGCATTGATGTACACAGTTTTTGGCCACTCGCTGGTGATGGTTCGTGTTGTTCAATCTTTCATAGGAGTTATTAGTGTTCTTTTCCTTTACCTCGTAGGCGAACGAATTTTTAATCGATCTGTGGCATTTGTGGCAGCTTTGGTCATGGGAGTGTACCCGGTCCTCGTATACTTCGATAACATGATTCTGGTTGAGACATTACAGGTTTTTCTGACGCTACTTCTCCTCTATATGCTCTTGAAAGCGATTGAGAAACCTAAAGCCCTGTGGCGGTGGGCATTTGCCGGTATGATTGGAGGGCTTTCTGCTCTTGCCCGTCCGAATACTCTTCTGATAGATGTTTTCGCAGTTGCATGGATCGTGATTGAGCTTTATCGCCAGAATAAGGTCAGGTCTAATTTAGCTCAACGTTCTTATCGGGATATCCTCGGTGCAGTCGGATTTTTCCTGGGTGGCATGGCAGTAGTGATTGCGCCGGTAACGATCCGGAATGCTGTTGTGAGTCATGACTTTGTTCTTATTTCTTCGAACGGTGGATTAAATTTTTTTATTGGGAACAATCCAGAAGCACCAGGTGTGTACTACAACAGCGCTGGATTCGATCTTGATAGTGATCCAAGTGGTCGCTACTTTGCAGAGCAAGAGGTGGGACACCAGATGAGACCGTCTGAGGTCTCATCATTCTGGATGAAGAAGGGTCTGGATTTCATCAGAAAAGATTTTGGCGGCTTTCTGACCCTTTTGCTCCGGAAGCTTACGCTATTTTTTAGCGCACAAGAAATTCCACAGGTTGGAATCAGCTATGAGTTTTTCCGCAGCCACTACGCTCCGATTCTTCGGTTGCCGTTACCCACCTTCTTCATTGTGAGTATTTTCGGGGCTATTGGAATCTATCTTTCATCCCCATGGCGGTCAGGAGGGATCCGCTTGCTTTTGTTGTTCCTCGTGGGCTTTGTTCTCTCCATTGTTGTGATTTTTGTTGCTGATCGGTTTCGATTGCCCGTTGTCCCTATTCTTATTCTCTTTGGCTCGTATGCTCTGCTTGAAATGATTCAGCGATTGAAGCGTCGCGAGCATGGATTCATGCTCCCCGGGATTGTCGTAGCGTCGGCTGTTGTTGTCTTTGAGGTACTCGCACCACCTCGTCTTCCTGAGGATTTTGCATCTGAGTTCCAATACCTGGGAACGCTCTATTACGATGCTGGTCAATTTGATAAGGCGGTCGCCGCTTACACTCGGTCGCTCTCATATCATGACAATTACTTTGCGCGGAACAATCTCGGTAACGCGCTTGCTCGGATAGGAAACATTGATGGTGCAGTTGCTCAGTATGTTCAGGCGATGCGACTTAATCCGCGGCACCCGCTGGCGAATTTCAATCTTGGCAATTTGTTTGTTTCTATCGGGCAGATTGATAGGGCTAAGCGCTCGTATGAGCGATCTGTTGAGATTGATCCTCGATTTGCCCCTGCGTATCGTAACTTAGCGATACTCGCATATCAGCGAGAAGACTATAGTGAGTCATTGAAATTATTCACAAGATATCTTTCCCTTGAGAAGGATCCTGAGGCACGGAAGACTGTTGAGCAGGACATAGCTCGGCTGAAGGAGATTCTTTCCAAAGTTAAAAGATAATGAGAGTGCAGCACAAACGGCTTTCTTGCATCCCGCCTGACATTTTGCTTGGAGCATATACGATAGGGTACTTTCCAATGGCGGAACCGGGAACCGGGGAAATCCTTTGGTATTCTCCTGATCCACGCGCTATAATTGATCTGCAGGAGTTTATTGTTCCACGGAGTGTTCGACAAACGATTCGAAAAAATCTTTTTGAAGTTCGTATTGACACAGCGTTTGAGGGGGTCATTCGAGGCTGCGCAGATAGAGAAGAGACGTGGATTTCTGATGTGATTATCCGCTCGTATGCGGAGCTCCATCGCTTAGGATTCGCTCATAGTGTCGAAACGTGGTCAGGTGGGAGACTTGTGGGTGGATTGTATGGTGTTGCTCTGAGAGGTGCGTTCTTTGGGGAATCGATGTTTCATCGCATGAAGGATGCTTCAAAAGTTGCTCTGGTTGCTCTGGTCGAACAGCTTCGTGCTCATGGATATAGTTTGCTTGATATCCAATTCATGACTGAGCATTTTCGCCGATTCGGCGCAAAGGAAATCCCACGTGCTGAGTATCTCGGTTTGCTCTCAGAAGCGATGAAAAAGAGATGTAGTTTTCTTTAAAGGTAAGGGTAGGCTTATTGTTTTTCCCTATGTTTTTCAAGAAGCGTCGGTGCTTGCCTCATTTGTTTCTTCTTCGGGTTCAACCTCTGAGTCCTTCCCAGTTTTTGCAACATCAGTGAACCGAAGATCGTCAGTTCGCTTGTTGTGAGAAACGCGTACGACGCTTCCTGCTCCGAAGTGATGACGGAGTAGCTCCTCAGCAAGCGGGTCTTCGATATACTTTTGTAGCGCGCGTCGCAATGGACGTGCTCCGAAGGCAGGATCGTATCCTCTCTCGGCGAGAAACTCTTTTGCGCTCCTTGTCAGCTCAATGGTCACCCCGAGGTTTCGCATCCGGTCTTGGAGCTCTTTCATCTGGATATCGATGATCTTCATGATGTGAGACTTTTCAAGGGGTCGGAAAACGATGATATCATCGATACGGTTGAGAAATTCCGGATTAAATACCTTTTTGACAGCATCTTCGATTGCGCTTTTCATGTGGGTGTACTGATCTTGTTGGGTATCAGGTCCGAATCCAAATCCGCCAGTGCTTTTGATATCACGTGTTCCGATGTTTGAAGTCATGATGAGGATCGTATTCTTGAAGTCGACGCGACGCCCGAGGCTATCGGTGAGTATGCCATCATCCAGAACCTGCAGGAGGATGTTGAAAACATCGGGGTGAGCTTTTTCAATCTCGTCGAGCAGAACGACCGAGTACGGTTTTCGTCGCACTTTTTCAGTTAGTTGGCCCCCTTCCTCATAGCCAACGTAGCCCGGTGGTGCGCCAACCAGACGCGATACATTAAATTTTTCCATATACTCGCTCATATCGATGCGGACTAGAGCCTCTTCGGTGTCGAAGAGGTATCGGGCAAGCGCCTTAGCAAGCTCTGTTTTTCCAACACCAGTTGGACCAAGGAAGACAAACGATCCAATGGGTCGCTTGGGATTTTTCAGACCTGCTCGGGTGCGGCGAATTGCTCTCGTAAGTCGTTCAATAGCCTCCTCCTGACCGACAACTTGCTTCCGAAGCTCTTCTTCCATCTTTAGCAGTCGCTCAGATTCTGATTGCGCGACGCGGCTAACGGGTATCCCGGTCATCATTGAGACAACTTCGGCAATATGTTCTTCGGTGACCTCATATACTGTGTCTTGCATTCGGAGTTGCCATTCACGCTTAGCAATCTCCAAGTCATTCAAAAGCTTCTTTTCGAGGTCGCGCAGACGAGCGGCTTCCTCGAAATTCTGACTTCGGACGACCTGATTCTTCGTGAGCTTGATCTTCTCAATTTCCTCTTCCAGCCTTACAATTTCCTCCGGGACATGGATGTTAGCGAGGTGGACCCGTGCTCCTGCTTCATCCATCACATCGATTGCTTTGTCTGGTAGATACCGATCGGTGATATAACGATTGCTTAGTTCAACGGCTGCTTCGATTGCTCTGTCAGAGTAACGCACCCCGTGGTGTTCCTCATATTTATGCTTGATATTTTTCAGTATTTGTATTGTTTCCTCAACTGTTGTAGGATCAACCATAATCTTCTGGAAACGTCGGTCGAGAGCGCCGTCTTTTTCGATGTATTGCCGATAGTCATCAAGTGTGGTTGCTCCAATGCATTGAAAATCGCCTCGAGCAAGAGCTGGCTTAAACATGTTCGAAGCATCGAGCGAGCCCGATGCGCCTCCAGCTCCGACAATAGTATGCAGTTCGTCAATGAAGAGGATAACGTCTTTTGCCTTTTCAAGTTCATTCATGACCGCTTTCATCCGCTCTTCGAATTGCCCGCGATATTTTGTTCCCGCGACGAGGGCAGCAAGGTCAAGCGTAACTATGCGCTTATCATGAAGGACACGCGAGACTTTTTTCTGTACGATCCGAAGAGCCAAACCTTCGGCGATGGCGGTTTTTCCTACGCCCGGCTCGCCGATTAAGACAGGATTGTTCTTTTTGCGTCGGCTAAGTACTTGTGCCACGCGCTCGATTTCTTTTTCTCGTCCAATGACAGGGTCAAGTTTATCTTCCATAGCGAGCTTTGTAAGGTCGCGTCCAAAATTGTCGAGCACAGGAGTTTTTGTTTTTTCTTGCCCCCCTCGGGGGATTGAACTGGCAGAGCTCCCTAAGACTTGGGAAGCTGGCTTACCGCTGATGATATTGTCAAGCTCAGCACGCACGCCATCATATGTGACATTGAACTGGTGAAGGATTTGGGCAGCGATATTGTCATCATCTCGGAGAAGCGAAAGGAGGAGATGCTCAGTGCCAATTACTTCAGACTTGTATAGCTTCGCTTCGAGGTAGGTAATTTTCAGGACCTTCTCAGCCTGCTTTGTCAAAGGTATGTTTCCGATTGTGATCGTCCCCCCGGTGGTGCGAACTGTATCCTCAACCGCTTTTTTCAGTTTATAGAGATCGACACCAAGGTTTCGGAGGATTTTTACTGCAATCCCTTCCCCTTCACGGATGATCCCAAGGAGAAGATGTTCGGTCCCGATATAATCGTGGCCAAGCCGCAAAGCCTCTTCCCGGCTTAGCCGAATGACCTCTTGTACTCGATTGGAAAACTCGCTTTCCATTGCTCCCTCTGAATCTTCAGACTATCTTATCAATTTATGAATAGTGAAATCTTTGCTTGAAGCCCTCAATCACAAGTCAATATAACGAACCTCTTGCCGTTTGTCAAGGAAAAGCAATGGCGTACTTTAGCACGAAAGAGCTCTTCAAGGAAGAAAATTTTGTATTGGCTCTTCTTTGAGGTGAGTTTAAATTAATGGTAGCTTGAATGTTGCTTCAAATGCTGCTAAATTAACTTTATATGGAGCTATTCGCTATTATTGAAGTTGATGAACCTATGGCAACCGCGGCACGGTATGTGATGGAGACGTTTGCCCAATGGCTTGGTGCGGAGTTGAGGGTCGTGAACCGGGCACTTATCCCTGAAGGGAAGCCGTTCGTTGCTTACACAGCCATTGATAATGAGATAGCTCAAACTGAAGTTCGCATCATGCAAAGTCAGGATGCCAGAGCATTCTTTGCGGCGAAGTCTTCAGCTTTCCCGATTCGCTCGCAGCTTATGGAGCTTGCGGGTGAGGCGGTCCTGAATGCATTCGCAGATGAACTGTCGCAGGAAGCTATCTGGAGGTCCGGTGCGGGCTACATCCGCAAAGTGGACATCATAGCGAATGTATTTTATTTTCTCTCCGGCTGGCAGGAAGTGTTCAGTTGTGAGCGTGATGGATTCGACCGCTTTCCCGCTCAATCAAGCCTTCAGGCGAAGTTTGATTTTCTGCATGTTCCCATTGTCAATCAGTATTTCTCCATTCTTGAGCGCTGGCTTGCTGAGGCTGGCTTTCACACTGAAGCTACGAGGAGACCCTTTGGGGGAGCAGAATTTGCTCTTTGCTTCACACATGATGTCGACTATCTTCAGAAGTGGACAAAGGGGATTATTTATCGGGAAATCGTGGAATATTTTCTTTTGAACGAACGCAAGAAGAAACTTGCCGACCGCATACAACGTCTCAATTCGTTCCTTCGCAGCGCGAAACCTTCTGCTGATCCATATAGAGTCTCTCTGGAGCATCTCTTGGATGTTGAAAAGGCAAAAGGGATTTCAGCTACCTACTTCTTGAAAACAGGTGCAAGTGATAAACGAGATGCACGATACTCGCTCAGACGATGGTATGGAAAAACATTGCTCGAAATGCTTCAGCACGGAACACATGAAATTGGCCTGCATCCCAGTTTTCGGTCATATAAGGATCGGACAATGATGTCTGAGGAGAAACACAGACTCGAGCGACTTGTTGGTTCCGTCAAAGGTGTTCGTCAGCACTATCTTCGTTTGAGCATCCCTTCTACATGGCGTATTCAGGATTCTCTCGGTTTTCTTTATGATGCCACAGGTGGATTCGCCGACCATGAGGGATTTCGATTTGGTTACGCAGGGGTCTTTCGCGTCTTTGATGTTGATACATGGAAGCCGATGAAATTGCTGGAACTCCCCCTTCTCGCAATGGATGGGACATTTCAGTCGTATCGACATATTCCGCCTGAACACGCTTTTTCCATTATACACACTTTGATTGATTCGGTGAAGCGATATCGGGGCGCGGCTGCTTTACTTTTTCACAACACTATCTATGATACGTTTGATTATGCAGGGTGGGGAGATGTGTTTGAGTCGACAGTCAGTGTTGCAAAGGATATGGGGGCTTATATCGCACCGTGCCATTCTGTTGTCGAGCGATGGGTTCAGTCATAGCGGCTTGCTATTGATTGGCTACTTAAAGATTTGTAAATTGTTTTAGGATGCTTGGATTAAGCACCGAGAGGTTAAAGCAAGCCTGTCGGTCCGCGCATGCGCGGCGATCAGCGGGAATTAGAAATCGGGATTACCGGAGGGTTGGCAGAATGGCTAATGCACCGGTCTTGAAAACCGGCTCCGCTATAAGCGGATTGGGGGTTCGAGTCCCTCACCCTCCGCACAATATGAAATGATAAGTGTGCGCTGAGTATTTCAGTCATCAACAACGTGGAGATAGCATATTGACTCCTTGATTCTTTTTGCGCTTATAGTGTTGTTGCGCATTAAGCTCTATAGTGCAGGGATTGATTTAATTTGGAAAGATTCAAGGAGACCCTTCTTCAATGAAGCACTTACTCATCTTCTTGTTTGGTATTTTCCTTCTTTTCTCATCCTCTTCTCCTGACTTTGCGCAGTATACAACATCATCGCTTGCTGAGGAGCAAGATTACACATTCGCAAGTGGTCTTTTTAAGGATCAGCTTTACCAGCTTGCATTCCAGCAGTTTGAACAATTTATCGAGAAATACCCTGCAAGTCTCCGTCGTCCCGACGCAGAATTCCTTGCCGCTGAGTGCTTGTTCTTCGAGTCGCGGTATGAGGAAGCAGCGCGGCGATACCAATTGTTCATAAGAGAATATCCAAGCAATTCTCTGCATGGTGATGCGCTGTTTCGTCTCGGGGAATCATATTTTCATGTTGGTAGGTACTCTGAGGCAAAGGAAGCACTCAAAACTGTGCTAGATCGATTTGGGGATCGACCTTTTGCTGGTGAAGCTGCGTACTGGATTGGCCAGTGCGCTTTAAGAGAAGGCGACAACCTAACAGCGGTGAAGTATCTTTCGATGGCAGTGGAGCAGTATCCTTCAAATCCTATCGTTGATTATGCTCTTTATTCACTTGGATGGCTTCGACAGAAGCAAACAAATTATCCGCTTGCAATACAGTCTTATGAGCAGTTAGCTCTCTCGTATCCCAAAAGTGCGTTAGTTGGACCGGCACGAATACGGGAGGCGGAATGTCTTTTGGCACTCGGAAAATATAAAGAAGCCACTGAACTACTTGACGCAGCATATCCCGCTTTGACTGATTCCGCGGATATCGCAGCAGCGCTCTTTGCAATGGGCGAAGCGCATTATGGAGCTAAAAAATACAATGAAGCATGTGCTGCCTATCTTCAATTTCTCAAGCAGTTTCCTGATTCTCCACATGCCTTTAATGCAAAGTACTCTCTCGCATGGACATATCGAAAGATAAATGACATTGAACAGGCTGTCTCGATGTTTGAGGAGCTTGTATCCGAGCTTCAGCGCACGAAGGGGAATGATACATTGTTGCTTCATGCTGCCTACGATGAAGCTACAATCTTGATTGATGCAAAGCGATTTGATGCAGCGAAGAAACCATTGAATCTTATTCTCCGCCACTTTTCCCAAAGCAAGTTAGCGGGGAATGCTCTTTATCAGCTTGGAGTGATTGCGTTTAATACCGGGGCATATGAACAAGCGCAAATGTATTTCGACGAACTTACGGCGAAACATCCTGAAAGCGACCTCTACGCTAAGGCACTCTGGATGCTCGGTGAAACTCATTTTGCGAAAGGGGATTTGGTGGAGGCAGCAGAAAGGTATAGCGATGTGCTGAATCTGCAGGACGTTACTAAAGATATCCGCTCTAATTCGCTTTTTCAACGTGGATGGATATTTTATAAACTCGGCAGGTATTCATCAGCGACAAAGGATTTCAGCGATTATTTATCTGAGTTTCCACACGGCGTCCATGCTGAAGATGCGGAGTACTGCCTCGCAGAGAGTCAGTATGCGAGCAACTCTTTTACTGAAGCAGTGGAGAGCTATCGTGAATATCTGACGGGATACCCAATGGGTAAGCACCGGGAAGATGCCTTGTATGGGCTTGGCTATTCCCTTTTTCAGGCACGGGAGTTTTCTGAAGCGGCTCGTACCTTTGAACAATTTCTTAAAGATTTCCCCGGGTCAAGATACCAGGCTGATGCAACACTGCGTCTTGCTGATAGTTATTTTTACGCAAAGGAATTTCATCTTGCTTCCGGAGCTTACCGAGCAGTTATTCGGCTTTATAGCGATAAGGAGGATGCTAGATATGCACAATACCAGCTTGGATATGCGCTTTACCGCGCCGGCGATGTTCAGGGTGCAATCGCTTGTTTCCTTGAGATCGTTACAAAGTTCGCGACATCTCGGTATGCTCCCGATGCGCAGTACATGATAGGTTGGATATACTTTCAGGACAGGAACTATCGTTCGGCAATCAGCGAGTTCAAAAAGGTTCTCGAACATTTTCCGCAAAGTGCTATTGCGGCGCGGGCACAGTATAGCATTGGCGATGCCTATTACAACCTTCGTGATTACAACAACGCTATTCAAGCATACAATGAGGTGATCAAGAAGTTTCCAACAAGTCCGTACATATCCGACGCTGTAGATGGAATTCAATTTGCTTATGCTCTTCAGGGGAATTCTGCCGGAGCTATTACAACCATAGAGCATGCTCTTAAGGAAGCTCCACCCGATGCTGCAGAAGTACTTCTTCTTAAAAAAGGAGAGATGCTTTTCAACCAAAAGCAGTTAACTTTAGCAGAGCAAACGTACCGTGAATTCCTCTCTCGTTATCCTTCGAGCACTAATGTTTCGCAGGCAAATTTCTTTCTTGGGCGTGCTTTGATGGCAAAAGGAGACACCTCAGCAGCGATGCAGGCGTTCCTTGTTGCTTATGGACATGACTTAGAAGATTCTGCGGTTCACCCTTCTTCCTGGGGGACGCAGGCTGCTCTTTCCTTAGGAGCGATTGCTGGCAGTCGTCATCAGATGGCTGAGGCAGCGCGATGGTACGATCGAGCCGCATCGATAGCAAAGATGCCTGAGGTGAGATCTAAGGCACTGTATGAAAAAGCAAAGATGCTTCTTGAAATCGGGGATAGTGCCGAAGCCATAGCGTTACTGAAGGACATTTCCAGAAGTGACTCGCCGTTTTCCGCCCGCTCTCAGATTGCCCTTGCTCGTATCCATATAGAACGTAAACAGTTTGATCGTGCAACACGAATGCTTGAGTCGATTGCAGCCTCTCGAGCAGACTCTCTTGGTGCTGAGGCTCAATTTCTCATAGGAGAAACATTGAAAGCAGCAGGTCGAGATCAAGAAGCTATTTCCGCCTACCTTCGCGTGAAATATGTTTTTGCACCTGAAACAGCATGGGTTGCTCGCGCGCTTCTCAAGGCAGCTGATTGCTATCGTTCCCTTGGCCTGCTCCAACGAGCAAGGGCACTTTTAGAAGAAGTAAGTAAAACTCATGAAGCAGACCGCTTTGGTGCGGAGGCGAAAGACAAGCTGAGGCAGTTGCAATGAGCCCGTCATTCAAAGCCCGCCAGAGGCGGAGCAAGAGCGTTATTTTAGCTGCCCCCGGTGCTGGACTTTTCATCGTTGCTTTAATGCTCGCTATCACTCCTCTCCGCAGCCAGGATCAAAAGGAAAGCTATCGACTCAGCAATTATGGAATTGGTGGCATGCGGGATACGACAAAGCAACCTCCGCCACGAGCTATTGTTGGTCAGAGTGGAACCCCGCCGCTTCCGAAGATTGAGCTTCCGAAATTTATCATTACCGGTGTGATGCAACTTCACCCACCGAGAGTGGAGAAATTGCCGATAGTGGCAGATGAAGTCCGCCGAAGGCAGACTTCCGCATCGTTTTTGCCTTCCGAGGGAAAGTCGCAAAGCAATTGGAGCTTGCGTGATAAAGCACGCATTCCCATAAGAAATGCGCTGGCAAAGTCACTTACAGGATTCTTGTTAATTTCCTATGGTCGATTTGGCACGCCATATGGCCTCATTGTTGCCGGGCAACAACTCGATGCATTTCAATATAACGTCGGTGCATCGCTCAGCGGCTCTGGTGGATTTGCACCCAATACAGATTATTTCCGCGGTAACGCCCAGATTCATATCTCAGCACCGCTGCAGTCAAAAGAAGCTGTTCTTCATGGGGCGATCCTTCGTGGCAATGCTTGGTTTTCCGGATGGCGTTATCGTCTATACGGATCGGTCACGCCAGAAGCCATTCGCATACAGCGTGCAGGTGGTCTTGCATTTTCTCTCAATTCGCCGACGGAAATTCCGTTTGAGTACACGTTTAAAGGAACCTGGAGAGGTGTATCACAAAAGGACTTATCGTCTTTCAGTGAGAACACTTTTTATCTTACTTTGAATCTGTCTAAGACATTTGCAAGCAGAAAACTCGACGGCGAGATTTCATATTGGGCAAATCCGATTGTCTCTCCTTTCTCTTCTTCTCAATGGACACCCAGCCTTCTGGGGATCAGACTTGGTGTCTCATCACGGGTGAGGGAGCAAGCGGAACTTTCTGGACGTGTTGGCTTACAACTTGCGCAGCCAAACCCGAGTGGATACCAACTCGCCCCAAGTATTCATGGATCAATTTCCTATGACCTCAGTAATGATGTCGTATTAATTCTCGGCTTTCGTTCAGGATATGAATCGCGGACGATATACGATTTGCTCAAGATAAATCCTTATCTTGGTTATTCTACTGAAATTCACCTTGAGCGTGAAAAGTATCACATTCATTCTGGAATGACATTTCCTCTTGGCGGCTTGCTTCGGGGTTCGATATCGCTCAGCGTAGCGCAAGAGGATGAATTCCCTGAATTTGTTGACTCAAGTTCATCCGGCATATGGAACGTCTATTACGCAAGCGAAGTGACGATCACAAAACTCCGTTTCGAGATTCTGGGACAGCTGAGCGAAGTCGACAGGAGTTCTCTTTCTCTTGAGCTCACAAGTGTAAATGATCCAGCATTCCCTAAAAAAGTTGTTCCTTATGTTCCGATATCTCACATGTTCCTAACATGGGATCACGCACTGATGGCTGAGCTTCAGGCTGGGATTCAGATAGAATATCGGAGTTCCGTGTTCACAGACTGGTCGAATGAGCATGCGATTGCCGGTGTCCTTGTTATCAATGCTCACGGAGAGTATGTCTTAAGCAACGCTGTTCACATCCGCGCTGAGATTTGCAATGCTCTTAATGCAACGTATTATCGGTGGAAAGGGTACCGTGAGCGTCCGTTATTCTTAAGCCTTGGTCTCACTTGGGCTCCGCGTACGCGTGGATAAGTAAGGTACGTTATTGGTTGGTCGCAATAGCGATGGATTTGCTGCACAACTGAGTTTATCATTTTTGAAAATTTGGAGGGGAGAGACTTCATGACGCTTTTGGAGTTTTTTGACAAAGGTGGAATCCTCATGTACTTCATTTTGGCTACTTCGATCATTGCGCTGTGGGTGATTATGGAGAAGTATCTTGTACTTCGGCGTGCAAAGATGGATGCTGGCGACTTCATGCTTCGGTTGCGAAGCATCCTTCGCCAGGGTGACACCGTTGGTGCCATTGAATACTGTTCGCGACTCGATGTCCCTATTGCACGGATTTTGAAGAGAGGCATAATGAAGCTTCACGAGGGGGATGAAAAAATTAAGGAGGCTATTGAGTCAGCGGGGAAAATGGAGGTCTATCAGTTAGAAAAGCGCCTTGGGCTTCTTGCATCAACGGCAGGAATAGCTCCGCTCCTCGGATTCCTTGGAACTGTAACGGGAATGATCAATGCATTTCGGACTGTTGAAGTGCTTGGGGGTATGGCAACGGCGGCTGATCTCGCCGGAGGTATCTGGGAGGCTCTCCTGACGACAGCCTTTGGGTTGATCGTGGGGATACCCGCTTACGGTTTTTACAACTATTTTGTGTCTCGGATTCAACATGTTGTTTTTGAAATGGAAGCGACTTCTGAAGAATTCCTTGAGCTCGTTCGTGCTCATAAGGAAATACTTCAGAGCACTGAATTAGTGAAAGAGGGGCGCCCATGAATTTCCGAACAGAGAATAAAGTGCTGACGCAGTTCAACTACGCTTCACTTACGGATGTGATTCTTCAGCTGCTGATATTCTTTCTTCTGTCTTCGTCTTTTGTGATGCAGAGCGGAATTCGCATTCAACTCCCTCGAATGGCTTTTGCTGAAACCCCGGAACAGAGGCGTATTGTTCTCACCATTACAAAGGACGGAAGGCTCTATGTCGACAACCGCAAGGTCGAGCTTCGGCAGATGACTGAGACTCTTCGCCCGTTGATTGTGCAGGATAGGGAGCTGCCCATTGTGATAAGAGCTGATCAAGATGTGACGATCCAGCGAACTGTAGAGGTTATTGATGCTGCAAAGGCGGCAGGCGCCAAAAGATTTTTCATCGCAACACAGTTAGCAAAAACTCAATATGAACCTCCAGCGATACAATGAGGAATCTCGGATCGGGTTGTTCCTATCGATTGGTGTTCACGCTGCAGTATTATTCATTCTGGCACTTATTCCTATCCGGGAAACGTTTCGAAGATTAGAGTTCATCGAAGTTTCATTTGGCAGTGGGGAATTGCAATCAACGCCTTCGGGATATATCACCTCTCCAGCTCCTCAAAGGGAGAAGTTAGGTGCGATACCTGAAGGAAGATCAGTTCTTCGCGTTGGGCGAAAGGAACAAGGACAAATTTCTAACAGGCCCGTTCCTTTGCGTTCCGTGAACACCCCCATGCGCGCTAAGGCGCCATCGCTCAGCGGTAGCCAAAGAGTAGCGCTTCCATTGCGTTCTCTCTCTGCTCCTGACGAAAAATTCTTGATGCCCGAGGCTGTGAAGAAACTCTCAGCCGAGTCTAAGCATATTTCCCCTGACAGTGCTCGCGAGATAGGAGCAATTTTTGAATCTATTCGCAGTGGCGGAGATGTGTTAGAAAGCAGGAAGTCACCTGAAACATTTATTGGAAGAGGAAACATTCAAGCTCCCGTGGGTGCTGGTTCGGTTGGGAAAGGGAAAAGCGAAGCTTCTGGCATCGGTTATGCTGTTCAATGGACAGCCGGTGGCTTCAGAAAAGCCTTGAGCACGCCGCTTCCACACTATCCTGAGGGTGTTAATCGCGAAGGAGAAATTCAGCTTCGCGCTATCATAGCTTCTGATGGGTCCGTGAAGCATGTTGAGCCACTCCTGAAAGTTGATGCATCTCTTGAACAAGCTGCGATGAAGAAAGTGCGCCTATGGAAATTTGAACCTTTGCCTGCGTCCCTTCCGCAAGTTGACCAAACGTGTAAGATCACCTTTTACTTCCGATTAAAGTAGTAGTTACATTTTTGTGTTAAGGGTCGAAGGATTTGGAGGCAGAGGTCACCCTCTCGGAGGCACGATTTTGATCATTTCTTTAGATAGAAATAATAAAAAGCTGCTTCACTTACAGTGAGGAGAAGAAGTGTAAGTGCGTCGCGGTCAAGTGCTTTTCCGAGTCCTGCTGGTGCTATAAAGAGCTTTGTCAGGAAGCCCCATATACTCCAGCCCACGATGAAGATGAGAGCCATGAAGGCAATTGTGAGCAAACCTTCACCGATATTTTCATCCTGATACCGCTTGGTAAAAGCGGCGGAGAAGGCGACCAAATGAATATAGAAAATGGCAAGCGGAATCATACGACTTGTTCAGTAAGCATTTTTACCAGTGAGGACCGCAATGATTGTTTTCAGGAGTATCTTGATGTCGAACCACAGCGACCAATTTTCGATGTAGTAGATGTCGTATTTTGTTCGCTCTTCGATGGGGACGTTGCCGCGTAAGCCATTCACCTGAGCCCATCCTGTCATGCCAGTTTTCACTCGATGGCGATCAAGGTATTTCGGAATTTGGTCTTTAAATTTTTCGACAAAGTATGTTCGTTCAGGCCTAGGTCCAACGAGGCTCATTTCACCCTTGATTACGTTCAGGAGCTGTGGCAGCTCGTCAAGGCTGGTGCGGCGAAGGAATCTCCCGATACGTGTCACACGTGGATCATTCTCTTTTGCCCAGACCGGACCGGTTTCCTTCTCTGCCTCAGCAATCATTGTACGAAATTTAATTACATGAAACGGCTTTCCATCCATACCGACACGTTCCTGGTGATAGAACACCGGCCCTCGTGAATCGAGCTTCACGGCAAGGGCGATAACTGCCATTATGGGTGCTGTGAGGATGAGCCCGAGCGAGGCGAGAACGAGATCGAAGCTGCGTTTCAAAATTTGCCCCCAGGTGCTTAGAGGAATTTCCTTTACTCGAAGGAGCGGGATTCCTTCAAGTTCCATGATGCGGACTCGAGTTGTCATGAGTTCAAGTAGATCCGGCACAAGAAGGAATTCGATATTTAATCCTGCTGATTGCCGAAGCAGCTCTTCAAGTTGTGGATAATCACCGGTGTCAATGGAGATGATGGCAACTTCTATAAGTTGTTTCTTAAAGAACTCAGGAGCTTCATCAATAGCACCGAGGTGAGGGATAGCATCAATAGCAAAGCTCGAGCCGTGTGTGGTGAAATAACCTACAAGCTGGTAGCCCAGCTCGGGTTTTTGCACTATTTCTCTTGCAATCCGATGAGCGATTTCGTTGTTTCCTATGAGCACTGCTAAACGAAGTCCTTCACCACGACGGTACAGATGTCTCTCGAACGATAGAACTACCCACCGACCAGCAAAAATCAAGATGATGCTGAAAATCCATATAAGTGCGATGATGAGTCGGGAGTAAGAAAAGCCACGATAAAAGAATGCAATGCCCATAGCTATGAGCATACCAATGGATATAATCTTGACAACGTTAAAGAACTCGTCGACTGGGTAAACACGTCGTCTCGCCCCGTAAAGTTTGTTCGATTGGAAAAGAAAAATCCATAAGAGAGCCACAACAAATGAACTATAAATGTAGCTTGAAAGCGGTGGAACACCAGCGTTGATCGGGAAGATAGATGCAAAAAAAGAGGAGAATCTGAGAGTATAGGCTATCAAGAAAGCCGCTTCCGTTGCAACAATGTCCGATAGAAGAGTAAGAAGCGGGATAAGGAAGTCATTGCGCCTGTTCATTTGCACTCATCCTGAACCGAGAAAAATATACAAATCAATAAAAGGGGATGCAAAGAAACAACATTGTTCGGCACGGCTTCAATTCATCTCCAAAATCGATCGTTGGGAGCGATACCTTGAAACAGATGCTGACTGGAGGCAGGTTTTGTTTGTAACTTACAATCAGTTTATGTGCACGCAGGCGAGCTATGACAGGACGACTAAACATTGCGGTCCTCACTGGTAAAAATCTTACCCCTCTGGAACATCTTCAGCCATAAAAGATGCTTTGGCTTTCCGCGTGAGTGTGTCGAGCCTGGCAAAGCGTTAGTTATTTATACTTTTCCGGCATTTGAAAATCCTTTTGAAAAGCTCCCTGCTTTGGTAGTTCCTCTCTTTGTTTTCCATCGCCTTGGTAGCAGCGCAAGTGCACTTGGCTTATTAGTTGATATTGTTCCAGGGATACAGTAAATTTTCCCTTGGGTTTCAGTCTATGCAAGGAGGTTCGAAATGTCACCACGTGCAATTTTTATTATTTTCATGTTTGTTCTCAGTTCGCTTGTTCTTGTCGGGTGTGGGACAACTACGATTCTTGTCCCTGTTACCCGTCCTGCTGAAATCAATCTGAAGAACTTCAACAAGATCGCCGTTGGCGAGATAGATGGGAGAGGGGGTGCCGATCTGGCTGATGATCTTACGGATGCTCTTGTTAGCTCTGGGCGTTTCGAGGTACTTGATCGACGGCATCTTGATGAGATCCTACGTGAACATGATCTCAGTCTTTCTGGTTATATCGACGAGGCAACCGCAGTGAAGGTGGGGAAGCTTGTTGGTGCTGCGGTGCTTGTGGGTGGACGGGTGTCCGTGTACAAGTATGAAGAAAAGATTGAGCGGGTTGAAACGGTCGATAAGAAGGGCATTCGTCATGTATCAAACACGAGGATAGGAAGAGCAAATATCTCCGCGAACTTGCAGCTTACAAATCTCACGACCGGTCGTATCCTGACGGCAAAGCGGTTCGATCGTGTAGCGGAGGGTAGGACATATGGGTACGACCGACCGCCCGATGAGATTGATCATGATAGACTTCTTGCTGAGGCTCGGGCAATTGTGGTTACTGATTTTATGAAGAAGATTGCACCCTACAGGGAGATGGTCCGCGTGAAGTTATTGAAGGATAGCGATATCCCGGCACTTGAAGAAGGCATTAACTGGGCGAAGCGAGGAGAGTGGGAAAGAGCTGCTGAGGTCTTCAAATCAGCGACAAAGGAGTATCCACAGAGCGACAAGGCTTTCTATAACCTCGGTGTTGCTCTTGAGTATTCTTATCTGTTTCCAGAGGCACTGGAGGCTCTTCAGAAGGCGTACGAGATCAATCCTGACGAGCAGTATCAGGATGAAATTGCCAACGTACGTCGCATGGAAGCTGAGCAGAAAAAATTGCAGGAACAAGAGTGAGCGTAAATTGCCAAGGGGCTTTACATTTTGCGGCGCTACCCGTAGAGTTCCTGTTCTACGAGCGCACAAATGATATGTCCAATTGTGATGTGACCCTCCTGTATACGCTGTGTATCTGTTGAAGGGACAATGATAGGGAGCTGGCAGACCGTGCGTGCTCGTCCGCCATTTCCTCCGAGGAAGCCAATCGTGATAAGCCCGCGCTTATTTGCTATTTCGAAGGCACGAATCACGTTTTCAGAATTTCCACTTGTTGTGATGCCGATCAATACGTCGCCTTCGTTTCCTAAAGCCTCAACCTGGCGAGCGAATATATTTTCAAAGCCAAGGTCATTTCCACCGGCTGTAAGTGCTGATGTGTCCGTTGTGAGAGCAATTGCTGGGATCGCCGGGCGATCAAGATCGTGTCGCATCCTGATTACAAGCTCTGCGGCAATATGTTGAGCATCGGCGGCGCTGCCACCGTTTCCGCAGAGGAGAATCTTCTTTTTATTGAGAAGTGCACGAAGGATTAGATCAACAGCCTTCATAATGTCGCCGGTGCACTGTTCGGCGATCTGCTCTTTGAGCTTTGCACTTGCTGTGAGAGACTCGGTAATGAAGCTTTGTCGAAGGACCAGGGTGATAGGTTTATGTGCCATTTAAGCCTCGCGCTTATCCCGCCAACGGGGAGAAGTTACGTTCCTTTCAGTAGGGAACGTATGATCTCCGGAATCTGGCGCAGAGCATCATTCATTTTGTTTACGTCTTTTCCACCGGCGGTAGCGAGGTGAGCACGTCCACCGCCTCCGCCGCCAACAAGTTTAGCCACCTCGCTCACGATTTTCCCTGCCTGGAGTTTCTTCGATCGTATGAGATCGTCGGTCACAACGCACACAAGAGAGACTTTATTGTTCACAACTGAGGCGAGAACCCCGATTCCGCTTCCAAGTTGTTCCCGGAGGGCATCACCAATGTTTTTCAATTCTTCTGTTGATGCAACTGAGACAACGCCGGTAACTAGTTTTAATCCATCGAGGAGAATTGATTCTCCGACAAGCTTTTCAAGCTCTCGCTTTGCTTCTGCGAAGCGAAGGTCGGCAAGTTCTTTTTCGAGACGTCGGCGTTGCTCGAGAAGCATTGAAACGCGTTCTACAAGTTCGGAGGGTTCAGCATTCAGGATATGTTGCAATTGCTCGATTTGCTTGAATTGCCGGTGAATGAGTTCATCGGCGTTTCTCCCTGTTATGGCTTCAATTCGTCGTACGCCACTGGCGATGCTTCCCTCGCTTATGATTTTGAAGTAGCCGATGTCTCCAGTTGATGCCACATGGGTACCGCCGCAGAACTCCATGCTGAAATCGCCGAACTGAACTATGTTGACACGGTCACCGTATTTTTCGCCGAAAAACATCAGCGCACCCATTTTCTTCGCCTCATCGAATGGGATGCTACGATGATGCGTCATTGGGATATTCTCTCGGATTTTTTCATTCACGAGCGTCTCGATATCTTGCAGCGCAGTTTCATCGAGTTTTTCAAAGTGTGTGAAATCAAATCGCAGTCGCGATGGCTCAACGAGTGACCCCGCTTGATGGACATGAGCACCTAAGATTTTTCGAAGTGCGGCGTGGAGAAGATGCGTCGCAGAGTGATTTCGCATGATGGCACGCCGTCGTTCCCAGTCAACTGCTACGTGAACATGCTCACCAACGGGAAGTGCGCCTTCAGTGAACCGCTCGATAACATGAACAATGCTTTCCCCGCTTCGGATGACATCGACGACTTTGAGGCGGGTGCCTCGTATCCCTATTAAGCCAGTGTCATCCACCTGTCCACCTGCTTCAACGTAGAAGGGGGTTTTATCAAGAATGACTAACTCGTTCTCTTTCTCATGCCTTACTCCGATGACAATTGCATCGTCTTCGAGGCGATCATATCCAATGAATTCTGTCTTTGGAGAACTATGGAGGAGCTCAAAGCCCTCCCGGGATATTAGTTTGTCCGTGGATTCTATCACCATATGCAAAGCATCATGCAGAGCTTCACGGGCGCGCTCGCGCTGAAGCGCCATCAGGGCCTCAAATGCATCGAGGTCGACCGTTAGTCCCTGTTCTCTTGCCAAGAGCTGGGTGAGGTCAAGTGGGAATCCGAACGTGTCATAAAGCTTAAATGCCTCATCCCCCGGAAAGATTTTTTCTCCGCTGCGTTTAACTTTCGTGGCTACAGAATCAAAAATCTCCATGCCGCGATCAAGCGTGGCAATGAAATTCTCCTCCTCTCCCCGGATGACGCGTTCGATATACGATTGTTTTTCTCGAACCTCAGGATAGGTATTGCCCATGATTTCAGCAAGTGTAGGGACAAGGCGATGCAAGATCGGTTCATGGGCATCGAGTTGGCGGGCATATCGAGATGCACGCCGAAGGAGTCGACGCAGCACGTAGCCCCTACCTTCATTGGAGGGAAGGGCTCCATCTGCAATGGCGAAGCTGAGCGCTCGCACATGGTCTGAGATAACTCGCATGGCAACCTGATTGCGCTCACCACGGTAAGGCTTTCCGGTGAGGGTGCTGATCTGCCTAATCAAAGGGACAAAGAGGTCGGTATCGTAGTTCGATCGTTTCCCCTGAAGGATGGCAACAATCCGCTCAAGACCCATTCCTGTGTCAACATGTTTTGCCGGGAGTTCTTCAAGTTCGCCGCGAGAGTTTCGATTGTACTGGATGAAGACGAGATTCCAAATTTCTATGACATCCGGCGAGTAATTAATCATCGATGGCTTAGCGCCTTCTGGAGTTTTATCAAAATGAATTTCGGAACAGGGACCGCAGGGGCCCGTTTCTCCCATTTCCCAGAAATTCTCCTTTGCACCAAATCGCAGAATGTGTTTGGGGTCTATATCCGTAACTTCGCGCCAGAGTTCTTCAGCTTCATCATCAGTTTCAAAGACAGTAGCCCATAGACGCTCCTTTGGAAGATTCCAGACTTTAGTCAGCAGCTCCCAAGCCCAGAGGATCGCCTCACGTTTGTAGTAATCACCGAAACTCCAATTGCCGAGCATTTCGAAGAATGTATGGTGGTAAGTATCCTTTCCGACTTCTTCAAGGTCATTGTGCTTTCCACTCACGCGGATGCATTTCTGTGAGTCAACTGCGCGTTTGTATTCTCGGGTACCAGTCCCAAGGAATACGTCTTTGAACTGATTCATGCCCGCGTTGGTGAATAGGAGCGTGGGATCATCAACGGGAATCACTGGCGAGCTTGGAACAACTCGGTGCCCACGCTCAGAGAAGAAGCGTAAAAAGCTTGCACGAATTTCATTGGCGGTCATCATGCTTGCATTTCTCTGAGTCTACGGTAAAGATATCAAAGTTCAATCTGTGTGTGGAGAGCAATTTCCTCAAGCACGGAGTTGACCTTGAGGCACTCCGACAAATCTCCTGAGAAGACAAGCGCTTTACCTTTGGTATGAGCTTCCCATGCAATGGTTTCAGCTTTGACCGAATCACACTTGATTGCCTTAATGATCTGCGCAATCACCTCATCAAACGTGTGGATATCATCGTTAAAGAGGATAACTTTGGCTGGCTCAGCAGTCAGAACATCGATCTCTTTTTCAGGCTGTACAGTCGTCTGGTTCTTCTCCATTGCTCTCTTCCCATACACAAAAACCAAAGGCACCAGTGCTGCTGTGAGCGCCATTCCCACTGGTGCCTATAGTATACAAAAGAGGGAGGTTTTATTCAATGATCTCGTAAGCGTGAACAATCATCGATCCCTGCCGTCTTATCCCATATTGTTCACGATTGCCTCAGCAAACTCGGAGCACTTCACTTCTTTCGCCCCCTCCATAAGTCGTGCAAAGTCATACGTGACAATTTTCTGATTAATGGTTCGTTCCATGGCGGTTTCAATGAGCCGAGCAACCTCTTTCCAGCCGAGATATTCGAACATCATTGCACCGGAGAGGATGAGCGAACCAGGGTTGACTTTGTCAAGACCGGCATATTTTGGGGCGGTGCCATGAGTTGCTTCAAACACTGCATAGTGATAGCTGATATTGCCCCCCGGGGCAATTCCGAGCCCTCCGACTTGAGCAGCAGCGGCGTCGCTTAGATAATCGCCGTTGAGATTCGGCGTGGCTACTATGTCGTACTCGGATGGGCGAAGAAGAAGCTGCTGGAACATGCTATCAGCAACTCGGTCCTTAATGACGATCTTGCTGGCGGGCTGTTTCCCTTGATACTTCTCGGTGAGTTCAGTCTCGGTGATGGTTTCGTTTGGGAACTCTTCGCGAGCAACTTCATAGCCCCATTCGCGAAACGCACCTTCAGTGAACTTCATGATGTTCCCTTTATGGACGAAGGTAACACTTCGTCGATCGTTCTCAATAGCATATTGAATGGCTTTGCGCACCAGTCGCTTTGAACCGAATTCTGAGATCGGCTTGATGCCGATGCCGGAATCTTCGCGAATCTTTTTTCCCAGCTCTTTCTCAAGGAACTGGATGACTTTTTTTGCTTCAGGTGTATTATACTTCCATTCAATTCCAGCATAGACATCTTCTGTGTTCTCACGGAAGATGACGATGTTCAAGTCCTGTGGGCGTTTCATTGGGCTTGGTACACCGCTGAAGTAGCGAACGGGCCTCACGCAAGCAAAAAGGTCAAGAACCTGGCGAAGTGTGACGTTGAGGCTGCGAATACCCCCACCGATCGGCGTTGTGAGAGGCCCCTTGATTGCAACGATGTATTCTTTTATGGCTTGGAGGGTATCGTCAGGAAGCCAAACTTCCCGATTATACACTTTGTTTGCCTTCTCGCCAGCGTAAACTTCAAACCAGACAACTTCTCTCTTTCCACCGTAGGCTTTCTTAACAGCGGCATCGAAAACAAGCTTTGCTGCACGCCAGATATCAGGACCCGTTCCATCGCCTTCGATGAAAGGAATGATCGGGTGATCGGGGACGTTGAGCTTATCCCCTACTATTGTGATTTTTTCTCCCCGTTCTGGAGGAGTCAATTTTTCGTACGTTGCCATAGATTTCTCCTTGAATGCTTCTAATCTCATCCGAACAGATGAGCACGATCGTCCAGTTATCTCCTCAGTTCAATGCTCATGAAGTGAAAATTAGCTCAGAAGAATTTTTCATCCTGGTTCAGAAGATTTTGCACCGCTTCTGGTATAATTCAGCAATCCGCCTGCAAGGAGGATGCGCCGCTCACGCTCGACAAGATCATGCTTTACTCTGATAGTGCGTCCATTAACTTCGATAGGGAATTCATGCTCGGTGCTCTCAAGGATCGATCGAAGATTTTTCACTTCAATCTTATCTCCTTGGTTAATCGAGTCGTAGTCTGCGGGATCAGTGAAAAGCAGCGGGAGCAATCCGAAGTTAATGAGGTTCGATCTGTGAATGCGTGCGAGCGATTTTACAAGTACGCCTTTGATGCCAAGGTATCTGGGCGCTAAAGCAGCATGTTCGCGGGATGAGCCCTGTCCGTAGTTCTCGCCGCCAACAATGAAGCCGCCTTGTTTCTCCTTTGCACGCTTGACGAACTCAGGATCAACTCGATAGTAGACGAATTCAGCAATTCTTGGGATATTGCTTCGCAGCGGGAGGATTTGCGCTCCAGCTGGCATGATGTGGTCGGTTGTAATGTTGTCTCCAACTTTCAGGAGCACTTCTCCGGCGAGCTCATCCGGAAGTTGATCGAACTGAGGCAAAGGTGCGATGTTCGGTCCGCGGATGATCTCCACCATTGAGCCATCCTTTGGAGGTTTAAGAAGTAGTGCGTCATCGACGGCGAACTTCCTTGGCATCATAACACGAGGATATTTCCCTAGCTTCCGAGGGTCAGTAACTTCACCCTTCAGCGCTGAAGCAACGGCGACCTCCGGACTGCAGAGGTAAACTTTGTCATTGGGAGTCCCGCTGCGTCCCGGAAAGTTTCTATTTCCAGTACGCAGGCTGATGCCATTTGTCGGTGGAGCCTGACCCATACCGATGCAAAATCCACAGGCGCTCTCCAGAATACGTGCTCCTGCGGCAACTATATCCCCAAGCGCACCATTCTCTGAAATCATCTCCAGAACTTGCCGAGAACCCGGTGTGACTCCGAAACTGACTCGCGGATGTACATGCTTGCCTCTCAACATAGCTGCTACCACCATCAGCTCACGGTAGCTCGAATTGTTGCATGTTCCAACAAGCACTTGATCGACTGGAAGACCGGCAATCTCGCTTACTTTGACAACATTATCGGGACTTGATGGCTGGGCGATGAGTGGCTCAAGTTCGCTGAGGTTGATCTCGATGAGCTCGTCGTAGGAAGCGGTTTTATCCGCCTCGAGTCTCTTCCAGGCTCGTGGTCGACCCTGTGCTGTTAGAAATTCTTTCGTTCGATCGTCTGATGGGAATATGGAGGTTGTGGCGCCAAGCTCAGCTCCCATGTTAGTTATAGTCCCTCTTTCTGGTACGCTCAGGCTTGCTACTCCCGGACCGAAGAATTCGAAGATTTTCCCGATGCCCCCTTTCACCGAAAGGCGGCGAAGAAGTTCAAGTATAATGTCCTTTGCGGTGACCCACGGTTGCAATTTACCTGTGAGCTTCACGCCGACGATCTTCGGCATGATGAAGTAAAATGGACCACCACCCATTGCTACTGCAACATCCAATCCGCCGACACCAATGGCAAGCATTCCTGCGCCACCTGCCGTTGGCGTGTGGCTATCGGAGCCAAGGAGTGTTTGCCCCGGCACAGTAAATCGTTCAAGATGAACCTGATGACATATTCCATTGCCGGGCTTGGAGAAAATGATGCCGTAACGCGCTGCAACGCTCTGAAGATATCGGTGATCGTCAGCGTTCTCAAAGCCAGTTTGAAGCATGTTGTGATCGACGTATGAGACAGATAATTTCGTCTTAACCCGATCCAAACCCATTGCCTCAAACTGAAGATATGCCATTGTTCCCGTTGCGTCTTGTGTGAGTGTCTGATCGACACGAATCCCGATCTCCTCCCCCGGAGTCATTGTCCCGGAAAGAAGATGTGCCTTTATGATTTTTTGTGTGATATTAAGTCCCATGATTGTTCACCCCGCTTCGATTTGGTAAACTCCGCCTGAGGCGGAAACAGATGATGGGGCAATTCAAATGAATTGCCCCATCCCTTTTCATTCATTACGCTTTTGTGACAGTTTCCTTGATCCAATTTGTCGTCACTGATTTTGGCCGTACAATTGGTGAACCAATCGCACGTGAGATAACTGCTTGACTGCTCACACCAATGATACGTGACACGCCAAAAAGGACAGTGTAGTAGTCGAATTCAGTTATCCCAAAATGCCAAAGGAGCGAACCGGACGCAGCGTCGACATTGGGCCACGGGTCTTTAGCCTTACCTTGCTCAATCAGGATCGGTGGTACAATCTTGAACGTCTTTTCAACAATCTGGAAAACCTCGTCTGTTGGACAAACTCGTTTTCCAAATTCAATGAATGCGGTAAAGCGTGGATCGGTCTGACGCAGAACCGCATGCCCGTATCCAGGGATAACTTTTCCACTCTGGAGCGTGTCCCATGCGAATTTGTGCAACTGCTCATCCGTCGGCACACCCTTGAACATCTCTTTTACCATGAGGATCCATTTCAGGCATTCCTGGTTTGCCAGTCCATGCAGCGGACCTGCAAGCCCATCAAGTCCAGCGGACACAGCGTAATATAGATTCGAGAGAGCTGAAGCAACAGTGTGAGTAGTAAAGGCACTTACATTGCCACTCTCGTGATCGCTGTGCAGAACAAGATAGAGCCGCATGAGGTTAGCAAATTCACCAGTCGTATCCTTGACGCCCAACATGTGTGCAAAATTTGCCCCAAGGTCAAGCTTCGCATCAGGCGTAATGACCGGACCTTTTTTGTACCGCATGCGGTAGATCCCTGCAGCAATGACGGGAGCTCTTGCAATCAGATCGAGAGCATCCTCAAGCATCGGTTCCCAGTATTCTTCTTTCCGCATCCCCTCGTTGTACCGTTTCTTGAAATGCGAATCCTTTTCCATGACAAGGATGGCGGTGCTGAACATCGTCATTGGGTGAGAGTCTTTAGGCATAGCCTTCAGGACATCCCAGACATATTTTGGTACCGTCTTCGCTCGCTTCTGGAGGTCTGCTTTTAATGTCGCCACACTTTCAGCATCTGGGAGTTCCCCTGTCAAAAGCAGCCACAGAATCTCCTCAGGCAGCTTTTGTGTAAGCTCGCTGATATGGATTCCTCGAATGATTAATCCGCGGTTGTTATCAACTTCTGATGTGTCGCACACAAGTGCCTTCACGCCACGCATTCCACCATATGCTTGTTCGACGGTGACCTGGGAGATAGCTTTGCTTCCATGATCCTTAATGAGATTTCTGATTTCATCTCGGACAGCAGGGAGCGTCTGTGATAATTTCTCTTTTAGTGTCGCCATAAATGCCTCCTGAATATCAACTATGAGTGATAAGTAGAATTAGGTGTTAAGCTGATGAAACGTCTCGGAGTTATTTGACATATCCTTTGAAACACCACATCGGCCTCCGAAACCGAATACAAATTACGAAGAAGTTGGTGAAAAATCAATCCGACGCATGTTTACCTGATCCGCGAATTTCAAGCGGGAGGATAGAACTTTAGGATTCATTTTTATGGGCGGGAAAGTTTTACCCAAGTAGAGGTAATTGTTTCTTAAGTGTCACACTAATATTGTGACCAAAATGAATTGCGCGCAAACTCTGCCACAGCGGATTTCCTGCATCAGTAAACCGTGACATTTATGCTTTTAGATCTTCACTTAGTCAGGTTATCGAGAACTTTTCTACTTTCTCTTTTACGCGAATGAAAGTCACACCCGCCTCCATTGTCATAGGTCGCTTCTTTAACGTGTGCTCATTTACCCGATCTTCTGCCATACCATTTCCTTTTGTGATACACCGCTGTATCTTCGCCTCGATTACTGCAGCGCTTTCAGTATGTGACATCCTATCCTCGCCTATGCCGAGCTTCCTCCTTTTGTCGTGTAGCTTGGCTTTTTGGTTACTTCTAAGCTTGACAATAAAATTAATTAGATGTAAATTAAGGGAAACAAATAGAAAGCATATGAAAGCCATTTTCGTCATAATCGAATGCAAACGAAATCCAATTCCGTTCAAAATTAAGGATATGCCCGTCAAATGAAATTGCGCGGTCGGAACAACCTATTCCAGGAGGAGCGGATCCGGGAAATCATGAAAATACTCGAAAGGGAGAATCGAGTATTGATAAATGACCTCTGCAAGACTTTTAATACGTCGGCGGTGACGATTCGGAAGGACCTTGAGTTGCTGGAGAGTCAAGGCGTTCTTAAAAGGACACATGGTGGGGCAATACTGCACAGGCCGTTGTTTCGAGGGCTACCATTAAACGAAAAAGAAAGGCTGAATCAAGAGGAAAAAGAGCGCATAGCAACTGAAGCCGTTAAGATGATCGAGGAGGGGGATGTAATCATACTTGACTCCGGCTCAACAACTACTTATTTGGCGAGGAAGATGAGGGACCTAAGAGGTGTTACAGTAATCACAAACGCTGTGAATATAGCTTTGGAATTAATAAGCAGTGAGTTGGAGGTAATATTAACGGGCGGGGCGTTACAAAAAAATTCTTCCACGTTAATTGGTCCATTAGCGGAAGATGTTCTAAGAAAAATTTCGGCTGATAAACTCTTTCAGGGGGTCGATGGAATCGATTATGAGATAGGTCTTACAACACCCGACATCATAGAAGCCAATACAAGCCGGGTAATGATGCAGCGTGCCGGAGAAAATATTCTTCTAGCTGATTCTTCTAAATTTGGTAGAAGAAGCCTGGCGGTGATTTGCCAAGTCAAAGACATTGACAAGATCATAACAACGAAGAAAATGGATAAGCCTGAATTGAAGAAGCTCAACGATATGGGAGTTGAGGTCATCATAGTATGAAAACATTGCTTTAATTGAACAAAAAGTGAGGAGAGAAATGGCTAAACAACTTACCGACTTCATTAAGATTACGTTACTCACACTCCTACTTTGGAGCGTCGCTCTACACGCACAAGATGCAAGATATCCGTCGCTTTCCCAGAACCTGGTGATCATAGTCGGCGACAGTGGGAAGTGGGATGCGGATAAGGTTCATACACTCTCGGTCGTGCAAGCTAATAGGGGAGGATATAGATATTGGGGTTACTACGGTCTGTCTTATTATTGGTTATTTGGAGGCGGACAGCTAAATCTTTTGAAGGCGGGTCTGGCTAGAAGCAATGACTTGATCCACTGGGATAAATATGAAGGAAACCCAATTATTGGAGACAATTGCAGATGGCCGAATGCTATTTTGGTTGGGTCCAAGTTTTACATGTTCTATGAAGAGTATGATCAAGCAAATGATAGCCGAATAGTGATGGTCACGAGCAAAGATGGTATTCATTTCGATAACAAGACGGTAGTCGTTCCGAGAGAAAGGGGCATGCAGAACCAAAATCCCTTTATCTATTTCAATAAGCGGGATAAGAACTTCTACCTCTTTTACTACAGTGGCATAGAAAAGAGCCGGGATTCGACCAGCAAGAATTGGAATATAATGGTCAGAAAGAGCAGGAAGATCGAGGACTTGAAAGACGCGAACCCTATGATTCTTATCACTGCGCGCCATACGCTCGCTGCCCCTTCAATTGCTTTTTATAAGAACAGGTACTACCTCTTGGTCGAAGCATGGAACCCTGAGCGATGGGGAAAGAAGTGGGTTACATTGGCATATGTAAGCGACAAGATTGATGGAAAATATAAAGAGTTAAGTAATTCCCCAGTGTTGAACGATACCGATGCATGTGCATTCCAGTATGTATTTCATAACAATCTGTACATTTTTTACTCTCATTGCGTGGATACGGCAAGATCTAATTGGGATTTGAGGATGGTGAAGGTAACAAAATGAACAAATTCCTGACTGAGATAATGGAACAACCCGACTCTCTTGAAGCAACCCTTCAATACTACTTAACCGGGCAGGGAGAAAAGAAGTTAAAAAACGTACGCGACTTGTTTCGGAAGGAAAACTTCCAAAAGGTAGTCTTTACCGGAATGGGAAGTTCTTACTTCACTTCGCATGCTGCATCGTGCTTGTTCAATAGCCTCGGGATTCATTCTTACGTTGTCAATGCGAGCGAACTTCTTTACTATCATTTTTCATTGGTCACAGACAAAACTCTCATAGTATGCATTTCCCAATCTGGTGAAAGCTATGAAGTGGTGAAATTATTGAAGAAACTTCCCCAGAATGTCTATTGCGTCGGGATTTGCAATGAGGAGAAAAGTTCTCTAACAACGAAGGCAAAGGAGTCACTACTAAGTAAGGCTGGCAGGGAGGAGATGACCTCTACAAAGACCTATACATCAATGACGTTGGTTGCCTTTATACTCGGATGGTTTCTTGCCAACGTTTGGGACAATGATAAGATATCGCTGGTCGAGAAATTGATAAGCGAGACGAGACAGCTGCTTACGAGTTATGAAGACTTGATTGATAGACAATTTGATTTTCTCGGCGACGTGGAGTTCTTGCAGTTTATCGGACGGGGTCCCTCTTTTTCAACAGCTCTCCAGAGTGAATTGATGTTTAAGGAAGCAGCCAGACTGCCAGCCTCGGCAACTTTAGGTGGGGAGTTCCGACATGGGCCAATGGAGATGGTTAAACCCGGTTTCAAATCAGTAATATTTGCGGCGGGCGAAACCTATAGCCAAAGCATCAAAATGGCTGCCGATATCGCCAAGTACAAAGGAAAAGTGATAATAATCACGAACCAAAATCCTCAAGTATCGGATGAGAATATAAGCATAGTCACAGTGAACCAACCTGATGAATATCTATTTACAGTCCAAAGTATAATCCCGGTTCAGCTAATGGTTAATAATCTGGCTTTAGCGAAAGGTCTTGTCCCGGGCAAGTTTGTTAACGGAGGCAAAGTGACCTTGTCAGAGTAGGACAGATAATGAATGAACCCTACAGAAATAGGTATTTACTGGTAATAACAATTCTGATGTATATCGCATTCGGATTGGTGACGTCGGTAATTGGGGTTATTATAGATAAATTTCAATCCGAGTATAATCTCCCTCTGCAGATTGCGGCTCTCCTGCCTTTTGCATTTTATCTTTCTTACGGACTCTTTTCCATTCCATTTGGAATCGCAATGGACAGGATAAGTGCAAGGTTCGTTCTTCTTCTTGGAATGGCTCTGATGACTTTAGGCAGTTTTCTGTTTTACCTAAGTGATAATTATCTAATAGTTATTCTGATGATTTTCACCATAGGCGTTGGGGTTACGGCAATTCAAACAGCGGGTAATCCTTTCATTCGTGAATTGGATACGCCATCTCGGTATACGGCAAACCTGACCGCTGTAATCGGTATCGGCGCGCTTGGGTACGCATTTAGCCCTTTGCTAGTACCCATCGTTCAGAGTTACGGCTTTTCTTGGAATTCCGTCTATCTAATTTTCGGGTGCATAAATGCAGTGCTCTTTGTCTTGCTGTATTTGGCGAAATTCCCGGAAGTACATCTCCTCGAGGAAGAGAAAATAAACATAGCTCAAGTTAGATCCCTTCTGAGAAATCCTATAATAATTACTTACAGTCTCGGAATATTTCTGTACGTTGGAGCGGAGGTCGGAACTTCTTCCTATATTCTGATCTTCATGAGCAAAGTACATGGAGTTGGTAATGATGAATCGTTCTGGCAGCCTGGGTCTCTTTGGTATTCAGCCTTCCCATCTAAATCTGCTCTGGTAGTGGGGTTGTTCTGGCTTTTGCAGGCACTCGGGAGGCTAATTATTGCGCCAATGATGAAGCACGTAGGTGAAAAGAATATCTTCATTTTCCATAGCTTTGGTACGATCCTCATGTTGATATTGGCAATTTTGGGTAGCGAAGATATTTCATTAGTTGCCTTTGCGCTAGTCGGATATTTTACCTGTGCATCATTCACCTCAATATTTAGTGCTACAATCAATAGTTTCGATTCTAATCATGGAACAATTTCCGGGATTTTGGGAACGTCTATTGTTGGAGGAGCTTTTTGGGGGTGGTTGGTCGGGGCGGTAGGTAGTTTCTCGAACATGAAGTGGGCGATGATAATGAACTTGGTTGCTTTCACCTACGTCTTCGCTCTGGCAGTATGGGGAAAGGGAAAGTTAGATGTACAGCCGGCGCCTCTAATTTCACGGAGCGATGAGGTCGTATAGAACAGAGGGAAAAGGCGAATGAAGGATATGATACTCATCGGAGTAGATTTTGGTGGGACCAAAATATTGACCGGAGCAATCACTGAGAAAGGCGAGATACTATGTGAACCAGTTAAGGTCGCTACCAATGGCTATGAGTCACCGGAAAAGATTGTCGCGAGACTCGCGAGTTCAATAGATGAAGTGATTAGAAGAAGTTCGTTAAGCATTCATGACGTTAAAGGAATTGGATTGGGTGTCACAGGACCACTTGACATAAATAACGGCATTATTCTCGAATGTCCGCAACTGCCGACGTTGCATTATTTCCCATTGAAAAAGACTGTGGAGGAGCGTTATCAGCTACCTGTTTATATGAATAACGATGCAAATTGCCTGATCTACGGCGAGGCGCTTTTCGGTAGCGGTGTCGGGAAGAATTGTGTGCTGGGATTCACTCTTGGTACCGGCCTCGGGTGTGCAATAATTATGGAGAAGAAAATATTCAACGGTTCTACTGGCTCGGCTGGTGAGATCTGGCTTTCACCCTACGGAAATGGAACGATTGAGGAAATGGTTTCTGGCGCAGGTGTTTCAAGAATTTATAAAGAAATTTGTGGACAAGAAAGATCCGCACTGGAGATTGAATTGCTGGCAGAAAAGGGAGACGCAAACGCCTTGAAAACCTGGCAGGAATTCGGAAAGCATTTGGCAGTGGCGATATCGTGGGGGATAAATTTTGTTGACCCTGAGATAGTAATATTGGGGGGATCAATATCTAATGCATTCAAATTTTTTGCTTCCTCGATGCAAGACAGCCTACGTAAACATATTTGTCGTGCTCCTGCGGAGACTACACAGATAGTTTGTGCTAAGTTAGGTCCCAACGCCGGTTTCATAGGAGCCGCATGCTTGGCGCTATGAGAAACGATGACATAAACTTTAAGAAAGGTCTCAGGAAGATAACGATGAAGTCGTGGAAGAAGGTAATTGTTTATATCTCTATTATGTGCATTGTACAAAGCTTGATTGCTAAAGATAATGAAAGTTTGAAGGACGAGAAAATTCTTTTATCTAAATGGGAAATGATATCAACGGTATTAGAAAAGGCAAGTGCCGAGGAAATCTCGACTGGACATTATACGACAGCAGCTTGGTATCCCGTTGAAGTACCTACAACAGTCCTAAACGGACTGGTAAAAAACGGAGTCTATCCCGACCCGCGGTTGGACATGAATAACTATTTGATACCGGATATATCAGATGAGTTTAATGCCAAACACGAGTTGGCAAAGTATAGTTATTTGCCAAATCATTTAAATCCCTGGAAAGACCCTTATTGGTTCAGAACAAAGTTCGAAATACCGGAGAAAGACAAGGGGAAGCAAGTTTGGCTAAATTTCGACGGAATAAACTATAAGGGAGAGGTTTGGCTAAACGGGAAAAGGATAGCTGATTCGAGTGAGATGGTTGGGATGTTCAGGCGCTTCAAGTACAATGTCACCGGCGTGGTGAATGAGGCAGACACGAATTACCTTGCCGTGAAGATATACCCAGTGGATCATCCCGGAATGCCCGGAACACAAATGAAAGTATTCGGGCCAAATCGTGGACCCGCCGAAGATCTCTTTAAGGATCTGACACTCAAGATATCCGGAGGCTGGGACTGTGCCTTGCCGGTCCGTGATAGGAACATGGGGATATATCAACCTGTATACCTGACCTTTACAAATAACGTGGACATAGTCGATCCGTATGTAGTGACATCTATACCTTTGCCAGATACGTCGGAGGCAAATCTGACTGTCAGCGCCACTTTAGTGAATGTGAGTGATCATGAGCAAACGGGCTTGCTGAAAGGGAAAATTGATTTATTAACAGACATAGATATGGGTGACTATGTGAAACACTATCGCGCCAATATGGAAAGTATAACCTTTGAGAAAGAGATTACCGTACCTGCGAAAGCAACGGCAGAAGTGACAGTTAGCTACAGGGATTTTCCACAGTTGACGATAAAAAACCCGCATTTATGGTGGCCCAATGGTTATGGAGAGCAGTATCTGCACAATTTGGAATTGAGCTTCGAGAACAACGGAAAAGTATCTGCGGTCAAAAATATAATGTTTGGAATAAGGGAGGTGTCGAGCACCTTACACGAACTTAACGGTCATTATGGTAGAGTATTTTACATAAACGGACAAAGAATTTTTTGTAGAGGTGGATGGATTCAACCGGATATGTTGCTCGACAATAACAGGGAAAACATTTATGACCAAGTGCGGTTGATAGCTAACGCAAATCTGAACATAGTTTCCAGTGAAGATATGCCCGCACCGCTTAACGAGTTAGTAGAGGCTTTGGATAAATATGGATTAATGTGGTGGGAAGTATTTTATCAGTGCTGGGTGACTGTGCCTGGCACCAAGAGCGCCCATTATCCTCTCGATCACAGTCTTGCAAAAGAGAGCACTCGTGACATCATTCTCAGATACAGGAACAGCCCGAGTTTGATAGCCTGGTGTGCTGCAAACGAGTCTTTGCCGGATAGCGATCTATATTTTGCTTTGAAAGACCAGCTTAGAGAATTAGATACCACCAGGGTGTTTCTACCTTCTACAGCTATCTGGTGGGACTGGGAGAAATTAAGCCCCTACATAAAAGACGATCTTCCCGTTGGAACGACCGATGTCGGTCCTCCTGGCTACACATGGCGCCCCCTACGATTTTATTTTGACATAATAAATGAGGTGAAGGACCAAATGTTCCGCAATGAACTGGGAGTGCCAGCCGTACCAACTCTAAGCAGTTTAAAAAAGTTCATATTCAATTTGGGAGATGATAGGGGAAATCCCTATTTCCCGCTGGACAGCGTTTGGGCAGAACATGGTGCATGGGATGGAAATCGATATGCGTTCAGATCGTACGATGACGCCGTTAGAAATTACTACGGCTTCAAAACGAAAAGCGTAGCAGACTATGCGCGCATAGCACAGATAGTAAACGCCGACAGCTACCGCGCGATGTTTGAAGCAGCAAATTCTCGCATGTGGGATATAACAAGTGGTGTTATGCTGTGGAAATTGAATTCAAGTTATCCAGATGTCCTATGGCAGCTTTACGATTGGTATCTAAATCCTAATGCAGGTTATTACTACACAAGGAGAGCATGCGAGCCACTGCACATTCAAATGAATGCGAACGATTATAAAGTTTCTGTTATAAATACACATCACAAACCGGTAGATAATGTAATCGTTCGGGCGCGGTTGTATGACTTTAATTTGAAACTTAAGTGGAAGCGTGAGATGAAAATAAATATGCAAGCAGACCGCTACCTGGAGGTCTTTCGCGTGCCACGGCCGTCAAGAATAACGCCGATTTATTTTGTAAGGTTGGAGTTGATAAGCGGAGACGGGGAAATTCTATCGAGAAACTTCTATTGGGAATCTTCAAAAGACCCGCCTGATTTTTCTAAATTGTCGAGATTTGGGAACGCGAAGCTTAGTTTGAAATACACAACGAAAGAGACAAATGGAGAATATCTGGTTTACGTCACGCTAAAGAATCCAACAAAGAAGTTGTCAATTATGAACAGGCTTGCGATAGTAAAGAAGAACGATAATAAAGAGGTGCTCCCAACGTTCTGGTCTGATAACTTTGTAACTCTGTTCCCGGGCGAGGAGAGAACTCTTGAGGCACGATTTGCAAAGGAAGATTTGTGTGGCTCGGCATTTACAGTTGTCGCTGATAATAATATGTAGGTGAAAAATAGATGCGAAGGCAAAATTAATATCGAGGAAAGGAGTGCGAAATGTTTAGAGTTAATGTTCTCGCAACTATCGTTGTGCTGCAGGTTATACTGTTGCATGCTGGAGCTTTTTCACAAAATTCAAGCATACAGGGCTACGTAAGGGATGCGAAGACTGGGGAGCCGCTCCCTGGCGCTACTGTAATGCTTGTTGCAACAAGCATGGGTGCGGCAACGGACATTAATGGGAAATATCTTATTCAAAACGTTCCAGCCGGCACTTACACCATAAAAGCCTCTTACGTCGGATATGAAGAGCGGAAGTCGCTTATAACTCTAAAGGCAGGCGAAAACATTCGTATGGATTTCAAGTTGGAGCCCGTCGGAGTGAAAGGCAAAGAGGTTGTTGTGACAGCTCAGGCAAGTGGTCAGGCGCAAGCCATTAACAAAGAGCTCACCTCAGCGCAGATTGTGAACGCTGTCTCCGCTGCGAAGATTAGGGAGCTGCCTGATGCCAACGCGGCAGAGTCGGTGGGTAGACTTCCCGGGGTCTTTGTTCTCAGAAGCGGCGGAGAGGGATACAAAGTGGTCATCCGTGGGCTTTCGCCCAAGTATAACGAGATCACCATCGACGGTATTAAGATGGGCTCGTCGGATCCTAATGACCGCAGTACCGATCTGAGCATGATTTCCCCATATATGCTCGAAGGTATAGAAGTTGCAAAGACCGTGACTGCCGACATGGATGCTGATGTGATTGGAGGGGTCGTAAATTTTAATATGAGGGAGGCGCAGGTCAAGAAGGAAGGCGTTCCAGAATTTAACCTCCTCGTTCAAGGAGGCTATAATAACTTGCCAGATGCATATAATCGGTACAATAACTACAAGTATCTCGGGAGTATTGAGCATAGACTCTTGAATAACCGCCTTGGGATATTTGCCCAATTTGACATCGAGCGAAGGAATCTTACATCGGATCGGTTGGGGGTCTCTTATGACCATTTCGGGAACAGCAAGACGCAGTATCTTATCACCGGGGTGCATCTTTCCGACACTCCCAGGGACAGACTCCGTTACAATGGAGCGTTTAATTTAGATTATAGGTTGCGCGACGGCACGCTGAAGCTCATAAATTTTGCAAGCTCACAAATAACCAAGAGCCAGATACGCACTGAATCGTTCGACATAGGGAGTAACATGCTTTTTTATGGTCTTTCAAGTACACGTGATGTGCTGAACACTGTTACAAATGCGCTTGTTCTTGACCAGAATCTGTCCTTTTTTAACCTGAACCTGAAGCTGGCTCATACGTATTCTGAGACAAAGGCCCCGGATAATTGGGATGTAAGTTTCTCTCAAACCTCTGGAGGTCTGAGCTAATTTGCACAGAGACAGAATGTGAGCCCACAGGATGTTCCGAGGGCTGCCAGCCGTGACTTCTCAAGCACTTACTTAGCCTATTTTGATAACTACAATAGTTTCACCAAATCTCGTGCATTGAGTGCCTCACTTGACGTTAAAACAGGCATCAATTTGTCAGGGGCAATAAGTGCTGAAATAAAATTTGGAGGAAAATTCAGACGCGAAACAAGGTCCTATGCATTTGACGAATATGATACTCCTCAACTACTCAACTCAGGTAGTGCAATGTACGTTGACAACATGATCAATTCATACTTCGGGTTCCCGATGAATAGGACACAGATAAGCATTAATTATTTTCTTGATCCGAGCTTCCGTTACCGCACGTTTCTCAATGGTGATTATGCAATGGCTGCGCCCTTGAATTATGGGATGCTATCCAAATTGGCTGATTTTTTGAAAAGCAATGTGGATTCTATAGCCAACAGTGGTAACGCAGGGACCTATGGCCACAACAATTACTTATCAACGATAAACGACTATTCTGGCTACGAGGATCACACAGCACTTTATGTTATGGCTACTGTGAAGGCGGGTGAGCAGTTTACAATCATTCCCGGGGTCAGATATCAGAACCTCCGAACAACCTATACTGGAATAAGAGGAATAACCAGTCCTGAGTCATACTGGACATACAATCATTATGACACAACCATCACCCAGAGTCATGGTTATTTGTTACCTGATGTGACTCTTAGATATAAGCCCCTCTCTTGGTTTGACGTACGCCTTTCTTACACAAACACATTAGCTTATCCGAACTTCAGTGCTATTATTCCTAAGATTGACATGTCAGGCAATTCAATCGGATGGAACAATTTCGCTCTGGCTCCTGCTCATTCGAGGAACTATGATATCTATTTTTCATTCTATAGCAATACTATTGGCTTGTTCACTGCAGGAGCATTCCTCAAACAAGTTACCGACATGATGTATTCATGGTCATTTTTTGTTAAAGGTCAGGAAGCTTTGCAGTATCTACCCACGAATATAGCGAACTTCAATCCTAATGCAACCTACGGAATATATACAATCAAGAATAACCCTTACAAGAACCAAGTTTATGGTTTGGAGCTCGCCTGGCAGACTCATTTCTGGTATCTGCCGGGACCATTATCGGGGCTTGTGCTTGGCGTTAACTACACTCATACCAAATCGGAAGCTAAGTATCCATACAGATATTCGTATTCCACTGGCCGTACCATCGTCTATGTTGATACGTTTTTTATAGACCGTTTTGTTCATCAGCCTGACAATATCGTGAACCTTTCTCTCGGATTTGATTACGCAGGCTTTTCAATTAGGGTGGCTATGCTTTATCAAGCTAATATATTCACAGGGCCAAATTACTGGCCGCAATTGAGGGGCTACACGGCGGCATATAGGCGATGGGACATAGCTGCCAAGCAGCGGTTGCCTTGGTTTGGGGTCGAATTGTTTGCTAATCTAAACAACATCAACGGTGCGAAAGATATGAGCGTGATCCAAGGTGGACCTCCGAGCGCAATAGAGGATTATGGATTCACTGCTGCTCTTGGACTTCGTGGGAGATTTTAGGTTATATGAGCACGCTATACCCAATGTCGACTCGAACGAACACGAGCGGGAGTTTCGAGACAGTTCGCTCTGCTGCTATTTTGCCCCCAGCGCCACTTCACAGAAACGCAGGGCTCAAGTGGTATAAACGAAACGAAGACGGAAGGGAGGTGAAGATGCGTGGCTTAAAAATTCTTCTAAGACCTTGTTTTTAGGAAGGGACAACAGAACAGAGACGAAGGGAGGTGAAGATATGTGCACATAAAACGGCAGGCTTATTTGACGTATGCTCGCATCAAGAGCAGCTTTTCAAGTTTATTCACAACCAATTTCAATTTTAAGGTAGGAGGAGCAACAAAATGAGACGGTCATTTTTTTCTACGCTGACGCTTGTTGTAACAGGCTTGTTGTTAGCCTTGCCAGGCGAAGTATTGGCTGGTGCAAGTGACACTCTTGTTGTTTATGCTAATGGTCCAACTCTCGACGAGGTCATTAACGGTGACACTACGGCTACAGGTGTACAGGCACACAGCGTGTACAAACTTGTATCTCTGGATACCACGTACATCTTCTTGGGAGCGGTACTACCTAAATCCAACATAACGGTCATAGGTGTTTTGGGTCCTGATGGGCGTCCTCCATGCATACAGCCGGGTGTTTTGAGCGACGGCTCAATACCGCGCATTCTGTTTCACTAAACACGAAGGGGGTTAATCCTGAGACTCAAAAACCTATATGTCCTGGATCTGTCTACAAATGGTTCCTTTAACGTTAACGGATATGATGTATTCGCACGTGCGGATTCTGTAAAGGTGTATGCCGACAACGTCATTTTCGAATATAACCATGGAAACGTGTTTGCCTACACCGGGAATTGGTGCGATTTCTTCATTACCAACTGCAAGTTTAGGAACGGTGTAGACCCTGTAACATGGACTGATGCCGGTGCCCTGTGGCCAGTTTGGCCAAGTACGCCAGTGGCGGATTCTGTTATAATGAATTACAACACTTTCTTCTGTATGAATGACTATGCCTGTGGGCCCGACCAATCTGTCCCGCCCCGCTACGTTGAGTTCTGTCATAATAGTGTGGTATTTACATTCCTCCAGCCATTTGCGATTTTTGCTTCCTTTTCTGCAAAAATTGACAACAACATTTTTTACGCCACCTTTGTGTCCGGTGAAACTCAGGAGGAATATCCCTGGTGGTTTGAAGTGTATTCCCCTGAAATCCCATCAATCATAGATTTTGACACTATGAGCGTAAGGGCTGACTCTCTGTATGATCTTGCTGACGTAGGCAAGCCGAACTGGAGGATGTTGGCAGAGGCAAAAAGAACTGTTGAAGTGAGGAACAATGTCTATTTCCAGCCCAAGAAGGTCACAGATTTCTGGACTGCGTGGAATAACACCCATAGCGGTAACGATTCGCTTTACACCCCTGTATGGATGAACAGCCGAACCACTCACATGTTTAATGACAGTATCCATTGGCCGGGCTTTGTGGAGTCGGGCAATCTGGTTGGCGTCGACCCCGGTTACGGTCCTTCATTTGCAAACGTGATTGATGGCGGAGGTGAATACGGGCTCGGTCTGCTCAACTACTTCAATCTGATCAGAACACACCAGTCACCGACGCTTGGTTGGGGCTATAAGATACAAAGCGTTAGTGGTAGCAACTGGATTCCATATTGGCCACTTCCTGAAGCTGCGGATATGCAATACACCAACGCATCTTTAAAGACAGGTGGCACTGATGGCAAACCGATTGGTGATCCAGGCTGGTTTACTGGAGGTTATACGGGTGTGTCGGAAGCAGTCTCTGCGGTTCCAGATAGGTTTGTCCTTTATGATGCATATCCAAATCCTTTTAACCCGTTGACGCGGATCGAATACTCGGTGCCTATAGCCAGCTTTGTAACGTTGAGGGTATACAATGTGCTTGGGGAACAGGTGGCGACACTTTTCTCAGGGATGCGTCAGCCCGGTAAGTTTGTTGCAACGTTCGATGGCAGTAGGTACGCGAGCGGCTTGTACTTCTATCGCTTGGAAGCGGGCGATGTGTTGATCACTAAGAAAATGATGCTTCTCAAGTGATCGCTTTAGTCCATCCCGTCCCGGGATAATGTAAACCGGGACGGGATGGCTCGTCTGCGTTTTCTATCATATGAATTGGAGATAGAGACACAGCGTAGAATAGTGCCTTATTGTCTGCTACACCTACTACTTGACGGTCGATCGTGTCGAGATGATAACCTCTCAGGAGAAACTATGCTGGCAGCAAATTTTATGTCGGTTGTAAGTGTGTTACTGAGAACTCTGGCCGTTGCTCTGGTTTTGCTGTCTTATTTTTTACATCAAGCGACGGCTACAGATTTGCCCGATCCCGAAGGAAGGGGTGTTTGGGTCACAAGTAATTATCTCCAAGGCGGTGCTACTGCCATTGAGAACCTTGTCGAAACTGTTAGAGCTGCACATCTGAACATAATATATATTGACGTTTGGCATCACGGTTCTACGATATATCCGAGCAGCGTGGTTTCAGGTGCGGGCGGACCTTTGCAGAATCCCAACTTCACTGGTACCGACCCTCTTCGGACACTTATCGATATTGCACACAAGCATGGCGTTGAAGTGTTCGCCTGGTTTGAGTGGGGTTTCTGGGTCGGCAACAGCAACGACTCAACTGGTATTCCTGATATTATTAAGTTACATCCTGAATGGGCGATGGTTCAACGCGATACAACTAAGCACTTTATTCGGGATATATATGGTTACGAGTGGTGGGTTGACCCAGCAGTGCCATCTGCCGCGGATTTCATTGTCAATTTACATAAAGAATGCGCGGAAAGATATCCCGATATTGATGGTGTTGAAATGGACAGGATGAGATACCCAGATAACACGTTATCATTTTCCGATTCTTCTCGAATTCGATTCATGAGAGAGACTGGAAACGCCGACCCTCTTACACTGTCAGATGACGACCCCGCCTGGGAATCATGGAGGCGTCAACAGGTGACAAATGTAGTAAGAAAAATATATCAAGGTGTGAAGCAAGTTAATCCCAGGTGCATCGTCTCAGGTGCCGTTATCCGGCCTTATGGCATGCAAAGCGTGCTGCAAGCCTGGGATGTCTGGGCAAGAATGGGATATGTTGACCTCTTGGAACCAATGCTTTACTTGCCTCCTATTGGCTTTCGAGATCAGCTGCAATCTTGTAATACCTTAGTTCCGGATGGTTTTAAACTTTATACGGGAATAGGGGTCGGAGACTACGGAGCTGGTCCAATTTCCAACGTGGTTACTGAAATACGAGATGCAAGGAAGGCTCATGGCTCTGGACAGGTAATGTTTTATTACGGCAGCTTAGGGAAAGACAACCTGAATTATCTGAAAGATTCGGTTTACCAGTCAGTTACCTTACCAAGCCACGATGATCTGTTAATCGATAACTGGATGCTTGGAGTTTTCTCTAAAGAGGGCTCATGGACTCTCATGGATGGCGGTTATGGACCAGTATATCGACCCCGGAGTGGATACGGTCCGACATACTATATGTCATCTGCATCCAGTGCTAACCGCGCAAGATATACTTTTAGAATTCTGCGGACCGGGAGATATTCGCTATATGGATTCTGGGCTGGCGACAGTGTTTCGAATTGCAAAACCGTGGCGCTCAACATTGTTTCCGGCTCTTTCTCTAAAGTCGATACAATTGACCAGTCAAAAAGGCTTAACGAATGGAATTTCGTAGACGCCTTCCAATTTGAGTCGGGTGATACCGTTGTTGTTGCCATTTATGGAAGTGGCAATGGGAACGTGATAGCTGACGCTTTCAGGTTGCGAAGGGGCATTCCCCTTCAGCTTGAAGATCAAGCTGTGCCGGACAGTGAAGAGATATTGCTGAAGTTCAATAAGAACCTTTTGAATCCTCTCCCTCCATGCACTAAAATTTATTTTCCTGATACGAGCACAGTGGCTTCAGTGTTTCTTAATGACTACGACAATTCAGTATTACGTGTGATTGTTCGGCCAATGGAAGCAAACAAGCCATACACACTCCGTGCGGTTGGTTTGGTTAGCGCTGAGTTTGATACTCTCGATCTTACCATATCGGTTGTTTATAATCCTGATAGCACAATGGTGATAGTTGATGACAGCACTCCATCAAAATTTTGGACATTTCGGTTTCCATGGGTATCGCTGAATGACACTGATGCAGTTGGCGGCTCATGCAGGATCATAAAGCAATCGGCAAAGGTTGTTTATGCGCAGTGGGGGCCCTTTCAGGTTTATCAAGATGGATATTATGATGTTTATGCCAGCGTGCCGCGAACATCTTATCCTGTTTCCAGTAGATGCCTGTATTTAGTGCGGAACCACAATGGTTCGGATTCGGTAGTGACTTCACAGCAACTGGCTGTCAATGGCTGGCTGAGACTGGGGAGTTTTGAATATAGATCATATAGATCGGGCGAAGTAGGGGCGATTATGTTGTCTTCTGTCTCAGGAGCCGATACCAACCAGTATTTAGTTGCAGATGCTATAATGCTTAAGAGGTCGGTTAATATTTCGGAAGTAGCAGGGGAATTGGTTGCACCTCAGGGCTTTCAACTTGAGCAGAATTACCCCAATCCATTTAATCCGACGACGACTATAGAGTATCGACTTCCGAGTTCGTGTTTTGTGAGTTTGAAAGTTTATGATATGCTCGGCAGAGAGCTGGCAACCCTGGTGTACGAACGCCAAAAGGCGGGAACTCACACAGTGATATTTGATGCGAGTCGTTTGCCGAGCGGGGTATACTTCTACCGTCTTGTTGCCGGCAGCCACTCGGCAGTTAAGAAGATGTTGATGATTAAATAGCTTTAGATGGACTTATCAGCTCATAAACTAACTTTGCTGATGGTCAGCGGAGAGTTTATCTCGACGGCGTCACCTTCTATAGTTGTGGATATGGGCTGAGTGGATGCGCCGGGTATTTGTTGCATGATGAACCTATAGCAGTGTTCACTAAACTCTAAATTCCGAAGAAGGGAAAGGATCTAGTTATGAAAAAGATTTTTGCGCTATCAAGGAATGCCTGCATCTCCATAGCACTGGTGCAGATTATGACCGTTGTTTTCGTAGGAACAGCGCTAGCTAAGGAGCCAGGATTGTCGGGGAATATGGAGTTCATTTATTTACCCAGACTTTATGCCTATCAGGTTGCCGATTCGGAATTCTACGCGCAATTTCTTCGACTGTGTGATCTCGAAGTGGCAAACCTCAAAAACGAAGAGAGCAAAGATCCGTTCTTTATAGATTCGTATGGCGTTCGGGCTCTCTGCGCGGCATATGATATGACGGGCAACAAGAAGTATCTGGATGCCGCTCGCTCATGGTCGGAGAGGATGGTTAGATTTCAGGAAAAGATGATTCCAGCCGGAGCGTATTATATGAACTACGGTCGCAAGCCAGGTGAGGCGAAGGGCGACTGGTATGTAGCCGACTGTTCTTCTATCGCAATGGGTGTGCTTGCCACTGCTGTGAGGTGCAATGGCGCAGAACAAAAACGTTTCCTTAATTCCGTACGGCGTTTCGCCTCCTTGGTGATGGAGAACTACATTCGTCCTTCTGGCGGCGTCACAGACGGGCTGTGGCCTGAATTTGATGGAGAGTGGTGGTGCAGTTCGGCTCTATTTGGTTCTCTGGCATTCCTGCTCTACAAGAACACGGGTGAGGAGCGCTACCTCAACGTTGCTTTGGGTGTGGTTGATTGGCTGAATAAACTGGACTTGAGCAATGTCCAGCAGCCACTGCCGCTTTCGAGACAAGGTCCAGCAATGCCGATGTACGTGCTCGAAGCTTATTCTGCTGGTTGGCAATACATGAGCAAGGACAGTGCAAGGAAGGAAGCCGCGTCTGCTCAAATCCTTTGGTGCCTGAACTGGACAGTGGATCAGCAGCAAAAACCGGTCTCACAAAGGGAGTGGCAACTTACAGCAAGCCATGCGCAGCATACAGGATGGTGGGGAGCGAAATACGGCGGCTTGCCGTTTCATCAGTACATCTTCTCACGTTACTTCGCACGCCAGGATTTGATGGTTGCTGCCGACCGAGAGATGCAGCAACTGGCTAAGATAGCTTTTGCTAATGAAAATTCATTTACGCAACTCGAATCGTTTATGATGATGTCCTATGCTGAGCGGCTGAACCCGGGTGCAATTTATAGAGCGATTAAACAGAAACACTGATATGGAGAATCTGACTTACTGCCGTCAGCTTCTGGTCAACCAAGGATAGAGCAAAGGAGAAGAAACCTCAAAGGGCGCGGAAAAGAAATCATCCCTTAAACTTCAAAGCCTACCAGACGGAAGGAGGTGAGAAATTAACGGATGCTTCTGAGTGGACCTGGAAGGGAGCGAGAAGCACCAAAATGTAAACGCATTTTGGTGCTTGTTATTATCCTCGCTGCTTCAGTCAATATCAAGACTCAGGTACTTAGTGACAAGAACTGTGACGCGCAAGTTTTATGGCGGAAAATATCACCTTTTTTTTCACCTCCTCCAGAATTCAAAGATAAATACGGTGGCTACCGTTCACCCTTAGAGTTTTATAACGGACAAATGGTGAAGACTCCCGAGGAGTGGAAGAAAAGGAGAAAAGAAATTCTTGACCGCTGGATGGCAATGATGGGCGAATGGCCGCCGTTCATCAAAAACCAGAAAATGGAAATCTTGGCGACCATACGCAGGAATGGCTTTACACAATATCGCGTAAGGTTTCAGTGGTTGCCTGGTCAGAAAACAGTGGGTTACCTTCTTATCCGCGATAGCAAAGGGAGAAAACCTGCGGTGATTGTGGTCTTCTATGAACCTGAAACTGCAATCGCAAGACACGATAGAAAAAACAGAAATTTCGCATACGAGCTTGCTAAACGAGGGTTCGTAACGCTTTCTCTTGGTACGACTGAGACAACAAATTCAAAGACATACTCGTTATATTATCCAAACATCCAGCGTTCCACTATTCAGCCTCTTTCGGTGCTAGCATATGCTGCTGCAAACTCATGGTTTCTCTTGTCAAAAAATCCCGATGTTGATCCTGAGCGGATAGGCATAATGGGTTTTTCCTACGGTGGAAAATGGGCGATGTTCGCATCTTGTCTTTTCGAAAAGTTTGCTTGTGCCGTATGGGTTGACCCGGGGGTTGTCTTCGACGACGACCGCCCGAATGTAAATTATTGGGAACCATGGTATCTTGGTTATTACCCGCCGCCGTGGACTAACACCTGGCGAAAAAAAGGCCTTGTCCCAGGGGCAAAAGGGCTCTATCCAAGACTTCTTGCAGAGGGTTACAACCTTCAGGAGCTTCATGCGTTAATGGCGCCACGTCCGTTTCTGGTTTCAGGAGGCTCGGAAGATACCCCTGAGCGATGGATCGTACTTAACCACACTATTGCTGTAAACAAACTATTAGGATATACCAACCGCGTTGCAATGACTAATCGTCATGGCCATTTACCAACTAGGGAATCGAACGAAGAGATTTATCGGTTTTTCGAGTATTTTCTCATGTGCGAGGGCACTTTATCGAAAAAGCAGTAATGATGAATTTGATACTGTGTTATGACTTACGATTTTATGGGAGTGAACATGAAAATTCTGAATTATATTCTTTTCTTCGCGTTTTTTACCGCAAGTTATCAAGCCGGAAGTCTGATGCTTTCTGAATCGGATACAATCATCTTTTTCGGCGATTCGATTACTGAACTGGGGGACAGACCTGAGGGATTCATTACTCTAATACGAGACACCCTTGCTACAAAGCTTGGCGTCAATGCTCCACGAATAATCAATGCCGGCATCAGCGGGAACAAAGTTACTGACCTGCAGGCGCGACTTGACCGCGATGTCATTCAGAAGAAACCAACCGTAGTCGTAATTTATATTGGAATCAATGATGTTTGGCACTATGCCCTTACCGGCTTAAAAGGGACTCCGAAAGATGTCTATGAATCCGAACTCAAGAATATCGTAACCAAAATAAAAGTAGCCGGGGCAAAAGTGTTTTTGTGCACTCCGACAGTGATTGGCGAAAAACGGCATGGCACAAATCCTCAGGATACGATGCTTGATGAATATGCTGCTTTAAGTGTTAGAGTTGCTTATGAAACAAATTCAATGCTGATCGATCTCCATTCGGTATTTCTTAACTACCTCCGGACTCATAACTCTACCGATCTGAGGGAAGGCGTCCTCACCTTAGATGGGGTACACCTTAATAAGACAGGCAATGAGTTGGTCGCCTCGGAAATCTTAAAAGCATTTCACGAAGAGAAACTTTTTTAATCTCGCAATGATGAACTGTCAGTGTCAAGCCGCAAATCGATTACAGAGTACAGCTACGCTGCAAATGAGCAAAAGATCTATTCCAGGAAGAAGATGATGCTGATGAGATAACGTGACATGAGACCAAATGAAAACAGGAGGTGGAAGATCATCGTGCTGACGGACAGCCTCGTAGAAGACTATGAATGCAACGGTGTGTATGTTGATCAGGTCTCCGCGATGAGGGGTGACATATTAACCAATAGGTGTGATGTATGAAGACGACCACATTCTTTACATTAACCTTGCTTTTGTTTTTACTAGTGTCAGCTTCGTACGCTGACAGCCAGGCGTACATACAGACTTGCGATAGAGAAATAATTATCGGTAATGCAAATATCGAAAGAGTGTTCAAAGAGAAGGCTGGAAAGTATTTTACAGCTCAAATTGTTAATAAACGATCGGGGAGAGTGTATAAACTTCACTCAAACGAGTTCAAACTCGATGTCGTTTTTGCAGGGCTTGGACCAGCACCAGGGAAGGCTCAGAACGGTGAGAATCCCGCTCAGCTTACAGTATCAGATTTTAGTTTGAAGGATTATAAAATCCTTGACAGAAACGACGGAGAAAAAGTACTTAGATTTGAGTACTCATTTACATCGTTTCTTACCTCTTTTCAAATTGCGGTCAACTATTCCATTAAACCAGGCGACTTTTACATTCGCAAATGGATTGAGATAGCCGATTCTTCTGATGGTCTTCAATTTCTAGATCGAATTTACCTTGAGTCCATGGTATTCGATACGGTTGATTTCTCACACGGAGAATTTGGACAGCCAGTTTTTATCGGCGATCTTTTCATCGGTGTTGAGTATCCTGGCTGCGAGAGCCGCATAAATGGTAAATTACTTGAAACTGGCTACCTGGTAGGTAAAAAAATTACTGATAATGGCTATGTCAGTGATACATCAGTGGTGGGAGCTGGTGAATCTTCAGAAACATTAGAATTCGCATTTCTTGAGTACATAGATAAGATAAAGGTTCATGGCAAGGTCCCTTTTATTCTCTACAACTCATGGTACGATTTTAGAAACCCATCGATCGCCGAGGATTCAGCCAGCATAATGAATCCGCACAACATTTTTAACCGGATAGCTACTTTTGAGAAAATCGCAGAGAAAAAGCACGGTTTATCCCTGGACGCATTTGTATTGGATGATGGTTGGGACAATTACAACAGTTTCTGGGAAGTAGACAGCACGCGGTTTCCACAAGGTTTTACCCCGATTGTTGATACTCTTCGAGAAATGCAAACATCCTTGGGGCTGTGGGCATCTCCACTTGGGGGCTATTCGCATCGGTATACCAGAATCGCGTTCGGTAAATCCCAGGGATATGAGACAATTGGCAATGAATTCTACTGCCTGGCTGGCAAAAAATATAGCAAAGAATTCATCAATAGAATGGTTCAGTTCACCAAAGACTATAACATCGGCTACTTCAAATGGGATGGGCTTCCTTTAGCTTGCAATGAACCGAATCACGGCCACCTGCTCGGACTTTATTCTCGCGAAGCAATTATAAGAAAGTTTATACAGGCAATGCAGTCGGTTCGAACCGTCAATCCAAATATTTTCATAAACATTACTATTGGAACGTGGCTCTCGCCTTGGTGGCTTAAATATGCAAACTCAGTCTGGATGCAAGGGGAAGACTATGCTTATGCCGAAGAGGTCCCGTGTATAAATGACAGGGATAAGTCGATAACATACCGGGATGCAGTTCTTTTTAATGACCTCAGGAAGCAAAATTTGATTTTTCCAATGTCAGGTCTGATGACACACGGGATAATAAAAGGACGACTTAACTTGCTTGGTGGAATGAATGAATCATTGGAGTCCTTCAGCAATGAAGTCCTGATGTACTTGGGGCGAGGTGTTACAATGTGGGAGTTGTACATATCCCCTGATTTACTTAATGAGCAGGAGTGGCGCGCGATCGCTCAAGACGTAAAGTGGGCAAAACAGAATATGGACGTCTTGCTTAAAACAAAAATGATATTGGGGAACCCGCTGAAAGGAGAAGTCTATGGATATATTCATTTGACCAGACGAAAAGGGATTATACTGCTGAGAAATCCGGATATCAAGCCTAAAACAGCCACGATAAAGTTAAGTCCAGAACTTGGGGAACTCGATCCAGACCAGCACTATGTTCTGCGAATCATCTATCCATACCAGTACATTACTGGCGAACTCGTAAAAGCAAACTCGGTATTACATTTACCGATAAATGGCTACGAAATACTTGCTGCTGAATTAGTACCTATTGAGTTGGTTGACAAGAATCTTCCCGTTGAGACTCGTTTTGCCATTACCTCAAAAGGTGGCGTGATACTTTATGGTAAGCCCGGGACGAAAGCTGAAGTCCATTCACTTAAAGGAGAATTGCTTTTCAAGGGCAAATATGTTGGAGTGGACGATTCGGTTAAGGTAATTGGCAATATTAAGATGAACGACGACAATTATCAGAAATCTGTCGAAATGAGAGTATATGTTCCCCATAACTACAAGGATGCGCAGTTGGGCTTCCTTATTCAACCTGCTGAAAGATTGAGTGATACTCTGTCACCCAATTTTTCCTTTAATGTTGGGGGTAAGGAAATAATCCCTATGATTCAGCAGGAGAAGGGCAGGTGGTTTTGGGTTATCGGAAAACTAGACTGGGGGATGAATGACATAAAATTCGTGGTGAAACTTAAAAAGGAGGTGAACCAAACAATCCAGGCTTGGTTTTTTGGTCAGTTGCAAATGAGTTCGGTCGTGAGTCGAAAAACGGCATCAGAGAACGGAAGACTACTTCCGTTCCTGCCTCATGAACCGTCAATTTTGAGCGTTAGTCGGCAATTAATCAGAGAAAAAAAGTTGAGTACATCAAATGAAAATTGATTTAGTAACATGGGGCGTATGGCTCGTCGGGTTTGCGGTGTTTGTCATCTGGATATGGATTCCAGCCAGAGAATTGATTGCTATTCTGAAGGAAAGGCGCATCAGTTCGGTAAAACAAGATCCGAAAAAGACATTATTAGATAAGGGGCAGAAGTGAATTTAATTGATATTTTGATCGTTCTCTTTTTCTTCATAGGTATGTTTGTTATCGGAGCAATCTTCTACAGGTGGGTTGGCAGCTCCGACGATTTCTATTTGGCAGGCAGGCACCTGACACCATTTATACTTGCGGCGGTGATTGCTGCAACCAACATTAACATGTACAGTTTTATTGGTCAGTCTGGCATTGCTTACAAGGAAGGCATCTCAATAGTTTGGCAGACTTGGACCGGCAATATGGCGCCGGTATTTTCAGGCCTCTTTGTCGTTCCTATTTTTCGGCGTCTAAAGATAAGAACAATCCCCGAATTCCTGCAAGCGCGTTACAGCAAAGGCGTAAGAACATTTTTAGCTATCATCTGGCTGTTTAGGCTGACCTTTTGGTTAGGTATTGTTCTCTACACAGTTATCGTTGCCGCGCAGACAATAGTTGGCCAGAGCTCTTTCGCTTTGTGGGCAATTATGATTTCCTCAATAGTCATTATCTATACGATGCTTGGTGGAATGTGGTCTGTCACTTTCACAGACGTTCTACAGTTTGAATTAATGCTTTTAGGTTCGCTTATTATGATGCCATTAGCGATGCATGCTGTAGGATGGTATGATGGGTTGAAAGCTTCTCTGCCACCTGATTCATTGACACTTGTAAAATCAACAGGTACCTACAACTGGAAATTTATCATAGCAATCTTTTTACTTGGGATCGAATGGGCTACGATAGATCAGGGACTTCTTCAAAGAGCATTCTCAGCGAAGAATACCAAAAGCGTAGCAAGGGGTCTTGTACTTGCCGGTATTATCACAACCCCTTTCGCTATGTTATGGATTTTGCCTGGACTTGCAGCACGACCCCTTTTCCCTCATCTCGCAAATCCTGACTCGGCTGTGCCTACTTTGATTGAACATCTCATTCCTCATGGCGTCTTGGGTCTGATCGTCGTTGGACTGCTCTCGTCTCAGTTGTCCACCATATCTGGGAATTTGAACAGCGTAGCGACTATTTTTACAAGTGACATTTATACTAATGTTCTTAAGAGAAAATCGACAGAAAAGCGAACCATAATGACAGCGCGGATCGCCACAGCACTGGCAGGAGTAGCAATGATCCTTTTTGCGTATTGGGTCCCGCGTTTAGGCGGTGCTGTCAACGCTTATTTGACAGTCATTGCGATAATGGATATGCCTCTTTTTGTGATTACAGTAGTCTATGGCTTGCTATGGAAAAAGGTGTCATGGCAATCCGCAATTATCGGTTACGTTCTTGGCGCTGCCTCCGGCGTAATTGCTCAATTTGTTTATCATATCGATTTCAATGTCACCACATTTGTGTCGGCTGCTGTAGCTTTGATTACCACGCCCATTGCGGTCCTTTTTTACCGCGGCAATGATGACCCCAAGGTTTCTGCTATATGGGAGGCGAAACGCACGAGCCAGGAAGAGATTGACTTGGGAGATGTTTATAATATAGTTCCAAAATCTTTCGGAGGCAGAGTCGCAATGTCTTTTCTTTTTGCCGGTCTGGCGACCTTCTTTGTTGGAACTCTAATGGGTACAATAAATAGTGGGATTGCCTCTTATATAGCTGTGACAGGTATGGTTATCTATTTCATATCCGGATTAGTTAGAACCTACTTCAATTGATAAAGGATAATAATGTTAAATGGAAGTAATCAAATCCGAACATCGACACCTGGACGAATATGCCTTTTCGGAGAGCATCAAGACTATCTTCGATTGCCTATAATAGCTGCTGCCATATCCCTTCGTATCGAAGTTCTTGGCAGCAGAAGGAATGATAATCTTGTTGAGATAGACTTGCCTGATATGGGTGGAAAAGAGGAGTTCAGCCTTAAACATTTGAATTATACGAAAGACAGGGATTATTTCAAAAGTGCAATCAATGTTTTGAAAAAACATGGATTTAAATTTTCTAGGGGGTTTAAGTGTAAAGTCCGTGGGGATATACCGGTGAACGCCGGTGCTGCAAGTTCTTCCGCTTTGATCGTCTCGTGGATAAACTTCCTGGCGAAGATGAGTGATCAAGGAGAAGAGCTTGAGCCCAATCAGATTGCTGAACTTGCCTATGAGGCTGAGGTCTTAGAGTTTTCAGAGCCTGGCGGCATGATGGACCATTATTCGACAGCATTAGGTGGGACAATCTATCTTGAGTCATATCCCTCAATAAGAGTGGAGAAAATCGACCCGGATTTCGGTGCATTTGTCCTTGGCGACTCAGGACAGCCAAAGGACACAACATATATCCTCGCAAGAGTTAAGCACGGGATCCTAAATGCCCTCAAAAAAATCGAGCAGGCTGGATCTATATTCGATATACGCACTGCCTCGCTTGTTGACCTTGAATCTATAAAGAGTTATGTTACCCCAGATGAGTACAACTTGTTAGCAGCTACACTTGAAAATCGAGACATAACGCTCAAGGCGAGGGAGCTCGTTATGAATCGGGTCATTGACCATGAAGCTGTAGGAAGATTGCTGACACGTCACCACGAAATCCTTCGTGATGCGCTGGATGTTTCTACGAGAAAGATAGATGCTATGATAAATGCCGCTCTTGACGCCGGGGCACTTGGCGCAAAGATAAATGGCTCTGGCGGTGGAGGATGCATGTTTGCTTATGCTCCTCACGATCCAGAAAAAGTGAGAGATGCCATCAGTGCCGCGGGTGGAAGAGCGTACATAATCAACGTCGATGTTGGTACGACAATAGATGAGGTTTGGGAGGCTTCCAATGTCCGGTAAGCTCGTTATCCTTGCAGGCGGTATTTCCTCGAGGATGAGAAGACCTGCGGGAAACGATTTACAAGTTGACTATAGACTTCTTCAAGACGCTGATAGAAAAGCCAAGTCGATGATAGGCGTAGGTCAAAACTTTAGGCCGTTTCTGGATTACTTGCTTTACAATGCTAGGCTGGCTGGATATACTGATATCCTTATTGTGATAGGCGAAAAGGATTCCAGTATCAGAGAGTATTATGGACCTAAGGACGACAATAACCATTTTGGAAATTTGTTGATCTCCTATGCAATACAAAAAATTCCTCAAGGTCGGGTGAAACCTCTCGGTACTGCAGACGCGCTGTACCAGGCGCTTGTTGCCAGACCAGATTGGGAAGGACAACACTTCACGGTCTGCAACAGTGACAATTTGTATTCAGTCAATGCTTTGTCACTTATGCTGGGCCATAAATATCAAAATGCAATGATTGATTATGATAGAAGGGCGCTTCAGTTTCCTGCCGAACGAATACAAGAGTTTGGTATAACGAAGAAAGATCGAGATGGCTTTCTGATGGATATTGTTGAGAAACCAACAGCCGAGCAGATTCAAGAGGCGTCTCAACCCGACGGATTTCTCGGGGTCAGCATGAACATTTTTTCCCTTAGTTATGACATGATCTTCAATTATTTGGAAAACGTTCCTCTTCACCCTGTCAGGCAAGAAAAAGAACTACCTCAGGCAGTTGTAAACATGGTAAAGGATCACCCCAGATCAGTTTATTGCTTTCCTGTTGCCGAGCACGTTCCGGACCTAACGGACAAAAGAGATATACCAGTGGTGAAACAGTTTATCGAAAGCAACTTCAGAAACTTGCAGTTCTGATAAGAAATGAGCAAGGTCCGAAAAAAATCAGGTAAGACGAAATTTAATCTTAAGAGCGCTGCTTGATGGCGGACGAAGTTTGGTGGCGATGCAAAGATTGATGTAATGGAATAAATTTAATTGTAAAATTTTCTCTAAAAAGAAAAAGGAGTAGCGGAAATGTTAGATCGAGAAGAATCAAAGAAGAAATCTGTCACAAAGAGCTTAGCAATGTTCGTTCTTGTTTTAGAACTTACAACGGCAGGCAGCGCTATTTACGCTCAGAAGTTCCGGGATCTTGCACTCACCCCACCTATGGGATGGAATAGTTGGAATAAATTCGGGTGTGACATAAATGAGGATATTATTAAGAGAATGGCAGATGCTATGGTCTCGACTGGGATGAAGGATGCGGGTTATCAGTATATTATCATTGATGACTGCTGGCAGGGATATCGAGATAGTCTTGGTTTCATCCACCCCGATTCGATGCGCTTTCCTCATGGGATAAAAGCACTTGCCGATTATGTCCACGCAAAAGGATTAAAGTTCGGTCTTTATTCGGATGCTGGCTGGAAAACATGCCAGGGCAGACCCGGTAGTAGGGGATATGAATTTCAAGATGCGAGAACATATGCTGACTGGGGCGTAGATTACCTGAAGTACGATTGGTGCTACACTGAAGGGCTCAATGCAGAGGGGGCTTATTTAACGATGCGAAATGCCCTTTACGCCGCAGGTCGCCCTATCGTCTTTAGTATCTGTGAATGGGGCGAGAGTAAACCATGGGAATGGGGGGAAAAGATTGGTCATCTCTGGCGTACCACAGGCGACATAACAGCATGTTTCGATTGCGTGGTTGACCACGGTACTTGGAAGTCTTGGGGTGTTATGCAAATACTTGATATGCAAAAAGGTCTGCGTGCGTATGCCGGTCCTGGACATTGGAACGACCCCGACATGCTTGAGGTAGGCAATGGCATGTCGGTCAATGAGGACAGAGCTCACTTTTCAATGTGGTGCATGATAGCCGCACCATTGATTGCCGGGAATGATTTGTCTAATATGTCCGAAGAAACTATCGCTATACTTACAAACAAGGAAGTAATAAACGTCGACCAGGATTCTCTTGGAATCGAGGGCTTTGAATATGCTTCAGTGGATAGCGTCGAGATTTGGTTTAAACCTTTAACAGATAATAACTGGGCAGTCTGTTTCTTAAATCGTTCAACAAAACCAAGGACCATTAATTTCTCATGGAAGCAGCATACAGTTATTGACTCGATCTTCAATAAAGAAGCCAATTTTAGACTTGTCACATATAACATTCGCGATTTATGGGCAAGAAAAGATATTGGCACTACCGATAAAGATTTCTCAGCGAACGTTCTCCCGCATGATGTAGTTATGTTGAGGTTGAGCCCGGTTAAAAAGTAGAAGAAAGTAACGAGAATAAACATCGGAGTGAACAAATATAGATGCTGAAGAACACTTTTCCTGCTTCGCTTCATCTGATTGTTGCGGTGCTGATTTATCTGGGCATCTTTGGCTGTAGCACCGGTGTTGGACCCTCTCCTTCTCCATCGCTAAGAGGATGATGCTGCTACAATAACGTGACAGGGTACTAAATTAAAAAAGAGGTCGCATGAGAACTACCTTAACGCTTTTTGTAATGCTGCTGAATTTCTTAATTGCAGGGGCTGTTGATGCACAGACCGTGTTGAACCCATTCGATGGCCTAACGTTGAAAAACGATTTCGTCGAGTTCAAGTTTTCGCCCGGAGGAATGGGCTTGGAATCCATGGTGGACCTGAAAACCGGATACAATCACATCCGCTCTGTTAAAGGGAAACATCTGCTGTGGGAAGTGGTATTCGGCAAGGGGGCGCGGAGAGAGGCCATCACGAATAATTATGTGTCGTGTAATTTCGTATCAATAGAGAAATTGCCTGATCGTACTCAACGCGCAGTGTTAGAGTGGAATAACATGCGTTGGTGGAAGGAAAACAATGTCGTGAGCGTGCGTGTTATCATCGACCTGCCGCCGAACTGCGGTGTAGCAACATGGAGGATATTCGTACAGAACAACTCCGATTATTGGGGATTGTGGGATGTGGCGTTCCCGAAGGTTAATGGTTTCCCGGAGCCGGGCGTATACGACATCGCCCGTCCTGCTTTTGCTACCGGTGGTCTTCTGCTGAGAAAATGCAAGGAGAATACCGAGGGCAGACATCCCTCCGGCGGCTGGCCGATGCAGTTCATGTCGTTTAACAATACGACAAATGCTGTCTATCTTGCCACGATGGATCCCGATGGTCGTGCCAAAGATTTCTCAGCAGATGCCAGCCGAGGTGAACTAGCCATAGTTCATTATCCTGAGAACATGGGAATCACCGGATCGGACTGGCCCGATTATTACCCCGTTGCGTTTGGTGTATACCAGGGAGACTGGCTGCAGGCGGCGCTCCGATACAGGGAATGGGCGATTCACCAGAAATGGGCGAAGCCATTATCGGAGAGGTACGACATTCCCCCCATTATGAAGAACCTCGGGCTCTGGATACAGGACTTCTGGATATGGGACAGCACTGAGGGATCACCGCATGAGATGAATCTTCCACTGATCAGGGCGCAGTCAGCCGAAGGCAGCATGGGTGTCCCCATGGGATTGCATTGGTACTTCTGGCATCAAAATCCCTTTGATAACCAGTATCCGCATCTTCTTCCTCCCAAGCCTGGTTTTAGAGAAAGGGTCAAGGACCTGGTGGATAGAGGGTTTCTCGTCATGCCTTACATTAACGGCGGAAGCGCTGACATGAATATTCCGGACTGGGATAGATTTGCTCCTCACGCGATTTATGATGAGGCAGGCGGGTTCATAATGGATACAACCAGTGTCTCAGGCAGGCTCGTCGAGATGTGCCCTTCGCAGGATTTCTGGCAGACCGAGATTGTTGGGCTGACGGACAGCCTTGTAGACAAGTATGAATGCAACGGTGTGTATGTCGACCAGGTCTCAGCGATGAGGGCTGAGTTGTGCTTCAACCGAGATCATCGCCATCCCATCGGAGGTGGAAGGTGGTGGGTGGACGGAAACCGCGAGCTTATGCGGAAAATCCAATACACTGCGAAGCGTGACGGACACCAGGCGGTAATAACATCAGAGGCAGCGGACGAGGTGTTTCTCGACCTGGTCGACGGCAACCTGATGTGGCTGGGACCGACCGACAGGGAAATCCCGTTGATCAATGTCGTCTATTCCGGCTACACGATATTTTTTGGCAGCCCGTGCGACTATGAAAACTCCAGCGACCAGCTGTTCAACTTTGCTCAGGGACAGGCGTTTATATATGGGCGCCAGAACGGGTGGATGGACCTCAGGTTGTTTAAACCTAAATTTGCCGAAAAAGCCGCATATTTGCGGCAGTGCAGTCAATACCGTGTTGTGATGAAGAAATTCCTCCTCTATGGTAGGCTTCTTGGGCCAATTCTGCCAACGAACACTGTTCCCACGTTTACTGATGATGGATTCGGTCTCTGGAAAGAGAAGCACACCGGTACGGTCCCCTGTGCAAAGGCTGCTCTGTGGAAATCAGAAGATGGCAACCTTGGCATTTTCATGGCGAACTTCATTAACAAGAAGGTGCCATTCTCAATTTCCATCGACCCCAAGATATATGGATTGAAAGCCGGGAGGTACGAGTTGACTGAGATAACACCGCAGGGAAAGATTCCCATTCGCACAGTCTCGGGAGTGGTGAAATTAAATGAAACGCTCGAACCGAGCGCCCTTAAGGTTATTGAAATTGCGCCAGCTTCCAATTAGTGCTATTGTCAAACAGCTGAACTAGGTTCTGAGTTAAAAAGGGATATTCTTGAAGACGATTGCTTGCAATGTATGCCTGGAGCCTAAGTAGCATGACCCTTGTTGAAAAAGAGGGGGTTCACCATGAGAAGATTTCCTTCATTGTCTGGACTCCTAATCTTGTTCTTTATCTCAATGAGCGGTTCGCGATCATCATTTCCCCCAACTCTTCGGTATGATGTGCTTGTTGTCGGTGGTGGCACGGGTGGAATCGCAGCGGGCATACAGAGTGCCAGGTCAGGGGCAAAGACTGCTATCGTAGAAGAATTTAGCTGGCTGGGTGGAATGCTATCAGCGGCAGGAGTGAGCGCGGCTGATGGGAATGACAATTTGCCCTCCGGGATTTGGGAGGAGTTCCGTCAAGCTGTATGGAAACACTATGGCGGAAAGCAGGCTGTCTCCACAGGATGGGTAAGCAATACATGCTTTGAACCACACGTAGCTGACAGTATTTTCAAATCTATGGCAGCTAAAGAACTTAACCTGCAAGTGTTTTATAATTATCGTTTTCTTCATGTGTTGAAGAAAGAAAACAAGGTCTTGGGTGCGGTATTTGTCAATGATGCGGGAAAACAATTACGTATTTATGCCAAGGTCACTGTAGACGCTACGGAACTCGGTGATGTGTTTAAGGACGCTGGAGCTGGTTACGATGTGGGGATGGAAGCGAAATCATATACAGGGGAATCATGGGCACTCGATTCATCGAATGATGTCCTCCAGGACATCACTTATGTGGCAACATTGAAGGATTATGGAAAGGGAGCAGAGAGGACAATACCTCGTCCGGCATCATATGATTCTTCTCTATTTTTCTGCTCCTGCAAGAGTGATGAATGCCCACAAGCTGTTTATACTTGCGAGCAGATGTTGAACTACGGCAAACTACCAAACCATAAGTACATGATCAATTGGCCTATCCATGGCAATGATTTCCCTTTCGATGCCAGTGAACTGAATTACGAGCAAAGAAAGAAAGTTTTTCAGGAAGCAAAAGAGAAGACTCTGTGCTTTGTCTATTACATACAACATGAGCTTGGATATAGGAATTTAGGATTGGCTGACGACGAATATCCCACTGCGGATAGGCTTCCATTTATGCCTTACATCCGCGAAGGAAGAAGGGTGCAGGGAATGGTTCGACTTACCGTAAATTATCTACTACAACCATATTCACAGCCAGACAAACTGTATCGAACTTATGTTGCTGTTGGAGATTATCCAATAGATTCACATGTTGATCAGAACCCGAAGGCTCCACGAAGATCCCTACCCCGGATACCTTCGTTCGGCATCCCAATGGGTTGTCTGATACCAAAAAGCATTAATGGTTTGTTAGTGGCTGAGAAGGGAATATCAGTTTCTAACATTGTGAATGGAGCCAGCCGCGTTCAGACGTGTGTTTTGTTGACTGGTCAGGCTGCAGGACTTTTGGCAGCATATGCAGCCAATCATGATATCGAACCTAGAGATGTCAAGGTTCGAGAAATACAGAGGAGGTTGCTTGATGCTGGGTGTTACCTTCTGCCCTTCGTTGACGTTCGACCTTCCGATCCGCACTTCAAGGCGATACAACGCATCGGAGCAACTGGTATCATAAAAGGGGTCGGCGTACCTTATGAATGGAAGAATCAAACGTGGTTCTATCCGCATCGCTCAATGAGCGAAGAGGAGCTTATTGACGGGCTGAAGGATTACTATCCATCTCTTGCGGACGGCCGCTTATTCTCTAAGCAAACAGTCACTCCAGAGTCTTTGTTTAAGATTTTCTCGGTTGCAGGGAGGAGAGTCACTTTAAAACAGTTTAAGAAAGATTGGGTTACATTCGATTTTAAAAGTGCCTATGATGATCATTTGCTGTTAGATAGGGAGATGGTAGCTGTGTTGGTTGACCATTACTTGGATCCCTTTAATAGGCCAGTGGACATTCTTGGAGCGCTAAAGATGACTCCGGGAAGTCAAAACTGAGGCAGACGTGAGCAAAGATTTCCGAAAATGCTCCCGTTCTAAAACTACTTTTCGGTATCTCAAGGTTTGCCGCAGGAAAGGTCGCAAGTGGCTTCAATCATAGATTTAACAACAATGAACATGAAAGACGGAGGGTACAAATGATATCAACAAGAGTCCGGTTGGCAATTTTATGCCTTTGTCTATGGTGTACTATCATGCCGGCGCTTTTGAACGCCCAGATGGTAGATCCATCGATTGATAATCCTAAGGAACCATTTTCGTACTACAGCAAGCCAACTGATGTGCTTGGCGTGATGGATGGCAAATGGGGAACCGAAGTAACACCTGAGGGTTATCTCTACACAGGGTATGGTGAACTAATGTTCTTCACGGGAAATCCACCTGAACCTGTTAATCAGAGAGTGAAGACACTTCTCGATGGTTATTTGCCGATAATATCATACCACTTTGAGAAAAACGGTTTGCAGTACAGAGTAACCGCATTTGCCGCGACTCTCGACGGCGATCCGGAAAGTCCCCTGATGAATTTCATCAGAGTCAGTGTCAAGAACGTAGCCAAGACTCAACGCACTGCTTTTTGGGGCGTTGGCGTTAGATATCAAAATGATGTCAACAGACAAGATGGAATTGGCGACAATCGGTTTGCTCGTCCGGCGAAGGCAGCCTATTTGGGTGCATACGAACAGGCGGGTGTCACTTTCAATCCCGATTGGGTCTACGGGTTCTCAGGCGACACGTTTCTCCGCTCCGACAGTGTAATGTATATTTTCCCGACAAGTCCCGAACCCCACCGCATGATGACTTTGAAAACGGATTACAATTATCCTCAAGATTTGATGCCTCGCAAGATGCATGTACTACCAACGACTCCAGTTGGAATCGTTAACTATGAATTGCCCCTGAGACCAGGTGAAGAGAAAACTCTCGATTTTAAGATGCCATATACTCCGATACCTATCAACAGTTCACTTGTTCAAAAGCTTCGTGAAGCACAGTTCGACGAATATTTGAAAAGGACGGTGGACTTCTGGAACGACATTTTTTCAAAAGGGGTTGACATACAGGTCCCCGAATCTAAAGTTGTCAACACATTCAAAGCGAATCTGGCTTACGACCTCATTGCACGCAACAAAGTCGATAGCTTCTACATTCAGAAGGTGAACGATTTTCAGTACCATGCCTTTTGGCTTCGCGACGCATCACATATCGTGAGGATGTATTTGTTATCAGGGTATTTCGATATTGCGAAGCAATGTCTGAAGTTCTTTTCACGGTGGCAGCAGCCTGATGGTAATTTCGTTTCACAAGGTGGACAGTTTGATGGATGGGGTCAGACGATGTGGGTTTACGGGCAATACTACAGATTTACTCATGACAAGGAGTTCGCAGAGGCAGTTTATCCTTCGATACTAAGGGCTGTGGATTGGCTTGTAAAGGCTCGAGCAAGGGATTCACTACACCTAATTCCTGAAACGACTCCTGGCGACAACGAAAATATAAGTGGGCACATAACCGGTCATAACTTCTGGGCACTTATTGGTTTAAGAAACATCATCGCAATTGCAAGGGGCTTGGGGAAAATTGAGGATGCAAACAGATTCGAAGCGGAGTATAATGATCTCTATGCTGCGCTTATGAAGCAGCTTGCGCTCGTGACTGCAAAGACTGGCGGATATATTCCGCCAGGGCTCGACGGTGCAAACCCTCCCGGTCAGGATTGGGGAAACATGCTCATGTTATATCCGGAAGTGCTATTTCCGCCTTTTGACAGGATGGTGACAGCAACCCTCGATTCGACCCGCTCTAAATATCGAGAAGGGATCATGACATACGGAGATGGAATGTTCTTGCACGATTACCTCACAATTCGGAACACCCAGAATGCGCTTGTTCGCAACGAGCAGGAAAGGGCACTTAGGGAATTTTATGCCCTCCTCCTTCACACAAGTTCGACACACGCGGGATTTGAGTTTGCCATCCATCCATGGGGAACGCGAGACTTCGATGGCAACCTTACTCCTCATGGCTGGTATGCTGCAGAAATAAGAGCTCTTCTAAGAAACATGTTGGTACGCGAACAGGATGGTAATCTTCACTTGCTATCGTGCATTTCCCCCTATTGGGTCAGGAGTGGAGAGAGAATTTCCGTGCATCACGCGCCTACATACTTCGGCCAAGTGAATTTTGATTTAAGCTTCAAGAAGGGTGGAGCGAGCCTTAAGATGAACAATCGTTTCAGGAACAATCCAGACTCGCTACTGCTTCATTTGCCCTGGTTCATGGATGTGAAATCGGTCATCGCTGACGGAAAGAAAGTGGCGGTTGTGGGCTCCAGGATCTGTCTTCCAATTGAGACTAACAGAGTCGAAATATCATGGAGCAAAAAGGCTGGTATTCCACCACTGAGCTTTGAAAACACTGCCAAGAACTATGTGAAGGCATATAGAGAAAGGTATGATGAGTTCTTGAAGAGGGGAAAGAAGTAGGGTTGCATAAAGCTGAAGTTCTGAATGGAAAGTAGACTGAGTTATGATAGCGCGGTGATATGGAAACTTAAATGATATATCTCAGAAAATTCGAAAGGGGGCTTCTATGAAATTTTATTTAGGTATTCTGCCATTTATTTTGTTCGATTCCGCTTTCTCTCAAACATATCATTCGCCAGATGGAAAACTTTCTCTTCATTTTTATTCGAACGATAAGGGGGAATTTTACTACAATTTGAAATTAAAGGACAAATTCGTAATAAGAGATAGCAAGTTAGGATTTGAATTGCGAGATGCTTCAAATCTGTTGGATGGATTTCAGATAAGCGATATCAAGACTAAATCAATCTGCGAAAAATGGGCACCTGTTTGGGGCGAAGTTGATACAATTACGAACCGCTGTACGGAAGTAAAAGTCACTCTTAATCAGGGGAAAGAGAATAGAACAATGATCGTTACCTTTAGAATTTTTAATGATGGGTTGGGTTTCAGGTATGAATTTCCTGCTCAGCCAAATCTTAAATACTTTACCGTACTCGAAGAGCACACTGAATTTGCGATGACAGGAGACCATAAAACATTCTGGATTCCTGGTGATTATGACTCTCAAGAATATACATATACAACATCCCGCTTATCAGAGGTTAACGCTAGTAAAGGATGGGCATTTGATGAGATAATTGTTAAGTCAATTCCTGGCGAGGATTTTGTTCAAACTCCATTAATGATGAAATCATCGGATGGGTTGTACATCAATATTCATGAAGCAGCGCTGTTAGATTATCCTGCAATGTACCTAAAAGTTGATAAGAAAACTTTTGTTCTTCGCACACATCTTTGTCCTGATGCTTACGGTAATAAAGCTTATCTGCAAACACCAGGTGCCACACCCTGGAGAACAATAATCGTGTCTGACAGAGCCGAGGATGTACTTGAATCAAGGTTAATATTAAATTTAAACGAACCTCCAAAGTTCGAAAATGTAAGCTGGATAAAACCAAAGAAATATCTCGGTATTTGGTGGGGAATGCATGTTGGAGTCTACTCCTGGAATTATGCTGATGTAGATAATATTCGAATTGACAATGTTTATTGGAAAAATTTAAAGCCAAATGGAAGGCACGGGGCTACAACTGAAAACGCTAAACGATATATTGATTTCGCAGCGCAACATGGTTTTGATGCATTGTTAATAGAAGGTTGGAATGTCGGCTGGGAAGATTGGTGCGGTCATTGGAAAGAAAACGTTTTTGATTTCGTGACCCCATATCCTGATTTTGATGTTGAAGAAGTCAGTCGATATGCGAAAGAAAAGGGTGTTGAATTAATTATGCATCACGAGACTTCGGCTTCGGTTACAAATTACGAGAGACGAATGGACGAGGCATTCAGATTTCTGAAAAAGTATAATTATACAGCGATTAAAACAGGTTATGTGGGGAAAATAATTCCACGTGGTGAGCATCATGATGGACAGTGGATGGTAAATCACTATACTCGAGTTCTTGAAAAAGCAGCTAAAGAAAAAATCTGTATCGATTCCCACGAGTCCGTTAGACCCACTGGCTTACATAGGACATATCCTAACTGGTTAGCTGCTGAAGCTGCGCGAGGTAATGAATTTAATGCGTGGAGTGAGGGCAATCCGCCTGAACATGAAACCATTCTTCCGTTTACAAGACTTATGGGTGGACCGATGGATTATACCCCAGGCATTTTTCAAATCAAGATGAACTATTACAATAAGGAAAGCAAATTTCAGGTACATACGACTCTTGCTAAACAGCTCGCTTTGTATGTTGTGATATATAGTCCTCTACAAATGGCAGCTGATCTACCTGAGAGCTATGAAAGATTTTTAGATGCCTTTCAGTTCATTAAAGATGTTCCGGTTGATTGGCAGCAAACAAAAGTTCTTTTTGCTGAACCGGGAGATTATATTGTTACTGCAAGGAAAGATAAGCGCTCTGAGAATTGGTTTATTGGTGCAATCACGGATGAGAACGAAAGAAACTTTACAATCAAATTAGATTTTCTTGATGATGGAGTCTATGAAGCAACTATCTATTGTGATGCTGCTGATGCACATTGGGAAAGAAATCCAATGGCTTACAAAATTAAAAAAGAAGCTGTTAGAAAAAACGATTTATTGAATTTACATCTTGTTGAAGGTGGAGGGTGTGCGATTAGCATAATAAAAGTCAAAAGGTGATTCTTTATCCTATTGGCAATTAGGCGCGTTTGCAACCATGTGGAGTAAGAGTTGGAACTTTTGGCTGTAGTGTCAGAAGTCTCTGGCTTACGGCTCAATGAGTTTGCACCCCACGGTAGGGAAACAGGAAGTTACAGCAAATTTTTGCACTCAAGCCGGGCGTTGATATTATCCAAAAAATTATCTATTTTAAAAGAGTCAAATCACTATTTGTCTTGTACTTAAAAGGAGTCGTAGATCAAATGAAACGGTCATATGTAATGCTCTTCTTCCTTTCAGCCCTGCTCTACAGCTTTGCGACAATGGGTTTTCAATGTGCTTCACCTGAATTGACCAGCGCCCGTCTTTACATTCAGCGCCAGGAGTGGGATAATGCCATCAAAAGTCTTGAAAAAGAAGTACAGAAAAATCCCCAGGACGAGGAAGCCTGGTACCTCATGGGGCGGGTGAAGGGGGAAATTAAGGATTTTGAAGGGATGAACGATGCCTTCGCAAAAGCACTTGCCATTTCCCAGCAACATAAGAAAGATATTCAGGATACTCGACTTCACTTCTGGGCACAATACTTTAACCAGGGAGTGCTGAATTTCCAGAAAGGGAAGGACTCAACTGAATACTACGATAAGGCAATTGCTGCATTCCAGACGGCTGCTATCATACTACCTGACAGCGTGAACACATATAAGAATCTCGCCATTGCCTATCTTGCGAGGGGAGATGACGCTGATGCCATCAAAACTATGGAAAAAGCTCTCTCGATGCAGGAGGATCCATTGATAGCCCGACTTCTCGGTGAGGAATACTTCAATATTGGAAAGAAGCATAAGGATTCTTTTGAAGAGAAAAACCGTGATGCCCTTGAGGTTATTCGAGCAGTCGATGCGATCCACAAAGGAATGCATCGCGAAGATGTTGAAAAGACCTTAGGGTCACCTGATTCGAAGGAGCAGGGGAAAGGTAAAAAGTCACAGGAAGAAGTATGGATGTACGAAAAATATGGTTTGAAGTTGACATTTGTAGACCGTCTTGTCACTCAGAAAACTGTGACGAAGCCGGTCGAGGCATCTATTGATTCAACGGACTATCGAATTGCAATGGACTATTTTAACAAGTCTATTGATGTGCTCACTGTAGCTCAGCGCATGGAGCCAACAAACGAAGATATTTTGACATTACTTTCCAACGCTTACATTGCGGCGGGGAAGGCTGCAGTAGCAGAGGAGACGTTTTTAAAGGGCATAGAGACAAATCCGGGCAACAAGTTTTTCCACTACAATCTTGGTGTGCTTCGTCTGAAAGCCGAGAAGTACGAGGATGCGGTTAAGCAATTTTCTGATGCGTTGAAGATTGATCCGAATTACGAGAATGCCCTTTATAACCTTATCGTTGCTTATGTCAATTGGGGTGTTGCTATGCGGGAGAAGGTGCAGCGAGGGGTTGAAGGGACAAACAAGCCCATTGATGAGTCATACAAAGAGAAGTTTCAACAAGCTCTCCCGTTACTGGAGAGACTTCTCAGTATGCGTTCGAAGGACGCCGATCTCTGGGAACTGGCAGGACGTCTGTACGCAAATATGAATATGCCTGAGAAGTCAAAACAAGCATTCGAGAAGTCCGATGAACTTCGGAAAGGAAAGTAGTTCAAACCTTATCTTCATTATATATGCCCATCCGAGAAAGCGGATGGGCATATTCATTCAATACAGGAGAGGTGCACGATGACGGATCAGATTCCTCCGCAGCAGATTAACATCGAATTAGGAGAAAAAGAAGGAGAGGGAATTTACTCAAACCTCGCTATCATCACACATTCACCAGCAGAATTTGTGATCGATTTCACACGTGTTTTACCCGGTGTTCCCAAAGCGCGTGTCCAAGCACGGATAATTATGACTCCACAGCATGCGAAGCTTCTTCTCAATGCGCTGAAAGACAACATTGAAAAATACGAGAAACGTTTCGGTGAGATTAAAATGATGATGGAGCCACCCGGTCCGGCAGGTCCGCTCGGGTTTCAGATGCCGGGCGGAGGTGAGAAAGTCCACTGAGGTGTGTTTCAGAGGAACGTCCACAGTGCTGAACGATAAGGCATATTCTTACGGTGGATTTACCTTTGTACTCCATTCACATCTGCCATATGTTCTTTCACATGGCAAGTGGCCCCATGGGCTCGATTGGCTTAACGAGGCAGCAGCAGAGACGTATATTCCTCTTCTCAACGTTCTCAATGAAATGCTGGATGGAGGTTTCTCTCCGAAACTGACCATCGGTATTACGCCGGTTCTTGCTGAGCAGCTTAGCGATGGTCTTTTCAGGGAGGAATTTACAAATTACCTCCAACAGAAGATCGAGGCTGCTGAGAATGATGAGATAGAGTTCAAGCGGATTGGGGAGAAGCGACTCGCCTCGACCGCCGTATTCTGGCGTGGATGGTATCATGAAATTCGCATGAGCTTCGAAGAACGCTACCACCGTGATCTAATCGGTGCATTTCGGGAGCTTCTCGAAGCTGGGGTGCTGGACATCATAACGTGTGCTGCAACGCATGGATACCTTCCGTTGCTCAGCCGCGATGAGAGCATTCAAGCTCAAATCAAGGTAGCCATCAAAGCACACGAGAAACATTTCGGTCGGCGACCCCGAGGAATCTGGCTGCCTGAGTGTGCTTACCGTCCATCTTATCGATGGCGCCCCCCTGTGAATGAGAAGCTCAAGAGTCTGGAGTATGATCGTAAGGGGATCGAGGAGTTCCTTGCGGAAAATGATATTGAGTATTTCATCATTGACTCCGCAATGTTGAAAGGGGGAAAAGCGATCGGTGCGTACTTCGATCGGTTTGAAGGTTTGAAGCGGCTTCGTGAGCAGTTTGAAAAGGAGGTTCACCCGGCAGCGGAAGACTTCACCAAATCGCCTTATGAAGTTTATCTGGTAAATTCCTCCGGCAAGCCTGAGAAACGCCCGGTAGCAGTTTTCACGCGCGATCCTCGAACAGCGCTTCAGGTGTGGAGTGGTGAACATGGTTATCCAGGAGATGGGTGGTATCTGGATTTTCACAAGAGGTATTTTCCGGGGGGACTTCGGTATTGGCGTGTTACAGGTGCAAAGTCGGACCTGGCTGAGAAGGTTCCGTATGAACCGGAGCAAGTTGAAGAGAGGCTTGAAGAAAATTCTGATCACTTTGTTTCTCTCGTTGTTGATTTGCTTCGGACCCATTATGATGAATCTGGCAAGAGAGGTATCCTTACTGCTCCGTACGACGCTGAGCTTTTCGGGCATTGGTGGTTTGAGGGGGCAAGATTTCTGCAGAAAGTTATGAAAAAGATCATGACATCTGGCGTCGTTGATCTTGTCACAGCTTCAGAAGCGCTGGATCGCGAACAACCTTCCCAGGTTATCGCCTTGCCAGAAGGATCATGGGGAGAAGGTGGCTATCATTACATCTGGCTCAACAATGATACAGAGTGGACGTGGCATCACATTTATCGCGATGAAGCCCGCATGCATGAGCTTGCCGTTCGATTTGCTGATGACCCCAATGTGACATTGCAGGAGCTTTTAAAACAAGCTGCAAGGGAATTGCTTTTGCTTCAGGCATCAGATTGGCAGTTTCTCATTTCAACAATTGCTGCTCGTGACTACTCCGAGCTTCGAGTTGTTTATCACCACAACGATTTCAACCGACTCTGTGATGTTGCTGAACAGTATGAAGCAACGAGCATCCTATCTGATGAGGATTGGAACTTTTTCCTCGAGTGCAAAGGTCGCGATTCGCTCTTCCCGGAGATCGATCTTCGGTGGTGGGCTGAATTGGAATAACCTCTATCCGCCGAAGGCGGACCTTCTATCCAAAAGGGTGGCGGAGCTGGCTCTTAATTCGGGGTGGAGATTCTTCGTCCCGACTTGAAATCAGGGCAAGAACTAAATTATTTGTTGTACTTTTGAGTAATGTTTAATACTATACGAGAGAGCGAAAAACGAGGGGAGATGAAAAAATAATGTCAAGGTCGATGCTAAAGTTGCTTATGGCGGCGAAGCGTCAGGGTGTTTCAGCACTCGTTCTCTTTCTAACTATCGCCTTCCTTGGAGGGTGCTCTAAAGGAAAGCTTTCCCCAACAGCACCGACGTGGGATGTCTCTCTGCACCTTCCTCTATTTAATCGAACGCAGACACTGCAAGAATTTGTCGACCAGAACCCCGATGCCCTAACAAGCAATCCAGATAACGGAGGATTGCTCATCTACACGCAGACTGGCCGAATTGGAAATGTAAGGATTGGTTCAGATGTTCGAGTCACAGGTAAGAGCAGTTCCTATGGAAGAGCCATCGGAGAATTTTCTGTCAGCACCTATTCGGTTACAGGAAAACTCATAACGCTTGGAACAATTGCTCCTCAGCTTGGTGCATTACATGGATTAGTTGCTCCAGTACCCCCTTTCTCATTTGAACGTACAAATATCGATCTACCTCCGATCTCTGATTACCAGGAGGTCAATCTTACCAGTGGTTTACTCCTCCTGCGAGTCATTAATCGATTGCCGATACCAATCGACACGATTAATCTCAAAGCTTCGGATACCCTCGGCACGGTCTTAACTATCAACTACACAGAAACGATTCTCCCCGGAGATTCTGCTGAAGTTTTGCAGTCTCTTGGTGGACGTACCTACTACAATCATTTTCATCTCGATTTTGGGGGCCACAGTCCTGGAAGCAGCACCCCGGTTCGCATCGACACAAGTGAGGGGATTGTTGTTGAAGCGCAACTTCAGGATGTTCGCGCATCGTATGCCATAGCGAAAATTCCATCCTTATCTATTGACCGGGACACAACGATTGCGATTGATGACTCAATGCAGATTCAGGAAGCAGAGATCAGCTCAGGGACTCTGACCTATCGCATTTCGAATGAGACACCGCTTCCGTTCACGATTACCACAAGCGTCCCGAGATTAACGAAAAATGGTGCCTTATTTCAGGAAGTGATTTTCGTTGATTCGAACTCAGCCTCTGTACGGGATATCGACTTAAGTGGATGGACACTTCAAATGCCGGATGGCAAAGTGCAAGTGTACTTCAATGCTCAGACAGGGGGGTCCGGGGGTCGGTTGGTGACATTATCCGCAACGCAGCGAATCGCGGGGGATGTGGGCGTCTCGAACTTGACGTTTGCACGCGTTGTTGGGCGCATTAAGCCATATACAGTTTCTATCTCGACCTCGGGCAATGTGCAGCCAAACAAGTTGAGCGAAAATCTGAGTGGTTCTCTCGAGCTCGGGGATGGAAAACTTGTTCTTCATGTTGCAAGCTCACTGCGTTTCTCAGCGCAAATATCAGGAACACTCTCAGCCCGAGATGAAACAGGGACGCACTCTGCATCGCTAGCCCTTCCGCCAACTTTGTTGAATCCTCCTGTTGACTCCATTATTTTTACTCCGCAAAACAGCTCTCTCCTTACGTTCTTGAACACATTTGGATCACAATTACCAACTTCTTACACCGTTGCCGGCACCGCTACGGTTAATCCCGAGTACAAAACTGGCTCAGTTGCACAGGGGGATACCGCAGAGTTTACTGCAGATTTTCTCATACCATTGAAACTTCGCATTGTTGGTGGTCGGTTTACTGATACCGTTGCTATCGAAAGCGAAATTGATACGTCGCAGTTGAAAAATTTCCAAGCGGCTACACTTGTGCTCGATGTGGAGAATCGTATTGCGCTGAGAGCTACAATACAGCTCACGTTCACCGATGCTTTCTATCATCCGCTCCTTCGAATTCCCAAACCAGGACAGGACTCATTAACAGTTGAAGCGGCGCTGACCGATGCAAGTGGATTTTCGCAGAATCCATCGCGACGAACGCTTCAGCTTTCTTTTAACAAGGACGATGTTGATGCGGTGCGGCGGAGCTCATATATAATTTACACGATTTATCTTGCTACTGCGAATGAAAAAATGGTTCAGTTCCGTACCTCAGATTACATTACGTTGAAGGCGAAGCTTGAGGCAAATGTTCATGTCGCATCACAATAAAAGGAAGCTCCTCCGAATCCTTCTTGTGTTTTCTTGCTTCTACTCTGGGGCGGCAGCAGGAAAACTCCATGCACAGGTTGCGCATTCGTTTAAGCCAATGCCGCTGGATGCTATCTCATGGAGTGCCTCCAATGCTTTCTCAATGTCACATGAATTGCTCACCCATTCTTATGCTGTTGCTGTTGAGATTCCTGGATTGAGTGCTGAAGCGCAAAGTAATGTTCTGAGTCTAAAGCTTCTTCAGGACGATTTCAGCAAGGATGCTGCAGGGAATGCCCCTTACCTTGACGACTCTGAGAAGAACCGTATTCTCGACCTTTTTTCTGGTGGCAAGGGGATTATGCAGTTCACCAGTACACTACATGTTTTCACAATGGGTGTGCGGATCTCACAGTTTGTTCTGGTTGGCGGCGTCGAGGATCGGTTGTTTGCATCCGTTGCAGTACCAAGAGATTTTCCTGAACTATTGTTCTTCGGTAATGCTCCGGGGCGCACATATAGATTCGATGATGCGCAGGCTATTGCCACATGGCTGAGACAGTATTCGCTCGCATCAGCAAAGGAGTTTCTTTTGCCAAAGGGTAATGTATTGCGAGTTTATGGACGCGCAAGCTTCCTTCAAGGCATTGCACTTATGAGAGTCATGGCGGAATCGATGCAAGTGTTCACGGCGGACAGCGATTACTCAATTCAGGCTTCGGGGCATCTTAAGGTGACACAGACGAGCAACATTTCTTTTCCGGGTAGACCGCGTGGTTTCGGGTGGGGAATTGATCTACTTGGCGAATTTCTCATGCCAAACGGCATTCAGATCTCAGCGGGCGTGGTAGACCTTGGGAACTTGGTATGGACGAAGGATGTAGAAGGGAGGAATGTAGATGGGAGTTTCTTGTTAACAGACGTAACATCGTCGGAACAGCGACGGAGCTTCGACTCTGCTTTTCAGGTTTCAACTCCGTATGGAACAAGTTCCCGAATTGCGATGCCAGCTCGCTTGTTGCTGCAAGTTGGTTATTATCGAGATGCCTCTTCGCTGATTCGCTGGCTGCCGGGGACTATTGGAACAAGGGGCGGTCTTTCAGAAACGCTGACTGCAAGTCCTTTGATCCCCAGGCAATTATCCCTATATGCTCTGCTCGATTATTCACCTGTTTCGTGGGTGAGGTTAGGCGTGGGTCCTTTCTATGGGACAGTGGGTGGATTTGGAATGTCTTCGCTCATCGAACTTGAGAGCAGGACTTTCCATTTTCAAATTGGGTCGAAGAACGTCCTTGGGTTGTTCGGTCTCCCTTCTGCAACAAATGCATCGCTGGTAACTTCTCTGTTCCTAAGCTTCTGAGTTTTGCCTTCTCTGGATGACACTTATTGCTCATTCGCCAAGTGCGGAACTACGGCGCATTGAGCGCGGGGTTAACTCTTAAGACCCCCTCAGCAGCGTGATTTGACCATTGTCAAGGTGATAAATCTTTCCTTCGAGTTGGTTTGCTAAGGTTTCCTTGTGAGTTGTTATGATCACCGTGGTGCCGCGGTGGTGGATTGTGCGAATGAGGTCGAGAATTTGTGCTTCAGCGCGTGCATCGAGATTTCCTGTTGGTTCATCAGCTAAGATGAGAAATGGTTCATTCAGCATTGCACGAGCGAAAGCAACGCGTTGTTGCTCGCCGCCGGAGAGTTCTGTAGGATATGCCATGTACTTTTGAGCAAGACCGACATCTCCAAGGGCATAGAGAATTTTTTTCTTCTCATCGCGGCGGGTTAAGTTTGTAGCGTGGAAAAGGAGAGAGAGATTCTCGTACACTGTTCGATCGTTGAGGAGGCGAAAATCTTGATAAACGAATCCGATATTTCGGCGAAGTTTCGGAATGTCGCGCTTGGAGATACCTGGGGCTGTGAATTCACCGACGCGGACCGTTCCTGAATTTGGGAAGATATCCATGAGCAACAAGCGCAGGAGTGTAGTTTTCCCTGAGCCAGTAGGACCGACGATCAGGACAAGTTCTCCTGATTCAATCCTCATGGAGATGCGGTTGAACACAGTGCGTCCGCGGCGCTGAAACGTGACATTAGAAAGTTCAATGCTGGTATCCATTCTTAGAAGGCTCGTGCTACGAAATGAATGCGGTCAGAGTTTACCGTAGCTTCCTTATAGCTGAAACCGTCGAAGAGATGAAGCAAGTGAAATTGAGACAGTTGTAGAAGCCTGCGGAGCTCTTCGACAGAATAAATTCGTTCCCGGTGACGTTCAAGAAATGTCCCCTCTGGTTTCTTAATAGTGAATTCATTGTAATGGATTTTTTCTTCAGGCTTGTAGTAGCTTTTTCTCATATAAGATATTTCACCTATGCTCCCTTGTTCATCGAGACATGAGGCATTGCTCAGCGAATTGTGTTCAGTTGCAATATCAAAGATCAGGATACCACCCTGGACAAGTGCAGCGTGTGCATTGGTGAAGAATTTGTGTACTAATTCAGGTTCGAGCAAGTAATTGATGCTATCGTATAGGCAGATGACCCCGCTTACCGGTATTGGGACTTCAAACGATGTGAGATCGGCAAGGAAAAAATCGATGGGGGCGTGCTGCTCAGCTGCTTTCTTCTTTGCAATAGCAAGCATCGCATCAGAATTATCAAAGCCAGTGATAGAGAATTTTTTCTGCGATAGGAGAATGCTTAGCGTCCCAGTACCGCAAGCGGCTTCGAGAAGGTTCCGGCTTTTAAGTCCAGCGAGTACCAAGAGATTGACCACATATCGAGCCCACTGTTTGTAGTTGACGTGCTGCATGATGTGGTCATAAATTGGAGCAAGCTCTGTATAAGGCGGAACAATGAGTGCTGAAGCGCCATGGCGCTCTGTCGCCATTTGTACAGGTTCACCCATGCCGTATGCGAATAATTTCCACGGCTGCGGTGACAGCAGCGATCATACTTGTTGGATCCGCAGTTCCTTCTCCTGCGATATCGAATGCGGTCCCATGATCGGGAGATGTCCGAACGATAGGGAGGCCTGCTGTGAAGTTAACTGCTTGATGGAAGTAGAGAAGCTTCAAAGGGATGAGCCCCTGGTCATGGTACATTGCAAGGACACCGTCAGCTTCTTTATACAGCTTTGCACCGAAGAATGCATCTGCAGGGAAAGGACCGGCAACGTTGATCCCTTTTCGTCGAAGAAGAGCGATCGTCGGGAGTATGACGGTTTCTTCCTCATTTCCTATTTCGCCGTGTTCACCTGCATGGGGGTTGAGTCCCAGCATAGCGATGCGTGGTTTTATAATGCCAAAATCGCTCTGGAGCGATTTCGCAAAAAGCTGAGCGACCCTTGTCAGATGTGGCTGAGTGATGCTAAACGGGACATCTCGGAGCGGTCTATGAATTGTCACAAGAGCGACGCGGAGATCAGGAGATAGGAAAATCATGAGAGGATTTGCCACATGGGTTAGAGCGGCGATGAATTCCGTGTGTCCATCGTATTGGTAACCAGCTTTGTGGAAGGCCTCCTTTGAAATCGGTGCGGTTACCATTCCGTGGGCCAGCTCATTGAGGCAGAGTCCGACAGCACGTTCAATTGCTTCTCCGGCGCATTTGCCCGCTTGGGCGGTGATCTTTCCGAAACGAATGTCACGTTCACTGTATCCGGGGATGTCGACAATAGGGATCGAATTTGCGCTCATCCTTGCGGGGAGTTGTCGGTCTACATTGGTGAAGACGAAATGTTTTGCAATACTAAGCTTTTGCGCTGTGTATTCAAAGATGGATTGCGGACCGACGAGAAGGGGATGAGCTATTTGCCGCACGTGCCTATCCACAGCAGCTTTCAGTGCTATCTCAGGCCCAATTCCATTAAAATCCCCAATTGTGATGGCTACGATCGGTTTCATCAGGAAAAATCCCCCGATTTTAGCAAGTTTACCTTCAACAATTGATGCCGAGATATCGGCATCATGGTGCCTTGGCATTCATTTAATTCGATGTTCCAGATATTTAAGCAGAAGCCGAACTCCCACACCAGAACCTCCCTTTGGTGCATAGGGAGTAGCTTCCTCGAGGATCGCTGTGCCAGCAATGTCAAGGTGAACCCAGGGAAGATCATCTACAAATTTTCTCAGGAACCAAGCTGCTGTAATAGCACCAGCCCATTTTCCGCCGACGTTTTTCACATCCGCAATATCGCTCTTGATCAATTGCTCATACTCATCGAAAAGCGGGAGTTCCCATACCCGTTCGTACGTTTCCTCACCCGCTATGCGTAGAGCGTTCATGGTTTCGCGGCTGGTTCCGAACATCCCTGTGGCGACCTGCCCTAAAGCTACAACGCAAGCCCCCGTAAGTGTCGCCAGATCAATAACAGCTTCTGGTCGTCTTTTGCCGAATCGTTGGCGTGCGTATGAGAGGGCATCAGCGAGAATAAGTCTCCCCTCAGCATCAGTGTTATCAACTTCCACAGTTTTCCCGCCGTAGATACGGACGATATCACCGGGTTTTATTGCTGAACCACTCGGCATATTTTCTACGAGAGGGATATATCCCACGAGATAGACCGGTAGCCGAAGTTCCGCTGCTGCTTTGAACGTTCCAATAACCGCTGCAGCTCCGGACATGTCCATCTTCATCTCGCTCATGTTTGCTGAAGGTTTCAGTGAGATTCCACCAGAATCAAAGGTGACTCCCTTGCCGATGAGAACGATTGGCGATCGCTTCACCGATTGTTGTCCTCCGCGATATTCCAGAATAAGAAACCGCGGCGGCTTCCATTGCTGAGCACCAGCACCGACGGCAAGGATTCCTCCCATCCCGAGCAAGGAGATTTTCTTTTCGTCAAAGACTGTGACCCGAAAGCCGCTTCTTCGACCAATAGCTTGTGCACGCTTGGCAAATGTCTCCGGGTAAATCTCGTTCGCTGGTGCATTCACCAGATCGCGGGTCTCATATACAGCTTCGACAATTACCTTTGCACGTTGCAGTGCCCTCCCCGGATCTATTCCCTCTTCGACCTGCAGAGCAATTGTGCTGAGTTTTCCCTCATTGTTTTTCTTCGATTGATAACGATTAAACCTGTAAATACTGAGAGCAGCACCCTCAAACAGGCTTATGAGTGCTTCTTCTGATGAGGCGAAGGCATGATGGTCAATGAGGTCGCGTGGAACAGAAAATATGAGCTGGTTTTGCTCTTTGATGTGTTGAGTTACATATTTGGCGGCAGTAGCCCCGGCGCGCCGGAGTCGCTCGAGATTGAAAACTACATGATCAACTTTTTCCTCTTTCTCCTTGGGAGAAGGAGCTTTTTTTATTTCGCCAAGACCAACAAGAAGAACACGGCGTGAGCGCCCGGATTGCTCAGAATAGACAAGCATTGCCTCAGATTCTTCTCCTTTGAAGTCTTTTCCATTGAGAATGGAAGATGGGAGAGGAATTCGTGAATTGACATATTCCAACGCTTTCTTCCGTTCAGTCTCCTCCTTGGGTATAAGGAAAGCGACCACGATGGCGCCCCGGTGCCATGGTAGCTTTCTGAAACGACTACGAATTAGCTCTAATCGAATCATATCCACGCCGATGTGCGATGCGTTAACATTATTTTGCCTTCACTTAACTTGGAACGAGCCGTACAGTTTCTATTTGAGAAACTCACCTGCATGCAGCAACACATCTGATTGAACCTCTTCAAGACGGCGGTCAAAAACAAGGGCACCAGCAGCGTTCTTATGTCCATTTCCTCCGAAGATTTGTGCAAGCCGGTTAACCCACAAGTCTCCCTTTGACCGAAAGCTCATTTTAACGCCATCCGGTAATTCGACCAGCAGAACACCGACCACAACTCCTGCAATGCTCATTGGGTAGGTTGAGAAATTATCTGTCTCCGCCTCGGTTGTTGCCGTTGCTGAAAGCATTTCTTGAGTCACAGTCATTATTGCAAGCTTTCCATCATAGAGAACTCTGATGTTGCTTAAAGCGTTACCGAGCAGTCGGAGACGATTTGGTGACCATTGGTCATAGATTTGGTCATAAATATATGTTGGATCAGCACCGAGTTCCAAGAGATTGGCAATGGCGCGGTGAAGCTCGGCATCAGTTCGCGGATAACGGAATGAACCTGTGTCGGTCATAATAGCAGCATAAAGGCATGTAGCCATCTGCGGATCAATCTGGTGGTTCGTCAATTCCTCCACTATCTTCATGATGATTTCACCCGTTGATGAAGCTTCCTCATCAATAAGATAGACATCAGCGAAATTGCTTGTATCAAGATGGTGATCAATGCAGAGCTTTTGAGCATTGCTCTGCAGGACGTACGGTTCCATTGTTCGAAGTCGCATGGGGTGATTTGTATCTAGGACAACGATCAAGTCGGCTTGAAGAATCGTTGGAGCATCCTGTGTTTCATCGAATGTGCGAATTTCATGATCAATGTCAAGAAATTGATAATTTTTTGGGGTTGGGTTTACATTTATGATGGAAACAGTTTTAGGCTTATCGAAGCCCGTTTTGGAGTTCTCCATGCGATCAGCGTAGCGCAATGCACGTGAGAGAGCCAGTTCCGAGCCGATCCCATCTCCATCTGGATTGATATGTGTAGTGATGACAATGGAACTTGACTCGCGCAGGAGTTGTATTGCCTCATTGTAAGAGGAGAGGCTCCTGAGATTCTGTCCCGACATCAGTCGGGATTGCGAGAAAGGCTGTACCATGAGCTTTTCTCAAGAGGGACAGAAATGCTCTAACAGATTTTTTCTTTGCGAAACCATGTTGAGCACTGCATGTTGGAAACTCCGTTTTCTGTCGCGGAGTGGACTTATTTTTCCTTGATTTCCCATGTATCTCCTGCATTGAAGAGAGCTTCAAGTGTTGCTTCGCCGTGTTTCTGTTTCGCCGTTTTAATTTGGTTAAGAAGGTCCTGTTCATACACATTCCGTTGGACATCGACGAAGACACCGACAGGCCGTGGCATGCCTGGATAGTTCGACATTAGTGCGACTGTGTAAGCAAGACCGGGATCTTTCTCATCGTAGTGAAGAAGATCATCAGGACCGTATTTGCCATCTTTCAAAGAGACGACAACTGGGCGGTGGTTTTCAAGCCGAATACCTTTGTCTCGCTCCTTTCCAAAGATCAACGGTTTGCCGTGCTCGAGGTAGACAACATTTTCATCTTTTGTTTCTTTGTCCGTGAAGATAGCAAACGCACCATCATTGAACACCACGCAGTTCTGATAAATCTCCACAAAAGAAGTTCCTTTATGTTCGGCGGCACGCTTGAGAACATCGTGAAGATGTTTTTGGTCACGATCCATTGTTCGTGCGACAAATGTCGCCTCTGCACCAAGAGCCAGAAGAACGGGATTAAATGGATGATCAATATTTCCCATCGGTGATGAGCGAGTGATCTGCCCGTACCGAGAGGTCGGTGAGTACTGTCCCTTTGTTAAGCCATAAATCTCGTTATTAAACAGAAGGATGTTCACATCGACATTTCGTCGGCAGATATGGATGAGATGATTACCGCCAATGCTGAGACCATCTCCGTCTCCCGTTGCCACCCAAACAGAAAGGTCGGGGTTCGCCAATTTAACTCCAGTAGCTATTGCAGTCGCACGTCCATGGATACCATGAACCCCATAAGTGCTCATGTAATATGGGAAGCGACTTGAACATCCGATGCCGGAGACAATAACATATTTCTCTTTTGGTATGCCCAACTCCGGAAGCACTCGTTGAACCTGAGCCAGGATTGCATAATCGCCGCATCCCGGGCACCAGCGCACATCTTGGTCGGATTGGAAATCCTTTGCTGTATACTTCACTGAAGGTACGGGCTGAACATCATGTCCTACGGTATCCATTATCGTTCACCTCTTAGAATTTCATCAATTCTTTGCTCAATATTGATTGAAGGAATAGGTAGCCCAGCCACACGGTGGTATCCGAGGGCCGGGATGAGATACTTTGCTCGAAGAAGCTTCAGCAGTTGCCCTCGATTGATCTCCACAACGAGGATATGTTTAAATCGGTAGAGAATTTCCCCGAGATTTTTAGGGAACGGATTTAGATATCGAATATGGAGATGGGAAACTGACTTGCCTTCTGAGCGCTTTCGATGAACTGCAGACCGAATAGCGCCATAAGTGCTTCCCCATCCTACGACAAGCAGCTCGCCCTCCTCATCGCCATCGACTGTTTGAGGTGGGATATCATTGACAATGCGCTCGATCTTTTCTTCACGCAGGCGTACCATAAGGTCATGGTTATCGGGATCATAACTGATCGTTCCATCGATATGCTTTTTTTCCAGTCCGCCGATGCGGTGTTCAAGTCCAGGTGTGCCTGGTAAAGCCCACGGTCGAGCTAGTGTTTTTTCATCGCGTAGATAAGGTTTGAAGGTTGATGGATCCGTTGAGAAGCTCGGTGTGAGATCTGGGAGATCGCTCGGATTCGGGATGCGCCAAGGCTCAGACCCATTGCCTAGGTATCCATCGGTGAGGACAATAACAGGGGTCATGTACTTCAGGGCGATGCGCGCTCCTTCGAAAACCGTATCGAAACAGTCCGCTGGACTTCGTGCAGCGAGGACAGGGAGGGGAGCTTCACCATGGCGCCCGTACATAGCTTGAAGCAGATCGCCTTGCTCTGTCTTTGTCGGTAAGCCTGTGCTTGGCCCGCCGCGCTGTACGTCGATCACAATAAGAGGAAGCTCAGTCATGACAGCCAAGCCAAGCGCCTCGAGTTTCAACGAGAGCCCTGGACCGCTTGTCGTTGTTGCTGCTAATGCGCCAGCAAATGAAGCTCCGAGAGCACTCGTTATGCCGGCAATTTCATCCTCTGCCTGAAATGTTTTCACATCGTAGGCACGGTATCTTGAGAGCTCATGCAAAATGTCACTTGCTGGTGTAATAGGGTAGCTTCCAAGAAAGAGCTGTAGATGAGCTCTATGGGCTGCGGCGATAAGTCCCAGTGCGACTGCTTCGTTTCCGGAAATGTTTCGATACTTCCCCGGCGGGAGAGGAGCGGGCTTCACCCGATAGCGAGAAGTGAAAATTTCAGTGCTGTCGCCGTAATGATACCCTGCGCGAAGTACACGCAGGTTCGCTTCAACAAGGGCTGGCTCTTTTGCGAAACGCTTAGTGATCCACTCAATGGTTGGCTCCATTGGCCTGCTGAACATCCAGAACATCAGACCGAGGGCGAAGAAATTCTTCGTCCGGTCGATAACTTTTGGGGAAAGCTTAAGATCTTCAAGCGTGGCTTCAGTTAGCCTCGTGATGTTGATAGGATAGACTTCGTACTGGCGTAGTGACCCATCTTCGAGTGGGTTGCTTGTGTAACCGGCGAGTTTCAAGTTTTTCTCTGTGAACCCGTCAACGTTCGCGATGATAATTCCGCCAGCTCTGAGGAGTTTCAAGTTGACCTTGAGAGCGGCAGGATTCATTGCCACGAGAACATCACAGAGGTCGCCAGGTGTAAGAATATCAGTTGCACCGAAACGGATTTGAAAGCCGCTCACCCCGTAAGTTGTTCCGGCAGGAGCACGGATTTCAGCAGGATAGTCAGGGAATGTGCTAAGGTCATTCCCTACCATAGCTGTTGCTGTTGTGAACTGCGTTCCAGCCAGTTGCATTCCGTCGCCGGAATCTCCGGCAAACCGAATAGTGACATCTTCAAGATCCTTAACTGATTTTCCCATGAGTTTTATGCTCCTTATTTAGGGAGACCAAGATGTTGAAGGCTAAGATAAGTCTTGGTCTCAGACTATGTGCTAACGTATATGCAATCCTGTAATGAACCAGGATGTCCTTTCATTCCTAATAACGTTGCGGCTTACCGGGAAGTTCGTGGCATATCGTCTGTTCAAGCGCATTTCTTCTACTCTGCGACTACCCAAACTCTCACCTTACCTGTAACTGTGCGGTGAAGCTTCACATTCACCGTATAGATTCCGAGCGTTTTAATCGGTTCCTCGATTTCGATCTGTTGCTTTTCAATTGGATAGCCTTTTTCCTTAAGAGCCTCTGCGATGTGCTGTGCGGTGACCGATCCGAAAAGCTTCTCTTCTTCTCCGACTTTCATCGGGATTGTGATAGATACCTTCTCAAGTTCGGCTGCAAGTTTTTCCGCAATTTTGAGATCTTTTGCTTCGCGGGCTATGCGCTGTTTCTTTTCCTCCTCTATGGCTCGGCGGTTACCTTCAGTTGCTTCGTAAGCAATGCCCCGAGGGATAAGGAAATTCCGTCCGTATCCATCTTTAACATCAACGATGTCGCCGAGCTTGCCAAGCCTTTCGTAATCTTGCCGTAAGATAACTTTCATGCGTTAATCCTCTGTAGATGTATTATCGTGCTTTCCTTACGAAGGGAAAGGTTATCGAATTGCTTCTGAAACGAATGGGAGCAAGGCGATGTGCCGCGCACGTTTGATGGCACGCACTAATTGGCGCTGGTGTTTTGAGCAAGTGCCAGTTATACGCTTCGGGATGATCTTTCCTTGCTCGGTGATGAAGCGGCTTAGTTTTTTCTCGTCCTTGTAGTCGATGTACACGTCGCCCGCTTCACAGAAGCGGCAAATACGCCTGCGTTTCGAAGTTATTTCTTTTGCCACACGCTACTCCTTTATTAAATACGGATTCAATACATCATGTTTTATTCAGTGAAGAGGGATCGGTGTTCCCTCGCAAAAGTTCCGACTCTTCTTGAGTGAGGAATTTATCAAATGAATCGTCCTCGAAGATCGACGGCTCCTCCTCAATTCGTTCCTGGTGGTTGACCTCGGTATCAGCCATGGGCTCGTTGGAGACTGTAGGTTGAACTGTAGCGCTATTGCTGCGTCTATTTAGGAACTGAATACGACGCGCCTTAATTTCGACTATGCTCCGAGATGAACCATCGTCTCCTTTCAGTGTTCTGCTCTGGAGTTCGCCATCAATCAAGACAGCGCTCCCTTTCTTAAGATGGTCGCGGCAACTCTCCGCAAGTTTGTTCCATGCCACAACTCCAACGTAGCAAACCTCTTCTTGCCAGCGGTTGTTGGCATCGCGGTATCTCCGATTTGCGGCGATGAAGAAATTTGCTACCGGAGTTCCATTGGTAGTCTGGCGGAACACAGGATCCTTCGTCAAGTTGCCAGCAATGATCACGTTGTTCAATTCTGGTATCCTAAGGTCTGCCATCAGATGCCCCTACAGATTCTTTGCTGAGGAAAATCTCAAACTGCTGTCTCATCTTCTTCTGGAGAGACTTCGGTATCCTCATCGAGGAAACTGAGTTCCTCTTCTGCCTCTTCCAACAGAGCCTGCGCAGCTTGGCGCTCGCGTTCAGCACTTTTCTCACGAGCCTTCAAAGCTTTGCTCTCGAGGCGGATTGTCAAGTAGCGGAGAATGTTTTCTTCAAGCTGATACATGCGCTCAAGTTTTTGGACTATTTCTCCAGCTCCTGTGAATTCGATGGAGACGTAATATCCGTTGTTCCGCGCCTCAATAGGATAGGCGAAGCGTTTTCTCCCCCAATGATTCACTTTCAATTCTTCTGCCCCTGACTTCACGAGGAAATCCTGCACCTTCGTAATCAGAGACTCGATTTGAGGATCTTCAAGAGAAGAGTTGATGATGAACGTTGTTTCGTAGATTCGTTTTGGTGCTGTCAGATTGATTCACCTCCCTTCGGACGTTGTGATACGGCTCCAAGTCATCCCGCCACTTTGTAGCGGGTTGAGGAGCAGGGATTCGTGGATTTATTGATTAAACTCGTTCATCACGCGATGAATTCCTTTCAAGGGAATTTGCAGGCAAGCATCGGCTGCCCGTTGGATCATCATTTTGACAATGGGTTGCTCGTCCTCTGCAAACACGTCGAGGACGAAATCAGCCAGTTTAGCACGGTCTTGTGGCATATATTTGCTCTGAATGCCACATCGCAGGCGAGGGAAGGCGATGCTTTCAAGATGCTCAATGATCGATGCCAATCCGTGGTGCCCTCCATCGCTCCCTTGCAGGCGGATGCGAATCGTGCCAATAGGCAAATTGAAATCGTCACAGATCACAAGAAGTGAACTTAAATCTACATTGAGCTTATCCACCACATCCCTGACCGCAAAACCACTGTTATTCATGTAGGTTGTTGGCTTGATGAGGACGACCCGGTCGCCACCATACGTCTTTTCTGCAATGAGGTATTCTCCGGTACCCTCCCGGAACCGAACGTCAAGACGCGTTGCAATCTCGTCAGCAACCATAAATCCTACATTGTGCCTCGTTCTTTCGTATGCCCGCTCAGGATTTCCCAAACCAACCATGCAGTACACTGTGTTTCAGAGTCCACCTTCTGCGGATTAGATTTGTAATTATTCCTTCGACCCCTCTTCCTCTTCTTCTTTCTTTCCTTTGCCAATAACTTCAGGTTCCTTCACTTCCTCTTCGGCTGGCGCTTCCGCAGCTTCAGGTGCAGCTTCTTTCATTATAGCCGGCGGAACAATAGCAGCAATTGTTGCATCCTCGCTCAGAAGTATCCGATACTCCCCCTTTGGTAAATTACCGGCGTGAATTGAGTCGCCGATCTCCATCTGTTCGACGTTGACCTCAATGTGCTGAGGAATATTTTTTGGTAAACAAGAGATCGGAACACGGTGAAGCGAATGTTGAAGTATGCCTCCCGCTTTTACTCCGTTCGGTGTACCGACAAGACGAACAGGAACCTCAACCGTGATCTCCTCATCCGCCTTCAGCCCAAGAAGGTCGAAATGGATTACTTTTTCTGTAACAGGGTCGAACTGCACATCTTTGAGTATGCAGCTATGTGTTCCAGTATCTCCGGGAATGCGAAGGTCTACAATGTGAGTCTCCGATGTATAGATCAATGGGCGAAGATACCGCTCATCCACGGTGAGTGGGATTGGAGTTTGACCGTGCGCGTAAAAGATTCCGGGGACTTTCCCGGCGCGGCGAACACGCTTTGCATGTTTTCCTATCTCATGTCGAATTTCTGCTTGAAGAACAATTTCTGCCATTCTTAACTTCCCCTTAATTTTTGTCGATATCGAACAAGGAGCTGATCGATTGATTCTTATGTGTTCGTAAGATTGCCTCAGCGAAAAGTTCAGCCACCGAAAGCACTACAATCTTTTCTGATGTTTGACCCTGCGCGACCGAGTCAGTCACGATAAGCTTTTTCACAGCAGAATTTTCAATTCGTTCAACAGCATTGTCTGAAAGAATCGCATGTGTGCAGGCACCATAGATATCCAGAGCTCCAGCGTTCTTCAGAGCTTCAACTGCATTGGCAAATGTCCTTGCTGTATCAATTAGATCATCGACGATGAGAATATTGCGGTCCTTTGCATTGCCGACTACATTCATGATCTCGGCTAAGTTTGGTCCGGGGCGCCGCTTATCGATGAGGATCAAGTCGGCACCAAGACGCTTGGCATAAGCACGTGCCATGCGTGCACCACCAACATCAGGAGCTACCACTGTAAGATTTGGAATACGCTGACGCTTAAAGTATTTCACAATGATTGGAGCTGAATACAAATGATCGAGCGGGATATCAAAGAAACCTTGAATCTGTGCCGCATGCAAATCCATGGTGATGATTCGATCAGCTCCTGCTGTTGTGAGAAGATTCGCTACGAGCTTTGCTGTAATAGAAACCCGTGGCTGGTCTTTCCTGTCTTGCCTTGCGTATCCAAAATATGGTATAACGGCTGTGACCCGACTTGCCGAGGCTCGTTTTGCCGCATCAATCAAGATGAGAAGTTCAAGCAAATTCTCAGCTGGTGGAGATGTGGGCTGAATTATAAATACATCTCTTCCCCGGATGTTCTCGCCATATTTCGCCCAAATCTCACCATCGCTAAAATTTCTAATCTCAACCTGACCGAGCTCTTGCCTGATCGCTTTAGCGATTTTCTTTGATAGTTCAGTATTCGCCCTGCCCGAAAAGACTTTCAAACCATTCATAATCGAAGGATGGCATATCCTTATAATGTGATTTTGAGCATAGACACTTCAAAAACAGCGAGCAGCTTGAATATTTAATATACAAAAACAATGCGACTCAGGCAAACAATGTAACAGCTTGACCAATATGACTTGCCCCCGTCATTCTATTAAATTGTTCAAAGTGCACTTTCAGGGCCGGGTGTTGAGTTCATTGGTAATTCATAACGTTTTTTTTTATTTTAGTACCTGAAATTGCCCCTCAGCTTTGGTCAGCTACAGGGAATTAGTAAATTGAGCAATCTACTCATGTGAGTACACACAGGAGAATGCAAATGGCAATTAATTTAGTTCTGCTACGTCATGGGGAGAGCATCTGGAACCTGGAAAACAGGTTCACTGGCTGGACAGATGTAGATCTCTCCGAGCGAGGTGTAGAGGAGGCTCATCGCGCGGCGGTTCTTCTTAAAGATGGTGGTTTTACATTTGATGTTGCATACACATCTGTTTTGAAGCGTGCAATCAGAACGCTGTGGATCGTGCTTGATGATATGGATTTGATGTGGATTCCGGTCTATCGTACGTGGCGGTTAAACGAGCGGCACTACGGTGCGCTTCAAGGTTTAAATAAGAAAGAAACGGCTGAGCGATATGGGCCGGTACAGGTTCAGCAATGGCGACGCGGCTACGCCGTGCGTCCTCCTGCTCTGGACTTCGATGACAAGCGTCACCCGCGCTTTGACCGCCGATATGCAATGTTGAAACCGGAAGAACTACCAGCCACTGAATCACTGAAAGACACCCTTGAGCGAGTTCTCCCTTACTGGCACGAGGTCATTGTTCCGGTCTTAAAGAGCGGGCAAAGGGTGCTTATTTCCGCACACGGGAACAGTCTGCGAGCACTTGTGAAGTATCTCGACAATGTTTCGGATGAGGAGATAGTCGAGTTAAATATCCCAACTGGTTTTCCTTTAGTGTATGAGCTGGATGGTGACTTGAAAGCGATTTCGCACTATTATCTTGGCAGCGAAGAAGAGGTGAAAAAGGCGGCTGAGTCTGTTGCTGCGCAATCCCTTGTTGGGAACAAGTGATATGATTAATTGCTGATCTCGGTGAGCACTATTCTGAGCTTTTTGCTTGGCACGGATTTTCTCTTGAGAAGAAGCGAGGGGAATTTGTCTCTGTTTCTAACCGGAACGCAGGATTTGTATTAGCAGAAACTGAACTCTTGCTTTACAACGTGGTCTATCTTTGTCTATCAACGAGGCAAAGGGCTGACCGGAATTGTATTGACGCGGACACTGCATCTCATTCTTGTACTAATGGGGTGCGAATTTGAAGATTGTCTTTTATCAGATAAGACTTCACAAGCACCTGCTTTTCCACATTTGGATATAACGTAAAGAAGTTGTCCGACACTTCCCCAACTTTTTCACCAAGGTCAAGGTAAACGCCCTGAATGAAGACATTGCTGACAAAAGTCACCAGCTTTTCGGTTGGGCTGGGCTCCGTTATAACGTATTTTATGTCCGGCCTCTTAAAATCAAGCCAAGGTACTGCTATGAAGTCTTCTTCGTCAACAGCAGCGTCAGAGGCTATGTCAATTAGCCTTGCGTAAAGAAAAGTTGTTTCGTCAGCCGTAATCTCTACAGGGAGTTTATTGACTCTCAAGATTGAATTTTTTTCAATACTAATATTAGCGGAAATTTCAAACAATTTTCCCCCATCAACTTTTTGCTTGACAATAATGATTTTCCCCCTGAACGGAGTCAATGAATCATTTACGATAATCGGGATGACACAGTCGTTCCTTTTCTTAAAGACCACTTTCGTTGGTTTATTGAAATGTTTCGACCAATAGTACAAAGCCTTAGGTCGTTTCGCATAGTCGATGGCGGACCAGCTGGAGGCAGGCCAACAGTCGTTCAGTTGCCAGAATAGCGCCCCCGATGTTCTCCATTTTCTTGCTCTCCAGTGCAACATACCTGTCTTTACTGCCTTGGCTTGTACTAACTGCATTTGCAAAACTTGATCCTCAAAATCCTTCGCAATTCTTACCTCTGAAGCAGCAAATTTAAATAGCCGCTCAGTTCCCTCCAGCTGCTATGATATCTCATAACTTGGCGATTTTGTTTTTCATATAATTTATTGTTTTTCATTCTTACGTTCACCCCAAAGCTCTGTCAAAAATTGATGCAAAAAATACTAAAAACATTTTCAAAACATCTTTCCATAAAATAATTTTTAAGATGCTTCACTTCGTTCAGCATGACATTATTAAATTTATCTTCTCAGGTTCCAAACTATATTCAAGATAATCTGAAATAGAACTTTTAATTAATCATTATAAATAATTATCAGAATTATTTTATAAGAACAATTTTCCTTACATCTACAAAATTATTTGATTGAAAAGCACAGAAATATACACCACTTGAAATATTTTCGGAATTCATTTCAATCTGATAATAGCCAGGGGTCTTATATTCATCAACGAGTGTTTTAATTTCCCTTCCTAAAATATCGTAAAGTTTTATTTTAACAATTGTGTTTTCAGGAACCTGATATTTTATAATTGAAGTTCCATTAAATGGATTAGGAAAATTTTGTTCCAATTTATAATTAAAGGGACTTAAACCATAATCATTAATTTTTGTTTTTATTCCTTCTCCATAGCATTCAATTCCAAACCAGAGTGATTTATAAATTGACTGGTCAATTTCTAATAAAAAATGATTTGTCTGAAATGGTTTTATTACAAACGACCGTGATAAATTTTCTTTTCCTTTATTGTCAAGCGGATAAACTCTAATTGAATCAGCATAAATCATCAAATCGAGTTTGATTTTTAATGGATAAATTTGAGTCGGTGAATGTCCCCAATTATTATTAACTGTTGTTGTTCCTTTCCAGATCATTCCAGTATTTTGAATTTTAGAGCCGATTGTAATTAAAGATTTATTTGAACTTGAAACCGGATTGTTTGTTAAAGACAACCATGTTAGAGCACCAAAATCATCTGATGAGAGAACATCAATCACATAAATATCGCCAATCCTTTTTCCTTTTAATTTAGAAAGATATCCGGTAAATCCATTTAGTCTTGGTGCAGCTATGGTTAATGTTCCATCAGTAGTATTCCAAGTAATTTCTTCTGTATCAGTTGTGAATGAATTACCAGAAATTTGAGGTAGCTGATTAAAGTTAGTCGTGCTTGTTCCAAAATAATTTTCTGTTTTAATCGAATGAATGAGAGAAATTTTTCTATCGTAAAAAGAAGGACCATACCAGCCAGAAGCATCATTCTTAGGTAAGGCATACAAAGTATCTGCTGTGTAATTTATATGAATTGGATTTAACGAGGGCTTGATTAAACCATTTCTAAATGCATAAGCAATAGTTGGAAAAAACGACATCAAAACAGAATTGCGGTTAATTCCAAAGAAATTAGCAATAAAATCTTTTTCCCATTCAAAAGCTTCGCTGTAGTCAAAATACATAAATGCATCTGCATCATTAAAAGAAGCATAGCCGGCAATGAATAAAATTGATTCTACCTGATATCGATTTGGAAACGTATGATTGTATTCACTAACAGTAAAAGGTTTACCAACAATTGGAACACCAGCAAATAAACCGGGTATAGTTCCGCCGTTATTATCTTTTACCATTGGAGTATTGTTAATAAGCCAATCAGTTGAAGACCGTGCACCTGATGGGAATCGCGGATGGTCCCAGTAAGCATGATTATCAACATAATCAGCATCAGACATTGCTGCTAAATCTGCTGGACCTACATTCCAATTGGTTCCAACAATTGGCACTTTCACACCAAGTGTATCTTTCAAAAACGAAATCATTTCCTTGAAATAATTTCTTTCGAGATTGATATAAAATTCGGACATATCTTTAACACGTTGATTTGTGTATTGAACACATTTTGAATAATCTATTCTTGCAATATTTTTTAATTCGAGTGATTCATTTTGTTCTAAACCAACAACTCCGGCTTTTGTAAAACTAATTTCGTCAAACCAATATGTTCCTTTTTCTTTGCCAAGACTGAATGACAATCTTGTATGACCTTTGTTATCTTCGGGAGCTTTAATGCTAAAAGAAAATGTTCGCCAGTTTGTTGATAATTTTATTGAATACCATCCATAAGAATTCCATGGTGAATTATCATTCATAATATTAACAGCAATTTCTTTCGGTGAATCTGAACAAGCCGCAAATGAAAGTGCATATAAAGAATCTTTTAATATTGTAGCTGAAGGTAATTTGAATTGAATATGCCAATTTGTTCCAGTAGCATTTTTTACAATAACTTTAAAGCTGTAATTTCCTTTATAAGAAACAGAATCATCGCGTGAGGTATCTGCATCAGCGCCATTATGTTCTTCCAGAGCCCAGTAATTTGGAGGATTAGGATTTTCAAAACCTCCATTTTTTACCTGTTCATTTTGAACAGATGAAATTTGTCCTTTGTTCCATGCTGCCAATAAATTCTGGGTTGATTGATATTTGCTTAATAAAAATTCATTCCACAGGCTATCAAGCATTTTTGAATAATAGTATGGTAAAACACCGCCAGATGAAATTGGTTTTAACTGATTATTTCTCCAGAACCGATATAGAGAATTTTCATTAGTAATTTCGACCATTGCCATAACCGGGTCATTAACCAATGCTTTGCCAGTATATGGATTTACATGAGTAAGCAGTTGACGTGCATATTCTTTGTGAAGACTTTTTATATAGGGGTCAAAGAAATTTATACCTTTTCCAAATTTTGGAAGCGAATCATAATCTGCAACCTGATCAAAAATTCTGAAGGTTCTTGAAACATGGAGATTCATGTTCACATAAATTCCATTTTCCTTGAGTTTTGCTATTGTATATTCGAGAGTGTCGAGATAAGCAGGAATAATCTCTCGTGTATCGCTTTTGCCTACAAGACTTCTGTTTGACCATGGATTATCGAGATGATGCATGCGTACAAGATTAAAGCCAAATTTTCTCAAACGTCCGGCTAAAAGTCCGGCTTTATCTCTTGGCGGGAAAGCATTATCAGCTCCAAAGTTTGTACCGCATAAACGAATTCTTCTCCCTTTTACACTAAATTTCCCTTCAGCATTGATAGATACAAATTCATCATCTTCAATTTTATCAATGGGAAATTGAGGTAAAAATTTTTGAGAAGTTGTATCACTGGATGGTAAATAAAAATTAAATCCATTGGAAAAATTTTGTGCATACAGATTAAATGAAAACAAGAAGAAGATTATTAAAATTTCTTTTTTATACATAGTATTTCCAAAATTAATTAGGGCAATTATAAAAGATCTGGCACTGACCTCTGCGCTTACGTAACCTTTTTTATTCACAACGAGCGAAGCAGTGCTCACAGCTGTCCCCGCTCGCCTAGCGACATCCTTTATCGTTGGCTTGCCGTCAGTCATTTAACCTCCTTCAGGTAACATACGGACATTGAACGCCCCTGCTGTGAGGCATGTCGAAACGTTTCGATAAACCATACAAAAATTCTCTGGTTATGTCAAGGAGCAGAGAATTTGAGTTGACAATTCCGGGTTACGAGAAAATGACGATGCCCAAGCCTCTGCAAAGTCAGCCAAGGTACATACCAGGGAGTGCACTTGCTTTTGTTCTCTTTGATGGTTCAAGACCGTATAAGGGTAAGCTTCACATAGGAAAGTGTGCCCCCTTCCGAGCAATCCTCTATAAACACGCTTGCCACGCCACGTGACACACGCATTCTTGGTTAGGAGGTTTGGACTGCTGGCAGAATGCCTTTATTGAGCTGGAGATTACCGTTTTCAGCCACTTTTGGCACTTTTGGCAGGATAATCAGCAAAATGCCTCTGGTGGTGGATTTAGCCCAGAGCGATGCCCAATACCACTTCATTCCCGCTACAAGGGCGGCGGATTCGAGCCCGGAGGTTCAGGGTTACCATCGCTACCTGTTGTGCTGACCCTTTCGCGAAGGTTTGTCCCCAGGCGTAAAGCGACTTTTTGGGGTAAATTTACGATCCAAAATTCTTGACAAATACAATTAAATTGTGTATTTTCAACTTTACGATCGTGTAGGAGCGGCAAGCTGTGAGAAAAGATGTTGGTGGGAGGGATCAACCGCGAGCCGGTATGTGCCTTATCATTTGACGCTGGTGCAACTTTGGCACCCGGAAACTCCGTATCATATGAAAGGGAGGATTGCAATGAGATGGAATGATAAGCTTTACTATGTATCCGGCAAGGAGATGCGACTGGTAGAGGTGAAGCGGTTCCGGATCAAGTTTTTTGCACTTTTAACACTTTCAGTTTTGGTATCGCTTTCAATCATTACTGCACTGAATCATCTTTTCGGCGATGTGCTTTCACTTGGCTACGACCGCGTGCAGTCGCTGCAAAACGAGAACGAGGTTCTTCAGAACCATCTTAAGATGTTGAACGGGAAAGTTAAGACTCTCCAGGCAGCGATTGACCGACTTGCCAAGCAAGATAATAATCTCCGCTTAGTGGTTGATCTGCCTCCGATCGATGAAGATGTACGGAACGTCGGTACTGGAGGAAGAGTAGCTCGTGCTGAAGTCGGGATTGGCAATGCAGAGGTTGCAAACCTTCTGAACCGCATCATGACGTCAGTGGATAAACTCGAACGTGAGGTCAAACTGGAAGAAGAAAGCTACAATGCGATTGTACGAAAATATGAGTCAAACAAAGTATACTTTCAACATCTGCCTGCGATCAAACCAATGGAAGGATATTATGACCCTGAGAGCTTTGGGATGCGCATACACCCGGTTCTTCATATCAGGCGCATGCATGAGGGGATCGATATCCTTAATGATGTAGGGACGCCTGTTGTTGCTACTGGTGATGGAGTTGTGGAGTTCGCTGGCCACAGTGCAGGTGGGTATGGGATTGTTGTGGAGATCAATCATGGGTACGGATATCGGACGATTTACGCGCATCTTTCCGCTGTACTTGTTCACGTTGGGATGAAGGTTAAACGCGGGCAAGTGATTGCCAGGAGTGGAAGAACGGGTCTTGTCAGTGGGCCTCACCTTCATTACGAAGTTGTTAAGGATGGTGTGAAACAAAACCCGGTTGATTATTTCTTTGACGATGTTCGCTTCAGTATGAGAGGCGTGGCGGTTGGCGATTGAGTTTCACTCTATGGGTGTCAGTGAATGAAACTTTTGATTCGGATGTTTAATTTTCTTGTTCTATAATGTGAGTAAATATTCAATTTCAAAATAAGTAAGGTAAGTAAGGAGTGATAAGCGATGATCTGGACGCTTGAATTGGCTTCTTATCTTGAAGATGCACCCTGGCCTGCTACGAAAGATGAGCTAATTGACTATGCTATCCGCATAGGTGCACCGCGTGAGGTGATCGAAAATCTCCAAGAACTTGAAGATAGTGATGAGGTCTACGAAAGTATGGAAGATATCTGGCCTGATTATCCAACGGATCAAGATTTCTATTTTGGCGAAGAGGAAGAATACTAACGAGCTTCCATCGTAGGCGAGGGCATCATTATCTTCATCTTCGTGTGAAGAATTTGCATCACTTTTTTTGTCTAATTGGCGTAAGGAAATCCATCTGCCTCTGGCGGATGGTTTTTTTATTTCTCGCGTTCGGTGTCCCTGTCCCGATTCTCCAAGGTGCACTGCTATCTGAGAGTCTTCGTGAAAGCTCGAATGAAGTTCAAAACCGACCGGAGATAGTTGAGATAAAGTTCGTCGGTAATTCAGAAATCAGTTCGAAACTTCTCCGTTCCCGTATTCTTACACGCGTTTCTCCTTCAGCAATTTCACAGTTTTTCTACGAGCATATCTCTGAACGTCTCGGAAGTCCTCCGGTTTTCTACGATCCCTACGTTGCCGGAGCCGATATCGCTCGCTTAGAGAATTTTTACCGTGATCATGGCTTCTTCAGTGCCCGTGTAGATACAACGACGAAGCTTCTTTCAAACGGAGAGTCACTGGTTTTAACATTCAGGATTTCTGAGGGACCCCGATTTGTGATCGATTCAGTTCGATTTGCCGGGCTAAGTGGAGTTGACAGTGCTCTCCTTGTACAGATCAATAGCCAGGCGCTAATGCGCGTTGGCGAGCCTTTTACAGCTGAGGCATATAATGGAGATCGGAATCGTATCATCACTCTCCTCGGTAACCATGGGTATCCCAATGCATCTGTCGATTCTAAGAATTCCCAGGTCTTAATCGATTCAGTTCGGCATAAAGTTGTTCCCACAATCACCTTTTCTCTTGGTGGTCAGTACACATTTGGGGATATTCAGATTAAGAGCACTCATGGATCTGTTCGTGATGAGGCGGTGGTTTATCGGCAATTGGATTTCCGTCCCGGGGAACTTTACAGTCGGCAGAAGTTGGATAACAGCGAGCGAAACCTCAACCGTCTTGGAGTTTTTGAGTCGGTGCGAATTGAAATGAGCATCCCTTCACCGGAGTCAATCCGGGTTCCCATTCCAATAATAATTCAGCTTCAGCCGCGTCCACTTAATGAATTGACCCCTGAGGTGCTTGCCAATGATGAAAACAATGCATTCAATCTTGGTATTGGATTGGGATACAGTAATTTGGACTTCATTGGTGGCGCACGTCGGCTAACACTCCGTGGACGATTCCGTGTCCAGTCGTTGACGCATGTGAATTTCGGACGGATCATCACTAAGACCGGATTCCGAGAGCCAAATCTTGTTGCCAATGCCGAGCTGACTCTCCAGCTTACTCAGCCATACGTTTTCAGCAATCGTACCAGTGGAAACTGGTCGCTCACCGCAACAGCCGATAAACAGTTGGCGTATTTGCAAACGATCTTCAGAAACAAGATCGGCATTGTGAATCAGAGGGCAACTTATACTTTTGCTTTTCTGGACTGGAGCCTGGAGCGAGTCTCCCTGGACAGTGTAAGTCCCGATTTTCGCTCATTGACTCTTGCTGAGGAAGACAAACCTCAGTTTAACTCCATCTTGAGCTTCACACTTCAGCGAGACAAAACCAATGACGTTTTTTCGCCCAGTGCAGGTTTTTTCAATTCTGGAGTGATTGAAGAAGCTGGACTTTTCCCCTTGCTCCTCAAGAAATTTGGAATTCCTATGGGTGGGCTTCCGTTTTCTCAGTATGCGAAAGTAATCCTTTTGGGGAGGTGGTATAAAGATCTCTGGGGAAACAGACTTGGGATTTTTGCATGGAAGATAAAACTCGGTGCGGCGGTTCTTCTCGCCCGCTCGAATACAACTCCGATCCCATTGAATCGCCGTTTTTTTGCAGGAGGCAGCGGAAGCGTTCGAGGGTGGAGGACACGGGAACTGGGGGCAGTGACAAAGCCGGAATTTGGAGGTAACGCTCTGGTCGAGATGAATTTTGAACTACGCTGGAATGGCTTACGTAAACTTGGCTCGCCAATTGGAATCCCATTTGAGCATGTCTGGCTTGTGCCTTTCCTTGACGCAGGAAATATCTGGGCTACCCCCGCAGATATACGACCCTCACAATTTGCCATCGCCTCAGGAATTGGCTTCCGGTACGATACAATTGCAGGACCTTTGAGGATCGACTACGGGATTCGCATATACGACCCTAAGGGAGTGTCGGAGCATCAATGGTTTTTTCAGCAGAGGTTCTTTTCCGATGTTCTTGCCCATGGAGTTATTCATTTTGGCCTCGGTCACGCTTTTTGACAGCGTTGGAAATCAAGGAAATCCTTCGTAATTTTATTGTGTGAGTTGGTCAGCGATTATCAACCAGGAGCGTGTGAAGCGGCTTCTATCCTCGGCTCTCTCAAAGGGTCGGGTTGCCCATGCCTATCTCTTTGTTGGTCCTGAGGGTATCGGAAAAGATGCTGTAGCACTGGAATTTGCAAAGGTACTTAATTGTTCGTCTCCAGCTGTTAATGCCGACCAACTCATCGAAGCATGTGGGACATGCCTGAGCTGCCGCCGAGCAAGCGCACTTGAGCATCCAGATATCCAGATTGTCTTTGCATTGCCAGGGGGAAAATCCTCTGAATCAAATGACCCACTTGATGGTTTCAGTGAATCAGAAGTTCAGACCATCAAGGCTGAGCTTGTGGCGAAAGCCCGCGATCCATATCACCGCATAGCTGTGCCTCGTGCCTCGGAAATTCGGATCAAGAGCATTCGAGCTATGCGTCGTTTTGCTTCATTGAGCTCTTCGCTTGGACACTGGAAGGTGATCCTCATCTTCAATGCTGACGAAATGAACGAAGAAGCATCTGATGCACTCTTGAAAACATTGGAAGAGCCTCCTCCGAGAACAATATTTATCCTGACAAGTGCATACCCAGAGCGACTGCGACCTACGGTTATTTCTCGGTGTGAAAATGTACAGTTCGATTTTCTAAGGGAAGAGGATATTCGCCACGCTCTTGTTGTTCGACATCGCGTTGCACAAAGCCAGGCACAGTTAGCGGCTCGGCTCTCATGTGGAAATTATCGGCGAGCTGTTGAATTGCTCAGTCGGGATTTACAGGAATGGCGACGAGAAGTTGTGGATTTCATCGGATACTCGGTAGCTGGGAAGTATCTTGCGCTAGTGGAAAAAATTGAGCAATGGTCAGGAGAAAGCCGAGAACTCCTCGCTCATCGTCTTGAACTGATGCTCTCCTGGCTGCGCGACGTTATGTTTGTCCAGACAGGAAGCCCTGAACTTATTTTCAACGTTGATATGAGAGAGAGATTAGAGCGGTTCGTTGACCTTTACCCTGATTCCATCTTCAATTCAGGGAGGGTCGAGCGTGCTTTAAAGACTGTTGAGGCGACTATTCGAGCACTTGATCGGAATGTCAATACCGCCTTAGCTCTGACATTGCTGGCATTGGACCTACGACGAGATCTTGCTGAATCTCATGCCGCGCCGATCCAGTTGATCGAAGGCTCACACATTTGAGGTGAGAAGGAGAAAGATATGAACACTCTTGATACAGAACGCAAGCAAGATGAGAGCGAACAAAGTGATTCTCAAAAGAACAGCGCACTCAGTAATTTTGTTGAGAAATTGTTGCTTGGCAATTCGACTGAGGCTTCGGATGGTGATCCTTTTCCGGAGAGTTGCTGCGGAGTAGCGCGCTTGATCTACGATCTCGATCATCTGAGGGGAACGGAATCGGCTGGGGAGTATGTCGAGGTTCAGTTCAAAGCAGGACGACGTTCTTTTTATAAGAATCCGTTTCAGCTTGATCTACACATTGGTGACTATGTTATTGTTGAAGCTGAGAAGGGGATTGATATCGGGAGAGTTCATTTCACCGGGAAATTGGCGCAACTGCGGTGGGCTGCGATGTATAGGAGAGCAAAAACAATTCCTCAGCAGTTTGGAGAGAAGGGGTCCGATGTAGCGTCCACTTTAGTCTGTGTCGAAGAGGAGTCTGGCAATACCCAGCTTTCAAGCTCGCATCCTGAAAAGAAGAATCTCGTGGAATTTGCTGTTCTTAGAAAGGCTACAGCTCAGGACCTAGCACAGCATCAGGAGAATGCGGCTCGTGAACGAGAGGCGTTTGAATTGTGCCAGAGAAAAATTCCCCTGCATGGACTCCCGATGAAACTTGTTGATGTGGAATACCAGTTCGATCGGAATCGGATCACGTTTTACTTTACTGCGGATAAACGAGTCGATTTCCGGTCGCTTGTTAGAGATCTTGCATCGGTGTATCGGACTCGCATTGAGCTTCGGCAAATAAGCGCCAGGGACGAAGCAAGGCGTATTGGCGGAATTGGTAGCTGCGGACGCCCACTTTGTTGTGCAATGTGGATCGGGGGCTTTTATCACATCAGCACGCAGCATGCACGTCTGCAAAATCTCCCTTTGAATCCTGTGAAACTCTCTGGACAGTGCGGGCGATTGAAGTGCTGTTTGGCGTTTGAGCTGGAAGATATGCTGGCGTTGAACGAGGAGCTTGAGACCGCTCACGGTGGACCCGCTGTTGATTCGGATCACGACCTGTACAATGAATCTCTTGAGTACGATGCATAACTTGTCGGAGGTCAAATTTGCATCCTGAACCCCCAAAACGTATCCTCGTCACTGCAGCATTACCTTACGCAAATGGTCCTATCCATTTTGGGCACCTCGCTGGCGCTTATCTGCCTGCAGACCTCTACGTTCGATATCAACGGCTGAAGGGACGGAACGTCGTTTTCATTTGTGGCTCCGATGAGCATGGGGTCCCCATTACAATTGCAGCAGAGAAAGAAGGAGTGGATCCAAAAGTCATCGTCGATCGTTACCATGCGATGAATCGTGATGCATTTGCAGCATTCGGGATTTCCTTCGACAATTACTCGCGAACAACGCTACCTGTTCACCACAGGACAGCTCAAGAATTTTTCCTTGATTTTTATCACAAGGGAATTCTAAGGGAGAAGGAAGAAGAACAGTTGTATTGCGAACAGGATCGAATGTTCCTCGCTGACCGATACGTTGAAGGGACTTGTCCTGTATGCGGTTATACTGAAGCACGGGGTGATCAATGTGAACAGTGTGGTAGCCTACTGGATCCTCGTGAGCTTATTAATCCTCGATGCAAGATTTGCGGCAGAGCACCAGTCATTCGCACAACGAAGCACTGGTATTTCCCCCTCGGAGAGTACCAGCCTCAGCTTGAAGCGTATGTGCGGTCAAAAACTGACTGGAAAGAGAATGTGCGAAAGTATTGCGAAAGCTGGTTTGCTGAGGGGCTTGAAGATCGAGCCGTGACCCGCGATCTCCGATGGGGGGTGAAGGTTCCTCTTGAAGGCTACGAGGATAAAGTTCTCTATGTCTGGTTTGAGGCTGTTCTTGGATATATCTCCTCGACGAAGGAGTGGGCTGAGCGAATCGGTATGCCTGAAAAGTGGAAGGAATACTGGCAGGACGATGCCACGAAATATGTTGCCTTCATTGGGAAAGATAACATAGTGTTTCACTGCATTGTCTTCCCGGCAATGCTCATGGCGAAAGGGGGCTATATCTTACCGGACAATGTCCCTGCGAATGAGTTCCTCAATCTTGAAGGGGGAAAACTTTCCAAGAGTCGGAACTATGCAATTTATTTGAAGGACTACCTCGAAACATTTCCTCCTGACTTGCTAAGGTATGCTCTTGCGGTAAACCTTCCGGAGTATCGGGACACAGATTTTTACTGGAAGGATTTTCAGGCACGGGTAAATAATGAGCTTGCTGACACACTTGGGAATTTTGTTCATCGAACTATGACGTTTGCTCAGAAGAACTTTGGAGGATTTGTTCCGGCGCGTGGTGAACTCAGTGATCGAGATGAAGAATTGCTGAGACGGCTTAGAGAGGCTCCTAAAGTCGTTGGAGAGCTTTATGAAAACTTTCGCTTCAAGGATGCTATCGTTGAAGCAATGAACCTTGCACGATTTGCAAATAAATACTTCAATGACTCCGAGCCCTGGAAAACATTGAGGAGCAATCATCCCCAATGCGCAACAACAATTCATCTATCACTTCAAGCAATTCGTGTCCTTACTGTGCTGCTTGAACCAGTCATTCCGTTTACGACTCGGCTAATGTGGAAGATGCTTGGAGAGTCCGGTCCACTTGCCGGTGCGCTCTGGGATGCAGCAGGCGAGGCAGATATCCCAGAAGGTCAAAAGCTTGGTGAACCTCAAATCTTGTTCACAAAAATTGAAGATGAGGTTATAGAACGAGAATTGACAAAGCTTGGTTTGAAACCTCAAATGGCACCAGTAAAGGATGAGCAAATTTCCATTGACGAGTTTCGACGCATCAAATTACGAACAGCGAAAATTCTCGCTGCAGAGCGTCTGCCAAAATCAAAGAAGCTCATCAAACTTCAGATTGATGTTGGTGGGGAACCGCGCCAGATCGTCGCAGGTATTGGGGAACACTATACCCCCGATATGCTTATCGGGAAAACAATTATCGTCGTTGCGAATCTTCAGCCAGCAAAGCTCATGGGTGTGGAATCACAGGGGATGCTCCTTGCTGTGGATGATGGGGCTGGAACACTTTCGTTGCTCACACCAGACACTGAGGTGCCGAGTGGAGCACCTGTAAAGTGATGTAGGAAACAACAGTAATCTGATATCTGATAGTTGAACATTTTACTCAATCATGTTTAACCTGATCTCTTTGTGCTGTAATACTTCCTTTCAAATAACTGGATCATCTTAATCACCTAATCATAGGAGCAAACTATGCAACAAGTAGCTTTTTCAACTCAGACAACGATGAACCCATTTGAAATTGCCTAGCAGCAACTTGATGAAGCTGCGGCGATTCTCAAACTCGATCCGGCGATTCACGAATTCCTGCGCTGGCCTATGCGGGAACTTCATGTGACGCTGCCAGTGAAAATGGATGATGGGAAGACAAAAATTTTTCATGGATTTCGTGTACAGTACAATGATGCCCGTGGTCCGACAAAGGGTGGTATCCGTTTCCATCCCGCGGAGACGATCGATACTGTGCGTGCTCTGGCGGCATGGATGACATGGAAAACTGCTGTTGTGGATATCCCGCTCGGCGGTGCCAAGGGAGGCATCATCTGTAACCCGAAAGAGATGTCCCCAGGCGAGATAGAACGGCTGAGTCGGGCCTACATCCGTCAAGTAGGACGTATCTTAGGTCCGGATATGGACGTGCCAGCTCCTGATGTCTATACAACACCACAGATTATGGCTTGGATGGCAGATGAATTTTCCTTCCTGAGAGGGCATAATGAATTCGGGGTTATTACCGGCAAGCCATTGCCTCTCGGCGGATCTGCTGGGCGAGGCGATGCCACAGCCAGAGGTGGAATCTATTGCCTGCGTGAAGCAGGGAAAGCTCTCGGCATTAACCTGAAAGGAGCAACTGCTGCTATCCAAGGCTATGGAAACGCCGGCTATTTTGCTCATAAGCTCGGTATAGAGCTCCTTGGGCTTAAAGTTGTAGCTGTGTCCGATTCCAAGGGTGGTATCTATGATCCTAAAGGGCTCGACTTCGAGAAGGTTATAGCTCATAAGGAGAAGACTGGATCGGTCGTTGGTTTCCCCGGGGCTGAGAGTATCGGCAACGAGGAAATTCTTGAGCTGGATGTAACTGTCCTTTTCCCCGCGGCGCTCGAAAATGTCATCACTCAGTCCAATGCGGGTCGTATTAAGGCGAGAGTCATTGCTGAGTTGGCGAATGGACCAACAACTCCGGAAGCAGACAAGATTCTTCACCAGAACGGCGTATATGTGATCCCGGATTTCCTGTGCAACGCCGGGGGAGTCACCGTTTCTTACTTCGAGATGGTGCAGAACGCTTATGGATATTACTGGGATGAAGAGACGGTTCATGAGCGACTGGACAAGAAGATGACAGCAGCCTTCCACGCTGTGCATCGTGAAGCACAGGCACGGAAGGTTCATAACAGACTTGGAGCCTACCTTGTTGCGGTAAGCCGTGTCGCTGAGGCGGTGCGTCTCCGCGGTTGGGCATGAGAGAACTCTGCTTTCTAAACAAGGGCGGTCCTCGCCGCGATGCGGACCGCCCGAGCTTTTCTTTATCTATTGTGAATTGAAATTCAAAAATGGCAGAACCTTCAGTCGAAGTACCACAGATTCTATTGATCCATTTGCGAATTGCACAGTTTCCGATTCTGGCGCGTCGGATTCGTGCGCGAATGCGAGAAGAGCTTTATCAGCGCGGCGTGATTACCTCAGAACGCTTTGAGCAGGAGGTACGTGAAAAAGCTTTGCTCTCTCAACGCCGTGAAGGATTAACAAGTCCTCTTGTGCAAGAAGACGCCAGCCAATGGGAGCAACGTCTGACCCAAATCCGCGATTACTTGACCGATTTCTATTTTGCCAACAACTTGCCTATTGATCTTTTTAATCAGATCGTTGATGAGGTGCTTCCGCGTCAAAGCACTAATCGAAGTCAGATAGCACTCAACTTCAATCCAGAATTAGCTCCTCTTGATCTTGTTCTTCGCCAGGCTGAGCAATTTGAAGCCCTCCCTAAGGACAAACGTGCAGAGGTTCATCACGACTTAGAAGAGCTTATTGTTGTCCTGATCAAAACAATGATCAGCGATCAGTTAAACTTCATTCGCATTGCGAAGAATTGGTTTCATGCCTCCGATTTCAGATTCATCCAGGAAAGACGGATTGGTAACGGGAAAATTGGAGGAAAGGCTGGAGGCATGCTACTTGCCTGGAAGATTCTCCAGTCTGCGAACCCTGAGATTGCAGAGCGTGTCACATTACCCCGCTCGTATTTCGTGGGTGCTGATGTTGTTTATGACTTCATGGCGTTCAACGGCTTGGAATATTTCAATCAAAAATATAAATCGCCTGAGGAGATTCGCCAGGAATATCCTCAGATACGCGAGGAATGCGAGCGTGGGCAGTTTCCTGAGGAGATTGAGGCTGGCTTGCGGGCGGTTCTTGAGGAGATAGGGAAGAAGCCACTTATTGTCCGCTCGTCGAGTTTGCTCGAGGATAATTTTGGGACATCCTTTGCGGGCAAGTACGCCAGTTTCTTCTGTCCTAACCAGGGCACTTTGGAAGAGAATCTCCGAGATCTTATAAGAGCTATAGGCAGGGTCTATGCGAGCATTTTTAGTCCGGATGCACTTCTCTATCGGCGGCGGATGGGATTGCTCGATTATGACGAGCGTATGGCAATCCTTCTGCAGGAAGTGGTTGGCAATCCGCATCGTGGATATTTTTTTCCTGATTTAGCAGGAGTTGCTTTCAGTCGTAGCCCGATCGTATGGAGCCCACGGTTGCGCCGCGAGGAGGGATTCGTGCGCCTGGTGCTCGGTCTCGGGACAAGAGCCCTGGAACGAGTTGGGGAAGATTATCCACGTCTCATAGCACTAAGTCATCCAAATCTTAAGCCTGAAGTAATGCCAAAGGCGATCCAGTACTACTCCCAACGATTCATTGACCTGATTGACATTGAGCGCAATGCTTTCACAACACTGCCTGTTCATGAAGTTCTTGACGTCGATTATCCGGCACTCCATTGGGTTGCCTCTGTTCAAAAAGAAGAGATGCTTTCGCCGGTGTACGCTGTGGGATACCAGATTCGTCCGGAGAAGCTCGTCCTGACATTTGACAATTTAGTTCAGCAGGACGATTTTGTCTCGATCATGAAGGGAATTCTTTCCGCGCTTGAGAAACACTATCAAGTTCCGGTGGACGTTGAGTTTGCTGTGAATCTCTCAGCGGACTTTCCGCAGCCACGCTTTGCTTTCTATCTGCTTCAATGCCGTCCGCAGAGCAGCATGCAGGGGGGGCGTTTCCGTACTGTGCCGGCTGATGTCGCGGAGGACGACAAGATTCTCTTGGCGACACGGATGGTTCCTCAAGGGCAGGTGAGTGGAGTCGAGTACATTGTCTACGTGGATCCGATGAGATACTATCGATTGAGTGAGCCTGCACGTCGCAGTGAGGTAGCACGTACGGTGGGACGTCTAAACAAACTGTTGGAGGGGAGCAACTTTATTCTCATCGGTCCCGGTCGGTGGGGCTCAGTGAATAGCCAGCTTGGTGTACCGGTAACTTACGCTGATATTTACAATGCGCGAGCCCTTGTTGAGATTGCCATGCCCAATGAAGGAGAAGCTCCAGAGCCGTCCTACGGAACTCACTTCTTTCAGGACCTTGTGGAGGCACAAATCTATCCGCTTGCAATCTACCTTGACGATTCAGACGATTTCCTGAACCGACCGTTCTTTGATAACGCTCAGAATTTCCTTCCTCAGTTTTTGCCAGATGCCAGTGAATTGAGAGAGTGCCTGAAGCTCATTTCCGTTGCAAATGAGAGGGAGGGTCATCACTTAGAGATCGTGATGGACGGAGAGCAGGGCTTAGGCTATCTGGTGCGGGGTGAGCAAGGCTGAGCTGAGCATCTGCACGTCGCATCGGAAAAGCTGGTCTTCAGTGCCAACCCCGGGAAATTTTCCTGCTGGATTAATGAGCATGTAGAGCTCTCATCGTTTAAGGCTCACGGATACACCGTCACGTATAGGGATAATTGTTGTCAGTAAGTCCGGGGTTGAATAGATCAGGCGATTCCAGGTTAGCAGGGCTGCGGTCGATTCATCTGGATGAACATCAAGGACCTTTCCGTGCCACAGGGCGTTGTCCGCAATCAACAGTCCACCACGTCGGAGCTTGGGCAGAGATTTGTAGAAAATCTTTGGATAATCGTACTTGTGTGCGTCATTGAAAATAATGTCAAATTCTCCATCGAGGGAATCCAGGATTGCTACAGCATCGCCTACACGATAATCTATGGAAGCTGACACTCCAGCACGACTAAAGAACTCCGCCGCCCGTTTTGCATTTGCCGGATTTTCGTCAGTACAGATTATTGTTCCGCTTCCGCGGAGAGCCCGAGCAAACCATAAAGCTGAGTAACCGTATCCCGAACCAAGCTCGATTATGCGTCGGGCATTAATCATCATGGCAAGCTGGTAGATCAGATTACCGACAAGAGGACCGACAATAGGAAACGATTCACGGGCTGCTACTTCTTCCATCTCCGCGAGCACTGGATCTCGCGGCGGAAGGAGATCGACAAGATATTTCTGTATCTCAGAATTAATTAGCTCCATGGCTGTACCCCAATTTTTTCTTAACACAATATAGTGAGCTTCGCATTGACTTTCAACCTTGATTTTCGTTCCTTGAATAGTTAACCTTGTAAGGACAAATGGGGAAGAGCTATGACACGAAGTGAAGCATATCTACTTTTGAGTGAGTATACGAAAAATGCGAACCTGATTAAGCACGCGCTTGCGGTGGAGGCGGCGATGCGTGCCTACGCGCGGAAGTTTGGAGAGGACGAAGAAATGTGGGGAATAGTTGGGCTCCTTCATGATTTCGACTACGAGATGTATCCCACTGCTCCGGATCACCCGCTGAAAGGGTCGGAGATTTTGAAGGAGCGAGGGGTCTCTGAAGAAATTCGGCACGCTATTCTTGGTCATGCAACATATACTGGAGTCCCTCGTGATACTCTTATGGCAAAGACGCTGTATGCGTGCGATGAGCTTTGCGGTTTTATTACTGCAGCAGCTCTCGTTCGACCGCAAAAGATCATGGATCTGGAAGCAAGTTCAGTCAAGAAGAAAATGAAGGACAAAGCTTTTGCGCGGAGCGTGAATCGAGATGACATACTTCACGGTGCTGAAGAACTTGGCGTCGACCTCGATGAGCATATTCAGTTTGTGATCGATGCTATGAAGAGCATCGCTGATCAAATCGGTTTGAAACCATAGATTGAGGGCTGGTAACTTGATTGATGAGCTTCAAGATGCATGCGCTTAAAGACAAGAAAATCCTTATTATTGTAGAAGAGCTTTATGAAGATCTCGAATTTTGGTATCCGAAGATTCGCCTTGAGGAAGAAGGAGCTGCAGTAACAGTTGCTGCACCTGAAAAGAAAACTTACAGAGGAAAGCAGGGGATGCCCGTTGTCCCCGACATCCTGGTGAGCGACGTGAATTCACAGAGGTATGATGCGCTGGTGATACCGGGAGGGTATGCCCCGGACCGTTTGCGTCGGTCAAAGCAGGTCCTGGAGATAGTCCGTGCTTTCGATGCTGCGAAGAAGGTCATCGCAACGATTTGTCATGCAGGGTGGGTGCTTATCTCTGCGAAGATCGTCAAAGGGAGACATATGACAGGCTTTTTTGCAATTAAGGAGGATTTAGAAAACGCCGGCGTCCTTTACCACGATGAGCCTGTTGTTATTGATGGCAATCTTATCAGCTCGCGCTCACCCGCCGATTTGCCGCAGTTCTGCCAAGCAATTATTAGAGCACTTTCGTAGCATTATCGACTCTGCTATGGAATTTGCATTGTAACTGAGTCCGCCTGCAGCGGATTGGACTGATGGCTCCCCAGGCTCACCATCGCAGACTTTGTCATGCTATGCGAGCACGATGGCATGCAATCATGTTTTACAATTAGCTTATTCTTTTCCGCCTCTGGTGGACCAAAGGTCACCTTGCGAGATAAATGCACCCCGAACTGGCGGGGGCATTTCTGAGGTTTTTCCCCTAAGCGCCTTCCAGATGATCTCATTGAATTCGATGTCCGGCGCACGATCCTCCTGTGCAAAATTGAATTCTGCCGATCGTTTGCTCCCATACGCTTCAGCAGTATTCACCTCGTTAAGATCAACTTTGGGGATTCGATGGTTGAAAGGCGTGAAGTCTGGAGTGCTGGTGAATGAAGCACACATCGCTGTCGCTGCCGAATCAAACTGCGTCATAGAAGGCAAGCCAAGTATCATCTCCATGGTTTTGACCATGCTCGATGTGGAGTAGAGTGTGTGATCGACTGCGTGTCGCTTCGCATAAGGGCTGATGACGAGGGCTACAGTCCGGTGTGCATCGACGTGATCGGGACCGTCCTGAGCATCATCTTCAACAACGAAAATTGCTGACTCCTTCCAGATGCTGCTGTGTGAAATCCGCTCGACAATCAGTCCTAAGGCAAGATCGTTATCAGCAACGTATGCCATTGGTGTCGGCATACCAACTTGCGTCCCGATGGTGTGATCGTTCGGCAGACGAATGACCTCAAATTGAGGTACAGCACTTTCTTTCTCGAGCTCGTCAAACTCTTTGATCCAGGCTGCAGCCCGATCCACATCCTTATAGTTCAGGTCAAACCCCCGATAGGTTGGTGAGACATGTCCAATGAGTGTAGGAACGGCTGCTGCGGGTCGAACGGTATCGCCGGGTTTCCATTTTGGATTGAACTCAGTGAACTCGCCGTAGCTCCGATATGTTATGCCATGGCGTGCACAGTTATCCCAAATGTAGCCGCTGCTCGGTCCAGCAATTGCTGTGCTCCCTTCAAAGTCGTATGTACCGCCGCGTCGGCTGTATACAGTTGGCCAGAGCTTTTCAACGTAGTCTGTCGCGTAAGCAGCCATTGACCAGTTATGCCCATCGGCACTTACTTCGGCATCGGCATAAAAATTGTCGAGGAGGACAAACTCCCGAGCCAGTGCATGATGGTTTGGTGTTGCTGAATCCGGGAATAGACATAGAGATGGGTCGCCATTTCCCTCCTTGATGTCGCCGAATACTTGATCGTATGTTCGGTTTTCCTTGATGATGTAAAAAACATGTTTGATGGGAGATGGTTTCTGGATGATTGGGTTCGCTTGCTGGCAGTTCTCAGAGGGTCCTCTTGTAAGAGGAGTGTTTGCGTAGACCTGCCTTGTGTATTCCGCAAGGTCGGTCTTCGAAGGAATCGGGATGATGGAAATGCTTCCTCGAAGTAAAGTACCAATATATTGCTCGTTTTGCTGATGTCTCTTCATTGGGTTCGGTCCACCCGGATTCGAGTGTGACGTCGTTCCCTTCCCGTTGAGGACGAGAAGAATCTCTTTTCCCCCTTTGTTCTTTGCCACACGGACGGATGTTGGATACCAACCCGTTGGTATAAATCCGAGTGATCGTGATGATCCAGGCTTGGAGACGTCAAAGACAGCAAGGCAATTATTATCTGCATTGGCGACAAAAAGAAGGCTATCGTGGTGAGCCAGTGCCAATGAGTTCGGCGTGCTGCCGGGGGGTAGATCAGGATTGAGGGCTGTTGAAAGAATTTCCACAACCTTTTGTCTCCCTCGGTCGATGACGCTCACGCTATTTTCATTTGCATTGGCAATGAACATCCATTTGCCGTTTGAACTTAATGCTATGTCGGTTGGATGATCGCCAGTGGTTATTCTGAAAACAATGCGGTGTGTCTTTCCATCTACGCCGATAGCCTCTTTTCCTCCCCATAGTGTGATGTAAATAGTTTTCTCTTGTGGGTAGTACCGACATGTGTATGCTTCGGCTGGAAGAGGAGTGCGTGAACGGAGAGATTTGCTTTTAAGATCACATTCGTAAAGAGCTTTATCACCCTTTGTCACGACATAGAGTGTTTTCCCATCGGGGGAAATGTCCAGCCCAGTGAGAAATATATTTTGTTTCGAGCTCCCCTTGTTGACGACGATGGAGTCAACAAGAAGAAGAGAATTGTTCCTGATCGTTAGAAGGTAGATGACGTTTCTGCCGCCACCTGAAACGGCGAGACGATTTCCGTCATCATAAAATCGGATGCCGAGCCACAACGAGGGAAGCTCAAGTGTTGAAACAACTTTCCTTAATTGGATGTCGACCAGATCGACGGTCTGTTTTCCCATGCCTGCGTGGAGAACCGCCGCTCTGTGGTGGGTCTCATCGATGTCCATGCTCAGTGGAAGATCTCCAAGCTGTATTGCAATTCCAGCAGGTGTTAAAGACCAACCGTTTGGCAGGAGCACAGCCCCACTTGCGGTTTTCCCGGGCAATTGAGCAGGCATATTCACTGAGAAAGATAAAGAACAGAGAAAGATAAACAGTGTCCTTCGCAGCAAGGAATTTGGTCGGGAAAGAGAAATTTTGGTTTTCATATTAATCCTCTGCTTGAAAAAGTGAGTAATATTGAAAATCGAATCCTGCACCGATGTACGGTGTCCGGAGATCTGAATACTCGCTCAATGGATATTGCCCTGTGTGAAGAAGCAAGAAAAGTCTGATTGATTGTTTTCCTTCGGGTCCAACTGAAGCGCCAAGGAGTAGCGAGCTTGCACCGACCCATGATTCTGTTCCTTGAATTTTGTGTGTATTTTGGTCGAGAAAGGCTCCTCCATCGATTCGAAGGTCGAAGGCGAGGAAAGGGCGAATTGGGTGCGAGGGATTTGTAATAGGGAATATCTCAAATCCGATTGAGCCTGACAAGGGATTCAGCGATGCGGGGCGAACCTTTGTCGCATAGCTGATCCCAATATAAGCACGCCAGACGCCATGTTGAAAAGAGCCAAGAAGCTCGAATTGGTCCTTCGTCCAGGCGGTTGGAGCTCGCCCATCTTTCCATTTACCTGTAGCTGCATCCCAGTGTCCGTCGAGGAGGTGTGCGCTGTGATGTATGAAGCGAAGCCGTGCAGCTATTGTTCCTTGCCGGATCGATCTACTCCAGGCAATGTTACCACCGAAGAAACCGTCGGCTGCATCAACTTGAAGATGAAGTCCCTCCCATCCAGTGACATACGTTCGCGCGAAAAACTCAGCGGCAATGCCGATTGTATCCGCCTTTGGCGGATTAGCCTGCCTTTGGCGGAGTGGAGCAATTTGCAGTATCTCAATTGTGTTGCCAATCTCAGCCAGCAGACTGCCGTTTGAGAAATTTTTCGTTATTCCGAATCGAGGTTCAAATGGACTTGCTACTGGAGGCGCAAATGTTAAGGACGAAGGGAAAAGCACGACTCTGACATGAGAAGGTGTAGAATTACGGCTGTTGTCGGAAGGAATAGAATCGTGGGCTTGTGCTTTCGGTGAAAGCAAAAAACAGGATAAAAGGACTAACCCTTGGAGCAACCGTAAACACATGGCGATTAGAAATTTACTGGAACAAATTCAATTTTCAAATGCAGTTGCGTGAAAAACGATGTTTGTTTCGCACCGTTCAATTTTGTAAAATTTAACTGAAATAGGAACGAGGAAAATGGAATTACCGTTTACTGATAAACCCAAGCCGAACTGCGGTGTATTTGGTGTCTTTGGCTCTCCCTTTGCTTCCACTCTAACGTACTACGGGCTTCATGCTTTGCAACACCGTGGGCAGGAGGGGGCGGGCATTGTCTCATTGGAATATGATTCGGCAAAGAGACGGAGCCATTTCAACGTCCACCGTGGACTCGGGCTTATTGCTGACGTGTTTCGCGATGAAGCGATTCTTACTGAACATCTCAAAGGCAATGCAGCTATCGGACATAATCGTTACTCAACTGCAGGAGCGTCAAACAATCCTCTCAATGTTCAGCCGTTTGTTGTGAATTACCGCGGCGGAAATTTAGCAATCGCTCACAATGGCAATCTTACAAATTTTCGTGCTTTACGGGACCAGCTCAAAGAGGAGGGAACGATTTTTCAAACTACTTCTGATAGCGAGATCATTCTCCACTTAATTGCCCGCAGCCGGGAACAAGACCAGATCCGACAGATTCTCGATGCATTAAACACCGTACGTGGAGCATTTTCGCTTATTCTACTAACTGATGACAAGCTCATTGCCGCACGTGATCCTTATGGTTTTCGTCCCTTGGCATTGGGAGAAAAAGATGGTGCCTATGTTGTTGCGTCCGAGACGTGCGCATTCGATATAATTGGGGCAACTTACATTCGCGATGTTAATCCTGGAGAGGTCCTCGTTATTGATGAGGAGGCACTTCGAACCCGGAAGCTGAAGACATTTCAGTTGGCGGAAAAGGTTCCATCCCCACGTTACTGCATTTTCGAGTATATCTATTTCTCACGTCCAGACAGCAAGATTTTTGGTGAGAACGTTGATAAAATTCGCAGGCGGATTGGCAAGGCTCTTGCTGAGGAGCACCCCGTTGAGAAAGCTCCCGATGAGAAGCACCTTATCGTGATGAGCGTTCCCGATTCGAGCAATACAGCAACGCTCGGATATGTGACGCGAAGCGTGGATCAGGGGATTAACGCACGGTTTGAGATTGGTTTGATCCGCAGCCACTACGTGGGGCGCACATTTATTCAGCCGGACCAGGATATCCGCGAAACCCAAGTGAAGACGAAGTTTAACACAGTCAAAGGAGTGCTGAAAGGTAGGCGAGTTGTTGTCGTGGATGATTCCATTGTTCGAGGGACCACGTCAAAATTGCTTGTGAAGCTGCTTCGCAAAGCCGAACCGTCTGAAATACATTTTCGGATTTCCTCACCGCCTATACGATTTCCCTGTCATTACGGCATGGATTTCCCAAGTCGAGAAGAACTTATTGCTGTTCGGAAGAATGGAGATGTCGAGGCAATTCGTCAGGAGTTGGGTGCTGATTCATTGAAATACCTTTCATTGGAGAAGCTCCTCGAGGTTGTCCCGCATGGAAATGGAGAGGGATATTGCACAGCCTGTTTCAGTGGTGAGTATCCAGTTCCTGTTGACGAAGAATTGAAGAAGGACGACAATGATATCTGAGTCAAAAGGTGCTATTGCTTCTATCTGGCGTTTAATTGTACAGCGTGAGTCGTGGACAGTGTCAAACTTGCTTAGCCTGTTGAGGTTGCTGTTAGTCTTGCCGATTGTTCTTCTTCTTTTTAGCACAAACCCGGAGCGTCGGATTGTTGCGCTCCTGTTGATGGTTATCGCCGGTCTCACAGACTCTCTCGATGGACTTTTTGCGCGGACATTGAATCAGGTCACGGAGCTTGGGAAAATACTTGATCCATTTGCTGACAAGGTTGCTATTGGTTCAGTCGGCATCACCCTTTTTCTCCTTGGCGAATTGCCATTATGGTACGTTGCTCTTATTGTGGGTCGAGATGCACTAATTATCATTGCAGGACTTATCATTCAGTCAAAGAGGGGAGCGGTGCCCCCATCGAATCTTCCCGGAAAAATTGCAGTCACAGCGATTGCATTGACAATTTTCCTTGCTGCAGTGCCCGCCTCAGGCGGAGAAACGCTCCACTTCACTTTCACAATTTTATTGTGGGCAAGTATCTTGCTTCTATTTCTCAGTCTTGTTGTTTACGCAAGGCGTTTCTACGATATAGTCATTACTCAATCAGAGATACGTTGACGGTCAAGATGGGCTTCTTAGATGCACTTGGGTTTAATCGTTTGAAGGACGGGCTGTCGAAGACGCGCGAGGTGGTCTTTGATGCGCTCGGGAAGATAACTCATCTTCACAGTACAATTGACGATGCGTTGTTTGAAGAAATTGAGGAGACTTTGATCGGAGGCGATGTTGGAGTTGCAACTTCGACCTATATCGTTAATCAGGTCCGTGCGCGGGTGAAGAAAGAAGGGATTCTGAATCCACAGATGGTGGTATCGCTTGTGAAGGAAGAGGTGGCAAAGCTTTTTCCTGTTCCACCGAGTGACGATCCATTTCGTGAGGAGTTTTCCGAGATCCCTCATGTTATCATGGTGGTTGGGGTAAACGGAGTTGGGAAAACAACTACAATAGGAAAGTTAGCGTACCGGTATCGGAAAGCAGGGAAATTGGTTCTCATTGCAGCGGCGGATACATTTCGTGCTGCTGCGAACGAGCAGATTGAAATCTGGACGGAGAGAGCAGGAGCTGAGATACTTCAGCAAGTTCGCGGGGCTGACCCAGCGGCAGTCGCCTTCGATGCAATTCGACATGCACAGGCAAAGCGGCACGATATCGTCATTGTTGACACTGCAGGGCGACTTCACACGAAAGTTAATCTCATGGAGGAGCTCCGAAAAGTTCATCGAGTTATACAGAAAGCCATGTCATCCGCTCCTCACGAGGTGTTGCTTGTTCTCGATGCAACGACAGGGCAAAATGCAATACAGCAGGCACGGCAATTTACCGATGCAGTTGGTGTAACCGGCATCGCGCTTACAAAGCTTGATGGTACAGCAAAGGGTGGCGTCGTGATTGGAATTGCGCAAACACTCTCTATCCCTGTCCGCTACATCGGGGTTGGGGAGGATATCGGCGATTTGCAGCCATTTGATCCCTATGCTTTTGTCGAGGCATTGTTTATCACAAATAACAGCGAAAGGAGCGCAGTAACGTGAACGTTTCTCGGAGAAGATTTCTTTCAACGGCATTCGCTGGCGGAGTTTCTGCTCTCCTGAGCAGTAAAATGCCGTATCTATTTGCCCCTTCACATTTTGACAAAAAGGAGAAAACTGTGTCTGGCATCAGTCTCAAGTATTGGCGTTATGATTTGAAATTGCGCCACACCTTCACGATTGCCCGTGGCTCCAGGGATGTCGTTCCAGTTATGTTTGCAGAGGTCTCTGCAGATGGCGTCACCGGCATTGGTGAGTCGTCACCAAACGCTCGCTACCATGAGGATATCAACACCGTCTCCATGTTCCTCGATCGCATTGATCCCGGTATATCGGGATTTGAGACTCCATTTCTTCTTGAGGATATCCTCGACTATGTTTACTCTGTTGCGCCAGAGAATACCTCCGCGAAAGCCGCCATCGATATTGCCCTTCATGACTGGGTGGGAAAGAAACTTGGAGTTCCACTTTATAAATTGTGGGGGCTTAACAAGGAGAAGACCCCTGTAACCTCATTTACCATTGGTATTGACACACCACAGGTGATGCAGCAGAAGATCCGTGAAGCGGAAGAATATCCGATTCTGAAAATAAAAGTTGGTCTTGACAACGACGAAGAAATCATGAAGGCGGTTCGTGCTGTTACAAAGAAAGTTCTTCGTGTTGATGCGAATGAAGGGTGGAAATCGAAAGAGGTGGCTCTGGAGCGAATCAAGTGGCTTCAGGATAATGGAGTGGAGTTTGTCGAACAGCCAATGCCTGCAGATCGACTTTCCGACATTGCTTGGTTGCGCGAGCGCGTTGAAATTCCAATCATTGCTGATGAGAGTGTACTAGGGTTACACGATATCCCGAAAATTGCCGAGGCTTTTGATGGCATTAACATCAAGCTCATGAAAAGCGCTGGCTTGCGGGAGGCTATGAGGATGATACATACGGCGCGGGCTTTCAACATGAAAATCATGCTCGGATGTATGGTGGAGAGTTCCGTCGCCATCACCGCTGCAGCGCACCTTTCTCCGCTGGTGGACTATGCTGACCTTGACGGGAATCTGCTCATCATAAATGATCCCTATCGAGGTGTTACAGTAAAAGACGGGAAGCTTATCTTGGGCGATCTGCCTGGGCTTGGCATTGCGGCGCGTGAAGGTTGACTGTGGCACGTACAATCAATATCTTGCCTGAACATCTTGCGAGAAAGATCGCTGCTGGTGAAGTAGTTCAGCGTCCTGAATCTGTAGTCAAAGAACTCATTGAAAACGCCATTGATGCGCAGGCTCGCTCTGTGACCGTTGTTATTCGCAAGGCTGGGAAAAGTTTCATTCAGGTCAGTGATGACGGGATCGGGATGTCTGCAGAAGATGCTTTGACAGCGTTTGAGCGTCATGCGACGAGCAAGATTGCCAGCGATGAAGATCTGGGACATATCGAGACGCTCGGCTTTCGGGGAGAAGCCTTAGCGTCAATAGCTGCAGTAGCTCAGGTTGAGTTGAAGACCCGCTTAGCTATGTCCGCCACAGGTGGAGATGTGCGGGGGGACGCTCTTGGAACGCGTATTCGTATCGCTGGAGGCGTGCGTGAGCTTGTTGAGCCTGTTGCAATGGAGGCTGGGACAAGTGTGACCGTTCGCAATCTTTTCTACAATACCCCTGCCCGGCGAAAATTTTTGAAAAGCGATGCCACGGAGTTCAAACATATATTTGAAACCGTGCAACGAACCGCAATGGCGTGGCACGAAGTTGCGTTTACCTTCGTCAATGATGATGAAATCATTCTGGATGTTCAGTCGACTCCTACATACGAGCAGAGGATACGAGATCTTCTTGGCGAAGAATTCTTTGGGTCTCTTATTCCTGTGAACGAAGGGTCGGGTTCTCTCCGTATCCATGGTTTTGTCTCCAAACCTCAATTTGCACGAAAAACGCGTACTGAACAGATTTTCTTCTTAAATCGGAGATTTATTACAAGCAGGGTCCTCAGCCACGCTGTCTACAGTGCGTATGAACATCTGGTCGAGAAAGGGAGTTTCCCCTTCTTTGTTCTTTTTCTCGAGATCGATCCAAGCCGAGTTGATGTCAATGTTCATCCTTCGAAACTCGAGGTGAAGTTCGATGATGAGTCGGGCGTCTACCGCCAGGTTCTCCATACAGTTCGGGGGGCTCTCAGTTCTCATGATCTTGCACCTCCCCTTGAATTAGCTGGTGATAAACGATTCAGCTCTTCCGATGCCGTCGAACAAGGAACAGGGGATCAAATGGGAAGCCGGACTGAGATGCATTTAGCATTCATGCGGAAGGAGCTCCAATCAGAAAAGGCTTCAGTGTTTCCTTCGTCATTCCGTAGAGAAGCTAAGCTTTCCATTATCCCACTTCCGCATGAAATTCCAGTGTCGACGCGTTCTGGTGCCGGAGTTGTTGATCAGGAAGAGCCAAGAATATGGCAGCTGCATAATAAGTACATCCTGTCGCAAGTGAAATCTGGTTTGGTGATCATCGATCAGCACGCTGCACATGAGCGTATCCTGTATGAACGAGCGGTTGAAATGCTGGAAAGCAATGCTCCGCTCTCGCAGCAGCTTCTTTTTCCGCAGACTGTTGAGCTTCCACCGGCAGATTTCGCACTTGTAACTGAGCTCATGAGCGAACTTCAGCGGCTTGGTTTCGATCTCCAGATTTTCGGGAAGAACACTATCCTTGTCAGTGGAATTCCAGCTGATGTGAGGATTGGCTATGAGGCAAGAATCTTGCAGGATATTCTTGACGAATACAGAGATGATCGAGGGGAGGTTTCTCTTTCGATACGGGATCGGCTTGCCAAGTCATTTGCATGCAGAGCTGCAATCAAAGCTGGAGATCCATTATCCCTGGAAGAGATGCGATCGCTAATCGATCAATTGTTTGCCACTTCCATACCTTACTCGTGTCCACATGGTCGCCCTGTTATTGTGAAGCTTTCTCTGGAAGAATTTGATAAATTTTTTGGACGCACGTGACTTAGATTACCTGGAGACATCTCGGTAAAAAGGCGATGAATACGTCAACGAATAAAGGCTATGAGGTAAAAGAATATTACAAAGAAATATATGGACCGGAACTTAAGCCTGGCTTCAAAGGGCCGAAACAATCAAAAGATGAATATAGTGACTACAGAGTAATATTTGCTGATGACCTTTGGGATATTTCTGCTGCTCTTATGTGAGAAACCAACAGAAAAAGACAAGTGACGTAGATATACTTGTCGATTTTTATGATGTCCCAGACTTTTTAGAGTTTATTGAAATTGGAAGGCATTTAGAAGAATTGTTGGGAGTTAACTAAATTTGGTTAGGAAGCCTGTTTTGCGTGAAGAACTACGAGATAGAATCTTGAGAGAGGCTGTGGAGATATGAAACGAGATTACAAACTTTTTATAGAAGATATTTTGATCTCGATAAACAAGATTCAGAATTTATGAAAGACGAATGAAAGTGCTGTGGTAGGAGAAATTGAAGTAATCGGAGAAGCAACAAAGAATGTACCCAAAGCTATCAGAAAAAGGTATGAAGACATACCTTGGACTGATATGGCAAGAAACTGATATAGCAAGAATGACACATAAAGTTATCGATTTTTACTTTGGAGTTGATTACGAGATTGTCTGGCATGTTGTGAAGAAACTGCTCAATGAAATGTCTCAACGAGATGGGGGTTTCTATAAAACAGGTCATCCTTTTTGGTTCAAGGGCAAGAGGAGATTACTCAAAGAACAGTGATTTTCTAATAATAACTGAGAGGACATTTGGTTTTAAAGAGAAGATGCAGATTGCAAGTGCCACAAGGAGAGCACTAGCCGAATTGTATGTTTATGCAGATATAGTAATTAATTCTGAAGAGGAAGTAGAAATCAAAAAGGGCAGGATAGGCTGTGTTACAAGATATGCTTTGAAAGAAGGAATTAAAATATGATTGACAAGGAAATAAAAAATTGGGCAATAAAAGCAATGGAAGATTTTAATATTGCAAAACATGAATTAACTTTTCCTGAAAATGAAATCTCCACAGGCCCCGTTTGTTTTCATCGTCAGCAAGTTGTTGAGGAAATGCTAAAAGCATACCTTGTTTCTAAAAAGGTAGATTTTGGAAAGGCGCATGATCTTGAAACCCTCTTAAAATTATGTTCAGAACAGGATAGCGAGTTCAAAAACTTAACTATCGGCAATCTTACAGATTATGCGGTTGAGGTTAGATACCCGGAAGAATTTTACATACCATCTGTTGATGAGGCAAAAGAGTGCTTTGAACTTGCTTTAAAAGCAAAAGATTTTGTTCTTAAAAAGGTTGAGTTAAAAGAAAACAAGGTGAAATAATATGCCAGATAAAAAGCATGAGAAACCGGGAAGACCTTTTGAACTCTGGAACATTGGAAAGTGTGAAACCGTTCACTGGCAGGAAAGAGAGGATCTGTTTTGCTTCAGATGGAGGGAACCACGATGAGAAACGATGATCTCAAGAAAATACGTGCTGAGAAGGGACGTTGGTTGAAGGAATTAGAAAACGACAATATGCAAGAGAGAGCAATGTACGGAGAATCAAGGCGTGTGAAATTTACGACAATCAGTGATGCTCCAGTGGAGCGATTGTACACCCCTGCTGATCTTGAAGAGTTTGATTACTTGCGTGATCTTGGTTTCCCCGGTGAATATCCTTACACGCGGGGGATCCACCGTACGATGTATCGCGGTCGTCTCTGGACGATGCGTCAGTTCTCTGGATTCGGTACACCAGAAGATACAAACCAGCGTTTCCATTACCTCCTCAGGCACGGAGAAACAGGCTTATCAATTGCTTTCGACCTTCCAACTCTTATGGGTCGCGATGCCGACGATCCTATGTCGGAGGGAGAAGTTGGTGTATGTGGCGTCTCCGTAAGTTCACTTGCTGACATGGAGGTTTTGTTCAGAGGCATATCACTCGACCAAGTTTCAACCTCGATGACGATCAATGCTCCGGCTGCGATGCTCTTTGCCTTTTACATAGTTGTTGCGGAGAAGCAAGGGGTGAAACCCAACCGGCTCCGTGGCACAATCCAGAACGATATCCTGAAAGAGTATATAGCACAAAAAGAGTGGGTATATCCACCTGCTCCATCGATGCGGATCATTACTGATATCTTTAAGTATTGTGCAAAAGAAGTACCTAAATGGAATCCTATTTCCATCAGTGGATACCACATCCGCGAAGCCGGTGCCACTGCAGCTCAGGAACTTGCCTTCACTCTCGCAGATGGTTTCGCTTATGTTGAAGCGGGTATTCAGGCGGGTCTCGATGTGGATGAATTTGCACCGCGTCTTTCTTTCTTTTTCAACTCACACCTCGACTTTTTTGAGGAAATAGCGAAGTTCCGCGCTGCACGCCGTATCTATGCTCGACGAATGAGAGAGAAGTATCATGCAAAAAATCCCCGCTCATGGACATTACGATTCCATACACAGACGGCGGGGTGCTCTTTGATGGCTCAGCAACCAGAGAACAACATCGTGCGCACTGCCCTTGAAGCACTGGCGGGAGTGTTGGGCGGAACGCAATCGTTGCATACGAACTCCATGGACGAAACACTTGCGCTCCCATCTGAAAAAGCTGCAAAGATAGCCTTGCGGACACAGCAAATTATTGCCTACGAAAGTGGCGTCGTAAATACTATTGATCCTCTTGGAGGAAGCTATTATATTGAATCTCTTACGAACCGACTTGAGCATGAGGCAGAACAATATTTCGAAAAGATCGATGCTCTTGGTGGGGTCATACCTGCTATTGAACAGGGGTTCTTCCAAAGGGAAATAGCTGATGCTGCGTATCGCTATCAACAAGAAATTGAGAGGAAAGAGCGGATCATCGTCGGTGTGAATGACTTTATTGAAGAGGATGAACAGATTGAGATTCCGCTATTACGTATTGGGAAAGAAGCTGAAATTCGGCAGCGTGAACGTCTCAGAGACGTTCGTGCTTCTCGAAATGCTGAAGATGTTGATAAAGCATTAGATGATTTGCGTCGCGCAGCTGAGGATGGGTCTAATTTAATGCCACGTATCATTCAGGCAGCAAGGGTGTACGCTACACTGGGTGAAATGGTGAACACATTGAAAGAAGTGTTCGGAGTGTACGAAGAGCCAGCAGTCTTTTAATTTCTTCCATTCTAAGAAATGAGGAGAAACTCAGAAACTGTATGAAATGCCGGTGCGGGAGTAGAGAATGCCTAAAATTGAAGCTTTATTTGGAAACCTCGGTAAACAGAGGACGTTGATAAGCTTACAGATTTATATCTTTCCTTACGGGAAGGTACCCCGAGGTGACGCAATGTATCTTGCTCTTGGGAGTTAGGGAGTGGCAAATTTTGTTGTGACCTGGAATCCAAGGCATCTTTATAACCCGGCACTCAAGGAATTGTTCGTGAGGTCAATATGCGAGTAAGACTGCCCGTCCCAATTGTTGTTACTCCAGAAAACTTTTTGAAGAGGAGGTGTGAACAATGCCAGAAAGAGTAGCAGGGGGTTAAGCGGGAGTTTTCCGGCTGTAGCTCCTTGCGGGATATTCATTTTTACAGGTACCTGAAAGAGCAACAAGAAATGACATCGCAAGAAAGGATTAGAGATGATAAAGGGAGGGCATATGGAGGGAGAAAAGAATTAGGATTAGAAAAATGAATCCGCCACTTCATATAACATTGGATAAAAGGCAAATCAATGATTCCACGAATTGCCTTCAGTAACTTCTTTTATCTGCAGAATCTTATACGTTCGCTTGTGGTGCACTCAATGAAAGTTGCAATGGAGCAAAGCGACGTGGGAGATAGCTTTCTGGTCTTCGTTGATAGGAGAAATCTAACGTTCACATAATTCGCGGAAGTATATCGGTGCATTTTTCACAACTTTGGGTTTCCTTGCGTCCGCAGCAATGGGTGAAGAACCTGTTTCTCTTTGCTGCTTTAGTGTTCTCCGGGAAACTTTTTTCAGCTCCTGATGCTGAACGGGCGGTTATGGGATTTTTCATCTTCTGCATCGCGGCCAGTGCGGCATACCTTTTCAACGATCTTATCGATGCTCCACAGGACCGACTTGATCCTGAAAAATCCAGGCGCCCGATTGCAGCAGGGCTTATCTCCCCCAATATCGGGATATCACTCAGCATTTTCCTTGCTGCAGTTGCATTGGTTGGGGGATTTGCCCTGGGTAGAGAGTTCGGGGCTGTTGTGACTGTTTACCTTGTGGTCAACATCATGTACACTCTGTGGTTAAAAGCCATTGTTATTCTTGATGTGATGATTGTTGCTTCGCTGTATGTCCTGAGGGTGATTGCTGGAGCTGTGGTCATCTCTGTCCCTATCTCCACGTGGCTTCTTATTTGCACGATGCTGCTAGCGCTTTTTCTTGGCTTTAGCAGACGTCGATACGAACTTATTGCGCTTCAGAATAATGCCCCCCAGCACAGAGCGGTTTTGCAAAAATATAGTCCCTATTTCCTGGATCAGATGATTTCAGTCGTCACGGCTTCCACGGTGATTGCCTATACATTTTACACTGTGGCGCCCGAGACAACCTCAAAATTTGGCACCGCAAATTTGATTTACACCGTTCCATTTGTCTTGTACGGAATCTTTCGTTATTTATATCTTGTTCATCGAGAAGACAAAGGTGGAAATCCGACAAGGGTTCTCCTTACAGATGTGCCACTGCTAATCAATGTCGTGCTGTGGCTCGGTGTTGCTGTTCTCATAATCTATTTTCGAAGGTAGTTTAGGAGGGGATTCAAAAGGGATTGCAGAAGATGAAACGTATTGCTGTGTATGAGGCATGACGACTCGGACCCGGGCTGAAGGTTTTCTACTCGGCGCTACCATCATTTGGTCCGGAACTTTTGCACTGGTCAAGGATGCGTTGGGTTCCATTTCACCACTTTTGTTTGTGGGAATACGCTTTTCAATTGCAGCGATTGTCCTGGTTCTCATTTTCTTCGGGTCGATCCGCAGCATCAATCGAAGAGCATTCTTTGACGGACTGGTTCTTGGCATTCTCCTTGGCTTCGGGTTCACGACCCAGACTGTTGGACTGCAATACACGATGGCATCGAAATCCGGTTTTATTACAGGGATGACGGTAGTTTTCACGCCCCTATTTCAGATGGCTATTGAGCGGCGAATGCCAAGAGTCGGGAACGTTGCTGGCGTTGTTCTTGTGCTCATCGGGCTCTGGTTCCTGACTTCACCGAAGGGACAGATGTTTAATCTTGGGGATGCGCTTACACTTATTGCGGCGGTAGTCTTTGCTCTCTACATGGTTTTTCTGGATATTTTCAGCAAGCGCAGTGATATTCTTCATTTGACGTTTCTTCAAATTGCGGTTACAGCATTTCTTGCGTTAGGAGGAAGCGTAATCGTCGAGAAGGTGAGATTAGAACCGACGCTTGGGCTTTTTGGGACTTTTCTTTATACGGTCTTCTTTGCCACGCTTTTGACAACGTATCTTCAAACACGGTTTCAAAGGGACACCACGCCTACTCGGGCGGCGTTAATTTTTTCTCTTGAGCCTGTGCTTGCAGCGGTCATCTCCTGGTGGATGCTCGGAGAAGTCATTGGTCCACTGGGGATTCTCGGTGCAACGTTCATTGTGATAGGTATTCTTATCTCGGAATTGTCACGATGAATGATAAGTCGACGGGAGGTGCATATATTATGGATGTTCGCGCCCATATTATTGTGAAAGGGATGGTACAAGGGGTCGGCTTTCGGTGGTTTGTACATTCTCGAGCTTCGCGGCTTGGCTTGGTGGGATACGTCCGGAATCTGTACAACGGCGATGTAGAAATTGAAGTAGAAGGGGATCGATCGCTTGTTGAATCGCTCATCGGCGAAATTCGTATCGGTCCTCGTTTCGCCGACGTGCAGGATGTACTGGTTACATATAAACCATATGAGGGGACATTTAGAGGTTTTGAAATTCGATAGCGCATCATGAGAGTTGGTTTCGGATATGATGTTCATCGCTTTGCTTCCGGCAGACCTCTCATCCTTGGCGGAGTGAATATCCCGTGGGATCGTGGACTTGCTGGTCATTCTGATGCTGATGTTGTCCTCCATGCTATTATGGATGCGCTTCTTGGTGCGGCGTCGCTTGGAGATATTGGACAGCATTTTCCTGATACTGATCCGGCTTGGGAGGGAGCGAAAAGCACGGTGCTCCTTACGAAAGTGATCGATCTGCTCCAGGCTCATTCCTATCGTGTCATCAATCTGGATGTGACGCTAGTTCTCGAGGAACCCAAGGTTGCTCCGTACATTGAGCCAATGCGAAAGATCATCGCTGATATATTGCACGTCTCAATTGGAGCCGTATCGGTAAAGGCGACTACTTCGGAGAAGATGGGATTCATTGGTGCAGGTGAAGGCGCGGTTGCCTATGCCATTGCCATGATCGATGCTGCGTAATCTATTTTTTTCACTTTGAGAATGATATGCTTGAACAAGGTATTGATTTTCTTTCAACTGTTGAGCCCTTTTGGATCTATGCTGCAATCTTCCTTGTTGCTTACATTGAAAATCTTTTCCCTCCTTCACCAAGCGACGTTCTCGTTGTCTTTGGGGGAGCGCTGAGTGTGTTAGGACGAGCACATTATCTCGGTGCCTTAAGTGCTGCAGTGCTCGGTAGCACGTTAGGGTTTTTGACTATGTATGGAATAGGCTACTGGTTTGGCGAACGGATTCTTGCAAGCGGGAAATTGAAGTTCATTCCGCTTGATGCGCTACACAGCGTTGAACAGTGGGTGCGCAGATGGGGCTATTGGATCATTGTAGCGAATCGCTTTCTTGCCGGGACGCGAGCAGTCGTTTCGTTTTTCGCCGGACTTTCTGAATTGAATCTCGGACGCACTGCTCTCTTGAGCTTCGTGAGCGCCGCGGCTTGGAACAGCATCCTGGTCAGCGCAGGTTATATTCTTGGAAAGAATTGGCGAATGATTCAGTGGTATTTATCAGCCTATAGTTCTGTTGTCACAGCACTTATTGTTGTGGTTTTGATTATTGTAGTACTTCGTGTTCTCCAACGACAAACTTCAAAGCGAAAAGGGAACTCGGGTGCTTGAGCTTCTTCATTCGGTCGATCTATGGCTATTTCATCTCATCAATGGCATTCTCCATATTGGTATACTTGATTGGTTTATGCCTTTTTTGACGGATCTGAACAAGCAAAAGATAGCACAAATCATTGTGCTTATGCTCTGGTTGGCACTTCTCTTGAAGGGCGGAGAGCGAGGGCGAACTGTTGCCCTCCTTTTGATACCACTTATCCTTTTTAGCGACCAACTGAGCAGCCATGCTATCAAGCCATTGGTCGGACGATTGAGGCCATGCCACGTTCTTTCAGATGTGCGTTTGCTTGTCCCATGCGGCAGCGGGCTCTCTTTTCCATCATCCCATGCTGTGAACAATTTTGCTGCAGCAACGTTGTTTTCTTATTACTATAGACGGTGGTGGTGGGCTTTCTTTACATTCGCCTCAACAGTGGCGTACTCACGAGTATACGTGGGGGTTCATTATCCATTTGACGTGTCGGGCGGTGCGGTGATTGGGGTGCTTTGCGCAATTATTGTGATTGCTCTGTGGGAATTTGTTCATCATCAAGTGGCGCCATGTTGCAAGAGACTCATTGCAAAGGCGAGAGGAATAAAGAAAAATCATGGTTGAGAATGTTGATCTGCTTCACAAGGAAGCATCACGAACGATAACACTCCAGCGTGCATCCCTTGCTGTTGCAAGTGGGGTTTTGCTTGGAATATCTTTCCCCCCTTTGCCATTTTCACTTGTGATCCTCGTCGCCTTTATCCCATTGCTGTTCCTTTTTGAACATGTAACAGGAACCTGGCATGGAGTGCGATATGCGTATCTTTCCTTTCTTGTTTTCAATGCGCTCACATTATACTGGGTTGGTGGATACCTGAGCAAAGGCGATAAATTCATGATGCTTGGTGGGTTGCTTCTTATTGTTGCGCATCCGCTCTTTTTCCTGATACCAGTTTGGCTTTATCTGATTATCCGGAAACGACTCGGCTTGGCATGGGCGCTGATCGCATTCCCTTTTCTCTGGGTCGGTTTTGAATATGTGCACTCACTGGGTGAGATTGCTTTCCCGTGGTTAACCCTTGGGAATAGCCAGGCTTTGCATCCATCAAGAATTCAGTATGCAGAATGGACGGGGGTGTATGGGGTTTCGTTCTGGATCATCGTTGTTAATGTTTTATTTTTCGCTCTTGCTCGTCTTTTTCTAACTTCAAAGCACCAAAGGCGATCGTTTCTGTCCATTGCTAGCCTTATCGTTTCCATTTCTCTTCTCATTGCGGCACCTGAGTGGTTTGGATCGGCTCGTATGAAGAGGGTTAAGGCTTCGCTTATGGTGCAGCACGCGGAAAAGAAGGCGCTTCGTGTCAGCTTAATTCAGCCGAATGTTGATCCATGGGAGAAATGGGAAAACTCCGCCAGCGGCGGATTTGTGCAGATAAATCTCCTTGAGCAAATGACCTACGGCGCTGCTGTGCGAGACACTCTCCAGCTTGTTGTGTGGCCCGAAACGGCGATCCCATATTATATTCTTCTGCCACAGTATCGATGGGACTTTAACATATTGCGGGCAATGGTCGACTCATTAGATGTGGCGCTTCTCACAGGCTTTCCTGATGCAGAATTCTATCCCGACTCGCTTCATGCCCCGCGAGGAAGCAAAAAACTGAGCCTCGGAGGTGAATGGTATCAGTCATTCAATGGTGCCATGCTTTTGCTTCCGGGATCTTTGTGGATCCAGAAGTACGGCAAAATTATTCTCGTGCCGTTTGCTGAAAGACCCCCTTATGTTGATACTTTCCCTTTCCTCTCTTCATTGATGTGGGAGATGGGGCTTGGTGGGTGGAATATAGGTCGAGATACGACTGTGTTTCGATTCGTGCCGCAAGGCTGGGCTCAAAATGATTCCATTCGATTTTCTACATTGATCTGTTACGAGTCCATTTACCCGGGTTTCGTGAGAAATTTCGTACGAAAAGGTGCAGAGTTCCTCGTTGTGATTACCAATGATAGCTGGTATGGTAAAACTGTGGGCCCATACCAGCATGAATCGTTTGCTGCGTTTCGAGCCATTGAAAATCGCCGATGGATTGCACGATGTGCGAATGGAGGAATCTCTTGCTTTATAGACCCGAGAGGGATAATCCATTCCAAATCTGAGCTTTATACACAAACTATTGTGAAAGGTATTGTGGAGCCAGTGAAGACCCTGACGTTTTACACAAAGCATGGTGACCTGTTTTCACATATTGCAGGAGGGGTCGGACTTGTTTTTCTCATTATGAGTTTCTTCAAGAGAAAGAGGTATGAAACATAATGAGCGCACAGATCATTGATCTTCGCAGCGACACGGTTACAAAGCCTTCGTTAGAAATGCGGCGGGCAATAGCAGAAGCCGAGGTGGGTGATGATGTCTTTGGTGAAGACCCGACAGTGAATCGTCTTCAGGAACGTGTTGCTGAGCTTCTTGGGAAAGAAGCAGCGCTGTTTGTTCCAAGCGGCGTAATGGGCAATCAAGTGTCGCTTAAAGTTCACACGCAGCCTGGTGATGAAGTAATTCTTGAATACGACGCTCACATCTTCAATTATGAAACAGTTGCTCCATCGATTCTTTCAGGCATACAACTTCATCCGATTCCGGGAGCAAATGGTGTATTAACAGCAGAGCAAATTGCGCGAGCTATTAGACCTAAGGCGTACTATATGCCACGTACCAGAGTCATTGCGCTCGAAAATACTCACAATCGCGCAGGTGGTACTATCTATCCTCTTGGTGAAATTCAGCGGATTCGGGAGCTTGCTGAACATCATGGCATCCGGATGCATCTCGATGGGGCGCGCTTGTGGAACGCATCGGTGGCAACTGGTATCCCGATGCGTGACTACGCTCGATATTTCGATTCCGTTCTTGTCTGTTTCTCGAAGGGTTTGGGTGCGCCTGTTGGCTCTGCCATCGCGGGCTCGAAGGAGTTCATCGCAGAGGCGCGGAGGTATCGGAAAATCTTTGGTGGGGGTATGAGACAGGTCGGAATTCTTGCGGCAGCAGCACTGTATGCGATCGATCACAATGTGGAGCGTCTCAGAGAAGACCACGAGAAAGCGAGGGTCTTTGCTGAAGCCATCACAAAGATTCCAGCCTTTTCGATCGATCTGAGCACGGTCCAGACGAATATTGTGATTTTCGGCATTGCTCGCCCCGGATTGGAGCCTGATGAAGTCATCACTCAGCTTGCTGAGCATGGGGTTCTGTTAAGCTCCGGAAGGCCGCCTTCGGCGGCTTTGCGTGCGGTGACGCACATGGATGTGACATTCGAACAGGTGCAGCGCGCTGCAGAGATAGTTCAGGAACTATTTTCATAGGATTTTTGCTATGGAGAGTCCTCAATCTGTTGAAAATCCCGTTGAGTCAAGCTGGAAAGTCAGCGTTAAGGTGAAAGTAAGAAGTTTCGAAGTGGATGCGCAAGGGATTGTTCATAATGCGGTCTATTTGCACTACTTCGAAATTGGGCGTATGGAATATTTCCGTGCCCTCGGCTATCCACTCGATGCCGCGAGCATCAACACATGGGCAAAGGTTGTCATTGCTCGTCAGGAGATTGACTATTTATCGCCAGCGAAATATGATGATGACCTCATCGTGCATACGCGGCTGGCCTGGATCAAGAAAAGCAGCTTCGGGTTTGAAGGCTACGTTGAGCGAGCCCTCGACGGGAAACCCATTGCACGGAATCTTACCATTATGGTTTGGTTGGATGCGAAAACAGATCAACCGAAACCAGTCCCGGAGATGTTTAGAACTTTGATCAGTAGTTTTGAAGGGCGGGATGTCTCTGTGGAGGCATCGGGGACAGAGACTGGAAAAGGATGAAGTTTGGGTTTATTTGCAGTTGTTGAGAATCTCGCTTCGGGTGCGTATATTTAATCAGGTCGTAGCAGGGGCAGTAGCTCAGCTGGGAGAGCGCCAGAATCGCACTCTGGAGGTCGGGGGTTCGACTCCCCTCTGCTCCACACGTCGAGTACAGGAGGTCAAGTCCTGTGCAACGAGGCGTTGCCCAACCCCGCCAGGTCCGGAAGGAAGCAACGGTCAGCAATTGCACTCGTGTGATGCAGGGAAGCTTGACCTCTTTTTGTTGTTTGCCGAAAGCGAATTTGCTCGATGGAATTGTTGATTCGAAGGTCAGTGCTTTGTATATTTATTTACAAGGACGAAGGGGCTGTAGCTCAGTGGTAGAGCATCTGCCTTTTAAGCAGAGGGTCGCTGGTTCGATCCCAGCCAGCCTCACGAAAAGCCCTTGATATTCGAGGGCTTTTTTGTCTGTGTGCCGTGCAGCAATTTAAGCGCAGGGGGTCGCCGTGAGTGGAGTCTGAAGGGCACGTGGCAAAACCTGAGGTAGAAATGCAAGCAAACTCGTGGTGACCTTCCACATCGATGGCCTGCAATAAAAACGGGGAAGCTATATGCGTAGCGTTAGAGGTCTCATGAAAGCCAGGACCGGTGCTGTAAGGAAGCGAAGGAGTCTTTCGTCCAATGAGGAAGGAGGTAGGATTGTCGAGATGACATAGGGCAAAAGAATTGTTATAAAAAAAAAACAGACCATCCAACATCGGCAAGGGAAAAACAGATAAGTAGTTGAAAACTAATTATTGTCGTTCCCTGAAAAGGTGGCGACTTTTCAGGAAAGCTGTAAACGTGAAATCCGTCGGCACGGTTTGATCACTGTACGGAGGTTCCGTTGAGTCCTCTCCTACTTCATCTGTCACGGATAAACTCTTACGTGAGGGAGCGCGGGCAGCAAAGACCGAACGCTGTGCCTCGTTAATTAGCTTTCGACTCAGTGCACCCTGTAGCAGCCTCTGTGGCGTTAAGAGTATGGTGGAAATCGCCCTGTGCATTTGCGGCATCATGCGAGACTAAGTCAATTTCAATAAATCCTGCAGTACTTTCATCCTGCTTATCGAATGTACGGACAGCTATCTGACTTTTCAGAGGTGTGCCCGGCTTTATTGACCTTTTTCTTCTCTTCTTTGAGTAATCCGTCAATTGTTGCTCCACTAACTGTCAAAAGTTGTTGGCTCACCGTGTCAGAAAACTCCATTTCATTGAACTTCTCTAACTTTGACACAAGTTCCGCCCGCCCTTGGCGGGCTCTTGTTATTATCTTTCTCTGAGCCATGGAGTATCTTATCACGGTCGCGTGCATTGTTTGTTTCTATTTGTACGACAGTGGGGGTAAACTCTGAATTTTTCTCTTCTACTTCAAGCTGTATTTCATAGAGATTTTTATTTGTGGCATCGACAAGTATTGATTTTCTGCGTCTGCTTTCATACTTTAGTATTTAATCATGGTTGAGCCTATGCTACGTCTTTAAGAGGGGGCTTCGGAAATGTCGTTCAAGCTTGCAGCAAGTGCACGGCTTCTCGTTTCGCTTGCGGTGATTCCATTAGAGGCGGTTGCTTCCGGTAGCTTTCGCCTCGTTCCACTGACTGTTCGTGACGGTCTTATTCAGTCGACAGTGTACTCTGTATGTCAAGACCGAGAAGGCTTCATGTGGTTCGCCACGGGAGGCAGTGTCAGTCGGTACGACGGGTATTCATTTGTGAGTTTCACAACTAAAGATGGTCTGCCGGATAACACGGTATTCTCTCTGGCTGCGGACAAAGCGGGGAGGGTTTGGCTTGGGACATGGACAGGTCTGGCAGTGTGGGCAGAGGGGAAAATCTCTCCTGTCCAAGATGAACGTGTTTCGGCTATAGCAATCCTCGATCTGCTTGCACAACCGGATGGTTCGTTATGGGTCGCAACGAGAGGGAAAGGGGTTGTGCACATCCTTAACACAGTTATGAAATCCTATCGGCGCACTGAAGGTTTGCCCGGCGATACTGTCTCAGCATTAGCCTCCTCACGCGATGGAGGGATTTGGGTTGGGATGAAACATGGGTCGATTGCAAAGATTTATCGCGGTTCTGTTGTGCGCATCATTGCGAGTCCTGAGCTCAATGATGCAACGGTGATGCATCTCAGTGAAGATAACGATGGGACACTCTGGATCGGAACGGATCGCAGGGGAGTGTTCTTACTGAAAGGGAATGTACTCCGAAGATATCATCCTGAAGCCAATGACAGGATGGTGAGCGGAGCGGTGAATGCAATCACACGTGACAGCGTGGGTGCGCTTTGGTTAGGCACTGAACGAGGGGTTCTCCGGATTTCTGGTTCAGATGTTCAACAATGGGGTGAAGAATCTCTTCCTGATCCAATAGTTTGGGATTTCTGCGTGGATCGAGAAGGGAATATGTGGGCAGCGACTGGTGGCGGTGTGGTTGAGTTCATAGTGGTGAAATTCCATTCCTTCACGGTCCGTGATGGCTTGCCACACAATGTGGTGTGGAGCTTCGGAGAAGACCGTGATGGGTCGATCCTCATCGGAACAAACCGCGGTTTAGCCCGCTTTGAACATGGGCGGATCACGTTTCGGTCAATTCCCGCGGCGCTCCCTAAGGAGCCAGCGCAAGCGATTACGGTCGATAGGAGAGGAACATTGTGGGTGGCATATTATAATCATGGGGTTTACTCTGTGAGATCCGGTGTTGTAACGCATTATGGGAAGACGATGCTTGGGAGTTCAACAGTCTTTTCGATTCTCCAGGCAGAGGATGGCTCTTTTTGGTTTGGGACCGATGGCGGTGGGGCTGTCCATATTGATCATGGGAACATCACGCGACTCACAGAGCGAGATGGATTAGGGAGCAATGTGATCTCTGCCATAGCGCAAGTTAAAAATGGTGCTGCGCTTTGGTTTGGAACCTATGGAGCAGGATTAACCGAGTATCGAGGGGGAAAGTTCCGGCGTTTCACACGAGCCGATGGATTACCCCATGACAATGTGCTTGCAGTGCTTGCGGCGCACGACGGGTCGATCTGGGCAGCCACCGATGGAGGTGTAGTGCAAATCAGGGATGAGAAAATCGTCGGCGTCTACACGGATAAAAATGGCTTGCCACATAACCTGACGTTTTTTATCAGCGAGGATCGCGGAGGAAATATTTGGGCTGGCACCGTAAATGGAGTTGCGAGGTTCGATGGGAAGACATGGCGTACCTTCGGACCTGAAGATGGACTTGCAGATCGCGAGACGAACCAGGGAGCGACGCTTCTCGATTCTCAGGGAAGGATTTGGGTTGGTACAATAGGCGGAGCATCATACATTGATCCTCTTCATGTGCAGATGCATACAAAGCCACCCCGTGTCGCTGTGACAGGTTTCTTCGTCAATGGAAAGCCAGTTGCGCTCCCACAGGAAGGAATGCAGTTGGAATTCGCTTCATCAGATCGCGCATTCCGAGTAGAGTTCGCTGCTCTCACCTATGTTGGGCATTCAGGTGTACTATACAAATATCGATTGCTCGGATCTAGCGATGAGTGGTCAGCTCCGATGAAAGATCGGCAGGTGGTCTTTCCTGCTCTTGTGCCCGGAGAGTACACACTTGAGGTGAGTGCATGCAACACCGATGGGGTATGGACAAATACCCCTGCGCGGATCCAATTTAGCGTCCTTCCTCCAATTTGGAAGAGAACTTGGTTTTTAGGAATTTCACTCCTTGTCATTGGTGGAATTGTAGGGGGAGCGGTGAGACTTCGATTGCAGCAGAGCCGTCAGCGTGAGCGGCAGTTAGCTTACCTTGTGAATGAGCGAACAGCGAATCTGAGAGTTGCACTCGACCTGTTCCGACAGGTGATCGATAACATGGTTGACCCATTTGTTCTCTTGACGATCCAGACAATTGAGGGAACACCGGTTGTTCCAGTCGCCGAACGCGCAGGTGGAGGAAATGAAATATCTTTTCTCGTTTCTGAATGGAACAGTGCAGCAGCGTCAACGTTCGGAATCGATCGGTCTTTTGCTCTCGGCAAGCGACTTTCTGCTCTTCTCACGAACATTGAAGTTGCAGGGATGGATGCACTCTTCCGTCAGGTTTACGAGTCGGGGAAAAGCGTTATTTTGCGTGACGTTCAATGTGAATGCCATAGTGGCTCTCGTATCTTTGATGTTGTCCTCTGGCGGACGCAGAGCGGAGTTGCGATTGCGTTTCATGACACGACTGAGCATCGCCGTGCAGAGGAGGAGCGTGCCTATCTGCAGGAGCAGCTTGCGCAGGCGCAGAGAATGGAATCCATTGGACTTTTAGCAGGCGGTATTGCGCATGATTTCAATAACCTCCTCGGTGGAATCTTAGGGTACGCCTCATTCCTGAAGACACGCTTAGCGGAGAGTGACCCGATGTATCGTTATGTTGATACCATTGAGCGAAGTGGCATTCGAGCTGCTGAACTTACTTCTCAGCTTCTCGCCTTTGCACGTGGTGGCAAATACGATACGAAGCCTGTGAAAGTGGAAAGGATCATTGAGGAGACTTTACAGATCGTAGAAAGGACGTTCGATCGGTCGATTGAAATCGTAACGCACGTCGATCGTTCACTCCCTACAATTGAGGCCGATCCCGGGCAGATTCAACAAGTGCTGATGAACCTCTGTGTGAATGCGCGTGACGCTATGCCTGGGGGCGGGAGATTGATCATCGAAGCCCATAGCATGATGCTCGATGAGGACTATGCGAAGAAACGCCTTGGCGCAAAACCAGGTCCTTACGTTGTGGTCTCTGTTACTGACACGGGAGTAGGGATGGATAAGCAGACGCTCAGCCGCGTCTTTGAGCCTTTCTTCACAACGAAGGAGAAAGGGAAAGGCACAGGCCTTGGTCTGGCTGTCGTGTACGGGATAGTGAAGAACCATGGTGGGTTTATCCGGGTGTACAGTGAGGTAGGAGAGGGTACCACGTTCCGCGTGTTCTTACCGGCAAGTGAGAAAGAGGAAGCCCAGCCAGGTGAGCAGATGATTGCTCTGCGAGGAGGGAATGAACTGATACTTGTCGTGGATGATGAGGAATCGATTCGGACACTGGTAGCGGACGTGCTTGGTAGCTACGGTTACAAAGTGCTTACTGCAAAAAACGGAGAAGAAGCAATCGATATATACAGAAAGAAGCATAGTGAAATCTCTCTGGTAATCCTGGATATGATTATGCCGAAGATGGGAGGTCATGAAACATACCGGAAACTCAGGGAAATCAACCCTGATGTAAAGGCAATCCTCTCAACGGGGTTCAGTCAGAATGGTAAGGCGCAGGAAATCCTGCGGGAGGGGGTGCGTGGATTCATTCAGAAGCCATACAACGTGCAGAATCTGGTTTCGAAAGTGCGTAATGCGCTCGACGCCGATTGAACCCATATTCCCTCGCAGGAGTGGAGATAGACCAATATGTTTAAAGTGGAGGAATAATGATTCAACTTTGCAATTTTCTTCCGAGTTGCTTTTCCACAGCGCTTACTTTCGCCTTCATCCGATGTGTCCGCCCCTTTCTGTAGTCCATCTTCACTACAACGTAAATCCGGTTCGATTCCCTCCTCAGCACATTGAAACATTTTGAAATGACCCCCATCACTTCTTCCCATTTCCCCTCAAGGAGGGTTCCCATTGCTGTCAGTTGGTACGAAATTCCGGAGCGATCAACAATATTGAGAACTTTTGCAACATAGGCACTCACACTTTCCCCCTTGTCGGTGGGGAACATGCTGAACTCAGCGAGAACCATATAACCTCCTTGCTGTGTTTGAGAGTTGTGCTTGATTCGTCGGGATGGTGCACCGAGAATCTGTCCATACCACAGAACATTGCCGGCGATGAGAAGTCCATCACGGCGGAGCCCGGCGAAGGATTAGTAAAAAATCCTTGGGTACTCTTGCTTGTAGACATCATTGAAGATGACGTCGAATTCCGGCTCATGAAATATACGCAGTAGCACGACCACTTTCAACTGTTGCCTGCTGATTTGACGGATCAGCATTGCGGTGTTTTTACGCTGCTCTGGGCGCAGTTGAAAAAGTTATGCGGAATGGTTATTTTCTAATAAAACTCGATGGAACGAGGCTCGCGACATATTGAAGCCGATGTGCTCGAGAGAATTCGGCTGGGTGATGTAGATGCGTTCAAAGAATTTTTCCATTCTCTTCACCCTGAGATTTTCCTTTTTGTCTATCGCTATACAGGTGATTGGGATGTTGCGAGAGACATCGCTCAAGACACATTTATTAACTTCTGGCGTTCTCATGAACGGATCGAACCCTCGCTTTCGGCAAAATCATTTCTTTTTCGGATAGCCAGGAATCTTGCGCTCAATTATCTTGCAAGAACCCGGCGCGCCTTTCGACTTTCAGTCGCCACCGAAGGAGTCCTTGCATCACCATATCTTAGCACCGAGGAGAAGCACGACCACATTTTTTTAGATGATGATCTGCAAAAAGCAATTAATTCCCTGCCTAACCGATGCCGAGAGATTTTCATCTTAAGCCGATACCATGATATGAGTTACTCTGAAATTGCTGATACCCTTGGGATTTCACTCCAGACGGTTAAGAACCAAATGAACAAGGCTATCACAGTCCTGCGAAATCGCCTTTCTCATTATTTAGACTGAGCATTTTCTCCTCTGCATAGTACTTTTTCCCTTTGTATGTGTATTTAATTAGGAGAAGCTTATGTGCGCTATGCGGAAAAGTGTCGATGCACAGTTTATCATACGTGTCCTCAAGGGAGAAGTCAGTGAGGAGGAGCGCGAATTCTTTGAAGAATGGCTTGAAGAATCAGATCAACATCGTGAGATTTTCGCCTCGGTAAGTTTTCTCTGGGAAAAGACCGGGGAACTACCTGCTCCTGAGCCACCGAGTCCCAGTGAGGAGTGGTACGGGGTGTTGCAAGGCATCCGTCAGCGTGCTGATGAAGTAGATGGTACTCGGCCCGTAGCCGTGGGAGTTGCTTTGGCGTTAGGTAGTCGGGGCGGGAAGAGCAAGCCGCGGCGACGTGCAGCTGCGGTGCACATCGTTGCATGGGGAGCTGTTGCCCTGGTTACGGTTGCTACCGTCTCGCTCTTCATCTATTTAGGTCTTCCCAGGCTAAGGGTTCAGGATGACAGACACGACTCGCAACTTGCTGAAGTTACAACAGCAAATGGTCAGCGATCAGTGGTTTGGCTTCCCGACGGGAGTGTCATCTATATGAATTCCGGGAGTCGGTTGCGATATGCAATAAAAGGGAACGCTCGTGTAAGGCAGGTATGGTTGGATGGGGAAGCTTATTTTTCTATCGCAAAAGACCCAGGTAAGCCATTTCGAGTAGTAGCTGGAACATCGCTGACGGAAGCTATTGGTACCGAGTTTAATGTGCGCTATCGTCGTGGGAAAGTAAGTGTTGTCGTGACGGAAGGCGCAGTGCAGTTTACAAGCGTTGCAGAAACTGTGCGGGTAAGGAAAGGACAAATGATAAAGTACGATGAACGATCCGCATCTATCACAGCAGTTCAGCGCGTGTCAACAGCGGAGGCTATCGCTTGGCGGTGGAACAAGCTTTCATTTGACAGAACGCCGCTCGATGAGGTCATGGAAGAAATAGAACGCACGTACGATGTGAAAGTTTCATTCGGCAGCGCATCTGTGAAGAGGAAATTGCTTACTGGTGTATTTGGGAGAGAATCATTAGACGAAGTATTGTCGGATATTGCTGTTGCAATGGACGTGAAAATCACACGCAATGGTAAGGAAATCGTTGTAAGATGAAGTGGCGGTTCATTTTACTTATTCTGTTCATTTCTGCTTATATCACTTTTCCGGCTGTCGCTCGTGTTACCATGGATGGTGAATTAGTGATGACATATTATCAAATTGATTCGTTATCTCTCCACCGCCGTGTAACCCTTGAGGCAAAGGATGTTCCCCTGCGATTCGTCCTGCGTCAACTGAGCCAGAGATCGGGCGTTCGGTTTTTATATGACGAAGCTACAATTCGGGGATTTCGAAAAGTATCTGTCAACTTCATCGACGAGACTCTGGAGGATGCTCTTGAAGAACTTCTCAAGCCGCTGGGGTTGGAGTATATAATCTCGCCGAGCGGTAGGATCATCATAGTCGGTTTTGAACGTGCCCGCCAGCAGACTGGTTCTGTGACGGGAACTGTGAGAGGAAGGAATGGGGAAGCGCTGGTTGGAGCTACAGTTCTGATTCGGGAGACGCGTCAAGGAACGACGACAAATGGAGAGGGCTTTTTCCTTTTGCGAAATCTGAAGCCCGGGACATACACTGTAGAGGCATCATATATAGGATACCAGAAGGGTGTTCATGTTGTGAAAATCGCAGCGAGAGAGGTTCGTGAGATTGAATTTATCCTTGAATCTTCGGCGGTGAGAATAGGCGAGATGGTGGTCGAAGCTACGCAAGAGCTGCTGCCAGTTGAGACGGAGACGAAGACGCAGATAAAAAGTGCTGAAATTGAGCATTACCAGGCGTCGAGTGTCGGAGATGTTCTCGATCTGGTTCCCGGTGTGCAGCGAACAGCCAATCCCGGACTCGGGAAGACGCTTCAGGCTGCCGTACGCAGTCAGCAAGGAATTCTTGGAGGCGACGTAGATCTCACGGCTTTTGGCACGCGAGTTATTGTTGATGGTATACCAATTTCCAATAATGCAAATCTCCAGTTTGAACAATTCACGAGCGCAAAAACAGGGGTTTCAACCGTTGGCAGGGGGGCTGATTTACGTTTGATCCCTGCAGATAATGTTGAATCAATAGAGGTCATACGTGGTGTTCCCTCGGTTCGATATGGCGAGTTGACGTCAGGATTGATTAATGTAAAAACCAAAGCCGGGAAGCAGCCTCCGCGGTTAAAACTCAAGCAAAATCCTGATACTCGTGAAGGGAATTTCGGCGGCGGATTCACTTGGAATGAAACTGGGTTCAGCTATAATATTAACGCAGCACAGAGTGAAAGGGATATTCGAGTGAGCGGTGACGAATATACCCGCTTAACCGGGCAGTTGGTAATTAATAGGGAAATTCCAGCGGAGCATATAGATTTGAATACAAAGATATTCGCTCAGAGAATTTTTGATGAGGAACAGCCCAAGGGGGATGTGTTTCAAACAAGAAACTATAATCGCGGCTACTCACTTTCGTACAGCATTTGGGGGAACTGGGAACCGAGTGCAGTCTCCCTACTGAATTTTAATGGATACATAAATTATCAGCGGCTGAACAGTATGAAATCAAGACTTGTACAAAGCGATTTGCGGATTTTGCCTTCAGGAGATACTATATCAACGTACTATGGAAAGGTCGAGACCCGAGGGAACATGTGGAATATCGGAGGAAAGCTTGAATTCACACGACGAATTCTAACGGGAAATACAATCCATTCGCTATTGCTTGGGTCTGACATTGAGTATAACGCAAATACTGGAGATGGAGTCTTGGTCGATACATTGTTCAACTATTACGGTTCTCAGTCAGGCAAGAGATCGTACTCATTCGATGATATCCCCGGTCAGGTCCTCTTGGGACTCTATGCGGAAGATAAGATTGTTGGGCACTTACTGTTTGATTACTCTTTTGTTCTCGGAGCAAGATATGACATGTATAGGCCATATAGGTTGAACATTAGTGGTATCATTGGAAAGGGTGATCTTGTTCAAGCTTATCAAGGCAGCTACTTCAATCCACGCGTTGCCTTGATGCTGCGTTTGGGGAGCTCAAGTCAATTAAGGATTAGTGCAGGCAGCATGACAAAATCGCCCCCGATGAGTTCGATTTATCCTCCCCCGGAGGTATTTCGCTGGAGAAATCCCTATGACAGCGCGGTTGTCTATTTTAGGCTCGACCGCCGAGCGCCAGACCTAAAGTCTTACCGCGAGAAGCAGTTTGAACTATCATTTGACCAAAAATTCATGGATGCAGTCGGCCTTTCAGTATCATCCTACTACAAATCGACCTCGGACGGCATTGATGGTGAGCCTGTTCCACTGTTCGCAGTTGCGCAGAGAGGGGTCACACCAACCGTGTTTTTTGTTGGTCAGACATCGCGAGCAACTAACGGTAGTTGGATGATTAGCAAGGGACTGGAACTCTCTTTCCGTACGCGAAAGATCGAGTTGCTTAACACAGAGTTCCAAATAACCGCTGCGTACAACTACACCAAGAGCGGTTCGAATATTCCCTCGTATTCTGCGTACCCGGACACAAGTATCGGTCAATACCCAAACTATCGCGTGCCTGGCGCTCCGGTTGACACAATTATTGGATGGACTTATCCAAAGGGGGTGGTGTGGCAGGATAATATCGTGCTGAATTTTTGGGTTCGGTATGTCGCGCGAACGGTTGGTCTTTGGGTAAGCTTGCGTGCTGAGCACCTCCTGTGGCAGCGAAGGCAGGACTTGGGTATGCAACCTGTGGCTTTGGACCGTATGACAGAAACGCAGAAACTTGACTGGTTGTTTGCACGGCGCGTCAAGCGTCAACCCGGGAAATGGCTGTTTGACATTAATATCAGTAAATCATTGTTCAAAGGTGCTGAGTTTTCGTTCTATGTGAACAACATATTCGACAATCCTGGACTTTACCGATACCAGTTTACAAGTAATCCAAACGACATTACAGAGGAGGTAAGAAATCCACCGATTTTTTATGGGATAGAGTTTAGCATGGCAATTGAAGGGTTGGTAAAATGAGGTCACTGTACATTGGCTTTGTAATTTGGCTTGCAGTATGTTCCGGCGCGTTTGGGGGCTGTATGAGGGAAAAACCAACTCAGGCGGATGGAACATCCCATTTGGTGTTGCTGGTTCTAAGCGACACCTCGTCTGCTGAAGATTCAACCGCATATGCTCCTGTTGCCGGGGCGAAGGTTATCCTTTCCAGCGAATACGGCATGAAAATTGGCTACACAGATGAGTTTGGCAGAGCGCAGTGGATGTCACTCCCGAGTTCTGAGTACTCCGTTACTGCGAGAGCACCATATCCAGGCGATCCGACAATCCAGCTTGTTGGAAGTCTCGAGAAGATCGAAGTCCCGCCTGCGTCATCAGTTGTTGAGACAGTGATGGTGGAACCGACGTCTAGCACCGGACTTGTAATCAACGAGATTTATAGTAGCGGACCGGTTAATAATTTCTTCTTTTTCTTTGACCAGTTTATTGAACTCTATAACGCAAGTGGTGAGACAAAGTATCTTGATGGTATGATGGTTATGAGAGTTTCTGGAAACAATGACGGGAAGGGTCCTGGCGCCGATGAAGGAAATGATGGTGACATTGATGGTGTAACATATGCTTTCAAGTTTCCAGGTACACCGGGCGAACATAACTACCCAATCAGACCAAGGCAATTTGTTGTCTTAGCATCCGATGCTGTTGACCATAGGAAGACGTGTCCAACAAGCATTGACCTTTCCCATGCTGATTGGGAGTTCTATAACCAATACTCGGCGGAAGATATTGACAATCCCAATGTACCGAATGTAATCAATATGCGTTCGGACCGTACCACGGATTTCCTCATTAACTTGGTTGGGGATATAGTTGTGCTTTCATCCGGGGAGGATTCCGTTTGGTCGGACGGGATTGATATTCGGACTATCATCGATGCTGTGGAATACCATGGGAGTCCGACAGCCCGGAAAACGCTTGATCCAAGGGTGGATCGTGGGTTCACTCTCAGCCCACCTCGATACTCGGGTATGTCAATGCAGCGTCGAGAGCCTGGGTACGATACCAATAACTCGACTCTTGATTTCGAAATCATTTCCCATCCTACACCGGGTTATCAGTGATGAGTGTTGCCGAATAAGCGATGAAGAAAGCATTTGCTTTAGCATTGATGATGTACGCAGGTTCAGCTTTTGGCTCAGGGCTTGATACTCTGGTCACTCTACCTGCGTGCTCAGATCTTGCAATACCAATTGTTAGTGAAGAGACCGGCGAGTGTTTACAGATGCTATTGCCAGGGGTGCAGCTTGGGTTGTACACATTTAGTGGGAATCCGGCTGGACTTTCTTTTGATATGACTCGCGGTTACGTTCACGTCACAGCATCTGCGCGAGACATGTTCAACCATTTTGGAAGGCTGTTCGATCCGCACGAAGTGCAGGGAGCTTCCTTCAACGCGCAGACTTTGCAAAGGCTCGGAGAAAGCGGTGCTTTCCTTGGCAGGTTCAAATACTATGGGATGAAGGAATTGGGAATACATGGCTCCCTTCGAAGTCAGCCTTACTTAGGAGATCCCTTTTTCATCAGTGACACTTCCAAAGGAGATTATCGCTATTATGGACCCGAAGTGGAATTTATCCATTCGTTCAACCCAATTCGGAATCTGACAATAGGCCTGGCAATTGAGTACAGCGTCTCCGATGGACTGAAAAATGCCTATTCTAGGGCGCATAATGTTGTCCGTAGTGTAGATGCCAGCACTGGAGCGATTGTCTATAGCAATAATCGTATGCTTTATGGCTTATCTTTCCGCGTATATAGTTCACAAGAGAGAATCGAGTCAAAGATGGAGGAGTTGCTTGATGTTGACGTGTTTACCTATCGTGGTGACCTATACGCCACAAGGAGAAGAGGGCAAAGTCTTGAGGAAAAGGTAAGGTTAAGCGGTGTGGAGATTTCAATGCAGGCTGCAAACTTAAGTTGCAAGAGTTTCACGTTGATGGGTTATCTTCGTGGAAACCGTACTGAGTTGCAGACCCTTATACCTACTGCTTTCTTGAAAGAATCTGAAGATGGCTACACGCAATTTGAGAACCTTCAGGGGGATCTTCTTGCGCAATGGCGTCTGTCGCATAACTTTCAGATGTCAGGTAATCTTAAAGCAGGCGTGTCCAATTCCTGGTCGGAGTTGTCAGCGAAGAAGCTCCTCATCTGGGAATGGAGCTATCAATACGTGCATGGTATATTGACTGTTGCTCGGTCAGTTTCTCATGAAACTCGTATGTTCTTACAAGGAACCCTGCGTGTTTGTGCAATCGACTCGAGCAAATACATTGACAATCGTTTTACTGAATTGCGTTCATTGCAATTTGGAGCGCAGATTGGTGGTGAGAGTACCTTGCTGAGCAGAGTCGGTGTACGTCTGGGGCTTGGCTACGGCGCGATAAATGCGGACCCCGTAGTGGGTGGAAATGATGCACGCAGGTTCTTCGCGTGGTCCGAATGGCAATACCAGTTTGGAAGCGGAATCCAGATTGCTGCAACGTATTCGTACGTTAGGTCTTCGATACACGCTTCAAATGGTGTAGTTGCGAATTCTAACAGCCTTGTGCAAGTTTTGGTAAGCCTGCCTCAACGTTGAGTGGATATTCTGACATGAGAAGATTGAACATTTATGGATGTCTCGTAATTCACTAATGTTAAACTTTGGAAAGTGGAGGTTTATAATGAAGCGTTGGTCATTTGTTATTTTCCTGATTCTTGTTGCTGTGTCCTTGCAAGCTCAGACTTGGCGGCAGGTTGCTACAGCAACGTATCCAGGCTTTGCTGATGTGTTTTTGGTGGATACGCTCCGGGGATGGGCTGTTGGTTCTGGTGGTGCGATCTATGTTACGAACGACGGTGGGATTACATGGGTGCCTCAAGTTTCAGGAACCACAGCTGATCTGAAAAAGGTTTTCTTCCTCAATGCTAATGTTGGTTTTGTGGGTGGTTACAGCCGGACTCTGGTGAAGACCGCTGATGGAGGCATGACATGGCGAGCGACAACCTTATCGGAAATCCCGGAAACAGGTGCGAGCGTTCGCGGTATCCAGTTTACGAATGCGCTGACCGGATTTCTTCTCAGCTCCGAGTCGGGGAAGAACGGGAGGGTGCTGAAGACCGTGGATGGTGGAAATACATGGACTACCGTTCATTACGTTGCCAATGAAGAATTCAACGCCTTCTCGTTTAATGGTTCCAATGGTGTGGTCGTAGGGTCTTCGGCGGCTGTTTTGTACTACACAACAGACGGAGGTCAAACGTGGACGAAAGCTCCAACACCTTCTCTGGGTGGCTTTACGTACACGAGATCAGATATCCGTGGAGTACATCTTTTCACCCCACTCGTTGGGTACGCAGTAGGTTGGGGGAGTTCTGCGGCTGGACTTCAGCCCTCTATCCTTTTAAAGACCACTAACGGGGGTGCGAATTGGGTGTACATGACACAGGACTCCGCTGACAGGACTTACGATAATTTGTACGCTGTTGTCTTCAAAGATACGCTAACAGGCGTCGCCGCTGGCGGTGGTCCCAGAGGCAGTGTAGTTCTAACAACTACTGATGGCGGTGTGCATTGGCACAAGGCAAATGTACCATCGGGCGTGACTCTTTATGGCGCGCATTACAGCAAAAACCTGTTCCTCATTGTCGGTAGCGGCGGAACCATCTTTCGATGGGTGAATCTGTCGGAGACACCGACTCTGGTAACAGAGGTTCCGGGCTCAACTCTCTATGCGCTTCAATTTGCGTCCGCGAAGGTAGCCTACGCAGCCGGTTATGGCGGAGTAATATTGAAAACAACGAATGGTGGCGAGACGTGGAGCGGGAAGTACCTCTATGCAAATGGTTTGTCACCTAACATCCAAGACATTTATTTCGTGGATGAGCGTAATGGTTATGCGGCATGCAGCTACCGTATGGTTGCTAAGACAACCGATGGTGGAGAATCGTGGCAAATGATTTTACCTGATACGGTTTCTGCTACTACAGCCAGCTACGGCGTTTACTTTACCGATAGCCAGAATGGGATCGTTGTCGGCCAGCTAAAGTCGGGTACTGATATTATCTACCACACTACTGACGGCGGGCAGACATGGACAATCAGGACAGGGATAGTAAATAAAGCTTTGCGCGCTGTTGCGTTTGGAAACGCCCTAAAGGGAGCTGCTGTTGGTGACGGGCTGAAAATTGTTTACACCGGTGACGGGGGAAGCACCTGGTCGGCTGCCAATGTCAGCGGGGTACCCGGCTCGCTGCTATCAAGCAACTTGCGGGATATAGCATATCTTGATAGCAGCACAGCTGTTGCGGTTGGAAATAAAATCATATTGCGGTCTATCGATGCCGGTGCGAGCTGGACATTTGTCGATAGCGCCGCTGAGCAGTTCAATAGAGTGAGTTTCCGCAGAGTTGGAGCAAATCTAGTTGGTTACGCAGTTGGCAACAATAGCCTTCTGAGTACTACCAATGGTGCATCGTGGGCTCCGTATTCCCTGGACGCAAGCATCGTTAAGCAGAGTCTTTATTCTTGTGCGGTTGACTATTCGGGCTATCCCTGGATTGCCGGATCAAACAGTTCGATCTACACTTCTGCTCCAGTTACCTCAGTTCGGGATGAACACGCAATATTTCCACAAGAAATCCATCTCGCGGCAAACTATCCGAATCCATTCAATTCGACAACGAAAATCCATTATGCTTTGCCTACGCCTGGTCGCGTAGTTTTGAACGTTTACGATTTGCTTGGTCGTCTTGTTTGCAACCTCGTTGACGGCTTCAATTCCCAGGGCGTTCATGAAGTTTTTTTTGACGGACGTGGACTACCCAGTGGTGTGTATATTTACGAATTACGATTTGGGAACGCAGTTGCCCGCAACAAGATGCTGTTGCTCAAATAACGCCAGGGATGCAGCTGGAAGGCTTTGGTTGGCCACACGGAAGAGTCTTCCGGCTGCATAATTGATTTAGGTATACGGATTTGGAAAACCCTAAAATGGAGAAGGCAATGAAAACCAAACAAACTACACTTATCAGCGCGCTTGCCTTAATAATCTTACTTGCTTCGATTGTGTGGGCAGGTCAATATCAAGAGGGAAAAGTATATCGGCATGAGCTGCCAAATGGTTTGGTCGTATTCACCATGGAACGCCATATAGCACCCCTTGTTTATCATCAACTCACCTATCGGGTCGGTTCTCGCAACGAGCATCTCGGGATTACGGGCATATCGCATATAGTTGAGCACATGATGTTTAAAGGTACTGCTCGTTACGACAAAGGAAAGATCGCAAAAACAATATCTGAGAATTCTGGCGTCTTCAACGCTTTCACAATGAATGACATGACGAGCTATTTTGAATATTTACCGGCGAACAAGATTGAGATTGCATTTGATATTGAATCGGACAGAATGCAGAACTGCAGATTTGATACCGCTGAATTCCGATCGGAGGTGAACGTAATTCTTCAGGAGCGAAGGATGCGCAGTGAGAGCGCAGTGTCTGGAGTTATGCATGAATACATGAACTCCGTCGCTTACCAGAGCCACCCGAACCGCGATCCGATTATCGGGTGGCCTACGGATATTAGACACATCACCCGTGACCAAGCGTATCAATGGTACCGGTCGTATTATACCCCTAACAATGCGTTTCTTGTCCTGGTGGGTGATTTTGATACAAACCAGATTCTGAAACTTGTCAATCGATACTATGGACAGATTCCGCGGGGCCCTGAGCCACCGCCCGTTTATATCGAAGAACAACCTCAGAAGGCAAAGAAAACGATCACCCTTTACCACAATGACATTACCGCTCCAATTCTCCACATAGCATTTCATGTGCCAAACCTGAAGCATCCAGATGGCGCTCCTCTACGCGTTGCAGGAATGATATTGGGCGCACGTAGTAGGACTGCCCGTCTCTACAAGCGCCTCGTTGAGGAAGCACAAATTGCAACGATGGCGACAGGCGGAATGCCAACAGCAAAAGACGAGGGCCTATTCCGCATAACTGTCGCCGTGAAGTCCGACAGCAATATCTATCAAGCTGAGCGTATAGTATGGGATGAAATTAAACGGATGCAGGACTCGCTGGTTACCCTTTATGAATTGCAGCGCGTGAAAAATCGATTTGAATTCAGTCAGGTGACTGACTATACGAAGAATGCTGACATCGGTGCACGCTTGAGTATGTATGAGGCATACTACGGACTTGACTACATTGATGAGTTTTCAAAGCGTGTCGCGGCTGTAACACGAGAAGATGTTCAGCGAGTGATGCAAGAATATTTCAATCAAGACCAGGCAACTGTTCTTTACGGGCTGCCGAAGCCTGATGCCAAACCGAAAAAAGGTGCAGACGCGGAAACAGGCGAAGCTGAAGATGAAAAGCTTGACGTCTGTCCATTTCAGGAAGTCGATGATGAAGCGATTTTCAACTACACGACGTCCTTCAACCTGCCGGCAGCCAGCGTGACAACAGCTATAGATACCGCCACGCTGCTGCGACCTAAACCGATTGCTCCAATGGTCAAGGCTCACAAGCTTAGCAATGGCATCAGACTATATACGATAGAGAATCACCTCGCACCGGCAATTTTTATTGGGGGAATTTTCGAAACAGGCCTGATTCCAGAGACAATTGGAGGAGGTAAGCCAGGTATTGTCAGCGTTCTTTGCGATGTAATGAACAGAGGGACAAAGGATATAACGTATGCCGAGCTTTCTGAAAGGATGGGCTATGTTCCGTATTCTTTCAGCGTTGACGGCTCGTATAAGAGGCTGTATTTTCAAGGCTACTCTCTGACCAAAGACGCCGACGAAATGGTGCGGACGGGATACAAGATTGTCACAGAACCGGGCTTCAGGCAAGATGACATTGATAAAGTATTAAGCCGTCACATAGAAAGAGCTCGTCAGTGGAAAAAGACGACGAGAGAGGTGGCTTTCTACTACATGTTCGACAAGATCTTCCGGGGTCATCCATACTCGACATTTATGGCTACTGAGAGCTCGTTGACAGCAATTAGGCGCAGTGACCTAATCTCCCTTCATCACAAATATTTTAATCCGAGGTTGCTGACAATCGTGATGGTGGGCGATATGTCACACGGCGAGATGCGGAAACTGGCTGATAAATACTTCGGCAAATGGAAAGCCAATGTACCGCCTCCAGAAACCAAACCAATTCCCCCAGCGCCGGAGCTTCATGGAAAGGACGTGAGAGTGTTTACAGATAGCGACTACACTGAAGCTACAATCAACATTGGATTTGCGCCATTTAATGATATCCCTGATTCAATTGAGGAAGCCGTTGATATCTTGAATTACATCTTTGCGTCGAGTGCGCTCACGTCCCGGGTTGGTATCGAGCTTCGCGAAAAGCGAGGCATGATCTACGGCATCAAAAGCGAGTTGTGGGAGAAAGGAGATCAAGTTGGATACTGGAAGTTCAATACAAAGACCGCTCCCGGAAACGTTGATTCAGTTGTTGCAGGGATCTTTCGTGAAATTAAAAAACTCCTTGAGCATGGAGTTGCAGACAGCGAATTGATCCGAGCGAAGCTGCATTTCCTCGGGCTTCTCCCGTTCTACATAGAGACTCCTGATGATGTAGCGTCACGTACCTTTGATATGTTGCGAGACAAGAAGCCACTCGATTTCTTCGATAAAAGAGCTGATAGAATACTTGCTGTGACCAAAGATGACGTACTGAGTGTTGCTCGAAAGTTCTTCACGACCGACCGATTCGTGATAGTCGTTGATGGTCCCGTCGACCAAAGCATTTCATCGAGAATCCTCAAGATGCTTTCAGATTAACTACTTATTTTGTCATGGAGGAAAATATGCGAAACGCTATTTTATTCTTATTTTGTACGTGTGCGGCATTAAGTGTCGCAGCCTTTGCGCAGTCGGTTCATGAGGGAGAAACAAATCCTGAAGTCAAAGAGCTTAAGCAATACCATGCTGTGATATACAAACTTTGGCATGTTGCCTGGCCAAAGAAAGACGTTGGGCTGATGCGTTCACTCGCACCCGCCATCGAAGCAGGATACACTAACCTGACTAAAGCGGAACTGCCCGGCATTCTCAGAGATAAGAAGTCTGCCTGGGAAAGTGGAGTGAAGGATCTCGGTATAACGGTTCATGACTACAAAAGTGCAGTTGAGGGAACAGATACCGCGCTGATTCTAAGAATCGCTGAAAAACTTCATGCACAGTACGAGGGACTTGTTCGATTAATCAAACCGACGATGAAAGAGATTGATGACTTTCATCGAACATTGTACATGCTCTATCACCATTATTTGCCAGCGTACGACACTGTGAAAATACGAACAGCGGTAATTGAACTGCAAGCGAAAATGCAGGTACTTAATTCATCTGAACTCCCATCGAAATTTGCCAGTAAGAAAGCTGCTTTTGAGAAAGCGCGTGATGAGCTTTCTAAGTCACTCCTTTTAGTCCGTGACGCCCTTGAAAAGGGGCAAGGTAAAAAAGAGGTGGTTGCTGCGATTGAAAAAATGCACACAAGCTACCGAAGGCTTGAAAATATCTTTGAGTGAGGAACTACCGGCTGGTGCGGTTGCTTCTTGCAAAAGAGATTAGCGTCTTTTATATTTTTGTTTGTGCAGGCGCATACGCCTTCATTGGTTGCGGAAGTGGTGGAACTGGTAGACACACCATCTTGAGGGGGTGGCGCCCGAAAGGGCATGCGGGTTCAAGTCCCGCCTTCCGCACTGAAAGCCCTGATCCCCCAAAGTGGGATCAGGGCTCTTATTTTTAAGCAAGAAAAATGCACGCTCCACCAGCTTGTGCCGATAAGACCAATCTGAATGACCTTAACCTTTCATTTGCTCTAACCCGCCAGAGGCGGACTATTGACTGGCTCCAGAGAATCTTGCGAAGAAAGCGTTTCGAAAGGGTTTTGCGAATTATATTAATGAAGTCATGACTTGATTTTCTAAAACTATCATTGTATATTGAATGTCGAAGAAGATGCACTGGCGAATTTCAATTGCTTTATTTGTGCTGAGCTTTGCTGCTGTAGCAGTGCTTGCCGCTGCTGTGATCTGGAGCTTTACTGCGCGGAGCAGTGACGAAGGCGTTGTTCTTGAATGGCGCACCGGAAATGAGGCTTCGTTAGATCACTTTGATCTCCTGCGAGATGATGGTGCCTCAGGTAATTTTGTGATCATCAATCCTGAGCCTATTCTTCCCAAAGGCAATAATTCTCTCTACACGTATATTGATCGATCGGTGTTCAAACCTACAGATAGGTTCTACCGCTATCGATTGTTAATTGTGAACAAGGGAAGCCCCCCGGATACTATGGAAGCCAATGTCTTGCATAGCGTTTCCAGCGTGAAGAGAACATGGGGAAGTATCAAGGCGATGTTCCGATAATGAGCTAACTTTTAGGAGAGTGAAAAGCGATGCAGTAACTGTGTCGCTTTTTTATTTGCATTTTCTGATCGATGATTCTCAATATACCTAAACCAGTAATTCTTGCTTCTGTTTCTCCTCGGCGAGCTTTGCTCCTGCAACAGATCGGGATACGCGCTTCGGTCATTCCGAGCAGCGTCGAAGAGGAGTTAAGCTGCGGAGTGCAGCCGCGAGAATTTGTAGTGCGTAATGCTTTGAATAAAGCTCTTGATGTTTCTCCGAGGATAGAAAACGGGATCGTCATCGGGGCGGACACGATTGTGGTTCTCAATGGGAAGATCCTCGGCAAACCTCGTGATGAAGAAGAAGCAAAGCATATGCTGCGAATGTTGAGCGGGAGGGAGCACAGAGTATATACCGGATTCGCTCTTGTCGATCGTCCTTCAAATGCACAGATCACAGATGTTGAAGAAACTCGCGTTGTATTTCGGAGTATCCCCGAACTGGAAATTGAAGCCTATGTCCGCTCAGGCTCGCCGATGGACAAAGCTGGTGCCTATGGGATTCAAGATGACTACGGAGCAGTCTTTGTTGAGCGCATTGAAGGTGATTTTTACACCGTTGTGGGTTTTCCACTGGCAAAGTTTTATATCCGCTTGCAGGAGCTTCTGAGACATGTGGATGGAAAACTGGAGCACCGCTAACTTCAAGATCATTAGTATTGCTTGGAGAAACTAATATGGAACGGAAAATTCGTGTTCTGGTTGCAAAGGCAGGGTTGGACGGTCACGATCGCGGAGCAAAAGTGGTTGCCGCTGCACTCCGCGATGCTGGCATGGAGGTTATTTATTCTGGGCTTCGAAAGACCCCGGAGATGATTGTTGAAGCGGCTCTTCAAGAAGACGTTGATGTCATCGGGATAAGCATTTTAAGTGGCGCCCACATGACCATTTTCCCGAAGGTTTTGCAGCTCATGAAGGAGAAGGGGTTGGATGACGTGTTGCTTTTCGGCGGCGGCATTATCCCTGAGGAAGATGCGAAAACTCTTCAAGAGATGGGCGTGGGCAAGCTCTTTACCCCCGGTTCCTCGACAGCGGAAATTATCGAGTACGTGAAGGATTGGGTTGCAAAACACCGTGAGTAAGTTGACAGAGCAAGTCATTTGCCGTCATCATCCACTATTTTGCTCCGAAGTGACCGGTTTACTGGCTTAATTGACCGGAGTTCCTGTTCTGTTGTTTCGAACATTGTGGAGAGGTTGAAGATTTTCTCCCAATCGGACTTTTCAAAAAAGACCTCGAATTTTTTTGTAGCCTCATCAAGTCGCCTCACGTAATACGCTGAATTTTCATCTGGTGAAGAAGGAACCCATTCTTCTGCAAGCTTGCAGTTCTCAAATTCCCTTGGATTTGGATCGGTTCCGGTTATGTAGTAACTGATACGGCTTCCGACCTTATACGGGCGTCCGCTCTTTAAGGCGAGCTCATAGATTGCTGTTCTCTGTCGTGCTTTTGTCTGTACCTCTTGCTGATACGTCTCGAGGGAGTCGTGTAGAACCTCCGTTCGCGCAAAGCCTCGGATATCAATTCGATGATTGAGAAGAGCCTCTCGTGTGCTGATGTAAAGTCTGCGAAGAGCAGGAATATCACCCCTGAAAAGAGCTTTAATCCACTGTAGAATATAATTCCGAAGGAATTGCTCCATTGAGCGAGAAATCAGTGACGAGCCTTTAATGATGGTTCGGTCCTTTTCATCAAGAAGGGCATAATTCTTCTTCTTGTAGCTTAGTATTCGTTGATAGCGCCCATCGAGAGTTATCCGAATGCCCATTGGTAAGCGTGCCGAGAGCATTTCAAGCAAATCTCTTTCACGCTCAGGTCGTTCAAACGATGACGGGGGAACGAAATACACCCCGTCGGTATCGACTTCAACTACGTCGCCCCCCAATTCTGATATGATAGCGATCAGTTTTTGAAGAAGTTCTCTGCCAAGTTGCGTTACCCTCGCCGCATTGTCGTAGTCGTTAAAGAGTCCACGCGCATACCCCAAGTATCCGTAAAATGAATTGATAAGGATTTTCAGAGAGGACTGCATAGTATCGTAAGCGCTCTGCAACTGTGGATTGGAAGCCTTACGCATGGCGTTCTTGTAATCGAGCCTTAGCGCAGTAAGTCTGTCAAGCAGTGCAAGGAATACGTCGAGATCATCGCGCGATGGTTTGATGCGATTCGCGAGCATAATCGACGGGTAGAGCGATTCCACATCAACATGGAGCACTGGTCCGACAATGCCGGTGAGAAACGTATCAGTGTAACCGCCCGGGAACGGTTTTGGTGGCTCTGGTTGAGGGAGTGAGTGTTTTCGACGAAGATACTCGCGCATCATCAGTAGCTCGATCTTCGTTGCTGTTCCAGAGGATATTGTTTGCGAAAGCGGGAGCGGGACAATTTGGCTCAAATAAAAGTAGATTGGAGTGAGATGCTCACTGAGTGCCCTGGTTTCCCGCACGTCATCAAGAGCGTACTTCACCAAAATTTCGGGTTCGTGATCCCAGTACCAGCTAATTCTGTCTCCAGGAACATAGACTCGATCTTTAGAAGCCAGCCCAAAGTACTGGGCAACATATTTTAAGGTGTAAGTTTCGAGGATTCTTTTTGAGGCATCATAGTTTTGGACAAGAAGAAGTGTATCTACTATCTCTCGTCCCGGGATTTTGTAGGGAGAAATTCTGGTATCTCCACGAATTCTTGGTGAATAGCGATTTAGATGCGGTGCCCTTTCCCGCATAAGTCGTTGCCCATTGCGACCGAAACGAAGTTCTATCCCGTGGAGCTGAGCCCTTTGTTCCAAATACGGTAGATCGAATCCGATGATGTTATGTCCCTCAATAATGTCAGGGTCGCGCTCAAGAATAATTTCGTTAAGCTCTTCGATCATCTCTGGTTCAGAACGATCTTTGCCGTTGATGGTGTATTCCCATCCAGTGGAGTCTGAAAGAGTAATGAGAATGATTCTATCAGACGGTTTTGCAGCGATACTGAAACGTCCACTTGCATAGGTTTCGATATCAAGTTGCAGCCGCCGAAGCTCAGAGAATTTCATCCCTTTGTAAAACGTTTTTCCACTTTGCAAAAGGAACTGTATCACAGGATCGGGGCGGAGCAAGATAACATTGGTTTGGGAGTAATGTACAAGTTGCTTGCCTGTTTCCTTTCCTTGCATTTGAAGAACAAAGTGGACTGCATCCCACATGTCTCTGAGACGAGAGAAAGCGCAGATGAAGCGGTACCAGTGATTTCCATCAAGTTGCTTCAACCAGAATTTTCGCTGGAACCCTTCGATGAAGCGCGGCTCGGAGAGAAAAAAGAATGGGTAAAATGGAACCTCACGCGAGCTGATGTTGCTGCCAGCTCGCGTTGTGATCGTCATGGTAGCGTCAGTAGCGGTGGCAACGCTAACGATCCCTTCTTCTGGATCGTGACCGAACAGAAGAGGAAGTGCGTTGCCAAGCTCAATCACGTCTTTTTCTCGTTCGTGAGAAATGGCTTCACAAGGTCTATCGGTATCGGGAAGATTGTTGTTGAGTTTCTTTCCGAAGCGATCTCAACCAAAGTTTGTAGATAGCGAAGCTGTAGAGCAACCGGGTTTCGGCTGATGTTGTCGGCAGCTTGAATCAGTCGCTGAGATGCCTGGAATTCTCCTTCTGCAGCAATGACTTTCGCGCGTCGCTCGCGCTCTGCTTCGGCTTGCCGTGCAATTGCTCGCTGCATTTCCTGCGGCAAATCCACGTTCTTCACTTCAACCGCTGACACTTTGATTCCCCACGGCTCTGTCTGGGAATCGATGACCTGCTGGAGATTCTTGTTGACTTTCTCGCGCTCGGCAAGGAGTTCATCGAGTTCAGATTGACCAAGTATACTTCGCAGAGTCGTTTGTGAGATTTGTGAAGTCGCAAAAAGATAATTCTCAACTTCGACGATAGCACGAGCAGCATCGATGACACGGAAGTACACGACGGCGCTTACTTTTACAGAGACATTATCCTTTGTGATAACGTCCTGTGAAGGGACTTCGAGAACCACGGTTCGGAGACTGACTTTGATCATCCGGTCAACAATCGGGATAAGGAAGATGATCCCGGGTCCTTTTGCGCCAACCAGGCGGCCGAGCCGAAAAATGACACCTCGTTCGTATTCACGGAGAATCCGGACTGCGTTCGAGACAATGATGATGAGAAAAAGTATTCCGATAACAGTAAATGTTGTGATAAGTTCCATGATAAACCCCCTTCACTTGTTTGATGTCTGAATGTGTTTAACTTTAAGACGAAGATCAACAACCTCGACAACTTCGATGGCAGTTCCTTCGTCAATGGGTCCGCTGATGCTCTCTGCGGACCAAATCTCTCCACGCACACGCACCTGCCCCGCTGGCGCTAGGCGCGTCAAAGCGACGCCCACCTCGCCAATCATCCCCTCGATTCCGGTTGTCGGCTTCTTACGTTGAGCCCGTATCGCCATGCCGAGAGCGAAGACGAAGAACAACGTTGTAAAAATAATTGTGGGAATGATCACATTCAGAGAAACCCGAACAACCTCAACGGGAGTTTGGACGTTAATCAACATCAAAGACCCTAAAAGCAATGAGATGATCCCTCCAATAGTGAGAATACCGTGGCTGGCAACTTTGAGATCAAGTATGAAGAGAATAACCCCGAAAATGATGAGCGCCAGTCCCGCATAGTTTACAGGCAACGTATGAAGTGCGTAGAGCGCCAGGAGAAGACTGATGACCCCAAGCACACCCGGGAAAATAGCTCCTGGATTGTATAGCTCAAATAAGATTCCGTAGAAACCAATCATAAGCAAAATGTAGGCAATGTTCGGATCGCTGAGAAGATCGAGAATGTGAAGCTGCCAGTTCATCTCCACCGTCTCAATCTTGGCATCGGCTGTCTGCAACACAACAGGACCCACACTGGTAGTAACCTGTTTGCTATCAACTTGTCTGAGAAGGTCTGGGATGTCTCTTGCGATGTAGTCAATGACGTTTTTCTTTAAAGCTTCGGTCTCAGTAATGGATAGGCTTTTCCGTACAGCCTCTTCTGCCCACCTCACGTTTCTGTGGCGCCTCTCAGCAATAGTCCGGACAAACGCAGCCGCATCGTTTGTTGCTTTCTGCATCATGATAGAGTCCTGTGCTTCACCAACAGCTACAGGATGCGCTGCCCCGATATTTGTGCCAGGTGCCATTACGGCGAGATTTGCCGAAAGGGTTACGAACACACCAGCCGAGGCAGCCTGAGCTCCAGAAGGGGCAACGTAGACAATGATCGGAATTGGTGAACCAAGTATATCGGAAACAATGACTCGGGTAGATTTAAGAAGTCCACCCGGAGTATTTAGTTCAATCACAAGGCACTGCGCTTGTATCTGCTCTGCATGCTGCAGTGTTGAATGAATAAAATCCGCCGCAGCAGGGTTAATCATCCCATCGAGTTTCATTACAACGACAATCGGAGCCGTATTAAGCGCCGGTGTCGGGCTTGCCAGAGTCAGAAGCATGGCGAAGGCTAAATGCTGAGCGAGTTTCATGACACTAAACCACCCATTTAACTCCAATATAGTGGAAGTTTCTTCGAGAATCAACTTAGTCATCTCCGAATATCGTAATGAGTTGCAACTTTGTCAGTGAGTATGTAATCTTAAAGAAAAGGGTGACAGATTGTCGTATCGTTCTATGCTATTTTCGATTTACCTCCGAAAAATGAGCTCGAATTCGAAGCAGTCCGTTAGATTTATTTTCGGCACAGCTATTGCAAGCCTATTGATTTGAGATTGAAATTCTGACAAGTGGGGGTTCGCATGCAAGTAACTATTCAGACTCATGCAGTTGAAATCACCGATTTTCTAAAAAAGCTTATCGACCGGAAGGTTGGGAAGCTTAATCAGCGGTTTGAGTCCGCCTATGGCGGACATGGAGATGCTTTGAAGCTTACGGTCGCTTTGACCCGATCGCTTCACAGGAATCAATATGTTGCCGAGCTCACGCTGAAAGTCCCGCGGAAGGTTTTCCATGCAGAAAAGGCTACCGATGATCCAATTTCTGCTGTTACTTCCTCATTTGATGCACTCATTCGTGATGCCGAGAGATACAAATTCATGATAAATCGGTCTCTTCGGGCAAAGCGGATGCGCCTTCGCGCTACTCAGCGCAGCGTTCTGACCACTGAGGAGGAAACAGCTTCACAGGAGATGTCTGAAAATGCACGTCAAAAAGTTTTTAGTGATGCTGTTCGGAATCGATTAGCTTCGTTGTACAATTTTGCTCGACGTGAGGTGCTTCATCATCAACTCTCCGGTGACCTTGAGCCGGGGGACATTAGCCCGATAGAGCTTGTTAATGAAGCTATCGTCAATGTATTTGAGAAGAGCCGGTCCACCTTCTCCGAAAAAGAGATCGAGCATCTTCTCTATAAAGAAGTCTGGGATATCCTTCAGCGAGAAATTGATGAGGTCAAAGCATCTCGCGCTCAATCGACCTCGGTCGAGAAGATTGTGGAAAATATGCCAGTTGAAGAGGAGCCCGCCGCAGGCGGATTTTCCGGAGACGAGTTATTTGAATATTGGGAGCCAGAAGAAGTTCTTCATCTCGAGGACGTACTTCCTGAATCAACATTTCCAACCCAGGAGCAAATTCTTGAAGATGGGGAGCTTCAGAATCTTCTAGTACATGCACTGGTAAGGCTCCCTGAGATTGAACGGCGGGCATTTGTGCTGAGTGACGTCGAGGGATTTCAATTAGAGGAGATCGCTCTGATCCTCTCAGTCCGTATTGAGGAGATTGAAGATATTGTGAACGCAGCACGCGAGAAAGTAAAAAAGGAACTCATGGAAGTATCTCTAAAGTTTGGCGACGCAGATCTCAGAGAATGGTATAGTGCTCTTTCCCGTCTTCCTTATTCTGAGGAAGTTGAGCGTAGGTTACAGCGCATTCTCTCATCATGAATCATGAGGAGTAAGAGAATATGACACTTGATAAATTTACTCTTAAGGCGCAGGAAGCACTTGCTCGCGCTCAGCAAATCACTGCTGAACAAACGCAGCAACAAATCGAACCAGAGCATCTTTTAAAGGCACTTCTTGAGGACTCTGAAGGCGTTCCTCTTTCCGTTCTCCGGAAGTTAGGAGCAAATGTTGAACTTGTTCACTCACGCCTTGATGAAGCGATAGCAACATTTCCAAAGGTATATGGTGGAGGCATCGGCAACGTATACATTTCCAATCGACTCAACGCGATTTTGAGTGCCGCATTGAAGGAGATGCAGAAGCTTCGAGACGAGTACGTTAGCACTGAGCATTTGCTTATTGCCATTGCTGATGATCGCTCGAGCGAAGCCAGCCAGATCCTTAGACAGCAGGGTGTCACTCGTGAGGCGATCTACAAGGTCTTAAAAGAGATTCGAGGAACACAGCGCATCACCGATCAAAATCCGGAAGAGAAATACCAGGCTCTTCAGCGCTACGGTCGCGATTTGACTGATGCTGCTCGACGTGGGAAGCTCGATCCCGTTATAGGGAGGGACGATGAGATTCGCCGTACATTGCAGGTTCTTTCGCGCCGGACTAAGAACAACCCGGTCCTTGTAGGGGATCCGGGAGTTGGGAAAACTGCAATCGTTGAAGGAATTGCTCAGCGTATCGCAAGTGGAGATGTTCCAGAATCGCTCCGTGACAAGCGACTCGTGCAATTAGACTTGAGTGCCCTTGTGGCAGGGGCAAAGTTCCGTGGCGAATTTGAGGAGCGCCTGAAGGCTGTCCTCAGAGAAATTCAGGAGTCTGAGGGGAAAGTTATCCTTTTTATCGACGAGCTCCATACGCTTGTTGGCGCAGGAGCAGCCGAAGGTGCAATTGATGCATCGAATATGCTCAAGCCAATGTTAGCGCGAGGCGAACTCCGGGCTGTCGGAGCAACTACGCTTGACGAATATCGAAAATACATCGAAAAGGATAAAGCGCTTGAACGTCGATTCCAGCCCGTACTTGTGGATGAACCATCGGTGGAAGAGACAATCTCGATCCTCCGAGGATTAAAAGAGCGGTACGAAGTCCACCATGGCGTACGAATCCAGGACAGTGCACTCGTTGCGGCTGCAGTCCTTTCTCATCGCTACATCACGGAGCGATTCCTTCCTGATAAAGCTATTGACCTCATTGACGAAGCCGCGGCGAAACTTCGTACAGAGATTGACTCTGTGCCCGAGGAACTTGATGAGGTCCAGCGACGGATCAAGCAACTTGAAATTGAGCAGATTGCCCTCAAGAAGGAAACCGACGAGGCTTCGCAAGAACGCCTTGCAAAACTACAGGAGGAATTAGCAAACCTTAAAGAACAAGCAGAGCAACTGCAAGCTCGATGGAAAATCGAAAAAGAAACAATCCAGTCGATCCGAAGCTTAAAAGGGGAGATCGAACAGACAAAAGTAGAAGCTGAAAAGGCAGAGCGTGCTGGCGATTATAACCGAGCAGCTGAACTTAAATATGGAAAACTGATCGAACTTAACAAAAAGCTTGAGGAGCTGAATAAGAAGCTCGTTGAAATTCATCAATCCGCCGGAGGCGGACTCATCAAGGAGGAAGTTACCGAAGAGGACATCGCCGATGTCGTCTCCCGGTGGACAGGTATTCCTGTCAGCAGAATGCTTGAAAGCGAAAGAGAAAAGATCCTCAAGATGCCGGAGCGACTTCGTCAGCGCGTTGTCGGACAGGACGAGGCAATCGAAGCTGTTTCCTATGCAGTGCAGCGAGCTCGCGCTGGGCTCAGCGAGGAAAACCGACCAATTGGCTCCTTCATTTTCATGGGACCCACTGGTGTTGGTAAAACAGAGTTGGCTCGTGCCCTGGCTGAATTCCTCTTTGATGATGAAAATGCTATGGTGCGGATAGACATGTCAGAATACATGGAGCAATTCTCCGTCACCCGACTCATTGGTGCACCTCCTGGATATGTCGGATACGAAGAAGGGGGACAACTCACGGAAGCAATCCGTCGTCGACCGTATTCGGTTGTATTGCTTGATGAAATCGAAAAAGCACATCCAGAGGTATTCAATGTCCTTCTACAAGTTCTCGATGATGGCCGCTTGACAGATGGCAAGGGCCATGTTGTGAATTTTAAGAACACAATTATCATTATGACTTCGAATCTTGGGGCGGAATTGATCATGCAGCGGTTCCAGTATCTGGATGAGCTTAACCGGGAACGAATTTATGAGGAGACACGGGATGAAGTGTTGCAACTGTTACGGCAGCGCTTGCGACCCGAGTTTCTCAACAGGGTTGATGAAATTGTCGTCTTCAGGCCATTAACCCGTGCCGATATCGCACGCATTGTAGAGATCCAGTTTGAGCGAATGGTACGTCGGACCCTGCAGCGCCAGGGTATGGATGCTGAGCTAAGCAACAAGGCTCGTGAATATCTTGCTGAACATGGATACGACCCTGTGTTCGGTGCACGTCCTCTGAAGCGGCTGATCCAAAAGGAAGTGCTCAACACTCTCTCGGCGGAGCTTCTGCGTGGACAATTTGAAAAAGGTGATCGTATTCAAGTGGATGTGCAAAATGGACAATTGGTCTTTAATCGCTCTGCTGTGAAGGAAACAGCGTTTGCCTGAAATCTACTTCAGCAGGGCAAGTAAGGCTCGACGCTTCTCTGGTGAAAGGCGAGCAACGAGGCGCATGATCTCTTGGGTAATCTTTGCATTATGTGGAGAGACTCCATACTCCACCATTGGTTCCCTCGCTAAGACAGGACGATTGGTACCGACTGACCCTCTTTGTTTAGGTACATAGACAGGACCTTCCCCCAAAATAAGCCAGTTTACACTTACAGAGAAGGTGTTGACTAATGAAAAGATGGCTTCAACGGATATTTTTCGCTGCCCTTTCTCGATCTGAGTAAGATAAGACGGCGTAATCGCGAGCTGTCTTGCAAAATTTTTCCCGGTGAGCCCCAATCCCTCTCGAAGGCTTTTGACACGCTCACCAACCTTTTTCCTATCGATGATCAGCGTTGGCATTGATTGGCTAATGTAAACCATTTACTTGACAAGTTAACATTAGTTAAGTATATTACTCCTGTAGGTTTCATTCATAAAAAAGGCGGTCCACACCTTGGCGCCATTGATAGCGGGAAACGGTGCCTTGGTCTGCTCCGGCAGCGGACCGCCTTAAATATACACAGCCCTGGATTGAAATACAATGGAAAATCGCCGGTCAGAGCAAACTTTCGTAGGTGCTCCGGCGAAAGGATTTTTTCTCGATAGCTGCTCAAGAATTTTAAAGGGATTTACACTTCCTGAAGTTTTTTCGTTAAGCGCAAACAGTATCTGCCGCCGGAGGAGCATGAGGTTCTGATGTCATGCCTATTGCAATTCCAGTGCAAAATAGCAAGCCCCCAATACGGTCGGTCGGCATCGTGCAGAAAGAAAGTGTAAGAATCGCTCTACTTTTGCGACTATAAACTATAGGACTGATATATCGGTACCTTAGTACGAGGCTCAAAAGAGGAACTTGGCATGGGGAAAACGATCCTTGTTGCTGATGATGACGAGATCATGCGCGCGATGATGGTCGACGTCTTAAGCGATCGGCTTCCCGGAGTGAAAGTTGTGGAAGCGGCAAATGGAGCTGAAGCCCTTCGGCTTTCAAGAAATCTCTTGCCGGATCTCATCGTCATGGATATTCAGATGCCCGTGATGGATGGACTGCAAGCCTCTCTTGCACTCGGAGCTGATCCAAAAACTTCTTTGATCCCGATCATTGCGATTTCAGGGAATATGGGGAGAGGTGTTTCAACAGCATCTTTCCCCTGGGCTGTTATTCTTTTTAAACCTTTCAGCTCAGAAGAACTCGTCTCAGTTGTCAAGCGATATCTTTAATGGCTTTGTCCGTTTAATAAAAACTCGGTGCAACTCCTTATCGGTCCTAAAACATCTCTCCACCGTTACAAGACGATTCCCGTCTGCGGCGAGAGCCGGGTGGATTCCGGTTCTGTCCGCCACAGGCAGACTCGTTGAGTATGTCTCTTCGGCGATGCGCGCTATCGATCCATCACTTGAGATGGTATTAGCAATTGTTTTAAGCGGCTGGCATGTGGTAAGCGAACGTTTATCTGGTTCGCTCCCTTCCTTCATTTCCGCTACGTTTTTGCTGTGCACCTGATTGAAAGGCTGAACTGCTTCAGTGCCCGCTGGTAAAGAACTTCACCAGCCTCAGAATTGTAGTGGCTCAGAGGGTTTCTCTCAATCATGTCGGCAGAGCGCTAACATGCCATAAGGAGAAGAGTTGCATCAAGCTCAAGTTCTAGCAGTCTCCCTTCTCTTCGTCCAGCATTGATATGTTAAAGTAAAAGGCTTTCTGTTGTTTCCAATAAACTGTTTTTGTAAAATCACATTCTAATGCTTAATTTTTACTCACGTAATGTAAAAAGCCAGAGCATGGGAGATGGCAATATGCACACGAAGAAAGATTACTTGAAGGAAACCATTCAGCACATTGACATTAAGCAGCACAATGTGGTACCCCTTGTTGAGGCGATGGAGAGGATGGCTTTCCAGGCGCGCAATTTAAATCGTGCTGCAAGAATTTATGACATGATGCTTCGCGATAAAGATTGTACAATTATCCTTACTCTATCAGGGAGTCTCTTCAGTGCTGGACTTAAAAAAGTTGTCTATGACATGGTTATGAACAATATGGTTGACGTCATTGTATCTACCGGCGCTATTATGGTGGATCAAGATTTCTTCGAAGCACTTGGCTTTAAGCATTATGTTGGCAGTCCCCTTAGCAACGATGACGAGCTTCGTGAGTTGATGATAGATCGTATCTACGACACGTACATTGATGAAGAAGAGCTTAGGATTTGCGATGAGACAACCGCTAAGATTTTCGATAGTCTCGAACCCAAGCCCTACTCATCTCGGCAGTTGCTGTATTACCTCGGTAAATATCTTGACCAAAGCGGTGGACCGAAAGTTCGCGATAGTGTTATCTACGCCTGCTACCAGAAAGCTGTGCCGATTTTTGTCCCTGCATTTTCCGACTGTTCCGCCGGTTTTGGGCTAGTTATTCATCAGACGCGAAGCCCTGAAAACCACATCTCGCATGATTCCGGGAAAGACTTTCTTGAGTTAACGAGCATCAAGATCATGAGCAAGGAGACTGGCATCTTTATGGTCGGCGGAGGTGTGCCTAAGAATTTCACGCAGGATATTGTCGTTGCTGCAGACATCTTGCAAGAAAATCCGCCTATGCACAAATATGCTATTCAGATCACTGTTGCAGATGAACGGGACGGCGGTCTTTCAGGCTCAACTCTTAGAGAGGCAAGTTCGTGGGGGAAAGTCCAGACAACTTACGAGCAGATGGTTTTCGCGGAAGCTACAATTGCAATGCCACTCATAGCTGGATACGGGTATCATAAAGGCGCGTGGAGGCAACGGAAAAGCCTTGAACTGTCAAAGGTTCTCGACGAATTAGCAGTTCCAATGGCGAAGCTCCTATGAGTAGAGAGGAATAGGATCTGTTTGGAAAAAGATAACCTTGCCAGAGTCTGAATACTTCTTTGTAAATCAGATCAAGCTTGGTGAGAAGTAATGCAAGCGCCGACAGGCAATTTGACCATGCTGCTCAACTTCCGATGCGCCAAAGACAGGCGCCTGTCAAACACAATGTTCATTTTACTTCAACCACCACAAGATGTCCCATTTCGTATGGGTGTTTTATCTCCTTGATCAGCCGAAGATTTATTCTTTCGATCAATGGTGTCAAACCACCACTTTTTACAAAGGTTCTAAAATTTCTGTGGTGATCTTTCCCTGCCGCGAGTTCAACAAGCTCGCTAACCAAGCTCCATAAAATTTTCGTGCGTGGAACGACATAATCACCGATGATGATCTTTTTTGCTAACCGCGATATGTCTTCAAGAAACCCCATCCTTTCTTCTTCAGCCATCTCATGTATTACGTAAGTTGCTACCGCATAATCGAATTTAGCTGGTTCCTCTGATACTATACTTTTAAGATCCGAATGCCTGAATGCTATTTTGGAGTTTGGATTCTTTGAAAGCGTCAAGTTCGCCCTCTGGATATTTCTGCGTGATAAATCTATCCCGAGGATTTTGTCGCATTTGTCAGCAAGTGTAAATGCAAGTCTACCTGTCCCGCAGCCGACATCAATGACGGTCGACCGAGGCTCGATTAAATTTTTGATTTGCAAGAAGAGCTTATCCTGATTCGGGGCGACGAACCTGTCGTAAAACCAACCGTCGTACCAGTGGTCTTTATTCACGAACATTTTTCTCTACGAAATTAAATTTGTATCTGAAAAGATAGCAATGGAATCATCAAATCCAAACAGCGGCCTATCAACTTACGGCGGCAGAGCAGCGCGGGGGCAAAACGCCTTGACTTATTATGGGCATATGCTTATATTCACTTGGACGAATTAACAGGAAGTTTGCATGGCGAGACCGCGATTCATTCGAACAATTTGTCATCCTCCGCTATACAGTTATTTTTTGCCTCACGGGATTCCGGTTTCGATGCTTGAAGAAGTCGTGTTGACGCTCGACGAGCTTGAGGCGGTCCGACTTGCTGACCTTGAGGGCTTTTATCAAGAAGATGCTGCGAGTAAAATGAATATATCGCGGCAGACTTTCGGGAGAATAATTGACTCAGCCCACAAGAAGCTGGCATCAGCAATTGTTGGAGGCAAGGCTATCAAAATAGAAGGTGGCGAAGTTAAAGTGGGTGCTGCAGGAATGCATCATTGCTATGACTGCCACTATAGTTGGAAAAATTCCAGCAAAGCAAACAGTTGCCCACGATGCGGAGGCAGCAACGTTCACCTCATCGAAGAATTTGGTCGTCATTTTCATACAAGAGGACATCATCGAAGAGGTATGCTATGAACTCAGAACACAGAGGCGGCATGGGGGCAGGTGGATACTGCATTTGCCCGAAATGCGGCTATAAGAAATCTCATGTTGCAGGGACCCGCTGTATGGAAGAAAGGTGCCCGAAATGTGGGAAGGCACTAATTAGAGAAGGTTCTTATCATCACAAACTGGTTGAAGAAAAGAAGAAGAAAGGGGGTGACTAAAATGTTTGGATACGGGAGAGGCTGGAACTGCTGGCATCACTGGGGTCCAGGCTATGGCTACTGGGCTGGTGGTCGAGGAATTGGACCCTACTGGTGGCGCTACTACGGAAGGTTCTTTAGACCTTGGTGGTTGTACCGCTATCAAGCCGTACCAGGTTCTAAGGGATATCTGAGATCGGAACTGGAACTTCTGAAAGAAGAGAAAGAGGAGCTGGAGAGAGAGATTGCGAAACTGGAGAAACGGCTTAGTGAATCGGTTTGATCGATTTGCTGGTTTCGTATTTCCTCTAGATACTTACACGAAAACCCAGGTCATAATAGCAGGTGCGGATTTCGCCAAAAGTGTAAACCGCACCAATCTGAAAATAAGCTAAACGGGAGATGTAAAATGGGTAGAATAGAAGGTAAAGTAGCCATTGTAACAGGGGGTGCACTGGGAATCGGACGAGCAACCTGCTTGCTCCTGGCGAAAGAGGGAGCAAAGGTCGCGGTGACAGATATCATTGAGAAAGAGAGTCAAGAGGTAGTGGATGAAATCAAACGTTTTGGCGGAGTTGCAAAGTTTTGGAGACTTGATGTCACGAATGAAAAAGAGGTCGCACAGGTATTCGCTGATATCGCCAGAGAATTTGGAAGGGTTGACGTGCTTGTTAACAATGCAGGAATCGCTGGGGTTAACAAGCCCACCCACGAGATAACCGAAGAAGAGTGGGACAAGGTTATAGCTGTAAATGTCAAGGGCGTTTTCTTTTGCACTAAACATGCGATTCCTTACATGCAAAAGGCTGGCGGTGGAAGCATAATTAACCTATCCTCTATCTATGGCATTATAAGTGCCATGGACGTTCCGCCATATCACGCCTCAAAAGGTGCTGTGCGGTTGATGAGTAAAACCGACGCGCTTCTTTATGCAAAGGACAGCATCAGGGTCAACTCAGTACATCCCGGCTTCATCTGGACTCCAATGGTGGAAAACTACTTAAAAGCATCAGGTGTAGACCCTGAGGAAGGGAAGAAGCAACTGGGGAGTCTTCATCCCACCGGACATGTTGGGGAGCCTGATGATGTTGCTTACGGCATCCTTTACCTCGCTTCCGATGAGTCTAAATTTGTGACCGGTAGCGAGCTAATCATAGACGGAGGCTATACAGCTCGATGAAATTCCTCAAGAGCCATCACTGCTCCTTACTTGAGCAGGTCCGTACCTTAGACATGCTAAGAGCGACGCCATGAAATTTTGGGCTACACGGTGCCGCTGAAAAAGTTTGAAGCACTCGTGCGGTAACCGAAAAAGAGGGGCATCGAATTGAGCTTCAGCGGGTTTAGGCGGAGAGGCGGTCCTTTGTATAGATCAAATAGGGATCCTCTTGACGTTGAGAGGATTCTTAAGGAAATCGGACTTGAAGTGGGCAATGCTTTTTTAGATGCTGGGTGCGGAGAGGGACGTTTTTCTATTGCTGCTTCAAGAATAGTTGGAGGTAGCGGCAAGGTATTTGCCATTGATATTTCTGGAGAGGCGATAAGCAGCCTCAAAGAGGCGATTAACAAAAAGAACATAACTAATATCGAGGCATTCACCGGGGACATAACTGAGAGAATACCAGTAGAAGAAAACAGCATTGATGTCTGTCTGATGGCAAATATTCTACATGGGCTTGTCATGAATAACAAAGTTGAAACTAGCTTGAAACAGGTCTATAGGGTAATAAAGCCCGGTGGTCTTCTTGGTATCGTGGACTTCAAGAAAATTAACGGTCCTCCGGGTCCGCCGTTATCGATCAGGATATCGCCGGAAGAAGTTGAGGAGACTATCAGTAAGTATGGATTTAAAAAGAGAAAGGTTGCCGAGGTTGGAGAATATCATTATGCAATCACATTCGTTAAAACCGATTAGGCGGAGGACGAGAAATATGTCAAAATTACAAGGAATGCCAAATTTTGCCTTTAGGATGATGTCCCTAATGCATGATAACATGCTTCTATGGATTTTTAGAAATCCGTATAAACTTCTAAAAGCAGCTGGGCTTAAGCCTGCTCAAAGAGTGCTTGAGGTTGGGTGCGGTCCTGGTTTCTTCACGATTCCTGCAGCAAAGATAGTGGGTGAAAAAGGAATTATATATGCCCTTGATATTCATCCGTTAGCCATAAAAAGAGTTCAGAAGAAGATAAGAACGGAGAGAGTAGGAAATGTTCAAACTGTTCTTGCGGATGCAACCCAAACTGGCCTACCAGATAAAAGCATTGATGTCGCCTTTCTTTTCGGTTTTGTTCATCATGCCAAGGCTCTGGAGAGCATTTTGTTAGAGTTGCGTCGTGTTTTAAAACCCGATGGTATGCTTTCTATTGAAAAGACTCCTTGGCTCTCATACAAAAAGTTAGTTGAAGCATTAGAAAGAAATGAGTTTACGCATCTGAGTCGTGATGGGAGGATTCTCCTGTTCACAAAGCGCAATAATGTATCGGAGGCCATGGCAAACAGGGACTAGAAAGCGAAGCGAGATTGAGGCGAGTAGATCGGTGACGCACAGAACAGTCGGCTATTGCCTATCTGATGCAGTTTCGCCATCGGGTCATTCGGGGGACCGAAAAGAAGGGTCGCTCAAGTGGGCTTCAGACTGCGCCCTTGAGAGCGATTAGCTCTCTGGCACGCTTCATCACTGGCAAGGGCACAGCCTGAGGAGACGCAAAAGAATGTACGCCTCTTGTAGGATCAACTGTTTTCTATCTTAATGCCTCGCAGTTAGCAGATGTTAGGCGAACAGTGGATGCAGAATGAACTCCACAGAAGGAAGGTTTAGAAAATGCAGAGAGTGTTTGGTCCAGTTCCATCCCGCAGATTAGGGCTTAGCCTTGGGATTAACAACGTACCTTCTCCAAAGAGGTGCAGCTATGCGTGTATTTATTGTCAGGTTGGAAGAACTGCGAAATTGACAATTCAGCCGACTGTTTTGTATGAGCTCGATAATCTTTTCGACGAAGTTCGGAACAGAGTTGAAGAAATCCAGGCTCGGGGGCAGAAAATTGATTACATTACTTTCGTTGCAGACGGAGAGCCCACTCTCGACATAAACCTCGGACGAGAAATAGAGATATTAAAGCCAATAGGACTCCCAATCGCTGTCATAAGCAACTCATCCTTGGTTTACCAACAGAATGTGCGAGAGCGGCTGATGCTTGCAGACTGGGTTTCACTGAAGATTGATGCCGTAAGTGAAGATGTTTGGAGGCAAGTTAACCGTCCTCATGGTCAGCTAAAACTGTCTGCGATATTGGAAGGAGTATTAGCATTCTCGGAATCGTACAAGGGTTTTCTTGCCACAGAAACGATGCTCGTGAAAGATTTTAACGACGACGTTGAGGAATTGCAGAAAATCGCTGACTTCTTGGAAAATATCAGGCCGAAGAAATCCTATATTTCTATACCGACAAGGCCTCCCGCTGAAGATTGGGTAAGCCCACCAAATGAGAAAGCGCTTAACATAGCATACCAGATATTTCAAAGTCGAATAGAGAACGTTGAGTATCTGATTGGCTATGAAGGAGATGCCTTCGGCGTGACCGAAGGGATCGAGGACGACATCTTGGGCATTACTTCAGTGCATCCTTTGAGGGACGATGCCCTGACTAATATTTTGAGCCGATCAGGACTTGACTGGTCTCTTGTTGAAAGGTTGATAGCAGAAGAAAAGCTCACCCAAACTTCATATAGAGGTCATAAATTTTATTTACGAAAAGTCCAGCCGGCGCATGTCTCTAATGAGACACACAAAGACAAACATATACAGGATATTGGGGAATGAATACCCTGCAAAGGAAAGGAGCTGGTCTATGACATCACACATCTATGACACCAAGCAGAGGGAAATCCAATCTGAAATGAGAGCTTTTGTCAAGAACGATATTCCCAGACAGCTAGTGCTCGATTTAGATGAGGACAAAGTTCGATATCCACGTGAGTTTATTGAAGAGGCAGCAAAGCGGAACTTGCTTGGACTCAGATTTCCTCAAGAATACGGTGGACGCGGGTTAGGTTGGGATGAGGAAGTAGTTGCGCTTGAGGAGATTGGCATCCTCGGGACAACCCTCCCTTGTTTATACTCGCTTGTCAGCATTGTCGGAGAAGCGATAAACGTATTTGGCACACGGGAGCAAAAAGAAAAATATCTTGCACCGACGATCGCCGGCAAACTTACAACTGCAGAAGGTTTGACTGAGCCTCGGGGCGGATCAGATTTTTTTGGAGCAACGACAACCGCCCGTCGCCATGGCGATTATTACATCCTGAACGGACAAAAAAGATTTATCGTCGGGGCAGAGGGGGCTGATTATTTTCTGATCTATGCACGAACTGGTGAAGGTAGGAAAAATTCTATCAGCGCTTTTCTCGTTGACCGTAGTTCAGGTGTTGAAGTGCATCATTTATACGGGCTCATGGGAACACGTGGTGGTGGCACAGGTAGAATCGTGCTGCGCGATGTTCGCGTGCCAAAAGAGAACCTGATCAGCGAAGAAAACGCCGGTGATCAGATATTCAATCAGATGATGATTCCTGAGCGGATGACAAGTGCAGCAGGTGCCATCGGAATGGCGCGAGCGGCTCTTGAAATTGCTGCACGCTATAGCAACAAACGGAAGGCATTTGGGCAGAAGATTCGCTCATTTGAAGCAGTAAGCTTTATGATTGCGGATAGCCTCACAAAACTCGATGCCGCCCGTGCTCTCGTTCACGCAGCAGCAAAAGCTGTAGATCAAAGCGTAGATCCATCAGTGCAGCGGCGACTTGTCTCCGAGGCAAAGAAGTTTTCTACCGAAACCGCCTGGGAAGTGATCAGTAGTGCAATGCAGGTGATGGGGGGAATCGGTTATACAAACGTTTTCCCTATCGAGCGACTTTTGCGTGATGCACGCCTGATCATGATCTGGACTGGAACCAACGAAATAATGAACTTGGTTATCCAGCATGAATACTATAAGCAGCTGCTGACATCTGAGGGGGACTTTGCTGAGAAGGACATACGAGATATTGAGCGCGACGCTGCAGATGCAGAGAAATATGAGGAAAAGGTATATGAATGACGAAGATGACGGAGCGCCGGTAAATCCATTTGCGCTTGTTGTGTTGCTGAAGCCTTTTGCTTAAGTCTGAGGTTGATCCTATGCAAAGCTCATGGAGTTTCTCGCTGCAAGGAACGTAGATGTGCTGGATAGCGGTGTGTACTTGAAAAATCCGAACCGATTTTATTAACGGGCTCGGCGGGCGGAATTCCCCCGAACCCCCCTTCCGCCCGCCTCGCCTTGAAGCGGAAGCGAAAAGGACGATTTCAAGTTTTTCTAATCCCGCTTTGCGGGATTGCTCGGCTCTGCCGAGCTTGGCGGCAAATTTTTTTTATCTTTATAAATAACCTTACCATTTTTTCTTGCCCATTCTTCAGAAAAACCAACATGTGATATTTTGTTACTACTTTTATCTAATTGACGTTCAGCTTCTTTTAATAAAATACCAGGCTCAATTTCATAAATTATTTTAACTCTTAGAGGGTCTTTCTTATAGAAAATTGCTAAATAAATCATCTTGTTTCTTGTAATTCGAAAAAGCGACTCAGCTCTTTTATCGGGTGGTTCTTTGAACATTCTGTCTAATTGACCGGTCCCGCCTTCGTAACAGGTGAGATATTCATATTTAATGTTTGGATTATTTCTGTCTCGGGCATCTGCGTCTCTTTTTGAGGCTATTATTTCATGTCCTAGTATTTCAGATACTATCATTTCTTTAACTAATCCTGGTTGCAATATATTTGGAATGCCTATGTTTAGTGCCAATTCTTGAGCCATTCTAATTAATCGAATAATTTCGGAAATAATTTTTTGTATCATATGGTTTACCTAAATAATTGGTTAGATAGATTTAATTCTACATCTTTTAATCTTTTTTTACAAATATCAACCAGACCTTGATTAATTTCGAAACCGATGAAATTTCTGTTAAGTTCCTTACAAACTACAAGAGTTGTCCCCGTTCCAGCAAACGGATCAAGCACCAAATCTCCCTCGTTTGAGCTGGCTTTTACAATTCTTTCTATTAATTTCTTAGGTTTTTGTATTGTATTCAAAAATTCTTTTGAAATTAATTCCTTAGATTTATATGTAAGTTGTTTTATATCTCCCCAGACATCACCAGGATTTTTACCTTTTTCATTAAATTTTGTTTTCGGAAATTTACCATTTACTACCGAAGGAACTTTTTCACACCTCCTTCTATGTTCTAATTCAACTAACTGGGGTACTCTAATTAAATCTAAATTAAATGTCTTTGCTTTCCCTTTCGTAAAATAAGCAATAATGTCATAATTGTTTGTAAAAGTAGTTCGCCCTTGTGCTAGTCTACTGGGTTGATACCACACAATTTTTGTGTTTAATCTCAAATAAGGACGGTAATCAATAAAATCGATACAATCAGGTTTTCCAAAAAGATATAAAGCCCCCCCTTCTTTTAGTATGCGTGAGAATATTTTTATTAAATTTAGATTGTATTCCTGGATATTGTTTATTTTATCCCACCCATTTTCAGTAACACCAAAAGGACCATCACACACAACTAAATCTACTGACTCATCATCAATTTGTTTTATTAATTCAAAACAATCTCCGTTGTAAACTTGATTGATTTTTAACATATTCAATTTATTTAATTATTTCTTCTATATTAGTATTTAACGCTTTTGCTATTTTCGCCATAACAAAAACTGATGGCTTTTTTATTACTCCAGTTTCAATTTTCGTTAGCGTAGTATAGGGAATATCAGCTTTCCTTGCGAATTCGTCTTGTGAAAGATGAAGTTTAAGTCGCAGTGCCTTTATTCTTTTACCTAATTTATTCTGATTATTTTCCATAATTTGCTAACATTAAATTGTTTTGCTATAATTCTATACAACTTTATGATAACAAATAAAAATAAAACAATCAAGAAAAAGAACAGCCAGATTCTGGCGAGCCAGCAACCTCTTTTTCCGATTGGCGGAGAGGGTGGGATTCGAACCCACGTGGCGCTTTTGGCGCCAACACGCTCTCCAGGCGTGCCAGTTAAACCACTCCTGCACCTCTCCGTACAATTCCTCCATCTTGATATGGAGATGAAGTCATATGAATTTAAGATCGATCAAGCGCTCCCAGTCCGAGAAGAGTCGTTCTGCATCCCCCCAGTCTTGCAGATCACTTCCTCCCATTCCTCCGCGCCGTTCATATAAAAAATAAGCCACTTTTGCTATCGCTTCCATTCGTGCTTCAGAAGAAGGTGGACCGGTAAACCGTATTCGAAATTTCTGCTGTTCGTCTTGGGTTATGCTGATAAGACGAACCCCACCCTGATCCGTCTCATCGAACGAAACGCTCTGCGGTGAACTTGCTGAGATGAAAAGATAGCCAGCACGAGGGTCTTGTGGTTTTGAAACATATACTTCCAAATAGGTCTTGTCATTCTTCTGACAAACTCTGGCGCCGATGAAATAAAGCCCTTCAGTTCCGTGGACGCCAGATTGAGTTATCTCTTCCACCGTGATCGGGCAAAATCGATACCTCTCAGTTATAGTGGCGAGAAATGTTTCCCACTCCCCCTTTTTCACTCGCTTGACCATATCTTCTTTCCCACTGAGCTGTTCGCTGTCATGCTTCTTACGCTTCGGCACTTCTTCAATTAAGATATATCTTTCCAAACTTAGAAGGGGAAGCCCCCTTAGATCCTTTTTGTGAGCTTTCATTCCGGCTTTAGCGCCGAGGTAGCGGAGAGGGAGGGATTCGAACCCTCGTGGCACCTATGGGCGCCAAACGGTTTTCGAGACCGCCCCGTTCAACCGCTCCGGCACCTCTCCTTGGTCTGAAAATAATTTACAAAACGATGCAGAGATTTACAAAAGGTGTGCGAAAGCATTGAGGAGCCGTCGGTCTTAGGCGGATTTGCCAGATTGTACACGCACTGGAAAGCTTGCATATTATTTGAACAAGAACGAAATTTATAGTCAGTGTTTCGTAGCTATAAATAACATTTCTCTTTCATGTTCTCTCACTTATGAACATGTTATCTGCAATGCCCGCAAGAGCGTTTACGTTGAGACACCTTCTTTCAAAGGCGTTGGTTGTTCTACTTTTTCTGCTGGGTCACATCGGTAGTATGCAAGCTCAAGAAAAGCTGCTGACCGTATCAGGTGTGGTGCGCGACTACGATACACAGGACCCACTACCAAGCGTGAACATCCGCGTTTTGGATACCGCAAAGGGAACCGCATCGAATCGTGAGGGGGCATTCCGAATCCTTTTGCCCCCGGGCATTCATAAACTTGTGCTCAGTCATATCGGTTATCGCTCAGATACGCTCGAAATTAATTTGGAAAACTCAAACGTTGAGCGAGTAATTCTTCTGAAGCCTTCTATCATTTCTTTGCCTGAGGTTGTTGTTTACGGCGACCAGCGAAGCCCAGCGGAGGAAATCATTCTCAAAGCAGCTGTCAAGAAGAAAGAGGTTCTCTCCCAATTGCGTTCTTACCACTTTTATGCTTACACAAAGACAACATTTCGTGTCCCAAGAACGAAGAATGAAGTCAGCGATACCGTCCTCGCAGGGCTTCTTGAGACACAGACAGAGGGATTCTGGCAAAGTCCAAACAACTACAAAGGAATCATTACCGCAAGACGCCAATCGGCAAACTTCTCACCAGCGCAGAATATCTTCACCGTGGGGCGCTTTCCAAACTTCAACGACGATGTCATCGTTCTTGGGGCTAATTCAATCATCGGACCCACTGCTCCCAATGCCTTAGAGCACTACTCGTTTGAAATGCTCGACACGGTGACAATCGATGATGTGGCTGTCTATCGCCTCCGGATGAAACCCAAGAGTTCACTACGACCGGGATTTGATGGTACGATCTCCATTGCTGACAGGTCGTTTCTCGTCATGCAGGTTGATGTCCGCGGCAATGAGGGAATGGATCTTGGCCCGCTGAAAGACCTCACCATTCGCCAGCAATTTGCTTTGTTTGAAGATCGGTTCTGGTTGCCCGTCGAATCACGCACCTCCTACACCGTTGAACTTTCCTTCCCTCCAGCACCACCTGTTCTCTGGGAGCAGTATTCTCTTTTGTATCAGTATGCTATCAATCCGACCATTCCCACAAAACTCTTCGATCAATACGTTGTCTCCGCTCTACCGACTGCCGATCGCCCAGATTCAACATTCTGGCAGCGCGTGGATATTCTCCCGTTAACGTCCGAAGAAGTCCGCGCGTATGAACGCATGGATAGCATAATGGCACACACAAGTTTGTTTGCACGAGCTGTCGTGTCACTGACACGCCTTCCGGAAAGGTGGAAGGAACTGAACCTCACTTCGTTCTCAGATTTCTTCCACTTTAACCGAGTCGAGGGGGCGTACCTTGGTGCTGGAATTAGGGCTCCGGATGTGGTTCCAACTACCAGTCTGACGCTGCGTGCGGGCTACGGATTTGCGGATCGAGCTTTCAGATATTCAGTTGGTGTGGAGAAATATCTGACTGCAGAAAGAACGGTTTTGATTGGCGGTGATGTGCATCGCACACTCACCTTTCGAGAAGCAGAGACTGTTTCAAGAGGTTTGATTACCCTGTCTGCACTCCTCGATAAAGATGATCCCGTTGACTACTATCAAGCTGAAGGATGGTCTACCTTTGGACGGGTGAGAATTGCACCGAACTCTCACTTTGAGTTTCGCTATATCAATGAGTACCACAACAGCGTATCCAAGAAAACGGATTTTAGCTCTCTGCGTCCCTCGGCTCAATATCGCGCGAATCCGCCGATCGTTGATGGGAAGCTCCGCAGTGCCGCATTATCTTTCAGCTATGACACGCGCAAGTACATGGACGTCGGCATTTTCGAAACTGTGGATGTTGGGCAAAATAGTGTTTTGTTTACGTTCGATACCGAGCACTCAGATAGTCGTGCCTTCAACAGTGACTTTGACTACACACGCTACACCGCTATGCTTCAGCTACACCACCTGACATTCGCTTCAGGCAGTCTCGATGTTTTTCTCAAGCTCGGATATTCAAGCGGTAAGCTTCCGCCACAGAGACTTTTCGATCTTCATGCGGCCGTAAGTGGTCTGTCACGTTTAGGGGTTTTCAAAACGCTTAGGGTTAAGGAGTTCGCTGGAGACCGTGTTGGGATGATGATGGTAGAACACAACTTTGGCAATCTCCCGTTTCGCGCTATCGGACTCCCCTTCGTGCAGAGTATGGACCTCATACTATATGCTGGGAGCGGATGGACTGAGATATCTCGCAAAGCGCAAATCATTCAGCCAGTGGCGGTGCAATCAACGCGTGGTGTTTTTCATGAAGTCGGTTTTGCATTGGGGAAGGTTCTCACCTTCTTCCGGCTTGACTTCACGTGGCGATTGACACATCGGGGAGCAGACAACTTCAACATAACGTTAGGGTCATCTTTTCTGTGAATTTGCCGGCACTGCAGCTAACACCGAAAAACAATGACACTCACGTTCTCAATAGAAGATTATTGAGTTCGTTCCATGCTGCTACTTCACAGAAAATTTGTCTATTATAGTTCGCAGCGGCACGGCATTGTTCTCGGAACTGTTGGACGCAAGCTGTTAATGAAAGCCCAGATCATCAGACACTCAGCGTTTGTTGTTGGAGCTATGCTGGTCACTTTTGTGGTTGTTGCGCTCTTCCTTTTTACTCCTTTTCTTGGGCAACGCACGGGGCGGCAACGCGTTACGAAGGTATATTTTGCAGACAATATTTCTCCCAGTCACCGCGTACTAATAGAGCAATTTAACAAAATCCACCAAGGTAAGATTGAAATTGTTCCTGTGAATCTGCCCTTTGAGAAGTTCAGCACAAATGAACGGAAGGAACTACTTGCACGGTCTCTGCGAAGTAAAAGCGACCGGATTGATGTCTTTTCTGTGGATTACATTTGGGTACCGCGCTTTGCGAAATGGAGCGAACCACTTGGCAATCTGGTCTCAGAGCAGGAACAGAACGATATCATAGAGTATGCTCTTCAGCCCTGTATATATCAGAGCAGGCTTGTTGCTATGCCGCTATACATCGACATCGGGATGATGTACTATAGAAGAGACTTGATCGCGAAGTTGCCCGATGGTGCGAAGATTGAACAGAAGCTTAGAAACTCAATTACCTGGGATGAGCTTCTTCAGCTCAGGCATAGACTGCGGTATGCAGGCCAGCCATTCTACATTTTTCAAGGAGACGAGTACGAAGGGTTGGTCTGCAATTATTTTGAGTTGGTTGCGTCGATCAATAAAGATTTCTTTCATCAACATGGGCTTGATTTGAACAGGCAAGAAGCAGAGCGTGCTTTACAGTTTATGGTTGATCTGATTCATCGCTACCGGGTAAGTCCGAGAGCTGTAGTTGACTTGGATGAGAACGGGAGCTACGCTTACATGCTGGACCACAATGCTGTGTTTGTTCGTGGATGGCCAAATTTTTTGGAGAATTTCCGTAGGATGCATCCTGATCAATTGAAGCTGAGCAATATTGGGAAAGCTGCTTTGCCTCATTTTAGTGGGAAAGCCGCGGTTTCAATTTTCGGTGGCTGGAATCTGATGATTTCAAAATTTTCAACAAAGAAAGAGGCAGCGGTGGAGTTCATCCGATTTTTGCAATCGAAGGAAAGCCAGGAACTCCTATTCGAAATGGGAGGGTATATTCCGATCAGCCGCGTTGTGTATGAGGATACCGTGTTCATGCGTAAACACCCTGACCTTTCATACTACCGGGTGTTGCTTGACCATGGTTTTCATAGGCCAGCATTAGAGGAATACACTAAAGTCTCGGACATCATTTCGCACTATTCTCATCTTGCCTTGGAAGGGAAGCTCTCCGTCCGCGACGCTTTGCATCGGGCAATGGAAGCAATTAATTCAGATGCCGTTCTCTTAAAATGAAACTCTTCAGTATCAGGGTCAATCGACCTCGGCTGCTTGATCATGTACAAAAATATCGGTTTGAAATCCGACACCTAACGCTTCTGTTTGTCATCCTTGTAATTTTCCAGCTTATGGTTTCCTTGGTCCACAAGGTTTCTATGGAAAAGTTTCTGGTGAAGACGCAAAAATGGTATCAGCAGGATTCAGCGGAGAAGTTGGCGAACCTCACCGCAACCTCGTTGGAACTCTTACTTGAGACGAACGTGCAGAAAGTGCCTAAATCAGAAGCTGCCAGGCGGAAAATCATTCAGGATTTCAACATCATATTCAGTCAGCAGATCCTTCATCAGAACGTCCAGGAAGTGTGTCTTCTAATTGAGGTGGACAGCTCTGTGATTGCGATTGATGAAGGACAAAACCTATACACTTACTTTTTTGGGGGTGGGAAAAATGTGGTGCAAGGTTCTGGGCTTCACCGAAGGGCGGTCCAGATGTATCAAGAATTGAAAAATGATATGCGGGCGAGTGAGGAAATTCATACTGTGCTGGAAGGAAACCAAACGTACCACATTTTTGTTCCGTTTGTCCCTCGGGGCGAATACGCTGGTGTGTTGTATATGAAGAACACGCCGGATTTTTCCTTCATCACAAAGGGAATGATATCGGGATTCGATGAGACAACGATGATTTACTCAGCTCTGATACTACTGGGGCTTCTTGCAATGTTCTACATATCTTCGTACACCCTCAAGGAAAGGAACCGGGCTCAACAACTTCTGTTCGAAGAACAGAAACAACACCTTGCAGAACAGATTAATTACCGGAACGAGCTGCTGTTTACGAAACGTATATATCATACTTACCACAAAGCTGAGAGGGTAATGGGATTCATTAAGGAGGATGTACGTAATCTTGCAGGTTCGTGTACCGAGAAAGCAAAGGAGCGTATTACCAAATATGCGAACTTCGTTGCGCATGTCATTTATGATACGAAATGGTACCATCCTCCAATACAAACAATTCGAGGTCCACTCTTCAAAACGGATATCAATGCTTCTATTCGGTTCCTTGTAGATAATGTGTTCAAGCGGGTCTCAAGCGACAAAGATGCAGTGAGATTTGACCTTGATCTGGATAGCCACCTCCCCGACGTTCAAGTCAACGAGTATGTGGTGTGGGAGCTGTTGGAGCCGCTTATCCAGAATTCCATCGACCATGCTGGCAATTCAGATTTGCTAATTTCTATCAAGACTCATTACGATTCGGAGAGCAAGGTTTCCAGCATTGTGATCACGGACAATGGGAAGGGAATAGAGCCGTGGCTTCTTGAGCGGAATGAAGATGGAATCAAGCGGATATTCTTGGAGCACACCTCCACAAAGCTGGGCAGCATGGGGCGACATTCTGGGTATGGCTGTTACATCGCCTATGAAATTGCAAAAGAACGCTGCGGATGGGAGTTGGATGCAGAAAACCTTGAACTGGGTTGCCGGTTTATAGTGAGTATTCCACAGCCCTAGAGATACTATAACAGGCCTTCAAGTCTAGGACAATCGTGTAGTCTTGGGAGGTACTCAGATGATGCATAACGATGGGATTATTAAAGTACTTCTGATCGAAGATGAAGAATACGACGTCCGTCGTGTGAGGAACACGCTTAAGCCGTTCAAGGATCGTATAGAGATTGTCAACGTTGTATCAACTGGCCGAGCTGCTCTTGAGCTTCTTACTGCAACGCCTGACGGATACGACGTGGTGATCATGGATTTTCAAATTGCTGGTGGATTGATAGGAGAAAGTCTCATTGGGCAGATCAAGAAAATTGACCCCTCATTGCAGATCATTGTGATCACTAAGATGACGTTGAACATAGCAGACTATGAATTTGCAAATAGTCTGCTTCAGGCAGGGGCGTTTTGGTATTGCACTAAGTATCCTGCTGATATTGAGGATTATATTTATCAGCCGACCGACTTTGTGTTGAGTATCATCAATGCTTATCATCAAAGGCGCCTGGAAAAAGAGCGGAATCGCTCGAACAGGAATCTTGAGCGGAATATTGAGGAAATCCTTGCACAGAAAACAATTATTGGCGTTTCAGCTGCGGCGGAGAGGCTCCGTGACCAAGTTCGAAAGTATGCAGAGAGCAACGCCAATATTCTCATAGTAGGTCGCTCTGGGACAGGCAAGGAGGTTGTTGCTTACAATATCCATTATCGAAGCAGGCGTAGATTTGACCCCTTTGTACCGATCAACTGTGGGAGCATTCCGAATGACCTTGTTGAGAGCGAACTGTTTGGCTATGAAAAGGGGGCGTTTACTGGTGCAAATCAACGTAAGCCTGGATTATTTGAACTCGCCAATCATGGCACGTTGTTTCTCGATGAGATCGGCGAGCTTCCCCTGTCGGCTCAAGTAAAACTGTTGCGGGTGATCGAGGATGGGGAGATTGAGAAAATCGGTCGGACGGAAAGGATTAAAGTGGATGTGCGAATCATTGCGGCAACGAACAAAGATCTTGAGCAGGAAGTAGCTGCGAAGCGCTTTCGAGAGGATCTTCTTTACCGCTTGAATGTCGTGACCATCTACGTGCCCCCGCTTTCCGAACGCCGTGAGGATATTCCAGTTCTCTTTGAGCATTATCTCGAAAAGTTCAGCGTTGATATGGGAAAGCGGAAACCTGTTGTCGAAGTAGCAGCATTGGATGTACTGAAGGATCACATATGGAGAGGGAACGTGCGGGAGTTGAAGAATGTTGTTCAACGACTTCTCTTTTGCGAAGAGCCAGTTATTACCAGCCGACTTGTCAAGTCAGCGCTCGAAATACCCTCTCCCTTACTCGCTCGAGGGAATGGTATTGGCATAGACTTTGGTTCTCCACAACATCTTTTGCCATGGCGAGAGATGGAAATGCTGGTGAGAAAGAAATACTTCTCTTTCGTGAGAGAAAACTCAGGGTCCGATGCTGAAGCTGCACGCAAGCTCGGCTTGGCACCACCTAATTACCATCGAATGTGCAAGGAACTTGGATTGAAGTAAACTGCCCCCCGGAAATGATATACCCTTCTCTGCACAAGCGTAGTGCAGTCAAAGTCCATGAGCTGCATGTTATCAGGTATATAATCACACGTTATGATGGTAATAATTCAGTTTCGATGCCGCTGCAGATTTCTCACATCTCGGTCTGAAATAGGCCGGTCAACGATTGGCACGATCCTTGCAATTGTTAAATTAGCTCTGCAACAGATACGCAGCTAAGATACCATTAACCAAAATTCTGAAAGGAGTGCAGCGTTATGAAGAGAATGGGACAATCTTTTTTTTACCTGTTTATTGCAGCGGCTTTCCCACTGGGTAGTCTCTTTGCGCAGAGGCCCGACACGCTTGTGATCGCAACGTTCGATCATAGTGTAGCCGACGGTCTGTGGGCTTTCAGCCGGTGGGGGGAATGGGATGTTCCTCCGCCCGAGAGAAACAATTTGTTTGCAGCTGACACAAGTAACGGGGTTCAAAAGGAGGGAGCAGGCGCACTGAGAGTTCAGTGGCAGGTTCGAACGCCCAATCATGGTGGCTGGTTTGGAGGAGGCGCAAACATGGAGTATCTAGGCTATAAGTCCCACACCCCGCCCTATCTGCCGGACTTGTCCTCTTATACCCATCTCAATTTATGGATCAGAGTTATTAGAGGGTCAACACTTGCCAGCCACCTTAATTTCCGAGTAGTGTTGTGGGATTCCAGTGAAGGCGATGGCGGCCGCGAATTCTGGGCTGCTCATCCCAAGGTGAAGCTCGATTCCGCGATGGCTGACTGGATGCTTATCAGTATCCCATTGAACAACATAGGCATTTCTGTTCCTGATTTCGTTGACTCAGGTTTTGGAATCGGGGTCTGGGATGGCAACAAGGGAAACGGGATACTGGACCTAGACCGGCTCACCGCGTTTCAGTTCGAGGTTGTAGGAGCTCCAGATTCTACGGATGAAAATGGATTGTTCCTTGTGGACTATATGTTCGCGACGGGCTATCGCACAGTAGCACCCAGAGATACCAGTCCACCAATCCCCCCGTCGGTGAATGTCTCTCCAGGGGCGGATTATAGGAATGTTATTACTTGGAATGACGTGGAACCTCGTGTAAAGTATAATGTGTATTTGAGCGACAAACCAATAACTGACGTCACTGCAAGCGATGTAGAAGATTTGCCGCCATATAACCGAACAACCGGTGCCGAGCCAATGTATCACTTCTTGCGTGCCCCGGTTCATGATCAGGACGTTACGTACTACTATGCTGTGACTGCAAAAGATTCTGCAGGGAATCTCAGTCAGCCCGGCATCAGCGCAGCCATCACGAATAAGGCACAGGGTGTCCCGACAATCAGCAAAACACCTCCTGCTAATTTTAGAGCTGATGGGGACCTAAGTGAATGGGCAAATATTGCTCCGATAATTCTCTCAGTTGCGCAGGGGACTGCGCATATTGCACCTGGCGGTGTACTTGAGAATGATAACGACCTATTAGTAAAGGCGTATCTTGCCACTGACCACGATAACCTTTACGTGGCTTTTGATGTAACGGACGACATCGTAAAGGTTGATACGACTCAGTCTTCTGGCGCTCAGGATGCCCCCGATCTTTACATCGGGCTTTATGATTGGCGTGGCAAAAGGCATAGTGGGCTTAGCCGTGGCGCCACACCCGATTATCACCTCCGGTTCGCGAAAAACAAGATTCTCGACGACCAGCTCGGGGTTGATTTCATGTATGCCTCACCGAGCAATCCTAATTACATCTGGATGGAGAAACCCATCTCTCCTGGGTATGTTGTGGAAGCCAAGATTCCATTTCGGCTCTTGGCGGAGGGCGGACACGATAGCCTCTTTGTCCCACTTGAAGGGATGCGTCTGCCAATCGATTTCATTATCAATGACCGGGATAACAAGCCCTATGACGCCGGTGCTCCGTGGCTCACACGCGATTGCGCTCTGTGTTATTCTCCACTCAACGATGACAACGCATGGGCTGGGCAATGGCACTGGACTTATACATGGATTGGTGAGAAGTGGACTGTTGGTGTCGAGGACCAACCCTCTATTCCATTAGTATACGAGCTTAAGCAGAACTATCCTAATCCGTTTAACCCAGTAACGACTATTAGTTATACTGTTGAAAAGTCAGGCAACGTGTTGTTGAAGGTGTATGACATTCTTGGGCGAGAAGTGGCGACGCTGGTAAATGAGTTTCAGAACGGAGGAAGGCATTCGGTCAATTTCAGTAGTCCAAACCTTCCAAGCGGTGTGTACTTGTACCAGCTGAGAGCCGGCTCCTTTGAGGATGTAAAGAAGATGGTTCTGCTGAAGTAAGGTGCACGTGGGGGCTCCATTTTTTGAAGATGGAGCCCCCATTGGTTTTCCTTAGTGACCTCACGTGTGGTATAAAGTTGAAGGCCGTCCTAATGTTCCAGGGTTACTGTTATGAAAATCTCATGTATTAGCATTAGATTCTTGGCATATTTCCTGTGGATGCTACTATTTAGTATCAAGGTGGGCGTCACTGTTTTTGCGGGGCAAACCGGGAAAATTGCTGGTCGGGTACTTGATGCTCAAACAGGAGAAGCACTGGTAGGTGTCAGCGTTGTAATCGAGGGAACGTACATGGGGGCTGCAACAGATGTAGAGGGTTATTACTACATTGCCAATGTTCCCCCAGGTCGATACACGGTTGTTTTCACGATGGTTGGATACCAGAAAACCTTGGTGAGGAATGTCGATGTGAGGATTGACTTGACGACAACGCTAGACATAAGACTTCGGCAATCTGTTGTCGAGCTTGGTAAGGAGGTGTTGGTTGAAGCACAGAGGCCACTAGTTCAAAAAGACCTTACGTCGACAGCGGTGACTGTTTCCCACGAAGAAATCAAGATGATGCCAGTAGAGGAAATCCAGCAGGTAATTAACCTGCAAGCCGGGGTAATAGATGGGCATTTCCGTGGTGGAAGACTTGGAGAAGTTACATACCTGATCGATGGCATACCCGTTACCGATCCTCACAGCGGGCAGATGAGCGTCGAGGTGGAGAAAAACTCGATTCGTGAAATGGAGGTGATCAGCGGTACATTCAATGCGGAATATGGCCAGGCAATGTCGGGTGTCGTTAACATTGTGACGGAGGAGGGTGGTCAGAGTTTTCATGGTTCTTTCTCATCTTACCTGGGAGACTATTTCACTGCTCACAAGGATGTGTTCCCTAATGTGGGAAGGCTAAACAGTCTTGGGACAAGGGATGCTCAGTTTACCCTCAGCGGACCTTCGTACCTGTGGAGGCAGCTTACATTCTTTCTCACTGGCAGGTACTATTACGATCGAGGTTATCTATTTGGGAAGAGGGTCTACAATGTTACAGATGACGTACCATACTTTCCAAACCCTAACAACCGGTCAGTGTACATAAATCGTAACACAGGTGATGGTGCGTACGTCCCAATGAATCCATACCGCAGGTATTCACTGAACGCAAAGGTGACCTACCGACTACCAGAGCTGAAATTTAGCTACAGCTTTTTCTGGGATGATAATTTCAATAAGTACTATGACCATTCCTTTGCTTGGACGCCCGACGGCATTATGAGCCACTTCAGAACAAATTGGATTCATAATCTGCAAGTCTCCTATATTCCTTCTCAGAGTACATTTTATACGTTCAAGGTTTCGGTAAATCGGTACAACTACCAAGGATACCTGTACAAAGATCCGTATGACCCGCGCTACGTTGACCCATACAGAGGATCACCAATGTCGGCGTACACGTTCCGCTCTGGAGGCAATCAAGGGGGACGATACGAAAGACAGACACTTTCGAACATCTTCCAATGGCAGGTCTCGTCGCAACTTACTAAGGAGCATAAAGTTGGTGCGGGTGTGGAGCTTCGGCTACACAGGATTTTTGATCATGATTACGAAATCGTGAATATGACACCTAACCAATATGACAGTACTACCGGGGCTCCAATCTTTACACTGGGCTATCGTGAGTTAGGCACCCTCGGGAATTTGGAATATACTCATTGGCCCAGGGAGTTCTCAGCTTACATTCAGGACAAGATGGAATACGAGATGATGATCATTAATGCCGGGATTCGCTTCGACTACTTTGATCCAAATGCGAAGCTTCTCGTTGATCTACGAAACCCGACTCGTAACCCCAGCTTCCCACATGCTGGCGAGATGAGGGGTGCTAAAGTCAAAATGCAAATGAGCCCAAGGCTTGGGATATCATTTCCTATTACCGATGAAGGGATTATCCATTTCTCTTATGGGCACTTCTTCCAGATACCGGCCTTTTCAAGTCTTTATTATAACTCAGACTATATTGTCTTGCCCGGGGTGTCGCTCTCTTCGATCACAGGCAATCCTGACTTGGATGCGGAGCGAACGGTGATGTATGAGATAGGCCTTCAACAAGTTCTTTTTACAAACATTGCTCTCGATTTCACAGTATATTATCGGGACATCAGGAACCTTCTTGGTATGGAGATCATTAACACCTATGAGGGATTCAAGTACGCTCGGTTCATCAATCGCGACTACGGAAACGTGAAGGGCTTTATTCTGACGCTGGATAAGCGGTTCTCGAATTATTTCAGCGCGAAGCTCGATTACACATTCCAAGTTGCTGAAGGAAATGCCTCTGATCCATATGCTGTATATAATAATAACCAAACGGAACCACCAATTGAGTCCAATAAGACGGTGGTTCCGTTGGATTGGGACCAACGATCTACGCTGAATCTTGCCGTCACAGTAGGAGAGCCCGGCAGCTGGACTGTTGGACTTGTGTTTCAGTATGGTTCAGGATTCCCCTATACAGAGGATATTCGTGTTTCTAAAGGACTTCGGTTTGAGAATGGGGGACGAAAGCCATCCACATATAATATGGACCTGCGTGCAGAGAAGCGGTTCAGGCTCTTTGGGCTGGAGTGGAGTGTATTCCTCCTTTCCTACAATCTGCTCGACATTAAAAATGAGTATGGCGTGAACCCAGCAAGCGGCAGGGCGAACGTTGACCCGTTTACATATCTTGCAGGTCCTATCATTGGACTGAACACACTGCAGCAATACCTGAATGACCCTTCTGCTTACTCAGCTCCAAGGCAGGTGCGTGTGGGATTTAGCGTGAATTTCTAAATTCAGGAATTGTTTCGGGTGATAGTATGAAACGAGCTATTGCGTTACTGGTGGAAATTTTGATTCTGACCATTTATCCTTTGGCTCTTTTTGGGCAGGGAACTGAAGATCCGCGCGTTCCATTATATCGAGCAGAGCCAAAAGGCAATTATCAGTACAGGCGCGAAGGTGTTATGGATGGGAATAGAATTCGGACTTTGTACTACAATGATGGAGAAGTTGGATACTGGCCTTATGCGCCCTCCGGGGAGTGGCCCAAGGGATCAGGGCACACATATCTTGATGGTGTGGCGGTATTGATTGGGGCCCGTGTGGTCGCGCCAGGAAACGGGCAGGTGATCCATCCAATAGAATCAGAGTACAGGGAAGAGATGGATAGAGACCCTGTCACAGGTGAGATTTGGGGCTTGGAGCCCGTGCCGGGGTACCTCAACCCATCTCCACCTGCGCCGTCTAAACCGAAGCCGGCAGTCAATGTTGACCCCAATAGCTGGCCTGAAGAATGGCCTCGTGCGCTTGGTTTGACACCTGAATGGAATGGCTACTGGTATGGGTACTTTGGCAGAGGAGTAAGCAACGCAGATTTTGAGACATTTTTTGTTACAGATGATTCGAGAGATAAAGAGTTCACTCGTCCACCCTACAATTACTACCCGATTGCTTCTGATTCTGACCGGGGGGGATTAGGACTTCGTGTCGAGGTCCGAGGATTCCAATGGTCTCATGTCCTGGCTGAGGACATAATTTTTTGGCATTATGATATTGTGAATATCTCGGATCACGACTACGATACCGTAGCTTTTGGCTTTTATACGGACCCCGGGGTTGGCGGCGGCGGCGGTGGAAATAACAGCGCTCTCTTTGATAGGTCAATCTCGCTTTGTTACGCATGGAACCCAAGCGGAGTAGGAATACCGGACAACTGGAGGACAGGCTACTATGGTTACGCTTACCTTGAAAGCCCGGGAAATCCATGGGACGGAATTGATAACGACGGTGATGGCATGGTCGACGAGCGAAGGGACGACAATATCGATAACGACCATGATTGGGTTTCTTACACGGATTTGAATGGCAATGGCCGTTGGGACCCACCAAATGAGCCGCTCAACGATGATCTCGGAAGAGATGGCGTTGGACCTTATGACCCTCAATACCGTGGACCGGATGAAGGCGAGGGGGATGGTGTCCCAACTCACGGGGAGCCAAACTTTGATGAGACAGACAAAGATGAATCGGACCAAATTGGATTGACCGCCGTATCGGTTTATCCTCTTTGGGATAAAGGTCCAAGTGGTGGGTGGCCTAAGAACGATGAGGTCATGTGGAAAAAAATGAATGGTGGCTTCCGAGACACGACTGTGCAGAACAGTAATATCAGTATCGTGTTTGCATCCGGTCCATTTCCGCTGAAGAAAGGCAGACGGGAGCGCTTCTCAATGGCTTTAGTATTTGGTGACAATCTTGCAGACCTAATCTTCAAAAAGAACACTGTCCAGGCGATTTACAATGCAAATTACAACTTTTCTCAACCACCCTATAAACCACATCTTACCGCCATTCCCGGGAATCACAAAGTTGTCCTCTACTGGGATAACGTTGCTGAGAACTCATATGACCGGTTCCTGCGAAAGCGCGACTTTGAGGGTTACTTGGTTTATAGGAGCTCCGACCCTGAGTTCAATGACATTAAGCTGATCACCGACTCAAAGGGAGAACCGAAGTTCTGGAAGCCAATTGCACAATTCGATTTAGTTGACGGCATCAAAGGCCCAGACCCTGTTGGGATTAATGGAGCGCATTTCTGGCGAGGGACAGACAGTGGTCTCCAGCATTCCTATGTTGATACCGCTGTTGAGAATGGAGTCCGATACTACTATGCAATTGTGTCGTATGACAAAGGGGACCCAAGCTATGGGAGTACCGGTCTAGCAGCTACAGAGTGCTCCAAGGTCATAACTGTGGATTACGCTGGCAATCTTAAGTTCGTGGACATCAACTGTGCCGTTGTAACTCCTAATGCATATTCGGCTGGCTATGTGCCACCGAGTGTCCGGGGAGATGTAACGAGCGTTGCTCAAGGATTGGGGACTGGAAGTCTAAGCGTTGAGGTCATCAATCCGTTGATTGTTAGAAGTGATGCAACATACAAGGTGGTTTTTCACTCGACAGGATCTGTACCTGTGTATCGAACGACGACCTACGATATTTTGCGCGAGTCTGTAAATGGCATCGACACATTGTACTGGGGGCTTGATGCAATGCAGTTTGGACCGTGGAAAACCAGTCCACCATTTGATGGACTTATTGTTTCCTTCGATAATGATACTGTTGTAGCTGTTGTCGATAGTCTCACCGGCTGGATAGTGGGTAATAGCAATGTTGTAATGAAAGCTTCGGCTGACAAGTCTAATCCGTCACGTAATATCCCGTGGCCCGCCGATTATGAAATTAAGTTTTTCGAAACCACGGTGGATACTACTGCGTTCAACGTTCCGCCGTTCTATCCGATGATACCGACGAATTTTACGATTACGAATATCACCTATGGATACCGGGTGAAGTATGTGATCTACGACGCCGATCGTTCAGGCTCGCTAACGGCTGGTGACACCATCAGGATTCTGGAGGGGGACGTACGCTCAGGGTATTTCAAAATTCCATGGAAGGTAAGTTTTGGCGCACCACCCAATGCGAATGTGGTTCTCCCCACAGCCGGTGACCGCTTTATAATTCGAGTGAGCAAGCCGTTTTTCTCAGGGGATTATTTCAGGTTCTCAATGAAGCAAGCTAAATTGGACACGAATCTCGCGCGAAATCGATTAGATAACATAGGGGTTGTTCCTAACCCATACATTGCGACTGCAAAGTGGGAACCGCGAACGCTTTACCAAACAGGAAGAGGCGAGCGAAGAATCGAGTTCATCAATTTGCCGCCGAAATGCACCATCAGAATTTATACTATTACGGGTGCGCTGGTGAAGACATTGTACAAAGATTCTTCACCGCTCGACGGTTCTCTGAGCTGGGATCTCATCTCCGAAGATGGTATGGACATTGCCTACGGGTTGTACGTTTTCCACGTCGATGCGCCCGGGATAGGTGAATACATTGGCAGATTTGCAGTTATAAAGTGAAATATCGATGCAACGAGGTTACGTATGAGAAAACTGGCTATTATGTTGCTTGCCGTTTCGAATGTTTTGACGGAAGTGGCCTTAGCTCAGAACTTCGTGTCAAATGTCTCTAAGCGTGGAACTTCTGCGGCAGCTTTTCTATCGATTGGCCAAGGCGCTCGTGCCACAGGTATGGGGAGCGCTTTCGTTGCGGTTGCTGATGACCCAAGCGCAATCTACTGGAATCCGGCAGGTTTGGCTGGGCTTAAAGGGATTCAAATCATGTTTGATCACACTGAGTGGATCGCCGGGCTCAAGTATAATTTCCTTGGGCTAACGGTCAATACCGGAGGCTACGGCACTATTGGTGTGAGCCTCACTGCTTCAAATATTCCTGAAATGAAGGTGACAACCATAGAACAGCCAAATGGTACGGGACTCACATTTGGAGTTTTCGACGGAGCCATCAGTATCGCATATGCCCTGAATTTAACTGATGACTTTTCTATCGGGTTTAATCCAAAGGTGGTGTATCAAAGCATTTGGGAAATGAGTGCAAGTGCTATCGCAATTGACCTGGGCGTGAAGTACAAGACGCCGTTCAGAGGATTTGTGTTGGGTATGTCTATTTCTAACTTTGGATCGAAGATGAAGATGACAGGCAACAGTGCACTTGTCCTATACGACCCTGATCCTGCCAGCTCTGGCAATAATGGAAGAATCCCCGCGGAGCTATCCACAGGAGATTGGGCACTTCCGCTGAACTTTCGTGTGGGTTTGGCATACCACCTTCTTTCGAGCTACGAGCACAAACTCACGGTCTCTGCCAACGCGGCTCATCCCAGCGATGACTATGAAAGCGTAGACATTGGTGGCGAATACACCTTCAAAAACTTCTTGTCATTTCGCGCTGGGTATAAATCACTCTTTCTTCGAAACTCAGAGCAATCCTTGTCATTTGGGATCGGCCTCGCACATTACATTGTTGGGAACGTAGAAATTCACGCCGATTATGCCTACCAGGACTTTGGCAGGCTGAAAAACATCCAGAAAATCTCTTTGGGAATATCTTTCTAAGTGATTGGTAAGGACTAACTCTGCCAATTTATGTTCTGTCTTGTTGTCTTTCATGGTCCCGTAGTTCCTGCCCAATTTGCTTGTGCGAATGATTTTCGTAGCCAAAGAACTTGTGGCGATGAGAAGCCGCCGCATATCAGAGGGAGCTTTACTGATGTGTTAGGGATTGGCTTGTCTATGCTGCAAATTGCTGGTATACTGATGCCCACCTTATAGGAAACTGTCGAAAGAAGGATTAAAAATTGAGTTTGCGCTGACGTTGAGAGAAGAAAACTAGCTGATGGCACTTTTCTCAATATGACGAACGATTTTATTGAGATATGTTTATGGCAAAGATGAAATTCTATGGTACTGCGGCCGCGATTCTGTTCATTGCAATTCAGCGAAGTGAAATCCTGGCAAGCGCTGAACAGCAAGGTAGAGTGGAAGAGAAGACAGACTCGATTCTGGCACTCATGACACTTGAAGAGAAAATAGGTCAACTTGTGCAATACAGCGGTGAGTGGGCTATCGGTGAAGAGAATAGCACTGTCAAGCCAGAATATGTTGAGCTTATTCGCAAAGGTGGAGCCGGTTCGTTTCTTAACGTGTATGGTTCGAAGATTACGCGGGAGCTGCAGCGAATAGCAGTTGAAGAAACGCGGTTGAAGATCCCACTAGTCTTTGGTTTTGATGTTATCCATGGGTTCAGGACTACGTTTCCGGTTCCACTTGCGGAGGCAAGCTCTTGGCAGCCAGCTCTCGCTGAAAAGGCGGCGCGGGCTGCCGCTCTTGAAGCCTCTGCAGCGGGTGTTCACTGGACGTTCGCGCCCATGGTAGACATTGCTCGGGATCCTAGGTGGGGTAGAATAGTGGAAGGATCAGGAGAAGACCCTTTTCTCGGCTCGGTTATGGCTGCGGCAAGGGTTCGTGGGTTTCAAGGAGATTCATTGAGCAATGAGCATTCGATTGCTGCGTGTCCGAAGCATTTTGCTGCATACGGAGCAGCTGAGGGGGGCAGAGATTATAATGCCGTTGACATCTCAGATCGAACGTTGCGGGAAGTTTATCTTCCACCTTTTAAAGCTGCGATCGACGCAGGAGCGATGACAATAATGAGTGCATTTAATGAGGTTAGTGGTATTCCCAGTAGTGCAAACTACCATTTGTTGACAGATATACTTAGAGGTGAGTGGGCATTCAGGGGCTTGGTTGTGAGCGATTGGACTGCAATTGCAGAGCTGATTATGCATGGCTTTGCTTCGGATACAGATGAGGCGGTGGAGAGAGCAATTGAAGCCGGTGTAGATGTAGACATGGAGGGAGGGGTTTATGCCAGCAAATTGGCTGTGCTGGTCAAAAGTGGCAGGATTTCCATCAAGAAAATTGATGAGGCTGTCCGCCGGGTATTGAAATTGAAATTCACCTTAGGGCTTTTTGATAATCCGTATAAGGGGACTAGCAAGGAGCGTGAGCGTGGGGTTACACTTAATGCCGAGCATCGCCGACTCGCCAGAGAAATTGCCCAGCGATCGATTGTGCTCCTTAAGAATGAGGGCGGTGTGCTCCCGTTAAGGAAAGATCTGCATTGCATTGCGGTTGTAGGTCCTCTGGCGGATGACAAAGTGGATCCGCTTGGTCCATGGTCTCAGCTTGGAAGAGAATCCGAAGTTGTCACTGTCCTCGACGGTATAGGGCGCTCAGTTTCCAAGAAGACGAAAGTACTGTATACACCGGGGATGGCAATCAGCAGCCGTGACACAAGCAAATTTCACGAGGCGCTGAAGATTGCAAAAGAAGCCGAAGTCATATTGGCTGTCGTTGGCGAATCTAGGAATATGAGTGGAGAAGCTGCAAGTAGAGCATCACTGAGCCTGCCAGGCGTGCAGGAAGAATTACTGAGGCGTCTACACGCAACTGGGAAGCCCATTGTAGTTGTATTGATGAATGGGAGACCTCTCGCAATCCCATGGATTGTTGAAAACATCCCCGCTGTGCTTGAGAGCTGGTTTCTTGGGATTGAAGCAGGCAATGCCATTGCTGATGTGCTCTTCGGGGATTACAACCCAAGCGGGAAATTACCCGTAACCTTTCCGCGTGATGTTGGACAAGTGCCAATCTATTACAGCCACAAGAACACCGGAAGGCCTGCAAATGACAGCGTTCGTTTCTGCTCCCGTTACACCGACCTGCCATCTACTCCGCTCTTTCCCTTCGGCTACGGTCTAAGTTATACGAAATTCGGATATAGCAATCTCCATCTGAGTAGGGATGTGATCCGCTCGGGTGATAGCGTACTCGTTCATGTAGACGTGACAAACGAGGGTGATCGGTATGGAGAGGAAGTTGTTCAACTTTACATCCGAGACGAGTATGCGAGCGTCACAAGGCCCGTTCTGCAGCTCCGGGGCTTTAAGAAAATCGCACTGGCGCCCGGACAGACAAAGACAGTCAGCTTCACGCTGACGCCTGACGATCTTGCTATGTATGATATCTCGATGAAATGGATCGTGGAACCTGGTCGGTTTGATATATGCGTTGGTGGGAACTCTGCAGACCTGCTTATAACTCACCTTGATGTTCTGGGTTCTACTCGGTAAATTAGGATATCTGGTGCTTCTTGTAAAATGCTAGACACGCTGCGATTCTCTGTTTCAAAAACCGAGAAGGTAAGTATTCCTGGCCGCTGCTAGTCCAGATATGACGCGGTCGACTGACGTTTTGCGAATGTTAAAGTGTAAGTTGCCCGCCGAAGGCGGGAAGAAATGGAAAATGCAACACAATGTAAAAACCAAAAGCAATCAATACCAATTTGGTTTTTGCGATTCAATTCTCATTTTGCAATGAAGCAAAGCAACATGCGAAATCGTCTTCAACGACTTTGTAAATCGAATACGGTAGTCCTCGCAACGCGTTTGTTTTTCGGTTCCTCGTTTATCATCTTCGCCTTATGTTGTGTAATGCTTCATGGAAGCTGCAGCAAGCCTCAGATTGACGAGGAGTATCCAAGTGTGATATCAGGGCAGGTACGAAACACAGAAGGGATTCCGTTAGCAGATGCACGCATATCGCTTCCAACAGCACCAGATTTTGATGCAGTTTGGACTGATTCACAGGGATTTTTCCGGCTTGAAAATTTCCCGGCAGGCCACCATCGCATCCGTGCAGAAAGGGTTGGTTATCAAACTTATGAAGCAAATGTCCCGAAACCAATTAACGGCGTATCTACTGTTAATCTGGTTTTGGCTCGAGCTTTATATTCTGTTCCTCCTGCAAAGCCCTTGAGCACCGGGCCTGTTCGAATAAGAAATAAGCTTCTTGAGGTTGATTTTGACGGTGATGGACATTATGAGCCTTTCGTTGTGAAGGGGGTGGCTTTTTCCCCAATGCCAATAGGCAGTAGTGCAGGTGTTTCCTTATCGCCGCGTGTCATAGACCGTGCGATCCAGTATCTCAACGGAATGCACGCCAATACGATACGGACGTATGGTGGGGCGAACAAATACCTTCTGCAAAAAGCCGCTGACAGTGGCATTCGCGTTATAGTCGGTTTCTGGGTTGACTATGCACTAGACCTATCACAGTCCCAGATTCGAGAGGCGATTAAAGAAGAGTTTGGCAAGATGGTCTTGGACCTGAAAGGTTATTCATCTATCCTCTTCTGGAATATCGGTAACGAGCAGAACTATCAAAATGGCAATAACCCGTATTGGTATACCCTAGTGCAAGAGCTTGCGATTGTGGCTTTCGAAGTGGAAGGTGAAAAATACCATCCGGTCTGCGCCAGCAATGGAGGGTTTGCAAACATAGGGGACTCATCAATGGATGCCGATGATAATTCATTGACCTACATGGACTTATGGGCAACAAACAATTACGAATATGATTTCACAAGCTCGTTTGCAAACTACAGGAGGAGAACAGGTAAACCTCTCGTTGTCACAGAGTTTGGGATTGATGCGTTGGATAATCGAACGCACCAAGAATATGAAGATGTGCAGGCTGCATTTGACAGCACGAACTGGCTGCAAATTCGTGCTGCAGCAGATGTGTGTGTTGGAGCCACTGTGTTCGAATTTACGGACGAGTGGTGGAAGGCAGGCGACCCGTGGAATCATGACTTTGGTGGATATCCAACGGGTTCTCATCCTGATGGCTATTCTAACGAGGAGTGGTGGGGGACGGTTGCTGTAACACCGGATAAGAACGGTGATGGCCTTGATGAATGGAGACCAAGGAAAGTGTATTACACCCTCGGGAGGTTGTGGAGATAAAGCTATACAATTTTAACATTCATGCCCTCCCATATCTGCTACCATAGTTATCAGAAAGGAGCATTCCGATGACACAGTATGTGAGTTATTCCTTTTTCATTCTGCTGATGCTTAATGTGTTTGGTTTAAATGCGCAGGAGCGCGATAGTATTCCCCAAGCGTTGTATCTGGATAAGTCACTTCCGGTTGAAACTCGCATTGATGATCTTTTGAAGCGTATGACGCTTCAGGAAAAGCTCGAGATGCTGAGCGGAACTGGATTCGCATCACGCCCAATTCCTCGGCTTGGCATTCCGCCTATGAACATGACTGACGGGCCTGTGGGGGTGCGCTGGGATCGATCAACGGCGTTCCCGGTCGGGATTGCAATGGCTGCCACGTGGGATACTGCACTCATCCGAAAGGTCGGGTGGGCGCTGGCTCGCGAGGCAAAGGCAAAGAAAAGGAATGTGCTGCTTGGTCCTTGCGTCAACATTGCAAGAGTGCCGCAAGGCGGGAGGAATTTTGAAAGCTTTGGCGAAGATCCCTATCTAACATCTCGAATTACAGTTGCCTATGTAAAGGGTGTGCAAAGCGAACATGTGATAGCCACGACCAAGCACTACGCTTGCAACAATCAGGAGCATGAAAGACTGCGCATTAACGAGATCGTCGATAAGCGAGCGCTCCACGAGATTTATCTCCCCGCTTTCAAAGCTGCTGTCCAGGAAGCTGGTGCATGGTCCATCATGGCGGCATATAATAAGGTTAACGGCTTCCACTGTACAGAAAATGAATACCTCCTGACTGATGTCTTGAAAAAGAAATGGGGCTTCAAAGGATTCGTTATGTCAGACTGGGGTGCTGTTCATAGCACATTGGGACCGCTGAAGGCTGGCCTTGATCTTGAAATGCCTGAGGGTAAATATCTTGGACCTAATAGCGTGCTTCCATTGCTACAGGATAGTCAAATCTCGCAGGCAGCAATTGATGACAAGATCCGAAGAATGCTGCGGGCAATGTTTTCGACCGGCATCTTTGACGGGAAAGATAAAGTAGAGCAGGTAGTGCCAGACAATGAGCAGCATAGGGCTGTTGCTTTGGAGGTAGCGAGGGAAGCGGTGGTTTTGTTAAAGAACAATCGAGACTTGTTGCCGCTCGATAAAAAGAAGGTCAGATCCATTGCCGTGATCGGTCCTAATGCGGCTCGTGCAAGAACAGGTGGAGGCGGGAGCTCAGAAGTTACACCCTTCTACGCTGTTACTCCACTCGACGGCATACGTAAAAAGCTGGAAGACAGGGTCAAGATTGAATATGCTGCTGGATGCACTCTCGAAGGTGATGTCACACCGATTGAGTCACGTTTTCTCTTCTCGAGCGGGGGGAATTCAGGTAAGCATGGGCTCCTTGGCTCATACTTCGACAACATGGAGCTTCGGGGACAACCGGTATTGCAGCGCGTCGATAGCACTGTCAACTTTGATTGGGGTGGAGATGCACCTTCAATAGGGATGAAGGCGGATAGTTTTTCTGTACGCTGGATCGGAGAGGTTGTTGCGGATGCATCTGGGACTTATGAATTCACCGTGTTGAGCGACGATGGCGTACGGTTGTATATTGACGGGCAGCTTGTCGTGGATGACTGGAGAGATCACGGAGTAGAAACTCATTCAGCGAGAATGCATTTGGATGCTAACAAGCCATATCAGATAAAGCTCGAGTATTATGAGAAGTGGGGTGCTGCTGTTGTTAAGCTCGGATGGCAGCGTGTAGATTTAGATCCTGTTGCCGAGGCAGTGAGGGTTGCCCACAAATGCGATGTTGCAGTGGTGTTCGCTGGTCTCTCAAGCCACTTCGAGAGCGAAGGCTTCGACCGAACTACATTAGAGCTTCCGAAAGACCAGGTTAAATTGATTAAGGCAGTGGTGCGCGCAAACCCAAAAACAGTAGTAGTACTGAACACCGGTGCTCCAGTGCTGATGGAAGATTGGATTGACTCCGTGCAGTCTGTATTAGAGATGTGGTACGCTGGTGAAGAAGGAGGAACTGCAATAGCTGACATACTTTTTGGAGATGTGAATCCCTCCGGTAAACTTCCTGTCACCTTCCCGCGAAGATGGGAAGATTGCTCAGCATACGCTTCCTACCCAGGGAAAGATACAACAACGTATTATAATGACGGCATCTATGTCGGTTACAGGCATTTCGACAAGCACGGGATTAACCCGAGATTTCCATTTGGCTATGGTCTTTCGTACACGAAGTTCCGCTATCGGAACATTACTGTTAGGCCTCGCATAGCAAGTGTGAATGATTCAATAGAGGTGAGGTGCGAGATTACCAATGTTGGCAGAAGAAGGGGAGCAGAGATTGTACAATTATATGTGAGCGATTTGAAATCGACTGTTGACCGGCCAGTGAAAGAGCTGAAAGCGTTTCAGCGTGTGGAGCTCAATCCCGGGGAAAAGAAGGCAGTTTCGTTTATACTTGGGAAATCAGCGTTTGCATTCTATGATATGAAGCAAGACGATTGGGTAGTGGAGCCTGGAAAATTCCAATTGCTTTTAGGAAGTTCATCGCGTGATATTCGCCTGAAGGGGGATGTTCTGATCAAGTAAGGTAGTAGAATGGGCGCTTAGAGTTCGTATGGCTAAGAAGGGGAAGCTGTTTTTCGCCGCATTAACTATCTTGCCCACTGAGCTAAGAAAAGGAAACGGGGGGAAAGTTACGCCGTACGCATAAGCGAGAACTTAGCACAGTCAATTCTTATGATGTTCGATCTATTAGTTTGTTTCTCATAGGCACCGCAAAGAAAACATGGCAAAAGTGGACGCAGCGATGGCTTTCCTCATGCGAATAGCTGGCCTGAAACGCACACCATCGCCGGCACTCATGCCGTAATTTCGGCGCTGTGGCGTTTTCAGCGGGGTGCCCCGTATTTTGTTTTCACTTGCGCCGAGAAGCTGCAATCGATGGTTTGTGAGTTAGAGGAACAGCAATACTTGACAAGAGAAAGCCTTTTTGTTGTATTCGTATTACTTGCGCATAAGGTAAACGGAGGTGTTGAAGGGGAAAACTCATGCTTGAGGTAGTAGGTGATTTTTAATCGTCACCTGTGATATGAAGACTGCTAAACAAAAAGGGGGGCTCATATGAGGAAGGTATTTATTACGCTCTTCGTTGTACCGGTTTGTTTGGCTGGTGTGGCGCTGGCTCAAACAGGCACGGTTCAAGGTAAAGTGTCAGATGCTCTGACAGGCGAGCCATTGATAGGTGCAAATGTGCTGGTAGAGGGCACTCGGCTTGGAGCAGCTGTGGATGAGTCAGGAAATTTCCGAATCGACCGTGTTCCGACGGGTGAATACAATCTCGTGGCGCGGTATGTAGGGTATTCGCCTTTAAGAAAACGCGTCTCAGTAGAAGCTGGTGGCGTAGTGACTGTTGAGTTTAGGCTAAGTCCAACAGCTTTAAGATTGAGCGAGGTGGTGGTTACGGGTGTTGGTGTCGCTACTGAGAAACGTGAGCTGGGGAATGCTATATCGACTGTCAGTGCGAAAGAGTTTCAATACGGTGGTGCACTTACCATTGATAAAGCGTTGTCAGGTAAATTGCCAGGTGCACTTGTTCAGCAAAACTCCGGTGCTCCAGATGGTGGTGTCTTCCATACGATTGAGGGGTACCAGCACTGTCCTCGGAAGTGCCGATCCACTCTACATCGTTGATGGTGTTATAGTAAATAATTCATCACCGATCCTGATAGACCTTGGAGGGGGCGCTCAGAACCGATTAGTTGATCTGGACCCGAGCATGATAGATCACGTTGAGATTGTTAAAGGTGCCGCAGCAGCAGCGCTTTACGGTTCACTCGCAAACAATGGGGTGGTGCAAATATTTACTAAGCGAGGGGTGCCTGGACCTCCCAGAGTAACATTTACCACAAGTGTCAACTTTGACGAAGTCAGAAAGACATTGCCCGTGAACATGTATCCATACAACAAGCGCTTTGACGACACTACGAAGGTACCCGTACAAAGGTATGACTGGCAAAACGATATTTTCAGGCGCGCCGTGGGAACCACTCAGCATCTCGACATTTCTGGCGGCAGCGAAAACACAAGGTACATTGTTTCTGCCTCTTACCTTGGCAACCAAGGGATAATCAAGGGGGAGAATTACCAGCGAGCAAATGTAAGTGTTGGGTTAGACCAAGTGTTGAATGAGCGTCTGAGTTTATCAGTGAATGCTGCGTATTCAAATAGCAATGCTCATCAGTTGCCTAATGGCGGACTGACTTCGGCTTGGGGAGTCCTTACGGGATTCATATTCGGTCCGAACACGTTCAGCCCACTGCCAGACCCGACTACCGGAGTATATCCACATAAAGGAGTTCTTGTCAATCCTATAGAGGCAATTGATCTGTATAAATTTCAGCAACAAGTCAGTCGTTTCATCGGTAGCGCCCGTCTCGTTGCAAATCCTTGGAAGGGGTTGAGTGTGGATTATACCTTCGGTTATGATACTTATAACCAGTTGGCTTTAGCCTATATTCCGGTAGGGACATCAGCTCCCGGTTTATCACAGGGATTTTCGAGGCGCGCAGAATTGGATTTTCTTCATCTGGACAACAGCCTAAATTTGTCATATAAGACCGATATCTTGCCGATATTACAATCAACACGGTGCTGGGCGGTCAGGTCATTTACGAAAGGTCATCGAACTTTAGTGGTCAGTCTACTCAGTTATCCCCAATTTCGGAGATCGTGCCTGCAGGAGCAACCCAGCTTCTTGGTGAATACAGAAGTGAATGGGCCATTAACAGCATTTTTGGACAGGAAACTTTTGGTATTCTTAACCGATTATTCCTGACCGTAGCTGGTCGATTCGATGCATCTTCTGTTTTTGGTAAAAATGATCGATGGCAATTTTATCCAAAGGTGAGTGCCGATTATGTCCTATCAGAAGAAAACTTCTGGAAGAATTCTTTTCTTGCCAAGTACGTACCTACTTTGAAATTGAGGGGGGCATTTGGTGAATCTGGTGGATTGACCGCTATTGGTCCCTACGATAGATTTACCCTTTACCCACCAGTATCATACGATGGTAAGTCAGGTCTTATTCCCAGCGCACAACTTGGTGCATCAGACGTTAAGCCTGAGCGTGAACGTGAATTTGAGGTCGGAACTGACCTCAGCCTCCTTTCGGATCGCATTGGAGTAGAGTTCACTTATTACCGGCGGAGTACAAAGGATTTGCTCCTCACAAGGAGTCTCTCGCCATCGACTGGATATTCAAGCGCTCTTATAAACGTGGGGACATTAGATGATTGGGGTACTGAGCTACTACTTAGGGTGATCCCGATTGATGGGTTTGTTCGCTGGACATCCACCGTTACATTTGCATCAGACCGTAACAAAATCAGGAACGTCCCAGGTGGATTGCTTCAACTGGCATTTGGTTTCGGAATTGCCGCGGCTGTCGACGGTGAGCCCTTCCCCGTGTTTTATGGATCTGCTTTTCAGCGAGATGCTAATGGCAACATTGTTTATGATGCTAATGGGATACCGCAGCGGGCGACGCAAAATAAAGTCATCGGTAACCCGAACCCGAAGTTTATCGGCTCGTTCATAAATGAGGTTAACATAGGGCGTGACTGGTTCATCAGATTGCAGTTTGATGCTGTTTTCGGACAAGATGTGTTTAATTTCACCAGGCGCCTTGGAGATTACCCAGCATTTGGAACTTTAGTTGACTACCAAAAAGAGTTGGAGGGGAGTCTGCCAGCCGGCTACAATAAGGCTGTATTCTCGATATTCGAAAACTGGATTGAAAATGGTTCATATGTCAAATTGCGGGAACTTTCTGTTTCCAAAACGTTCTATCCCAAGTTCTTTAACATCAGTAGCTTGCAGGTTAGCCTCATTGGGCGAAATCTGTTGGTCTTCACGAAATACAGTGGATACGATCCGGAGGTTAATGTTGGTGGGCAGCGCACCGGAATCCGTGGCTTTGATTTTGTGGAAGTCCCTATTCCACGTAGTGCATTATTGAAATTGGCGTTTAATTTCTAAAGGCTGACGAACAATGCATAAGGAGAGATAAATATGGAGAGAAAATTTTATTATCTCGGTGTTTTTGCAACGAGCGTTCTTATTTCGCTCTCGGGCTGCAGTTTGGATATTAACAATCCTAATAGTGCGACTGACCAGCAGGTGCTTACCAATAAGCAAGGAATAATAGCTCTCGCTGTTGGACTGCAACAGTTTTACTCGACATCTGCCCTTGGTTCTATCATTTTGACTCCCGGTGTAACCAGTAGAGAACTCGCCATCAATACAACACTCCAGAACTTAGTGGAGTTAGAGGCTGGAGGATCGTATCTGCTTAACAGCAATGCTAACGTTACGGGGTTGTGGTCTAATCTTTACAGAGTTATCGAAATGTCTGATGAGCTGATATCCAATGCTCCCAATGTTCCCTTAGACCCTGGAACCCGAAGCGGGATCACGGCAATGGCATACCTATTTAAAGCCATGGCATTAGGTAATCTCGCTCAAGATTTTGCACAGGAACCCATAGATGTAGATAAAGGTGGCAATGCTCAGTTTGTTCCTCGAACGGATGCAATGGTTAGAGCAGTTGCATTGCTTGATAGCGCTTTGCAGGTCCTCAATACAACACCGCCTTCTTCAGAATTCAAATCGCAAGTGCTGGGGAGCAAGTTCGATCTTCTCAATACAATACAAGCTTATCGAGCGCGTTACAGCCTGTTTGCCGGCCGTTACCAGGATGCTATCGATGCGGCGAACGCTGTGAATCCGACAGCAACCTCTCTCTTTTCATATAGTGATTTGAGCCAGAATCCTATTTATCAGGCGGTCTTCAGCCTCAAATACTATGCTGCACGAGACAGCTTTGGGACCCCGGTTACCGAACCGGGAGATAAAAGGCTGAGCTTCTTTCTGAAGCCCGACAACTCGCTTAGCAGACCAAACAATTACCCTGTGGATATTCTTGTTGGATTCTTTGATAGCCCTACAAAGCCTATACCAGCCTACTTGCCCGGAGAAATGCGTCTCATTAAGGCAGAAGCGTATGTTAGACTAGGAGAGCTTGCAAATGCTGTAAATGAAATTAATGCGATCCGGACTAAGACACCGTCTCAGGATCCACTCGGCATAGGTGCATCTCTTGCGCCTTATAGTGGTCCAGTTACCGCCGAGGCGTTATTAGTGGAGATTTACCGACAGCGCTGTGCCGAATTATATCTCACAGGTATGCGCCTTGAAGATAGCAGAAGACTTGGGCGACCCGGTCCACCAGCGAGCACTGTAGAGCGCAATCGTAATTTCTATCCTTACCCGCTGCAGGAGCGAATCAATAATCCAAATACGCCCTCTGATCCGGCAGATTGATAAGGGGCGCTAAGAAAGCGTGCTTTGCACGACCCATCGTGGACCAATTGAGCCAGAGATACGAGTGCGATCTTTTGTTGATGCAAAAATACAGAATTGAGGCAGACCCCTATGAGGCATTTTAGCACTGGTATTGTACTCGCCCTCGTGATGTGTTTTGTCAACCAGGGGAATGGCCAGATTTCCACGAAAGTGGAACGCCTCTTCTATTACGTTGACACGCAGGGTGCATTTGAGAGCCTGAAGGAACACATAAACCAGATCACAGTTATCGCACCGCAGTCTTACAAGGTTGACGAAAACGGTGTCGTTTGGGGAACAGTCGACCCACGCGTGATCGCCTTGGCACGGAAGCATAACGTAAAGCTTATGCCTCTCATAACAAACTTGGGTTTTGACCAAGCTTTGCTTCATAAGCTCCTTGCGGATTCAGGTGCTGTTGAGCGAATGGCGCAAACACTCGTGCATCTTTGTGAGCAAAACAGGTATGCAGGAATTCAGCTCGACTTCGAAAATCTTAATATGAATGATAGGGAGCCATTCACTGCTATGTGTAAAAGGGTAGCTCAAGCACTACATGGTCATAATCTCGAGCTTAGTATTGCTGTCGTTCATAGAACTGAGCAATATCCAGGTGCCACGGCATACCTTGCATGGTTATTTGAGAACTGGCGCGGAGGATATGATTTGAAGAACATCGCGGAGGTAGTCGATTTCGTATCCGTTATGACCTATTCCCAACATACTCGGCGTACAACTCCTGGCCCAGTGGCTGCAATCCCTTGGGTCAATCGGGTCATAAAATATTTTTTGGAGTACCTGCCTCCTGATAAGCTTTCCCTGGGCATTCCACTCTACTCAGAATATTGGTACACCGCTTTCGATTCTTCTCCCAGTACGGTATCCGGTCAATATGCGCACTCTTCTGCCAGGTCAGTCGGTTATGATGAGGTGAAAGCACTTGTGGACCGCTACGGCGCTAAAGTCCATTGGGATAATGATGCGATGGTCAACTATGCTGTTATTGATAATGACGGCGTCTTTGAGTACTTGTACATTGAGGATGCTCGGAGTTTTACAGCCAAGCTCGATCTCGTACGAAAATATCACCTTCGCGGCTTCTCAGCGTGGGTCCTTGGAAACGAGGACCCAGAGGTCTGGAAGATCCTTAAGTAAACCAGACATCATTTTCCGCAGGCAATCTTCTCTGCTTCTCGCCGCTATGCCCCACGCATCCGTTTGTCTATATCTTCTCGGTTATGGAACGCCTAAAACGAAAGGGATATAAGATGCGCAAAGGGATTCCCTGGAACTTATTGTCGCTAACGATCGCTCTATTCTTCCGTAATTGTACAGCACTTGCTGTTCCGCAGAACTACATTGATTCAAACGACAGTCTAAGCATTACAGCGTCCACCGATGGGTGGAGAAAGTTGTTATCTCATTACACAACAGACTCAATTGACAGCCTTCTGAACGTACAGGTAATGCAAGACCACATTGCAGGTGCTGTGGTTCAGATTGCGAGAGGTGGGGTAATCCTTTATAAGAAAGCATATGGCTTCGCTCAAAAATTTGAGGATGTAAACAATTGCATGGTTCGTCTCAACGATCCGGAGCCCATGACAACCGAGAAGCTGTTTGATTTAGCATCGTTGACCAAGGTGTTTGCGACCACCTTTGGAGTGATGATCCTTGTGGATAGAGGTGAAATCCGCCTTGATGATCCGGTTCATTTGTACCTTAAAGAGTTCACGGGCGGGAAGAAAAGCAAGGTTACCATTCGTCAATTGCTTAATCACACTTCGGGACTTAATGAATGGCAGCCGATTTATTATCATGCTCGCAACAAAGTTGAGGCTTACCGCTACATTTGTCGGTTGCCATTGAAGTACGAGGTGGGGGAAGCGCGCCATTATAGCGACCTCGGCTTCATGATGCTCGGTTACCTCATAGAGAAGGTAAGCGGGGAGCCACTAGATGTATTTCTGTCCAAGGAACTTTATGAACCGCTCGGGTTAAAACGCACCACTTTTAATCCTTTGAGACATGGTTTCTCAAAATCAGAAATAGTGGCAACATCCCACGGAAATCCATTTGAGTATCACATGGTTGCAGATCCAAATTTCGCTTACAAAACAAATGAGAACGTAAAAGCCTTCGCCGGGTGGCGGCATTACACCTTACGCGGCGAGGTCAACGATGGGAACGCCTATTATGCTAACGGCGGTGTAGCGGGACATGCTGGACTATTTTCGACTGCCTCAGACTTGCAGGTATTGACCGACCTCATGCTGAACAAAGGGTCGTATAACGGAAAAGTGTTTATTGAACCCGATGTGGTCAAGGAATTTGTCACTGAAGACGAGTTTGGAAACGGTTTGGGATGGGACATGAATCCTGAGATTATCGATTCCCGCGGTGCGCCCGAGGGAACTTATGGCCACACAGGGTTTACGGGCACAAGTGTGGTGATTATCCCGAAGTACAAGCTCTCAATCTTGTTGTTGACGAATCGCCAAAATGTGGGGGTCGACAAAGCTGGATACTATTACAATCTAAATCCAGTTAGGCAAAAGTTAGTCGACATTGTTCTAAGGGAGGTGCGGCATACAGAGGAGCATATGGTGAAATGAGTTTATCTGCAGGAGCGGATATGTGGACGCGGTCGGTAGCTTGCCGCCAGATGAGGAAGGTTGTGGGATAGAATTACCTAACGTTTATTACAGCAAAGTTAATAACGATCCTTATCAATGGGCATCAACTTTCGACCAATATAGCTTTGTCAATTTTGTATTTGGTAAAGTTGTTAAGGTTCAATCACCCGCGGAACTTGCTGATTTTGCCAAAGCGTTTTCTCTGAATCAGAATTCCCCAAATCCATTTAACTCTGGAACACGAATTGGATACACTGTACCCCAGGCAGCCTTTTTGCGCTTGACAGTATATAACGTCCTCGGTCAAAAAGTTCGAACTCTTGTCGATGGATATGTAGAAAGAGGAGTTTACACTGTTTTCTGGGATGGGAGAGATGATGCGGGCGTTGCTGTGCCAAGTGGCGTGTATATTTATGCCCTCAGGTGTCCGGGAGGAAATACCATAGTGAAGAAGATGGTCCTTGTGCGATGAGACATTTATTTGAGTTGCATTGGTGATTAGGGTCACCATGGAGATCGCCAGGAAGAATCCGTATACTCGTAGCTCTCCCAGAATGACAAAGAGAGGGATAGCATCTCGTATTTTGCATTTGCTTGGATTTCTGTCGTTCGTATCAGTCATGGTGCTAGCGCAAGGAGAAACACCTTTTCTTTCTCGTATTTTTGTTAGCAAAAGTTCCCCACTCTACACGACCTGTGCAGCCGCGCTTGAGGAATCTCAATTTCTTCTTGATCTCGGCTATCATTTCGTATTCTATGACTCAACACGTGGGATAGAGTTCAGTAATAATAAGGCTGGCGATTTGTGTCTTGCCTTCAAGTTCGGAGAGGAATATGTGTACAAGCTGGACGCAATGTATAGTGGCCCTGTCATCACAACATCATACGGCAACATCGTCAAGTATTTTTATTATCCGTTTAAGTCCATTCGCGTTGATGCAGCGTTTCTTGTTTACAGCTCGCGAATTGCGGTTCAGGATCTATTAATTCAGAACACCGGAGATGAGAGTGCAGAGTTTTACGTTGTGCCATTTCTAAGAAGTGGCTTTGCTCGTTTTCACACTATCCGGTTGCAGGAGCATGAAAATGCAATAACGTTCCGATATTTTGATCCACCTGATAGTTGGATGGTGGATCATAACATTCCGCATATTGATACAGTCTTGAATGTTTTTCTCTTTTCTATAAAGCCAGACCGAGTATCAAGTTTCGAGAACTTTCCGTTGGGAGGAGGGGGCGGCCTTAAAAAGGACTCAGCGCAAGTGGTAGCTTTCTTTAAGCGAGCTGTTTTGAAACCTGACGGTTCTGTTCGCCTTCGGGTCATTAGAGCTGTTGCTCCAGCAAAATACTCTCATGAAGAAGAGCTTATCAACTCTGCGGAGCAAATCCTCGGTGAAGACCTTGAAAAATTCGTGAAAGCTGATGAGGCGTTGTACAGCAGAATACCACACATAAAATTCACAAGCTCTGATGAAGAAGTGTTATACTGGAGCGCCTTCACACTCTTACGCCAAAGTATGCTTCCACCTGAAGGCAAATGTTCTTACAATTATTATGTGTTCTCACGCGAACCTCAATGGGGATGGGGGCACGGAGGACAGGTGTTCCATGAGAGCCTGTCGATGCTGGCATATGTGTATATGGACCCTATGAGCGCAATGAACTCTCAAAGAGTGTATATGGAACGGCAGCATCCCGATGGCTATATCAACTATCGAACTGGCCCATATCTTGATGAAACGATCCCGTATGATCATGAGCTTACCTCCTCAGCTCCCTGGTTCAATTGGGAAAACTGGGAAATTTACAAAGTCACCAGGGATTCAGCTTTTCTGAGGGAGGCATATGAATCGGGGAAGAAATTTTATAAGTGGTGGACCATGAATCGAGATTCAGACGATGACGGTTTGTATGAGTGGGGTGGACATGCTGTGCTTGAATCCGTGCGTGATGGAGATGTTGCTGTGTGGGATCAAGTTGGGTGGCCCTCTCATTTCGAGGCACTCGACTTGAACTGCATGCTGGTGAAAGAGGCGAAGTCCCTTGCTTCAATGGCTGAAGAACTTGGCTACGCTGAAGATGCAAAATGGTGGAAGTCAGAAGCTCATAAAAGGACCGACTTAATAAACAAATATATGTGGGACCAAACGACGGGCTTTTATTACAATGTGAACAAGGCGGACCACTCCTTTACTTATAAGAAAAGGGATGATCTCAAGCGGCAAGAGATCATCGGCTTTCTGCCTCTGTGGGCAGGTGTCGCTGATAGTCACCAAGCTGAGCTATTGGTGAAGAACCTCACTGATACAACAAGATTCTGGCGTAAATATGGGGTTCCTTCACTATCAGCAAGTGATCCATACTATAATCCTAAAGGATACTGGAACGGTCCGGTGTGGGTGGAATGGGAGTACCTTGTGTTTCGCGGACTACTTGATTACGCCTATATCACAGAGGCGAAACAGTTGATGACAAAAGTACTTGACAATGTTCTGAATCAACTGAAGGCACATCATTACTTCTGGGAATTGTACAGTCCAGATGAGAACTGGGGAGGCTGGCACCACAGTTACATATGGACCGGGCTTGTAGCACGGATGTTGATCGACGTGCATGGTTTGTAGCACATGCTATGTTGTCGAATGGCTTCTCAACCGTCATTTTGAAAAGAGCGAGGAAATCATGAAGACAATCTTTTCGCAGAGTGACCTTTGGCTTGGGGTGTTGGTATTTCCTGTTCTCTGTGGCGTCGGGAGTGCCGCCATAGGAAAAGGGGCTCTGGCTCAGGATGGCTTAATTCCAGCCTTCACAATAGAGAAAAGTGACATCCAATTGGAACAGCTCGCTCAGCCGTACACCCCTTTTGACAAGGTCGGCAGAAAGTTTGCAATCCTCGGCTACGAGAGCGGAACGTTCGAAGCATGGGCGTATCCTCTTAAGATTCTCCGCAATTTCGAGTTTTCGTTTTTGCTTGGAAGCTCGACACGCCCAATTAAAGCCGCAGAGATCATCCGGTTTGTTTCAATTGCACCGGAGGCAACCACATTAACTTACGTTTATCAGTCGTTTACCATTCGTGCTATCTATATCACGCCTGTCAATGAACAAGGAGCAATTATCCTCTTGGATGTGAAAACAACTGAGCCGCTGACCATAGTCTGTGGATTCCTACCAGTTCTCCAGCCGATGTGGCCCGCTGGAATCGGTGGGCAATACGCGTATTGGAACGACGATTTGAAAGCATACGTGATCTCAGAACCCACGGGGAGCAATCATGGCATTGTTGGGTCGCCCTCAGCAACTGGCATTTCATATACCCCCGCTCATATGTTTTCCGATGTCCCTATGGAATTCAAGATCGAGATTAGAAATCCAACGGATGCCCTCGGGAAATACATTCCAATTTATCTCGCCGGCGGGAAAGGAAAATGGCAATCGATTAAGGATGTCTACCAGCGATTGGGGGAAGACCCCCGGAGATATTATTTCGATAATGTAGCGCATTACCGAATGCTCCGTAAGAGCACCCTCCAGGTAAAAACACCGAATAGTGAGTTGAATCTTGCTTTCGAATGGGCAAAGATTGCCTACGATAACCTCGTTGTAGATAATCCAGATCTTGGCAAGGGGTTGGTAGCAGGACTTGGAGCCTCAGGAACAAGCGGACGTCCTGGTTTTGGTTGGTTCTTTGGCGGCGATGCGTTCATTAATTCGTTAAGTATTGATAGCTATTGCGGGTATCAGACGGTGAGAGATGCACTTGCATTCACTCAGAAATGGCAGCGGAAGGATGGGAAGATGGCGCATGAACTATCACAGGCTGCTGGCTACGTTGACTGGTTTGGGAAGTATCACTATGGCTACATTCATGGTGATACCACTCCATTTTACATTGTGGCGATGTATGACTATTTCAGGTCAACGGGGGACAAGGAGTTTGTGCAATTGAGCTGGGAATCGTTGAAACGGGCTTACGATTGGTGCGTATCTACAGATGCCAATGGCGACGGTCTAATGGACAACAGCAAAGCTGGATTGGGTGCACTTGAGTACGGCTCTCTGACCAGTATTGAGTCGGACATCTATTTATCTGCGGTTTGGGTTCGCGCTGCTTACGCAATGCAGCAGCTTGCTCAGTCAGCAGGAGATGTTCTATATGCAAAGAAAGCCGCTATCGATTTCGGGAAAGCGCAAAAAGCATTCAGAGAAAAATTCTGGGATGAGAAAGCCCAATGCTATTCCTACGCATTCAATTCAAAAGGTGATCTTGTGAGAGAGATCACTCCGTGGATGACGGTCGGACTCATGTGGGAGCTTGGGGATCCCGAACGAAGTGTTAAGTCGCTTGAAAGATTGAGTTCCTCTGAATTGACAACGGATTGGGGCGTACGAAGTCTGTCAAACAAGAGCAAGTATTATGAGCCCTTGAATTACAACTATGGTGCAGTCTGGCCATTCATTAATAGCTGGGTCGCCACAGCGCAGTACAAGCATCATCTCGTCCTTCAGGGATACAGGACACTTATGGCATCAGCACGCCATACGTTCGATAACCAACTTGGGGCCATTACAGAAGTATTCTCAGGGGCAACCAATATCTGGCTTGCTGAAGCGGTACCGCACCAGGGCTTCTCAAGCGCCGGGGTGGTTTTGCCACTTGTGCGAGGTTTATTGGGTCTCGATGGAGATGCTGTTAAAAAGAGCATCACATTTGCTCCGCAGTTTCCGGCAGATTGGCACCATGTTCTTCTTGACAATTATCGAATTGGAAAGTCTGAGTTCGCTTTCGATTATCGGCGAAGCAACAGTAGAGCTGTGATCAAGCTAATGTGCAAGAACGCTGCTGGCTACAGAGTTACAATTGCTCCAGCATTTGGAATTGGAACTGGCATTTCTCATATTTTTCTTGATGGTAAGTTGACGACCTTTGATACACTCTCATCCTCACAAGTTGTTCAACCGGTGATTACGGCCGGTGTTGAAAGCCAGGAGATGACATTTGAAATTGATTTCGAGCCTGCCGCTGAACTCCTTCCTCCGCTGACTGATACAAAGACGGGCGATTGCGACAAAGGATTAAAGGTGATCTCAGTGAAGCACATGGGAAAGAAGTTGCTCGTTCAAGTGGAAGGGATCTCAGGTGAAGCTTATGTGGTTGATGTCACGAACGCCGACAAGATTGTAGGTGTTGAAGGGGCTCATCTGGACGGCTCTCAGCTCTTCATCGAAATACCAGCTCGAAAGCCGGGTGAGTTTCTTGAACATGAATTCACGATAACCATGCGATGAAGTCGTATGAGTGCCTTGTGGCACCACTTGAAGTGATTTTACGGTGACCAAGTTAAATCTTACTCGATATCCTCACCGTCGGCAGAATTTGCTGACTGGCGAATGGGTTTTGGTTTCACCCGAGCGACTGAAGAGGCCCTGGCAGGGCAAGATTGATGCGTTCCCAGTGCTCCCTGAGTATGATCCGGCTTGCTATCTCTGCCCTGGCAATTTGAGGGCTAATGGCAAAAAAAATCCCAACTATGAGCACACATATGTTTTTGACAATGACTTCAGTGCTCTACGCCCGGAGACGCCACGGTTTGAGAGCAAGATCGGGAATCTACTCCTTGCTGCAGGTGAGCAAGGGGTCTGCCGGGTCGTTTGCTTTTCGCCAAAACACAATCTGACGCTTGCTGAGATGAATGTGAACGATATACGCAGAGTCGTGGAAGTATGGATAGAAGAATATATCCAGCTTGGCGAAAAAGAATACGTCAGCTATGTACAGATATTTGAGAACAAAGGCGAAATTATGGGATGTAGCAATCCGCATCCGCACTGCCAGATATGGGCTGAAAGTTCCGTGCCAGTTGAACCGATGAAAGAAACAGCAAAGATGTTGCAGTACCGCAATGAACATCACAGTTGCATCCTTTGTGATTATGAAAAAATCGAGGTCGTTGAAGCAGAACGTGTAGTTTGCGAGAATGAGCATTTTCTGGTAGTGGTTCCATTCTGGGCTGTGTGGCCATTTGAAACGATGATTGTATCAAAACGGCATTTCGGTAATCTTGCCCAAATGAGCGAGTCGGAGAGAACAGCGCTTGCTGACATTTTAAAAAAGATCACAGTTCGCTACGACAATCTTTTTCGAATTTCATTCCCTTATTCTGCTGGGATTCATCAGTCTCCTACCGATGGGAGTGAACATGAAGAGTGGCACTTCCACATGCACTTTTACCCACCTTTGTTGCGTTCGGCAACAGTTCGGAAGTTCATGGTTGGCTATGAGATGCTTGCAAACCCTCAGCGCGACATTACACCGGAGGAGAGCGCTAAACGCTTGAGACAACTCTCAGATATTCATTATAAAGAAGGAGCGTAATATGGACTTGAAGGGATTCATAGATAAGTTGCCTTTTGCGCTGGTGGTTGCTTTCTTTTTCAGTGCTGCATTTTCTCAGATTTCTGTTGACGAAATGAGTAATCCCGTCGCCGATCCAAGGGCGATTGTCATATCTGACAACGCACGGTTCACAATACTCACGCCTCGGCTGATCCGAATGGAATGGTCAGCTGAAGGGAAATTTGAAGATCGTGCCTCACTTGTCTTCATAAATCGGCGTTTGCCCGTTCCAAAGTTTGAAACAAAAGCGGAAGGCGATTGGCTGGTAATTACTACAGGAGAGCTTGTGGTAAGGTATCGGAAAAACTCCGGGAGGTTTAGTGCGGATAATTTGGAAATTAAATTTAAGCTCGATAGCGACACTATAACGTGGCGACCCGGAATGAAAAACAGAGGAAATCTCCTTGGAACCATCAGGACGCTCGATGGTGTAAAAGGGGCAACAGGACTTGAGCCCGGACTACTCTCGCGGGATGGATGGGTGCTGATTGATGATAGTGACCGACCTTTGTTCGATGATAGCGATTGGCGCTGGGTTGTCGAGCGCCCGCCAGGGGAAAGGTCTGTGGCGTCTAAGGCACCACAAGATTGGTATTTCTTTGGATATGGTCATGACTATAAGAAAGAGCTTGGTGACTTTGTAAAAGTTGCCGGTCGCATACCAATGCCACCCCGTTATGCTTTTGGGGCATGGTGGTCACGTTACTGGGCTTATACTGATGCAGAGCTGAAAGAGCTTGTGAGACAATTTCATACATTCAATGTCCCGCTCGATGTGCTCGTCGTTGATATGGATTGGCACGAGACGTTCGGTCTGCGATGGAAACGCGGTGTGCTCGATCAAGCAGGACAGATGAAAGGCTGGACTGGGTATACCTGGAACAAGATATTATTTCCTGATCCAGCTGAATTTTTGAAGTGGTGCAAAGCGAAGAACTTGAAGGTCACTTTGAATTTGCATCCAGCTTCAGGTGTGCAGCCTTTTGAAGAAAGATATCCCGCGATGGCAAAGGCTATGGGTGTTGACCCATCAACACAGAAATATATTCCGTTCAATATCACCGAGAAGAAATTTGCCCTCAGTTACTTCGACGTAATGCTTCGGCCATTAGAAAAAGAGGGTGTCGATTTTTGGTGGATTGATTGGCAGCAATGGGATACGACCGCGATACACGGATTGAATCCCACGTGGTGGCTCAATTATGCTTTCTATTCGAACATGGAACGCGAAGGGAGAGAACGTCCAATCATTCTCGCTCGTTGGGGTGGACTTGGCAACCACCGCTATCAGATCGGTTTTTCTGGTGATGTCATTTCTGATTGGTCTTCTCTTGCCTTTCAACCATACTTTACCGCGACTGCTGCAAATGTAGGATTTGGATATTGGAGTCATGACATTGGGGGCCATATTCCCGGACCTGTCGCAGCAGAACTTTACACACGCTGGGTTCAATGGGGTGCCTTGAGCCCCATATTGCGAACCCACACAACTCGGAATCCAGAAGCTGAGCGCCGTATCTGGGCATATCCATTCGAATACTTCAATGCAATGCGCGAGGCATTCTTGCTGCGGTACTCATTGATCCCGTACATCTATACAGCATCAAGGAGAGCGTATGAAACGGGTGTTTCAATGATCCATCCTCTTTATTATGAATATCCTGAACTCTCTGAAGCTTATGACTTTAAAGGAGAGTACATGTTTGGCGATGACATGATCGTTGCCCCTGTTGTGAGACCAGTTTCACAGGATACGCTGCTTGCTTCGCAGTCCATCTGGATTCCACCCGGCAAGTGGATTGAGTGGTACAGTGGAGAGCATTTGAGAGGCCCGAAGACCATTGAGCGGCATTTTGCTCTTGATGAGATTCCTATTTATGTAAGAGAAGGTTCCATTATACCAATGGCTCCGCAAATGATGAATACATCTGAGAGATCAACGAATCCTCTTATTCTCACCATTTTCCCAGCTGATTCTGGTTCGACACGCATTTATGAAGATGAAGGAAACTCCCTCGGTTATATGAAGGGAGAGTACTCATGGACTACGGTAAAATATCGCAAGCTCGATGATCTCACCTTAAAGGTTGAAATAGAGCCAGTTGAAGGTCAGTACCCGGGAATGCCTCAGAAGCGTGCATATGAAATAAAGGTTATTGGCGTCTTACCACCTGAATCAGTAGTCTGTGTCCCGACAGACTCAGGACCGCTGTACAGAATCAAGCAAAGTGAGACCTCCTCGGGCTGGCATTATGATGGCGATAGAGTAACGACAATTATTTCTTTGCCTGAATTCAGTGTGCATCAGAAAGTGGAGACGATAATAAAATTTCGTTCTCCATTGAACTCACGTTTGCTTGATGGTATCCCCGGGAAACTCAGGCGCCTTCGGAAAGCAATGGAGATCCTGAATCATCTCTGGATTGATGATTGGTCGCCGGACAGCCTGATTATTGCTGCACAGACCGGCAACAGAATGACGTTGTTTCCTGAAAACGCTGAAAAGGAGCTTGAAAGGTTTCATGCAATAGTTCCAAAGCTTAAGAATGAAATAGAGAGACTTGAAGGTAACAGAGGCACTATTCGTCAAGCGTTGAACCACCTGTGTGATACATTGCCAAGGTAATTTTAGCAGAGTTTTGCATGCGTAATAATCAACAGAAGGGTTGAAAATCCGGCGAAGGAGGGACAACAATATGACAAAGATACTCGGAGCAACCAGCTCAAGTTTTGAGACCAATCTGAATCTGCTGCTGAGCTTAACGCTCGCTTTTGTTCTTCTTGCTACAGCATTATATGCCGATGTTGGAGATGGCAGCATGGGCTCTTCCAGACAAACGAAAAGAGGAGGCATCTCCGTGGAGAAAATCACTTACAATGGCTGGCAAAATTGTTACCGTATCTCAAATGGTATCGTCGAGCTGGTCGTCACCACGGATGTTGGTCCGCGTATCATTCGATTTGGCTTCGTCAACGAGGAGAATGAATTCAAAGAGTTTGCTGATCAGTTAGGGAAAACAGGCGGAGATAAGTGGCTTCCATACGGTGGACATCGTCTCTGGCACGCGCCTGAGGACCCGGTTCGAACATATTATCCCGATAATTTTCCTGTGAAGTTTGAACAACATGAGAACTTTGTTCGGCTTATTCAACCCGTTGAGAAGACGACTGGGATACAGAAAGAAATTGACATCAAGATGTCGCCTGCTAAGGCTGAGGTCGAGGTGATACATCGTTTGAAGAATACGAATCTCTGGGCTGTGGAATTGGCTCCTTGGGCGCTCTCTGTGATGGCTCCGGGTGGAGTTGGCATTTTCCCACTCCCACCAAGAGGCTCGCACCCTGAAAATCTTTTACCCACAAGTGTGATCAGTCTCTGGGCTTATACCGATATGAGCGATCCTCGATGGACTTGGGGGAGGAAGTATGTTTTACTTCGACAGCACCTGGACGCGAAAACTCCTCAGAAGGGAGGTTTTATGGATTTAGACGGATGGGCAGGATATGCTCGCAATGGACATCTTTTTATTAAGAAGTTCGCATACATCTCAGGTGCTAAGTATCCTGACCTTGGTTGCAATGCCGAGACCTGGACAAACTCGGAGATACTTGAAGTTGAATCGCTCGGTCCGCTTACAAGAATTGACCCCGATGCCTTTGTCGAGCATACTGAGCACTGGATCCTTTTCAAAGGCGTTCCCATGCCCAAGAATGATGATGACGTGGATAAATATATTCTTCCAGTGGTGAAGGAGGTGATCGGCAGGTAGTTGCCAGTAGCGATTGTTAGGCGTCCGACTGTGGCTCCGCCTCCGGCAGATTCGTGTGCTTTCTGGTTAAGAAGTCGTTCATGTTTACAATGGAGGATTGAATATGAAGATTGGAAAAATTCCATTGTCACGGGGTCTACTCCTTTTGTTACCAACTTTTATGTTTAATGTTGATCAAATTGATGTTAAAGTTGTTGATAAGCCGCCAACTTCGGGTGGGAATAAGTTTTATGTTAGCAACCGTAAGCCTTTATTATCAAGTCCACTCATCAAACTTCCGATAGGGAGCATTAAGCCTGAAGGATGGCTGAGGCATCAGCTTGAGCTCATGGCTGAAGGTTTTACGGGAAATCTGACGGAAATAAGTCAGTGGTGTAAGTCTGAAGGAAACGCATGGACAAGTGCTCATGGAGAAGGTCAATATGGCTGGGAGGAGCTTCCCTACTGGCTGAGAGGTTTTATAGACCTTGGTTACATTTTGAAAGACGAACGAATCATCAATGAATCCCGTCGCTGGGTTGATGCTGTGCTATCAAGTCAAGATAAAGATGGTTATTTCGGGCCTAGAGCAAACAAAAAGAATCACGACATATGGCCCAACATGGTGATGCTTTATGTTCTGCGTTCTTACTATGAAGCGACAGATGACGCTCGAGTCCCTGGATTTATGGCGAGATATTTTCGTTGGTTAAATACACTTCCTTTTGAGCAGTTCCTTTCCATCGATCAACAGAAATGGCGTCAGGGAGATTACTATCCCTTCTCGGCGATTCCGAGGTATTCGCACAAGATATGGCAATGGTGGCGGGGCGGAGAGAACCTTGATCATATTTACTGGCTTTATAATAGAACAGGCGATAAGTGGCTGCTTGACCTTGCGCGCATAAATCACGAGCGCACCGCAGACTGGACAAGCGGTATACCAACATGGCACGGGGTTAACTTGACTATGGGATTTCGTGAGCCGGCGCAGTACTACCAGCAAACACATGATATCCGTTACCTGAGAGCAACGGAGCGAAATTATGATTCAATTATGACGACGTTTGGTCAGGTCCCGGGTGGGATGTTTGGTGCGGATGAGAATGCACGTGACGGTTACACAGGACCAAGGCAAGCTGCTGAGACATGCTCAATGGTCGAGTTCATGCATAGCTTTGAAATGCTTTTGAAAATAACGGGTGATCCAATCTGGGGGGATAGATGTGAAGAGGTTGCGTTTAATTCTTTGCCTGCATCGATGACTCCCGATTTAAAGGGCTTGCATTACCTTACGGCTCCGAACATGGTACAATTGGACACTGCAGATAAATCCCCTTTCTTCGATAACCCTGGGGACATGTTATCTTATAGTCCGTGGAGATATCGTTGTTGCCAGCATAATGTTGCATTCGGGTGGCCCTACTTTGCTGAACATCTGTGGATGGCGACGCAGAGGAATGGACTTGCTGCTGTTTTCTATGCACCAAGTGAAGTAAAGGCAAAGGTTGGGAATGGGATTGAAGTGAGTATTACAGAAGCAACTGATTATCCATTTGATGAAGTCATCGAATTCAAGATTTCAACAGAAAAGCCTGTACAATTTCCATTTCTTCTAAGAGTTCCCGGCTGGTGCCAGAATGCACAGATTCAAGTGAATGGGGAATACTTGAACGTCAATGCTAAGCCCCTCTCCTGGATTGTCCTCGAGCCCGGTGCTGGCGGGTGGAACAATGGTGACATTGTACGACTTGTGCTACCTATGGAGATTCATGTTAAGAAGTGGGCGAGAAATCATGACGGCATCTCTGTGTATCGGGGACCGCTGGCGTATTCACTTAAAATAGGAGAGCGATGGGAAAGATACGGTGGAACCGACAAATGGCCTGAGTTCCAGGTGTTCCCAACTACACCCTGGAACTACGGATTGCTCATCGACTCAAAAAATCCGGTTAGATCATTTGAGGTTGTGAAGAAAAGTCCCCGCGCCTCATCACAGCCATTTAGTCCTGACAATGCGCCAGTTGAATTGCATGCGAAGGGCAAACGGATTCCCCAATGGAAACTACAACCAAATGGGCTTGTCGGAGAAATTCAACCCCGCCTCGACGGGGTCCGTTCTGATGAGCCGGTGGATGATATTACCTTGATCCCAATGGGATGCGCAAGACTGCGTATCTCGGTTTTCCCGCAGATCGGCGAAAACTCGAACGCTGATGTTTGGAAGTAAATGGTGGGAGCTGTATAATAAAAGTTAACGTGTCTTGCTTCTTCTAAGCAGGAGTAGGTTTGACATCAAATAACTTGTGGGAATCTCGGTGCAGCCTTGTTGTTGAGGCTTCTGATAAGAATCCCGGAGTACAACTACACTAACCGATAAAGGAAGGAAAACTATGGATCCTATCATTAGTGTTAACACTGTAGATTATGTGATCATTGGTGCCTATGTTGCAGTGACCATTATTGTCGGGTACGGGTTGAAGAAGTATATGAGGACCGGAGAAGATTTTTTCCTCTCTGGACGTTCACTTCCAACATGGATCACTGGTCTTGCTTTCATTTCTGCAAATCTTGGTGCCCTTGAAGTCATCGGGATGATTGCCAACTCAGCGAAATACGGCATCTCGACGGTGCATTTCTATTGGGTTGGTGCGATACCGGCAATGGTTTTCCTGGGAATTTTCATGATGCCCTTCTATTACGAAAGCAAGGTCAAAAGTGTGCCGGAGTATCTTAAACTTCGCTACAACAATGCCACCCATGCTTTGAATGCAATTTCATTTGCGGTCATGACGGTTTTGATGAGCGGGATAAGTATGTATGCGATGGCTCTCCTGTTCAAGTCGATGCTTGGCTGGTCGCTAACGGCAAGCATTATGCTCTCAGCCTTCGTTGTTCTTCTTTATGTTTTCTGGGGAGGGCTTTCCTCATCCATTTATAATGAGGTGATACAGTTTTTCTTGATCTGGTTAGGGCTGCTCCCAATTGTCTCTATCGGCTTGGTGGCTTCGGGAGGCTTCAGTGGATTGGCACGGAGACTTCCAGAGACTTTTGTCCATGCATGGAGATATATGGGAAGTAATGGGCAAAATCCGTTAGGGGTCGATTGGCTTGGTGTGGTTTTAGGTCTCGGGTTCGTTCTTTCATTTGGATATTGGACCACCGATTTTCTTGTGGTTCAGCGAGCACTTGCCGCAAAGGACCTTTCTGCTGCCCAACGCACACCACTTTTTGCTTCTTTCCCAAAGATGCTTGTACCGCTCATCGTTGTGACTCCAGGTCTCATCGCGATAGCAATGCTTCCAGAATTTCAGACTTCAGCAGGACAAACGCCTAATTACAACAATGCGCTGGTACTGCTTATGGCACACTATCTCCCCAATGGTGTTCTCGGACTTGCAATCACGGCTTTGCTGGCGAGCTTCATGTCAGGAATGGCGGGCAATGTGACAGCGTTCAACACGGTGTGGACGTATGATATCTATGGAAGCTATATCAAGAAAGGGATGCCTGATGAACATTATTTGAAAATGGGAAAATATGCCACGGTGTTTGGCGTTCTCATAAGCATCGGGACTGCCTATATAGTGCAATCATTTCCAAACTTGATGGATTATATGCAGCTTATCTTTTCATTCTTCAACGCACCTCTGTTCGCGACGTTTTTGCTCGGAATGTTTTGGAAACGCGCGACCCCCTGGGGAGGGTTCTTTGGATTGCTGGCGGGCATCAGTGTAGCGGCGATACACTATTTCTTGCTGTATAGAACCGGTGTCATTACGTACGCAAGCGACATGGCGGCAAATTTCTATCAGGCTTGGTGGGCTTGGCTGACAGATTTCACTGTTACAATTCTTGTGAGCCTTGTAACAAAGAAAAAAGCAGATGAAAAGTTGAGGGGATTGGTCTATGGCCTCTCATCAAAGACAAAAGAGAGGGCTGCGAAGTGGTTCCTCCGTCCAGAGCTCTGGGGCTCATTAGCATTGCTTGCCGCCTTGGTTCTTAACGTCATTTTCTGGTAGTCGCGAAAACATTCACATTGGAGTTTCCTATGGAACAGACGAAACAACATCATTTGCTTGACCTGAAAATTCCATTAGGTGGGATCCTTACCTTCTATGGCATCGTCCTCGCGGTTTATGGGTTCCTTACATCCGGCATTATTCCATCGACCGGCAACGACCTTTATACAAGGTCGCTTGGTATTAATGTCAACTTGCTCTGGGGTTTGCTCATGCTCATTGGTGGAGGCAGTATCTTGATCTACTCGTTTGCGAAGAACGCTGCGAAGAATAAGCTCCAATAATAGCGAGGTCCTCGGTACGGATGCTCCCCTGAGGAATGCTAAAGCAAGGCACTCAGAGCGCCACGCCGAGACGCCAGTTGGTGGTGACTGGCGTTTGCCGGTGTCCCTACCTCGACCACAAGGAATTAGTTAGGGAAAACTTTTTGTAGCCTTTAAAAATACGAATAAGGAAATTCGGATATGAAAATCGTCTTGGTTTACCCCAGATACCCCGATACTTTCTGGAGTTTTAAGCATGCCTTAAAATTTATTTCTAAAAAGGCAACTCACCCGCCATTAGGATTATTAACTGTATCGGCAATGCTTCCAGAAAATTGGGAGAAAAAGCTTGTAGATATGAATGTAACAACACTAAGAGATAAAGACCTTGAAGGTGCTGATTTTGTTTTCATTAGCGCTATGTCTGTGCAGAAAACATCAGCAAAAGAAGTGATTAGCAGGTGCAAAAAAATGGGCATCAAGATTGTTGCTGGAGGTCCTCTCTTTACTACTGGATACGAGGAGTTCGGGAACGTCGATTACCTCGTGCTTAATGAAGCTGAAACCACGCTTGGACTTTTTTTTAGAAGATCTGAGCAAGGGGTGCGCTAAACATATTTATACAGTTCGAGAGAATCCTAATAAAATGAACGCGGGTTTGCCACAGCAAACTATCTCCAACGGGGTTTATACGTTTAAGGAATTCCCAAATTTAGAAAAAACACCGATACCGCTCTGGGAACTTATTGATATGAAAAAATATGATTCTATGTGCCTTCAATATTCCCGCGGCTGCCCTTACAATTGTGAATTCTGCGATATAACCACTCTTTTTGGGCACAAGGTTAGAACAAAAAGCAAAAACCAAATATTAGCTGAGTTGGAGAATCTTTACGCCTATGGTTGGAGAGGTGGAGTATTTTTCGTCGACGATAACTTTATCGGTAACAAGAGGAAGCTAAAAAGTGAAATCTTGCCTGCTATAATCGAGTGGATGAGAACAAAACGATATCCATTCTCTTTTGGCACTGAAGCATCCATAGATCTCTCTGACGATGAAGAACTTATGCGATTAATGGTCGAGGCAGGGTTCGATTCGGTATTTGTTGGCATTGAGACCCCGAATGAAGAAAGTTTGGCAGAATGCAATAAGTTCCAAAACAGAAACCGTGACTTGATATCTTGTGTTAAAAAAATCCAGAAGTTTGGTTTGCAAGTTACTGGTGGATTTATTGTAGGGTTTGATAATGATCCCCTTTCAATTTTTGAAAGGCAAATCGAGTTTATCCAAAAAAGTGGAATTATTACTGCAATGGTGGGGCTATTAAATGCACCACGCGGCACCCGACTTTACCAGCGCCTTATAAAAGAGAACAGGTTATTGAAGGATACTTCGGGAGATAATACAGACTTTTCAATAAACTTTATCCCTAAAATAAATTATGATACACTCATTAATGGCTATAAAAGAATTATCAGTGGAATTTACTCTCCTAAACCTTATTACGAACGGGTTAAGAGATTCTTAAAAGAATATAAGCCGTTACAAAAGTTGCATTTTCACTTGGGTTACATTCGTTTCCATTTTGGCTACCTTGGAGCATTTTTTAAATCTATATGGTTCCTTGGCATAACAAATAGAGCAAGGGTGTATTATTGGAAGCTATTCTTTTGGTCTTTATTCAGACATCCCCGTCTCTTCCCGTTAGCAATCAGTTATACGATTTATGGATTCCATTTTCAGAAGGTTTTCGAAAATTATTTGAGAAATATTTAAGAAAATCTCGGTTAACCTGGGCTATATGGTTTGCGGAGCTCGCCAAGGTCTCGACTTTTGAACACTTCGTATAGCTTGAAACTGGCGGAGGACCTTTATGGGCGATTATCAGGCACCTGGTATTAGTATAAGTATAACAGGATAGCAGGAATTTATGAAGTTATTGTGAGGTCGATGCTTCAGCTAATAGGGCACAAAGACTAAGGTGTTAAACTCTTCGGCATCTTTGCGGTGGGAACGGCAAGTCGAATTACGGTATCCCACGCCACTTGACATTTTTGTTAGCAAATGCTATATTATGTGAAACGATGACATCCGTGCTTCGACATATGCTAAATGTGAGTACGAAAGCACCGTGGAGCCAAGGCTCCAATTGGTGGTGGCGCTGGCGTTTGCCGGTGTCCCCACCATAGTAAGTTCATGGAAGTAGGGACAAATAATCGTTTGTCCCTATCAAAGGTGGGAGCACCGACGGAGTGTTCCCACCTTTTTTGTTTTTATGTCAAACAGAAATCGTGGGAACCTCCACCCACGATTTTTTATTTCATCACCATCATAAACAAACATCAATCACAACTTATGGAGGTACAACAATGCAACAGCGCAAGATCACTCTCGACGAAAAGGAGATGCCGACAGCCTACTACAACATTCTGGCTGATCTGCCTCGACCGCTTGATCCACCTCTTCACCCGGGGACGGGTAAACCAATCGGTCCAGAGGACCTCGCCGCAATTTTTCCAATGGAGCTGATCAAGCAAGAAGTGAGCCGTGAGCGGTACATTGAAATCCCTGATGAGGTCCAAAAGGCATACCGTCTCTACCGCCCGACACCGCTCATCCGAGCTTTCAACCTCGAGCGGGCACTTGGTACTTCGGCTGAAATTTACTACAAGTACGAGGGTGTCAGTCCAGCAGGAAGTCATAAACCAAACACAGCGATTGCCCAGGCTTACTACAACAAGCAAGCCGGCATCAAGCGTCTTACAACGGAGACTGGTGCGGGGCAGTGGGGGAGTGCGCTGAGTCTGGCGTGCAATCTCTTTGGGCTTGGTTGCAAAGTGTATATGGTGCGCGTGAGCTATGAGCAGAAACCATATCGTCGATCGATGATTCAAGCATGGGGTGCTACGGTCGTCCCAAGCCCGAGTCCGGACACAAGCGTCGGCAGAAGGATTCTTGAAAAGAATCCCAGCTCTCCGGGAAGCCTTGGCATCGCAATTAGCGAAGCTGTTGAAGATGCCGTTAGTCGTGAAGATACGAACTACTCGCTTGGCAGCGTGCTGAACCATGTTCTGCTTCATCAAACGGTGATCGGACAGGAAGCCATGAAGCAGCTTGAGAAAGTTGATGCGTATCCCGACATCGTGATCGGCTGCGTTGGAGGCGGATCAAATTTTGGGGGCATTGCTCTCCCATTCGTTCGTGATAAAATTCTAAGCGCCGGAGGCTCGGTCAACGGCAAAAATCTCCGCATCATCGCCGTTGAGCCCGCCTCCTGCCCATCTCTCACAAAGGGGGAGTTCCGCTACGACTTCGGCGACACAGCCCAGATGACACCCCTTCTTCCAATGCACACACTTGGTCACACATTTATGCCGCCATCCATTCACGCCGGAGGACTTCGGTATCACGGCATGGCTCCTATTGTAAGTCGGTTATACCTTGATGGACTCATCGAAGCACAAGCCTACAAACAGCTTGAAGTCTTTGAGGCGGCGGTGCTCTTTGCCCGCACTGAAGGAATTATCCCAGCCCCAGAGTCTGCACACGCAATCAAAGCTGTCATCGAAGAAGCCAAACGGTCGAAAGAAGAAGGGGAGAAGAAAGTGATCCTATTCAATCTCAGTGGACATGGGCACTTCGATATGGCTGCCTATGATGCGTACTTCGCAGGCAAGCTTGAAGACTACGAAATGCCACGTGAGGCTGTGAAAAAGGCTCTCGAGGAAATCAAAACATATCCGATTCCGACTTAAAGCCGTTTTCTCTAAACAGCCGGAACAAATATCGATAACCGGGATTACTCGCGGAGCATCTCCACAATATGAGGCGGCGAGAGGGCTGGACTTATCGAGTTAAGCTCCTCGCCGCTATTTGTTCTGTTGTTTTTCTTCTCATTATTTTATACTATAAAAGAGCTATATTAACAGTGCGTCAATAGGACGTCAAAAATTAGAGAGGAGGTAGCATATGGCGTACACATTTCTTAGTGAAGAATGGATCGCTGCGTATAAGGAGAAGATCAACTCGAATCCCAATTACAGGGAATCTGGATCAAAATGGGAGCACGGGACAATAGCGCTTGTCATGCAGTTTGACCAAGATATCTTAAACAAGATAAAGAGCGATCCTGTCTTGAGTAAGCAGATTAAAGAAGGGGAGACAGCAGTAGGAATATGGCTTGATCTATATCATGGAGAATGCAGGGAGGCAAAGAAGGTCTCTGTAGAAGAGGCACAGAATGCAAAGTTCGTGATAACAGGTGAATATGCGAGATGGAAGATGGTGTTAAAGAAGGAGCTTGATCCTGTAAAAGGCATGATGCAGGGCAAACTAAAGCTTAAGGGAGATATGCCAACGATCGTCAGGTTTGTGAAAGCTGCACAAGACCTCGTTGATTCAGCGACGATGATCGAGACTAAGTTCATCGACGAGTGAAGTGCCCTTTCTCTTTTCCCTTCAAAATGGGGAGGCGTTCTCATGTACAATGCTGATCTGAATTTCATATTTAGAAATCCCACTAAGATCGTGTTTGGTGTGGGCGCTGCCTTAGAGGTTGCACAAGAGGCAGAGGGGCTAAATGTTAGAAGGGTGCTGCTTGTCACCGACAGGTTTCTTGAACGTAGTCCGTCCTTTGGCGGAGTGGAAAAGGTCAAGAAAGCACTTGGAAACAAATTAGCTGGTGTCTTCAGCGAAGTTGAGCCTGATACAGGTACCCATATCGTTAATAAGGGTGCAGATTATGCGAGGTCAATAGGTGCTGACTGTATAGTAAGTGTCGGTGGGGGTAGTTCAATAGATACATCCAAAGGTATAGCGATAGTGCTTAGCCTTGGTGGCAAGATAGAGGATCATCCCGGGATAAACTTCCTTTCAGCTCCTGTAATACCTCATATAGCAATACCAACAACAGCGGGTACCGGCAGTGAGGTGACATATGCAGCGGTTATAAAGGATCATGAGAAACATAGAAAGCTGATTTTTGCAGATAATTATATCATACCGAATGTTGCAATCCTCGATCCTCTTATGACAGTGAGCATGCCCGCATCTGTAACAGGCGCCACAGGCATGGATGCAATGAGTCATTGCATCGAAGCCTTGCACTCACAACAAGCAGAGCCTATTGCAGATAGTCTTGCCCTTGGCGCTATAAGGCTGATAGTTGAGTTCCTGCCAAAGGCGGTTGAGAATGGGAAGGACGTAATAGCAAGGGCACAGATGCTCATAGCTGCAAATATGGCGGGTGTTGCATTCGGTAACGCACAGGTTGGCGTCGTTCATGCACTTGCTCATAGTGTCGGTGGTAGATTTGGTGTGCCTCATGGTGTCGCAAACAGCATTCTGCTCCCTTATTGTATGGAGTACAACCTTGATGCGGTGGCGGATAAGTACCGGCTTGTTGCACAGGCAATGGGCATTAATGTGACTGGACTAAGCGATGAAGCCGCTGCCCGTGAGGCGGTAAAGGGCATTCGGGCACTTACAAGGCGCATAAACATGCCACAGAGGCTCAGGGATGTTGGAGTGGAAGAGGATGGACTGAAGCAGATTGCAGAAGACGCGATATCAGACGGTTCTATTGTCTACAATGCAAAATCAATTTTTGACCCCGAAGAGACTCTGAAGATATTGAAACAGGCGTACTGAGCGAGTAGTAATGCAGGTAGTACTAGATAAAGATGCCGCTGACAACGGACTTGCAAGCATGCTGAAAGATTTGATCATGCAAAATGTGCAAACCCATCCCGAGAAGGGTAAAGACCTTAGCGCATTGGACGGCAATATTGCTATCATAGCCAATGATATCGATGTGAAGCTTACAATGACATGCAACAAAGGGGATATTGTTATCCATGAAGGGATAAAAGAGCCTTGCAAGTTAATGATAGAAACAGATTCGGACAGCCTTCTTAAATTGACTGCATTGAAGATCAAGTTGAGCCAATGGCACCATTACTTTGACAAAGCAGGCAGAGAAACACTTGGAATGTTATTTAATGGCAAGCTTAAGATAAATGGACTGTTTAAGCATCCTCTGATGTTAATCCATCTAACAAGGTTGTTCTCTGTTTATTGAGAGGAGTCACTATGCCATGAAGAAATATCAGATGTATATTAACGGCAAATGGGTTGATGCAAGGTCAGGTAAAACCATGAAGGTTATAAACCCTGGGAACGAAGAGGTAGTGGCAGAGGTGCCTGCTGCTGGTGCAGAAGATGCGAGGGATGCAGTAAAGGCAGCACGGGATGCATTTGACAACGGTGTATGGCCAAGGATCGAACCCAGGAAGCGATCGGAACTGATGCTCAAGGTAGTTGATGGGCTCATCGCTAAGCAAAATGAACTTGCAGAACTTGAGTCGCTGAGTTCCGGAGCAACCATCAGAAAATCCTCCATGATAGATGTGCCACTTGCTGTAGAGCATTTCAGGTACTTTGCAGAACTTGCGTACAAAAAGGACCCATACGAGCCTTTGCCGTGGATAAACTTTCCGTCTGTAAGCTGGAACTTCGTCGTAAGAGAGCCAATAGGTGTGGCAGGGCAGATCGTACCATGGAATTTTCCATTGCTAATGGCAGTGTGGAAGATAGCACCTGCTATAGCAGCAGGCAATACTGTGGTACTTAAGCCTGCGAGTTACACCCCATTAACAGCACTTGAGCTTGCAAAGATCATAGAGGAGGCAGATATACCAGCAGGCGTTGTGAATGTGGTCACAGGCTCGGGCAGTGTTGTTGGTGAAGAACTTGCAAGCAATCCAATGGTGGATAAAGTAGCTTTTACAGGCTCGACAGTTGTTGGTAAAAGGGTGATGGAACTTGCGTCAAAGACAGTAAAAAAGGTAACACTTGAACTTGGCGGTAAGTCAGCTAACATTGTCCTTGCAGATGCAAATATAGATGAGGCTGTAGATGGCGCACTGTTTGCGACGTTTTTACATGCTGGTCAGATATGCGAATCCGGAACAAGATTGCTCGTTGATGAGAGGATCTACGATAAATTTATGGATAAGCTTATAGCAAGAGGAAAGGGTATTAAGGTTGGCTATCAGATGGATTACGAGACAACGATGGGACCGGTGGTTTCAGCAACACAAAGGGAGACAATAGAAAGCTACATAAAGGCAGGGCTTGAGGAAAAAGCAAAGCTTGTGCTCGGAGGGAAAAGGCCCGAGGGGTTTGATAAGGGATTTTATGTAGAGCCAACGATTTTTGTGGATGTGGACAACAAGATGAAGATAGCTCAGGAAGAGATATTCGGTCCTGTGCTTGCTGTGATAAGGTTCAAAACAGTAGAAGAGGCTATAAAGATTGCAAACGATAGTATGTATGGACTTGCTGGAGGTGTCTGGTCGACGGACATACCAAGGGCAATAGAGGTCGCGAAGGCGATAAGAACGGGAACAGTGTGGATCAATGATTACCATCTTATCAATGCGATTGCACCATTTGGTGGATACAAGCAGAGCGGTATAGGGAGGGAGCTTGGCACGTACGGTTTTGATGAATATACTCAGATAAAGCACATACATGTGGCTGTTGCGCCACGTAAATCAAAGTTCTGGTATGATCTGCTGTTGGAATAAGAACTTGCGTTCAGTGTTCAAAACGGCTATCGTGACCTTGAAAGAACAATCGCTGTTTCTTCATTGCAGACTGAGAACTGTAAATTGGAGAAGTGAACCTTAGTCGTTTTTGCTTTTCTCTTCGCTTTGCAATTTTCAATTCAGAATTTAACCTTTGCATTTGTCGCCGCAAACGAGTTAAGCACAGGAGGATAATATGGAAGACTATACTAAGAAAAGTTTTTGGCTCGCATCGAGTCCCTACGTTGAGAACCCACCCTTAAAAGGGGAGATAAAAGTCGACGTCGCAATCATAGGGGGCGGGTTTACTGGCATTGCCTCTTCATACTTTCTGAAGCAACAGGAACCTTCTCTAAAGGTCGCCGTACTTGAGAGCGAGGTTGTTGGCTACGGAGCAAGTGGGAGGAATGGTGGATTCGCAATGACACTGTTCGGCATGACAATGGGGTTGACTGCTTTACGCTTCGGCAAACAAAAGGCACTTGAGGCTCATAGATATATGGAGAAGGCTGTTGACCTCGTTAAAGATCTTGTGATTAAGCACAACATAGACTGTGATTTTGAGTTCCCCGGCTTTTTAAGGGTTGCAACAACACCAAGGTTTGAAAAGAGGATCAAGCATGAGGTGGAACTTGCTCAGAGTCTTGGAATAAAGGGGATCGAATGGATCGGCAAGGAGAAGACGATCGAGCAGGTAAATTCGCCGCTCTACCTTGGTGCATGGTGGGAACCAAGATGTGGACTTGTAAATCCTGCAAAGCTTGTCCGTGGCCTGATGAAAGTTGCACAAGGCATGGGCGTTGATTTTTATGATAGGACTCCTGTTTTAGAAGTTAAAAGGAATGGGAAGATACATCTGAAAACTCCGGAAGGCTCTGTGATTGCGGATAAACTTGTATTTGCAACAAATGCGTACTCGCATCTTATCCCTCAACTGAGAAGAAAGCAGGTACCTGTGTTCACATACATCGTTCTGACAGAGCCGCTTCAAGAAGAGCATTTCAAAGAAATAGGATGGAAGAATAGGCAGGGAATAGAGGATGCGAGAGATTTTGTCCATTATTACAGGCTCACCAAAGACAACAGACTTCTTATGGGTGGAAGGGATATCACCTTTGCGGTGGGTAAAGATATGGACAAGGATTTGAACGAGCGTATATTTAAACAGCTCGAAGGTGATATCGTATTAACGTTTCCCGCTTTGAGAGATGTCAAGATCACACATCGATGGGGTGGACCTGTCTCAGTTCCAACTGACCTTTCCCCTGCAATGGGATACCTTGGGGATAAAAGAATTGTTTATAGCCTTGGGTGTGTGGGACATGGTGTTGCACTAACTCATATGAATGGGTGGACAATAAGTGATCTTCTCCTTGAGAAGAAGACCGAGAGGACGGAGACATTTTTCGTGAACAGAACTGTGATTCCCTGGCCTCCGGAGCCTTTTAGGTTTATAATGAGCTCAGCGATTTACAGTTACATGAAGATCGAGGATAAGGTGCTCGATAAGGCATATCATTAATGCCATGGCTGGGGATACGCCCCTGGCGGACTTCACAACGACAGAAAGCAGCAAGTGTCATTGCCAAGAGTGGCGCCGAAGCTGGACTTGAATTATGACGGAAAGCAGGAAGTGTCATTGCGAGCTCCCCCGCCAAGGGCGGGGGAGCGTGGCAATCCCTTTGTCATGTCTGCCGCAGTTCGCCTTCGGCGGGTTCGCAATGACAGAAAGTAGGAGGTGTCATTGCGAGGAGTGGCGCCAGAGGCGCCACGACGACGCAATCTGCTAGCGATACTGTAGGGCACGAATTGACGGCATAGCCTTTTACGTTACTTGATGCTACATCACCCTTCGACAGAGCTTGTCCTGAGCGGATCGAAGGGCTCAGGGTGACATTCCCTTCGACAGAGGTGGATCCGATCCGGGGTGCCAGTTCCCAGGGGATTGCTTCATGCGCCTTCGGCGGGCTCGCAATGACAGTGGTACCGTGCCTTCGGCGGGTTCGCAATCGCAGAAGTGTCCCTCTCCTCATAGGATGCGCAACCATAGGCCTCTCGCCACCGTGTGGTCACAGAAGGCGGGGCCCAGCAGACAGTTAGAGAGCTTACACGTTGTCGAGAAGAAGACGGTTTCTGCAGTTAATGTGAGCGCTCCCATTGTGATTCCGTCGAATCCGCATCTGCCAGAGGACTCCTCACCTTAGTCCTCTCCCAGGAGGGGAGAGGAGACCAATACACAGGGAGAGCAATAGAAGGCTTACAATGGTGGGACTTAGCTCCGCCAAAGGCAGATTCTGTCGGCTATTTTAAGCAGATATCCACAGCAGTCGTAATGCCATTTTCAATTTGGTGTTTTTTTCATGGAGGTGTAGTATATTTTTAGAGGCAGCTCTCTTTTGCCTGTAAGAGTCCGCCGAAGGCGGACTTATTTCAGGCAATGAGCCCAAAGTTCAGTCGAGGTGACCATTGTTCTTTGCCATCCGCCTGCAGTGAGTTGTAATGGAAAGAATCCCCATCTGCCAAAAAGAGGAGCGGACAGGTGAGCCAATCCTGACAAAGTCGGGACTTAAGCCTTAAACAATATGGAGGAGATGTGCCATGTCAGAGAAGGAGCGATTTTTGAAGTACCTTGATGACAATCACGTACGCTACACGCTGCTAAGCCATGCCCGGGTATTCACCTCACAGCAAGTTGCGGGTGCGACACATGTCCCCGGGAAGGAGCTCGCAAAGACGGTCATTGTAAAAATTGATGAGGGTTTTGCGATGGCTGTGCTGCCGGCGCCGCGAAAAGTGAACCTGAAAATGCTTAAGGCGGCTACTGGTGCAAAAGAGGTTCGTCTTGCTACTGAAGAGGAGATGGAAAAGTTAATGCCAGCCTGCGAAGTGGGTGCCATGCCACCGTTTGGAAATCTGTATAACTTGCCTGTCTACGTTGAAAAATCACTTACCGAAGATGCTGAGATTGTCTTTAATGCGTGCACACACACCGACTCTGTACGCATGGCTTACAGCGACTTCGAACGTCTTGTTCATCCATCGGTAGTGGAGTTTACGGAATCGCCGCCAGTTTAAGAATGGGTATTTCCCTATGTGTGCCCTTGTCACCTGGCTGTGTAGGTGTGATGCCCTGGCGCCAAAGCGGGTGCGCTTACGGTGAATTGAAAAATTATCCTTGTATTTCAGGTATGTCTTCGGTAATTTAATTTTGAGCCAATGAAAAGCAGATCACAGATTGAGGATTTAAAAGTTTCCTCAGCTTTTGCTGATACTCATGGGTATCGGGGAAGTGCTGCGTATATCTTCAAGGAAGGAGTTCAATCCATTTTCTCATCCCTTGGTGCTTTGCGAGGTACACTCTTCATCTACGACGAGTCGTGGGAGCGTTTGGAGCCAGCCTTGTGGATGGGGATAGACTCTAACGAGATTTTCAGGCTGCAGCATCGTGATGATTATCCCTCCCTTCTTTCGTTCTTGAGAGAGGCGGAAGATATCGAGCTCATCGAACCACCTTCATTCGACGGGCGCCTTCAGCCGCTGAGCAGCGTTTGGAAAGGTCTCCCTTATGGTGCTATTGTTCCTGCGCGAGCGTTCGGGATTTCTTATGGAGTTGCGCTTCTCGGATTTGGCGAATTAAATGGTACAGGCGAACTCAGGTCGATGCTTTCATCTTCTGCAATGCAAATGGGATTGATGATTGAGAATTTCCGTTTGCGTGAAGCTGTTCAGAAAGCAGAAACTCGGTATCACGAGCTCTTCAATCTCACCCCGGAGTTTTGTTTCATCCTCAAGTTGGATGGGATGATCCTCGATAGCAACCGGTGTGTGAGTTCCACATTTGAGATTTCATCTGAGGGGAGCTTTGGGAAAACGATCTACGATTTTCTCTCAGAGCACTCACATGAAGTTTTTCGGCAAGCTCTTCGAGATGTTTCGCGGTTGAAGCACACGGGCGAATTTGAGGTTCAATTCCAGCGAAAGAGTGGAGAGCCCATTGATGCGGCTGTTCATCTCTCGGAATATTTCGATACAAGATTTAACACCCGTGCAGTCTATATGGTAGGTCGGGATGTCACTGAGCGTAAGAAGGCTGATCTTCAGTTGCTGCGGTTCGCTAATGCGATCCATTTTACTGTGAATCCAATTGAGATCACCGATGTCGATGGTCGGATCATTTACGTTAATCCAGCCTTTGAGCGTGCCAGCGGTTACACGAAGGACGAGCTCATCGGGAAAGATCCATCGATTTTGAACAGCAGGAAGCATCCGAGGGAATTCTGGCAGAAGATGTGGGGAACGATTCTTGCCGGGAAAGTCTGGACAGGTGAAGTGATCAATCGCCGAAAGAACGGCGACCTTATGTATACAGAGCTTCTTGTCTCCCCTATCCTTGATGCAAGCGGGAAGGTGGTTGGGTTCCTGGGTTCGCATACCGACATCACGGAGAAGAAGCGATTGCAGGAACAGTTGTTCCGATCTCAGAAGATGGAAAGCATCGGGACCCTTGCAGCAGGAATTGCTCACGAGGTTGGGAACCCGTTGACGTCCATCTCATCTCTGGTTCAAATTGTTCAGCGAACAAGCTCGGACCATTTTGTCCGCGAGAAACTCGACTTAGTTCGGGAACAGATTAACCGTATCGCGAAGATCATCAGGCAACTTGTTGACTTTTCACGACCGACAAATTACGAGATTAAGTCAACCGATGTGAATGCTCTACTTAAGGAAGCGGTGAACATTGTCCGCTATGGCAAGAAAGCGAACCACGTTGAGTTTATCCTTGATCTTGCCGAGGACCTGCCTCTGGCGGAAGTTGTGCAAGACCAGTTGATCCAGGTTTTCATCAACATTCTTATCAATGCCGTTGATGCTCTTGAGGGGAAGGCAGGGAAGGTTCGTGTATCGACGAGGAGTTCGGGAGAGACAATCGAGATTGCATTTAGCGACACGGGGCGGGGGATGCCGCCTGGAGTGCTGGATAAAATTTTCGAGCCGTTCTTTACGACAAAGAAAGTTGGTGAAGGTACAGGTTTAGGCTTGTGGGTGAGTTACGGCATCATACAGAATATGCACGGAGATATTTCTGTGCATAGCGAGGTCGGCAAAGGGAGCACATTCACTGTCACAATCCCGCGGCGTATAGCGGAGTTTTGATATGGCTGAGCGTATTCTTGTTGTTGATGATGAGCAGTTGATTCGGGAGTCACTGGTGTTTGTTCTTCAGCGGGAAGGATATGATGTTGATGAAGCCCATGATGGTGTTGAGGCTCTCGAGCGGATGGCGCAGCGCCCCTTTGATGTTGTTATTACAGACATCGAAATGCCAGAGATGAAAGGGATGGAGCTGCTGGAGCAGATTTCGCTCAGATACCCTGAAAGCTTTACTATCATCATCACAGCCTTTGCTTCGATTGAGACGGCTGTCGAAGCTCTCCGGAAGGGTGCATATGATTACATCATTAAGCCCATCGATTTTGATGATCTCCTAATCCGGTTGCGACGGTTATTTGATCATCGACGACTTGTGAAGGAGAATCAGATTCTTCGTCAGGAGGTCCACCGCCACTATGACTTCAGCAACATCGTTGGGAAAAGCCCGCGTATGGAAGAAGTCTTTAAGATGATCCAGAAAGTTGCAGCCAGTGACGGAACTGTTCTAATCACAGGTAAGAGCGGAACTGGAAAAGAGCTTGTGGCGCGAGCTATTCACTACAACAGTCCGCGGCGCCAGAATCGCTTTGTAGCAATTAACTGTGGAGCGATTGTCGAGAGCTTGTTTGAAAGCGAGCTCTTCGGACACAAGCGTGGAGCCTTCACTGGAGCGACGGCTGACCGCGACGGCTATTTTAAGATTGCAGACGGCGGAACGATTTTCCTTGATGAGGTGAGTGAAATCCCGTATCACCTACAGGTTAAATTGCTCAGAGCAATAGAACAGAAGGAAATTATCCCGGTCGGAGGAAGCCACGCAATTCCTGTTGATGTGCGGATCATTGCAGCGACAAATACAAATCTCTCAGAGTGTGTAAGGCAGGGAAAATTCCGCGAAGACCTTTACTATCGGCTGAATGTTGTGGAGATTCATCTCCCATCGTTAGCTGAGCGAAAGGACGACATCCCTCTCTTAGTGCAGCATTTTGTGGAGAAGTATCGCCTTGAGATGGGGAAAAATGTTCAAGGTGTTTCGAATGAAGTAATGAATGCACTTATGAACCATTGTTGGCGCGGGGAGGTTCGTGAACTTGAAAATGTCATTGAGCGGGCGATGATCTTCTGTGATGGACCGATAATCGAGTTTGACGATTTGCCAGAGAGTGTGCGGTTGGGAGTTCCGTGTTCTGAGGAATCTCGTCCACGCGGTTTGAAGGATGCGGTGCGTGAGTTTGAAAGAAATTACATTTCGCATTACCTCCAGCTTTATAATCACGACAAAGAGCGCACGGCTCAGGCACTTGGAATCAGCGTCTCATCGCTTTACCGAAAAATGCAGGAGCTTGGCATGCCGCAGGAAGAATCCGTGCGTTTTTCCCCAAGCCTTTCCGCTGATTAGCCCTCTCCATGATGAACGTTCGATTGAGCCGATGATCGAATCATCAAGAGGAGAGGTATCATCCCGCAGATGCTCTGGCCGTATCCTATTTCTCAATTTTGCGAAAGCGTACGTTTTCTTTTTCAAAAATAAGAATATGCTTTGCTCACATTCGCGTGACCCGTTTCGTTATCTCACTTTCCTTTTCTTCATTTCAACGGATTAGCTATACAAAGAGACCAAAAAGAGGGCTTGCTCTCTCTTTTTTTGGCTTACTTAGAGTATGGCATGAAACTTGAATGAGAATTTTCGAAAGCTTATGTGATTCTCCGTCCATTTATGAACCCTGATATCAAGGAAAAGCATAAGGACGCCGGTGTGAAGCAGCGAGGTGGACGTATTCTGATTGTGAGCGGTGATAGAGCTCTTCGCTCCAGCTTGTCGCTCTACTTTGAGAGGGAGTATGAAGTCAACGCCGTTTCCACTTGTGAAGAAGCAGCAGAAGCTCTTGAGACGCAGCCAATAGACCTTCTTCTTTTGGATGTTGGATTATTTGATGAGGGAGTTGAGGCACTTGTAAAGTCTGTGCGAGCTGCACCACATAAGATTGCTGTTGTGCTCATGTACGTGTATCGTGAGTCTCTTCGTGGATGGGAGACCCGTATCCGTTGCAATGTCGACGCTATATACTACAAGCCTGTGGACGTTGCTCAACTTGCTGAGCGCATCCGTGAGATTTTGACTACAGATGGCAATAAGTAAAATGGAGGAACCTCTTTTCTATGAAATACAGTAAGAATATCTTTCGCATCCTCTTTTTCTTTATTAGCATTATTATTACAGTTTCTGTTTGTCTTGCGCGTGAAGACCATATTACTGCTGAACAAGCTAATGAAGAATGCCTGGCATGCCATAGCGACAACTCTCTTTCTATCACAAGGAGAGGAAAAGTAATCTCCCTGTATGTTGATTCAACTGCATATAACAGGTCCGTTCATGGAAGCTTACAATGCACAAGCTGCCATGAAGGATTTGACCCGAATGCAATTCCCCATAAAGCAAAGATTGCTCCTCCGAATTGTAGGCAGTGTCATGATGTTCCGGGGTTCGCGAAGAGCGTCCATGGGATGGCTTTGTCGCGCCAAGGGCGCCATGGCGTTCTGATGGCGCCACGGTGCTGGACATGCCATACGAAGCACGCTGTTCAGCCAGCGTCGACAGTTGCAAAGGATTCTCGGATTTGCCTCACATGTCACCAAAGGGATGGTCATGTTGCAGCATACCTCACAAGTATTCATGCAAAGAGAGGGAAGCTGGGTGCCGTCAATGCATCGTGCGTTGATTGCCACCATGGGCACGATATCCCACCGCTGAAGGACCCAGATTCGCCGGTAAATCGCCAGAACATTGGGGCGACATGCGGGCGATGCCATGTGAATGCGCTGACAAATTATGAACGATCCGATCATGCAAGAGCGGTCCGTGCTGGAATTATCTTCGCGCCTACTTGTGTAGATTGTCACGGCGATCACGGAATCACCTCGGTTTCTTCGCAACAATCTCCAGTGAATCGAGAAAATCAGGTGACAAGATGCTTGCACTGTCATCTTGATAATCCTGATGTCCGCAATCGTGTTGGAGTTTCGGCTGGTTTTGTCCAGGGATACGAGCACAGCATTCACGGGATGTTGCACCAGCAGGGAAAGCTTAATGCAGCGGTATGTTCCGATTGTCATCGTGCCCATGAGATTCTCCGGGGAGGCGATCCCCGGTCAAGTGTATATAAAGTCAATATTCCGCAAACATGCTCCAAATGTCATGAGCAAATTGCGCGCACGTATGAGGAGAGCGTTCACGGAAAAGCCATAGCCAGCGGAATTCTTTCGGCACCTGTTTGCACAAATTGCCACGGTGAGCACAATATCCTGCCGCCTACAAATCCGGCGTCTCCTGTTGCTCCACAGCATGTCTCTGCGGAAGTATGTTCACCGTGTCATAGTTCCGTAAGAATGGCTGAGCGTTACAATATTCCGCTGGAGAGAACAAAAACCTATTATGCGAGCTATCATGGACTTGCTGTACGAGGTGGGTCCACAGAAGCTGCAAACTGTGCGAGCTGTCATGGAGTTCACGATATCAAGCCATCGAGTGATCCAACGTCAAGCATCAACAAGTCGAACTTGGCAAAGACCTGTGGTAAGTGTCATCCGGGAGTAACCGAGAAATTCGCATCAACGCCAATCCATCTTGTCACGGAGCAGAAAGAGGAACCGATAGTATATTATGTTACCGCTGCATACATCGTTCTTATTGTTGTAGTCATTGGTGGAATGTTTATTCACAATTTGCTGGATTTCTTCAAACGTGCGAACAGAAAGCTCTCTGCGCGAAAGCACCCGGGGTTTGAAAAGACTTATAGCCAGGAATTATATCTGAGGATGAATGTTAATGAGCGTGTTCAACATGGATTGGTTGTCCTCAGCTTTACCACGCTTGTGGTCACCGGATTTATGCTCCATTTTCCTGACGCATTTTGGGTTCGTTGGATACGAGATATTGGTGGAGTAGGGGTATTTGAGATTCGCAGTCTTCTTCACAGAATTGCCGGAGCAACTTTGCTCATAGTAGGCGTTTATCACATTGTGTATATTGTATTCACTGAACGTGGCCGTAAACTGATCATTGATCTTCTTCCGAGGCTGAAGGATGTTCAAGATGCAATTGGGGTGATGAAGTATAATCTTGGGCTAAGCGACGAGCGCCCGAAGTTCGATCGCTTTAGTTATGTTGAGAAGAGCGAATACTGGGCTCTTGTTTGGGGCACCGTCATTATGGGGTCGACGGGAATTGTGATGTGGTTTGAGAATACTTTCGCTTCGCTTTTCACGAAATTGATCTACGACGTTTCACGGGTTATTCATTACTATGAGGCATGGCTTGCAACTCTCGCCATTTTAGTCTGGCACATGTATGCAGTTATCTTTAATCCTGATATCTATCCATTGAACACATCCTGTATTACAGGGACGCTCAGTGAGGAGGAGATGGAGTCAGAGCATCCTTTGGAACTTGAGCGCATTAAAGCGGAGCGACGCGCAGAAGAAGAGATAGAAGTTCTTGAGCAGAAATGAAATGTGCAAACAAGAGCAGTTCTGCTGGTAATTGAGTCTTTGTTGAGATTGTGATGAATTTTAAAATAAGGTTGCATCTACTCGAGAGCTTCACTAAATTAAGTTTATAGTTAAGCTACATGCTATTAGTTCTTGGGCATCAGCGAAAGGTGTTCAAGCTATGATAGAAATCCGTATGCACGGTAGAGGGGGGCAGGGGGCAGTTGTTGCTGCAAAGATTTTAGCTTCGGCTGTTTTCAAAGAAGGAAAATTTGCACAATCGTTTCCTTCATTTGGAGTTGAACGTAGAGGGGCGCCGGTTCTGGCATTCACTCGCATTGATGACCAACCTGTACGACTTCGTTCAGCAATTTACGCACCAGATCATCTCATCATTTTAGATCCCACACTCATCGGTTCAACAAATGTACTTGTTGGATTGAAAGAAGGTGGGACAATTCTCGTCAACGCTTCTGTATCACCGGAGGCGTTTCTTTTTCCGCAAGAGTTTCGCGCAGCAACGGTTGATGCTGCAGAGATAGCCGTTCGTTATCATCTCGGAACAAGGAGCATTCCTATTGTGAACACGGCTATTTTGGGAGCTTTTGCAAAGCTGACAGGAGTTGTTGGCATCGATGCGATTGTTGAAGCAATAAAAGAGGGAGTTCCTCTTCGTAAAGAAGAAAATGCCGCAGCTGCAATGGAGGCGTACGAGAAACTAACTGTTTCAGAGACAATGGCTGCTCTGTAAGCATGTGAATGCAGGAGAATTAGATTATGGCTGAGTTAAAATTCTCCACGCTTGAGGAAATGCCTCTTCTGGCTATCTCACTTGAGTCAACGCAGGTGATCTCTACGGGGAGCTGGCGTCATGTCAGACCAATGTATGTTCAGCGTGCATCACCGTGTGAAATTGGGTGTCCAGCCGGGGAGAAAATACCGGAATATTTTGAACTTCTCCGTCGAGGGAGGTATGAAGAGGCGTGGCGAAAGATTCTTGAAGATAACCCTCTGCCCGGTGTAATGGGGCGTGTGTGCTATCATCCATGTGAAAGCTCATGTAACCGCGCCCAATTTGACTCCCCCATTGCTATCCACCTCATAGAACGCTTTGTTGCCGACAAGAATTTTTCCAATACAGCACCGATGCCTCTTCTTGAGTCGAGGAAGAGCGAGCGTGTTGCAATTGTGGGGTCTGGTCCTTCCGGGCTTTCTTGTGCTTATCAGCTGGCACGCCGCGGATATAACGTCACGATCTATGAAGCGGAGGCAAAACCAGGGGGTATGCTTCGTTACGGTATTCCCCAATATCGGCTACCGCGCCGAGTTTTGGATAAGGAAATTGGTGATATTCTTCGACTTGGTGTACAGTTGCGCTTGAATGCCCGCGTTGGAGAAAACATTTCACTGAGCGAGCTGAAAGCATACGATGCCATTTATGTTGCCGTTGGCGCGCAGAGGAGTCGGCGGCTTGGGGTTGAAGGGGAGGAACTGGACGGAATTCGAACTGGGGTCGATTTCCTCCGGGAAATCAATAGTGGTGCAAAGCCTACAATGAGCAGTAAGGTAGTTGTTATCGGTGGTGGAAATACTGCAATAGATGCGGCACGGTCATCCCGACGGCTTGGTGCGGAAGTTACGATTGTCTACCGTCGGACAAGGGCTGAGATGCCGGCAGTTCCTGAAGAAATTGAGGAAGCGGAGAAGGAGGGGGTGGAGTTTCTCTTCCTTGCAGCGCCAGTGCGGTTTCATGGAGAAGGCGGACGCGTGAAAAAGATTGAGGTGCAGCGTATGACCCTTGGTGAGCCAGATGCAAGCGGCCGTCGTCGGCCTGTGCCAGTTGCTAATTCTAACTTCTTCATCGAAGCAGGCACTGTCCTCACAGCGATTGGTGAAGAGCCTGATTTGTCTTTACTTTCCTCCTCTGACTTGAGTATGTTGCTCCGTGAGGAAGGTGGGCGCATCCGCGTTGATGAACATCAGATGACTGGTGTTCCCGGAATTTTTGCTGGGGGGGATGTCGCAACGAATCCCCTTGGCACCGTGGTGAATGCAATTCGAGCAGGGAAAAATGCTGCTCTGGCAATTCATGAGTATCTGGGATGGAAAAAGAGGGAAGATGCGACTCTTGGCGAGGTAGTTGAATACAAGACCATTAACCTCGCTTACTTTGCTCATGAGCAGCGTGTGCGGGCTGGGCGCCTTGCTATCGCAGAAGGGATAAAGAATTTTCGAGAGGTCAATCGTGGGCTAAGCCAGTCACAGGCTCTGCGTGAAGTTGATCGATGCTTTAGCTGCGGGACATGTATTCATTGCGATGTATGCATGAACTTCTGTCCGGATGTTGCGATTTCCAAAGACGCCGCCGGTGAATACGTCATTGATTACAATCATTGCAAGGGGTGTGGTATTTGCGTTGCTGAGTGCCCTCGGGAAGCAATGGCGCTTTCCGCTGAATTAGCTTTCACCGCCGTTGGCAGCAAGGGCAGCGAAGAGCAGGAGGTATAATTATGGAACTACGTAAATCGGTGTCCGACTTAAGCAGACCGAAAGGCAATGGACGGTCCGCATTGACTCATCCATCTGTCGATAAAGTCTTGGTCATCGAGGGGAGTCATGCTTCCTCCTATGCCGTAGAGCTTGCGAGGGTGCAAGTGATCTCGGCCTATCCAATCACACCCCAGACAGGCGTTGTTGAAAAACTTTCTGAGCTTGTCGCTTCAAAGCAGCTCAATGCGAAATTCATCAAGGTTGAGTCCGAGCACTCTGCAATGGCTGCTTGCATTGGCGCTTCAGCAGCGGGGGCACGAGCTTTCACGGCGACATCGTCACAGGGATTGGCATTGATGCATGAACTTCTCCACTGGGCAGCAGGCAGCCGACTTCCAATCGTTATGGTGAATGTCAATCGTGCAATGGCCCCCCCGTGGTCAATTTACGCTGACCAAACGGATAGCCTCTCACAACGTGACACAGGCTGGATGCAGTTTTATTGCGAGAGCAATCAAGAAGTTCTTGACACTGTGCTGCAGGCGTATAAGATTGCTGAAAGTGTCTATCTCCCATGCATGATCAATCTTGATGCGTTCTTCCTAAGCCACACATCGGAGCCCGTTGCACTCCCGAAGCAATCGCTTGTTGATGAATTCCTTCCACCGTATAATCCACCATTCCGACTTGACCCTGCTAATCCTCACGCTTTTGGTGGGCTTGTTGGACCGGATGGATACATGGAGCTGCGCTATAAGATCCACCAAGCGATGGAAGAAGCGCGAGTGAAGATCAAGGAAGTTGATGATGAATATGCTGAGAAATTTGGTCGTTCCTATGGAGGTCTTGTTGAAGGATACGAGACAGACGATTCTGAAATTGTTCTTGCGACTGCCGGGACAGCGGCGAGCACAGCCCGCATTGTTGTCGATGACTTGCGCGGACGCGGATTTCCCGTTGGGTTGCTCAAGATCCGTGCTTTCAGGCCATTTCCAGTTGATGAAGTACGCTCACTTGCACAGCGCGTGAAAAAAATCGGTGTCCTCGATCGTAACTTCTCCTTTGGAGCAAGCGGAATATTTTACCAAGAGATCAAAGCTGCTCTTTACAATGCTGAACATCGTCCACCCGTTTTTGGCTTTGTTGTCGGGCTTGGAGGTCGTGATATAACACCTGCAGTGATTGAGGAGCTGTTCGATTATATGATGAAAAATAATGCTCCGGAAAGTGAAAGCATCTGGATAGGACTCAAGCATAAACCGGCATGAGTGAATTGAAAATGGCCCCAAAGGCGATAAGAGGTTGAGATTGGAGTGCGAAGCATGAGCCAAAAGATTTTTCATATTCCCGAGGAAGAGATACTCACAAGCGGTCATTTTGCCTGCCCAGGTTGTGGCGGTGCGCTTGCAATGCGTTACGCATTGAAAGCCCTGGGCCGAAAGACCGTCCTGGTCATTCCGGCATGTTGCTGGTCTATTATTGATGGTCCAGCGCCGTATAGTGCGACAGGCGTACCGGTCTATCATACTGCGTTCGAAACAGCAGCCTCCGCAGCAAGCGGGATTAAAGCAGGACTTGAAATGCGTGGGGACCACGAGACAACTGTTGTTGCATGGGCTGGAGATGGCGGTACATTTGACATCGGATTCCAGGCACTCTCAGGAGCCACTGAGCGGAATGAAGATTTCATTTACATCTGCTATGATAACGAAGCCTACATGAACACAGGCATTCAGCGGAGCTCTGCGACACCATTTGGCGCCTGGACAACAACAACTCCCGCAGAAACTCCTAAGGGCGAACGGAAGAAGAACATTGTTGAGGCTCTCGCAGCACATCGGATTCCATATGCCGCAACGGCGACAGTTGCATTCCCGGAGGATTTCATTGAGAAGCTTCAGAAGGCGAAAAAGATCTATGGCACAAAATTTATACACGTGCTTGCTCCGTGTCCACCCGGATGGAAATCCGAACCTGAAGATTCAATCAAACTTTCTCGCCTTGCAGTTGAAAGTAGAATCTTCCCTCTGTATGAAGTATATGACGGAGAAACATATCGTATCACGTACGAACCCGCGGGGATACCTATTAACGAATATTTTCATTTGCAAGGTCGCTTTCGACATCTAACAGATGAGCAGCTTGCAGAGATTCAGCATCAGGTTGATGATGATTGGGAGCGGTTGCTGAGTAAGGTCACGACGGGCAAAAAGCTATCTCGGGCGAGGCTCAGGAGAGCACAAACTGAAAGTGGAGCCGTGGGCAAATAGATGATCACTATCTGATAAAGATAAATTCTAGTTTGGACAAGGAGATTCCCATGGTGAGTCAGAACGGGCAACAAGAAACGATCATCGAGATTCTTGAACACGCTTTGGAGCGCGAGATCGATTCGTTTACTTACTATGTTCATGCAGCAGAAACTGCTTGCGATCCTCAGGTGAAAGCCTTCTTGCTTCATCTCGCCGAAATGGAGGATAGCCATCGAAAACAGCTCCTTGGTCAACTCAGCGAGCTCCGTGCACAAATGGAGATCACAGAGAGTATCAATTCCTCCTTCGGTGGATTTGAAGATTGACATTCATGTTTTATTTCATTATCATTAACCGAAATGAGATTAATTAACTCTTATATGTTTGTTCCTTCAGCTGTACCTGGGTTTGGGTCAGGCTGAGGAATAGACAAGCCGCACTAAACTTACAACAACTATCACAAACACGGAGGTAATGATGAAACAAATCATCTGGGCTCTTTTAGTTCTTGTGCTTGGGAGCGCCCTTCTTACTATGGGTGCATCCGCTCAGCACAAGTATGTTGGGGTAAAAGTTTGTGGTCCATGCCATAAGACCCCTACGAGTGGTGATCAGCTTGGCATCTGGCAAAAGTCTGCACATGCCAATGCTTACAAGACATTGCTGACGGCGAAGGCAGACGAGATCGCAAAGAAGCAAGGCTTAAAGACTGCTGCCAAAGACAGCCCGGAATGCTTAAGCTGCCATGTTACGGGCTACGGTAAGGACAAGTCGTTATTCATGCCAACCTTTAACATGCAAGATGGCGTGCAATGCGAGGCGTGCCATGGTCCCGGGTCTGACTACAAAGCACTCTCTGTGATGAAAGATCCGAAATTGGCAGAGGCGAAAGGGTTGATCCTTGCGAAAGACGATCCAAAAGTGTGTGAAGGATGCCATAATAAAAAGAGCCCGACATTTAAGGGATTCGACTATAAGAAATACTGGGCAAAGATTGCCCATCCAGTACCATCGAAGAAGTCGTAGTTTGAGTGCAGCTCGCCTCAGCCTGCTTTCTCGGTGTTAGGTAGGCGTGCAGGCTGGCGAGCTGTTTTTATTTTGACTTTCTGCTGGCGATTTACTATTTGAGAGTCCTTCTGGAGTAATATTGCCACCCTGAGGAAGAGCCTGATAACTCCGTCGGCAGTGCTTTCTCTCGTTGCGAATCAAACGTGCTATTTGCATTTCAACGAGCCAGGTGAAGAGTTATTGGAGAAGTATTTATGGAATATCAGATGCCCGGTTATCCTCCGGCTGGTACTGAGCAACGCCGCTCGTTCTTAAAATACCTGCTCGGGGGGAGTTTCATTGCTTGGCTTGTCGCTGTATTGTACCCCGTTTTCGCTTACCTGAAACCGCCGAAAGTTGGTGAGATCGAGGTCAGCACCATAAAGGTGGGGAAGGTGAATGACTTTTCGCCGAATAGTGGCAAGGTTGTGAGGTTCGGGAACAAGCCAGCGATTATTATCCGAAAACCTGATGGGAATTTTGTTGCTTTTACCGCTATCTGTACTCATCTTGCGTGCACCGTTCAATACCGTCCGGACCTTGGGCTCATCTGGTGTGCGTGCCATAATGGGAAGTACGATCTCAATGGAAAAAATATTGCAGGTCCACCACCACGTCCGCTTGAGCCTTACAAAGTTGTTCTCAGAGGCGACGATATCTATATCACCAGGGAAGCGTAGGAGGGCGCATGGCGAATCAACGATTCTCTCAAAGATTGTATCGGTGGCTGGATGATCGATACCAGCTCGATGATCTTCTTCATCTTGTGGGGAAGAAATACGTGCCGCTCCACCATCATTCTCTGTGGTATTACTTTGGAGGGGTCACACTTTTTCTTTTTGGCATTCAAGTGGTAACAGGGATCTTGCTTCTCCTTTATTATAAACCAAGTGCAAGCGAGGCATTTGAGAGCATTCAGTTTATCATGTCGAAGGTGCAATTCGGTTGGCTTATCCGTTCTGTCCACAGCTGGTCAGCTAACCTAATGATTCTCTCAGCCTTCATCCACATGTTTAGTACTTACTTTACACGAGCTTACCGGTCTCCGCGCGAACTGACGTGGGTGAGTGGCGTTCTTATGTTTTTCCTGGTGCTCGGTGCTGGCTTCAGTGGGTATCTTCTTCCGTGGAATGAGCTTGCGTTCTTCGCGACGCGTGTTGGGACGGATATCGCTGGTCAGATCCCTATCATCGGGAAGCCGATCCTTGAATTCCTTCGTGGCGGAGAGGATGTGACCGGGGCTACGCTATCGCGGTTCTTTGGCTTCCATGTTGCAATTATTCCTGCCCTTATTACAACGCTTCTTGTTCTTCACCTTGCTTTCATCCAAAGGCAGGGGATGAGTGTGCCGTTAGGAATGGAGCATGTTGAAGTGTCTGAGGAAAAGCGGCTCCCCTTTTTCCCGAATTTCATGCTTCGTGATCTTCTTTTGTGGCTTATCGTTCTTAATGTTCTGGCGGTTCTCGCGGTGTTTTTCCCATGGGAGCTTGGCAAGAAAGCGGATCCATTTGCATCAGCTCCCGCAGGGATCAGGCCTGAATGGTATTTCCTCTTCATGTTCCAGACGTTAAAATTTATCCCGTCAAAGATTTTCTCACTTGATGGAGAGATGATAGGTATCCTCCTTTTTGGAGTCGCTGGTGTGCTCTGGGTGCTTGTTCCGTTCCTTGATACGAAGTCATCAAGAGGCATCAAAGTACGTGGGATGACATATATAGGAATTTTCATTGTGATGTATATCATAGCATTTACTATCCTTGGATATATTTTGTGAGAAAGGGGAAGGTTCATGGATGCCTTTCGTACGAAAAGAAGAAAGAATATTTTCCCGCTGCTTAAGCCGTTGCTCTCAATTTTTGCAGCGACGTTTCTAACCCTTCTTTCTTCGTCTCACACATATGCAGTTGCGCAGCAGCGTACAGTTCAAGATCAGTGCTACGCATGTCACCAAGCTATGGGTGATAAGCCCGGTTCAGTCTACGCGCGAGATATTCACCATAAGATTGGTATCACTTGCGCTGGGTGTCATGGTGGCGATGCGACAGCAGAAGACCCCGACATTGCGATGAGTAAAAAGGCAGGATTTGTGGGTGTCCCTACGGGGAATGCCATCTCGGAGATGTGTGCCAGATGCCACGATAATGCTGAATTTATGAAGAGTTACAATCCATCGCTTCCTGCAGGGCAATACGCTCAGCTAAAAGGAAGTGTTCATGGTCGTGCTTCGACCGTGGCAAATGAGATGGTTGCTCAGTGTACGTCTTGCCATGGTGTCCATGAAATTGCAAAGGTGACGACGCAGGCGTCGCCGGTCTATCCGACCAACGTTGTAAAAACGTGTGCCCGATGTCATAGTGATCCAATATATATGAAGAAATATAATCCAGCTCTTCGTGTGGATCAGTTTGAGCTCTACAAGACGAGTGTCCATGGCAAGCGGAATATGGAAGGGGATCCAAAGGTCGCTGAGTGTGCGAGCTGTCATGGAAGCCACGATATACTTCCGGCGAAAGATCCTCGTTCTCATGTTTACCCGGTTAACATCCCCGAAACATGTGCGAAGTGTCATAGCAATGAGAAGTACATGAAGCCGTATCATCTCCCGACGAACCAGTATGAGGAGTATGTGACGAGTGTGCACGGTATTGCGTTGCTGAAGAAACGCGACACAGGTGCTCCTGCCTGCAATAGCTGTCACGGAAATCACGGGGCGGTTCCACCTGGCGTGCAGTCAGTCTCAAATGTATGTGGTGTGTGTCACACTCTTAACGCCCAGCTTTTGAAGGGAGCCCTCACAAGAAAGCATTTGACCAGAGGAAGCTCCCAGAGTGTGAGGTATGTCATGGGAACCACGGTGTTCAGCATCCGACGGATGCTATGCTCGGAATAGGAGAGGGGACTGTTTGTTCTCGCTGTCATACACTCGGTGATACATCGAGTGGTTATGAGGTTGCGAAGATCATGCGGTTGATGATCGATAGTCTAACGAACAGGCAACAGTTAGCTGAGAAGCTTCTGAAGGAGGCGGAGCAAAAGGGGATGGAGGTAAGCGAGCCGCTCTATAATTTGCGGGGGGCTCGTCAGTCGCTCATGGAAGCACGGACAGCTGTGCATGCTTTTAATCTCGCCGCTTTTAAGGACCCTTTGGATAAAGGGATGAAGATCGCTAATCAAGCTGTGCTTGACGGAAAGTCGGCGATTCACGAATATTATTTCAGGCGCTGGGGGCTTGGTATTTCAACACTTATTATCACAGTGCTGGCGTTTGGGCTCTTTTTGAGAATAAGACAAGTTGATCGTGAATGGCGCGAAAAGCAAAGAAGGATGTAAGTAATTCAGCCAGATGTCTCTTGTCCCCTGCTCCGTTTAGTTGAAATAAAAGAATTGCCTCGTTTTCGGCAAGTGCCTCAATAATATGCTGCCTCTACTCTTGCTTGGGTCGGAGCTCTTTAGTAAAGTGTTGTTGCACATATAGGGGAGAGGAGTTCAATCTGGCTTCTTGAGATTTCTCTTCTTTCTGAAGTTGTGTCTTCAGCCTCTTTCTTCCAGAAGTCTTTTTCGAGTATACGGGATGAGCCCTCCGGCGTCGATGATGGCTTGGCGTACTTTTGGAAGAGGGATAATGTCGAACTCCTTCCCGGTTGTTTTGTTGATCACCTTATCAGAGAGGATTTCAAGTTCATCACCCTCAGAGGCTTCAATTGTCGGGCAAGCGACAGTTCTTAGCCCAAGATTGATGGAATTCTGCAAGAAGATCCTGGCAAAATCCTTTGCCACAATAACAAGCTCATGACCTTTGAGGCATGAAGCTGCCTGCTCCCGAGATGAGCCACAACCAAAGTTCTTCCCAGCAACGATTATGCTCCCTGGAGGAATTTCCCCTCGTTTAAGTTTTGCATTAAATTCGGCATGGTCGGCAAATGCATATTGTGGAGTTTCTGTTGGTAGAACAGTTGCCATAAATCTTCCGGGATAGATGATATCCGTTGAGATATCGTCACCAAGTTTCAATACAACTTTGGGCATTCTGCTTTCTCCTCTTATTGGGTTCGGTGTGATCATCTATTGATTAAGCTTTTTGGCGAAGTGATCATTCCGGTGATAGCGCTTGCTGCAGCGACTGCGGGTGAGCATAAATAGACCTCAGAGTTTGGATTTCCCATTCGACCTTTAAAGTTGCGGTTCGTTGTCGACAAAGCCACATCGCCGTCTGCTAATGCCCCTTGATGGACGCCCAGGCAGGGTCCGCAGCCTGAGTTCATGACCACTGCACCAGCGTTCATAAGGTCTGAAACATAGCCTTTTTCAATAGCTTGTCGATAGATTCGAGCAGAGGCAGGGAAAACAAGCATCCTAATGCCTCTGGCGATTTTTCTGCCCTTGAGTATTTGCGCTGCGATTGCAATGTCATCGAGTCGTCCATTTGTGCAGGAACCAATTACAATCTGGTCGACTTTCACCCCTTCCACTTCGCTAATGGGCTTAACGTTGTCGACGGTGTGGGGAAGGGCAATCTGTGGCTCCAGATCTGAGACATCGATCTCGATCGTTTGGTCGTAGACAGCATCAGAATCTGGTGCGATGATTTCTACTTTTTCTTTCACGCCAGCCTCATCTTTCAGATACCGCAGAGTCTCATCATCCGGAGGGACAATTCCTGAAGTCGCACCGGCTTCCACCGTCATATTGCAAATGGTCAGTCGACCTGAGGTCGGCATCTTTTTGATTGTCTTACCGTGGAATTCAATCACTTTGAAGTTCGCACCTTCAGCGGTAATTTTTCCTATGAGGTGAAGGATTAAATCTTTCGGAGAAACATATTGTCGGAACTCACCATTGACAATGACCTTGATAGTGCCAGGGACTTCGACGTTGAGCACTTTTCCGAGCGTCCAGACTGAAGCCATCTCCGTTGCGCCAATGCCAAAGGAAAAGGCACCTAGAGCGCCATGGCTGGTAGTATGGCTGTCAGTTCCGACCACGACGTATCCAGGTCGTACATAGCCATTTTCAGGGAGAATTTGGTGGCAGATGCCCCCCTCGTCGCCTCTAATGTCATGGAATTTGGCAATCCCTTGCTGAGCGACAAAGTCGCGTATCTTTTTTTGATTGGTGGCTGTTTTCGGACTTTCCGCGGGCACCCGATGATCAAAAATGATCGCTATTTTGGAAGGATCCCAGACTCTTGGCTCCAGGCCAGTCCCTTTGAAAATTTCTGTGAACTGGTTGATGACCAATGCCGCATTCTCATGAGACATTGCCAGATCAACTGCAGGTTCAACAACATCACCTGCTTTGACAGAATCCTGTCCAACAGCGCGAGCTAAAATCTTTTCAACTATAGTCATCCCCATGGCTTATTCTCCTCTTTATCTTAAATTGTCAAATAATCCCTTTCTCTTTGAAAATCCTGATTTCTTCCTTTGAGTAACCTAACCCGGTTAGAATCTCTTCCGTATGTGCAGATAGTCGCGGTGGCGGCGAATCAATGCTTCCGGGTGTCTTTTCGAATTTGGCAGTTAGATTGAATAGTTTGACACTACCAATTCCAGGGACATCGACTTCGCTGATGGTCTTGCGGTGCTTGATTTGAGGCTGTATTAATGCGTCCTCCAGTCGCAAGATTTCTCCTGAAGGGATTTCCCTTTCATTGAGCACCTCAACCCAGTAAGCGGTGGGATGCTCTTTCAATTTTTCTTCTATTAATGGGGTTAATGCTTTTCGGTTTGCTTTCCTTGTATCGCGTTCCTTAAAACGGGGATCCTCCTTCAATTCAGGCATACCGAGAACTTCTGTGAGAGCTTCCCACTGTTTCTGTTCGTTTGCTGCGATGTTAATATAACCGTCTTTTGTGCGAAAGGTCCCGGATGGGGCAGCAGTGAAATTATCGTTCCCCATCAGCACTGGAGGTTGGTTTCCAATTAGCCAGTTGGCAGCCACCCATCCCATCAGAGGCATGATGGAATCCAAGAGAGCGATGTCGATAAACTGCCCTTCGCCTGTGCGCTCTCGATGGAACAAAGCAGCTACGATCGCAAATGCGGCATTTAAACCACCTACGGTATCGCAAACCGGGAAACCGCAGCGCAATGGATTAAGCCTCTCATCCCCATTGATCGCCATAACTCCACTCAGTCCCTGGATGATCTGATCATATGCTGGCTTGAAAGCATCAGGACCAGTCTGACCAAAGCCAGATATTGCGCAGTAGATGAGTCTTGGGTTGATTTTGCTCAGATTCTCATACGAAAATCCCAGACGGCTCATCACTCCAGGCCGGAAGTTTTCTACAACGACATCTGCTGTCTTGACAAGCTTTCGAAAGATTTCTTTTCCCTCTTCTGGTTTTAGATTCAGTGTCACGGATTTCTTGTTGGCATTCTGAGCTAAAAAGCTCGTCCCCATTAGCTGGGTGTTCAGCTTTGGCGAGGCGCCTAATTTACGAGCAAGGTCTCCGCCAACTGGATTTTCGATTTTTATGACCTCGGCTCCTAACAGAGCTAAATGAACTGTTGCGAAAGGTCCTGCCAGCACATTCGTTAAATCCAGGACGCGGACGCCTGAAAGTATTTTCATTGCGTTGTTCTCCTTGTGTCTGATTTGCTATCATTAAGTTCCAAGTAAACCAAATCTATAAGTGAGTCAGGTAACGTTATGTCTCGAAGTTAATATATCATTTGCGTGTTGAGTTAAAAACTCGGCCAAATTCGGGTGAGTGCTAAAGCACGGTGCTCAGGGTGCCACGCCCAGACGCCAAACGAAGCCGGGCAGTTGGCGATTAAAAAATTGGCTTGCGTCCTTTGTAACCTCAATGATTGGACTTAGCTTTATCTCGGTCCTCAGGCCCATGCGCTGAAGGAGATGAACGAGGTCCTCCGTGCAGACATTTCCGCTCGTCACCGCTGCGAAAGGGGATCCACCTAAACCGCCGAACGATGATTCAAAATACTTTACCCCGACCTGCACAGCTGTGTAACAGTTCGCAAGTCCTAATCCGTAGGTTTCATGAAAGTGGCATGCAAATTCTGCCTGTGTGTCGAGACTCATCGCTTTGCTAAACAATCTTTCCACTTGCTGAGGGAAAGCATAGCCAGCGGTGTCAGCAAGACTGATGTTCCTTATGCCGGCATTGAGGTAACGTTTAACCATGTCAAGAACTCTCTCTTCCGGGATAGCGCCTTCATAGCTGCAGCCGAAAGCTGATTGCACAGAAACCTGGACTTTCTTCTTGGCTTCCATCGCGCGCTTAGCGATTGCGATAATTCGCTCCGTTGCTTCTCCGGAACTCATTCCGGTGTTTTTGCGGCTGTATGTGTCACTGGCGGAAGCTCCCATGCAGAATAGCTCTACACCACATGCCATTCCTCGTTCGAGTCCTTTCTCGTTCAGAACTAAGCCGGAAAGAATAACAGAATTTGTTTTTTTCTCAGGCTGCATGAAATATGCAAACAGTCTGTCGGTATCAGCCATCTGCGGAACCTTTTCAGGGTGAACGAATGATCCAACCTGTATAATGTCGACACCAGAATCTATCAGCTTCTCTATCCACTTTACCTTCAGATCAAAGGGGACAATTTGTTTTTCAACTTGCAATCCATCTCTGGGGCCAACTTCGTGGATTATGATTTTACTCATAGGTCTCGCATCTCCATCTTAAGTGCCGTTTCATAATTTCGCAGCAATCGCCTCTGCCATCTGTAAGGTTGTGTGAGTGCCTCCCATGTCGTATGTGCGAACCTTCCCTTCCTTGATAACAGTTGCCACGGCTTGTTCAAGTCGTTCCGCTTTTTCTTTCTCACCAAGCCAGTCCAACATCATCTTTGCTGCGAGTATAGTTGCAATAGGGTTGACTTTGTATTGGCCAGCATATTTGGGGGCTGACCCATGTGTCGGCTCAAAGACCGCTATTGTGTCTCCGATGTTGCCCGAACATCCAAATCCCAGACCACCCACCATCTGGGCGCAGAGATCGGAAATGATATCTCCGTAGAGATTTGGTGCCACGAGCACATCATAGTTAAAAGGATTTTTCAGAAGCCACATGCACATTGCATCGATGTTGGCATCATCCATTTGAATTTCAGGATATGATTTGGCAACATCCTTTGCGACGTCCAGGAATAACCCGTCCGTTGCTCTGACGACATTTGCCTTGTGAACAATGGTCACTTTTTTTCGTCCGTACTTCTTCGCAAACTCGAAGGCTGCTCTTACAATCCTTTCGGATCCCTTGAGAGTGTTTATCTTGCAGGAGATAGCATACTGATCATGGGGTACATCTTTGAAAGGAGCGAAGGGCTTGGAGAGTTTGGACAACGTTTCAGCTAACTCTGCAGGAACGGGGTTAAATTCTACTCCTGAATAAAGGTCTTCTGTGTTTTCGCGGAAAACTACCAGATCAATCCCTTCTCTGTAATTGAGTGGATTGCCGGGATAAGCTTTGCAAGGTCGAAGGCAAATATAAAGATCAAATAGCTGACGCATTCGAACGATCGGGGATCGATAAACCAGTCCCTTCCCCCTCAACTCCGGGATTAACTCTGCCTCCGCTGCTTTCGCCGGTTTCGAGGTGATTGCACCAAAGAGGGCGGCGTCAACACTTTTCAGGAGGTTGATGGTTCGCTGTGGCAGGGCATCACCCTCTTTACACCAAAATTCCCATCCGATATCGCCATGAATGTACTGAGCGTCAAGTTCCAGTTTGTCCAGGACAATCTTTGCAGCGTCCAGAACATCTACTCCAATTCCATCGCCGGGCAGCCAAGCGATCTTATACCGTGCCATAGAGGGCTCCTTATGTTTGCCGATAAAGATTTACAAAAATTAGTTGCATGAAAAATTCAATGAGAGGTTACATTCTTTAAGTTTACTTCCGCAAGTACCCAACAGGAATCTAATTTAACAAATCCCTTTGACTAAAGGAAATTCGCCTGAGTCTGAACGTGCTTTCAATTTCCTTGCGGTCACTTTTGCAGGTTGAGTTTCAGGACAGGTTGGTCCGAAACAAGAGGGCTATTGTCCTTTATTTTCGCTTCAAGTTGCGTCGCTGGAACTTTTTCAGTTTCGGGTTTCAAGTTAAAGCTGGTTGTACTGATATTTACTTGACAAACAAGAAATTTCTTTGTAATTTATGGAAGCCCTTCCATTCTACGGTGGGCTTGCCAAACTTCTGTAGAGGCTGCGCATGGGGTAACTATTTACGATATTGCGCGGGAAGCGAAGGTCGGAATTGGAACTGTTTCCCGTGTTTTAAACGATAAGCCTAACGTATCAGCGGCGACACGGGAGAAGGTTCTTGCCGTTGCTCGCAGGCTAAACTATCAACCGCACGCATCCGCACAGCGTCTTGCTCGCCAGCAGTCAAACAGCATTTCCGCAATAATCCCATTCTTCACAAATTATTTCTTCGTTGAAGTTCTTCGTGGAGTCCAGGACCGGATTGATGAGCTTGGATATGATCTGATCCTGTATGGCCTCACTCGCAAAGAGCAAATCGAAGCATACTTACGTCGTACGATGCAAAGGGGCCGCGTTGATGGGGTTCTTTTTTTCTCAATGAAATTCCCAGAGCATTACGTTGCTCGCTTTCAGCAGCTTAATCTTCCTGTGGTGCTGGTCGATACGTCACGACCAGAATTTGATTCCATCACGGTGGAGAATCAACGTGGAGCCTATCTTGCAACCAGTCATCTTTTAAAGCTTCAGCATCGTCGCATTGGGATGATTGATGCTTCTCTGACCAGCGAGCCGGCAAGAGTTCGACTTGAAGGATATCGGCAAGCCCTCGAGGAGCATGGGATACCGTTTGACGAGAATCTGGTTCGCTTCTCACGAAATACGAAGCTGGATGGTTTCAACCGTGAAGCGGGCTACGAGGCAATGAAGGAACTCCTCTCACTTGGGAGTGATCGACCGACCGCGGTTTTTGTTGCAAGTGATGTTCAAGCCATTGGCGCTCTTCAAGCGCTGAGAGAGGAGGGGCTGCGCATCCCTGAGGATATGGCGCTTATCGGCTTCGATGACATTGAACTGGCGGAGCATGCTGGCCTTTCAACAATGCGTCAACCAATGTATGAAATGGGAACGCTCGCAGTGGAGACTCTGGTAGGACGGATAAAGAACCCGAACGCTCCACCGCGGCATACGAGATTTACTCCCGAAATTGTAGTCAGGGAAACTTGCGGTGCAAAAAAAAATTCGCTGGCACCTTCAGAAAAACGTTCCATCTATAATCTTTCGCTTGGAGAGACATGAAGTCTTAGTTGGAAGGAATCAAGGTATGCACTGGAATTTCACTGTCCATCGTTTTGCTCTTTTCTTTATCCTTCTTGTTATAAACACAGGATTGCTTTTTGGTGGTAATACAGGGAAACTTGCCGGACGTGTTACCGATGCTGCTACAGGAGAACCATTGGTAGGTGCCACAGTACTTGTTGAAGGAACCGTGCTTGGAGCAGCAACTGATGTTGATGGAAACTACGTGATCCTCAATGTTCCCCCCGGTATTTACACCGTGAGAGCCTCAACGGTGGGATACCAACCAGAGGTCTATCAGAATGTTCGCGTCTCCATTGATCTGACCACGACGATCGATTTTAAACTGAGGCAGACCGTTGTCGAGTTGAAGGAGGAAGTCGTTGTCACCGCCGAGCGACCGATGGTGCAGAGGGACCTCACAGCCTCGACGGCAGTCGTCGGTGCTGATGAAATCAAAATGCTTCCGGTAACAGAATTCCAACAGGTTCTTCAGCTTCAGGCAGGGGTGGTGGGCGGTCATGTCCGTGGAGGCCGCAGTGGTGAACTTGCCTATTGGATTGATGGTGTCCCCGTTACAGACGTTTACAATGGCTCTACAGTTGTAGATGTCAATACCAATTCTATCCAGGAAATGCAATTGGTCAGCGGTGCCTTCAATGCAGAATATGGCCAAGCAATGTCGGGCATTGTAAACATCACAACACGGGATGGCGGGAATAAATTCACTGGCTCAATAACGACATACGGTGGCAGCTATCTCACTCGTCATACCGATGTTTTCTGGGGACAAGATCGATTTCGCCCTGATGATATTCGAGATGTTGAACTCTCCTTGAGTGGCCCACTTGTCACTGATAAGCTCTTCTTCTACACAAATATCCGATACTATTATAACCGCGGGTACATTTACGGGATCAGAAAATTTAATCCGTGGGATATTTCAGATAACACACTCCCGAACCCGAGTCAATGGATCATTCGGGCAACGGGAGACGGGGCTTTTGTTCCAATGAATCCATGGGCAAAAGCCTATGCTCAGACTAAGCTTAGCTGGCGCATCACTCCTACATTTCAGCTAAGCTACAACTTCATTCTCGACAATGATATTGGCAAGGATTACGACTTCGCGTTTCGCCTCAATCCTGACGGCATTTTAAGCAACTGGAAAAAGGGCTACACCAACATTTTGACAGCAACCAAGACCTTAAGCAGCTCGACGTTCTTTACCGCCGGGCTTTCTTATTTCTTCAGGGACGAACGCCGTTATCTGGACTATAACGCATTCACTTTAGAAAAGATGTTCGCCCGTCGGGATCCTTTCAATCAAACCTATGTTCACACGAAGCTTCTGAATGCGCCTGAGGCAACTTTCCTTACCGGCGGAACAAATATGTTCCACGGCGTGCGTAATACAGGAACGTACCTGGGGAAGTTTGATATAACAAGCCAGATGACTCTGCACCACCAGGTGAAAGCTGGTCTTGAAGTCCGCCTTCATAAACTTTATCTCCATTATATTAATCTGCAGATGTCGTCTGTAGACCGCGATCGTGACCCGCTGCGTGATGGAAATCCCTTTGTGCAAATTGTCATCCCGAGCACAGAGACCCAAGATAATCAGATTTACCTCCACCGACCTAAAGAATTCTCTGCCTATGTGCAGGACAAAATGGAGTACAAAAACATCGTGGTAAATTTCGGAGTGCGGTTCGATTGGTTTGATCCCGACGGCGTCGTCCTGAGTGATCCATCAGATCCGAATATCTATGTTCCCATCAACCCGTACCATATTTACAAGAACTATGCTCCAGGGATGCCGGACTCTTTGCTAATTCCAACGACTCTTGCGGACCGACGTGCCTATTGGTATAAACCTGCCTCAAAGAAGTGGCAGTTGAGTCCACGGGTTGGTATCGCGTTTCCAATCACGGATCGAGGGGTTATACATTTCTCCTATGGACTCTTCTTTCAAGTTCCTCCGTTTGAACGACTTTATGAGAACCCCGACTTCAAACTTGTTCTTGGAGGGAGCACTAATTTGGGGATCATTGGAAACGCGGACTTACGTCCCGAGCAGACGACAAATGGCGAAGTTGGGGTGCAACAGCAGCTCACGGACGATATCTCCGTAGATGTGACAGGCTACTTCCGCGACATCCGCTATCTCGCCGGCACGCTCAACGAAATTATTCCTGTCTTCGGTGGCACGGCAATCTACAGCAAATATGTGAACAGCGATTTCGGAAATGTCCGCGGTATAGTTGTATCGCTGGATAAGAAATATTCTCACAATTTTACCGCGACGCTTGATTACACCTTCCAAATAGCGAAAGGCAACGCTTCTGACCCTGCAGCTTCCTTTAACATGCGCAACAGCGGCGTGCTGCCTGAAACACAGCTCATCCCGCTTGACTGGGATCAGAGACACACAGTGAATCTCACAGTCTCTTATTCGATTCCGAACAACTGGGGAATTAGCCTTGTCGGGCAGTACGGGAGCGGAGGACCCTATACTCCCCGTGCTACAGCAGATGTGGGGGCTTTTATCTTCAACAGCGGACGTAAACCCGCAACCTTCAACGTCGACCTGAATTCGTATAAGATGTTTCCCCTTGGAAAATTCGCACTGACTCTGTTCGCACGGATTTACAATCTTTTCGATACCAAAAACCAATATGGTGTTTTTGATGATACGGGGTTAGCAGATTTCTCTCTTGATTATCAGCATTTAATGCAAACCAGTCCGCCGCAGCGAGTAGCCCCGTTGATCTGGTGGTACACACGTCCTCAATATTATTCAGCACCACGTCGCATTGAGATTGGTGCAACGGTGCAGTTTTGAACGACGATATCGGGTTGAAAGAGTGACACCTATGAAAACAAGAAACCTCAACTTACGCTCGACAATTGTTGCTATAACCTTTCTGAGCCTTTTTCTCAGCATTGTTAGAGTGGATGACCTACAGGCTCAATCCAGACGATGGTACGATTTTATTCAAACTTATCATCTTCGTGGTGATCCTCGATACAGGAAAACTGGCGTTCATAATGGGAATCGAGTTGCTATCACGTTTGCAAATGATGGCTCAATAGCTGGACTCAATCCCGGTACGTTGCGTGGTGTTTGGCCCTTCCCCGCAACGCAGGATGGGTACATTGGTGATGTGACACCCTTGGTCGGTATAGAGATTCCAATCTATCGTGATTACACTGGAGATGGGAAAATCGATACACTTCATTCGGTTGAGATCAGTCCAGGTCCGCGGCGTGGTCAGGGAGATAAGGTGGGTCGGGACCGCCATTTCCGCGGATTTGAACCTCTCCCTCTCTTTGTTAACGATGCGCAAGATACTGTAGCAATGAGCCACCTTCCGAGCACCTGGCCCACCTTCTGGCCCGATCATCCTGACTGGGTTGATCCGTATACACGCCGAGCTGTATGGAATGGATATTTCGGCAGAGGAGTTACGAGCGCGGATCAGGAAAGTTTCTTTTATATGGACGATAATCAGGATGATACCTTTGCAGGATCACCTTATTATTTCCACCCCGATTCTACGGATACGACTCGAAATGGGATGGGGCTACTTGTCAAGGTGCGTGGGTTACAATGGGCTCAGATCCAGGCGCAAGACGTCCTTTTCTGGCTTTATGAAATTACAAATGTCGGCACTGTTTCTTACAATAAAGTCGCTTTCGGTGAGATCGTTGGTGGATGTGTTGGTGATGTCGGATTAAATTTTGTTGACTGCCAGGACGATCTTGCCTTTTTCGACCTTAACACAAATTTGACATATACGTGGGACTCAGACGATAAAACCAGCGATGCGCTTTGGGTTCCGCTGAACCGCGTTCTTGCCGGCGTTCGTAATAATATCGGATACGCAGGCTATGCCTATCTCGAAAGCCCCGGAAATCCATTCGATGGCATTGATAACGATAACGATGCAACAGATCCATCGTCGCCGCATTTCATCCAGACCGATTTTGAACCGCGTGTCTTGTCCCGAGGGCCTCAGAAAGACCCGACAAGCTGGTCAAGCAACATGATCGCTTTGATTGATCCCAGAACGTACGAACGAAAAATTGTGAAGCTTGACACATTGCTCAAGAGTTCAAGCGATACCGCCACCGTCTATTCATTGGGTCAGGCATATAAGATTTACGATGGGGTTAAACTTACAGAAACCCCGAATAACGGTCTCGATGATAATCTCAACGGAATCATTGATGAAAATCGGGATCTACACTACGAGCAGGTCTTTAAAGATCGCACCGGGGTAATTCTAAAAACCATTCAGCGTCCGTTAGCATACAAGAACTACTTTACCGGTGCCGGCTTAGCAGATTTCATGATAGATGAGAGCCGTCAGAGTGGTCCGGGGCAGATTGTTACGAGCTGGGTTCCAGATTACTCCCAGCCTCGTGGTGCTGACGGCAGATACGCTGGCATTTTGAGAACTCACTGGTCTGGAGACGAGAACGGTGATTGGGATCCTTTGATAGATGACGTAGGTGCTGATGGAGTACCTGGTACTGGTGATTTGGGCGAAGGAGATGGAAAGCCGACTGCCGGGGAACCTCACTTCGACCAGACGGATGTGAATGAGTCCGATCAAATCGGCTTGACAAGTTTTAACTTCTTTAATCTTACCCAGTCGCCCGATATGAGCAACAATGAAATTCTCTGGAGCAGGATGGTTCCGGGCTACTTCGATGTGATCCCGCAGCTCCCGCAGGACGGTGACTTCATGTATGCTTCGGGATATTTCCCACTTCCTCCAGGACATACGGAGCGATTTTCTCTCGCCCTTGTCTTCGGGGAAGATATGCAAGCCATTTTCTCGAACAAACGAGTTGTACAGCAGATCTATGATGCAAATTACAATTTCACTCGTCCGCCGGACAAGCCTCACCTCACGGCGGTTCCCGGCGATCATAAGGTTACTCTTATCTGGGACAATGTTGCTGAAAGTTTTGTTGATCGCTCAATCCGTGATGTGACAAAGCAGCATACATTCGAAGGCTACAAGATTTATCGCTCGACAGATCCCGGATTCACAGAAGGGGGTGGGGCTGCAATCGCAACGTTTGATTTGAAAGATGGCATCTACGGCATCTTCCCAGCCCGGTCGCAGGAGCTTCTCAAGCTCCCACGTTTCGATCTCGGGAGTGAAACCGGTCTGGCGCATTCGTTCGTTGATTCCGGTCTGACAAATGGGCAAACTTACTACTACGCGGTTACTGCCTACACGAAAGGGGATCCTGAGAACAACGTCTACCCTGCAGAAACGCCAAAGTTTGTTTTCCGAAACCCTTCCGGAAGTGTCACAACAGATGTCAACACAGCCGTGGTGATTCCGAATGCACCAACAGCTGGCTATGTCCCTCCGGGGAGCACCCCACTTGTCCGAAAAGGTACTGCATACGGAACAGGTTCCGTCTATCTCAGCGTTCTGAATCCGCGTGCGGTTAAGGACGGACATACTTATGAGGTGGTGTTCAAAGACACTTCTTATGTTGGGAAAAGTGTCACCGGGAAAGATTCCCTTGTGTTGAAGGTCACAAAAGCCTACTCGGTTGTTGATGTGACTGCCTCTTCAAACCCTGACACCGTTGTTCGATGGAGCACCTCACTTGTCGGTGAGGGAGACCTGTTCGATGGCGTGCGCCTTACGTTCCTGAACGATCAGCTTGCTCGTGACATTACAAACCCAAACTATGGCTGGACACAAGGGAGCACAAACATACCACCGAAGTTTGATTTCTACATGTTCAGTGCTGGATTTGTCAAAGGGGTAGAATATCCTGCTGATTACATCATATCGTTCTACGATGATGTTGTTGATACCTCCATGGCATATCCGAGACTCGGACTTCCAGCTCAACCGGTGAAGTATAAGGTGTTCAACGTAACAGAAAACCGATATGTGAAGACCATCTTCAATCATCAACCAGCTGATTCGCTCTTCAAGACGCCGCAGCACGACTTTATTGCTTTCTATGAGCCGATTCTTCCGGGCAAAGATACGCTGACATGGTCTGTAACATTTGATGGCACGGGTTCCCAACTGAATTTTGATTTCCCAGGATCGGGGGATACTTTACGGCTGTTGACAAAGAGGCCCTTCCGGAGCGGTGATATGTTCGAGTTCACGACGCTTGGTGCGCATGTTGATAACGAACTTGCTAAATCAAAGCTTGATATGATCAAGGTTGTTCCAAATCCCTACTTATCTGCGGCAAGTTGGGAACAGCCTCTGCCACCAACAATCACGAGTGGACGCGGTGAGCGGAAGATCGATTTTATCCATGTCCCTTATGGAGCGAAAATCTATATTTACACGGCGCGCGGTGAACATGTTATCACACTTGAACAAAATAGCCCTATCGATGACGGCGCCGTTTCCTGGAGTCTACGCTCAAAAGAGAATCTCGACGTTGCCTACGGGATATATTTCTATGTTGTGGATGCGCCGGGTGTCGGTAAGAAGACTGGAAAATTTGCAATCATCAAGTAGCGAGATGTGACAATGAAAGCTCGAATTTTGTTTCTTCTGCTGCTCGTCCCATTATGGGTGATATCGGGAACAGTGGGAGCGTATGGACAAACCAAGGTAGCCACGACCGCTGCGCAATTTCTTGGGGTCGGTGTTGGCACACGCGCAATCGGGATGGGGGGAGCGTTTGTTGCCGTTGCTAATGATCCTTCGGCGTTATACTGGAATCCAGGAGCTATTTCACGCACTGGGATGAGAGAGGTTTCATTTGAACATGTGAACTGGATTTTCGGGACTAGCCTCAATTGGTTTGGCGGCGTTCTCGCAATTGATGATAATAACGCTGTGGGCTTAAGCATTGTCTATTTGGACTACGGCGAGGAGGAGGTCACCACGGTAAGCTCTCCTGAGGGAATCGGTACGAAATGGAGTGCAGCTGATCTTGCAATCAGCGCAAGCTACGCACGGAATCTGACAGATTGGTTCTCAATTGGTGGTTCTGCAAAATTCATCCAGCAGCGAATCTGGAATGAATCGGGAACTGCATTCGCTCTGGATGTCGGACTTCTGTTCATTACCGAGTTCAATGGTCTTCGCATTGGGATGGATATTGCGAACTTCGGGACCGATCTCAAGATGGCTGGTGAAGACCTCTACGTTATGCATGACCCTGACCCAAGCATCAAGGGAAATAACAAGAACATCCTTGGTGCGTACGAGACTCAGTCCTGGCCTTTGCCGCTTATCTTCCGCGTCGGGCTTGCAATGGATGTTGTGAAAACTGAGGATGCCCGTGTGACACTTGCAGCTGATGCAATCCATCCGAACGATAACGCTCAGGTAGTAAATCTTGGCGCTGAGGCAGCGTGGCGTGATCTTGTTTCTGCCCGTCTAGGATACAGATCGCTTTTTCAACCCGATGCTCAAGGGGGCTTGACATTGGGGTTGGGTCTTCAGTACATCTTAACGAGCAATCTTACAGCAAAAATCGATTACTCCTATCAAGACTTCGGCTTATTAAATAACGTCCAGCGATTTTCAATTGGCCTGAAGTTCTAAACATCGATACCATTGGAAAGGAGGTGGATCACAGGGGAGACGATGAGATTTTATGTGTACGCAGGGAAGTATAATCACGTAAGAAGATCACTTCATCAATAGGAGGTAATAACCATGACACGGAAGCTTACTTTTTGTGCGCTGTTGACAATTCTACTTGTATCTCTGTCAATGGCTCAAAACACACCAGTGAAGTTCCAGGTTAACATGAGTGTCCAGATGCTTCTTGGAAACTTCAACCCGGCGACAGATTCCTTGACCGTTCGCGGGACATTTAATGGGTGGAGCGGGTTTAATCCCTTGCTTACTGAAGGAGCTGTTACTGATAGCATCTATGAAGCTACGGTGGTTCTCCCCGACTCGCTTGCAGGAACTACTATCGAGTATAAGTATGTCATTCGCCATGCTGGGCAGGATTTCTGGGAGACTCGTTCGAACAGAACCTATCAAGTGCCCAGTGGCGGTGGGGTAATCCCGGTAGTGTATTATGACGACCGAACAAGCGTTGGTGTCACAGCTCACGTTTTGTTTCAGGTCGACATGAGGGTTCAGATGGCGATTGGAGCCTTTGTCCCCGATAGCGGAGATCAGGTATTGGTCCGGGGAAGCTTTAATGGCTGGAGTGAGAGCTCGGTGATGACACCCTCGACAATTCATAGTGGTGTATGGGAATATGATGCCACATTGACGATGAATCCAGGTGACACGATTGAGTATAAGTATTACATCAAGACGAGCCGAACCTCCGGGAAGTTGCCAACGAATGGGGGTTGGGAAAGTGGTTTTAACTATAAGGTTGGCTTCACCGGAAGCGACGTCATTGTTCCGCTGCGATTCTGGGACAATGTGGACTTCTCCAAGATTTTGGCAAACGATGTGCACGTCATATTCCAGGCTCTCATGAAAGGGGCGAAGAATTATCAGAGCCCGAACCACGATCAGCCTTTCCCCTCTATTGACAGCGTGTTTATGGCTGGAGCTCAGGAACCGCTCTTCTGGCTCTGGGACCATACCAATTGGGATCGCTCTCAGCTGAAGCTCTACGACGACGGAACCCATGGTGATCTCACAGCAGGTGATTCTATATATGCTCGTGATATCCTTTTCAAGAGAAACACAACCAAAGTAATCGAGTATAAATACTCGGTTGCTTATCACCCGGGTCAAGCATCATTCCCGGAGGACAACGAAGCTGGGTTCCAGCAGAATCACCTTGCTGATATTATCGATGGGGTCAGCGGGATTCGCATGACCGTCGACACGTTCGGTGTGTGGCAGACTCGAACTAAAGTGCTTACTGGCGTCGGCGAAGTCCTTACAGCGTTGCCCAAGTCGTATTCACTTCAGCAAAACTACCCGAACCCGTTCAACCCAACAACGACAATTCAGTACACAGTCCCATTTCGTAGTGCAGTGACAATCATGCTTTATAACGTGCTCGGCAAGGAAATTGCCACCTATGTGAACAAGGAGCAAGAGGCAGGCACCTACAAGTTAATTATCGATGGTTCATACCTTCCGAGCGGTGTCTACTTCTACCAGATGCGGGCGGGCAACTTTGTTGACACGAAGAAGATGATGTTGCTGAAGTGAGCTAAGGCTGGATTGTCGTTTTCTTCGATCGTACTGTGCTGAAGTAATAGGTCGGGTCAGGAGCTGCTGTACTTAGGGGCTCCTGACCCGAGCGTATTAGTGGTCGTTTTAACAGATGGAAAGTCACCATGTATGCGTCGAAAAAGTGTAGCAAGCTCGTGCATGCCATGCACCATGGTGCCTTCAGCGCAATTTGGTGCGTCGTTGTAGGGTTTGTTGTCCTGGCGGGTTTTCTTCACGCTCAGCAAAACGGAGAGTCGCCGCAAAGCACCACTCAAGCGCTGAGTGATCCCTCAGCCCTTGTTCCAGTAGAGTTTGAGTTTTACAAGGAAATCAAGCCGCCTGACGTAGGAGTGGGCCTCCAGGGTACGTTTAATAACTGGGGTGGCCCAGGGAATGCGCATCCGATCCCTATGGTGAATGTGGGCGGGAATGTTTGGAAGGTTACGGTGCCGCTTGCAATAGGAAGGTATGAGTATAAATTTGTAACGTACCAGATATCTGCCGCTGGAGATACGGGGAACTTCAGCTGGTTTACCGATCCGAACAATCCTGATTTTGGCGGACCGTTCAACAACAGTTACCTTACTGTCGACGATCCGATGATCTACTACCTGCTCCCTATGAATAATACAGTGACGAATGATCCAAGGCTGAGCATCACTGCAAAAATTTCGTGGGCGAACTCATCTTCAATCAACCTTTCAAGCCTGACATTCTTGCTGGATAATTTCGCAGTCCCTAACCCGGCACAATATTTCGATACAACGACTCGCATTTTTCGTTTTACTCCATCATCGCCTTTGGAATACAAGGTGCATACGGTTGAATTATCAATCGCCAATAATAAAGGGTCAACAGCGCGTATAAAGGCAACGTTTTCGGTTGTCAATCGAATCATAGCGGCTCCGTATACTTTTGTTTTCGATCCCCTTTCACCGAATCTTAGATTAGTGGGAAGTATCAAGAAGGTGGAGATCAAAGGAACCTTCAATAATCTCGGTAGTGATCCGATGGGAGGTCCTGATAGCGACGGTCTGTATACCTATACGGTGCCGCTGAAAATTGGTGTTCCAAGCTTTTACCAATATATCATTAATGGTGGTCAGTACATTGATGATCCCGACAATCCGCTGATGCAAGCAGACTTTGGTACAATTGCTATCAAGCAGGTGCGGGCATATCCGACGATAAGAATCCTTGGACCAAGACAGGGCCAGATTTTCCCTCCTGGGGCAACGCTCGCTGTGAGGGCTCAAATTTTTGTCAGTGACTCTGGGTATGATATAGATAAGAATTCAGTAAAGGTGTTTCTTGATGGATCGTCTTTGCCAGTCCCCTTTATGGACTCAGTTGCAAGCGGAATAGAGATAACGAGCAGTAGCTTCTCTGCCACTGAGGGGAGGCATCGGGTAAGAATTCTGGCGGCGGATGTTCAAGGGATGCAGGCAACAGCGGATTTGACGTTTGGAGCTTTTGCAACGAATACGGGGTTTCATTACGTGGATGCAGACAATGATGATAATGGCCCAGGGAATTACACGTATCCATCATTCACTCCTCATGGATCTGCTGACATAAAGAGCATCGATGTTGTAACTAACTCGACAAGCGACTCGCTTTTGTTTACGGTTGCTTTTGCTTCCATCTCGGATTATACACGGCTTGGGTTTGAAATTGTGAACTCACTTGATGTCCAGCGAGTCATTGCTCCTGATAATGCTAGTATCAAGGTCCCTGATGTTACAAACCATGGTGTTTTTTTTTATCATTGCTGCTCCAAACTCACCGCAGCTTTCGGGAATTGAAAATAAGATTTACACGGATCCAAAGCTCCTTACGTCCCATGGCTCGATCGTTGTCAGTGCAGACGCTGAGAGCACGGGCGTTTTTCGGTTCGGTATCCCAATTAATGTGGTGGAGAATGCTGCTGGGAGTTTCTCAGATGGTTGGTATTTCATCTCGTACTCGTATCTTGCGACTTCCTCAGGAGGGTGGAAGGTCCCGCCACAAAACGGTGGATCGTCCTTCCCGGAGTCGCCGAATATTTACGATGCAGCGTTTTTCTTTAACACATCAATCGAAAAACGCAATCTGTCAAACTACAATTTCTCATTCAACTACGGTGGCTCTCGGTATGTTACGCTTGCATCGAATATGCGTGGTGCTCTTTTCATTATGCCTGGCGAAATCTCTGCCGCATTTGTTGGCAAACCGATGGTCAAGATTTTGACCGACGGTGGCGAATGGCGATGGGGCGATTCTGTTACCGTTTGTGTGTACGTTAGTGATTCTACTATTTCATCAGGTGTTCTTCGTGTAAACAGCAGCGAGTACCCCTTGACTTTTGTTCACGACACCGCTTCGGCTCAAATTGTTCTTTCCGAGGGGTTGAATGAACTTCAAGCATCGGTTCTGTATGGCACTTTGCTCAAAAGCACTAGTGCAAAGGTCTATTTCAACCTCATTAAACATCATCGACCAACTATTTCCATTGCAAAGAACATCTCCGGTGGTGTGGTGACATTTGATGCAAGTGCTACCACCAATCCTGATGGTCTCGCCCAGACATTTTCATGGTCACAAGATAGGACGAATCCCGCGCAAATTGCTTTCAGCAGCACAAATTCGCCCATTACAACGTTCAGCGTTCCTGAAATCCCAGGTGAGTACTATTACACGCTCGCCTGTTCCACATCAAGAGCCAGGGCTTTTCAGCGAATTGTTCTCGTTGTGGATTCTTCTGGAGCGAATTTTCCAGACGTTTCTTTCTGGCATGCGGGGTGGATAGACTCTGCAGTAGTTTATGAAGTGTATGTTCGGACCCTGAGTCTTGCTGGAAATCTTCAAGCATTGGCTCGTAGAATGCGGACGATCAAACAGCTTGGTGCTAATGCTATTTGGCTCATGCCAATACATCCGGGTCCGCAGCTTTCTCCCAGCCAGCCCGGGTATGCTATCACGAATTACTTCGATGTGAATCCACTCTATGGCTCACTGCAGGATTTCAAAGCTGTGGTCGATTCTGCCCATGCTAATGGTATTCGTGTCATTTTGGATTACGTCGTGAACCACACGCACAATACTCATCCCTTTATGCTCGATGCCGCAAAGTACGGTGCGGTATCGCCGTACAGAAATTTCTATTATTGGAATCCTGATGGGTCCTATCAGTACCTCTTCACATGGACCGACTTGCCTTCCATCAACTACGATTACCAACAGAATATGGATTATCTACTTGATGTGGCGAAGTTCTGGCTCGAGAATTTTGACATCGATGGTTTCAGATGCGACGTCGCATGGGGTGTGAATGATACTCGTCCAAATGGACCGGCATTCTGGCAGCGATTTCGACGCGAGCTGAAGACGATCAAACCCGACGTGTACCTTGTAGGCGAGCTTGATGCAACAAATCTGGATTACTTTGACAAGAAGTTCGACAGCGGCTATGACTGGCTGATGTTTGGAGCACTTAAGGATGCATTGACAAACAGTTCCCTGCTGGGGAGGCTCGATTCAGTGCTCGCGTTCTATAGTTCCTCAGATTATCCATCCTTTGTCAAGCCGTTCCGGTTTATCGAGAACCACGACGAGGAACGGCTGATTGCCCGGTATCCTGTCGAGAAGGTGAAGCTTGCGGCAACTGTGCTGTTGACGTCGCCCGGTGTGCCCATGATCTACGCAGGACAGGAAGTTGGAGAATCGAGTTACAGGGGATTAATTGACTGGACTGACCCCAACAATTTGCAGCCATTCTATCAGAAGCTGATTTCCGTCAGGAGAGCCTTCCCATCTCTTTCAGTCGGCAAGTACGTGAAACTACGGTCAACCTCTCCTGATTCCGTTATTGCCTTTGCACGAGTTACTAATAGCCTGCCAGCACTTGTTGTGTGTAATTTCACGGGAGGACATCCACAAGTTATTTTAACGGTGGATTCGACGCTGTTCACGATGGAGGAAGGGAAACAGTATTATCTGAACGATGTGTTGAACGGCAAGGTCTATCCTGTAACGAAGTCCAGCATTCAGACATTTTCCATGACGTTGCCGCCAAACGGATCAGCGGTGATGATTCTTGCGGACACGGCTTTCGTTACAACAGGTCTCCATGAGGATTTGGCCAAACCTGTCCAGTTTTCTCTCGAGCAAAATTATCCCAATCCTTTTAATCCGACGACTACGATCCGATTTTCGGTCGGTGGGAACAGTTTAATCCGGGTAACATTGAATATTTATAACACCCTTGGTCAGAAGGTGAAAACATTAGTTGACGATTACCGCAGACCAGGGGTCTACAACGTTCAGTGGGATGGACGCAACGGTGCAGGGAATCTCGTTGCGAGCGGCGTGTATTTCTATGTGCTATATGCAAACAACTTTGTGCAAACAAAGAAAATGCTGCTCTTGCGTTAGCATCATTTACGCAAATCACGAGTAGCTATATGGAGAATATGAACCCCTGCGAAAGGATTACAGTTCTTGAGCGACCGAAGTCCGCCGAAGGCAGATTCGCTTTCGAGGATAAGTTCAAAGAGCGTTGTCGATGTTTCTCACGGTCTCATAAGGAGCATTTTGTCATGGGAAGTGGAATGGTATCTGTCTTGATTCGCTGGACTTTGAAGCCTCTCCTTTGTTTCTTGCAGTTTTTGCTTTTGGTATGCTCTATCGAGCGTGGCTTTTCTCAGGTTGACTCTGTCCATGGCGTGCCGGTTGAATTTGAATTTCGGCATGTTCTTCAGCCCGATGAAACTGGGGTCGGATTGAACGGAACGTTCAACAATTGGGGAGTTTATTATAACCGACACCCGTTTCAAATGCAGAATGTGGGGAACAACGTCTGGAAAATCACCGTGCCTCTGAGACCTGATACTGCAAGACGCTACACGTACAGAGGACCTGGGTTCTACGAATATAAATTTGTTACATACAGGATTTCTGGCAATGACACATCGATCGTTGGGTGGTTTCCGGATCCGATGAATTCGAGAAACGACCCGAGTGATTACAATAATTCGATCCTCTATGTTACTGACCCGATGGTTTACAATTTGCAGCCCCTTAACGGTGCAATTATCAACGAGAAGACCCCAACTATTACAGCTAAAATAGCTGTTGGATTAGAAAGCTCGCTTGATCTCTCAAGCATTCAGCTTGAAATTAATGGCACAGCAGTTCCCAATAGTCCGCTGTACTACGATTCAACGTCTCATCGGTTCACATATGTGGTGCCACATCCACTTGCCCCTGGAACCTACACAGCGAAGTTATACGTGAGAAACAACCAGGGATTTGTTGGGTCAGATTCAACGACGTTTACCGTATCGAACGCTATCGTTGTGTCTCCGTATACATTTATTTTTGATCCCTCAAGCCCGAACCTGAAATATCTTGGTGATAGCATTATGAGCGTTTCTGTCCGCGGGCCATTTAACAACTATGGGGCGGATCGATTAACCGGTCCTGATGAGGACGGACTTTTTAAAGGGACTGAATTGCTGTACATAGGCAAGAAAACTTCGTATGATTTCATTTTGAGAAGCATCAGTGGTGCAACCGCTTATGTTATGGATCCGGATAATCCCTCACTTTCTTACGATTACTCTCCGTACGTCATTAAAACTGTTAATCCTTATCCGACCATCGAGGCTATTGCTCCACATCAGGGAACTGTCCTGTGGTCTCCTGTTGATTCGATTGAACTGGTTGCTGTTATAACGCAGAATGATTCCGGCACCGTAATAGAGCCGAATTCGATTCATGTTTTCATTGATGGGCAAGAGTTTCCACATGCTCTGGATTCTGTTCAGAATGGTTATAAAATCCGTTCAATTGTCACAGCTTTGCAGGAGGGGCGGCATGTTGTTCTCTTCAAAGGGAGCGATGTTGGAGGGAACAAGGCAAAGGATCTTTACCTGAGCTTCGGCATCTTTTCGCCGAACACAGGTTATTATTATGTGGATGCAGAGGGTGACGATGATGGTGCTGGAGGATATACCTACCCTGCAGGCGTGACCCCACATTCCGGAGATATCCGTGGCATCCATATTGCTTTGAATCATTCTCGCGATTCTCTCGAATTTACTGTCGATATGGGAGCGATTGATGACTATACTCGATTTGTTCTGGAGATTACGAACAAAGTAGATGGGGACTTCACCAATTCTATCCCTGCGGCGAATCTGAAGATCCCTGAATGGAACAACCGCGGTGTTTACATGATCATCGCTGCTCCAAATTCGGGGCAACTATCCGGGATTGAAAACACTTTGTACATCTCTCGTGAGCCGTTGCTATCTGGAGGAGCTGTTCAGGTCAACGCCAATGCAAAGAGCACCTCTCAGTTCAGGTTCTCTCTTCCACTTTCTGTGTTGGAACAGATCCTTGGCTCGTTTACAAGTAAATGGTATTTCTGTGGGTTTGTCTATTTTGGAAGTAGCACGGGAGTGATGAAGGCTATCCCGGACAAGGGAATGAACCCTTACGTCTACGATGTAGCTTTCTTTCGGAACACCGACATCCAACACCGTCTTCTCTCCAACTACATCGGCGGATTCGATGTTGGCGCTCCACGAATTGCTACAATCGGATCGGAGCGGCGAGGAGCAGAGGGGGTATCGCCTGAGCAGATTGATGCAGCCCTTGCAGGAAGACCAACTGTAAGACTTTTGACAGACGGCGGAGATTGGTACGCCGATACTGTTCGCGTCTACGGAAGCGTTAGTGATTCAACTATACAGAACGCTACCTTGAGAGTGACCAACGCTGGGATCAGTGCAGACACTACTGTCCCTGTATTCTCAGGCAATTTCTCTGCGGTTCTGAAGCTCCGTGATGGTACGAACGTGATCACTGCGCTCATCACAAAATCTGGAGTAACATCTGCCAGCAAGTCGGTGGTCTTTGATTATCATGCTGATCACCGGACAAACATAGTTATTCGGTATGGTATATCTCAAGGGACCGTTACGCTCAGTGCGGATAGTTCGGTTAATCCTGATGGCTTGCCGATTTCATTTTCGTGGGAGCCTGACTCATCGAATCCAGCCCCTGTGTCACTTTCTTCTACATATTCAGCCGTAACGAGCTTTACAGTTCCACAGAAATTTGGCGAATATTATTTCAAAGTCACTGCGGCTACAACGAAGGATACCTCCTGGGCAAGGGCAGTAGTGCTTGTTGATTCCACCGGGGCTCATGTGCCGGATATGTCCAGCTGGCATCCTGCCTGGGTTGACAGCGCGGTCGTTTATGAAATCTATGTACGCTCCTTGAGTCTTACAGGAAAATTGAACGCAGTGACCGGACGCTTGCCATATCTCAAGCAACTTGGTGTTAACTGTATCTGGCTGATGCCGGTTCAACCCGCCGCTTCACCTCATGGCTACAATGTCACGGACTACTACGATATCAATCCAGACTACGGAACCAAAGCCGACTTTAAGCGATTGGTTGAGACAGCTCATCGCTACGGCATCAGGGTGGTCATGGATTTGGTGATAAATCACACATCTGCTGTCCATCCATTTATGAAAGATGCCTACACATATAAACAATATTCTCCTTTTTACACTTTCTATGAATGGAATCCCAACGGAACCTACAAGTATTTCTTTTCGTGGTGGGATCTCCCGAACATCAACTACGAGGATGCTTACGTTCGCAACTATCTAATAAGGATGGTGAAGTATTGGATTGAGAATTTTGATATTGACGGATACCGATGCGATGTTGCATGGGGAATCAATGACACACGTCCATCTGGTCCAGCCTTCTGGCAGAGGTTCCGCAGAGAGCTGAAGGCGATCAAGCCCGACATTTGGCTCCTTGCCGAAGCTGATGCGACGAACCCGGACTATTTTGACAAGAAATTTGACAGTGCATACGATTGGCAATTGTTCAATAGAGTGAAGAGCACCATCAGCGGAACCTCCACAGTCACTGGGCTTGACAGTCTCGTGCAGTGGTACAGGCAATCATTGCCTTCCTTTGCCCGTCCATTTCGATTCCTTGAGAACCACGACGAGGCGAGATTCATCTCAGTTTTCAATCTACAGCAGACCAAGATGGCTGCGGCTTTGCTGTTCACAATTCCAGGGGTTCCATTGATTTATGCTGGTCAAGAAGTTGGTGAACGAACCCAGCGAGACCTGATCGACTGGACTGATCCGCTTCATCTGCATGACTATTACCAGCAGCTGGCTCATATTCGAACTGGCAATCCTGCGTTGACGCAAGGGGGCTTTAGCCGCATTTCGACTACATCCGGCGACTCTGTGTATGCATATCTCCGAATGGCGGGGGATAACAAAGCCATTGTGGTTCACAATTTGTTTTCTGATTCGATCAGCACCGTCCTCCACATTCCTTTAGATACTCTTGTGCTGGATACAACAGAGCCGTGGTATGCGAATGACCTGCTCAATGGAACCAGCCGATCGGTTACTGGATCGCTCTTAACGAACTTCGCAATAAAGCTCGCACCATATCAATCGCAGATCATCGTGCTCGGGAATACGCCGATTACCGTGGTGCGGGAAGAGCAGCTGAAGCCTTTCACTTATCAGCTTTTCCAGAACTATCCGAATCCTTTTAATCCAACAACGACTATTCTCTATGAGATTCCGAAAACTGGGAAGGTAACTCTGGAGGTCTACAATATCCTTGGCCAGAAAGTGATAACTTTGGTCGATGGTGTTCAGACAGCTGGTAGATACGCTGTCCGGTGGAATGGCGTTAACGAACAGGGTCTTCCTGTTGCGAGCGGGGTTTATTTCTATCGGCTAATTGTACAAGGTGGTGCGCGCGGGGAATTTGTTCAGACAAAAAAGATGTTGCTGCTGCATTGATGCCAAATTCTAAAGAGGGGTGCTTTGCGGGAATGGTGCGGGTGAGCTTATGTATTATTCCATGAACAAAACGAGGAGGCTAAGCAATGTTAAAGTTCCTACGATTGCTGCGGTTATTGTCATTTATTTCTCTAAGTGCTTTTATATTCGTTTGGCGAGCGGGGGCTCAACACGACGTCATGATGCAGGGCTTTTATTGGGATGTTCCTGTTGATACTGCTGACAACAATGGTTCATGGTGGGACACTCTTCGAATTCACGCTCCTGAGCTTTCTCGGTCGGGCTTTACTGCCATCTGGGTACCACCAGCTTCTAAGGGTGCTGCTGGAATCTGGGATATGGGGTACGGATTATTCGACCACTATGACCTTGGGGAATATAGCCAGAAGGGAACTGTGGAAACCCGTTTCGGCAGCAGAGCTGAACTTGACGCAATGATACGTGCCTTTCACATGAATGGTATGGAGGTCTACGCTGATGTGGTGATGAATCAAATGATGGGCGGAGCTTATGAGGATAACCCTGTTGTGCAGGGCTATGTCAACAATCAGCGGTCGCCTACGTACCCTACAAGTGAAGTCCAATGGGTATTAGCAGATGCCTCACCTGGCGATTATTATTTACAGATTGGAGGTTATAACCTTGACTGGAACAACTTTTCAGCCAGAGCATATGAACTTCATGTTTGGTGGAAGCCTACTCCAGACCAATGCCCATCCCAGACAGTCTGGGAAAGCGAACCAAACAATGGGAATGGACAAAACAACCCCATACCTGGGAGTGGATGCCCGATCGCAGCTCACATAGACTATCAGGGAGATGTAGATGAATTCCGCTTCCATCTGGATGTGGCAGGTACGGTCACTGTCAAGATTTATCCGAGGTATGATAATCAGGGTGTTTTGTACCCGGCGAGCGATGCGAATGGGTATCGCGTTTTACACCTTTGGGGTCCAGGTGGAGATGAACCTATCAAGCTTCAAACGCCAACTTATTTCTCATATGTGCAGCATGCTCATGGTGATCCGAACTGGACGTGGAACTATACGAAATTCCACCCTGTGGATGCTAATGATTTTCTTCAGGACCAAGGCTTCGAAGATCCTGTCGTGCCGAACTGGAAAATGATGGGTGAGGACCTCAATACGTTTGACCCTGAGGTTCAGCAGCGATTGATCCAGTGGGGGCAATGGCTGACAAACACGATTGGATTTGATGGATACCGGCTCGACTTTGTGCGAGGCATCCAGCCTGAGTTCATTGCGCAGTGGCTCAATGCAATGCCACTGAAAGCTGGACAGAAGCGCTTTGCCGTTGGTGAATACTGGACAACATATAAATATCGGCTCCACGACTGGGTGAACGCGGTTACTGGTGAGGGGGCACGGGTTGCCGTTTTCGATTTTCCTCTTCGTGATGGTTTACGCAGAATGTGCAATGGGGAGCCGGGCTTCCAGATGTGGTGGCTCAACCATTACGGTCTTGCTGAGGATTCGCCCAGCCCAATGCCTCCAGAGAATGTCGTGACATTTGTAGAAAATCACGATACAGGAAAAGACCCGGCGCAATGGATTTATCAGGATCTTGACATGGCATATGCCTACATCCTTTTCGCTCCGGGTAGGCCGACAATTTTCTATCCTCACTACTTTGGTATCCCTCTCGTGAACCCGGCGAATCCAAATCAGCGTGTCGATCCTGAGCCGAGGCTTCGAGAAAGAATTGACCAGCTCATTCAGATTCGTGAGCAATATCTTGCCGGCGGAATGGTATCTCTAACGGAGGTCGGTAATCCATGGCCAAGCGATGCACCGAACACTATATTTGTTGCGCGCCGACAAGGTGACGGAACACATCCAGGCGGCATTCTTGTCTTGAATCAGAGCTTCACTGACACCGTAGGTGTATGGGTCACTGTGAATGTGAGTGGCTGGCCTGATATGTCCAACACGATGCTCGTAAATATCACAAGTGCCATGAGGGAAAGAACACGGGTCTATGCGGATGGAAGGGCGTTCCTCTCCGCTCCCCCAAGAGGTTACGCAATCTACGTCGTTGATCAGTCCATTGTTCCAGTGACCTTTACTGTCCAGCATGCTTACACGTATTGGGGGCAGAATGTCTATGTTGTCGGAAGTGTACCTGAGCTTGGGAATTGGGATCCAGACCATGCAGTCGGTCCGTTTTATACTGATGGTTCATTGTACCCAACTTGGAAGTACGAAAACCTTATGCTACCGGCTGCCACAACGTTCCAGTACAAGTACATCGTGAAAAACTCTGACGGTTCACTTGCCTGGTGGGAACCGGGCGGCAATCACATTTATACGACGCCGGCTTTCGGCCCAGGCAGCGTCACAGACGAATGGGGTCAGGGTCCTGTCTTCATAGGTACTTTGGCAATTAGCACTGACCGTCCAACCTACCGTCCCGGAAGAAATGTTGTTGCGACTGTGATTGCGACCTCAGTATTGCCATATTACGATGCAATTCTTGAGGTCTCACTCGTTGATCCTTATGGAAATGCGTTGGCTACGGTGTCCCGTCAGGTTGGATTAACATGGGATACACTGACGTACTCGCCAGCACTTACGTTACCTCTTTCTGCGCGGGCGGGAGGCTACACAGCACGCGTCATTGCGCGGAAATTAGATGGCACTTCGATCGGCTCCGCCACTGCACCGTTTGAAGTCGAGCCTGTCTATATCGTTTGGCCTGGAGATGCAAACGACGACGGTGTCGTCGATCGCCGCGACTTCTATGTCGTGTATCGTTTTCTGCGAATGAGAACTTACGGACCACCGCGAGAGAATGCGACGACTAATTGGTTAGGACAGGTTGCAACGCCTTGGCAAAATTCTGCCGCGACATTTGCTGATTGCAATGGCGATGGTGTTGTTGATATTCGCGACATGTATGTTGTCAGGCTCAACTTTGGAAAACGACATGCACTTGAAATGTCCATGAGCCGGTTCACTCGGACTGATGAAGCTGAGATTCCAATGGACATTCCATCTGAGTATGCGCTCGACGGAAATTATCCTAACCCATTTAATCCGGCTACCACAATTTCATATGCCTTGCCGGAACCATGTCACGTCACGATTCAAGTATTCGATGTTCTTGGCCGTATCGTTGCAACGCTGGTAAATGAGGAGAAACAGGCCGGCCGGTATTCAGTGCTCTGGGATGCCCGTGATAAACCGTCGGGTATCTACTTTGTTCGTATGGTTTCGTACCCGCTTGCTGATGGAAAGCCGTTTATCGCTAATCGGAAGATGGTGCTTCAGAAGTAATGCCAGTCGATGCTCACCCTCTTCTGCAGTGCAGTTCCTGGGGAGAGGGTGAGCCCGCCATAGCCGGGTCCGCTACTCGTTTTGGCGGGGCAGTTTTGTCGTAAAGCATATCATTGGAGTGTTCATGCACGGTTCTCATGTGCGCAGTATATCCTGGCATGTATTGATTGTTTTGGTGGTCATTCTATTGTTTACCCCGCAGCATGTGTTAGCACAGGTTGATAGCATTGATGTGACATTTATATACAAGCCCGCAGGTAAACCGAGCGTTGTGTTTGTTCCGGGTGAATTCAATAACTGGGGTCCCAATGTAAACGGCTCAATAACTTCGGGTGCACCTTCACAAATGTCGTTTGATTCTGCAGCGGGTATCTGGAGCAAGCGGGTGCGGCTTCGAGTTGGAGGTCACGTAGGTGGTCAGCTTCCCGATGGGTACATGTATAAATTCAACGAGAATGGTACGCCAAGCGGGTGGCGCACCGACCCAATGAATTGGCGCATCGAACGGAACACCGGGTATGGTAACTCGTACATAATTGTGACCAACCCGACGGTTTTTTATCTCCAACCTCTGCCCGGCACCGTCTTGCATGATGTGCGACCGCTTATTTCAGCTTACCTTTTCCATTCTCCCGATACACAAATTGACCTCGATAGCACACTCATTTTCATCGACGGCCAAGCAATTTCTTCTGCCCGCGGTTTCTATGATACGCTTTCGCATAGGCTTGAGTTCAGACCAGTACAACCCTTGCGGAACGGGGAACACAAGATTTTAATTCGCGCAATGAACACTAATGCAAAAATTGGGATTGATACTACCTGGATTGTTGTACAAGCCGGATTCATTCAGATTCTTTCTCAGCCGAATCCGCATGCGACGTTTCCTCAAAAAACAGTTGCGGGGAAAATTGGCGACACGACTTTAGTACAGGCAACACTTCATCACATTGTCCGAAGCTCAGGGTTCGAGGACTCTGTTCTTGTACCTGTGTCACGGGGGATGTTCTCGGCAAGTGTGACGCTCCGAGAAGGTTTAAATGAATTCGTCGTTTCGGTCGACAGCTACGGCGTATACAAATACTCTGATACGCTCAGCATGACACTCGTTGTGGACCATTCACCGAAGCCTCGTGTAACAATGAGCGTTGTTGGTTCGCAGATCACTCTCTCGTCGCTCGGTACAACCGACCCTGATAGTGATGTTGTTTCTTATCAGTGGCGTTCAAGCGATCAAGTTAATCCAACGCCGCTGAACATTGACGCAACCCAGCAGGAGATCTCCCTTCCTGTTCCTTCTGTGCCGGGTGATTATTTTGGAAATCTAACAGTTCGAGATGCCAATGGGCACATAGGGATCGCAGGGTGGATGTTCCGAGTAAGTCCTGACGGCACAGTAGAAATTGGAACGGAGAAGACTAACCCCTTGTGGGTGCGTGATGGCATTATCTACGAGATATTTCTCCCCGCTTTCACCCCTCAGGGAACCCTTCGAGCAGCGATGGCTAAGCTGCCTTACATCAAAGACCTTGGAGCAACAATCATCTGGTTGATGCCTATCTTTGACAACGGAAGGCCGATTGACCAGCTTGGCGCAGGCTATTCCATCACCGATTTCTATGCAATCGCTCCGCAGTTCGGAACTATGTCGGATTATCTTGCCTTCGTTGATTCAGCGCACGCACTGGGACTGAAGGTGATCCTTGATGACACACCGAATCATGTCTCCGATCATCATCCATGGGTGGATGATATCCGTCGCTTCGGGGATTATTCGATCTATAGAAATTTCATCGAAGATCGCATTCTCGGCGATAGCCGCGGCATGGGCCAGTCTCTGGTTATGTATAATGGCGATACACTGTATGCGCGGTACAGTGATTGGTCGCTGGCAAATCTTAATCTGAGTGACCCTGAATGCCGGACATACATGATTGACATGTTCAAATACTGGCTCCTCGATGGTCGCTCAGACGGCTATCGCATGGATACGTACTGGGGACCTGTAAATCGCTATGGTACGCCAGCATTTTGGGGACCGTTCAGAGATGAGATCAAGCGTGTCAAGCCTGATGTCTTCATCCTTGGAGAGACCGACGGCACAGGCATCGGTTCGGAATGGAACTATGCCGATTCCGGTGGGGCATGCGATGCTGCATATGATTGGAATCTTTACCATGCCTTCAAAGCAATTGCATCTGGTGGGTCCTCGATCACTGAGTTCAATGATAGAGTTAGAAATTATGGATATTCGCCAGGACCAAATTCTTTCTTCCTGCGCTTCCTTGAAAATCACGATGAGGACCGAATTGCCTCTTTGTATTCTATCAGTGTCACGAAAGCGTTGGCTGCTACGCTCTTTACCATACCCGGGGTTCCCATGCTTTACGCCGGGCAGGAAATTGGCTGGAAAGGAAAACGAAATTTGATCGATTTCGGTAATCCATATGCATCATCGTTGTTCCATTTTTACAGACGTCTTGCTCACTTACGGCGAACTTTTCCGGCTCTCCGAAGTAATGTGCTTCAACTGATAAGCACAAACCAAGGCAGAGTCTATGCCTATGCTCGGCCGTGGTTGGACCAGAATATCATTGTCGCTGTGAATTTTTCTGCTTCAAATCTCAATGTGACTTTGCAAAACCTCCAATCTGTTGTCCAGCTTTCTAATGCCCTTGACAGCTCCCGGACATACTATTTGAACGATTTATTGAACGATACATCGTATGCTGTCACCGGGTCTCAGCTTCGATCGTTCGACTTGCGGCTTCCGTCCTGGGGTACAGCGGTTATGGCTTTAAGTGATACAGCGTATCATTTTCCTCTCACGAGCAGCCACGATGTGCGACATCCTTTGCTTCCTGAGAAAGTTGCATTATGCCAGAATTATCCGAACCCGTTTTTAGCCAGAGGTGCGAATTCTGAAACGACTGTAGCTTTTGAACTCCCACCACTTGCGGCGAATAGCCGCACCTCCATCAAGGTATATGACATTCTGGGACGAGAGATTGCTGTTCTTCTTGATGCTCATGTGAGTGCTGGTCGGCATGCGATTGTTTGGAATGGTCGTGATATCCATGGGAGAGAAGTTCCAAGTGGAGTATATTTATACCGGCTCACTAATGGCGATGTGACGCTGACCAAGAAAATGCTTTTGGTGCGATGAAGAAAGCTCTTGCATTGTGGTTTTTATTCCTCTTGTCTTATGCTTCCATGCTTGGGCAGCCGAGTGCGGTTGGTGATTCGGTCGTCTTTCTTTATTGCAATCCTTTTGCGAAGAGGGTTGCACTTCTGGGCGATTTCAACGGCTGGTCTAAGACTGCTGGTAGAATGCAAAAGGTCAATGACTCTCTGTGGAGTTGCGCGAAATCACTTTTACCCGGAATTTATCAATACAAGTTTTTGATCGACGATACGCTTTATGTTCTCGATCCAGCAAATCCTGCTGCGGTTGAGAACTACAATCGCACATCCAAAAATTCAGTGCTCACAGTGACAGATTCGGGAAAGGTTGTTCTGAAAGGACCCGTCCCAACCACGGTCGATGGATACCAACGGCAACAGGAGAAAGAAATGAGCGATGTCTATCCGATAACTGGCAAGACAATTTACTTGAATATCATCTGGCATCAGCACCAACCGCTCTACCTTGATCCTGAAAAGGACCAGCTCCAAGGTCCGTGGGTACGCACACACGGCACCAAGGACTACTACGATATGGCAGCTATGCTGAAACGCTACCCGTTCATCCATGTGACGATTAACCTCACGTCGTCGCTTCTTCTTCAATTACAAACGTACTATGTAGATCGCCTGCGAGATTTTGTTGATGTGAAAAAGAACCGAGTCGATGCTGTGCGATTCCTCAAGAAGTACGGTGGAAAGACTGACCCCTGGATCGATATTGCACTGAAACCAGCGAGCAAGCTCTCTGCAAGTGATCGGGCGTACCTTTACAAAAATGCGTGGAATGCCTTTGGGATTTCAGAGGTGATGCTGAGCCGTTTTCCCGAGTACGAGGCGTTGAAAAATCGTATCAGCGCACAACTAAGGAAGGGGAAAGAAGATTTCAGTGTCCAGGAACTGCGCGAGTTGAAATTCTGGTTTTTCCTTGCGTACTTTGATCCAGAATTTCTTCAAGGTCCTGTTCGTTTGCCTGACGGCAGTATCTGTGATTTAAGCGATTATCTTGATCTTCGAGCAGATGGCAAGTATTACCTGAAGAAAAAAATCACAGAAGTTGACTGCAACAGAATTGTGGCTGAAACTTATAAAGTTCTCTCAAGCATCGTTCCGATCCACCGTCAGCTCATGTATCATTCTGAGACAAAGCAGGGGCAGATTGAGCTCATCACTACGCCGTACTATCATCCCATCTTGCCTCTTATTTATGATTCTGATATCGCCCGCACATGTCAGCCGCATGACTCACTGCCGAAGCGGTATCATCATCCTGAAGATGCATTTGCTCAAGTAGCGAAATCTGTGATCTATTTCAAGAGCATCTTTGGCTGTGCCCCTTCAGGAATGTGGCCAGGAGAGGGCGCTGTTGCTCAGGAAGTGATACCGATCTTTGCAAGGAACAAAGTGCGGTGGATTGCTACCGATGAAAAAATTCTCCGTCGGTCTAAGCCTCCAAACCAACCCCCATACTATCCGTATGGAGCTGGCAACCCGGAAAAGGGTTGGGTTCTCATTGTCTTTCGTGACACCGAACTTTCTGATCGTGTGGGGTTTCGCTACCAGAACTACTACGGTGAAGAGGCGGCAGACGATTTCATCAAGTATGTTCTCCGTTTTGCCCCGCGCGAGAATGAACCAGATCGGCTCCTCACGGTTATACTTGACGGAGAAAATGCATGGGAGTGGTATAGATATGACAATGATGGCAAAGAATTCCTCAACGCACTTTATCGAAAACTGACCAGGCTCTTTCATACTCGTCAGATCGTTACTGTGACCCCATCGGAGTATATTTCAGGCAACGCAGAGCGCGGCGTTCCTCCTCACCCCATAAAGTCATTGCCCAAGTTGGAATGGCTCTGGCCTGGCTCATGGATCAATGCAGATTTTGATACATGGATTGGGGAGGAAGAAGAAAACAGGGCATGGGATTACCTTGGCATAGCGCGAGACGATTTAATTGAATCGGGTATCCCTCAACCCGATCCTTCTCGCCCGATGCCGGTCCGAGGTACGAAAGCATGGGCTGCTTGGATGGCATGGGAAGAGCTGTACGCGGCGGAGGGCTCCGATTGGTTCTGGTGGTATGGAGAGGATCAGAATGCTCCGGGAGGAGATGAACCATTTGATATTGCTTTCAGAAATCATCTGAATAATATTTATCGGTTCGCCCGGATGTCTGGTGGTAAAATGCCCCATCGTACGTTCCCATCTATTCTGAAGGCAAGACCCTCAGTACCCTCACCTTCCATTGAACGGCGAAGTGCGATGGCTCAAAGCAAGCCCGAAATGGTCAAGGTGATTTTCATGTGCGATGCTCGTGGATTGAAGGTTCCCGATGCAATTTACATCGTCGGCAATAGGTCTGAGCTGGGTGAATGGAAACCAAACACAGTTCGCATGTACGATGATGGAACACATGGAGATGAGAAGGCTCACGATGGCATTTGGTCGTTAGAGGTGGATCTTCCGCTCGGTGCGGAAATTCATTACAAGTATACGAATTCAGGTAGACCCGGCATTTGGTCCCCTGGTGAAGAATTTCCAGCACTGAATCGTTCATTCGTGGTAAACGGCAATGGGGCCAGCCAGATCATTTTGCGCGACACGTTCGGGAAAATGTGAGAGACAAAGAACAGCATGATGAAAAAGTGTCTCCTTTTAATTTCCTTTGTTCTCATAGTTGTTCTAACGACGACATTCCTTTCAGGTTGTTCATCGCGGTCAGATAACAGCAGAGTTCACATCGTCATCTGGCACCAGATGCGACCTGACGAGCGCGAAGTGCTCCAATCCCAGCTCAATGAGTTTCAGCGGCTCCATCCCGACGTTGAGGTTGAGGCAATTTACAAGGAGACCGAAGAGCTCCGATCGGGATACATCATCGCAGCTTATGCACATCAGGGACCGGACTTGGTCTACGGACCATCTGATGCCGTCGGGCTCTATGCTGCTGTTGATGTCATCCAGCCGATGGAGTCGCTGTTTGATTCATCTTATTTAGCTTCTTTCAATCAGCGCGGGCTTATCTGGTCAAACGGGCACTTGTATCAGCTTGCCGACAAGCTCGGTAATCATCTCATGTTAGTTTACAACAAGAAACTCGTCACAACGCCGCCCAGGACAACGGATGAAATGATTGCCATCGGTCAGAGGCTGACCAAGAAAACTGCGCAAGGTGAAGATTATGGACTTGTGTGGAACTACACGGAGCCGTTCTTCTTTATACCGTTTCTCACAGGCTTTGGGGGCTGGGTAATGGACAGCGCCGGGAATCCAACGCTTGATACCCCCGCAATGGTGCAGGCGTTGCAGTTCATTCACGATTTGCGCGATAGGTATGGAATAGTCCCGAGGGAGTGCAGTTACGAAGTTGCCGATGCGCTTTTTAAAGACGGAAGAGCCGGGATGATCATCAATGGCGATTGGTCGTGGGCGGGATACGGAAAAGCAGCGATTGACTACGGAGTAGCTGTCCTGCCAAAAGTTTCGCAGACTGGGCTTTACTGCGCACCAATGATCTCGGCAAAAGGGTATTCGATCAATGTGAACGTTGATAGAGAAAAGATGCCATATGTAGTTGAGCTGCTCCGCTTTCTGATGGAACCATCAGTTCAATTAAAGACAACTAAAGCCCTTCTCACATTTCCCACCCGTATGGAGCTTTACTCCGATCCATTTATTCAAAGCAACGATGTTCTACGTGCATCAATGAAGGAAATTGAAATCGGTAAACCTATGCCGATTGTCCCTGAGATGCGTGCAATTTGGGATGCGATGAGGCCAAACTATCAGTCTGTTCTGAACAACACTAAGTCCCCTGAACAGGCTGCACACGATATGCAGGCGCTCGCCATCCAAAAAATTGCTGAGATGAACGAGTAGAGGACAACGCCTCTATATTTAATTGATATTTGATCCGCTGAATAGTAAATTCAAATGAGTAGCGGGATTCCTTGAGCATATTTTATCGCACGCTATGAGCTTTATATCTTCACACTTATCGTGGCTCAGCGATTGAAGTTTGTCTTAGAAGAAGGAGACAATGCGATGAAAGTGATTGTTGCCTTAGTGTTCTTGAGCGGCGTTGCTTTTGCACAGGTGCAAGATAGTTCTCCTGTTCCTGGCCGAAAGAGCGCGACTGGAAATTTTATCGACTCTTCCATCCTGGATAAACTCAAAAACCGCATAGTCGTTGCGGATGACGGGGTATATTTGGATCCCTTTCACAAGTACTACATCCGAATTGTAAAACCCGATACTACTTTGAACTATGCGATGCTTTATTCGAAGCCGGACCTTAGCAAGATTGAGAGAATGCCGATGGTTCCTTATCATGAGTGGGCTCCGTTTCAGCCCCGGGGAATGAAACCGGCTCCCAAGCCGAGACGATTCCCGGAGCTCCCGGTCCCAAGGCACGACCCGTGAAGCTTGTGTTATGCCAAGGTGCAAGCGCGGGAAAATGGTAGTGCTATTTCTACGCTGATCGAATCACGAAACCAATCACGGCAAGTCGAGGCTAAAATTCGATGAAGGAGGGAGTGCCATGACGAAGCCTGTTCAAAGATTCAATCTTTTCGTGTTTATCCTCATTGTTGCTGAGCTTTTGAGCTCGGCATTTCTGACTGTCTGGTCGCAAGAGGTGCTGCGTGTTATCTCTGCAACGCCTCGGGGCTTAACTGAGACGCGTGACCAATCACGCATGGTCGTTGTCATGTTTAGCAAGCCAATGGTGCCGCTGCGATCGGTCGAAGGCGAACTATATCAGGAATCTGGACCCCTTATCATTGAACCTGCTGTCAAAGGGAAATATAGATGGCTCGGTACAAGCACGCTGACGTTTGTTCCGTTTGACACACTTCCATTTGCAACTGAGTATCGGGTGAAAGTCCCTGCTGGCTTAAAGGCACTGGATGGAAGTGCACTGGAACATGAGTACATTTGGACATTCCAGACGCCACGCCCCGTATTGGTTCGGAGCATCCCAGAGGATGGGGCAAAGTTTGTTGAGTTGAACCAGTTAATCTATTTGCAGTTCAATCAGCCTGTTAATCCGGAGCGCGCAAAATCTTTTATTGAGCTCAGGCAGCAAAACGGAGCCGGTCCTCGCTCTTTGCCGTTTGCTCTGCGCTATCCATCAAAGAGAGAAATGTCAAAAGAGCAATGGTCTTTCAGCAGAAAATATGTTCTTGTGGTTGATCCATCGGAAAGGTTCCAGAGAGGGACAGCCTACTCTCTGATCTTGAGAGCCGGGCTGATAGGCGCTGCCGGCACACTTGGCATGGTTAGAGATACATCGATTCAATTCACAACATATAATGAATTCCGGTTTGAAGGTCTATTAGGAGACACAGGGAAACTGGCGCCTGAGAACCCACTTGAGTTTCGGTTCTCAAATCCGGTTCGGATTTCGGATTTTGTTAGGCATCTTCATTTTACCCCTGCTGTCAAAATTCCTGAGCGCTACAGCGAGTACACCTATTATGACGCTCATATTTTCCTGAGTCTCCCTCTTTTGCCTGCGACTCGATATACCGTTCGCATCGATAAATCACTTGCCGACCTTTTTAGACAGACTCTTGGTAAAGAAGTGACGTTCACTTTCACAACAGTGGATTATTTGCCCTTCGTCTCGATGGTGACCGGACAAGGGTTATTGGAAAGCTATGGAGACTTACAGTATCCACTCACAGTTCGCAACGTGGATGCCGTGCGGCTACGGATTGCTTCGCTGCAGGTAGATGATGTAATTCCTCTTCTCGTTCATGATGATTTGTTTTACACTGGCCGTTCATATGACGCTCTCTCTTTCAAGGTAGACCGAATGTGGGAGCTGCCGCTGCGGCGAAATGTGCTGGCACGCCTCCCAGTGCAACTTGGCGAGGTGCTGAGTCCTCATCGTAATGGATTCATTTTTTTGGAGATCAGTACTGTGGAAAATGCTCCTGAAAGCCGGCAACACTTCAAAGCCTTCTTGCAGGTAACGGAGCTTGGAATTACCGCAAAGTTTTCTCCCGAAAATACGCTTATTTGGGCTACTCGTCTGCGTGACGCATCTCCAGTTGCGAAGGCTGAGGTTCAGCTTCGGGATGACAAAAATCGGATACTGTGGCGAGGAAAAACTGATGAGGCGGGGCTCGCAAAAGCTCCCGGCTGGGGGCCGCTCGGTGTGCGCCCCCCTTCATGGTGGCAGCAACCGCGTCTCTGGGTCTTTGTGAAACATAATCATGAATATGCCTTCACCCGCACAGAGGAAGGAACCGGCATCGAGCCTTGGCGATTCGGCATTGATTATGAGTGGCGTCCGAAATTTCAACCTCTCGAGGGGGCAATTTTCACTGATCGAGGCTTGTACCGTGCAGGGGAGAAGGTTCATATCAAGGGAATTTTTCGGAAACGCACCCAGGATGTGTGGAGTATTCCGCGCAGAAAAGTTGTGCTCGTTCGAATCCGTGACCCTCGTAATGAGGTGGTGAAAAAGGACTCGCTCCCACTTTCGGAGTATGGATCATTTGCTTTCGACCTGAAACTCAAGCCAACAGCTCACCTTGGCTACTACAACATCGAGGCTCTGATTCCAAGGGATGTCACTGGTGAGGACAATGAGGAGCAAGGGTATTTTGATCTCTCTTCGGCGGATTCAGACAACAGGTATGAGGTTATCGCTACTAACAGGTTTCGTGTTGAGGCATTCCGTCCTGTTGAATTCGAGGTCAAGGCAAAGTCGTGGGAACCGAGCTACACCGTTGGTGATACATTCAGGGGATGTGTTGAAGCCCGATATCTTTCAGGGACGCCGATGCGCAATGAAAAAGTCACTTGGCGAATACATACACGTCCATCATCGTATGAACCTCCAGGTCATGAGGGGTTTTCGTTTGGGTCAGACTGGTGGTTCTGGGAAGATGAGGAATACAGCCCTGAAGAGGGATTCACAACGTCTCAAGATACTGCATTGGACGAGCATGGAATATTCAATGTGTCTTGTCCTCTTCCAGTTGGGCAGATACTTCAGACCTCATCTTTGCTGTTTGAGGCTGATGTCACTTCACCGAGCCGGCGTGTCGTCTCAGGTCGGGCGAATGTGCTTCTTCACGGCGGGGAATACTACATCGGCATTCGACGATCGTCTTCGTTTGTTCGTGTCGGCGATACACTTAGATATGCGATCATCGCTGTTCGACCTAATGGAGAATTGATGGCGGCTCAATCCCTCACTGTGAAAGTTATCAGGCGTGAATGGAACTCTGTTCGCAAAGCTGGAGCCGATGGACGCTACTATTGGGTCACAGAGCACGTTGATTCGGTCATCGGTGAGACACATATTCGCAGTGGAGATTCCGCCATCGAGGCTCAGTTCGTGCCGCAACGCGCTGGCTTGTATTTTGTGACGGCTGAAGGGCAAGACGTGCGAGGCAATATGATACGCACCATAGTGCATTTCTATGTCAGTGGAACTGAGTATGTTGCATGGAAACGTTCGGATGACGATCGGATTGAATTGGTTGCCGATGCTGAGCGCTATCAACCCGGAAACGTAGCTCATATCATCGTCAAGTCTCCGTACGAAAAGGCAAGGGCGTTAATTACCGTTGAGCGAGACGGAATTATCAAGGAATGGGTGACTGTGCTGGAAGGAAGTGCACCTGAGCTTAGCCTTCCGATCACGAATGCATATCTCCCAAATGTTTTTGTCTCTGTTGTTTTGCTCCAGGGAAGGGTTGCCTCGAATCACGGTCCCTCAGAAAGCGAAGACCTTGGAAGACCTTCGTTTAAGATCGGTTACATCAATTTGCCTGTAGATGCTGGTGCAAAACACTTGAATGTTACAGTTGTCACGGACAAAGAGACGTATCGCCCTGGGGACTCAGTTTCGGTCACAATTGATGTTTGCGATGGGCAGGGGAGTGGAGCAGCTTCCGAGGCAGTGGTAAGTATAGCTGATGTGGGGGTTTTGAATCTTATTGGCTATCAGCTCCCCGATCCATTTGCTTTCTTCTACGGTTCCAGGCCGTTGGCTGTGAACACCTCCGAAACAATTGCTCATCTTGTTGAGCAACGTTCGTACGGGGAGAAGGGGGAAGATGTCGGCGGGGGAGGAGGTGTGGCTTCTCTTGCTGGAATTGAGATGCGTGGCCAGTTTCGGTTAACAGCGTATTGGAATGCTTCCCTGAAGACCGATGATAGTGGCAGAGCAACTATTCGCTTCAAACTTCCCGACAACCTCACACAGTTCAAAGTGATGGTGGTTGCTCAGACGAAGGGTTCCGAATTCGGTATGGGAAGCAGCACGTTTCGCGTGAATAAAGAACTCCTTCTGCGCGGTGCACTTCCGCGCTTCGCCAGATTGGGAGATTCTTTTGAAGCCGGAATTGTTACAACTAATTCCACAGGGAAACCAGGACGCATAAGGCTTCTTGCGAAAGCCTCTGGTGGTGTAAGACTGCAAGGGGTAGACACCGTTGAATTTGAATTGAAGCCGGAAGAAAGCAAGGAGATTCGATTCTCATTTTTGGCGCAGCGAGTTTCACCAGCAAGATTTGATTTCCACGCATCGATGGAGTCCCTCGACAGTGTCAGACAGATATACACGGATGGCTTGACACTGACAATTCCAATTGAAGTTCCTCGAATGAAAGAATCGGTTGCGCTTTTTGAGAGTGCTCGTGATAGCGCCATGCAGGCAATTGTCATCCCAAAGAATATCTATCCGCGTCTGGGTGAACTTGAGTTCACGATGAGCTCGACGGCATTGAGTGGATTAGAACAAGCCGTTGAATATCTCTTTGAGTATCCCTACGGCTGCCTGGAACAACAGATTTCCCGCATCTTGCCTATTATTCTCGGCAGAGAGATGGTTGAGGCATTTCACCTTCGTATTTTGCGTGGGAAAGATACCCGGGCGGTCGCACAGAAAGTCCTAGATGAGATAGGACAGTACCAGACTGAGGATGGTGGATTTTCGTATTGGAAAGGTGATCAGCATCCGTCGCCATATGTGACGGCGTATACCCTTTATGTTCTTGCAGAGGCAAATCTTCGTGGGTACAACATTGACTCCGATGTTATCACGTCCGCTGTTCAATATTGCAAACGATTTTTACGCAACCGGTACGAGCAAGTGCACAACCCATATGCACGGCAGGCATGGCTTTCCGTAAAAGCACTCATGGTTTATGCGCTGGCTCTTCTCCATAATCCAGAGCCAGCATACATTGAGCAGCTTTTTCAGTCACGCAACGATCTTCCTCTCTTTGCGAAGGCGTACCTGCTGAAGGCAATTCATGCGAGCACAAAGAGCTCAACGATGGAGTTAGAAATTGTCCGCGACCTTATGAACAGCATCAAAGTCAGTTCAACCACAGCGCATTTTGAGGAGCCTGATTGGGAGGGACTGCAGTGGGTTTTCAGCACAAATACCAGAACAACGGCAATTATCCTTCAAGCCTTGCTCGAGATCGGAATGCGAGATTCATTTTTGAGCAGAATCGCTCGATGGATCATGGATGAGCAGCGGATTGGTAGGTGGCGGTCAACTCAGGAAAATGCTTATGTTGTCAACGCACTTCAAGCATATTTCAATCTCTATGAGAGAGAAGCACCGGACTTTAAGGCGCAGATCACGGTTGCTAAAAAGCGCCTGCTGGGCAGGATCTTCCGTGGTCGAGAATTATCACCGTATAGCAAGTCGGTGAAGCTTACGTCATTCCCCGCGGAGAAGCAATTGCCTGTCGTGATTTCGAAGTCCGGACAAGGGACACTGTACTATGGCATCCGAATGAATTATTACCCAAGAAGAGATTCACTTCCGAGAGATGAGGGAATTGCGATCCTCAAGACGATTTCTCCAATTGGTGGTTCTCCTCAATCGTCGGGGAAGTTTGGTGCCGGTTTGGTTTATAAAGTAACGCTCACAGTTGTCACTCCGCAAGAACGGCATTTCGTTGTCGTTGATGATCCATTGCCCGCCGGCTTTGAAGCAATCAATCTTTCATTTGAGACCGAGAGCAGGCAGCTCGCTCAAGGTCTGCACAATGAGGACGTGAACAATGAATACGATGATTATTGGTGGGGTGGTTTCAATCACGTTGAGCAAAAAGATGATCGGGTGCTCATCTTTGCGGATGCGCTTCTCGCCGGCGTGCACACTTATTCGTACTTGGTCAGGGCTACAACATATGGAACGTTCGGTATGCCTGCGACACATGCAGAACAAATGTACGAACCTGAGGTCTTTGGTCGGACAGTCGGTAAGATAATCGTTGTTCAATGAGAAAATTTCTCTCTACCGTGAGAAAGCATCCATGGCGCATTGCGCTCCTGACTTTAGGGGTAAGTTTTTTCGTGTCTGTTTTCGTACCGTTACCATCGGAGCGTCTTTCGCCGCTGCCTGTGGTGTCTCTGCGCATCGTTGACCGAAACGGTGAGACACTTCGGGAAATCCTTTCTGATCAAGAAGGGCGCGCATACTGGCTTCGTTTGGATGAGATTCCTCACCAAGTCGTTGCCGCAACAATTGCTGCTGAAGATAAGCGTTTCTTTAGCCATCCCGGCGTCGATCCAATTGCTATTGCAAGAGCTCTTTTTGAAGATATACGGAAGTTCCGGTGGGTTTCTGGGGGTTCGACGATCACTCAGCAGGTAGTGAAGAACGTGTATCATCTGCCTCGAACGCTTCCCGGGAAGGTGCTTGAGGCATGGTACGCCCTTCGGCTAGAACGTACGGTCTCAAAACAAGAAATTCTCTTACAATATCTCAATCGTATTTCCTACGGCAATGGAACGTTCGGCGTTGAAGCGGCGTCGAGGCTCTATTTTGACAAGCCTGCGGCGCATCTTTCAATCGCTGAGGCAGCGTTTTTGGCGGGCTTGCCGAACTCGCCGAGCATTAATAACCCCTACCGGTCATTTCAGCGGGCTGTCCAGCGCCAGAAGTATATTCTCCAGAGAATGCTTGAAGGGGGCTGGATATCTCAAGATGAATATGTTAGAGCAGTTGCTGAACCAATCCAGCTTGTTGCAGCTCGCCGCAACTTCCGTGCCCCCCACTTCACGGAGATGGTGTTGCAACTGCTGCCACCTGAGAGAACATTCTATCAAATTGTGCGCACTACGCTCGATTACAACGTTCAGCAAGCTGTTGAGGATTTGTTGAAAGGGCACGTCAAAGCGCTAAGGCACCATCGTGTGACCAACGGCGCCGTTGTTGTGATTGACAATCAAACCTGCGATGTGATTGCTCTTGCTGGTTCTGTGGACTATTTCGACTCGCTTCACAGTGGTATGGTGAATGGTGCCCTCGCACTGCGGCAACCGGGTTCGGCTCTGAAACCTTTTACCTACGGGCTGGCTCTGGAGCAGGGATTGACCGCAGCGGATATCATACCTGATATACCCTTCACCGCATCCGCAGAAGGAGCAGCATTTAATCCTGAAAATTATGATAGGAAATACCATGGTCCGGTGCGGCTTCGTACTGCACTGGCATGTTCCTATAACGTTCCTGCAGTTCGCATTATCGACCGCATCGGAGTCGAGGCTCTCCTGACTCGGCTACGGGTGGCGGGATTTGCCTCGCTCGATAAGCCTGCTTCGCACTACGGTCTGGCACTCACGCTTGGCGATGGAGAGGTAACTCTGCTCGAATTGACCCGGGCTTATTCGGCACTTGCGCGAGGAGGGGTGTTCAAACCGCATCGTCTTGTGCTTGACGTCCGCGACGTGAACGGAAAGGTACGATCATTCCCTCAAGATACCGCTTCAAGGACTGTATTTTCACCGCAGATCGCATATATCATCACAGACATTCTTCGCGACAACGCTGCGCGTGCTCCGGCTTTTGGGTTTGATTCACCGATTAATCTTCCATTCCCATGTGCGGTGAAGACTGGTACCTCGAAGGATTACAAAGATAACTGGACGATCGGATACACTCCGCGATGGACTGTTGGCGTCTGGATTGGTAATTTTGATGCGAAGCCAATGCGAACAGTTTCAGGCATCAGTGGGGCAGGGCCTTTGTTCCGCGACATCATGCTTTATCTTGAACAGCGCGGCACGGGTGGTGACTTCTTGCAACCACCTGGAGTTATCGGAACGAAGGTTTGCCCGAAGTCGGGACTATTGCCAAATCCAAACTGCACAGCAACAATTAAGGAAGTCTTTATCGAAGGGACACAGCCTAAGGAACAATGCACGGTTCATCAGTTAGTCCCCATCGATGTTCGAACTGGCGCTGTGGCGGATCAGTCAACTCCCGAAGAGTATGTGCAGATGCAAGTGTTTGAGATTTATCCACCGATCTTCGACGCATGGGCAGAAGGAGAAAAGATTCCTCAGCCACGATTGCGGGCCTGGGAAGCTGCCCAACGATTTTCGGCAATAAAATTGGGAACTGAAAATCCTCCTCATTCCAGTGGAAAAGAAAACATTTTCTCAGTTAAGCCGATAAATGCAATTCCATCTCAGGGAGAAGTTTTCCCCAAAGGGATGGAGCCCCATCGAGGGCATGTTCCATTCATGAAATCCTTGACGAGCGAGGATTTCGCTGTAGCGTTCCCGGAAGATGGGGCTGTTTTTAAGATAGACCCTGTGCTTCGACGCAACTACCAGACGGTGAAAATTGCTGTCGCAATTGGCGATGGATACCAGAATGTGCGATTAGAAATCGACGGAGAGCCCTCTGCAGAGATCAGTCAGAGGAGGACATTCCACTGGAATCTGGAATCAGGTGAACATGTATTCCAATTGGTAGGGGAACGAAATGGAAAACTGGTGAGGAGCCGGAAGGTTCATATAAGCGTTCGCTGAAAGATCATTCGGTTTCTCCCATAGGATTGTGGTTTCTGTGTGAAGCCAAAGTCGACTTTGGAGGAGCGGTATGGGCGATTTTTTTGAGTTCAAGAAATATCAGACAAATTACAAGAAAGAAATCCTTGGAGGCATCACTACATTTGCGACCATGTCCTACATTATTGTGGTGAATCCAGCGATCCTTGAGGTTGCAGGTATCCCCAGAGGAGCTTCAATGGTTGCTACGATTGTCTCAGCTGTCTTTGGGACGCTGCTGATGGCGGTGTATGCAAAGCGACCGTTCGCTGTTGCTCCGTACATGGGTGAGAATGCTTTCGTGGCTTACACGGTCGTAAAAGTGCTTGGCTATTCCTGGCAGACAGCTTTGGGGGCGGTCTTTCTCAGCGGAGTTCTTTTCACATTGCTCACTGTGCTGAAGATCCGAAGCTGGCTTTCGGGTGCCATCCCGCAATCGTTAAAATATAGCTTTGCTGTAGGAATCGGCTTGTTTCTGACATTTATCGGGCTGAACGAGAGCGGAATCGTGACTTTAGGGGTACCGGGGGCTCCTGTCAAATTAGGTAACCTGAGCAATTTGGCTGTACTGTTAGCTATTCTTGCATTTTTGATAACAGCCTTTTTGATGATAAAGAAATTCGGCCCGGCAATTATTACAGGAATACTGGCGACGACGTTTCTATCATTTGTTCTGGGAGTCACTCCCGTTCCAGAACATTGGCTAAGTATGCCACCAAGTTTAAATGCAACATTTCTGCAGCTCGATATTCTTGGTGCGCTCACCTGGGGATTTTTCGCTGTGGTGATTGTCATGTTTGTTATGGATTTCGTTGACACGCTCGGCACGCTTATAGGTCTTTCCGCTCGTGCAGGGCTGCTCAATGAGAGAGGTGACCTCCCGGAAATTGAAAAGCCGATGCTCGTCGATGCACTTGCTACAACTCTTGCAGGTTTGGTTGGTACCACAACAACTGGTGCTTACATCGAATCGGCTTCAGGAATAGAGGCTGGGGGGAGAACAGGATTTACATCAGTTGTTGTAGCGGTGTTTTTCCTGCTCTCTTTATTTTTTTCGCCATTGCTTACAGCTATTCCGCCACATGCGTACGGACCAGCATTGATTATTGTTGGGCTCTTGATGGTTGAACCCATAACGAAGCTGAGATACACTGATTACACTGAACTGGTTCCGTCATTTGTCACAATTATTCTTATGGTCTTCACATTCAACATAGGCGTTGGAATGACCGCAGGATTTGCTACCTATCCGCTTCTTAAGATTCTCAGCGGCAGGTCCAGAGAGATTCATGCGGGGATGTGGATACTCTTCCTCTTCTCGCTCGCCTTTTACATTTTCTACCCATATTGATGGAGGTTCGTTTATCGCAAGCAGAAGGAACATAGCTAGGTGCATTCTTTTCAGAACGAGAATGAGAAAGAACCTCCCTGGGTGTTGAACCGCGGATTGACGATATTATTGTAAATTGAGCCGAACGTATATGTCACTCCAACGAAGGTGAAATAGCTGTATCCGGTTTCAAGCTGTCGGCGCTGGAGAAGAATTTCTTCAGGAGTGGCACCTCGCTTGGGCAGAGACAATTGGTCGTGAATCACTGAGACAACTCCACCTAAGCTGACTGAAAGTCCCTCAAATAACTTGAGCGTCATCGAGCCTGAGAGGGTAAGATTATTTCTCCTGAAATCGTAGAAATAGTGGGAGCCACCAAGTGTTGCGCTCACTGAACCCCATGGCTGCTTGAGAATGAGTGTAAGGGAGAGCGACTCCCCCGGCAGCGCTTGCTCTATTTTGTCGTAGATCGTTTCCTCATAGTACCAATTGTGCTCGTAGTTTAGTCTGTAGAGGAACGTAAGTTGCTTTAAGGTCGATGCCGAATAAGGGAAGACATCATATTCAATTGCGGGGGCAACTCTTGTCGAGAATTTAAAATTTCGATAAGTTGAAGTGTAGGCTGAAGCAAATCCTCCGACTGACCAATGTTCGCCGAGGCTCCATACAGACATTGCGGAAAATCCCTGGCTTCGGGAAATGCTCACGACTTTCTGGCCGCCAATCGTAAAGTTGCTTTCCTTATAAAACGCATCTGTTGAGAGTGAGATTTTCACATCAGCCGTTACCCGGTCCGCAGAGATTGAACCGCTAACCGTTCTGAAAGTCTGTAACCGTTGTCCATTGATGAAGCCATTCAATCTCAGGCTGAACACCCAATAGTTCCATTTGTCTTTTACCTCTGCTGATTGGGATGGCTCCTTGAATGAAACCGAAATATATTCGGCAAGTGGTGTTTTTGCTGTATAGCGTATAAACCCGATTTTCAAAGTTCTTACAAGCTCTTTCCGAACGTCATCTTCAGTCGCTGATTTCGTTGTGGCAACCCGTAGGGTATCATTCATTCCCTGAAATTCACGTTGTCCTATGAAAACAAGGGTATATTCTTTGCCTCCGCTTCCAGTTGTTTGCGTTGTAATTAGAACGTGAACCTGAGCTTCATACCGATCACGGACGTAATTGACAAACGTAACATTAGTGCGAATGTAATCAATGTCGCAATAGGTGCAATCGATGAAGACTTTCGGGGCGCTTTTCATGAGCCCCGCTGAACTGTCGGGTTGCGTTTGTGAAAAAGAGCTGGTTGTGAAAAGAAGGAACGGAACAGTTGCGATTAAGAGCTGTTTCATAAGATATTTCCCCGTTCTATGAGCAAGTCGAAATGATTATAAAATATAGTGCGAGGGGAGTGGAATTTCAACATCTTCTGTAGGGTTCCCCTTATCTCAGGATTGGTAGAGCGGAGAAAAGATTCTCACAGCCCTGATCTCTGCAAGCCCTGGAGATCATCAGACTATGAGAGAAAAGTCGCTGAGAATCCGGACAGGGAATTCTCATCTCCTGCTAAGTTTAATTCCGAACGCTACAACTCCTAACAGAAGTCCTGTCAGGAGGAGAATCAAAACAGTTGTCACCATGATATTTGCATGTGCTGCCACATGGATTCGGATAGTCTTTTCCTCCGACTCGACTTTCCGTTCGCCGGCGGAGGATTCTGTTTTGATCGTTGCTTCATAATCGCCGACGCTTACATCTGTTGGCGGAGCCATTGTGAGCAATATAATTTGTTCTTTGCCAGGAGGAAGGGATTGAATAATTTCGGGAGAAACGGCCGAGAACCAGTTCAGTGGAGCGCTTGCACGCACCTTGATATTGTCCAGTGGGCGTGTTCCATCATTGTAGACAGTCAAGGTCATCTGGACCTTTTCATCTGGTTTTATCTCTTGATAAAAGTTTGTGGCTCTCACCTGAATTCTCCCCACCCCTCGTGGTACGAGCTCTAATCTAACATAGCCAACATTCATCTTATCAAGCTCCGCAGCGCTGTATTTTCTCTGATGGTCGAAATTTTCCGTAAGCTTTTGAGGGATTGCAACGGCGTAAAAATCGATAGGCTTATCGATCAGAAACGAGGTACTGTCATAGTGGTCAGGGAGATACAGGCTAAGCGAGAGTTTCCGTGTGTTCACATCCTGCGAGAACTTCACCTGTGAGAGCCTGGCGTTTGTTTCGGATTCGATGAAATCGTATGGAATCTGACGCGGAAGGTTCAGAACTTGAAGCTTGTAAACATTGTCAGCTCTTGAGAAGAGCGCAAGAGAGAGGTCGTAGTTGGCACGCATTCCGAGGTCTGCTTCCTGAGAGAACTGTTCAGATGTGATGAGCACTTTGTTAGCGCTTTCATCAACCTGAAGAAGGATGTTTTTCTCTTCCGACTTATCGCCGTAGATGCAACGGACAGTGACATGCTCCAGATCCTGAAGCAAGGAGAAATCAACCGTAATTGGTCGGTTCTGAGGCATTGATGCAATCTTCGCCTCGTACGGTTGACTTACAATTGTGTGCTGGTCATTCAGCAGTGAAACGTAGACATTTGATATTTGGTCTGTTCGGACTCCCTCGAACTCTTCCACATTCACGTTCCTGCCCGCGATCAGACCGCCAGTGGTATTTCTCAGAGTTAGTCTCACACGGTTCAGTCCATCGCGAGTTCTGTATTTTATTGCTTTATCCACCGTGATATGTGGTTGCTCAAAAGCAAGTGCAAGGATCGCCTGTTGGTAAGTGATTTGAGCGTGCTTGAACGTAGCCTGCGATTGCTGGAACTCCTGTTGAGAGATCAGCCCTTTTTCATAGAGAGTTTTCTGCCGATTGAACAATTCCTTTTGCAGATTGTAGTCGGTCTGAACTTTTTCGAGATAGAGCGACTTGAAGCGTTCATCGTTGGGGTTGTAAAAGACCTGTGAGTCTGCTAAGCATGAAAGGAGAAGAACCAGCAATGTAATTGCTCTGATCATAAATGACTTCCTTTGTTATCGGGCTCTACTTGATTCAGTGCCAATTAGCACAAGTTTCATGCCAGTTGCGTTTGGCTATTTTCTGCTGAAGTTTACGGGGTCGTGACTTCGTATTGTGTAAATCATTACCCGCGTCTGTAAAACGACCTGGACAACTATGCGCAGATCATGCACAGTACCTTTGTTGGGCAAATAACCTATTGGCTCGCTTTTAGTTAAAAGGACGAGAGGGAAGAATGCACAA
>JBMFJZ010000002.1:490152-508569 GCA_049973045.1 Bacteroidota bacterium | reverse complement strand
AAACGGGGGTAGGTCGAGGGGCATGCTGGAAGTTTTCCCGGTCTTTAATTAACGGCGTGAGTTAGGGCTTACGCTACAAAGCTATATCGCTAAACAGGAGGAACAACTATGACGGCGTTGCGTTATCTGATCTGGATCGCGGCATTTGCCTCTATCCTTTTTGCAAGCTATTCAGGGCTCATGGCACTATACTCGGAGCCGGGTGATGGTGGAGGCGGTGGTCCTAAAGGAACGTATTGGGACTTTTACGGTTACGTTAACTGTGGACTGGATGGTATGCCTGGGTCAGCTCCATCGTGTGTTGAGTGCAAGTGTGTGAGAGGTGGCCAATTCCCGAGCTGCACCGAGGGCACTTTTTATAATTGCTGCAGGAAGGGAAGTTGTTAACGGGCATATAGAAAAACTATTTGCGAGTACGTTGATATCGTATCTGGTCCGATGCACTCGCGGTGTTTCAGTCAAAGGCTTTCTACTCCTTCATCCACCCAATGTGCTCGCTTTCACATAACAGTTCCTTTTAACAATGCCGCTGCTTGTGATGTTTAGAATTCTGGTAATGGAAAGACTTGAAGCAGGTCGCCTTCGGAGGGCAACGGAATGGTGTGCCTGTCTCTGCTTTCTTTTATGCTTAGCTCTGCTACAAGGCGCTTGCCAGAGCCATAAAGGAAAGGAATCCGCTGCAGTCAATGATCCGCTTCTGAAACATGTGGCAGAGAGCAAGACCTTCGATCAGATATTTGAGAAAGAAAGGGATTTACAACTATCAGCAGAGAATGATGTCCTGATTTCGCGGGTCTTGGATGTTATTGTAACGAGAGACAGCAACATTCTCATATTAGATGACATAGGTCGTCAGGTGCTTATGTTCTCTCATGACGGAGAGTTTATAAAGAAAATTGGCGCTTTCGGACACGGTCCCGGTGAATACCTGTGGCCCAGCTTAATCGCAGCGGATCCAAATGGGGATATTTTTGTATTTGATGCTGACGCAGCTAAGCTCTTAATTTTTGATGCCGAGGGTAATTTCAAAAGCTCTATTTTTACAGGGGAGTTTGTCTCGAGAATGGCTGTGACCTCTCATGGGGTTTACTTACAAGAGTTCACATTCAACGGAAGGAACAGCATCTACCAGTACGACACCACGGGGAAACTGATACGGACATTCTCCCCTGTCCCAGAGAATTTTCGGGAACTCTTAATGCGGGTGACATTAGGAGGCGGACTTGTTGCGGATGATGAAGGGAACTTGTATCAAATAACTGTTGCTAAGTACGAAATCTCAAAATTCTCTCCTGATGGTTCACTTATAGCAAAGTTTGCCAGGACTCCACCATTCCTTAAGCCCTATCCCGAGAAGCTTCCTTCTATCGCTAATGATCGTCGCAAGCTTAATGAACTGATTTTTGACAGAACGCTAATTCACAGGTTGTTTTATCTGAAACCCGGACTGCTATTAGTTCAACTTATCAATCACGACAGGCAGCGTAGACCAACGGTTTTTCTTGAGATCTATGACGTATCCGGTAGATTCTTGACGGGAGGCATCCAAACCCCGTTTAAACGGCTTGTTCTTTCCTGTTCTGCCGGCTTAATTTGCTTTCTCACTAAGACCCCTACTGATGGTCGTTCCAACCCAACGCTTACATTCTACCGTCTGGCTAAACGGCTTCGGTAACAGTTAGAGATTGTTATGTTCATAAGGATGCGACTTTCTAAAATTTTCGCCAGGCTCAGGACAATACATTATCTTGTTGTCCTTCTGGTGGCATTGAATGTTGTTTTTGCCGAGAGGAGCATTTTTTTCTTGAAGAGAGTGCAGAACTTAGTAAGGGAGAAGAAAATTATTGAATATGAGACATCAACAATTCGACTTGAGCAGAATCTAATGAACCAGCGCTTGCTTGACGTCACTTTATTCGACCATTTTGGGGTCGAGAGGAAACTTTCTTCCTGTCTAAATGGGAAGAAAGTCTACATTCTCTTTTTCTTTCCCTTTGAGGATTGTTTAAATTGCCTGCGTGAAGAAACTGGCGAGTTAAACAAGATTGCATCAAGACCAGATGCCCTGGTTATTGGAGTAGCTGTTGGCGGTCCTTCAAATGATCTTGCTCCTTGGTTGCTCGAGACAGTAAAACCCGCATTCCCCATCTTCTTTATGCAAGGGACAAAGTTCTTGGCAAACGTAGAATCCCAACCCACCCCGGTAGCGCTGCTTATTGACACCGACCTTAGAATTGTTTTTGCCTATTCATCTGAGCCCAACAATTCATCAAAAAGGGAAAATTTCTACAACCTTCTCAGATATATGCTCCCATGAGCAATCTCCTATTGGCTCGCGTTACTCCCGTCATCGTTCCTTTGGCAGTCCTCTGCATCGGTTGTAAGCAGAGGCAACATGTGGACCTTGGGGTGATTAGAGAGAAGGAAACCAAGCCTGAGCAGGCATTGGTCATCAAAACTTCCATTGTTGAAGAGGAGAAATTAAAAGAGATGATCTTGTCCCTATCCGGGCATTGCAAACTCTCAGGCAGAGTTAAGTTAGAGTTTTTCCCTTTAATTCTCCAGAATCCAGAGGATTTTGAGCTGAAGGCAGTTAATCCGCCTTTAGCGTACTTTCCTATTCAGGATACAAGCTTTGAGAAGAAAGTTGTAGAGTCGCGAGGGTTTTCTCTGAGAGCTCTCAAGTCGGAGCGTGTTGCCAGCCTCTACGATATGAAGACAACACATTTTGAGCTTGATACAGCACAGTTGGGAAAGCTTCGTTTGTACCTGAGAGGTCATGCCTATAATTTTACCCGACCATGCCTCTACCAAGTTTATTATTTTGAGTTAGTTAACGGCGATTCCGTGGTCTTCACCCGACGTGAGATCCAGCTTCCTTTTACAGTGTTTAAGAAGTACGTTCCTTGAAACCACTCCCTGAGCAATTTGTCAACTTTTTGTCCCGCTACTTGACAAAGTGTTTTTTTGTTATATTCTAATGTCGATAAAAATCGCGGTTCTACTTGCTCTGAGCGGCCTGAGCGCAATATTGTTGCAGAAGGTTGTTCGGCTTATAGTTTCAAGCGCTACAAGGGTGAAGGACATGGATAGCTTCTCTATGTTTCGCCACTGTTCAGTGTTGTCGAATCATCGAAGAGCGTTCTCTCTTATCACCTGCTTACCAGTGTCGGTTATAGCCCCATTTGCCGAGTTCGTTTTGGGGACACTCGTGGTCAGATTCCGTGACAAATATCCATTGAATTCATTCAGCAGCTCTTGTAGCATTTCCCATTTATCGGAAGGTAAGGCATGAAATCGGGCTTTAGCGATTTCTCTGCTTGGTAAAAGCGTTGCAAGAGCGCTGCACATGGCGTGAGCGACAGAAAGTGCCCTCATACTATTTTGCAGAAACGGTAACCTAAACACTCAGTCGACCAAGATACAGGTAGAAAAGCAGGCACATATGCACAGTCACATCCTGGCGGAGTATCATAAGTTTGAATGCGACAACAAGGTGTACGTTCTCAACGTAGAGACGATGCAGGCTTTTCGAATAAACAGAGCACTTTCGGAAGAGATGGATAAGATTGAAAATGATACGAACATTTCTGCCGATAATACGAGTGCAGAATTGCTGGCAGCGCTCAATCAACTTGGTCTTTTGCTTAGAGATCAAGCATCGGATAACGGACAAGAATCATTGCTCCACGGCGTACCGGTGAAGCACATTTCGCTCAACGTGGCGCAGACCTGCAATCTCAGTTGTATTTATTGTTATGGTATTAACGGAGAATACGGGCAGAAAGGATATATGGACGCAGAAACTGCTCGAAAAGCGGTTGATTGGCTAATTAGCCAATCCATGGACGCAAAGGAACTGATCATTACTTTTTTTGGCGGTGAGCCTTTGCTTAACTTTCCTGTAATAAAAGAAGTGGTGCAGTATGCCAGAGAAAAAGAGCAGCAATCTCGGAAAAGGATACACTTCTCTATAACAACAAACGGGACGCTGTTCAGTGAGGTAGTAAACCGATTTCTGAATGAAAATAAGTTTTCGGTCGTGATAAGTTTCGACGGCGACCTGGCAATGCAAAACAAGAACAGACCCTTCAAAAGGAGCAAGCGTTCACATGAGATCACAAAAAAGAGAATAGAGGAATTTTTGGAATCAAGAGGGGGAAACGCAACAGGACGTGCTACAATTACTGCTTACAACGCCGACTTAAAACGCGTTCGAGATTCTCTAATGCAGATGGGGTTCAAAAGGGTTGAAATGACAGAAGCGTCTCCACCAAACTTGACTGCTCAGGCTGGAAATAACCGCATTCAACCCTCGTTTGTTATCAACACTAGTCAGCGCAAAGCCATGTTGGAAGATCTTGAAGAGCAAGCAAAGGAAACTTTGAAAGCAGTAAAAGAACGCAAGCACACGTCCACTTCAAAGATTTTAGGGATTATCCGATTGTTGTACTCAAAGCGCAAGAGAAGATATTTTTGCGGTGTTGGAAGGGGGCTTGTTGGCATTTCAATCTCAGGAGACATTTATCCCTGCCACAGGTTTGTTGGAATAGAAGATCTAAAAATGGGCAACATCAACGAGTTTGATGGTGGCTGTCAAAAGGCGTGCATTAAAAATACGTTAAGAAACTACGGTGTCATGCGACCAAGGTGTCGCGAATGTTGGGCAAGATATTTTTGCGGAGGCGGATGCATGTATGAAAGTATTCAAGCGAACGGCAGCGAGACGGACCCCGACGAGAACTGGTGCAGAGAATTACGTCGTTCGGTTGAACTGGGCATCGCTGTGTACGACCAGCTTGACGGTGCTGATCGGGAGTATATTAGGTTGATGGAGTCAGGGCTTGATGATCGAAGACTGTGATATGCAAATAAACGAATCAACAATAGCGCAGATGGGATATCAAACAGTTGTGTTTCCGGGTTCCAATTCCCCCCACCCATGGAGGAAGCCCTTGGCCAGGTAGAAACAACGCTGTCGGTCAAAAACGTACAAGAAAGGAGGTGACAAATTATGGAGAATACTCAGAAAGATAGTCGATTTGAAGTTGTCCTAATTAACGATGGACCCGAATTCGACGCGAAAGAGGCAACTGAGCCACCAAGCTGTAGTCCTGATTTCTGCAAATTGGTTGACTTTTGTTCAGGATGCGGCTAGACGGACTATTGCGGTATTGATTTCTCTGGATGAGATTGGTGCTCCCTGGGCGGGGTTTTTCTTCTTCTGATTCTACAAGGAGGTGGTACTATGTTGTCTGCAATCCTATTGGTTCTCTTATTACAGAGCATTCCTTCATTAAGGGAGCTTGATCCGATTAGGTTGGATGCTGAGGATAAAAGGCACTCTATCGGGCTCTCGGTAGCGGAGAACGCGCATACGCAGCAGATGTTTGTCGCTGTATCAGTGCCTGGGAAAAGCGGGAAAAGTGTTCAAATCTTCGATAGCCACAGAAAAAAGATATTTGAAGCTGCTGTTCCAGAAATTGTGCACTTGCCCAGAACTTTTCAGTTCGAGAATAAATTCTTTTACTTTTCTCGTAAGCTGTATTGGGTAGACTTGAATAATTGGAGGCTCGACTCGTTGGCTCTTAGGCGTGAGGATTATCAAAAGGTCCAATTTAACATAATAGGTAAGCGGCGTGTCATAGTTGCAAGCTACCTAAGTGGAGTAGATTTGTATGACCTGAACACACTTGATCTCGTACATGAAGTTAAACGGCAGAGTGAGGTGAGGGTCGACCACCCACGAATCAAAGATGGCGTATTGATCTTCGAAGACAAAGAGAACGAGCTGCAAGCATACGATCTTTCTAAGAAGAAAATCCTGTGGAAGTTCAGCGCAGGAAAGCAGGCAGGATATTACCTTGGTATAAAACTCGGTACCTTCGATGATTTTATTACTGATTATGCCATTACACAGGAGGGGGAGGAGTGTTTTATCGTTGCAAGCACGTTGTTTGGTTGTATATTTAAGCTAAGATTAAGAGATGGGCAAGTCGTTTTGAAGAAAGAGCGCTTCAAAGGGACCGGCAACAATGCGGGGCTGATCACGTGCTTCGAACTGGCGGATATGAACGGGGATGGGATACAGGACCTGATTGGCCCGTCCGTTGACCACAATATCTACTGCATTAGCGGGAAAGATTTTTCTGTAATATGGGAGTATGACACGGGCTTCGAAAATCAAATGCCCTGTTCTCTCGCCGACATCAATGGGGATGGTATACCAGATGTATTTGCAGTCAATGATGAGATGAAATTGTCGATACTTGATGGTAAAAGGGGGAGATTGCTTCACGAAGTTGCGCTACAAAAAGGAATCACAAATGGCCACAACCAGTCAGAGGTCCTGCTGGGTGATTATACAGGAAATGGTCGCCTGGACATTATTGTAATAGGCGGCTGGAATATGGTTAAGGTTTATGAACTTGAGTCAGTAGTTACTCCGAAGAATGAGATTGTATGGGTTCCAGAGTGGTGACCCCCATTATGGAAATGTTGATTCGGGACGGGTTCTATAGGAACATCCTCGAAGTGATAGTAGACCATTTGAACAGAGCAAAGGAGTGCGCCCTGCAACTGAACTTTCAATTTTTTCTTCGCCACATTGAGAGAGCCAGGAAGGCAGTCGCAAGCAGCAAGAGGTTATTGGCACATGGGGTTCCTAATGCATGAATGCTCTCGAATTTCATAATGTCACAAAAAGGTTTGGCAAGACTATCGTTCTAGAAGACGCTTCGGCTTCTGTATGGTCGGGGATTACAGGATTATTGGGGGTGAACGGATCGGGCAAAACAACACTACTGAGGATTATCGCTGGTCTGCTTGATTACGATCGTGGCCAATTCTTTTTCAACGGGGAAAAGGTTTCACTAGAGTCCAAATTTTGGAGGGCTAAAATCGGCTACCTACCACAATCCCCTGCATTATACGACCGGATGACCGTCGATGAATTTTTTGATTATATGCTTCTGCTTTCTGGCTGGCGACGTCAGGAAAAACGGAGACAGCGAATAGAGGAAGTTATCAATTTGTTGGATCTTGTTTTATACCGGAACACCCCTTTGGGTCACTTGTCTGGGGGGACGAAGCAACGTGTTGCAATTGGGCAAGCAATTATTCATGATCCCTTGGTGCTTCTACTGGATGAGCCCGCAAATAATTTAGATGCGGAGGAGCGAATACGCTTTCACAATTACCTCGTAGCTCAATCGAGGGAACGCATTGTTTTGTATGTAGGGCATGTAGTCAGTGACTTGCCGCTCATATGCTCGAGAATCATGGTGCTGGCAGCTCGGAAGATTCGATTTGAGGGCACTCCTGAAGAGCTCATTAATTTGATGCACGGGAGTGTTAAGGAAGCTTTGCTCCCTAAGCTGCAAGATCTTTCCAGCGGCGCTCTTGGCATCCTGAGAATAAGCCGAAATGGTGATTACTATATTGTTCGGTACGATTCTCGTTTTGGGGACCTCCCAAATGGCTGTGTGGTTACCCCTACATTAGAAGAAGCTTATAGGGCTTTCTGCAATTCCTTGAAGTTGGAAGGTGCAAATTGATCACTTTTGTTATTTATAACTTAAAATCGCTTTTCTCACCACTTCATTTTCTCATTATCTTTGTGTACTTCTCGTTTGCCTGGTTTCTTGCGCAACCTTTTCTTGATGCGAGCGCAATCTATAACAGCATGAGGCTCACATCCTACTATGATTTCATCGTAATGTCATTTGGTTTACTTAGTTTTATACTTGCTGTTCTCAGGCATTACAGGAGTGCCCTCCAGCGAGGAAGGCGGGAATTGCTGGCTATTCGATTGTCGAACCATCAAATATTTTGGGGGTTGACAACAAGCTATTTGTTGTTCTTCTTTATCGGTTTTGCTGTACCCTCATATCTAATCGCGTTTGTGCAGCAACTGGTGTACGCGCCTAACAGCATCACGTCCTCAGTCTTCTTGCTTAAAATGGCTGTGCCGTTTACCGGGTATTGCTTCTTTTGGCTTGTTGCGGCCTTGACGCTCTTTGGCAAGCTGCGAAATGATTTCGTTGTCCTTTTTCTCTTTGTTGTAGGTTACATCGTTTCATTCATTCTGCGATTCCTGTCTGGCGGGCTCGTCTTTGACCATTATTGGTTTATGACGGTATTAATAGGCAAGGAAGCATCTTGGCGAGTTGGGATTGGGTCCTTTTTAAGTTGGGGTGTATTTCTGACGGTTGCGTATCTGTACGGGAATCGCATTGCAGATCGCTTGCACGAGATTGACTTAGTCGAACCTTTCAAAAATGGGGTATCCGTGAGATTAGCAGAGAAGTTAGGAGCACACTTCTCAGCGCATCATCTAAAAATGATGGGATTAGCCAACCAGAAAATCCTTACCCTATTTGCCTTGATCGGCCTTACCTTGGTGCTTGTAGTTCTCAAGAATCCTCATGCAGAGTTAATTATTCTTGGAAAGATATATCTCGGCGCCTTGCTACCAATTCTCTTTTCATTCAATCAATATTACATCATTCAGCTTGACAGAGATGCACGGATGGTTCACAATAATTTCCTGCGGGAGATCTCATATCAAAAAATAATTTTCAACCGGTGGATGCTGCTGTTGCTGCCACAGCTTCTCGTTGCGCTGAGTTTCTCTCTAATTGTTTTTCTGCTCACGCAAAAACTGTCGCTGCTGCTTATAGCTTATCTGATACTTTTGAATATTTTTTGCAGCTTGTTGAACCTCTTATTTGCTTTGGTCTCGCGAGCGAGTGGTGCAGCCAATCTAATGTTGCTGCTCTTTGTTTATGTTCAACTTAGAGAGGAAGTGCAGACCTTTTTCCTTTCCTTCGCAGGCATAAACATCTTCAACATCTTTTATCCATTGCTTCAGGAAGAGAGCATAATCCCAACCGTGCTTTGGGTAACTGTCGTCGGATGCATAGGTATGATGGCTTTGTTGATAAGAAGATTACTTAGTAGAGTTTCATACTATGATTTGGCATTTGATTAGCTTCGCTCTTTGGGCTTACTTTTTCTGCTATGCCGCAGGTGTTGTGTTCTCCTTTAAGCGCGTTTCCCGGGTGCACGTGGCTTTTAACATCCTTCTCGTACTTATTGGTCTCTGGGCATTTGCGTCTGGCTCTGCAATTTCAATTATACTCAGTTCTGGGATTGGCATAGCATATTTGCCCCTTGCAGTTGGTATGACATGCCCTTCGCTCGAATACTTTTTGAGATTTCGTTATAAGTTTCGGATTTGGTTAAATGCATTGTTCAAAGAACGCAATGCATATCTTCCTATTCTTTTCATTACCTTGAAGGAGGAACTCGTCTGGAGAAGCGCCTTCGTTTATGTAGGAAGGTGGAATAACATTCCTGATGCTGTGCTCTTGGTTCTTGGCTCGTTCCTCTTCTATCTTGTCCACTGGAATCCTAAAAGCCGAATTGTGCTGCTCACCGAAGTAGAATTTCTTTGTTTCTCGTGTCTCCTCTACCTTGCATACATAAAGCTCGAGACCCTCGTAGGGGTGTGGCTCATTCATTTCATCAGGAATTCTTATCTCCGTTTCTGTAGGTCAAACGGACAAATGGAATAGACAAGAGTGGGAAAAAAACGAATTCGAGCAAATCGCCGGGCGCATGTTGCAAGGATAGTTTCTGTCATCAAGTGCTACGCTATAGAAATGTGGAAAGAATAATGAATGATCGAGATTCAAAGTTTGACAAAAATATTTCGCCTCAGGGGAAAAAGCCTCACGGCGGTCAATTCCTTGACATTAACGATCAATAGAGGTGAAATCCTTGGGCTACTTGGCCCAAACGGCGCAGGCAAGACAACAACCGTTCGACTTCTGTCTACACTTATTACTCCGACTTCTGGAACTGCGTATGTCAACGGCTATAGTATTCTTACAGATCCGGCTGAAGTTCGTGCTTCTTTGGGGGTCTCGCTGGGCGATGAACGTTCGTTCTACTACAGATTGTCCGGGTATCAGAACCTGGAGTTCTTTGCCACGCTGCAGAATATCCCACGCCAGCAATTGAAGGGACGGATAATGTTCTTGCTGGAGAAAATGGACCTTGCTGAGGCGAAGGACGTCAAGTTCATGAAATACTCCGCCGGCATGAAAAGGAAGCTTAATATCTGCCGCGCCCTTCTCACTGACCCGCCGATATACTTTTTTGATGAACCGACTGCGGCTCTTGACCCAGAAGCCTCCCGTCGGATAAGAGAAACCATTCTGGATTTGAAGCGGGAAGGGAAAACAGTTTTGCTGACAACTCAAAACATGCTTGAAGCCGATGAGTTGTGCGACCGAATTGCAATTATCAACAAAGGCAAATTGATTGTTCTTTCCACAGCCGGGGAACTTAAACGGAAGCTCAGAACTTGCACTGTCCAACTTTGTGTCCCGGATAGCACCGTGCTTCCTCTGGATGTTCTGCGCAGTGAGCCATTTGTTGGACAGATAAGTGAACCTTCGCTTGAAGATATTTTCCTAGAGTATCTGAAAGAGGATGGCGGATGAACAAAGCCTATGTCTTTTTAAAGCGTGGCTGGGTTACTTTTGCAAGCTATCGAGTTGAGTTTGTCCTTCAGTATGTAGGGCTGTTTGTGACTGTTGCCACTTTTTACTTACTATCAGGAATGCTAAAGGGAACGAACGTACCAGCGTTAGCAAAATATGGTGGAGATTATACCAGATTTATCATTATCGGCGTGGTTTTTCAATGGTTTGTTACGGCTTCTCTGAATTCGTTTAGTTCTTCGATTCGCACTGAGCAGATGATGGGAACGATCGAGTTTCTCCTGATGTCGAACACGCGACTCTCGACAATCCTTTTCTACTCTGCACTCTGGAACTTCACCCGATTACTTGCAAATACAATCATCATTTTTATCATCTCTGTTCTGATATTCAAGGTTCACCTTAGTCTGAATCTCTTCCCAGCATTTCTTATACTTTTACTCACGGTTACCTCACTTTCGGGCATCGGGATGATGTCTGCCGGAATGATAATTGCGTCCAAACAAGGAGATCCAATCAACTGGGTATTTGCCACTCTTTCAACAATATTGAGCGGTGTATTTTTTCCCGTTGAGGTGCTCCCTTCTTTTCTCAAGAGCATTGCGACGGTTCTACCAACCACACATGCTCTCTCCGCGCTGCGCCAGACGTTAATACTCAATGGGACACTGGATGCAACCATCGCGCCTATTACCGCTCTGACATTATTTTCTTTGATTGCAATTCCTATTGGGTTACTCCTCTTTCGTTGGGGATTTAACAAAGCACGTGCGACAGGGAGTCTTGTAGAATATTGAATTGATGCCTGCAGCGATAGCCTGATTACCAAACTACCTATTAGTCCCGTTAGCTGAATTTTTGGAGAGGGCGATTGATAGTCCCGAACTATTTCGCGAGTATTTTAAGGAGATGTTACTGGTGATGTCTATAGTAAAAACACCAGCGCAGCACGCACGGATGCGTTGCACTTCTCAGAGCGAGCAATCAGAGCAGTGCTTTCTTGTACGTTACATTCACCCGAAATTTGAAGTTCACTCTGAAACCAGGTGACGTTCATTTGCGTTGCCGCTCAAATAGAAGCGTACGCTGTAAGGTGCATTGCGAATCGGGCTCACAAATTTTCCGGTACTCCTTAAACAATTTGTCAACTTTTTTGTCTCGCTACTTGACAAAGTGTTTTTTTTGTTAAATTTTACTGTCGTTGAAAATGACGGTTTTAGTGATTCTGTGTGCCATGAAAGGGATGTTGTTGCAAACGTTTCTTGGGCTTGTGTTTATAGTTTCAAAGAGAGCGTTGGCGAGGGCTCTGGAGTTTTCACTTGGGGGTTTGTTTACTGTCTCAGGCATCGCAAAATTGTTGGATCCGTATAGCTTCTCAGTGGTTGTTGGAAGTTACGGGATTCTGCCGAAATTCTTAGTCGTCCCCGTTTCTATTCTTATTCCACTTTTGGAGTTTCTCCTCGGTGCGATGCTCTTACTTGAGTTCCATGTGCGGCTGGCAAGTCTTTGGCTCGGTGCCATGGTGGTGTTGCTCACTGTTGTCCATTTCTTTGGCTATAAAGGAGGTGATGCGTCGGGATGTGGATGCTTTGTCAAGCTGATTCAAAGAAGCAGTGATGTCGCCCTTATACTGGAGAATGTTGGGGTAGTTGTGGGATTGTGTATAATAGTTGTGCTAACAACACGCCGAAAGGAGGTTACGTAATGAAATCCAAATCGAAAGCGCTTGGCTTGGTTCTTGCATTTCTCTTGAGTTTTGCCTACACAGCGTTGAACAGCTCGCCTATTTATGGCGCTAAGCCGAGCATATGCCAGGGGAATGCTACGCCCTGTGCGGATGAGACAATTTGCTGGTGGGTGGATGGCGAATTGCACTGCTACACGGTAATTTATTTCTGGATGTATAATACTTGAGCAATCCGTTTTAACCAGTGCCCTCTGTGGGGAGGTCCGACTTTACCTGGCTGGCCGTCGCAGAGGGCCCCTTCTTGTTAGCTGCTAATAACAGGAGGCCGTAATGTGGCAATCTCAACAGAGAGGAGCTGAACCATGAACAGAAGCTATCAACTCATGATTGTCCTTGCCGCTGTTTCTGGGGCCATTGCTGGACGTCTTTTGTTGAATCAATTACCCAAACCTGAAGTCATCTATCCCGGCAGAAGCGATTTCGCTAATGCATGCACTCAGAAATCTAAAGGAAGGATATGGAAAGAGGTCAAGCTCGATACGGTCGTATCGATTTCGAATTATAAGGGCAAGCCCATTTTGGAACCTTTACGGGTGAAGGTGGGTCAAGATGGCTATATTTACGTTGTCGATGTTTACGCACCGGGCGTCCTAAAATTCTCGCAGAATGGAAATTTTGTCCAGCTATATGGGAAGGGGAAGGGTGAAGGTCCGGGTGAGTTCGAGCTGCCTCACGACTTCTCAGTGAACTCCAATGGTGACGTATTTGTGTGCGATCCTCGGACTGGTCTTGTAACAGTCTTCGATGTCAAAGGCAACGTGAAACTAACTGCTCGTACAAAGGGACTCCCAGTCTCCGTTGTCGCTTTTAATGATGGCAGCTTCGTTATTGCACAAGCCGGGAGTGGACCTCTGTTCCAGAAATATGAGCCCAGGGGAAATTTTGACTCTGAGTTTGGTAACTTTTTAGAGAAACAGTCGACATATGCCATGCCACTGGATGCTCTGATTGCCTCCTCAGGTGAGGGCATCTGTGGAGGATTTTTCAGGGCTGGGTTCATTTATTCATACGATAAGAATGGTAATCAAAAATATCTTTGCGAAACAATCGATAAATATCCTCTGCCTAAGTTTGATATCACACAAACTCGCGAGGAGAATAAAATAACGACCCTTATTTCACCTTCTAAGGATGCTCCGCTTTCGGCATTGGATGTCAGTGTAGATGATAGCCTTCTTTATGTATTAGCGGCAGGTGCATCAAAAAAAGAAGGAGCAGTGGTTATGGATGCTTATAGAGCTTCCAGCGGAGAGTATCTTTACTCCTTCAAATTCAGGAAACTCCCCGGGACAGAAGGAATTCGTTCAACCGTCGTTTGCAAGGGTTACTTGTATACGTGTGAATATCTTCAAAACGGCGGCACTCTTATTAGAAAATACAAGCTGATATTTTGAAAATTGGATCCTTTCCCCTCCTGTCGAGCTGCTTTGCACTCAATCGTGTATCGGCTAAACAATTTGTCAACTTTTTTGCCCCCTACTTGACAAAGTTTTTTTTTGCTATATTGTCGTTAAGGATTGCGGGAAAGGGCCCTTACCGAGATCCTGATTAACGGCGTGTGCGAAAGCATACGCTCTTAATCAAATAACTAAGACCAAGTAGGAGGTAAGCATGAAACGGTTACTCTTGGGTGGGATTCTTTTGGTAGCGCTTTCGGTTGCGCCGGTTCAGAACGCGGAGGCAAAGGCGCCATACTGTGACACCGCACTAATGAATTGCCTCAGTGACTGTCGCTCGGTCAGTTCTTCTCTTCCCTGGCCAGTTAGCACACTATTTCAGATCGGATGTAATAAAGGGTGCGCTATTGGGTATGAGTCCTGTTAAATCTGCGGGTAAAAATGTGCGGAAGCGTCAGCTTCCGCACCCTATCTTTACATTTGTTTTAAGAACCGCTACGTGGGGGATTGATAAAGCCGACTCCGTTGGTTATGTGATAGGGTGTCCATGAAACGCCAGATATCCGTTCCTCTATTTCTTGCCTTGTTGTTTCCATCTTTTCTCTGGCAATGGAATACGGAAAAGCCGGAGGTTACATTAGAGGAAATAACTCCGTTTGGCAACAAGGTGAAAGGCTCGATCTTTAGTGCCTATGGGATTGCTTTTCTGCCGGACCAGTCAATTGTTGTGTCTGACAAACTTGACTACCAACTGAAGAAATTTGATCGTTTCGGGAACATGGTTGCAGCGGTTGGCAGACGAGGCAAAGGTCCTGGTGAGTTCAGCGCGGGTCCTGGGCCAATTGCCAGCTATAACCGAGTGATTGCAGCTGCAGACTTTGCCTCGCCAAGGGTGGATATCTTTTCAAGTGACCTGAAATACCAATCGACGTTTTATGCCCAGGGGCCCGTGTTTGACCTGCAGTTCGACGCGGGTGGCGACCTATGGGTTGGTGCACTTTCCGGCGCAAAGGATAAGTTATTGTTCAAATGCAATATCTCCGGCAGGGTTCTCCAAACGGTGCCTCTCCGCAATGCGAGGGGAGATATGTTTGCGGACATTTTCACCTTTACGATTAATTCAGAAGGTAAGATTATCATAGCTTATGCAGTGCAAAATAAGGTCGAGATTTGGGATACAAGCGGGAATTTTTACAGGGAGTTCTCAGTGCCCGGACTACCTCCCGAACCAAAATATCATCTTCTCTCGGGAGGGATCTTCTCCAAAGGTCTGAAGGTGCCAGATGGAAATATTTTCTGGCGCGTAGCTGCAGACAGAAAAGGTAGGATATTTCTTCTGTGTGCGGACTATACAAGCCACCCTGATCGTGATGTCTATGTGCTCGAGCCCTCAGGTAAGTACGTTACTGAGTTTGAGCTACCAGCGCAATCCAAGCGCGTCCAATATATTGCAATCGATCGCAATGGGTTTCTCTTTACAATTGAGGATGAAAGAAGCTTTGTGAAGAAATACAGATTGCAGTACAGAGGTTTTTAGTATAGCGCTACTTATGCTGAATAAGAATGAAGGGTTGAGCAATCAAGTGAGTGGTCTAAGAGGACTCGTTAAAAGCGTGCTCGCAACTTCGCTTGGAGTTCTCTTCCTCGTCACAGGCATTGCTAAGGTTCTGGAGGGTGATGCTTTCTCACAAGTCATTGCCGGTGTAACATATCTGTCGCCGGCTGTCGCTAAGGTACTGGCTATAATAGTGGTAGCGATTGAAGTCATCTGCGGGACCGCTTTGATACTGCGATACAAGATTAGATTTGCAGCAGTAACGCTTTGTATGTTGGTGGGGATATTCATCTGGATTTTGTCAACTCTGGTGTTTGAGAATCGAAATTTGGCCTGCAACTGTTTCGGTGTTTTGGATATCAGACTTTCCAATCATGCAGAGCTAATGCTGGATCTGATCTTGTTCAATATGCTTGCCGTCGTAGCATTGTTGGAGAAATCTCGGAGTACAACTAAGGAGTTCAGTACTCGAAGGCAAAAGGCGTTGATTACTGTCGCAGGGAGTATAGTCCTTTACCTGGAGGTCAGTTTAGTGCACTCGGTGTATGATCACGTGCGGAAATATGCAAGCATAGACATGAGTCAGGCATTCTTGTTCGCAAGGGAAAAGAGCGAGGCGTTTGCTTCCATTTCTGATGGAAATAGGTTATTTTTCTTTCTGAATTTCCGTGACTTCAATTGCCCTTTGTGCTTTGATGATTTTATCGCCCTTTGTGATTCAATACGAACGAATTTAAAGGGGAGTGACCAAGGTCGAGCAGTTGCATTGTTCCGTCAGGATGATATAGCCGATCCTAAGAATCCTTTTCGTTTAACCCGCTGGGCAAAGGCAAACGGAATAACGTTTCCGATTCTTATTGGTCCGGATAGTTTATTTGTTCGTCTTTCTGTGAAGAAAAGCGCTTTAGCCGTAACTAACAATTCGGGAAAGACCCTTTTCTTTTCGGAGATTCCCATTGGTTCAAAGCATCGAGAAGATGTTTTGCGATATCTTATCCGCTCTCGTTAACTGAAAGGCTTTCAGTATGACCAGCGTAATTGAGACAAAAGATTTGACAAAGGTCTATGACGCACGCGTTTTCAGAAGGGAAACAATTCACGCGCTTGAAAGTGTTTCGTTTGAGGTCGGAGAAGGGGAGATCTTTGCGCTTTTAGGACCGAACGGTGCCGGTAAGACCACCCTTACTAAGGTACTCCTTGGTCTTGTCAAACCAACTAGCGGCACTGCAACCCTTTTCGGCATGGCGGTTTCAGCAGGAATGTGGAAAGACAAGGTTGGATATCTGCCTGAGCTGTTTCAGCCACAGAAGAATTTGATAGCCCAAAGGGTTTTGATGTTCCTTGGCGCACTAAGTGGCTTGAAGGGAAAAGAACTACGGCGGAGAGTAGATGAAGTGATGGAGCAGGTTGGATTGTCGGAGGTTCGATCACGGAAACTTGGTTCGTTGTCCAAAGGGATGGTGCTGCGCCTTGGAATTGCGCAAGCGTTGCTCCATGAACCGCAGCTGCTGTTTCTGGATGAGCCAACAGAAGGGCTTGATCCACTCGGAAGAAAGAAGGTCCGCCAGATTCTCATTAACCTCCGGGACAATGGTGTGAGCATTCTCCTCAATTCGCATCTTCTGTCGGAAGTTGAAATGGTCGCTGATAAAATTGGCATTTTACATAAGGGAAGGATGGTTGCTCAAGGATTGCTCAAAGACATAATGCCTCATGATCAGCTTTATCAAGTTCAAACAGCTCGGAAGCCTATCTTGGGTAAAAAATGGGATTTCCAAGAGGAAGCCTCCGGTTGGACATGTACTGTGAAAGGGGCTGAAATGCTCGATGCACTTCTTGCTGACCTGAGAACAAATGGCATTGCTGTTCAATCTGTGAGTCCACTTCTGACAACTCTCGAAGACGTGTTCATCTCTTACGTAGGTGGAGATTGTAATGCTTAGTTGGCCCGTTATCAAGCACGCGTTCGGAAGGACTTTGCTCCAACCGGGTTTGCTATTTGCTGCTATTGTCGAAGTTGCAGTCCTTGTTTTCTTCCTGTTCGGGGTGCATTTCAAGCTGGAACAGGGACAAGTAGTTTCGATAACCATCTTTGGCCGCGAGACCAGTCAAGTGGCTATGTACCAGAATATCATGCTACCATCGCTTGCAGAATCACTGCATGGGGGGCTTATGTTTTTCATTATCGTGGGTGTCGCAAGTTTATTTACGGAAGACTTGAAGGATCCGTTTCTTGGAGTAGTACTCACAAGGATTCATTCCCGTGAGAATTTTTTCTTGTCGGAGTTCGCTGGAATAGTGCTGGCATCTCTCGCAAACGTGCTTCTCCCCTCTTCACTTATTTCCCTTATCCTCTCAGTCAAGCTCGATGCGTTAGTTTTCGCTCCTATTTTAGGTGCGCTTTCATTCACCGTAGAAGTTACCATTCTTTTAGGCGTTTGCTCCCTTTTTGCGGTTCTCGTGGGAAGTGGCACTGGGGTTGTTTTACTTAGTATTATCATCTATTTTTTGCTTGGTCCGTTGGTAGCGGCAATCGAAAAAACTGATAGCGCTATTCTGACCCTTATCCCTTATTTGATCCCTCCAATGGGAAAATTTTATGCGATAACCCAGGGGCTTCTTCTTGGTAAGCCGGTATCCGTAACGGGATTTGTAATGGGAGTTGTCCAAGGCTCTGTCTATTTTGCAATTGCTTGCGCACTCTTCAGCCGCCGTGACCTTTAACTGTTCGGAGGGCAAGCCAATAATCAAAAACGCCGGCAGAAAAGAACTGGTTGAAAAGATAGCCGGTGATAGGTTCAATATTTTAGGTAATTGCGCTCATATTAGGAACTTAGCTCCTTCTATTTTGGCGAGCTAATGCATTATCAATTGTGTGCTGCAGTATTTCTCAGGGTTAAAAAGATATTTTGGGTTACATCGTTTTTATTTCAAGCGTATCTCCTTCGGTTAGCTCACAGCGGTTCTGTGATTTTTGCAACGTGGAATCCAGCTTCCCTTTACAGTGTTTAAGAAGTACGTTCCTTGAAACCACTCCCTGAGCAATTTGTCAACTTTTTTGTCCCGCTACTTGACAAGGTGTTTTTTTTGTTATATTCTAATGTCGATAAAAATCACGATTTATCTTGCTCTGAGCGGGATGTTCGGCAGATTGTTGCAAAGGTTTCTTGGGCTTGTGTTTATAATTTCAGGTGTAGCGAAGATGTG
>JBMFJZ010000002.1:0-490143 GCA_049973045.1 Bacteroidota bacterium | reverse complement strand
TCTGAGCGGGATGTTCGGCAGATTGTTGCAAAGGTTTCTTGGGCTTGTGTTTATAATTTCAGGTGTAGCGAAGATGTGGGATGTGTATGGCTTCTCTGAGATTGTCAGGGATTACCATATTCTACCTCAGGCATTTGTAATTCCGTTTTCAATTTTAGTGCCATTTGCAGAGTTTGTTTTAGGATTGATGTTAGTCCTGAATTACCTCCCGAAGATTTCAAGCTTAACGTTATTGCTTATGGTCTCAGTGTTTACCGTTTTTACTCTTCTTAGATATGCCTCGGGCAACGCTTCTGAATGCGGATGTTTTGGGACACTCATCCACCGAGGAGTTGACTGGAAGTTCTTTGCGGAGAATATTATGCTCATCGGTGGACTCGTAGTAACAATAATAAAAACCACAAACAATAAGGAGGATTGAAAGATGAAGACAACAAAATTCTATCGGGGGTTGGTTGCGACGCTGGCGCTTGCGGTGGTCATCTCGTATGCTGACATTTTGATACCCACTTTTACTCCTAAGTCTGTGGCAGCGTATGAGAATCCAACGAAAGCTCTCTGCGTGGTGTCTAAGCCAGGCGGCAGGGGGGAACGGGTGCACATCCTGCCCAAGTGGAATGGAGTGCGCGGCTTGCGTAAATGATGACCCCTGCGAGTAAAGAGGACTCAAGGTGCTCTTGCTGCTTTTAGACTTCGTGCTCTTGATGTGAAGGCAAACTCAGGTGGAGGTTGGCAGGCAATGATAAGGGAATTGCTGTTAACTTTGCTTGGCGTTGCGGTTTTCTTTGCGGGATGTTCGAGGCGCCCTGGGGCTACATACAAGGGGCCAGAGCCTCCGCCTGAGCTTGTCAAGACAATTAAAAACGCTCGGAGCGTCACAGAGGTGTATCATCAGCTAAAGGTGATAGCTCTTCATATGCCAGACACCGTTTTCGTTGGGGACATCAGAGATATGATTGTGAACAGACTCGGTCAGATTGCAATTGTTGATGAAGCCAATAGAACCCCAGTTGTATTTGATAGTTCCGGCAATTTCGTCTTTTTTATTGGTAGGTATGGAGCTGGGCCAGGCGAATGCCGACGAGCTACTTCTGTTGCTTACAATGAGCGGACAAAACAGTGGATAGTCGCAGATGGCGCGTCCCATCTGGTTTTGTTATTTGACCATTCCGGAAAATTCCTTTCTTCTTTTCGCGTCCCATCGTCTGTTTACCAGATTTATTGTGATGAATCGGGGCATATCTATCTGTTCATGCCGGCAAGAAGAGTGGATTACTTAGTGGAAGAAAGAGACTATACAGGGAGGTTCATAACAGGTTTTTTCTCTCCAACGACTATCTTGAAGAAGCTCCCATTTGTGCTGAAAGGCGGCAGTATTTGCGGCGATGGTGCGAGGGTATTTGTAGCCCATTACATTAGCAGCTCTGTAGGGGTATTTGACAGCGCTGGACAATTAAACTCGCGGTTTCCTCTTGAGGGCTTGGCCAATTACATTCCTCCCGACGAGTCGAGAATCTACGAGCCACCCCTTAAGTTCGTATCCTCCTTTAGTGGCGTGACAAGGTTATTCATTGCGCCTTATGGTATGCTTGGTGTCCAATATAGTAGAATGAAGTCTCCAAGAGAAAGTGCGACGGGTCGTCTGGAGATGTCGGATATTTGGTTAGCTCTCTTCAGGCAGGACGGAATTCCGCTGGGGCAAGGCATCAGAAGTGTTCGTTTTCTGGCGGCTGACTCTTACGGAAGGTTATACAGCGTAATTGAACCGTCTTCTCTCAATGAAAATCCAAAGGTAGTGGTATGGGCTCTAAGGCATTTCCATTGACACGAGTAGATAGACTTTGGTTCCCTTTCTTTGTTGTGATGTTTGTGGTTATTTCAAGTTTAGCTTTGTTTGCGAGGCTGAAGCTTCAGGAAGCTAACGGCAGGGTTGCCTTGCTTCATCGGAAGCTTGATGAGCTTAAGGTTGATATAAGCTGGCTCGGGGAGAGGATTCCTCCTGACCTGTTGCTTTTGGCAAAGAAAGCGCAAAATGCAACGACGAACAAACCTAAGCTTATGGTTCTCTATTTCGTATCCCCGAAAGCCTGCGAAGCGTGCATGGAGGAAGACATAGAAACTTTCAAAAAGTTGCATCGTTTGAACAGCCGTGCGTCGATCTTCTTCGTCAGCCCTGATATCAGTTGGCGCGAAAGAGCGACGTTAGTTCACAGATATCAGATTTCCTTTCCCTGCTTTTTCTTGAACTATCCGGGAGAAAATGTTATGCTGTATCGGGTACCAACGACGATTTGCTGCGATTCTACTGGAAAGATCTTGATGAGGTATGCATCGGAATTCGGTGATACGTCTTGGAACCGTGTCCACGGAAAAGCGTTGATCCGTATCATAGGTAGATAACCTCTACAACAGTGCAGGTTCATCCTGCATGTCTTCTTGGGTTATGTCTTTGGAGCATTGGGGCTCCCATGTGGTTGTGCAATGACATGTGCTCTATGATCAAGTTTTTGTATATTCCCTTCCCATGGATTTCAGTTTCAGCGGCGGTAAATAATTTGTCAACTTTTTTGTGCCGCTATTTGACAAGGTGTTTTTTTGTTATATTTTAATTGCGATAAAAATCATGGTTGGCTTATGTCCGCACTCGTCACAAACAAAAAGGGAGTGAGAACCAACTGTGGATGTGGAGAAAGCGTATGCGCTAAGAGAAGCGCCGCGATGCACCTTAAGCGCTTGCTGGACCCGTCGAAAGGGAGTTACTGGGGTTGTTCCCCATGCGGTGGAAACCAGTGTCCCGATTGCGGTGGAACTCCTGATTGTGGTTGTGATCCTTGATCTGAGCAGCTCCACCAACTAATGGTAGGGACTGCTTTTGTGTTTTTTCCCAACCTAAAGGAGCAAATTATGCGTAATCGAATGCTTGTCCCTTTTTTGTTCCTCTTGTCGATACTTATGATGACGCTCTCATGCTCACGGCGCACTGAGCAACGTAAATACTCACTGCCGAAAGATATAGCTATGAAAATTGCCTCAAAAACTTCTTTTAATGAGCTGTTCGAGAAAGTCGAAGAGATCCAATTGAAGTCTGATGCACATCACTTAATCGGCGATCTTTCTGCGGTTACTTTTTTAAAGAATGGTGACATTGTTGTGGCTGATAATCCCGGGAAGCAACTTCTTTTATTCACCAGCGATGGGAAATTTAAGAAACAGATTGGCAGATACGGCGCTGGCCCAGGAGAATATCGACGGATTGCAGATTTAACGGTGAGCTCAACGGGAGACCTTCTTGTGCTTGAGCGCATGAGAGTAACACGCTTTGACTCCCTTGGAAATTATAAGGCTTCTTATCCTGTGACGAATGGGTATGCCATCGCTCCTACTGAAGATGATGGATTCTACGTGTACGACGTCTATTCGCCACCGCAAACTGGAGCGAAGGTAATCCACAAGTACGACAGAAATGGGAGTGAAGTGAAATCATTTGGCTCACCCTCCTCTCACATGATGGTTGATGGGATACCAATAGTCGGCGGGACTATTGCAGTTGATAGAGTTGGCGATGTCTTTGCTGTTCACGTTTCTGAGTACGAGGTCAAGAAATTTAACAGTGACGGTGATTCCCTTGGTGTACTCAGCCATAAAAACTCTATTTACCATCCGTTGGAATCCCCCGTTTCTCCTTATGATACTGCGAAGCTAAATGCTTTCACAGCTGTTTCTCCGATTCTTGTACTGCGTAATGGGGTGGTAATTGTCTGTTTGAGTCGGAGCAGGCCCCGGCCCAGCTTCCTCGAGCTTTACGATGTTAATGGGCATTTTCTCACGGGCGGGATTCAGTTACCTAACGAAATCGCCCCATTGAGGAAATCCGTTTCTACCGATGATATTGTCCATTTTCAAAAAAGGATAGAGGAAGTGCGGATGGATTCGCAGGGCAATCTCCCCCCTCCTCCGATTATTGCGTACAAACTGAGGTTGTAACTTCTGTCGCACCGCGGCAGTTCTGAACGGTTTTGCGATCATGCGGAGGATGAATCTTTTATCATCTCGGAGATTGTGGCAGTTCGTTGCCCTTTCTCTTTCTGCTGTCGTTGCTTTGCTTGCCACATACCGAAATATTCAGCTTACAAATGAAGTGACGATGATTAAGCGGTCAGAAGTGAATCTGCGCATGGAGTTAAATGCGGTTAACAACCTGTTCTCGCTCCTTGATTCTCTTGAGGGGCAGCAGCTTCTCAACACAGTTCTTCTCGATGCTTTCGGGCGCAAGATGAAATTTGAGATTGTTAGTGCATCAGAATACTCCATTCTTATCCTTGAACCTCCACGTGCGTGCAGTTCCTGTTTAGAGGTAACACTGCAAGGCTGGCTTGGACAGCAGGTACACTTTCCAAGAGGAAGAGCTCCGTTTCTAATTATTTCCGAGAGTGAGGATGCAAGGCAAACTTTTCCTACTGCAAAGCTTTTTGGTCTTGAATCAGATACCTTTATTGATCCATCTGCTGTTATCTATGCTCATCTTCACCTTCCAGCTTCTTTTACTGTTGCACTGCTATCTGACCGAAAAAGGCGGGTCATTTACGCACAGGCTCTGAGCTCAAGATCTCCTGAACGCTTTGCAAGTTTCCTGGAAAAGGTGAGGCGTTATCTTGGCGACTGAGTCGCTTAAGCGATTTGCGGAAGCACTTATGCTTTTCCTTTAACACCAGAGGAGCCAGCCTCATTTTCTTTTCCTCTTTTGTCTTTCACGCGGATTGTTATTATATTTTGACGGTCTCAAACTTTCGCTAACTGATAATCAGCCGGGAGGACTCTATGAAGCGTTATCTGTTGTTGTCTATGCTTCTGGGTGTGTTCTTGAGCGCGGGCGAATTGTTTGCCGGGATCTCTCCGGGACGAGATTCCCTTTTCCAGCAAGGCATGGTGCGGTATGAGCTTGGCGATTATCGCAAGGCGCTGGCAATATTTCAAGAAGCCCAAACAGTTAATCCACGTGATACGGTGCTGAGCTACTACGTCGGCTTGTGTCTCTATCACATTGGTAATTATTCAGCAGCGCGCTCAGCATTCGAGATCGCTTGTCATAACGATTCGCTGTCGGCGCTTGCGTATTTATTCCGGGGGAGAACGCTATCTGCCATGGGCATTTTACAAGGCGCTGTTGAAAGCTTTGCTGAGGCTTTTAGAAGAGATTCTATGTTAAGGGTTGCACGGGTGGAAGCAATTCAAACATTGTGTGCGCTCCGGGATTATGATCGAGCTAAAATGATGCTGGGTAGTCATCCGGGCGCAGATGAGCTTTTTGCCCTTGGAAGATGTCTTGCCAATGCTGAGCGATTTGAGGATGCACTTCCATATCTAAGGTGCGCCGTTGAAAGAGACACAGGAAACTTTTTAGCTAGACTATCACTTGCTGATGCGTATTTTGCACTTGGAATTAACGATAGCGCCGGCACTATCTATGGCAATCTTATGCTCAGAGATCAGCAATCGCCGATTGTCGCAAAGAGGTTGGCATATTATTATGAACGGATAATGCGGCGAACCAATGCTTACACTACATCAATTATCTTTATGCAAAAGTATCTTCGTCTCTCAGGTGATACGAGTGCTTCTACTCTCGGTGCGATTGGAAAGTGGTTTTACGCAATGGGGAGGTACGATTCAGCCGCGGCCTACTATCGTATGGCGCTTCGCTGGGACTCAACGAGCCCAGCGGTGCACTATAATCTTGGGCTCTCGCTTTATCAACTTGGCGAATACGATGCAGCCGAGAGCGAACTGCGACAGGCCTATACACTTTCGCAGCAATCGTTAAAGTTCCCGGTGGTAGTTATGAAAAGCCTTGGTGCTCTGTATCTCAAGGTGAAGGACTACAGCGGTGCGATCAAAAGCTACAGCCGGGCAAATGAAATTGATCCGTCCGATGCTGAGGTTGCTTATGGTTTGGCTTACGCATACGACCTATCGAGCGAATCGAGGCAAGCATTGCAGTGGTACCGAAAATGTATTTCACTGGGGGCTGCGGTTTCTGCTGACACAGCGTTGTTAGAAAGAACTCGGCAGAGGATTAATGAATTATCCAGCGGTGATACGCACAGACCTTAGAACTTAGTGAGAAATGCCACATCTTTTAAGCCGTTAAGTAACTGGCGTTAAAGCGAGCTCTTGTGCCTCCTTTTTGCATTTCCCATCTGATTTTGGTATAATTATTACGGTTGTTAACTGATTTTTAGGAGCAGAGGATTTCATGGCTCATCATGCATCAGCTTTGAAGCGTCACCGGCAAAGTCTTCGGAGGCGCGAGCGGAATAGAGTGGCGCGCTCTCGGATGAAAACCGCCATCAAGCGTGTACAGAGAGCGGCAACAAAAGAGGAAGCCATTTCAGCCCTGACGAAGGCTGTCTCCACTCTTGACCGTCTTGCCGCAAAGGGAATCATCCATCGGAATACCGCTGCTAACAAGAAATCAAAGCTCTCCCGTCTGGTTAATAAGCTCGGCCCGCAAGGTACAACTCCGTAAGCTCGCCCTCCTCGGGCTTAAGAAACCGTCGTAACCCAGAACGGAGTCTGAAAGTAACAGCTACTGGGAGGGCAAACTTCCAGCCTTTAGAAGTTTGCCCGATTTCCGTTCTCGTGAAGCTGATGTGGTCTTATTTGTTCTGTGTTTCTTTCAGCAGGCGGGCTGCTTCTTGTCGGTATTGCCCGTCATCTTCGTTGAGTGTTGGGAGAGAAGGGATTATCTGGAGCTGTTCACGAGCTTTAGCGTATTGGTCTTCTTCAATGTAGGCGCGGGCAAGGTCGAGACGGTACATTATAAAATTGGGGCGGAGTTGAACTGCGGTTTCCAAGTCTTTGATGGCATCTTTCATATTTGCCCAGCCCAGCCCGAGCGGTAGTCGAAATAGGTAAGGTTTCTCAGCCGCCTTCATGTGTGTGCGCCCAAAGACATACCATGCAAGGTTGTTATTGGGATCAAGCGCAAGTGCCTTTTCACAATCCGCTTTTACCTTCTTGACAAGGTCGATTGATTCCCAGACTCCCTTAAACAGTGCGATGCGTCCATTGACGACCGCCCGCTGGGTATATCCCATTGACCCATTTGGATTCGACGCAATAGCCTTTTCGGCATAGTCCAGTGCTTTGCTGTAGACTGCGAGAACCTGCTTTTTCCCCTCACTGTCTTTTGTAGGCATATGCCAGGCAATGTTTGAAAGGGCGCGACTTGCTCTCCAGAGTGCTTCATAGTTCTTTGGATCGAGTTGTAAAATCTTCTCGTACGTTTCGAGTGCCTTCCGGTCATCAAAAGTCTTTTCCAGATAGTTATTTCCCTCCGCCATCAATGCCTGAATCGTAGTCTGTTGCTCCTGTCTCTGAGCAACACGTGGAAGCGCTGTAGCAGTGAATAGCGAAAGCATCAGGAAAGTTGTTGAGATGGTGGTCGTGAAGAAAAGCTTCATAGTGCTCTCCTATTATATGAGAGATAGCTGGGGATAAGTTATCCCCCCATCTCGTATTTACGGATTTCATCCCGAAGTCGGGCAGCTTTCTCGTACTCTTCTTTTTCAATTGCCTCTTTGAGCTGAGAGCGAAGGATCTCAAGTCTACTTGTCTTGTTCGTAGCTGGTTTCTCAGGCTGAGGTCTCGTTGATGATTCCTCTTCTTCCGGCAGGAAAGAAGCTTCCTCCATCACTTTTTCGGAAACATAAATTGGTACGCCGAAACGGACCGCAAGGGCAATCGCATCGCTGGGTCGCGAATCAATTTCCTGAACAATGCTGGAGTATTCGAGGGTGATTTGTGCGTAGAATGTCCCGTCGCGTAATTCATTGATGATGACGTCAACGAGTGTGATGCCAAGTGTATCGATGATGTTTTTCATTAGATCGTGGGTCAATGGCCTTGGGGGTTTGATCCCCTCCATTTCTAGTGCGATGGCTTGTGCTTCAAAGGCTCCGATGATGATTGGAAGTCTACGTTCACCGTCGACTTCCTTCAGAATCAAAGCATATGCTCCTCCACTGCCTGCAGAGGGAGTTGATGAGAGTCCAAGAATATCAACCTGTACCTTTTCCACAATTTACCTCAATTGTATTCATCAGTTTCTACGCACATCAATTTACCCAGTGATTTTAAAAAAGTCAACCAACGTAACATCTTTTTACTCTTTTCCCAGAAACTTTTTCATCTCTTTTGTCAGAGCTGGAAGAACGTCGAAAACATCTCCCACAATGCCGTAGTCAGCCACCTGAAAAATTGGTGCGTCCTTATCCTTGTTGATTGCTACGATGACTTTCGATGAAGACATTCCAGCGAGATGCTGGATTGCTCCGCTGATGCCGCAGGCAATATAAAGCGACGGTGAGACGGTCTTCCCTGTTTGTCCTACCTGTTCATCGTGTGGTCGCCAGCCTGCATCGACAGCGGCGCGCGAAGCTCCAACAGCACCCCCAAGTACATCAGCAAGTTCTTCAATAAGGTGAAAATTTTCAGGACCTTTCATACCTCGACCGCCGGAGACAACAATATCCGCTTCGGTGACATCCGGGCGTCCAGTAGCAACTTTCACGTCAACAACTTTTGCTGCGAAGTCGGATTCAGTTAGCTTCACGGAAGTTATTTCAACGGTTGCTCGGGCGCCCGAATTTTTCCCTGCTGTGAAAACATTGGGTCGCAATGTGAAAATCTTCACCTCAGAGGTGATTTTCACCTCTATAAGTGCTTTCCCGGCATAGACAGGGCGCGTTGCAATGAGCTCCCCTCCGTCGACGCGCAGAGCCGTACAATCTGAAGCGAGTCCCGCATCGAGTTTGGCTGCAACGCGGGGCGCGAGGTCTTTGCCCATTGCACTGGCAGGCAGGAAAAGCACATTGGCACCTCTTTGCTGGGCAATCTCTGCAACAACCTTTGCGTAGGCAGTGGTCGAATATGCTGCGAGTGCCGGATCATCAACCACCAAAACTTTTTCAATGCCGTAGCCACCAAGCTGCTCGGCGGCTTCTTTCACATTGTGACCGATCACAAGGCAAAAGCACATCCCCCCAAGCTGGTCTGCATGGGTGCGAGCAGCTCGGGCAACTTCAAAGGCGTTCTTTTTCAGCTTTCCATCACGCTGCTCAGCAAAGGCAAGAATCACTGTGTTGCCTCTGGCTCCATTTTCAATTCCCATGATAGCACCTCATTGCTTTCTGATGTTCGCAGTTAGATAACTTTTGCCTCTTCATGTAGTAACCGCACAAGTTCCGGCACTGCGCTTGAATCCGTGCCGATAATTTTTCCCGCACCTTTTGCAGGAGGCTTGTGCATGCTGAGGACTTCAACCTTTGGCGTTGCCGGCGATGGAGTTCGCTCCTCAATTGGCTTGTTCTTCGCCTGCATAATTCCTTTCAGAGATGGGTATCGTGGTTCATTCAGACCTTTCTGTGCTGAGAAAACCGCCGGGAGTTTCACCTCGACAATCTCGTGCCCACCTTCAATTTCTCGATCAACTCGGGCAACGCCGTTTTCGATTTCTAATTTCACAATGACTGAAGCGGAGGGCAAACCAAGCATTTCCGCAACAATGCCGTTCACCTGGGCATCATCATAATCTATAGATTGCTTCCCGAAAAAAACAATATCAGGGTTCAATTCTTTGATAACGTCAGCTAACGCACGGGCAACTCCGAAGGAATCACGGACGGAATCATCCTTGATAAGGATCGCCTTGTCGACGCCCATTGCGTATGCTTTCCGAAGCGTCTCCTTATGAACATCGCTCCCAAGTGAAATAGCAGTGACTTGTCCACCGAATTTTTCTCTGAGGCGCAGACTTTCTTCGATAGCAAATTCATCATAGGGGTTGAGAATGTAATTCACACCAGTCCTGTCGATGGTTTTCCCATCAGGGCCTATTTTCACTTTGGTTTCAGTGTCAGGCACATGATTAATGCAGACAACGATGTTCATTTACGTCTCTCCTTCGAAGATTATTCAGGTAGCTTAATGATGATTTAAGTGCTTCAAGAAACCGGTCATTTTCCTCGGATGACCCAATGGTAACGCGAAGCATTCGTTCGAGCATCGGGTACGAACTCACATCTCGGACCAGTACGCCACGAGCAAGGAGCTCGTTGAAAAGGACTTGCGCAGCATATTGTGTACGAAAGATAAGAAAGTTTGTCTGCGAAGGATGCGTTTCAACATGGTCCATCTGGCGTAGGGCGTTGAAGACACGTTCGCGTTCTGCAACGATGGTTTGAATGTGCTCCCGCACGAGGTCTTGATGCTTGAGCACCTCCTGCGCAGCAAGCATTGAAAAACGATTGACAGCAAAGGGAAGCTTTGTTTTCATCAGTTCTTCTCGGAGTTCTGCGCTGGTTACAAGAAACCCAATCCGCACCCCTGCGAAGGCGAAGGCTTTTGAAAACGTTCTAAGAACGATCACATTCCGGTGAGTCTGAAGATACTTGAGGGCGGATGGATGAGTGGTAAAATCTATGTATGCCTCATCGATGATGACCAGCCCACGACTTGCCGAAATTATATCATCCAGTGCCTCAGGCGGAAGCACCTGCGCTGTAGGGCTGTGTGGAGTTACAAGCACAACAAGTGCCGGATTTTCCTTCTCAATTGAGCGAAGGATTGCTCCAGGATCGAAGGAAAGATCATGGTGCATTGGAGCATCTATCACTTCACCCCCGAGAATACGTACCGTTTTTTCGTACAGGGAAAAGGTTGGTGTAGGAATAAAGACCTTGACACCTGGCTCCACGGTGCTCATCATGATAGTGTAAATAAGCTCGTTTGATCCGTTTGAAATGATGATCTGCCTCGCCTGAACGCCGAGTGATTCTGCTATGGCGTTGGTGAGTTCGACGGGGTGAGCATCGGGATACCGATTCCAGGGCTCTGTGAGGAATCGATCAAGGATTGCCTTCTTCAGATCCTCAGGCAGATCAAATGGGTTCTCATTTTGATTGAGCTTCACTGGCGCCAGATGCCCGGGAACCGTGTATGGTTCTAAGGATCGGACAATCTGCCTGATCTGTGAACGGGGATCAACCATATCGTTATGCCTTCAGTCGGATGTTGATCGAATCTGCATGGGCGAAGAAGCCCTCCTGCAAAGCAAAAGTTGTAACGTCATGAGCTGCACCTTTGAGAGCTGTCCGAGAAAATTTGAGTACGCTTTGCATTTTCATGAATGTCCATACGCTCAATGGTGAAGCAAATCGAGCAGTGCCGTTTGTGGGGAGGACGTGATTTGGACCCGCCCAGTAATCCCCGAGGGCAACAGGGGAATATTGACCAATAAAAATTGCCCCTGCATTTCGAATCCTCTCTACAATGCGCTCCGGCTGTTTCGTCATAACTTCCAGATGCTCTGGTGCAAGCTCGTTTATGAACTGAATAGCGCTTTCAAGAGAATCAGCAATCACAATAAGGCCATTATTTGAAAGAGATTGCTCCACCGTAAGACGTCGCGGGGTTGCCTTGGTTAACTTACGTATTTCGTTGGAGATGGCATTTGCCATAGATTCGCTTGTTGTAACTGCTATGGCAACAGCGGAGGGGTCGTGCTCTGCTTGGGCTATCAAATCTGCTGCGATGAATGCGGGGTTGGCTGAGTCGCCGGCAAGAATTGCAATCTCGCTTGGTCCTGCGATGCTGTCGATACCAACTGTACCAAAGACGAGTTTCTTTGCGGTTGCAACATAAATATTTCCAGGTCCGGTGATCACATTGACCCGCCGTACGGTTTCTGTCCCGAAAGCAAGAGCGGCAATTGCTTGTGCCCCGCCAATGCGAAGAATACGCTTGATCCCGAGAAATCCCGCGGCTCCGAGAACTGCTGGATGCACAGACCCACTGTATGACGGAGGCGAAGCAATGATGATCTCACGAACCCCGGCAACCTGGGCTGGAATCACATTCATCAGGACGGTAGAAGGATACGCTGCTTGTCCACCGGGAATGTAAATGCCAACTCGCTCCACAGGAACAAATCTGAATCCGAGTTGTGCCCCTTCGCGGGTAGTGAACGTTCGATTGGTCCGCAGTTGCAGCTTGTGAAAGCGTAAGATGTTTGCTCCAGCACGGCGAAGTGATCTGGAGTAAGAAACAGGCATTGATTTTGCTGCGTGGTTGATCTCTTCTTCAGAGACCCAAAATGATTTCAGTTCAACCTGATCCAGTTTCTTTGTCCAACGTCGAACGGCACTGTCACCGGCTTCTTGAACATCGGCAATGACTCTCCTTACTATGGCTTCTGCATCGTGGACAGCTGAACGCCTTTGCTTGTGCCGGAGAATAGCTCGTGCAGCGGTCCCTCTGGTAATATGAATGATCTTCATCGCTATGGATGCTTTTGTAACTTTGAATTTAGAAAGTGAACTTAGAAAATGCAATGTTGATTGTTTTGTGCTTAGAAAATAAAAACCCTCTCTATGCTAAGAGAGGGTTGATGAAAAAGCTCAGGGTCATTCTACGATTTCATTTTTGTAAGCACGTCTCGCATTCTCTGTAAGCCGTCATCAAGTTCCTCCCGTTGAATTATGAGAGGGGGGCGGAAACGAATTGAGCGCTCTCCACATCCGAGCATGAGCACACCCTTTGCATAAAGCTGTTTTCGGAATTCATCACGCAGTTGTGGAGTTGGTAAATCCATTGCACAGAAGAGCCCGAGTCCGCGTGTGTTGCTTATGAGTGTAGGGAACTCCTGCTCGATTGCACGTAGTTGTTCGAGAAGGTATGTTCCGAGCTGCGCCGCATGTTCCACAAGGTGCTCTTCCTCGATAATCTCCAGGTACTTCGCAAAGCGGACCATGTCAATGAGATTTCCGCCGAATGTCGAATTGAGCCTTCCAGATTTCTGGAAGACATTCTCCTCCACTTCATCAATGCGAGTGCTTGAGAGAAATCCGCATACTTGAGTCTTCTTTCCGAATGCCATCATGTCGGGTTTTACGAAGTACTCATGCGCCCACATTTTGCCAGTAAGGCCGATGCCAGTTTGCACTTCATCAAAGATCAGCATAAAGTCGTTCTCATCTGCCAGGACACGAAGCGCCTCAAGGAATTCTTTTCGAAAGTGATGATCTCCCCCTTCGGCTTGTATTGGCTCAATTATGAGTGCTGCAATGTTGTGACCATGCTGTTGAATAGCAGCTTTGATCTCGTTGATTGCAATCTCCTCGCGCTGCTTGACGTCCTCGAGATTTTTTTCGTTTAGTGGGAATCGGATTGCAGGATTTGAAATCCGGGGCCATTGGAATTTTGGGAAATAATCGATCTTCACCGGATCGGTATTTGTTAGCGAAAGAGTATAGCCCGTTCGTCCGTGGAATGCCTGGCGGAAGTGAATGACCTGTAGTTTATTTTCATCGGAGAGTGAACGATAAAATCCCCTTTTCAGATTTTTCCTCATTTTCCAATCAAAGGAGGCTTTGAGTGCATTCTCGACGCCCAGTGCACCACCTTCGATGAAAAATGCATGGGGAAGATAATCAGGCATAGCGATACGAGCGAATGTATCGACAAATTCTGCCATCTCCACTGTGTAGACGTCGGAGTTTGTCGGTTTGTTTACCGCCACTCGAGCAAGTTTTTCGAGGAACTCCGGTGATGTCATCTTCGGATGATTCATCCCCACGGGCGACGATGCGAAGAAAGAGAAAATATCCAGAAACCACCGGTTGTAGCGTGAGTCAAAAAGATGCACACCATGGCTTTTACGGAGATCGACAACAAGATCGAAGCCATCAGCCAAGATATGCTTCCCGAGCACGGTATGTACTTCTTGTGGAGTGATTTGCGATCGCGTCTGGATTTCCCTGAGATGAGCTGTTTCTGGTTTCTTCATCTGAACCTCTCACTCTTTGTATGTATCAATTTGTGCTTTTTGTAATTTGCCACTGAAATCGACGTAGACTGCTTTCCACTCTGTGAAAAAGTCAAATACAGTCCATCCGCCCTCGCGGTGCCCATTTCCAGTTTGCTTGACTCCTCCAAACGGCATATGTGCCTCTGCTCCGATGGTTGGCCCGTTGATGTATGTGATACCTGCCTCAATGTCCCGGATTGCACGGAAAGCACTGTTGACATCGCGTGTGTAAATGGACGAAGAGAGACCATAGGTTGTTCCATTTAGAACATCAATTGCCTCGTCAAGTGATTTTACTTTAATTACTGAAAGGACAGGTCCAAAGATTTCTTCCTGAGCGATGCGCATTGCCGGTTTCACATTGTCGAAGATCGTTGGCTTGTAGAACCAACCTTTGTCAAGCTCTCCTCCGGTTGCGAACTCACCACCGAGCACCAGTTGAGCCCCTTCCTGTTTTCCGATCTCAACATAGCTGTGAATCTTTTCACGTTGTGCCTCATTGATGCAGGGTCCGACGTCGACATCTGGATCAAGTCCGTTCCCAAGTCTGAGTTTGGCTGCACGCTCGATCAACATTTTCATGAACTCATCATGGATCTTCTCGTGGAGTATGAGACGACTTGTGGCTGTGCAACGCTGCCCTGTTGTTCCGAAGGCTCCCCACAAAACACCTTCAAGTGCAAGGGAAAGGTCAGCATCGTCCATGACGATCTGTGCATTTTTCCCCCCAAGCTCAAGTGAGACACGCTTCAGTGTTTTGCTTCCAAGTTCAGAAATTTTCTTCCCCACTGCTGTTGAACCTGTGAAGCTGATTGCATTAATGTCAGGATGTTCAACGATTGCCATACCGACTTCATTTCCTCCACCATGGACGAGATTTAACACTCCAGCGGGGAGTCCTGCTTCTTCCAGAATCTTCACAAGCATTGTTGCGGTCGCTGGCGTGTCCGAGGCGGGTTTGAAAACGACACTATTGCCTGAGACGAGAGCAGGGAAAATTTTCCATGTTGGAATTGCCATCGGGAAATTCCAGGGGGTGATGATTCCAACAACACCAATTGGCATGCGGAAGGAAAGATTCATTTTGTTTGGAAGCTCCGAAGGTGCATTCATTCCAAAAAGTCTACGTCCTTCCGTTGCCGCATAGTAGCCTGTGTCAATTCCTTCTTGGACATCTCCGCGGGTCTCCGTGAGAATTTTTCCCATCTCTCGTGTCATCAGACGAGCGATTTCCTCTTTGCGAGCGACGAGTAGGTCTGCAGCCTTGCGGACGATGTCACCGCGTCTGGGAGCTGGAACAAGCCGCCACGACTTGAAGGCTTCACGGGCAGCTTTTACAGCTTCGTCTACATCCTCTTTTGATGACTTTGGAAATACACCAACGACTTCATCCCAGTCTGCCGGATTCCGATCTTCGAAGGTCTTCCCTGACTTCGCGTCAACCCACTTTCCTCCGATATAGTTTTGAAATTTTTCTCCCATTGCAATGCTCCTTTCAGCAGATTTGTGAATGCTGAGAAAACTATCTATGCCAGACCAACGCGTTGAAAGACAAAATCAACATGACGCAGCGCCTTATGAGGGTCAAATAACTGAGCGAGTTCTTGCTCACTCAGAACACGGCGCACTCTCTCATCATGCTCGATTAAAGCCCGGAAAGACTCATGGGTTTTCCATGCGTGCATAGCATGTTGTTGAACAATTGCGTATGCTTCTTCCCGTGAAAAGCCTTTCTCTGTCAATGCCAGAAGAACGGCTTGTGAGAAAATAAGTCCACCAGTTAGCTCAAGATTTTTCTTCATATTCTCGGGATATACTAGCAGTCCATGAACAATCTCCCGAAATGTCACTAGAAGATAGTCTGCAAGGATGCACGAGTCCGGGATGATGATCCGTTCTACCGAGGAGTGTGAAATATCGCGCTCATGCCATAGAGCAATGTTTTCCATTGCTGCGATGGCGTTGCTTCGAAGAATTCTTGCAAGTCCAGTAATCCGTTCACACGTCACAGGGTTTCGTTTGTGAGGCATTGCCGAAGAGCCTTTCTGTCCTTCGGTGAACGGTTCCTCCACTTCAAGTACTTCTGTGCGTTGAAGGTGCCTGATTTCCGTTGCGAACTTTTCAAGTGAAGAGCCTAAAAGCGCAAGTGCTGTCATGAACTCGGCGTGCCGGTCACGCTGAACGACCTGCGTTGAAACAGGAGCGGGCTTTAAGCCAAGGCGCTCACACACGTATTGCTCAACGGATGGATCAAGGTGTTCGTATGTCCCGACGGCGCCAGAGATTTTCCCCACGGCAACTGTTTCCATTGCTCGGCGAATGCGCTCCTCGTGTCTGCCGAGTTCGGCGAACCATCCAGCCAGCTTCAAACCGAATGTTATTGGCTCGGCATGGACCCCGTGAGTTCTCCCGATCATTGGTGTGTACTTGAATTCCTTCGCCCGCTGGCTGATTGTTTCGCGCAATGCTTGTAAATCAGAGATGATCAATTCAGCGGATTGTTTCATTTGCACAGCAAGAGCTGTATCGAGCACATCGGAAGAGGTCATCCCGTAGTGGAGATGGCGCGACAATGGACCGACGTTTTCTGCAACATTTGTAAGAAAGGCAACAACATCGTGTTTCACCCGCTGCTCGATTTCATCGATGCGTTTTAAATCGAATCGAGCGGACCGCCGAATTTCTCTGACATCGCTCCATGGTATCTCCCCCCGCTCCGCACGAGCCTCGGCGGCAAGTAACTCGATCTCTAAGAAGATCCGGAATTTGTTTTCATCAGCCCAGACCGCTCCCATCTCTGTCCGTGTATAGCGCGGAATCATTTTGCAGCGTCTAATCTTATGGTTATAGTTTGATACCGACCGTCCCTAAAAATCTTGAGCCGTAGCATATCGCCAGGATTCAATTCATTGACAATCCCGTTTATATCTTGCTCCGAGTCGATGCGTTCCCCATTGGCTTCAATGATGATATCATCCACCTTTAAGCCAGCTCGTTCAGCCGGGCTATTTCGGGCAACGTCCGTCACGATAACCCCAGTAGGTTTTGCAAGTCCGAAGTATTTCGCAATACGGGCGTCAACCTTCTGGAGTGAAATCCCCGTTTGGGAAGCTCGCTCAACCTTGCCATGCTTCCTCAATTGGGCTATTACAGACTTGACACGATTGATTGGTATGGCAAAGCCAAGTCCGATATTCCCTTGATTAGGTGTGTAGATGATTGTGTTGACCCCAATAACTTCACCGAGGCTGTTGACAAGAGGTCCGCCGCTGTTGCCACTGTTAATCGCAGCATCTGTTCCAATCATATTTCGGTAGGAACGGCGAGGGTCATCGGATTGAAGATTCATGTGGAGAGCGCTCACCACACCAACTGTGACGTAGGGCTTCTCGTTGATCTCAAACATTCCAAATGGATTCCCAAAGGCTATGACCCACTCTCCCATCATTACATCGTCAGAATTGCCCAGTTGAAGGTACGGCAGGTTTTTGCCATCGATCTTCAGAAGCGCGATGTCAGAAACTACATCGTGGCCCACAACCTTTGCGCTGTATTTCTCTCCGTTAGTAAGCGTTACGGTAATTTCTTTTGCATTCCCCGCAACATGGTCATTGGTGACGATGTACCCATCCGGGGAAATGATGAATCCTGAGCCGAGCCCTTTGACTGGCTGCTGATAACTGAACCGACGCCCAAAGAATTGCCGGAAGAAGGGATCATCTTCAAAAAATCGGAAGAATGGGTCATGGTATTCAACAATCTCAACAACGCTGATGCCAACCACAGCAGAGCTCACACGCCTGACGGTTCGGGTTATCGCTGTTTCCCTCGACCTCTGAAGCTCTGCGCTTAGGCTATCGCGTTCTTGCCCTGTGGATGAAGAGACTTGAAAAAACCCCTCAGAATTTGTCTCCACTGGTGTTTTGTGCGGCTGGGGATATCCGTTTAGATAATATCCCACCCCGACGCCGACGATGAGGACAACAAACATCAGCAAGAAAGTTAAAACACTTCGTTTCATGTTTACCACCGTGTTCTTGCCATTATGACCGACCGTATGATTCTGGATGCACAAGAGCTTTCCAAATTGGCTTCAAATGTTTCAGAAGAACCAGGGAGCAGAGAATGAAGACAAAAACTCTCACAGCGCCAGGGGACGCATTTATAAAGGAGGCGATAATAGGGTTAGGTAAAATTGCGATAAGTAAAGGGACCAGAATCAATGCAAATCCACTGGCAAGGTCGGAGTTTTTCAGGGTTATTTTCCCGACGACCCAGAAGATGCTCCAGACGATCACGAGGCTCCAGGCAATGAAAATCAGCGTTCCCGCTGCTATTGCTAAACCGCGTCCTCCTTTGAACCCAAACCACGGCGAGTAATTGTTGCCAAGAACCGCACTTACTGCTGCGCTTGTTTCCAGGAAGAAATTCTCGCCAAATAGCACCAAAGCTATCCACACAGCAGCCATCCCCTTCAGAACGTCGATTGCGAGAAAAGTTATCGCAGTTCTTGTTGGCATTACAAACCAAACATTTTTCACTTCCCTGATCTCTTTCCCCTCCGTTATTTGAGCGTGGTTTTTCAGAACGGCGTAGGCTGTTGGAAACGAGCCAATGAGGTAACTCAGAAGAACGACGATGATTTCCGGGATAAGGTTAATCATTGCTGAGAACGTGCCCTGAAGCACAAAAATTTACAAAAAGAGATGGTAAAGAACAAGGCACGGAATTGCTTGCTTGAGCATCTCAAATGCGCCCAAAGGGGAAGCCTGTCAAATACCGCGGAGTCTACGACCCGACAGGGATTTTCGCATAAAGCATCAAGTGCTGAATGTAAAGGATGACGCCGGAGTATCCCTCAGCCCTTGCAATTTCATGCTACTTAAAGGAAGAAACTCGTAGAGAAAAGAGATGAGAAACTGCAGGTTAATCAGCAACGTGAACAATCTATATCTCAAGCTGTGGCAGCGCGAACAGATAATGTCTCATGCTTTGCACATGGGAAAAAGGGAATAAGGTACAATATGTTTAGAGTACGCTTGAGAATTATGCCACAGAAAACTATTGCTACAAAGAGAATGATATGCTCTGCTGTGAAGTCAAAACAAAAGCCCGAAAGAACCAATTAAATCTTTCGGGCTTAATATCGGTACGGTCGAATAATTATCTCATTTCGTCATCAACATCTTTCTTACCTGAACCACTCCGGGAGCCGTCAAGCGGTAAAGATACACTCCGCTTGGAAGATTTTCCCCATTGAATTGTACTGAGTGCGATCCAGCTTCCTGATAACCACTGACAAGCGTCTTTACTTCTCTGCCAAGGACGTCGTAAACCTTCAGTGTGATGAAGCTCTTAGACGGTAGCTCATAGCTAATGGTCGTTGTCGGATTAAATGGATTGGGATAGTTGCTTAATTCGATGGGCTCAAGAGGCTGGCTTATATCGACTGCGATCTTCTTAGATGCATAACCCGGACTTGGGCTCATCTCGACTTTTGCAAATGCAACTAACGGACTTGACGGATATTTATCCATTAGAGATGCAAACACTCCATTTGCCTTTTCGATGCTGTTCTGATAATACTTGTATATCAGTCCTTTCTCGTAAAGCATCTCTGCCATCAAGTCCTCTTGGGCATCCCGCGATGATAATACCTCATCGGCTACCTTCAGTGAATTTTCATATTCCTTGCTGTCCACGTAATCCCATATGAAATATCTCTTGAGATACGATTCTGCGTGTCTCAGTTTCGCGCTCGCTAAAGTCTGAACTACGTAATTCCTGAAGCCGCTGATATCACCGATACCCTTGTAGAGATGAGATAGTTTGGATAATGCGGCTTTAATTAGGTTCTTATCATTTCCATCATTTATCAAGCTTTTATATCCATCAATCAACTGCTGGTAGTCTTGAACATATTTTTTCGCATCATATCTATTTGCCACTTTATCGTCATGGATTTTTCTCAACAGTGCCAGATATTGTTCATCGAGTGCTCTTAGCCCGGAGGGTACTTGTTGAATTGCGTTATTATTAGCCAGTAATATTTTGGGTTGACTGCATACTCCGTTTTGCCCGGTTACGAATACATTCCCTCTTATAGTCGATGGGAGTGGAGCGCTGTAAGTGTTACTTATTGCATAAGCGTAAGCGCCATTCTCGGCATCGATGTCAATTCCGTTAGTGCAGAAAGTGTTGTTTGTGCCAATGTTGTAGGAGGCGTTGTTGGTGAGATAAACTGCGCAATCGCCGTTGGAGATTGAGGATTCTATCAAATCTCCTGTGCCAGCATAAGCAACTAAGCCGAAAGATGCACCTATGTTACTTGCACCGACACGGTATAGTTCGTTCATAGTGCCGCCGTAGTCGGTTGCGAGAGTAGTACCAGTTACAGTAGCGTTAGAAAAGTATGTGTGGTCATTGTTATTCAGACTCAACGCCCCGCTCATAGTCAGGTTTGAAATTGTAATATAACTTGAATTTGTGACGGAGATACTTCCATTCAATGTAGTGCTTCCTTGACCTTGCCCTGTGAGAGTGATGTTAGACTTGCTTGTGAAGTTTGGGTTTTCGTTGTAAGTGCGGAATTGCAATTAAGTCTGGGAACGTCGAGGCTTCATATTCTTGGAATTTGTTCGGTGGGGTGGTGGCTTAAGTAAAATCAGATTATAAGATCAAGGATGGAGTTAGCTGAACCTATGGTGAAGCTGCGGCATTCTCTTTCTTGAGTTCTTCTATTGCTAACCTTAGCTTGTGGTATGTTGCGCAGAGCTCTTCGGAGATTACTTTCGTTTCACTCAGTACGGGCATGAAGTTTGTATCTCCGTTCCAGCGCGGGACAATATGGAAGTGGACATGATCATCGATCCCAGCTCCGCTCACGCGGCCTATGTTTGCTCCGAAATTAAATCCGTGAGGGTGAATAGCTCTTGTCAATCCACGCAACATGAGTTTTGTGGCAGACATGATTTCCGCACTTTCTGCATCGGTTAGATCCTCAATTGACGGTACATGACGATTAGGCACAACCATGACGTGCCCTGCGTTGTATGGATACACGTTTAGAATGGCAAAGCAAACGCTCCCCCTCCAGAGAATGAATCGCGATTCGTCATTATCAGAAGACAAGGCATCGCAGAAGATGCACGTTTTCGCTTCGCTGTTAGAGAAGGATTCTATGTACTTCGATCGCCAGGGTGACCACAATCGCTCCAACCCACTATTCACTTCTGGTGCTCCTTTTCTTTCTGCGCTTCAGCAATGATTTTCTCTTCAATTTCTTTAGGCACCTTCTCATAATGGGAGAATTTCTGGTGGTAGATTCCACGCCCCTGGGTCATCGAACGGAGTGAAGTTGAGTACCTGTATAGCTCCTTGAGAGGAACGAGTGCACGGATCACCTGCATGTTGCCATGGGAATCCATCCCCAGGATTTTCCCTCGACGTGAGGAAATATCTCCCATAATGTCTCCCATGTTTTCTTCGGGTACCTGGACTTCGATTTCATAAATCGGCTCCAAGAGAACAGGCTTTGCTTCTCTGAATCCCTTTTTGAACGCCATTAAGCCGGCAATTTTAAACGACATTTCATCGGAATCAACAGGATGGGATGAACCATCGAACAAGGTTACTTTTACATCGACTACTTCGTACCCAGCAATGACCCCTTCTTGCATTGCCTCATGGATTCCCTTTTCCACCGCGGGGATAAATCGTCCTGGCACGACTCCGCCAACAACGGCGTCGACGAACTCGAACCCTGTTCCCCTCGGCTTTGGTTCAAGCTTCAAATGAACATGACCATATTGACCGCGGCCTCCAGTTTGTTTCTTATGCTTATACTCAGCATCTTCGGCGACACCTTCAATTGTCTCTTTGTACGGAATTTTCGGCTCAACAATGTCTACATCAACTCCGTATCGCTCCTTGAGTCGTTTCACTATGATTGCTAAGTGAAGTTCTCCCTGACCGCTGATCACGGTCTGCCGAAGTGCCCCATCCACAGTAACGAGAAAGGTCGGATCCTCCTCGCGGAGAGCGTGAAGACCGTTGGAAATTTTCTCCTCATCCCCCTTCGCTTTTGAAACAATAGCTTCGCTGATGACAGGATCAGGGAAGCGAATTGGCTTAAGAGTCACGGAGAGATTTTTGCTTGAGAGAGTGTTGTTTGTATGTGTATCTTTGAGTTTCACAAGAGCTCCAAGATCGCCGGCAATCAGTTTGCCAGCGTCCTTCCTTTCTTTCCCATTGACCATGAAGACCTGATTAAGGCGTTCAGGTTTACCATTCGATTGGTTAACAAGATCAAGCCCTGCGCTCACAGTTCCGGAGTAAACGCGAAAGAATGACAGATCACCGATGTGTGGTTCTGAAATTGTCTTGAATACGAAAAGCACAGGTTCGCCGTTAGGGTCAGCTTTCAGTCTGATCTCTTTATTTGAATCCCCCGTAAGCGTTGCGATTGTTTCGGGCATCTCTGCCGGCGATGGTGCGTGATCAACGATGAAGTCAAGCAGCGACGTAGCACCAATGTTCCGAGTAGAAGCTGCACACAACACAGGAAAGATGCTCCGATTTCTTAGTGCAGTCCGAAGTCCTTTCGCCAGCTGATCCTCGGAAAGCGTCCCATTCTCAAGGAACACATTCAAAAGCTCCTCATCCGACTCAGCGATTTTTTCAATTAACTGCTGATGTAGTTCATTTGCTTTCGTCGAAAGGTGCTCGGGTATTGCCTCTTCAGAGTATTTCCCCGTACCGTCGGCAGAATAGGTGAGAAGCTTCATCCGTAATACGTCAACAATGGAATTGAACTGGAGTCCTTCATTCGCTGGAAACTGCACCACCGTTACATCATTTCCAAAATGTAATTTCGCTGAGGTGACAACCTTATCGAAAGCAGCGTTTTCATGATCCAGTTTGTTAACCACTATTATTATTGCGTTTTTGTTTTCTTCAGTGTATCCCCATACAAGTTCAGAGCCAACCTCTACGCCCTCAACCGCTTTGAGGAATAATACACCGATGTCGCTGACGCGGAGAGCAGCTTTCACTTCCCCTGTGAAATCCTGATATCCCGGGGTATCAAGGATGTTGACTTTTACTCCTTTCCATTCGAGATGAAGGAGTGTGGTTATGATAGAAACCTGGCGTTCGATTTCGTCGGTATGATAATCGGAGACTGTTGTGCCGTCCTGGACGGTTCCCATGCGGTTAATTACGCCAGCAGAAAAAAGCATTGCTTCAGCCATAGAAGTTTTACCTGAGCCTCCATGGCCAATGAGTGCAATGTTTCTAATGTGTTCTGGGGTGTACTCTTTCGACAAATGAAGCTCTCCTTTCAGTTCTTTTCTATGCCGGTCGAATCGTATAGAATTCCGATGAACAAACTTTGCTATTCTGCATTTCAGGTAAGCCCATTTTGACGAAGCAGATCAGTAGGGCTAACTCTCTGAAATCTTCCAGGCTTATTCGCCTGTGGCACAGATGGCAAAATATCTAAAGTCGATCAGTCACGGAGTTTCTCAAAGAACGTCTTAATTCCTTTGTATACGGCTGCCACCCAGGCAACTCCCTCAAGAACAGGTCCTTCAAGTTCCTGTTGAACCCTTCTCTCAAAAAGAACTACGTTATCCACGATCTCCTTTGCAGAGCGAACAGAGCTGCGCACCATCTCCACTTGATCATCGATGCTTGTACTAATTTCTTTTGCCTTTCTTGTGATAACTTCCAGGTTTTCAAGTACAGGGGCAGACTTAGTGGCGATCTGATGCCAGGATTTCTCGAATTCTTCCAGCGAGGAACGAACACGTACCAACACTACAATAAGGTAAATGCTCAACGCTGAAAGACAAACGAGAACAAGGATCTGGGCGATGATGAGAATAGTTTCCACGGTTCATTTTCTCCCTTCGGCGGATGGCTCACGATTTGCCACGTTCACTTTTGTATGTTTCAATCCCTGCTTTCACTGCACTCTTGAGTTTTCCTGCTTCCTCAGAAACTTGCCCAGCTTTCTCCTTTGCTGCAGACAGGATTTGCTCGGCATCTTTAAGAATGCTCTCCGCTTTTTGTTGAGCCTGAGCGATAAGTTTCTCTGAACGAGCTTTACCTTCATTGATGATATCGGTTGCTTTCTCTCGTGCGCGAGCAAGATACTGCTCAGCTTCGCCCAAGAGATCCTCTCCCTTTGACTTGATATCTGCACGAAGTTCCTTCCCACTCTTGGGTGCATAGAGCAAAGCAATGATTGCCCCGACAATTGACCCAGCAATAAATCCGATGACCAACCCTTTTGCGAGATTTCCCTTGTTGTTTTCCATATTGCCTTTCCCTTCTATTGTTGTCCAAGGCTAAGCGATGAAGGCAAGGGATGTTTTCCCTCGCCTTTTCATCTTATTGGATCACTGCTACCGGATTTTCTTCTTGTGACGAAGCTTCCGGAGCCTTTTCTTGCGTTTGTGGGTAGCTATCTTATGCCGCTTTCGTTTCCTTCCGCACGGCATGTCATCACCTCCTTACTTTCCTGATTGTAATGGATTGGCAAGAGATTGGTGCTGCTTCAGAAACTCCTTGGCGCGTTTCCCAACATCTGAATTCGGATCAATCGAAATCGCCTTCTGAAAATATTTGGTCGCTTTTTCTAAATTACCCGCTGTCAAAGTGATTATGCCAAGATTAAAATATGCGAGCTGATGGTTTGGGTTATATTTGATCGCCTGTTCAATTTCACTGATTGCGGTCTTAGAGTCCCCGCGTTCGAAATAGCAAATTGCCATATCCACACGGGCATCCGCATTTTTTTCATCTTCGGCTAAATACCTCTTGTAATATGTAATTGCCTGGTCGTACAAGCCTGCATCTTGGAGAGAGTTTGCAAGCCGCAGAGTTGAAAACATATCAGATGGGTTTTGCTCGACCAGGTTTTTCAACCGCTGAATCTCAGCAATTAGCCCTTTTGTTTCAGCAGGAACGTTTGCATGTGCTTCCACATTTGTGCCAGGTTGGTTTTTCTTTTGGTAAAGCATGTACGCTGCAATTGCTGCCAGGATAATTACAAGTGTAGCAACGTACATTTGCCAGTCAAAACGCACCGAGACTTTTCGTGTTGCCCCCCTTTTTTCTTCTCCACGAGATGTAGGAATCGATTTTGTAAGCGGCAACTTGGCTCCACAGCTCTGGCATATCTCGACGCCGGCTGGATTGTTGTAACCGCATACCGGGCAAAGTGTGTTCCGGCTTTCTCGTGACGATATTTCGGGGGGCCAGTCAATTGGGGTCTGACAATGTGTGCAGGAGGCTACCCCGAGCTTCAATTCAGCGCCGCAGTTCGGGCAAACGAATTTTACTTTCATTCTGTGGTATCCAATTTCTTATCATTACTCTGAGCTGCATCTTTCTCTTCCCCCAGAGATTCCTCCGGTTTTAGCTGGGAAGTCGCAGAAGGCATTGCAGCACTCAGATTTGCATTGACAGAATTCTTAAGCTCTTTTGAGACTTTGAAATAAGGAACAAAGTGTTCGTCCACTAATACCCGATCGCCGGTGCGCGGGTTGCGCGCGACGCGGCTCTTTCGCTTCTTCACCTTAAAGCTCCCGAAGCCACGTATTTCAATGCTCTTTCCCTCTTTGAGAGCATTGATCACTGTAGAGATAAACCCATCCACCACAGCTTCTGTCTCGACCTTCGTCAAGCCGGTTGCCGTAGCAATTACATCAATAATGTCTGCTTTCGTCAAGGATGAACCTCCTTTCCGCCTTCGGCGGACTGTACTTTCGATACTATTTTTCCCCTAATATTCATTGCGGTGCAGCAAATTTATATTCGAGGAGTGGTTCTTCGAGCCGATTTCCGAGGACGCTTTGCTTTGCAGAGTCAAACAATCGTTCAACAAACGAAACTCGTTTCAGCTCTCGCACGGTCGCTGGTTCCCCTCGAATTCCTCCAAGTTTCCCCGCAAGCCGAATTGCGTCCTCTAACGAACCAAGTGTATCGACAAGCCCGATGCGTTTTGCCTGCGCGCCGGAGAACAAACGTCCGTCTCCGTACTTGCGGACGGTGTCGATCGGGAGATTACGCTCCGAGGCAACAGCGTCTACAAATTGGTCATATACGTTGATCATGAGCTCCTGGAAGTACAGCTTCTCTTCCTCTGTCAACGAACGAAACGGAGATCCTGCATCCTTAAATTTTCCTGTTTTGACAGTCGTTTCCTGGATGCCGACTTTCTTCAAAAGATCGGCAACATTGATGAATTGAGAAATGACGCCAATGCTCCCCGTGACAGTCGCTGGATTAGCTACAATTTTTGTTGCGGCAACTGAGATGTAGTAACCTCCGCTGGCAGCCATGGAACCCATCGAAGCGACCACAGGCTTTCCACTGTTACGGACGCGTTTTACCTCTTCATAGATTTCCTGGCTTGCCGCAGCGCTTCCACCAGGTGAATCTATTCGTAGCACAAGCGCACGCACAGTGGGCTGTTTTGCAAACTTTTTCAACTGACGAACAACATTTTCAGACGAAAGAATCGTCCCCTTGACCTCCACAATAGCCACTTTGTCTCCATATCCTGTTATCTCCTCTGTTTCGCCTCCGCGGATCAGCGCAAAAAACAGAAGCGTCACGAGAAGACCGATCAGGAGAAGAATACCGATAATAACAATGGCCCATCGTGTCCCACGGCTTATCGGCATATGAACCTCATAACCAATTATCGTACAATGCATTATACGAAAGAAGATTCTAAAAATCAACCACGGTAAAATGCGTTCGCCGAATGCGGAATGAGAAAGGTGCCTTCTAAGGGGATAAGATCAAGCTGCCTCAGGCGAGGGAATCTACGTCGCAGCCGTTGGCTCTGGAGATAGCTGCTGTTCTTTCATAGAAGTGGAGAATATAATTTGGAGAACATCCTTTATCTCCCTGACGAGGTAGAAGGTTATCTCTTCCTTAACATTTTGAGAGACTTCTTCCAGATCTTGTTTGTTCCTTTCAGGCATGATCACTGCCTTAATACCAGCTCGGTGTGCTGCGAGGACCTTCTCCTTAATGCCACCGACAGGGAGCACAGCTCCGCGTAGAGTGATTTCCCCGGTCATCGCAAGGTCGTTTCTTACAACTTTAGCTGTCAGCAGCGAAGCGAGTGCCGCGAAAAGTGCAACACCCGCCGACGGCCCATCCTTCGGTACGGCTCCAGCGGGCACGTGAATGTGAATATCCAAGTTCTCGCGGAAGGATTCGTCAATTCCTAACTCTTTTGCTTGCGAAGCAATGTAGCTCAAGGCAGCTTGTGCTGATTCTTTCATCACCTCACCGAGTTGTCCTGTGAGAATTAAATTTCCCCTCCCCTTCATTTTTGTCGCTTCGATGAAAAGAATATCCCCACCGACCGGAGTCCAAGCTAATCCTGTTGCGATGCCCGGTTTATTGATCCGCTCAGCGACTTCAGGGAAGAATCTTTGTTGACCTAAATATTTGACGAGATCGTCCGGGAGAATGTGGCTGGGTTCTTGTTTCCCTTCTGCAACTTCACGTGCTACGCCGCGACAGACGTCGGCAATACGTCTTTCAAGCGTTCTTACCCCGGCTTCGCGCGTGTAGGCGGTGATGATCATACGAAGAGCTGCATCATCAAAAGTAAGGAGTTCGGGGGAAAGTCCGTGTTCTGCAAGTTGCTTCGGGACCAAATATTGTTTCGCGATTTGGAGCTTCTCGTCTTCCGTATAGCTTGGTATTTCAATGATCTCCATTCTATCCCGTAGTGCCGGGGGGATTGGTTCTATCATATTTGCTGTTGTAATGAACATTACTTTTGAAAGGTCAAAAGGGACTTCAATGTAATGATCGCTGAAGGAGTTATTTTGTTCAGGATCAAGGACCTCAAGGAGCGCAGAAGATGGATCCCCACGGAAGTCCATTCCAATTTTGTCGACTTCATCGAGCATGAAGACAGGATTCTTGACACCTGCTTTTTTCATCCCTTGAATAATTCGGCCGGGGAGTGCGCCGATATAAGTGCGGCGATGTCCGCGTATCTCTGCTTCATCGTGGACACCTCCAAGCGACATACGCACAAATTTTCTTCCGAGGGCATTTGCAATGGAGCGCCCCAAAGATGTTTTCCCTACCCCGGGGGGACCCACAAAGCAGAGGATCGGTCCTTTCATGTCAGCTTTCAACTTACGGACGGCAAGATATTCAAGGATTCGCTTCTTGACTTTCTCCAAGCCGTAATGGTCCCGGTCAAGCACACTTCGCGCCTGTGCTATATCAAGATTGTCCTCCGTGGCAATACTCCAGGGAAGGTTAATGAGCCAATCAAGGTAAGTTCGGGAAACAGTGTATTCTGCCGAAGAGGGATGCATCTTAGATAGTCGGTCGATTTCCTTCTCGGCGACAGAGCGCGCTTCTTCCGGGAGATTGGCTTTTACAACCTGCTCACGGAGTTCACGAATCTCAACTCCCTCCTCCTCCCCTAACTCTTTCTGTATAGCTTTCAGTTGTTCACGCAAATAAAACTCACGCTGGCTTCGATTGATCTCATCTTGCACCTCCGATTGGATTTTGCTACCGAGCTCGAGTTGTTGCACGAGCTTGGTAAGTATGTAATGAACACGCTCAAGTCTGCGCTTCACATTGATGTGTTCAAGGATCTCCTGTTTCTCCGCGACTGTCACATTAATTAGTGAAGCAACGACATCTGCCAAACCTCCGAGGTCTTGCATGTTTTGAACCAGACTGAGGTGCTCGACAGTGAGATCGGGAGAAAGTTCAACAGCACGGCGGAAAACGTTCTTGATCGTTGTCGCAAGAGCCTCGCTCTCTAAATCCTCATTGAATTCGTCGTCAACTTGCTGTACGACTGCGCGCAGGTAAGGGGTTTGTTGAAGATAGGAAAGAATCCTCGCGCGGTGTAGTCCCTGCACAAGGATGCTTTTTGAACCGTCGGGAAGATTAAATGTTTTTAGCACCTTTCCGACCGTTCCCATACTGTACAGGTCTTCCGGTGTTGGAACATCAACTGAAGGGTCTTTCTGTGCGATGATAGCAATCGTTGAATTATCATTTACTGCTTCATCGACCGCCTTCAAGGTTGTTTCTCTCCCAATGGCAAGTGGCATTGCCTGACGAGGGAAGAAAACAGCATTTCGAAGTGGGACAACTGGGAGGGCCTCCGGAACCCGCCCTGGCGAGCTACCCTTCTGCGCACCAGCCCGATCTGGCATCTGTTCAGTCACCTTTTGTTCTCCTATTTCCCGTTCAAACGTTTTCCTTCATACACTTATGATATTCGCATAACAGTGTCCAGAAGGAGCTCTTTTTGTCGAGCTTTGCTACGTTGTATTCGTTTCAATACTCTTTTCGTTTCCTCATCATCAATGAGATTGATCTGACGGACATATTCCTCTTCCAGTGCTTTATGAGCTTCGAAATCTCGGATAAGGTTTCTGTATCCGATTTGAGTTGGTTCTTGATCATTCTGAGCAATTTGGTTAGAAGAGAATGATCCGCCGCGCTTCTCAAGATGCTCTTTGAGAAGCCTTGCGTGTTCCGCATTTTCCCCAGCAATTTTCAGTATCCGCTCACGTAGAAATTCGTATGGAATACTGAGAGCATCAAGTTGGAGGCGCTTGCTGAGATTTAACTCGGAGAAGTAATCATTGATAAGCATTTGACGGATCTGCTTTTGTTTCGCCTGTTCGCTTTTCTCATCAATTTTCTGGACGATTTTGTCGAGCCAACTTTTGTATTCTGTGTTCATAGTCATCCCTCGCTTTGGAGTTCGCCGGGGGCGAATTTATTGAGATTCTCTTCGGTGGATATACATGCTATGCTAAAAGTGTAAGTTCGGCTTTGGCGGACGCCTCCCTTTCGGGGGCGTCCGCTGTTGCCTTGTTGATACTTCAATCGACCTTGATCTCAATCTGCTTAGGCTTCGCTTCCTCAGCCTTTGGCAGCGTGATCGTGAGGACCCCATCTTTGAACTTCGCGTCGATCTTGTCCGTCTTCACCGTTGACGGCAGCGTGAAGGTCCGCTGGAACGAACCGTAGACCCGCTCCATGCGGTGGTAGTTCTTCCCTTTTGTTTCCTTTTCTTGCTTCCTCTCCCCTTGAACACATAAAGTTCGATTTTCAAGGGTGATTTTCACATCGTCTTTCGAGACACCGGGCAGGTCTAACCTCACCTCATAGGCATCGTCGCTTTCAGAAATGTCAGCGGAAGGTGCCCACATGGTGAGTTCCTCTTCACCGCCCCGCAAAAGGGAATCAAACATACGGTCAAAATCCCGACGCCAACTCTCCAACCGTGAAAACACCCCGTAAGGGTCCCACGTCGCAAGCTCACGTCCTGGATTCCATCGAATGAGTGCCATAAGTCTCACCTCCTATTATTGTTTTGTTTCTATTTTGTGAGCATGCAAATGATGTGCCATAAAATGATAGAGCGAATTCTCGCTATTCTCAAGGGCTTTCAGATATCTCAAAGCTTCTGTCTACTTAATTAAGTCAAGTTGACAGATGGTTGATGAGAAAAGGGGTGAAACCGTGACAGATCGACACAAGAAAGAGCGAACCTAGCACAAGCCGGGTTCACTTAAAGAGTAACTCAGGAGTGTTCCTGCAGGAAGCGCTCAACGTCAATTGCAGCTGAGCAACCAGATCCTGCCGCAGTTACTGCCTGCCGATAGATGGCATCCTGGACGTCACCGGCTGCAAACACACCGGGGATACTTGTAGCCGTTGAACGACCTTTTATTATAATATAGCCCTTTTCATCCATTTCAAGTTGACCTTTAAATATTTCCGTGTTTGGAGAATGGCCAATTGCGAGGAACACTCCATCGCAACGAAAATCCATTGTATCATTTGTTTTCACATTTCGAAGCCGCACTCCTGTGACGCTCTTACGCCCGTTGATCTCTGTGCCGAGGATTTCCTCGACGACGGAGTTCCAGATAAAGCTGATCTTGGAATTTTGGAATGCTCGCTCCTGCATGATTTTCGAAGCGCGAAGTGTGTCACGCCGATGAACAACGGTCACTTTGCTTGCGAATTTCGTGAGGAAGAGCGCCTCTTCCATAGCAGTGTCACCACCACCGACAACTACAACTTCCTGATCCTTGAAGAAAAAGCCATCACACGTTGCGCAAGCAGAAACGCCATAGCCCATGAATCTTTTCTCGGACTCGAGCCCAAGGAACCTAGCTGATGCCCCCGTAGCGATGATCACTGCGTCAGCAGTGTAAAGCTTTTCGCTTGACCATATTTTAAACGGTCGAGTAGAAAAATCCACTTTTGTAACATCAGCAAAGACTGTCTCTGCCCCAAAACGCTGCGCTTGTCTCCGGAAGAGGTCCATAAGTTCGGGGCCGATAATCCCATCTGGGAAACCGGGGTAATTCTCGACCTCGGTTGTGATCGTGAGTTGTCCGCCCGGCTGGTTGCCTTCAAATATGAGCGGCTTTAATTCAGCACGGGCTGTGTAAATTCCTGCTGTAAGACCTGCAGGACCTGAGCCAATGATGATAACTCGACGATGATTCCCTTCCATAGATAATCCACCTCATACAATTCTTTTGTGTTTTCGATGTTTACAATTTGTTTAAATATTTACTCGGCGTCTACGACGCGTTCTCTGAAGTTCGACTTTTATCCAACACAGCGCGGACGTTCCGAAGAAAACCGGCATATTTTGTGCGCCTCACGGGACTTCTTTGAAAGCGGCGCCGAAATTCCTCTTCGCTCATTGCTGAGGCTTTCTCCGCTGTGAGCCTCAGGGTTGCTTCGCGTGGTTGAAATGCCGGCTGTTGTGTTATCTTTGCAAAACGATTCCACGGACATACCTCTTGACAAATATCGCAACCAAAAACCCAGCCCTCAAGTTTCCCGGAAAGGTGATCGGGGAGTTCACCACGGTGCTCAATTGTCAGGTAGGAAATGCATTGCGATGCATTTAGCACATACGGCGCAACGATTGCATTCGTCGGACATGCTTCGATGCATCGAGTGCATGTTCCGCAGTGATCAAGAGCAGGTGCATCGTATTCGAGCTCAAGTGTTGTGAGAATCTCCCCAAGGAATATCCACGAACCAAATTCACGGGAGATGATGTTTGTGTGCTTACCTTGCCATCCAATGCCAGATCGTGCTGCCCAAACCTTCTCCATTACCGGTCCTGTGTCCACGTAAATTTTTGATTCGGAGTCTGGGAAAAGATCAGATAACCAGTGTTGCAATTGCTCCAGTCGCTCTCTCACGATATCATGGTAGTCGTCTCCCCATGCATAGCGTGAGATTCTTATTGGTGTCGATGCATCACTGCCATGTGATACGCTGCAATTTTCGGTTACCTGCGTAAAGTAGTTCATCGCAACTGAGATGATGGACTGAGCATTTGGAAGAATTTCCCGTGGGTCCACACGCTTCTCTATGTTCCGGCTCATCCATTCCATTGTTCCGTGGTATCCTCGATAAAGCCACTCCATTAGATGCTCGGAATCCTCAGTAAGACGCTCGGCGTGAGCAACACCAACTTTCGCAAAGCCAAGTGATAGGGCTTTTGCTTTGATCTGCTCAGTTATTCTCTTTCTCGAAGTTGCTGTCCTTGTCCTCTCTGGCGTTCTCACTGAGGCAAACATGTGCTACCCGTCTACTTGGGCTGAAAGTTAAGTTGTTCTTTATTACAACACACAGCAAGAAATTCGCTTCGCACAATTCCTACTACAAGGTTGGTTTATCCATCAACGATAAGGAGAGACGCTCCTTAACGCCGAATCCTTTTTCTGTTTTCTCCACGGTGATCACTTCAGTAGCTGGGTCATGCTCAAGGAATAACAGCCAGTTTTCTTCTACGGCGCGAGTCAGTATTGTCTTTTTCTCCTCGAGGGTGATAAGCGGGCGCAAATCGTATCCCATGATGTAAGGCAAGGGTACATGAGACGAGGTTGGAATCAGATCGCAGCAGAACAGAAGGGTGTGTTTGCTATCTGAGATTTTGACAAGTTGCTGTGCTTCAGTGTGGCCGTTGGTAATAAGAAGCTCTATGCCGGGGAGGAATTCACCCTGTCCGTCTATAAACCTCACTGCGTTATGATCATAGAGAGGGAGGAAATCTTCTCTCATGAAGCTTCCCCGATCTTTCTCCGTGGGTTTCAGCGCCCATTCCCAATGCTGTTTCTGGACATAGTACTGTGCCTTTGGGAACGCAGGGACAATCTCTCCATTGACGCGTGTTGTCGCACCTCCAGCATGATCGAAGTGTAAGTGAGTCAGTATCACCTCGGTGATATCTTCAAATTTGAATCCATGGGCTGCAAGCGAACTTTCAAGGGACGATTGGCTGAGATCGACACGATAAATATCCCGTAGTTTTTCCGTAAACTTTGTTCCAATCCCGACGTCAATGATGATTCTCTTTTCTTCGCTGACAAGTAGAAGCGCTCGCATTGCGAGTTCAATCCGATTGCGCTCATCGGCTGGGTTTGTTCTTTCCCAGAGAGGTTTTGGGATAATGCCAAACATTGCCCCGCCATCGAGAGCGAACCGTCCTGTTTCTATGACGAAGATCTCGTACGCACCGATTCTCATAGCAATACCTTTGAAACAAATGCGCCACCCTGAGCGAATCTCCGTGGGTGGCGTTGTTATGAGGAGAAATCTATTACCAAGGCATTATGCCTTGCGATACTTAGAGGTCTGAGGCGAGAGTACAAACTCTTTCTCCGGATGGAGACGTTTTGCCTTTTCGAAGAGCTGCTCTTCGGTTTCAACGTGGTTCGGATCTGGCACACAGCAATCAACGGGACAGACCGCGGCGCATTGCTCTTGGTCAAAATGTCCAACGCATTCTGTGCATTTGTCCGGAACAATATAATAGTGATCCATGCTAAGAGGGTCGTGCATAACGCCGTCGAGTTCCCACTGCGCGCCCCCTTCGTAAATTGCCGTGTTAGGGCATTCAGGTTCACATGCACCGCAATTGATGCATTCACTTGTGATCATAGTAGCCATTTAATTTCCTCCTTAATTTCAATAGTATTATGGAAGCTATCATGGAGTCAAAGTGACTAATACAAAGTAACGAAATTGGTGATAAAGTTCAACCTCCTCTTGTGATTTCCAAAGGTGTTCATATGAAGAACTAATTTCCCGCCCGTCTCCCCTTTGGTACCTGGCTCTTCAACATATTCCGATGTACTACCCCAACACCAAGAATCGTTCCATGCCAGCAAACGACGGCTGGTCCTTCATTTTCCCAATTGCCGGCGAGATTTTCACCTCTCAGAAACCGTACAGCCTCTGATTCTGTTTGCAGATTAAGCAAACGGGCGGTGATTTTCTCCTTTAACATCTGTGCAGCACTGGTCGAGAGCTTCCACCGGCCGCCACGTTGTGCACGAGCTAATTTAATCCCGAGACGCTTTGCAATAGCCTGTGGTTTATCTTTCCATGCATCAGCTACCATCCATACTTCATTGTGTTTCATGGAAAAGAGAAGATGCTCCCAGGCTGAGTGGCTGATCCCAAATTCGTTGTGTAAGAACGTAATCAGTGGTCTTATTATCTCGTCGTCGGCGTTGTACAGAGGCATTTCTTCTCGCCCCGTTTTAGCGGGGTCGGAAGGGAGATTCATTCTGTCGCGTTTGCGAATGCGTGCGATGAAGAATCCCTCTGTCTTAGCTTCTTGTGGATACAGACGGACCGCGCGCTGTAGAGAAGGGTCAAATCTCATTGAACCGAAAGACTCCAATCCATGTCGATGTTGAATGACAGGGAATTCCAGCTCTTCGAGTTCAATGGGATATTCCTTCAGAAGCTCTGTGAGAAGGGCTTCGTTTTCCTGAGGAGTTAAAGTGCAAGTTGAATAGACCAATGTTCCGCCGGGGACCAGAGCTTTGATGCCGCTTACAAGAAGCTGCTTCTGGCGTGCGGCCAGGCGTGATACTTCTCGCAGATTCCACCAGGTCATTACCTCCTGCGCTTTTGAGACGATTCCCAGGGCTGAGCATGGAGCGTCGATGAGGACGTAATTGAAGTTCTCAGGGAGAATCTTGCCAAGCCGGTCACCTGGCATTGTGCTGATTCCAACCGAAAATGCGCCAGTTCGATCGACGTTGTGTGCAAGCGATTTCACACGCTCGATAGAGACATCATTGGCAAGAATAGCAGCTCCGTTATTGACAAGAGCGGCTATTTGTGTTGTCTTTGATCCCGGGGCGGCAGCAAGATCAAGAATGAACATTCCGGGTTCGGGTTTGAGTGCCATGGCGGGGAGCATCGAGGCGAGACTTTGAATATAAATCCAGCCAAGAATATGAGGAAGTGTTTTCGCAATGGGAAAGGGTTGCTCAACAATCTCAATTGCCTCTGGAGGAAAAGGGAGTTTCTTCAGCACGAATCCTTTCGACTCTAATTCGGTAAATACTTCTTCCTGTGTAGCCTTAAGCGTATTGACCCTAATAACTGTTGGGTAACCTGCGGAGAAAAAATCGGCGTGCTCAATGTTTTCCACAGCAAAAAGCTGTTCTATGAAAGAGCGAAAATCATCTGTTGCCGATGCGAAGAGAGAATCGAGGACGGGTTTCACACTTGTTAGCCTATAGCTGAGTGGCTCGACTACTTGATGTTGAAGTACCGTGCATCCGGATGATGCACAATGATTGCTGTCGTGCTTTGCTCTGGAACTAACTGGTACCCCTCCGTAAGTGTCACGCCAATCCGCTCGGGCTGGAGAAGTTCGAACAGCTTTTTCTGATCCTCTAAGTTCGGGCATGCCGGATAGCCGAAACTGTATCTCGCACCCTGATACCCCTGGCTGAACAGTTTTTCAATCGTGATGGCATCCTGATCATCAATACGGAGTTCGTGGCGAATCTGCTTATGCCAGTATTCAGCAAGAGCTTCTGTTGTCTCCACACTTAATCCGTGGAAATAGAGATATTCAGCGTAGTGTCCGGACTCGAAAAGTGTTCTTGAAAATTCTGCCGCCTTTGATCCAACCGTCACCACATGGAAAGCAACGACGTCCATGATCTGCGATGACTTCGGGGCAAAGTAGTCTGCGATGCATAACCGTTGTCCACTCTCTTGACGCGGGAATGTAAATCTCACCCACTCCTTTTCGCCATCCTCATGATACACGATGACATCGTTTCCTTCAGATTGACAGCGAAAATATCCATACACGACTTGAGGTATAAGTAATCGCTCTTCGATAGATCGCCGTTTCCATTCCTCAAAGACTGGGAGGATATTTCTTTCGATGAATTCATTGTAGTCCGCTTCGTTTTTGCCTCGTCGCCGGATTTGCCATTGTCCTCTGAACAGTGCCGCACGGTTTACATATTTGAACACTTCATCCAGTGGGATTTCAGTGACGATCTTTGTTCCGAAAAATGGAGGGGTAGGAATTTTATCCAGTCTGCGCACAAAATATGCACTCTGTTTCATTTGCTGCTCAAGATGGTGAATCTTTGCCCTTTGTCCTGTTAGTCGTTCTTCGTTGTCACTCTGTTCTTGGCGAGGTGATTGATATGCAAGAGCGCCGCTGACAATCTGCTCCATGAAGCGGAGTCCATCGAAAGCGTCATTTGCATACAGCACGGGTCCGCTGTAGATTTTCCGAAGCTCTTCTTCTACATAGCGCCGGGTCAGTGCTGCCCCTCCGAGGATCACGGGGGTTGTCATCCTTCGCTCCTCCATAACGCTGAGATTCTCTTTCATGATCAGCGTCGACTTAACAAGCAAGCCGCTCATGCCAATAGCGTCAGCACGGTATCTCTCGGCGGCTTCAATAATGTTCTCTACCGGCTGTTTGATACCGAGGTTGATAACGCGGTAACCATTGTTCGTCAGAATAATGTCGACTAAATTTTTCCCAATGTCGTGTACATCACCTTTGACTGTTGCGATGACCATTGTTCCCCGGGTTTTCTCTTCAGCTTTTTCTCCAGGCGAACCCCTTACCATAAATTGTTCAAGATATGTCACAGCCGCTTTCATCACCTCGGCAGATTGAAGCACGAATGGGAGCTGCATCTCGCCGCGTCCAAAAAGGTCGCCTACGATTTTCATCCCTTCAAGAAGAATCGTGTTGATAATTGTGAGAGGATCATATTTTTTCAGGGCTTGCTCAAGGTCTGCTTCCAATCCAGCTTTTTCACCATCGACGATCCGTTGTTTCAACGCCTCTTCGACTGAAACTTCAGGCTTTGCTTTTCGATCTGAAACCGCTGGTTGCTTTTCAGCATAGTAGGCGGTAAGAGCAGTCAATGGATCATATGACTCCGTTCTCTCATTGAAAATCAGCCTTCGAGCAAGTTCGCGTTCTTCAAGGGGGATTTTGTATAGAGGAATAATTTTCTGTGCGTTCACGATAGCAAGGTCGAGTCCAGCCTCAATTGCATAATGTAGAAACACGCTGTTAATGACATGACGTGCTGCTGGAGTTAATCCGAAGGAAATATTGCTGACTCCGAGAATTGTTTTCACAGAAGGGAATTTTCGCTTAATCATGCGAATTCCATTGAGTGTTTGTACGCCTGCGTTGCGGAGTTCTTCGCTTCCGCTTCCAAGCGTAAAGGTAAGTGGGTCGAAAATCAGATTATCGGGGCTAATATCGTATTTATTCACAGCCAGCTCATAAATACGTTGAGCAACTTTGAGCTTTGCTTCTGCGGTGTGAGCCATTCCCTCTTCATCGATTGTCAGTGCAACCACAGCGGCACCGTATTTTTTGCATAGCTGTAGCACCTTTGCAAGCCGGGTTTCTCCGTCTTCAAGGTTGACCGAGTTCACAATTGCTTTGCCGCTGATTCGCTGAAGTGCAGCCTCTACGACTTCGGGCTCCGTCGAATCTATCATCAGAGGTAAACTGATCTGGGAATTAAACCGCGAAACCACCTCGATCATGTCGGCAACTTCATTGCGACCAACGTATGCAACAGAGACATCAAGCAGATGAGCCCCTTCCCGGACCTGCTCTTTCGCAAGTGCAACCATCCCATCCCATTCTTCCTTGTTCAGGAGCTCACGAAACTTCTTGCTACCGTTGGCATTCGTCCGTTCACCAACCAGAACTGGAGCTGGTTCAACATGAAGAGGAACGCTCATGTAGAGGCTCGACACTGAAGGTGTAAATTCTCCGTGACGTTCAGCAGGTGTAAGGTTGCGAACCGCGTCAACGACAGCTTTCAGATGATCTGGCGTTGTGCCGCAGCATCCTCCAACTATTTCCACTCCGAGGTCTTTCACGAAATGCATTTGATACGAAGCAAGTTCTTCGGGTGTAAGTGGATAGACTGTTTTATCATTGATATTTTCGGGTAATCCGGCGTTAGGCTGCACGGAGATCAGCTTTGGGCTGTTCGAGGAGAGGTAGTGGACATGTTCCGACATTTCCTTTGGACCGGTGGCGCAGTTCATCCCTATAGCATCGACATTGTATGCTTCAAGTGTGGTGAGGGCTGCGGCAATATCTGTGCCAAGGAGCATTGTCCCTGTGCGTTCTATGGTTACTTGAGCCATAACTGGAACGCGCTGCCGTCGCTCTTCGAATATACTGAAAATTGCGGCAAGGGCTGCCTTTGCCTGAAGCACATCCTGGACTGTTTCAACAAGGAGGATATCGACACCGCCATCGAGTAAACCTGCAACCTGCTCACGATATGCCGTTTCCATTTCCCGAAAGCCTATGTGTCCAAGGGTTGGGAGCTTTGTCGTGGGACCGATTGAACCAGCGACAAAGCGAGGCTGATCATTCGAAGAAAAATCTGAAGCGATGCGCTTGGCAAGTTCTGCTGCCTTTCGGTTGATCTCATACACGTGGTCCTGCAAGCCATACTCGCCAAGAACAATTCGAGTTGCTCCAAAGGTGTTTGTCTCAATTACGTCGCTACCAACACTCAAGAAGCTCTCATGAACTTGCTCGATAGCACTCGGCTTCGTTATGACAAGGTACTCATTACAGCCAAAGTACTGCTCGCCGCCGAAATCATCTGGGGTAAGGTTTTGCCTCTGAAGGTTCGTACCCATTGCGCCGTCGAAGATCAACACACGCTCATGTGCCTTGAGAGAATTAAACAGAGTGATGATGGTATTATTTTTGTTCATGAGATCTCTATGTTACAAATCGGGCAGATTGCGTTTTGCCTTTTCGTACTCAGTAACAAGCCTGCGCATAACTTCAGCAGCTGAAGGGATATCATGAATGAGTCCGACTCCCTGCCCAACTTCAAACATTCCTTCTTCCCAATTCCCTTCAAAAATTCCTTTTCGTTCGCGGCTTTGTCCTAATAACGCTGTTAGCTCTTCTCGGGTTGCGCCGCGAGATTCCACCTCGAATGCATGTATGGCAAACGGATTCTTCAGCATCCTGACAGGTGTGACTTTCTTTAGAGTCAGAATCGTGGAGGTATCTTCAGCCTCAAGTATGGCTTGCTTATAACGTTCGTGGGCAGATGATTCAATTGTTGCTGCAAAGCGGGTTCCTACTTGCACCCCCTCTGCGCCAAGAGCGAACGCGGCACACATTCCCCTGCCATCGGCAATGCCCCCAGCAGCAATTACAGGGACACTCACTGCATCAACCACTTGGGGGACAAGAGTTAGAGTAGTGATTTCATCAATTCCATTGTGGCCGCCCGCCTCAAATCCTTCAGCCACCACAGCGCTCACACCCGCCTGCTCGGCTTTTCTTGCATGGCGAACAGATGCAACGACATGAACCCAGACGATTTCATCATTTCGGATAACGTCAGCAAATGCACCCGGGTTCCCTGCTGAGGTAAAGATGATCCGAATTCCCTCTTCAATTGCGACAGAAATCAATTCGCGGGCATCACCACGCATGAGTGGAACATTGACACCAAATGGCTTTGAGGTTTCTGTCCGGGCTTTCCGGATATGCTCCCTCAGAAGGTCTGGCTTCATTGAGCCAGAGCCAATTAACCCAAGACCTCCAGCTTCCGAGACAGCTGAAGCAAGTTTGTGACCGGAAACCCAGACCATCCCCGCCTGGACAATGGGATATTCAATTTGAAATAGTTCTGTGATACGGGTTTTCATTGAAGCAAAAAGAAAGATGAGGGCACCCGCTACGAAGGTCCAAGGGGACTTTCCGAAGGAACTTTCTCGGGCCTTTGGAAGGCTCTAAGCGGTGCGTGATGCAAGAAATGAAAGGCGTAAAAAAGAACAGTTTCGGATGAAAACCGAAGGCGAAGGAAATGCCGCCCATGCTCTTGATTAGAGATAAGCTGATATGCACGGGGTTCAACAATGAATGCCACCGTTGTCCCATTCGGCTGTTGACAGATATCGCACCCAAAACATTCTGGAGTTACCGCTGCGCCGTCTTGTTCAACTTCTACAACGCCTGTTTCACCTTTCGCCTCCATCACAGCGTAGAGCTCTTCTCCTTCGTACTGAACAGCGATTGACCCGATTGTCCCTTTTTCTCCCAGGTGCATTGCGTAACGACCAATCGTCCATTTCCCATTTGCGTAGAATCGTCCTTCAAGATAAAACCCCGGATCGCGGTAGTCGAAGGTCGATTCAGGGACAATCCCCTCGCTGTTGCCAAGGGCGCTCTGGAGATAACCTGCATTCAGTGTAGGAGTTAGATGTCCAATGTCGTATTCAATGCCTATCGTTTCCTGCGGAGAGGTTTGGAAAAATAGCTCAGGGATTTCCCCTTGAAGACCAGCTTCACGAATCAGCGACTGTATGGCACGCTCTGTCAGCCCGAAATCTGCCTCACTGAAAAAGGCAAACCTGATGTCCCCACGATGGTCAACCACATACCAGGAAGGGATTGCTTGGTCGCCGTAAGCTCCCCAGATAACTCTATCACCATCGAGTGCAATCGGATGCTCGATGCCTAACTGCCGCGCTGCCCGTTCGACTTGGACAGGGTCTTTCCCAAACGGATATGCTGGCGAATGTACACCGACGACAATGAGATTATACGCTCGGTATCGTTCATTGAATCTGCACATCTGGGGGATCGTTCGAAGTGAAGAAGGATTTGCAAAATCCCAAAAATGAATGAGGAATACATACCCTCGCATCGCTCGAAGACTCACTGGCTCAGAATTCAACCAGAACTCTGCAAACAGTTCCGGTGCATGAATCAACCCAGAAGGGAATTCCATAACCCGCTCTCTATTTCAAAGGGAATATACAGACAACGGAAATCAGTTGCAACACTTGCATTTGCATGCACTCTTTAGTGAAGCCCCGGAAGAATGGTCTCGCTGCAGCATCGGACGGTTCTCAATGAAACCTTTTTCGTAATTGAGCGTATTGTCTAAATGCAGCGAAACCACAAAAGAAAGGGACAAGAGATGAAACATGCCTTTTTAACTTCGACACTCTTGGTTGTTACTGGAATTATGGCTGTAACTACAACCTTTGCACAATTAACACGGGAAGTCACACGCACTGTCCCGATCAGTAAAGATGGGTGGCTCGCTATTGATACCTACAAGGGAAGCATTATTGTTGAACCGTGGGAAAAACCAGAAGTTAACATCGTGGCTCGAATTGAAGCTGATGAGGAGGATCGTTGTGCTGAAGAAAAGGTTCGCAATACAGAAATCATCATCTCTGCTTTTCCAAATTCAGTGAGGATTGAGACGGACTACGATCGCGTTGAGGAATGTTCCTCGTGGCTATTTGGCTTGTTTCGCATTTCGCATGGAAGCTTGCCATTTGTTCACTACACTATAAGAATGCCTGCAACTGTGCGCCTTCGTGTTAAAGACTATAAGTCTGAAACTAAGCTCACAGGTCTCCGGTCAGAAATTGATCTCGACACCTACAAAGGCACAGTGGACATTAGGGATATGGTTGGTTCAGTTGCCTTGGAGACGTATAAGGGTGACGCGCATGTTGAATTCACAAAAATGGCTGGTAGGAATACGTTCGATACTTACAAGGGACGCATCGAAATTGTCGTCCCTCAGGGGAGCGGCTTTGACCTCCACGCTGAGCTTGACAAACGAACCACTTTCAGATCAAACCTGGATTCAAGCCTCACGTGCGAGCCTCACGAGGAACAGAAAGAGAGAGACATTTCTATCTGGAGAACAATTAATGGCGGAGGTTCAGTGCTCTCTATTTCATCGCACAAAGGCGATATTATTCTGTGGGGACGGTAGGAAATCATGCCTTACAACTAAGACAACATAGTTTTCCAGAGGAGATGGGGACTTCTCCCACCTGTAACATAGTTTCATAGGTCAAACTTGAAAATATACGGAGGGGATATGAAAACGCCTCGAAATTTGTTTTTCTGTTCTCGGCTTTCATTGCGTTGTTTAGCATAGCCCAGGGGTACACGCTTCGAGAGACTCTGAGGAAAGAGATTCCCCTCGGCGCTGGTAGCAGTTTTGTTCTTGAAGACGTTAATGGGTCTATAGAAGTTGAGCGATGGGATCGAAACGTGTTTCTCATTGAGGCTGAAAAAATTGTTACGGCGTTCACACGGGAAAAAGCGGAAGGGTGTATGCGAGAACCTAAGATAAAAATCGATACCAGTGGTTCGCGCATCACGATACGCACTCTGATGCCAAATACAAAAGGCGGTGGCTCTTCGAGTGGCTTTTCAGCAGCTTATGCTGCACTTCCTGCGAGGTCAGGTATAAACTCTCTGTGCCGGCTGACGTTCACATGAAGCTGACTACCGTGAACGGGAAAATAGCCTTGCGTTCGGCAACAGGGGGAGCTGATGTTTCAACGACAAACGGTGAAATCGTGGCGGAGGATTTTCACGGTACTTTGAGAGCAAGTAGTACGAATGGCTCCATTGAAGCTACGATTGGTCGTCTAACAAATGATTCGCAAACCAGCCTACGCACCGTTAATGGCAGCGTGGCACTTTATTTGGCCAGCGATGCAAGGTGCGATATCGAGGCAAGCACAGTAAATGGATCGATCCACACTGACTTCCCTGCCCAGATTACTGGCGACTTTAGCTCGCATAGACTTCATGCATCGATAAATGGTGGGGGTTCTGCGGTTGAGCTCAGCACGGTCAATGGGAGCATAGGAATTCGAATGGCTACGGGAGAGGATTAAGTAGTTCTGGGGTATTTTCGAAAGCGCGGTATGTTGTATCTCTCACGTTCATCCTTTACTCAGTACCCGATGGCCGCTCCATCTCCTCGTCGATCGGAAGCGCCGTAGATCAGGTTCTTATTTGAATCAATCAATATCGCCTCCACTAATCCTTGCATGTTATGCTCCCGCCGCTCAACGAGCCGGTAGCCCATCCCCTTTAGTTGCTGAACCGTCTGTTTCGTGAAAGCACCGTGTTCATAGAAGACGGTATCAGGTAGCCACTGGTGATGAAACCGCGGCGCATCGACAGCTTCCTGGATATCCATGTCGAAATCGATCACATTCATGATCACTTCCAGAACGGTTGTTATGATGGTTGGACCACCCGGACTTCCGAGAACCATATATGGCTTGGAATTCTTTAAAATAATAGTTGGGGTCATTGAACTGACCATCCGTTTCCCGGGCTCGATGGCATTTGCATCTCCACCCGTCAGCCCGAACTGATTCGGGGTACCAGGTTTCACGCTGAAGTCATCCATCTCATTGTTCAGGAAGAACCCCGCACCATCCACAACGACTTTTGATCCGAATAAACTATTAAGCGTAGTTGTGACGCTCACTGCGTTTCCCCATCGATCCACAACGGAGTAATGCGTGGTCTCCTTACCTTCATTGATGTAGATGCTCCCAGCACGAATTCTTTCACTTGGAGTTGCCTTGCTGTCCGCGATGGAGTTCCTCAACAATTCTGCATAGTCCTTAGAGATCAGCTTTGCTATAGGAACATGAACGAAGTCGGGGTCGCCGACATATTCAGCACGGTCAGCAAATGCACGCTTCATTGATTCAACCATGAGATGGATAGTTCGGGAAGAAAGAGCCTCAGAGGGGGCAAATGAAAATGTCTCAAGAATATTCAGCATCTCCACCAGCGCAATGCCTCCAGCACTGGGTGGAGGCATTGAGATGATTTCATACCCGCGGTATGTTCCTCGAATCGGGTCTCGGAACACAGAATGATAATTATGCAAATCTTCTTCATCAATAAGTCCGTGACCTCTCTGCATCTCTTCAACAATAAGCTTCGCTGTTTCTCCTTCGTAGAAGTCTCTCCTTCCATGCTCAGCAATCCGTTCTAAGGTCCGAGCAAGGTCAGTCTGGACAAGGGTATCGCCGGGCTCGTATGGCTTGCCATTCTTTGTGAAGATTTTTGCTGTTGAAGGGAATTTTTTGATCTCTTCAAATGATCCCCTCAGTGCTGCTGCAAGATGTTTGTTAACTACGAAGCCGTTTTTGGCAAGTGTGATTGCGGGACTGAGAACTTCGCGCCGAGATTTTGTCCCAAATTTCTCAAGTGCGGTTAGCAATCCATCAACTGTACCGGGAACACCTGATGCCAGATGTCCAAGCAAACTCAGACCTTGCACCACGTTACCGTTTGTGTCGAGATACATCCTCTGTGTTGCACGGTGAGGAGCTCTTTCTCGAAAATCGAGTGCGAAGGTTTTTCCATCTGCAAGTCGGGCTATCATGAAGCCGCCGCCACCAAGATTTCCTGCTTGAGGATAGGTGACAGCGAGAGCAAAGCCAACTGCAACTGCTGCGTCGATTGCATTTCCGCCATTTTGCAGCACGTCAACTCCCACTTTAGACGCGAGTCCACTTGCAGAAACGACCATCCCGGATTTCGCTTCAACGGGAGCACTTGAGACCTTCCTTGTGCAGCGCGAAAAAGCCGAATCTGCTGTTGTCAACAAAGAAATTGCAAGAAGAAGGAAACAACTGAAAGGTTTCTTCATATTGAATTAATTCTCCGAGAGATTGCTTATTGATTTTTGGGACGATAGCAGCGTTACGAAAGTGCTACGCTTTTTCTGAAATCACTTTGAGTCGTATACTCCGAATACGTCGACCCTGAACACGCTCGACTGAGATCGACAAAGAGTCAGTTCGGATTTCTTCGCCGCGATGAGGGAGATGCCCGAACAGGGTAAGCACAAAACCCGCAACTGTATCGTACTCCGTCCCTCTTGAAGCGAGTTCCGATCCTGCGGGTGGGAGTTTGATCCCGAGTTCCTTTTCTATTTCATCGAGTGTTATACGACCGTCGACAAGGAACTCCTTTTCCGATATCCGGGTAATCAAGTTCATCGATTCTCCCTCTGCTTCACCGACAATTTCTTCGAGAATATCCTGAAGCGTGATGATGCCTGCGGTCCCTCCATATTCATCGACAACAATGGCAAGATGAATTTTGTTCTTCTGGAATTCTCTCAGCAGTGCGCGGATAGGTGTTGTTTCAGGAACGAACATCGGTTCACGTAGAAGTCGAGAGATGTCAAGTTTTTCCAGCCGTTTTTTATTCGGGAGGTATCTCAGAATATCTTTGGCGTAGAGAACGCCCACAATATTATCAATCGAGTCCTTGTAGACCGGAACGCGTGAATATCCTGATGCACGGATAAGCTCAACGATCTCCAGCGGCGGTGTCGTAAGCTGAACAGCCACCATATCGACCCGCGAGGTCATAATCTCTCTGACTTTCACATCGTGGAAATCAATGACTCCGTGTATGATTTCGCGCTCATGTGCGTATAGTGTGCCCCGTTCAGCTGCAACATCAGCAAGAAGCTTAATTTCTTCATCTTCAAGAGGAGTAGCCGTTTGAGGTCGAATTCGTTTTCCAAGTTGCAAGCTCAAAAATGCTGCCGCTTCAGAAAATGGGTAAAGAATCACAGTGATGACGAGGAGAATTGGAGCTACCGCAGATGCAAATCGTTCAGCATTGTGTGCCGCCAGTACCTTTGGAGTGATTTCTCCTAATAATAAAACCACAATGGTGACGACGATAACTTCAATTGCAAGTGCAATGGATATATCAAAACCATGTTTCGCAGCAATATCAAGAGCAAGAAATGCAGCGATAATTGCGATGCTTGTGTTAACTACCGTATTGCCAATGAGGAGCATTGAGAGGAAGCGATTTGGATGGTGAAGGAACCATGCCACTATGCGGTCGCGTGAAGAATGGCTTGAGGCAAAGCGCGCCCGAACTGAGGTTGGGAGAGAAAAATATGCAACCTCAGACCCTGAAAAAAGAGCTGAGAACGCCAGAAGTACAACGAGTCCGATGTAAGGGAAAATTGACGCCATGCCTGCGTGCTATGCGTAAGATAAGAAATCAACTGCAAGCTTGGTGGTTAGGAGGAATCTTATGGCTGCAGTTTGCAAGTGTGAACTTGAACAACAATTTCGTAGCATTTTGAGATTCTTCCCTCACGGGAGAAGCAACAGAGAAGGGACCCACCCCACCCGCTTAGGCGGAATGGGTCCTCCTTTGTTTAAAACCTTCATTAGGAGCTATTCCCGGGGGTCCCGCTCTCATGAGCACGCAGCGGGGTCTCTTCGATCCGCTGCGAAGAAGCAGATTCTTCGATACGCTACCTAAAAGGGGAGGTCCTCCTCAGGTCCACTTTCTGGCAGAGCTTCCCCCTTGTCCACCTCTTCTATTTCTGTCTCGGGGGCTCCAGGCCGCCCACCAAAAAGAATGATATCATCAGCAACAATTTCCGTCACGTACCGTTTAACGCCGTTTTTATCGTCGTACGAACGGGTGCGAATTTTCCCTTCGACATAAACTTTGTTCCCTTTCTTGAGGTACTCATTTGCGATTTCCGCCAGCCTCCTCCAGGCAACAATATTGTGCCACTCAGTGTGTTCCTGTTGATTCCCATCCTGGTCTTTCCATCGTTCTGTCGTTGCCATGGTGAAATTTGCGACAGCAACGCCACTGGTGGTGTAGCGAATCTCAGGGTCTTTCCCAAGATTTCCGATCAGCGTGACTTTGTTCAGACTTTTCGACATACTACTGTGCCCTCCTATCTTATGGGATTATGTTTGAGTATACGAGAAAATTTCTTCAGAGTCAAGTCAGGGGAATTCACCCGAAACTAAATATGAATGGAAAATAAATATACATGATGCACAGTGAGAATGTAAAGGCTGTTTCTGAAAAGCGCAATATCGGTGATTCTTTCAGGTCCATTTCGGCTTAGAAAAAACTTTTCAACGGAGCTTAAGGGTGCTCTCTCATAGAAAACGTTCTTTATTGGTTCGCCAACGGTAATTGCTGAATCATCGACGATAAAGACCACGGAATCTGCTACAGCGATCCCACGAACTCCATGGAAAATTCCTCTGCCATAGTCGCCAATAAAATTTCCGATTTGATCAAAGAGCACAACCCGATCGCCATCGCCGACAAGAACAAGCTGATTTGCCTGAAGCCGAACGCGATTAGGTTGGAGAAGTCTCCCTTTGCCGGCATCATACCCACCGAGAGAACGTACATAGCTACCATCGGTGGCAAATTTCAATACGCGCTGAAGTTGCCCATCAACTACGTACAACTCACCCGAGGACGAAACGGCGATGCTTACAGGAAATCCAAAACGATCGGCTCCCGTCTCAAGCCATGTGCTCAGAGTTGAAAGGTACGCAAGCTGCCTGCTATAGCGCTGTACACGGTGGTTCCCATAATCAGCAACAAACACATCAAGTCCGCTGGGAACGCTGACATCTCGAGGGTCAGCAAACTCCACATCACTCCAGCCATATCCTTCAAGACTTGCCACGAGCTTGCCTCGAGAAAATTTCTGAAGCGAATTTTTCCCTCGATCAATGATATAAACGTCACCGAGTGGATCGGCAGCTATAGCTACAGCTTCTTCGAAATCACCGAAGCTCCCTTGAAACACCAAACTCAATGAGTCACGGGGAGCAGCTTTGCCGTGAAAGAGGATGAAGAGCATCGCCACAGCTGTAGCTGCGCCTGAAGACCTTCTCTTTCTGATCATAGCGCGAATACAGGTACGTATCCCCGATGTTTTCAACCTGTGGGGAGTCAACATCCTAAAACAGAGTGTAGATAAATGGCGCCAGCGCCGAACCTTCGGTGAACACCACTACCAAACCAAGCAAAACGAGAATCAAAATGATTGGTCCGAGCCACCACTTCTTTCGTACACGCATGAAAGCCCAGATTTCTCCAACGATGCTGAAGCGTGAAAAAAACGATGAGAGAAATGACATCTTTTGCCTCCTACACACTTATGGGTTGCTCAGGGATCTGTTGCCATGTCTCTGCAATAAGGATCCCATTGAGTTGCTCTTTTTCCACAATGAAACTTCCCATAACAAGATCATCCATATTTGTCCTCATAAAGCAGCGGAACGCATCCTGCGGTGTACAAACGATCGGTTCACCTCGGACATTGAAAGAGGTGTTGATGATGGCTGGACAACCTGTGCGACGTTCGAATTCTTTGAGCAAATCGTAGAAGAGAGGATTCTCATCTCGACGCAAGGTCTGGAGTCTGGCAGATCCATCCACATGGGTCACCGCTGGTAGCGCCGTGCGGTCGCGTGCGGTAGCAACGAATAGCATGTAAGGACTTGGCTGATCCCAATGGAAGAATTCCGCTGTTCGCTCCTCAAGAATTGTTGGTGCAAAAGGTCGGAAGCTTTCGCGGAACTTGATCTTTAGATTGACCCGCGAATGATTTTCTGGATTACGAGCGTCAGCAATGATGCTCCGGTTTCCCAACGCACGCGGACCAAACTCCATCCTTCCTTGGAACCATCCGATCACTCGCTGCTCTGCGATTTTCTTTGCCGTTTCAGATATAAGATTCTCCCGATTGAGTTTGCGAAATGGGACGCCGAGTCTCCTTAAGTATGATTCGATCTCGTCATCGGAAAATTGAGGTCCCAAGGACGCGCTTCTGAAAACAAAGTTTCTCTCATGTCCCAGAACCATGTTGTACACATAGTACGCTGCTCCAACAGCACCCCCCGCATCGCTTGCTGCTGGTTGGATAAAAATTTCTTTGAACGGGACTCGCCTTTTTACTTCACTGTTCGCTACGCAATTTAATGCAACTCCCCCTGCCATGGCAAGGTTCCTTATATGAGTCTGGTCGTAAAGGTATTGAGCCATCCTAACGACAATCTCGTTTGTCACAAATTGAATCGAAGCAGCGATATCTTTATGAAATTGCGTCAGCCTACTTTCCGGTTGACGTGGTGCTGCGCCGAACAACTCGTGGAAATGGCGATTTGTCATCGTGAGGCCATAGTCGTATGCAAAGTACCGCATGTTTAATTTGAAACTCCCGTCGTCTTTCAGCGAAACAAGATGGTTGAGGATGGCATCGGAGTAAATTGGCTTCCCATATGGTGCCAATCCCATTACCTTGTACTCATCGCTGTTCACTTTGAATCCGAGATAATATGTGAATGCGGAGTAAAGCAGCCCAAGGGAATGAGGGAATTGAAGCGACCTCAAAATGGTGATCGTTCGATCTTCTCCAATGCCAATTGTTGCTGTATCCCATTCGCCGACGCCATCAATTGTCAAGATGGCGGCTTCTGAAAACGGGGAAACCAAAAAAGCGCTTGCAGCATGCGATATGTGATGTTCAGCGAAGAGAATCGGACCAGTGTACCCAAGTTTGCTCCTGATCAGCTGGGGTACCCACAGCTTCTCCTTTAACCAAACTGGCATGGCTTTCAAGAAAGAAGGGAGACTTCGCGGGAACGTAGCTAGATATGTTATTAGAATTCGCTCGAACTTCAGGAGCGGCTTGTCGTAGAAAGCAACGTAGTCAATCTCCTTTGCAGCGACGTTTGCCTCACGTAAACAGTATTCTATGGCATGGTTCGGAAAATCTTGATCGTGTTTCTTCCGAGTGAACCGCTCCTCCTGTGCTGCGGCTATAAGTTTCCCATCACGAACAACTGCGGCTGCCGCATCATGGTAAAAGCAAGATATACCGAGTATGATCATGGTTTCTTAGAACTGATGCCGACTTCTCTCAAAGGATGTATCGATTGGTGATTTCTCTTTCCAGTAAGTCTTTTCTGCTCCACGACGAAACCGGCGATCCAGAAGATCGCGCCCGATTATTTTCATGAACAGTGCCGCCGTTCCGATGATGAACACGTATGCCAGCGTAAGAACAATGCGGGTATTTAACCACCCTAATGCACGAGCAAATCTCATCCACAGGCGTTCTATGATAATGAAGAAAGTTTTCACTGATGCTCCGATGCTAAGTGTTGGAGAAATGCAAGTGCTGCTCGATGATTCGGATTAATTGCAAGAATCTGTTCCATTTCTTTCCTTGCCAGATCTTTCTCTCCAATCTTGTTGTACACAATTCCGAGTGTATACATGGTCATCAGACGCACGTCCGTTGTCATCTTCACGCGTGCGATCTGATCAATTGCCAATGCCTCCTGGAGATGATGAATTGCATCAGTGTTCTTTCCCTCTTGTGCGTACAATACGCCGAGACGGAGGTGAATAAATTGAACATTCTGCAGCCTCAAGGCTCTGAGGTAAAGCTCTTCAGCCTTCTTGTAATCTTTCATCAATATTTGCATATCTCCAAGAAGCATAAGGGGGTGATAATACAGATAGAGTTCCTTTGCGACGGTTTCATACTCCTTCGCTGCAGCAGCGATGTTTCCCTCCTTGATCTCTTCACTTGCCATACTGTAGTGGGCGCCTTCCCAGCTCAGTGCTTCTTCGCAAAACTGAAAAGCAATTTGCTCAACGGTGGTTTTCGGTTCGTATGTGAATGTTCCGCTTGGATTCTCTTGGAATGGCCAGGCACTTCTGAGAATGTGCACCCTGATGTTGGCTGAGACGGTGTCCAGAGCTGTAAATGGTGACATTGATAGGAAGACGTCATCCGGAGGAAGCGGCTGAGCTGCGTCACTCCCCAGTTGATCTTTTTCAAGCTGTATTACCAGCGACGCATAGGCTTTCCCCATAAGAAAATAGCCAAGCAGATTGGGATGCAAATGCTCGATAATAAGATTGCTGCCGATGATCCCGTGTGGTGAGTTAGCTGAATAGATGCTATCAAGATCAACGATTGGCACGCCACGTTCCGTGCAAATAGCTCGCAGCAGGTCATTGAACTCGGATGACGCCCTGAAGCGCAGTGCATCGAGATCCCGAGCACGAATGAATTCACCGCGTGCTTCGTCAAATCGCTTAAGATTCCACAGACACTGAGCGCGGCGGTAATGTGCATCTGCGCGCATCGTATCAAGACTTATAGCCTCTGTGAATTTCTGGAGCGCTTCTTCGTCACGATGGGCGTTCAGCAACTGCACACCGGCCGAATAGAGTTTTTCCCATCTGTTTTGAACTGCGTCAGCCGTTCCAGAACTAAATACGGAAATGAAGGGAGGGAGATCTTTCTCATTGCTGGCAACTGTTGTGAATGCAATTTGAACGCCTCGAGCCTTTGCAAGGTCGATCATCTCGTTGATATTGCCAGCGTACATCTTGCGCGCCAATAGATAGAGATCGCTTCCCATTGGGATTTCTCTATCTCGAACCATGCGCTCAAGGAACGTAGCTCTGCGCGTGGACTTTTCTTTCGGTGCAAAAAGATTTTCGACCCAGAGAACTACATTGCGGACAAGCTCAAATGTTCGGAGGTTGCGAAGCCACATATAGAAGTGTAAGAACGCTCTGTTCCGCCCCAGATATTCTGTAGAAGCTACGCCATATGTCCCGTAGAATTCATTGTGACCTGAGTAGACGATGAGTAGATCAGGCTCATAGTTCAGGACGTTCTTGACGAGGTCGACGATGACAGTGCTTGAAATGGCAGGGATCCCAAGATTAATGATTTCAAATTTCCTCTCTGGATACATCGCCTCCAATCGTTGGCGCAGAAAGCGAGGTGCGTTGACGTTCTCAGGATAAGGATAACCATACATCGTCGATTCTCCAATGCAGAACACCCGTATGGTTCCGGGCTGCTTCTGCACACGGAAAAGTTCAGGGTATGGCTCAGGCACGCTTACATTGTGTGATGCAAAATAGCGCTGTGAGATCAACGGATTAATTTGATAGTATTTCTGACCCTGAAATTGCCTGACGAGGACAAACTCGTGGAGCTCCTTTTCGTAGCCAACAGCTCTAAGAAAAAGCTCTAACGAGAGGAAAAAAATAATTGGCACGAGGAGAACAACAAAGCTAAACCACCATCGGCTTTTCCCGGATACCTTTTCCATCGCAGCATTACTCTGATTATTCGCTGAGAGCCTGTTTCTGTCCAATTATCACAAAGAATCCCCCCTCCTGCGATTGTGTTACTGCCCATGCGATTTGACGCAGATAGTGCTCAATCAACGAACCGCGGCGGTGAGGGGCGAAAAGATGTTCATCGGCTGTAAACTCCTCCGTAAGCGTAATCTTCGGGACAGCATTCAAAAACATAACACCTTCTTCGTCGAACCATCGGAGAACTTCATCAACTGTGTGTGAAGTTTCATGAGGATGATAGTATTGGTCCATCAACCAGATGATTTTCCTCTCTTCACTCAGTTGGCTGTTTCGCAATTTAGTGTCAAAAATTCTTGCGCCTCGACCTATGGTGCGGAAGAGCAATTTCCTCAGTTTCGTTCCAATCCTGCCCAGCCGATTGTATAGACCAACAACAATGAACCCTTTTGGTTTCAAAAGCTCCACAAGGCGCTTAAACCCACCCCTTGGATCAGCCGTGTGATGGAGGACGCCGTTGGCGAGGATGACATCAAAGCTCGACGGCAGAAATGGGGGATAAAATAGGTCCCCCTGAAGAAACGAGGCGTGTGGAATACTAAACCGTTCACAGAATTGCGCTCCTTTTCTCAGCGAGGTGAACGACAGGTCCATTCCAACCACAATGCGTTTTGCCAACCCAAGGACGTTGACAAGTTGACCAGTGCCGCATCCAACATCAAGCACACGAGCGCCGTAAGGTATTTGCGCTTCGAGAAGTGCAGCATATTTTCCCTGCCGGGCACGTTGAAAAAGCGCATCCAGCGTATCGAACTCACCATAACCCGGGAAGGAATACATTTCATAAAACTTCTGAACACGCAGAGTCGTCTCTTCAATTGCAGAGCCCATATCTTCCCCAAATATACAAAATCAGTAAGGAATTCAAAATCACAGCTAAATGGACGTGCTATCTAAGCTGTCTTTGCCATTCCTCATCTTTGATTTCTCCCCGTGCGGTGGAGTGAAGCAGTCGGTAGTCTCCGTACCCGGTGATATCTCCGAAAATAAACTGAACTCGCTTTCCCTCCTGAGCAGCTTCATAGGTCCAGATTTCATACGGCTTCATCTCGTCGGAACTGGGATGGTGTTCAATGTCCTGCGGTTTTCCGTATTGGAGTAGCACTCGTCCTCGGTCAGTCTTCCAGCCCGGGGTGGTGAGATATCGGAAATAAGTATTCGCATACTCTACACGACTCAGATAATCGCTGCGAAATTCACCTGGTGGTCGCGCTGGATTTGGATTGTGCCGAGACCAAAACTGGGCAAGAAAGGCACGCTTCGGGATCGCCCCTTGAAGCTTGCTGAACGCTTGTTCCTCATCTCTAGAAGCAATATACTTTGCCTCTGAGAATTCTTCATCAAGTTGGGCTTCGGACATAGTTGCAAATTCGCTGGCAAGAACCTCACCGGATGAAACAAGTCCGTGTTCACCAGAAGCAATTACCGAAGGGTTAAACACAAAGAATTTCTTACGAGTAGTTGCAAGAACGTTTTTAAGAGAGTCAAGAACATCCAATCGAAGATAGTATACACCCGTAGGCAGAGACAAAATATTCACTGTTCCAACTTCGGCACTCGCATCAAGGGTTTTCTTTCTGCGGATTTCCTTGACCCGGACCGATGTAACCGGATTGTTCTTGAAGTCTTCCACGGAGGAGCGGATGAAAAATGTTGTACCTGGGACGTGACCGAAGATATTGTACAGCTCTGCATAGTAGTAAACCACTGGTACTTCTTTACCATAGACTCCTCCCGGATGGGGCACGAGGCTCAGCGTTCCCCTCAAGAAGTTCCCTCTTTCGCCCGGAAGAACTTGTCTAATCGATGAACAAAGCTCAATTGAGCTCCACACCAGTGCATCTTTTGCCGGTGTTGCAACTACAATCGGGAAACTTACACTATCAAGTCTCCCTGCACCTTCTACAGAACGGTAATAAAGCTTTGCTCTATAAGAACCGGGTTCCAAATTCAGCCTCAGTTCGTCCAGGACACTGCTTGTTGGAGAGATACCTGTTGTGTCGGATGCATGTGACTCAATTTTCCATGCTTTTGATACAACAAGTTCGCCAGTTGCTCTCTTGATGGTGAGAGCCATCAGTCCAGAACCTATGAATTTTTTACTCCCCTCATCCCACTGGAATGATAAAGCGCTTTGCGGAACGGCGAAGAAGAGCTCAACATACATTGAGTCTGTGCTACCTATGGCGACAGCTTCAACCTTGTGCTGAAAGACAGCATAATCTGCCTCCAGTTGCACACGCTGTGGTATGTCTGATTTCGTTTGCGCATAGAGTTCGACTCTCAATGTTATGGTGCAGATTAATGCCACTACAATGAAAAACGATGATCTGCCTCTCATCTTTGTCACCTCAGGTTGCTTACAGATACAATATACAACGAAAGAAGGAAATGTGCATTCTCGGTGCTGAGTTTCTGGATTTTCTGTAGCAAAGATTTGAGAAACCCGTCGGGAAGCAATACTTACAAAGTTCCTCGCCTTTTTCAGAGGAAGTAAAATTAGCAGCTCCATTGCAAGGCATATAAACGCAATGAGCTGGTGTATAGGATGATACTAATGTTTGAGTAATGCTGCTTCAGAATGTGTATATAAACGAAACCCTTGGTTCAACTCGAACTTGTTTTTTGAGCTGTCCGTTTTCTTCAGTGAATGTCCACTGGTAGAGCATTGAGACGAGGAGGAAGGGATACGGTTTATATCCGAGTATGGCTGAGAGAAGTGAGCGTGGCAACGTGAATGCTTCGCGGAAATTTGCAAATCGATTTTTGTCGTATGCTGCTTCTGCGTAGATTGAAGGGAAAGACCGTGGCAATCGCGCCCCCAGGTGAAGTTGATTTCTGTAGGGAGCTCCATCAATAGTCTGAAGCGCTCCCACAATTTCAATTGCTCCAATCACATTTGCGCGCAGTTCGCCGTAGATTCCGGCTCCTGAAACGGAATCGGTGACAAGCTGTGCTATTTTACTATTGAAATTTGGAGCAGGCTGATAACGCTCAAGTTCGTAAAACGGTCCGAAGTACGATGGGATGAAATGAGCACCGATGAACCTTCTTTCGAGTTTAGCCCCGGCGCGCACAAGTCCTAGGAGATCTACGTTCAGATCTATCCCCACAGCTTGTCCACTTCCGAACTTTGCAATTTTTGCTGCCTGTGCGTAAATGGAAGAGTTTAGCCATGTCATGTTGAGAACTGGCAAGCCGATGTCTGCACCGTAAATTGCAATGTGTCCGGTGTCGCGAATAACTGGCGTGACGCTGACAATACCGGCATCCCTATTGAGATCTGTGACATATGAGAGACCTATGTCAAGATCTCCAATGATTGGGATATCGCCTGCAGAGGTAAACTTCAGAGGCCTCACGAATGCTCGTCCACCTACAATGCTTAATTCATTGAAGTCGCTGTAGATTCCTTCAAACCCAATGTGCCTGAAGTCAAATGCAAACTCTGTCCCAAGCTTGCGATATTCGTAACTCGGACTGTTCGTATACCACTGCATGATGATGCCGTAGCCCAGGGTGACCATGTTCAAAATCCCAACACGCGCGTAGATTGGATCATGTTTCATTCCGTAGCGGACATAGCGGATCGTCCGGAAGTAGTCATACGGCTCTTTGAAATCTTGGCTTCGAAGTTTTCCTTCCGGAGAGAATCTCAAATTTACATCAAATCCAATACCGATTTTCCCGAATGAAAATTCCGGTGAGAGATTGACCAAGTAATACGGCTGATTATCGATCCATGTCACTCCAAATCCGCCAGTGAAATAGTTACCTGTTTCTCGTTCAGCCCATGGAACATACATCTGTGCATGTGCAAGGGAGCCAAAGAGAATCAGCATTGGAACTGAGATAGCTAAACGACGCATTAGCACCTCCTTGTGTTTCCACGTTATTCTTCTGCTCTAACTTCAACGAGTATATTTGTGAACGATCGACGAATCTCGATGGCTGCAATGATTACCCCAAGAAGAAGCGAGACCATACCAAGAAGAAAAATTAACAGAGGAATTGCCGGGGAGATTTCTGCGGGAGCAAGGAGGACCGCTGCAATGCCAAGTGAACTTGCAATGAAGAAGATTACTCCGACAATGAGGAACAACAATGCATTGCGAAGCATTTTGCCTCGTGTGAGAAAAGCATCAAGTTGCTTTTGGATGCTTCGCAGGCGTATCGCCTCGAGATACTCAAGTTCTTTCTTTTCGGTCGATGCTTTGAGCAATCTTCTCCGTTCCTCATTGAGAAGTCGGATTCTGTTGTTCACAGCGGCGTACCGATTGACGAGAGCAAGGAATATCAACCCCGAAGCGGAGATCATCAACGCAGGTGCGAGAATGCTTTGAATGATTTCTGTTGGATATGACGCTGCCATCATATTGTTGGTTGGTGGACTTGACCATAGGTTCTAATGTAATAATATAGGATACGGTTTTCTGGGGAGAAATGAAAATTAAAGCTGAGCGACCCCGGGTGTTCGTTGTAATATACGATTGCTCGTTATTATTTTTGGGGACGCGGCAAAGTGCACTATATTGTGCTGAGATTGCTCTTGGAATTTTCCTATGTTCAAAGAATGTTTTGCATTTCGGAAGTGGCTTTGGTAGATTTTTAAGATGTAGCCTGGGACAATTTTAATGTATAACATCTGGGATACAATTGCTGCAATATCAACGCCGCCCGGTGAAGGTGCGCTGGCAATTGTTCGTATCAGTGGGAAAGAATCAATTGCCATTGCGGAGAAGCTATTTCGAGGGAGAGCATCGCTTTCAACGGCTGCAACGCATACAGCCCACTTTGGAAATTTTTTGTCTCCTTCTGGAGAGCTCATCGATACAGTTGTAGCAACCCTATTCCGCGCACCTCATTCTTATACCGGGGAAGACTTAGTGGAGTTTACGACCCATGGTGGGTATCTTATCTCTCGTCGTGTCCTTGAAGGATTGCTTCAGCAAGGTGCCCGTCTTGCCCGCCCTGGAGAGTTCACACTTCGGGCGTTTCTTAATGGCAAGCTCGATCTGGCTCAAGCTGAAGCTGTCGCTGACCTAATTGCGGCTCGGACGGAGGCATCTCGTCGTGCATCTTTACGGCAACTGCAGGGAATGCTCTCAAGCGAAATTCGCCGTCTCCGTGACAGTCTTGTTGAGCTGTGCGGACTCCTTGAAGTTGAACTCGACTTTGCTGATGAAGATGTAGAGTTTGTTGACCGCCGCGAACTCAAGGAGAAATTTGAGTCCGCTATAGAAGAATTGGGTCAGCTTCTCTTATCCTATTCTTCAGGTAAATTGATCCGCGATGGAGTTCGTGTGGTTATTGTAGGAAGTCCTAATGTAGGAAAATCGAGCCTCTTGAACGCACTGCTAAGTGAGGACAGAGCTATCGTGAGCACAATCCCCGGGACCACTCGAGACACGATAGAGGTAGACCTTGCTATTGAAGGCGTCCTCTTTCGGATTGTGGACACAGCCGGCCTTCGAGAGAGCGTTGACGAGATTGAACGCGAGGGAGTCCGGCGGGCTCATCGACAAATCAGCTCAGCTGATGCGGTTCTAATTGTTTTTGATCAATCCCGCCCGCTGTCGGAAGAAGAGATCAATTTGCTCCGCCGCCTGCAAGCTGAACTCAAAGGGGAAATTCGAACCGTAGTAGTGTGGAACAAATCTGACCTTCCTTCCGCTGGGAAATGGAAACTAAGTATTGCCGATTTATTGAATGGATGTCCTGATGTTGAGGTTTCTGCCCTGACTGGCGACGGTATTGATAGGTTAAAGAAATTGCTCCTTGAAATCTCTGTCGGGGATGTACGTGCTTCCGAAGCGCACCCGATGTTGGTCTCTGCGCGTCATAAAGAGGCTGTTGAACGCGCTCTAAATTCGCTGCGCCAGAGTTTGCAAAGTTTGGAAAAAGGAGAAAGCGGAGAGTTCATTTGCGTTGACCTTCGAGCGGCTATCGATGCACTTGGAGAGATTATCGGTGTTGTCACAACCGATGATATTCTTGATACTGTTTTCTCAAAGTTCTGCATAGGAAAGTAATGTTTCACGTGAAACAATGGGGAAATTGATCCGGAATAGCTACGATATTGTCGTTGTAGGTGGCGGACATGCAGGAATTGAGGCTGCACTAGCAGGGGCACGAATGGGATGCTCCGTTCTTATGGTGACGATGGATAAACGTGCCATCGGAAGAATGTCGTGCAATCCCGCTATTGGAGGAACTGCAAAGGGGCACCTTGTTCGAGAAATCGATGCTCTCGGTGGAGAGATTGCAAAAATCGCTGATTCAACAGGCATTCATTTTCGAATGCTTAACAAATCTAAGGGGCCTGCTGTCTGGTCGCTTCGAAGCCAAAATGACCGTGAATGGTACTCACAAGAGGCTCGCCAACGTATCGAAACTCAGGAAGGGTTAGATATCGTAGAAGCAAATGTACAATTTATTGCTGTTGAAAATGGTAAGGTTGTAGGGGTTTCACTTGGAAATGGGACAGAAATAAAATGCCGCACCATCGTTATTGCTGCCGGAACGTTTCTTAACGGGGTCATGTATACAGGTATTGAAAAACGGATTGGGGGGAGATACAACGAACCCGCTTCCATTGGACTTACAGAAACCTTGGAAAGCCTCGGATTCGTAAGTGGTCGGCTGAAGACCGGCACGCCTCCGCGAATTGATGGAAATTCTGTAGATTTTTCGAAGGTTGAAGAGCAACTTCCAGATAATCCACCAGAACCCTTCTCGTTTCAAACTGAGCGTATTCTTCAACGCCAGATCTCGATGTACCTGACGTACACAAACCCTGAGACCCACGCTATACTTCGTAAAGGGTTTGCTTTATCACCACTATTCACGGGGTTGATAAAGGGGAAGGGACCTCGGTATTGCCCCTCCATCGAAGATAAAATTGTCCGATTTTCTGACAAAGAAAGGCACCAGATATTCCTTGAGCCTGAAGGTTACGATACAAATGTCGTTTATGTGAACGGATTTTCAACAAGCCTTCCAGCGGAAATTCAACTCGAGGGTCTGAGAAGTATCCCTGGACTTGAAAATGTCAAAATGCTCCGTGCCGGATACGCAGTGGAATATGATTTTTTCCCGCCAGAACAGTTGAAGCTCACGCTGGAAACAAAACTTGTGGATGGACTTTTCTTTGCTGGGCAGATTAATGGGACATCGGGTTACGAGGAAGCTGCAGCTCAAGGGATCATTGCTGGAATCAATGCTGCCCTAAAGGTGAAAGGCGAGGATGCGTTCACCCTTAGAAGGTCTGAGGCTTACATCGGTGTTCTGATCGACGATTTGGTCAACAAAGGGACGGACGAACCATACCGGATGTTCACCTCAAGGGCTGAATATCGTCTCCTCCTGCGCCAGGACAATGCAGACCGAAGATTGATGAAGTATGGCTATAAATTTGGCCTCATTCCGCAACATGTCTACAGCCGCCTAATTTTGAAAGAGCAGCTCATAGCTGACAGCAAAGAATATTTCTATTCTCACTCTCTATCGCCGCAGGAAGTTAACAGCTACCTTGAAAAGGTGGGAACAACACCGCTAAGCCAGAACGAAAAGATAGCTCAAATTATAAAGCGCAATGAGGTCAATATTGCTGAATTCCTCAGGATCGAGGCGATGCGCTCTCGTCCACTTGTGCAGCGGCTCTTGACCATGCCAGATGCCATGCGTCAGGTCGAAATTGAGCTGAAATACGATGGGTATATTCAGCGACAGATTGAGCAGATAGAGAAATTTGCTGTTTACGAAGAAATGGAGATTCCAGAGAATTTTGATTATGAGCGTGTCCCTTCCCTTTCTACTGAAGGGCGAGAAAAATTGCAAAGAGTACGAGCACGCTCCATTGGCCAGGCTTCTCGTATCTCAGGCGTTTCTGCAGCAGATATTTCTATTTTAATGATTTATCTCCGAAGGTAATGTTTCACGTGAAACAACTGAATGAGCAGGTTTCTCCAAGTCTCCGGGTTTTTACGGTTCTTCAAAAGAATGGTGTTGCCTTAGAAGAGAATAAGAAAGAGGCTCTCTCTCATTTCGTCGAGCTTCTCCTTGAATGGAATAAGAAAATAAATTTGCTCTCACGCAGGGATGCCCCGTTTGTGTGGGAGCACCATATCTTGCATTCACTTACACCGGTTTTTCTTTTTTCCTTTGAAAGAATCAGAACCATCATAGATGCCGGTACCGGCGGTGGACTTCCGGGCATACCTTTGGCGATTCTACTTCCGGGGGTGGAATTTTACCTAATTGATTCTGTTGCAAAGAAGGTTGAAGCTGTTAGAACTATGGTCGGTGAGCTCGAACTTGAAAATGTGCAGGTGCTTTGCTCACGAGTCGAAAAACTATCTGCGACCACGCTTGGGCTTAAAGAAATCGACGGAGTTGTTGCACGGGCTCTTGCCCCTCTAAGAGACGTTGTACGATGGACCCGGCCTTTGCTCGCTGCTCCCATTTCCTCAGTATCAGCGGAAAAAGATGTTGCTCAGGAACACCGACGTAAGATCACGCTTGACCCCGGCTTCTTACTTCTTTTTAAGGGTGGAGATCTAACGAAAGAAATCGCAGATATGAAACGGCTTACCTACCCTATTTCTGTACAAGGAGTTCCTCTCAATTTTCCTGGCAGTGAACTGCTAAGTTCAGCGGATAAGAAGATCCTCATTGTTACTTTTTACAAAGGAGTGTCATGACTGATAGGAAAAAAGATCTTTTTGAGCAGTTGAAGAGACTCACCACCGAGCAACGTAATCCAGCAAGCATGGACATTGATGCTAAATCGGTCGAAGAGATTCTATCAATAATTAACAGCGAAGACAAAAAGGTTGCTCCCGCAGTTGAGAAGGAAATTCCTTACATCGCTCAAGCTGTTGAAATTGTGGTAGAAGCGTTGAAGAAAGGGGGGAGGCTTATTTACGTTGGAGCGGGAACAAGCGGGCGTCTCGGTGTTCTGGATGCGGTTGAATGCCCACCGACATATGGGACCGATCCCGAAATGATCCAGGGAATTATCGCAGGGGGGAGAAAAGCAATGTTTCGCGCGGTGGAGGGGGCAGAAGATTATGAAGAAAACGGGGCGCACGACATCGACCTGAAAAATGTAGGGCCCAACGATGTCGTCTGTGGCATTGCAGCAAGCAGACGCACTCCTTACGTTGTCGGAGCAATCAAGCGTGCTCGCCAAAGAGGTGCAAAGACGTTGTATGTGACAACAAACCCTCGGTCAGAATTCGATCTTGACGTTGATGTTGCAATTTGCCCGGAAGTTGGTCCAGAAGTCATTATGGGATCCACGAGGATGAAATCCGGGACTGCTCAGAAACTTGTCCTTAATATGATCACGACAACAGCGATGATCCAGCTCGGCAAGGTATACGAGAACATGATGATCGATCTTCAAATGACCAACAAAAAGCTTATCGAACGCTCAAAACGGGTTGTGATGACCGTTACCGGCTGCTCATATGAAGAAGCTGAGCGGGTTCTTAAAGAAGCAGGGGGTCATGTAAAGACCGCTATTGTGATGATAAGAGCTAATGTGGACGCCCCGGAAGCGAAACGGCGGCTTGAAAAAAGCGGGGGGTTTGTGAGAAAGGCTATTGAAGGATGACACTTGAGGACATTAAAGGGATTGTCAAACAGACAGCTGCGTTCCAGAGCCTTCTGCGCCGACTTGCGGAAACTAAAAGGGGGGATCAAATCGATATTGCAGATGTTCCCACTTCTCTCTGGAGCATAGTTCTCTCGCTTCTCCTCGAAATATCCGGGAAACCCCTCCTTGTCATCGCATCGACGCTGGAAGAAGCGGAAAAGATGAGGGATGATTTCATGCATTTGCAATGTGAGAATCTCTGTTTCTTTTCGGGAAAGATGTCAAACATAAACGACGTCTTCTCGCAATTTCCAACGGACGATATCGAGACTCTCAAACTGACACGGGAAAAAGGAATTTTTCTTATCGTGACAACTAAAGAGGCATTAGACATTCACCTCCCCTCTCCTGAAGAGTTTGGGCAAGCTATAAAAGTTTTTAGACGGACAGACACTGTGGTTTTTGAAGAATTTCTCAATTGGTTACTTGAACGCGGATTTGAGCGAAAGAAGTTCGTTGAGTCCCCGGGAGATATCGCTATCCGCGGGGGAATCATCGATGTTTTCCCATTCATTGGTGAACATCCGCTGCGCATCGAATTCGCAGGTGACACCGTCGAATCGATCCGTGAATTCGATGCACTTTCTCAACGATCCATCAGAGAAATACAAAGTGCTGATATCGTTGCGCATATAAGCACCAAGCACACTGATGAGCCTTCCACCGCAACCACAATTCTAAATTACATCCCATCAGGAACAATTATCGGCCTCAGCGATGAAACGCTGCTCAGCGCGGACCATCTTGGGATTTCCTCTCCTGTTCGAGAGCAGCTTCAGCAGCATGTTCAAATTGTGCGACACTTGGTGAGCGTTGAAGAGAACCTGTCGTTCATTTCGTTTCAGACTTCTTCTCAACCTGCATTTAATGGGAGCGTGAAAGAACTTCATCGACACCTTGCTAATTTAAAGATGAACAATGTAGAGATCTTTCTACTTTGCGAGGAGATGTCCTTTGGGGAGCGGCTGAAGGAACTTCTTGAGGAAATCCCCGGAAACGACGGTCAGCATTCAGACCTCGATTTTCATATTGTCGTTCCATCACTTCATCATGGATTTTTCCTTGGAGCTGATCGGATTGCAATTTATACGGAGCACGAGATTTTCGGGCGACGACAAGCGTCGCAACTTGACAGGATGCCTCACAGGGCAAATTTGTACGGACTTTCTCTTCGAGATGTCCGCACGCTTCACCCAGGTGACTATGTTGTTCATGTCGATTACGGCATAGGGAAATTTGTTGGACTCGAGAAGATCCGCGTTCATGGAGTTGAACAAGAGAGCGTGAAACTTCTCTATGCAGAAAACGGCGTGCTCTATGTGAATCTTAATTTTCTTAATAGGATTCAGAAATACTCCTCACGCGATGGTGTTGTTCCGAAGCTCAGCGTTCTGGGGAGTGCAGATTGGGAAAGGCTCAAGAATCGAGCGAAGAAACGGATCAAAGACCTTGCACGGGATTTGATCCGGCTGTATGCACGTCGAAAGCACGAGGAAGGATTTGCATTTTCCCCTGATACTCCATGGCAAAAAGAGTTGGAAGCCTCCTTTATCTATGAAGACACTGCTGATCAAGTTCGCGCAACAGCGGAGGTAAAACAGGACATGGAAAGCCCGAAACCTGCAGACCGCCTCATCTGTGGCGACGCGGGTTTTGGAAAGACAGAGATTGCGGTTCGCGCTGCATTCAAAGCAGTGATGGATGGGAAGCAGGTCGCCCTTTTGGCTCCAACAACGATCCTCGCAATGCAGCACTATCAAACCTTCCTCGATCGCATTAGCAAATACTCCGTAGTCGTTGACGTCCTTTCCCGATTTCGAACAAAACAGGAACAAGAAAAAATTCTTGAACGCCTGAAGCAAGGGCAGATCGACATCATTATCGGCACGCATCGACTTTTATCGGCGGATGTGAAGTTCAAAGACCTCGGCTTGCTCATCATCGATGAAGAACAGCGCTTTGGTGTCGCAGCGAAGGAAAAGCTCCGAACAATGAAGGCGACCGTTGATACTCTGACCCTCACCGCCACTCCAATTCCTCGTACACTTCAATTTGCGCTTATGGGCGCTCGTGATCTTTCCATTCTGTCAACTCCTCCACGAAATCGCCTGCCGGTGATCACCAAGGTGATGCCGTTTGATACTGCAGTGATTCGGCAAGCTATTCTCCGTGAGCTTCATAGAGGAGGACAGGTCTTTATTGTTGGAGATCGGATTGATTCGCTGAACGACCTCGCAGTCATTCTGCTAAAACATGTTCCCCAAGTTACTTTCGCAATTGCGCATGGACAAATGCGTGCTCATGAGCTTGAAAGGGTGATGATCCGATTCCTTGAGCGCAAAGTGGATGTGTTGGTTTCCACGAAGATAATTGAGTCTGGTATTGATATGCCGAACGTTAACACCATCATCGTTAATCGTGCGGATCGGTTTGGGCTCTCGGAGCTTTATCAACTTCGTGGCCGCGTTGGTCGATCAAATGTGCAAGCCTACGCCTACTTTTTAACACCCCCGTTTTCGACACTGACGCGTGAAGCATTAAAACGACTTCAGACGCTGGAAGAGTTCACTGAATTCGGTGCGGGGTTTGCGATTGCAATGCGAGACCTTGAGATCCGCGGTGCCGGGAATCTTCTCGGCGCTGAGCAAAGTGGGTTCATTGATGGGCTTGGGATGGATTTGTACACGAAAATCCTTGATGAAGCTATACGGGAATTGAAATCGGAGGAATTCCCGGAGCTTTTCCCTGCTGAGGTTGCCCCTATTCGGAAAAAGACCGATGTGGTTATTGAAACAGATGTGGAAGCTTTGATTCCGGAGTTTTACGTAGATGACATGGCGGAGCGTCTCGATATTTACCGGCGTCTGTATGCGGCAGCCGATGAAGCCGCCGTGGATGAGATCAGCAACGAACTCCTCGACCGGTTTGGGAGGTTTCCCGAGGAAGTTGATCACCTGTTTGAAATTGTCAAGCTCCGATTGCTTGCCCAGAGGGGAGGCTTTGTACGTATTAACATTGCAGGACAGTCTCTCCAGCTTACAATGCCCACCACATCAGATAGAGAGTTTTATTCAGGGGAGGTGTTTCAGAGTATTCTTGACGCAATTCATTCCGGCATCCTTTATGAGGCACAGTTGAGACAAGAAAAAGATCATCTTGCACTTCATATCAATCTTTCTGCTTCTTCGGGGAAGGAGAAACTTATGAATGCAGCGAAGATAATCTCTGCAATATTGAACGGCAGCCATGCCGTTGCACATCCAGTGGATTAAAAGCGTCCTGCAGTTCATTTAATATTACGTCCTTGCTTTTCAGGGCTTCTTTTCTTAACCTTTTTACGATTTGGCCATTATTAATGGAGAAGAAAAGGCGTATGAATCAGATTCGCATGAAGGCTCTCCAACGTATTCATTCCATGGGGCGTGGTACTTTAGCCCCTTTTCTTGTCGCTGCTCTGGCTGTTTTAAGTCTTCCCGGTTGCTCAAAGCCACATAGCGATATCCTTTTAGCGACTGTTGGTCACTCAAGACTTTCTCTCGGTGAATACGAACAGAGTTTCCTCAAGAACAATGGTGGGGTGGACGCTGCACAGAAGGCTTCAACGGCAGACAAAGAGAAGTTTCTCGATCTTCTCATCAATTACCGATTAAAGGTCCAGGAGGCTCGCGACAGAGGCTACGCTGATAGTGCCGATATCAAGCAAGAGATGAAGAGTTATCGTAAGAGTCTGGCTATGTCTTTCATCCTTGATAAGGAGGTTACTGAGCCAGCAGTTAAGGAAATGTACGACCGTCGAAAGACCGAGCTTCGCGCAAGTCATATTCTTATTCGTCTGACACCCAATGCCTCACCAGAGGACACTCTGGCTGCGTACCGAAAAGCGATGGATATTATTTCTCTCCTCAAAAGCGGGCAAGATTTTGGGACCATTGCTCGAACTATGAGCGACGATCCTACGGCAAAAAATAACAGCGGAGATCTATATTACTTCTCCAGTGGCATGATGGTTAAGCCATTTGAGGATGCTTGCTATGCATTGAAAAAGGGTGAGATCACTTCCACCCCCGTGCGGACTGCTTTCGGGTACCATATCATAAAAATCACAGATCGCCGTCCGAATGTGAGGGCGATCCGAGCAAGTCATATTCTTATTCGGTTCCCTAATGAGAATCCGACACCAGATGATACCTTGAAAGCATGGAAGGAGATTTCAGCTATTGCAGATAGCATCAAAGCTGGGGCTGATTTCGGAGCTATGGCGCGAGCACACTCTCAAGATCCGGGCAGCGCTGAGCAAGGGGGAGACCTCGGATTTTTTGAGCGTCGCCGGATGGTTCCACAATTCGATGAGGCAGCTTTTAATCTCAAAGTAGGGGAGGTCTCACCAATTGTTCGGACTCGCTTTGGATATCATCTAATCAAAGTAACGGGAGTCGATTCCATACCTCCGTATGCCGCAATGAAAGACGATCTGAGGCGTATCTATCAGCGCTATCGCTTTACTGAGGACTACCGATCCTACATTGAGACGCTCAAGAAGCGTTACGGATTTGCCATTGATTCGGCGGGCGTGAGCGTTCTTCTGGCACTTCTTGATTCAACTAAAACTACAAGTGACAGTGCCTGGCATCTTCTGCCAACAAGTGAGCAGGCTCATACTCCTGTCTTTTCGTTCTTTACATCTGGGATAGGCAAACAAGCGGCACACAGTGTCGATGTTGGGTCGATTCTTGAAAATCTTGAGCAGAATCAAGAATTCCACAATCTAAGGCTGACACGCGAGAACCTTCGCACGATCTTCGATCGTCTCTCGGAAACGGAGTTAATCAATTATCGGACCCGGAATATTGAGCGAGAGTATCCGGAATTTGCCAAGCTTCTCAGAGAATATGAAGATGGTATCATCTTGTTCAAGGCTCAGCAGGAGCATATATGGAAACGCATTGCACCATCCGACTCTGCACTCAGGGCTTTTTATGAAAACCATCGCAACGATTACACTTTCCCTGATCGGGTCCGCTTTGCAGAAATCTTCGTTGCTACTGATAGCCTTGCACGTATCGTCGAAGATTCTCTAAAACATGGTGTTCCCTTCGACACACTTGTTGTTAGATACACTTCGAGGTCTGGGATGAAGGAAAAGAAGGGTGTATGGGACTTACTACCAGTAACGGAGAATGATCTGACAAAGAAGGCGTGGACAATGGAGATCGGGGAAGTTTCTGAGCCGATAAAGTTTCTCTATGGATATTCGATTATCAAGGTGCTGGAGAAAGCTCCTGCCAGACTGAAAACCTATGATGAAGCTGTTTCTGAAGTTGCCAGCCAATTTCAGGAGTACCGGGCGAAGAAGTTAGATGAGGAGTGGATTCAGGAACTGAGAGCCAAGTACCCTGTCAAGATTAACAAGGATGTGTTAGCGAAGGCGTTCTCCAATTTGAAAAATTCTCACACTGGAAAGGATTGACGTTGATGAAGACATTGCATTGTCCCGTTTTACGGGATGGAATTTTGCTTCTCGTCTTGCTTCTTCTGAGCACAGGTTGCTCGAAGAAACAGCCGGCGGGGAAAACGCTTGCCCGTGTAGGCGACGAGGTCCTTACTGAAGAAATGGTGAAGAAAGAAATTGCTGAGGGGAAGATTAATCAATTTCAGCAGCAGGACTACGTTACTCATTGGGTTGAAACACAGGTTCTCTACGATGAGGCGAAGAGACAGGGACTCGATAACACCGACGAAATCAAACGTGCTGTTGAAGAGATGAAAAAAAGAATGGCTATAAATGCCCTCATTCAGAAAGACATTATTGATAAGACTCAAGAGAATCTTTCTGACAGCACGCTACGCAATTATTACAATGCTCATGCTCCGGAGTTTGTGCTCAATGAGGACGTTGCCAGGCTCAGTTTTGTTCTCTTCAAGGATCGCAACAAGGCATTGTTATTCCGTGCAATGGTTCTTAAAGGCGAGCCGTGGGGGAGCGTTTACGAGAAATTTACAAGAGACTCGGCGAATGCCTCTGCCGTTATCGCCAGCGTTGACGGACATTACTTCAAGCAGTCAACATTGTACCCGGCGGAACTCTGGAGGATGGTTACCGCCATGTCTGCTGGCGAAGTTTCGGTTCCCGTCAGCACTCAGTTTGGATACTATGTGATCATGCTTAATTCATTTCAACGTGCTGGGCAGCAGGCAAGCTTTGAGTACGTGAAAGAGGACGTTCAGGCTCGGATTTTGTTAGAGAAACGTCAACAGATGTTTAATCAAATGCTCGAATCTTTGAAGAAAAAATACAATGCGCAAACATTTCCAGCCAGAGACACCACGAAAAGCGGGAAAGAATAGCACTTCGTATTTTAGTTAGTTCCAGAGGGAGAAAAGGGAAGTGTTGAAGCACAGCGTTTTTCTCTTTGCAGCATGCTTACTTATTTTTGCTGTGAGCCATCTTCAGGCGCAGATGGAGACTGTAGTTGACCGCATTGTTGCGGTTGTCGGTAATGAAATTATTACGCAGTCGGATCTCGATTACCAGGTGCAATTCTATGCTTTTCAGAACCGCATTGATCCAAACACACCGGGATTAAGGAAGCAAGTTCTCGATGCTCTTGTTAATGAGAAGCTTCTGCTTACTCAGGCGCTTCTTGACAGCCTTACTGTTTCTGATGAGGAGGTCAATCAGCGACTTGACATGCAGATTCAAGCACTTGTCCAGCAGTACGGTTCTGAGAGCCGTGTTGAGGAGACCTACGGCATGCCTATCAGTAGAATGAAGCGGGAATTCCGTGATGATATGCGGAAGCAGCTTCTTGTGAGCAAAGTGCAACAGACAAAGCTTGGCAATCTTTCGGTTACTCGCCGCGAGGTTGAAGAATTTTATGCTGCATACAAGGATAGCTTACCGAAGGTCCCCACCTCCGTGGACATTTCCCATATTTTCATCATGCCCAAGATCAGCCCTCAGGCGCTCAGCGATGCTTTTGCCAGAGCCCAGGCACTGGAAGATAGTCTGAAATCAGGGGCCGATTTTGCAGAGCTTGCTCGACGATACTCGGAAGACAAAGCTTCGGCATCCGGGGGTGGTGATTTGGGTTGGATCAGGCGAGGGGAACTGGTGAAACCTTTTGAAGAGGTAGCTTTCTCGCTTAAGGAAAATCAGATCAGCTCTCCAGTGCTGACGGAATTTGGCTATCACATTATTCAGCTTCTCGGTCGGCGGGGGGAAACGGTTCATCCAAGGCACATCCTCATCAAGATTCAGCGTACAGCCGCCGATGATGATTCGACAATTGCTCTTCTGGAGCGAATCCGCCAAGAAGTTCTCCACGGTGCATCATTTGCTGATATGGCAAAGAAGTATAGCGAAGATGAAGAAACCAAAAACCTCGGTGGTGAGCTTGGCATCATTCCGGTTAATCAACTCAGCCGTGAAATGCAGCAAGTTGTTGACTCTTTGAAACCCGGGGAAATCAGCATGCCGGTGAAACTCACGGTAGGTACTAAATATGGTTTTCACATTGTCCTTCTCAATAAGCGCATTACCGAACATGCAATGAATCTGATTGACGATTGCCGGCTTATTGAGCAGTATGCGCTTGCTGAGAAGAGAAACCGCGAATTTGCACAATGGATTAGTGAACTGAAGGAGAAAATTTACTGGAAGGAGTCCGCCGAAGGGAAATGAGAAATGCGAAAACCTCGGCTTCTTCTGAGAAATGTGGCGAGGGGAAACAGCCATCTTCTCGTTCCTCTTTTCATTCCGGAGAATCAGCTGTGAAAAAGTCGTCATCATTACGAGCGTTGAGTGACCGCGAAGCGGTCGTAGCACTCAATGAAGCATACCGAAAGATTCGAAATGAGATCGCTAAGGTCATTATAGGGCAGGATGAAGTCATTGAACAACTTATCATAGCGCTGCTGTCTCGGGGGCATTGTTTGCTTGTAGGTGTTCCTGGATTAGCGAAAACTCTTCTCATCAAGACCCTGGCCCAGGTACTGGATCTGAAATTCAGCCGCATTCAGTTCACCCCCGATCTTATGCCAAGCGATATTACCGGTACAGAGATCATCGAAGAGAACATGACAACCGGGGAGAAGGTCTTCCGCTTTGTGAAGGGACCCGTCTTTGCGAACATAATCCTAGCTGATGAAATCAACCGTACCCCGCCGAAGACTCAGGCAGCACTTCTTGAAGCGATGCAAGAGCATCGTGTGACAGCATCGGGACAGACTTACGTTCTCGATGAGCCCTTTTTTGTTCTCGCAACCCAGAACCCGATCGAGCAGGAAGGAACTTATCCACTTCCAGAAGCGCAGCTTGACAGATTTATGTTTAATCTCTGGCTTGACTATCCGTCCTTTGAAGAGGAGGTACAAATTGTAAAGACAACCACGAGCCTCTATGAGCCAAAGCTTGAACATGTCCTTAACGCTGAAGAGATCATTTATCTACAGGATCTCGTCAGGCGTGTTCCGGTTGCTGATGAGGTTATAGAATTTGCTGTTCGCTTTGTTGGGTCGACACGTCCCAAAGGAAATGGTTCGGCACCACAGTTTATTAAGGATTGGCTCAGTTGGGGAGCTGGTCCACGAGCTTCGCAGTACCTTATTCTTGGAGCGAAGACCCGTGCTGTACTGGATGGAAGATATACCCCGGATATTAACGATGTTCGCGCCGTTGCTGGGCCTGTCCTCCGCCATAGAATCATACCCAATTTCAATGCCGAAGCTGATGGCGTGACAGCAATTCAGATTGTGGAAAGACTTCTCGAAACGTTCAGGGCGTGATGTGGCGCAGGATAATTTTTGTTGTCATCGCATCTGCAGTGTGGAATTCCCCTCTCCATGCAGGGAATCGCTGGTGGATCTTTTTCACCGATAAAGGACCTCAGTCTCATGCCGCCAGTCTTGAACGCGGATCCACACTCTATGAGAAGACTCTGAACGACATTGACCCGAGAGCTATTGAACGACGCGAAAAAGTTCTTCCTCAAACTGCTCTCATTGATTCCCTCGATCTCCCGGTCTATCAGCCATACCGCGATTCATTAAAGTCCCTTGGCATACGTATCCATGTTGAGTCGAGATGGTTCAACGCAGTGACTGCAGAACTTGACTCAACTCAGAGAGCTTTCGTCCAGCATCTTTCTTTTGTCCGTTCCATTGAGCCAGTTGCTGTGTTCCAACGTTTTGAACCCACATTGCCAAAATTTCCCTCTATGCCGGGGCACTCATCGACGAGCGGTGCAATATCGAGAACTGGCGCTGCACTCGATTACGGTCCATCGCTTACACAAATTAGATTTCATGATATTGAGCGCCTTCATCGACTCGGGATCGTCGGTAAGGATGTGCTCATAGGCATGCTTGATACCGGCTTTCGATGGCGAACTAATGAGGCACTGCACAACGCTGATGTCAAGGCTGAGTACGACTTTGTCCAACAGGATAGCATGACCGCAAATCAGGCTCCGGTTTCCGGGCAACAGTACCCCGACTATCCTGCGCAAGATAATCACGGGACTGAGACATTTTCGGTAATTGGCGCATATGCTCCTGGGGAACTGATCGGTGGTGCATACGGGGCAAGTTTCGTATTGGCGAAAACTGAATATGTCCCTACGGAGACTCGCATTGAGGAAGACAATTGGGTTGCCGGGATTGAATGGATGGAACGACTTGGAGTTCAGGTTGTGAGTAGCTCACTCGGGTACAATGTTTTCGACGATGGGACGGGGTACTTCTACAGTCATGGTGATTTTAATGGGAGGACTGCCAAAACCTCTATCGCGGCGACTATTGCAGCTAGGAAGGGGGTTCTCGTGGTCACAGCTATCGGCAATGAGAACAGCGGGAATTCAACTCCGCAGCTTGGCACATTACTTACCCCTGCTGATGCTGATAGTATTGTCGCTGTTGGAGCTGTTGATTCCCTTGGTCGATTTGCAAGATTTTCCTCCTGCGGTCCTACAAATGATGGACGAACGAAACCTGAAGTAAGTGCCATGGGAATCGCGGTCTACAGCGTTTCATTCCCCCCTAACCCACCATATTACTGGCATAATGGGACATCATTTGCTACGCCTCTTGTTGCCTCCATATCAGCGCTCATCTTCTCAGCGAGACCTGAGCTAAGACCAATGGAAGTCCGTGCTGCGCTTATGAACACCGCCAGGCATGTTTCAGATCCGCTCTACACTTCTACTTGGCCTAACAACTATTATGGATGGGGTATAGCCGATGCGTATGATGCGGTACTCTCATTTCCTGGTCCTGCGTTCAGTAATAGACCTGAAGTATCATTTCAGAATGGGAGAGCCATGTTCTCCATCGCTGCGGTGTCTCGGGATAGCGTTCCGCCACTGCGCGTATCGATGACTTACTGGGGGCGAAATAAGGACCAAACTCTGCTGAATCTATTCCCAGCTTCAGAATCTGACTGGTTTAGCGCAACCATTTCCAATCTCGGTCCAGACGACACCCTCTTTTTTTATTTCAGCGCTGTTGATGGAACAGGGAACAGCGCCGTAACCCCTCCGAGAGCTCCAAACCGTTTCTATAGATTCACAACGAGGGACGCCTCTGTTGCGCTCATCGATACCAGTAAGCCGCCATCCAATGTCCCTGCTTTGTTCAACCTTTATCAGAACTACCCCAATCCGTTCAATGCCGGGACGAATATCCAGGTTGATGTTCCCCAAGCCGGTCACCTTGCCGTGGAGATATGGAATGTTCTGGGTCAGCGTGTGCGGACATTGTTCGACAATTTTACACCGGCTACAGTACAGCGACTTTTCTGGGACGGGAAGGATGATAGGGGTATGCCGCTGGCTTCAGGAATTTATTTTGTTCGTGCTGTTATGTCGAATTTTAGTCAAGCAAAAAAGATGGTGCTGGTCCGTTAGTGTTGTCTGTCAAAGGCGGATTCACAGTGGCTGATATATATATTCACCTTGCGTATTCATGGCTCTGGCTTGTCGTAGCAGCTCTGTTGGCGTTTGGTCTTAGTGTCTTTGCTTATCGGAGCACAACGCCTCCGGTTCGGAAGTGGCTTCGTTTCATCTTGATGAGCCTCCGCGGAGCTGGCTTGCTCTTACTTGTCATCCTTCTCTTTGAACCTGTAGTGACGTTTACCCGCCATTTTACTGTGCCGCCAACAATCGCTGTCCTAATTGACGGTTCAAAGAGCATGTCCATCAGAGATGAGGCAGCATCGAAGACTCGTGCAGGCATCACTAAAGAGATTTTGCAAAATCCTATTTGGGCAAAGATTGAAAAGCATGCCTCGGTGAGGCCGTTTCTTTTCGCAGAGAGACTAAACCGTTTATCGTCACTTTCATCAGATTCAATTTCTTTCAATGGACCTGTCACTGATCTTGCAAACGCCTTCCGTACGCTGCGAACAGATGAGCGCATTGAAAACCTCAAGGGAACCGTTCTCATTTCGGATGGAGCAGTGAATGAAGGCGAGAATCCTCTTTACGATGCAGAGCGATTAGGCGTTCCAGTTTCAGTTGTCGCTATAGGCGATTCAAATGAGCCGAAAGACGTTTCATTGCTCCATGTTGTCACTAACAGTATTGCGTACGCTGGAGCGAAGCTGCCAGTGGATGTTACACTCCGGTGCAGCGGATACGATAATGCGAATCTTCAGGTCGCTCTACGCGATGAGCAAGGCTCTCTCCTTGATAGGCAATTACTGACTGTTCGTGGGGATGGTGAATATACTGCTCATTTTTCATTTGTACCCTCTGGTGAAGGAATGAAGCAATACATAGTTGATGTTGCTCCGCTAAAAGGGGAATTAACAGCAAAGAATAACAGCAAACTATTTTTTGTGCGCTTGTTGAAAAGCAAGCTTCGTATTCTCCTCATTGCCGGCGCACCGAGCCCAGATGTAGCATTTGTACGCCGAAATCTTGAATCAGACCCAAATCTTGCAGTGAAAACATACATCGGGAAGATTGGAAGCGAGTTTTTTGAGGGGACACCCTCAGTGGGTGATTTAAGCCATGCTGATTGCATTGTGCTCATTGGCTATCCACTCCCTTCTTCCGGGGATGAATTTCTGCGGCAGATTAAAAGCGTTGTTGAAAAAGAGCGGAAACCAATTTTCCTCATCCTGAGTCGTGAAGTTGACCTTGGCAAACTTCGAGCTCTTGAAAGCGTATTACCCGTAAATGTCCAGAGCATTAAGCAGGATGAGCTTCAGGTGTTTGCGCAAATCCCGGAGTCTCAGCGCTTCAATCCGCTGCTTCAACTCTCCGGAAGCAATGGAATCGATTCATGGAATCAGTCGCCTCCCATCTTCAGAACTCAAAGCTCATTTAAAGCAAAGCCCGAGTCAGACGTTATTGGATTTGTGCGTATACAGAATGTGACTACAAACGAGCCTCTTATTGTTACCCGGCGGCTGAATCATTATCGCTCACTGGCTCTCCTTGGGTACGGAATTTGGCGGTGGCAACTTCTTGCCGAGGGTAATCATCCCGGAGGTGGGGTGCTCCGGCCATTTATTGCGAATGCTATCCGCTGGTTGACAACTAAAGAAGACGAGAAACCGGTTCAGGTCGTAGCTACAAAAGAGCTGTTCGACGGTAGCGAGCCTGTTAGGTTTCTTAGCCAGGTATATGATCAGGGGTATAATCCGATTGAAAATGCTGAGGTGAAAGTTGCCATTCGTGGTGAAAAGGGAATTCAACGAGAGCTTTTCCTATCCGCAAGCGGCCATGGGCGCTACGAGGGAGATGCTGGATTGCTCCCAGCTGGACGCTATTCATTCGTTGGTACGGCTACACTCGGGAGCCAAAATCCTGTTGTTCTTGGTGCTGATACAGGAAGGTTTACGGTTGGTGAGGTCAATGTGGAGTTCACTGAAACCCGTATGAATGTTTCGCTCCTTCGACAAATTGCGCATCGAACGGGGGGAACGATGGTGTTTCCGGAGAATATAAAAGGGCTTTTGGATTCTCTCGCCAGCTCAGATGCTCTTAAGTCGGCTGCGGCTTCCACTTCTTATGACCTCACACTCTGGAGAAATCCGTACCTTTTAGGCATCGTCGTTTTGATATTCAGTTTGGAATGGTTTCTCAGGAAGCGGAATGGGATGCTTTAGCTTTGCTCTTGTGGCCCTTTTGGAGCTGTGCTGTTGCGTGTAGTCCGGTTTGCCTGTCCACCTGAAGTAACCTTTTCCCCTTTTATTTGCACAATCCCTAAAAATTGCTATATTTTAGGGTAAATTAAAGAGTTGCTTTTTGCTCGCTCAGGTTGGAAGAAATGGGGAAGTCTCGTTTTCTCAAGGGTCAGGAAATCGCTGCGCACCCCATTCCGCCTGACGTACCAGTGACGGAGCTCGTTGACAACTTTTTTCAGGCATACAATGCAGCCCGGCTTCGCGAGGCAGCACAACTTTTTGTGCGAAAGATGCTGGAAAACGATGTGACGGTTGGCATAAGTCTCAGTGGAGCCTTGACCCCGGCTGGATTGGGTGGCTCTTGCATTGTCCCTTTGATTGAAAATGGCTTTGTCGATTGGATTGTTAGTACCGGGGCAAATTTATATCACGACACGCATTTTGCTATTGGCTACAGCCTTCACAGGGGGACACCATTTATCGATGACCGTCTGCTGAGAAAAGAAAAGGTTGTCCGGATATACGATATCTTGTTCGATTACGATGTCCTTCTTTCGACCGATTCCTTTTATAGGGAGATTGTTCGGGCACCTGAGTTTCAACGTGAAATGAGCACTGCAGAATTTCATCATCTGGTCGGGAAATATATATCTGAGCGTGAGCGCATCTTAGGTATCAGGTCGAAGAGCATTCTTTCGGCGGCATACAAATACAGCGTGCCCGTGTATACTTCAGCACCCGGAGATAGTTCAATTGGGATGAACATTGCTGAAACCGTCCTTGTTGGCAACAAGTTGAGGTTGAATGTAGCCGCTGATGTGAACGAGACGGCTGCAATCGTTTTGTATGCTAAAAGGAATGCAGGTTCTGTTCGCCGATCGAAGGGTAAAAGTGCTGTTTTCATTGTGGGGGGCGGATCACCGAAGAATTTCATGCTTCAAACGGAGCCGCAAATTCAGGAGGTACTTGGGATAAAAGAGAGTGGGCACGATTATTTTCTGCAAATTACAGACGCCAGACCTGATACAGGGGGGCTTTCGGGTGCAACTCCATCTGAGGCAGTTAGCTGGGGGAAGGTGGATCCGGAGAAATTGCCCGATGCTGTTGTGGTTTATGCCGATTCGACCATCGCACTTCCGATTCTTACTTCGTATGCCTTAGCAAAGCACCCTCCCAGGACCCCAAAGCGCCTTTTTGAACGCCGTGAGGAAATGCTTGTGTACCTTGAAAAGGAATTCAGGAAAACTGATTGAGTCCCGAATTCCCGGGACGAGCTGATCATTATTTAATTAACCAATAAGGAGGGCAACATGAGCCGCTATCAAGAATTGAAAGAGCTTGTAGAAAGCTTTGAGAAGGATTTTTTGAAGTTTTACGAGAAGGGGAATAGGTCTGCAGGGACGCGGATTCGTAAGGCAATGAGGGAACTTCAGAGGAAGGCAGCCGAAATCAGGAAAGAAGTTCAGGAAATCAAGGCAAAAGAGAAGGCGATGAAAGCCCCTGCCGCAGCTGAGCCTGCTCCTGCTGAAGGCGGAGAAGCACCTGCGCCAGCAGAAGGTGGCGAGGCTCCAAGTGGAGGAGAAACCACGCCGCCGAGCAGTTTATCCTAACTGATCTTACTTGTGGCGCTAAAAGCGCCATAATGCCTTGCACTCGTAAGTCCCAGGTTTATCTGTAATCCTCGGGCTTACCATGAGTTGGTTGGGGACCTGGCTTCGGGATAAGTGTTAAACTGGTTAGACATTCCAGAGCGCTGAGCGTTCCTATGCCGTTTTGGCGATTGAGAGGAGCGACGGGGGAAACTACCTCCTGGGTCCGGGCCGGGTTGACTTCGGCGGGTTCGTGAATACGAAGCATGGGAGGCTAATATATGCTGAATCGATTTGAGAAGGCTCTTCTATTGATTTTCCTGACACTACCAGCACTCGACCCTGCAGAGAGCTGGAGCGCTGGGCAAAGAGGGGGCGTATTGCAATATGCCAGTGCAGGGGATGATGTGGGAAGGCAAGTGGGACAGGTCCCTGTCTGGACGGTGGTGGATGCGCATAATGATGTCCTTCTCCGAATGATGGAAGGGGAGGATATCGGCGTTCGCACCCAGCGTGGACATTCTGACTTGCCTCGTTTTCGGGAAGGAGGGGTGAATGTGCAGGTATTTTCCGTTTGGGTGGACCCCGAGTTTAAAGAGAGAGCCTACCAAAGAGCCAATGCGATGATTGATTCCCTGGAGTCGCTCGTGCGGCATCACCCTGAGGAGATCGGTATTGCAAGGAGCGCCGATGAAGCAGAACGACTCGTCCGAGAAGGGAAGCTTGCTGCGTTAATCGGTCTGGAGGGTGGTGTTGCTTTGGACAGCGATCTTGCCCGAATCGATAGTCTTTACCGCAGAGGTGTTCGCTATATTGCTTTGACATGGAACGATACAACACCGTGGGCAAGCTCTGCAGAGGATGAGGTTGAGCATCCGGAAAAATTTCAAGAAACCTCCAAATCGTATCTTCGTCCTGCTGGATTGACAGCTCTCGGAAAAGCGGCAATCCACCGCATGAACGAGCTTGGAATCATGGTTGATGTCTCTCACCTTGGTGAGCGATCATTTTGGGACATTGTTCACGAATCCACCAAGCCTATTATTGCTTCTCACTCATGTGCGTATAGCCTTGCTCATCACTACCGTAATTTGAAGGATGACCAAATCAGAGCAATTGCGAAGAGCGGTGGAATTGTTTGTATCAATTTCTATCCGGGATATCTTGATTCATCATTTGAGCGGAGCTACGCCAAGCTCCTCCAAAAGCATGCTCACCAGCTGGATTCGCTTCAGGCACTGTATCGGGAAGACCATGCTGGATATGTTGCCGCGCGGAGAAGCTTGTTGAAAAATGAAATTGACAGTATTCGTCCTCCACTCAGTCGGATTGTTGATCACATTGAATACATTGTGAAGCTCGTTGGGATCGACTACGTTGGGCTTGGCTCAGACTTCGATGGCATTGGTGTAACGCCTATGGGGCTCAAAGATGTGACCGATTTTCCAAAACTTATACGTGAGCTTCTTGACCGGGGGTTCTCTCCGCTACAGGTGAGGAAAATTCTTGGTGAAAATTTCCTTCGGGTATTTCGTGAAGTTTGTGGCAAGGGAAAGTAGTTCACAGTGCGCAACCGAGCTTGCTATTTTCCTTTACTTCTTGTCCTTTCTGAAATCAGACCGTGGCGGTGCATCTCAATGAAGAACAAGTATCAAACAGCAGGGCACCGAGTGCCAATATATCGGCAACACCTGATCAGACAATCATAGGTATCTTAATTCCCCATCGCTTTGCGTTTTCAATCGCTCTTTCATAGCCTGCGTCTGCATGGCGCACGATCCCGATGCCGGGATCGTATGTCAAGACGCGTTCCAGGCGTCGTTCCGCTTCAGGCGTTCCATCAGCAACAATTACCATCCCGGCATGAATGCTGAATCCGATCCCGACTCCGCCACCGTGATGGACACTCACCCAGCTTGCTCCCCCAACTGCATTGAGGAGCGCATTCAGGATGGGCCAGTCTGCGATGGCGTCGCTTCCGTCTTTCATCTTTTCCGTTTCTCGATTTGGAGATGCGACTGAACCGCAATCGAGATGGTCGCGCCCGATGACGATTGGAGCCTTTACTTCGCCTTGCGCAACAAGGTCGTTGAAAATTTTCCCCATCCTGGCGCGCTCACCATAGCCTAACCAGCAAATGCGTGCAGGCAATCCCTGAAAATGTACTTTTTTCTGTGCTTGCTCAATCCACCGTACAAGAGCCTTGTTCTCAGGAAATGTCTCCATGACAGCCCTATCGGTTCGATAAATATCTTCCGGGTCTCCAGAAAGAGCCACCCACCGGAAGGGACCTCTTCCTTCCATGAAAAGGGGTCTGATGTACTCCGGGACGAAGCCCGGGATTTCGAAGGCATCCGTCACACCGTTGGCATGTGCTTCGCCGCGAATGTTGTTGCCGTAATCAAATGTCACAGCGCCGCGCCGCTTCATTTCAAGCATCGCCCGAACATGTTTCACAATGGATTGCTTTGCCAGGGCAATGTATTTCGCCGGATCACTCTTTCGAAGTGAGAGAGCTTCTTCGTATGGAATACCGGCTGGGACGTAGCCGTTCAGAGTATCATGTGCTGAGGTCTGGTCTGTTAGAACGTCGGGGATGATGCCGCGCTGAAGAATAGCAGGAAGCACGTCGGCTGCATTACCAAGAAGAGCTACTGAACGAGCTTCTTTTTTTTCTTTTGCTCTGAGGACAATCGCCAGTGCTTCATCGAGGTTCTCTGTCATCATATCGACATAGCCCGTCTTCAGCCGCTTTTCGATTCGAGCGCGATCGACTTCTACGCCGAGAAATGCAGCGCCGTTCATCGTAGCAGCAAGTGGCTGCGCTCCTCCCATTCCACCTAAGCCAGAGGTCAAGAGAAATTTTCCGGAGAGCGATCCGCCGAAGTATTTGTTCGCAGCCGCAGCAAATGTCTCGTACGTCCCTTGCAAAATTCCCTGCGTACCGATGTAGATCCAACTACCTGCGGTCATCTGCCCGTACATTGTCAGTCCCAGTGCCTCAAGCCGACGGAATTCATCCCATGTTGCCCACTTTGGGACAAGCATCGCATTGACGATGAGAACACGCGGTGCATCAGCGTACGTGCGGAAAATTCCAACAGGTTTGCCTGATTGGACAAGAAGCGTTTCATCGTTTTCAAGTTCTTTCAGGCTTTTGACAATTGCATGGTATGCTTCCCAGTTACGTGCCGCCTTTCCGGTACCGCCGTAGACAATAAGCTCCTCGGGTTTTTCTGCAACCTCGGGATCAAGATTGTTTTGAAGCATGCGGAGCGCCGCCTCTTGGATCCATCCTTTAGTGCTCAATGTTATTCCACGCGGTGCGTGAATATTTTTCGGATCAAACACCTCAAATCCCATGGTCAATTCCTCCATCCTTACCTGTGTTCTTTGAAAGCAATGGCATTGATCAAGATGCGAGCATTCATTGGCATGCGAGAAACTTCAACAACAGTGCGCGCAGGATACGAGCCTTCTTGGAAGTAAGCAGCATAGACCGCATTAATTTTTTCATAATCGTTAAAATCCTTGAGGAAAATTGTTGTGGAAATCACATCACGATACTCATAGCCAGCGCTTCGCAACGCCCCACCAAGGTTTTCCATCACCTGTCGCGTCTCCTGTTCGATGCTCCCTCGGAGAAGCGTTAGTGAGTCAGGCAGCAATGCGATTTGCCCGGAGATGAATAAGAAGTCACCTTGACGTACGGCTGCTGAGAATGGACCAATTGTCATCTGGTTCGAAAAGAACCTGCGGACAGTGAGGGAGTCAAAAAGAGCTTTCACTTCTTCACGGGCGGTTGCTCGGATGGTCTGATACGCTCGTTGCTGGCTTATGAACCAGATGATCGCTAGGATAAGCGCGGCGATAAGAATCCCTGTAACCCATCGCAGAAAAGGTTTCATTTTGCCTCCTCTTAATTTACAGTTTGTAACCGATTTTTCGGAGGAATTCCTTTCTCACTTTAATATCCTCTTCCGTTTCTATGCCTCGTGTTTTCAAGCCATCAATTACCCCAAGGATTCCTCTTCCCTGCTCGGTCTCTGCAATGACGACCTCCACCGGGTTCGCCGTGGCGCAGTATATAGCTGCTACTTCCGGGAGTGACTTGATGACGTTGAGAATGTTAATTGGATATCCTCCTTGCATGAAAATAATGAAGGAGTGTCCGGCTCCAATGGAGAGTGCATTTTTCTTGGCGAGCTCAATAAGAGATTCGTCGTTGCCGACGTATCGGACCAGCGCAGGCCCTGAAGATTCACAAAACCCGACACCAAATTTCATGTTCGGATTCGTTGAGACTATGGCTTCGTAGATGTCTTCGACAGTTTTGATGAAGTGTGCTTGACCGAGGATGAAATTCATATCGTCTGGTTTTTCGATCGAAATGGTCTTCAGTTCCATCTTTGCCTCCGTTCATGTGTCTCCGTGGTTATTATTGAACTTCTTCGCCGATGAATCCTTCAAGCCAACAGATCCCAGTTACCGTCGAACCGTGTGTAGGTTCGCCTGATAGATCGTCTCGGTTGACCACGACCTCAAGAGCAAAAGGACCAACATCTATGTACATCCACAAAAGTTCAGCATCTGTTTCCTCGTTGAGAAAGTTTCGAGAATCCAGCACTTCCCCCGTAATTCTGTAAAGCGAATTTTTCTCAAGTCCGACTTCGGCGGATGAGTCCCCCTTCGACGCATCAGGAAAATCCTCTATATGACGAAATTCTCGGTGAGTATGAGGAAATTCTTCTGAGTTTGACTTCGAGCGGCTTATTTTTTGAACAAATTTCTCGTATTGCTCAAGAAATTCCTGTTCCGCTGAAGCATCCCCCTCTTCAAATCGTTTTTGCAGCTCCCATAGTTCTTCTTCAATAGCCCAATAATCCTCTTGTACATTTGCAGAGGAAGAAATTATCCTCCCTTTAAGCATCAGTCCTGTTAATCCTACCGTAAGTGTGTCGCGTGCTTCCAACGCCTCTATTGAACCATACTGAAGAAGATTCACAGCGCAGCAGACAACCTCCTGCCCAGTTTTCACATCTTCTCCGGCAAGGAAAAACTGATATTGATTTTTGTCACCCTCCTCTATACGCCAGTTTGTGACCGAGATTTGTGTCTGTCCACGGTATGCAGGGATCAACACCACAAGAAAAGGTTCATGGTACATCGAAACGAACGTTCCCCATAGCTCAACCCCATTCCCGGATTCATGAACTGCACCGGTCAATTCCTCGCCGAAGTAATCGAACAGGAACATATCCTCGAATCCGCCAAAGGCGGACTCCGTGATGAGTTCATCGAGATCGGAGGGAGATCCGACCGGATATCCTGCGGCTGAGAAAAGATTTCCCATCCTTACGCCTTTGCCTTCTCCCCCTTTGGCAATCGCCGGCGCATTTTAGCAAACCCGGGTTTGATCACATTATAAATGTAATCAATTCTCTGAGCATATGGAATAAATGCGCTTTTCATAGCGTTGATGGTGAGCTTCTCAATATCGTCGTAGGTGAGATGGAATACTTCGGCAGCGATCTTAAATTCCTTTGTAAGGGTTGTGTTGCTCATAAGCCGATTATCGGTGTTGAGCGTTACCCGAAATTTTTCGCGGAAGTAAAGTCCAAATGGATGCTCTTCAAGACTTTTGGCTGCCCCTGTGTGAACGTTGCTGCTCAGACAGATTTCCAGAGGGATCCGCTTGTCAAGGACATATTGCGAGAGGGTTCCGAACTTTACAACGCTACCGTCGTCGGCGACAGCGATGTCCTCAATGAGCCGGGTTGCATGACCAATGCGATGCGCCCCGCACCACTGGATTGCCTGCCAGATTGATTCCTTGCCGAAACCCTCCCCAGCATGAATTGTGATGTTAAAATTCTCTCGTTGAATGTAATGGAAAGCCTCCACATGCTTCTTTGGGGGATACCCTCCTTCCTCTCCTGCAAGGTCAAATCCAACCACGCCGCGGTCACGGAAATCAACTGCCAGTTCCGCCATCTCCTGAGAGAGTTGCATGTTACGCATTGCTGAGATGATAAGACCATATCCCACACCGAAATCCTTTTTCCCTCGCTCAAGTCCACGGAGCACTGCGCCAACAATTTCCTCCCAATGAAGTCCCCGTTGAGTATGGAAAACAGGTGCAAAGCGTGTCTCGACGTAAACGACACCATCGTTTTTCATATCTTCCATCATCTCGTATGCAACGCGCTCAAGTGCCTCCTCCGTTTGCATCACACCCGTTGTGTGAGCAAATCCTTCGAGATAAAGAGGAAGGTTGCCCCGATTTGCGCCGCGAAAGAACCACTGTGCCAGCTCCCCGGGGTCTTCTGTAGGAAGCTTTTTGTATTTTTGATCATGTGCCAGCTCAATGATCGTTTGGGGTCTTAGGCCACCATCGAGATGATCATGCAAAAGTACTTTCGGGACAGCCTGAAGAATTTTCTCCGATATTTTCAACAGTTTCTCCTTCATCTAAGATTTATGAAAGCTCGCCAATAGCAGATTCAACCGCTCGCAGCACCTCACCACTCCGCAGAAGTCTGAGCGACGTTTGAATATCGTTGTAGAGAATGCGGTCGCGTTCCAGATGTTTAATGTGCTTGCGTATAAGATCATACGCGGGCTGTGTTCCAGCCCCGAGTCTCATGATGTGCCCGTTGCTTGCTCGGCGAGCAAAGTCAATTCCCTGGCAAGCAACCATTTGTTCAATGGCAATGATTGTTTGCACGTTCTTGAGTATGCGATATGCCTTTTGGGCGCTGATGGAACCCATGCTGTTATGATCTTCTTGATTTGCTGAAGTTGGAATTGAATCGACGCTGGCAGGATGAGCAAGCACTTTATTTTCGGAGACGAGCGAAGCTGCTGTGTATTGAGCGATCATCATACCGGAATTCAATCCGCCTTTAGATGTAAGAAACCGTGGAAGTCCGCTGAGAGTTCCATTGACAAGTCTCTCGATACGGCGCTCGGAAACGTTCCCAAGCTCTGAAAGGGCTATGGCAAGAAAATCCATTGCCAGTGCAATAGGCTGACCATGAAAATTCCCTCCCTCCAGGTGCTCCTTACTCTCAGGGAAAATCAGTGGGTTATCCGTTGCGGAATTGATCTCTGTTGCCACAATGTTCCACACATAGTCAATCGCATCTCGAGATGCGCCGTGGATTTGGGGAATACACCGAACGGAGTATGCGTCCTGGACGCGAGAATCGCCGTGCAAATGTGATTTCCGCAGTTCGCTGTTCCTCATGAGGCGTCGTAGATTTGAAGCAACAAGCTTCTGCCCTTTGTGCGGTCGAAGCTGGTGAATCCGAGAATCGAATGCTCGGTCCGTCCCTTTTAAGGCTTCAACGCTTAATCCTGCTGCAATATCTGTGCTCTTCGCCAATTGACGTGCCTCATAAACTGCAATCACCGCATAGGCAGTCATCATTTGGGTTCCGTTGATGAATGCAAGCCCTTCTTTTGCAGCAAGACGAATTGTATCAAGTCCAGCTTCTCGGAGTGCGGCACGGGCGCTCATTGTTCTCCCGTTGTACCATACGGTTCCTTTTCCCATCATAGCAAGGACGAGATGGGCAAGCTGGACCAGATCCCCGCTGGCGCCAACCGAACCCTGGGAGGGAATTATGGGAAGAATATTCGCGTTAAACATGGCGATGAGGTGATTGAGAGCCTCAAGGCGAATTCCGGAATATCCCTTTGCGAGTGCATTAACACGAAGGAGCATCATCATGCGAACAACCTCGGGCGGCAAAGGTTCACCTGCCCCCGCAGAATGACTGAAAATAAGATTCTCCTGGAGTTGTTCGAGCTCGCCGTGTGAAATACGGATGTTGCTGAACTCACCCACACCTGTTGTAACGCCGTAAATAGTTTCATCTCGCTCCAGCCACAAATCAACCAAAGCTCGAGCTCGGTTAACGTTACGCTGAGCCTGAGCAGTTAAGCCAATATGGGTCGTCGGAGCAAGAGCTTCATATGCCTGTTCGATCGTAAGAGAGTTGCCATCAAGCAGGAGGGTACGGTTCTGTTTCGGCATGTCTATCACTCTAAATGTTGTTTGAAAATTTAAGAAGGAATTGCTGAAAATTCAACAAGACGAGTTGTGCATCGAGCAAATGCTACAAGTTCATAAGAGATTTCCGTATATTATTCTTGAAACATTCTCTAAATGGTTTGCTCGCGAAAGAGAAAATAAACCCATGCTCACACCTCAACAAGAAAAAGCTCTTGATCTCCAGCGGCATTTATCGGTAACCGCGAATGCCGGTTCAGGAAAAACAACAGTTCTTGCACGGCGATTTGTTGAGATTCTGCTTAATACCCGTGCAGAGGTGCAAAACGTCGTTGCCATTACCTTCACTGAGAAAGCAGCGGGTGAACTCTCGCGGCGAATTGCCAGCGAAGTGGAAAATCAAATTCGCCAGCTCCGGGCTCAAGTTCTGACATTTCAATCGAATGGTCTGCATGTTTATGAGGAGTTGCTATCTCGACTGAACCGCCTTGAACAGATTCGCAGCGAACTGCCGTCTGCCCCGATCAGCACAATTCATGCTTTCTGCGCTCGCATTCTGCGTCAGTATCCAGTGGAGGCTGGCATCGATGCGGGATTCACAATAGGAGGGACACTGGATACAAATCGCCTTATAGACGAAGCTTTTCGGAAAACTTTCACAGAGATCCTTTGCAGCGGCGACTTTTCAGCTCAAGGGATCAACTCCGCCTTTGGCGAAAAAGAACGCGTTCTTGATACGCTCCGTTCGCTCGGACGAAGGACAGTGGAGGATACTCTTCGCCTTGCATTAAAAAAACGTGATATCATCGATCGTCTCATCGATGCAGGAATTTTCGAGAAAACAGATGCGGAGCTACTCCAGTTTTGGGAGGAAGTAGCGAATGGCGAGCTCCTCTCTCGGCTCAGGCGTTATCATGAGCTTTTCAGCACCGTTATATCTTTTTCGACACATTCACGCGATCTCCGGCCTCACCTTGACTTGCTTTATAAAGAAGATGTTGGATTTGCAGCTCGGTGCAGGGCACTGCGGGCAATAGGTTCAGCACTTCTTACGGCAGATTGGAAAAGCGTGCGTAAGAAATCATTCCCTCCTGATGTTGAAAGCTCTATGGATTTTCCGAGAGGAAGGGATTTGCGGATTGAGCAGTTTGTCAGGGTTCTCAGGCAATTCAAATCCCTCTTCGGCGGAATTGATGCATGTGGGACGGCTCCCTTTTCGTCCGACCGGGCAATGCTTGCCTATACGAAGCATCTTCGGGTGATCCTCGAGTTGTATAAGCGCATCCGGAGTGCTTTTGATGATCTCAAGGAATCGGAAGGAATGCTCGACTATGAAGACCTCCTGCTAAAAACGTTGCAACTGCTTCGGCGGCATCCAGAGATTCGGCAGCAGTTGAGCCTCCAATATCCATTTATAATGGTTGATGAATATCAAGATACGGATCGGTTGCAGTACGAAGTTCTTCGTCCGCTTCTCGATGAATATCGCTCAGGGAATCTCTTCATCGTTGGTGATCCAAAGCAATCGATTTTTGGATTTCGCAATGCCGATGTAGCTATCTTCGAAGCAACAAAACTTGATATCCAGAAGGCGGCTACGGGAAATCTACCGCCGCTCCGATATGGTGATGTAGTTCTTGGCGGAACAGAGCTGGAGAGAAGAGGAATTCTCTCATTGCCTGAGAGTTTTAGATTGTTAACAAATCTTGTCGCCTTTGTTAATCATCTTTTTCGGGGTCTGCTTGATGATCCAGCTCGTGGAGTTTTCTATGAGGAGCTTGTGAGGGGGCGAGCAAACGATGCCGACGGCCGGATTGAATTGCTCATTTGCTGGCAGAACTACGGGCTCGACCATAATAATGAAGATGAAGAGGAAACATCACAGGACGAAAATTATTTCACACACAGTGGAGTTTTATCGGAAGAAGAAACCATCGCAAGGCGCATTGTATCCTTTATGATAGACGGCACGACCGTTTGGGAACGTAAAGCCGATGGAAGTGAATATCCGCGTCCTGTTCAGTTCCGTGACATCGGAATTCTTCTTCGTAACCGAAAGAGACTTGGAAAGTTAGAAGACGTCCTTCGGCTGTACAAGATTCCGTATGTGGTAAGTTCCGGAGTCGGCTTTTATCAAACACAGGAAATTTATGACTTTGCCAACTATTTTCGGTTTCTTCTCAATCCCGCAGATGATGTAGCTCTCGTGGGAATACTTCGTTCGCCATTCTTTACACTCTCCGATGCTGATCTTTATGCGATCGCTGTGTATGGCGGCTCAGGGACATTCTATCAGAAACTTCAGCGCTATGCCGAGTCTGAAACCGCTCCGCCCCATGTTCGATCAGCCGCTGAATATCTTGCTTCTGACCTTCGGCATGCAGGTAGACTTTCCATTCCGCTCCTTGTGCAGCGTCTTTTGATGCAAACAGGGTGGCTTGGGGCTATCGCTGGAAGTCAAAGAGGGGATCAAAACAAGGCGAACATCGAGAAGCTCCTTCGCTTAGCACGCGAATTTGAAGGGCGAAGTTTCGCAAGTCTATTCGACTTTGTTGAACGGCTGAATGAGCTGATTGAGCACGAACCAGAGGAGGGACAGGCACCTGTTGCTGAGCCGAAGAACGCTGTGCAGATTCTCACCATCCATGCTGCAAAGGGGATGGAATTTCCTATCGTCATACTTCCTTACTTAAATATAAGACAACCAGCCGTTTCCCTTCCTATTGTCGACCAGGAACTCGGAATTGGATTTCCAATAGCGAGCTCGTCAAATCTACTTGACCGTGCAGATGAGGAAGCAAGTGATCAAAAGGTCGTACCTATGATTGTTGAGTTGATGAAACTTCGTGCACTGGAGCGTTCTGCAGAGGAAGAAAAGCGGGTGCTGTATGTGGCGACGACTCGCGCACGCGATCATCTTGTTCTGTCGGCATCCATAGGAAAGCGCGGTGTTGAGCTGAACTCCCCCCTTCAGTGGATAGTCGATCAATTCCAGATTGACCTCAGACGCGGCGATCAGGATGTTGTCATTCAAACACAAGTGCAGCGTGGTTCTCATCTTCACCCTATACCTCATAAATTAGTCATTCACTGCCGCGACGCTGAGTCCGCCTTCGGCGAGCAGGAATCTTTGGGAAGGATCAAACGAACATTCTTAGATGAGGAGACGAGCCGGGGGTTCTCCGGAAAGATTTATGTCGACTCTATCCCGGGGCAGATTCGTGGAGAATTTTTCTCGGCAACACAGATCCAGCTTTTCTACAAATCGAAAAAGCAATTTCTTGAGTCCTATCGAACCGGAGCATTCCCTGAAGCACAGAAGCTTCCAATTGTTGAGAGAATTGATGTGAGCCGTTTTGATGAGCAGAGCGATGTTCCTGAATTGCTCGATCCTGCGCGGCGAGGGATGATCATTCATGATGTCCTCAAGCACATTAAGACGCATGCCGATATTAGGTCTCTCCCGGCAATTGTGCAGACATCGGTCATGAGCGCGATGATAGGCTCGCGTGAGATCTTAAGCGAAGTGACAAAAGAAATTCTTATCCAGCTTCAGTCGCTTTTCGCCTCATCTTTTGGTGAGGAAATTCTATCCGTTTCGGAGATTCTAACCGAGTACACAATTGCAACTGCTCTTGGCGAGGATTTTATCGTTGGCATTATTGACCGACTGATGAACGACCCCAAGCATCGCTGGTGGATTCTGGATTACAAGACTGACAATGTTTCTTCTCACGTGAACCTTTTTCAATATGCTGTTGAGCAATATGCCATTCAAATGAAGTGCTACGCCTATCTTCTCCATCGGTTGCATCCGGAACAATCAGCTGTACGAACTGTGTTGTGGTTCTTGAGACGCAGCACCGAACCAATCGAAATGGTATTTCAGGCTGCTGAACTTTCTACGTGGGAAGCGGAGCTTTCTCAGACTATCCGGCAGATGAAGAGCTTGATTTTAGATGAGGCACCACTTAAAGTTTGAGTAGGTATGTTATGAAAGGGATAAATCTATGTTTACAGAGGCATTCTGAATGAGAATCCTGATCCTTTGCACGGGCAACTCTTGTCGCAGTCAGATGGCTGAGGGTTTCTTAAAGTCGTTTGATCCAGGGCTGGAGGTTTTTTCTGCCGGTACAGAGCCCGCACCGCAAGTACATCCGAAAACAGTGGAGGTAATGAAAGAGATAGGGATTGATCTTTCTGGAGCACATCCGAAGTCAGTTGAGCGGTTCACTGATCAGCAGTTCGACTACGTGATCACTGTGTGTAACAGCGCCAAAGAAGCATGCCCGATATTCACCGGCGAGGTACGCCATCGTCTTCATTTTGACTTCGATGATCCTGCGGAGGCTGTGGGGACCGAGGAAGAGGTCCTATCCACCTTTCGACGAGTACGCAATGAAATTCGAGAGAGGTTCTCAAAGCTCTACAATCATTTGCTGACTCAAAATAATGATTCCCGTTCATTATAAGTAGCGTTGCTTTGCTATACGAAAGCGAGTCAATACCCCCGCAGTTTTCGAGCTTGATAAAATAGATTGTGCATGTTATATTTCATTTCGATTGATGTCGAAGTAACTGTTTCAAAAAATGAGAGACTTCGTCAGGATATTTAAAGCATTATCCGACCCCAACCGTCTGCGTATCTTGAAAATGTTGGAGGTTAAGCCTTTAGCCGTGTGCGAAATCACTGCTATTCTGGGTTTAGCAACCTCCACGGTCTCCAAGCACCTTTCCATTTTGCGCGATGCCGGACTTATTATTGACGAGAAAGACGGGAAATGGGTAAACTATAAACTTAGTAAGGGGGCAAGGAACTGGTTTTCAAATCAATTGCTTGGGCTGCTAAGCGAGCATCTTGGGGAAGATGAAACTATTCAAGAGGATGCTAAGAAAGCACACTTAGTGGATAGATTCGTGATATGTAAGCGGTAAAATTTTTTTTAGGTCTTCGTTTCGATACTTGGCGAAGTGTATCAACGAATCTTCGGAGGGACGATCATGGGGAGTTGTTGTGCTAAACCAATAACGAAAATCATCAAAGTTGGTGATATCGATACTGGTATAATTGGTTTGGAAAATGCTTTGCTCAATGTCTATATCTCAGGCGTTGACGATGAGGAACAATTGAAACGAGAGCTCCTCTTGTGGATCAAAATGTTTGGCAATTACGTATCAAGAAGTCGAGAGGAGGACTACAAACAAGCTTTGCTTCGAGAATACAAGAGATTTTGTGCTGGCTTGCAACACGAAGCTAAATTGTGAAGAGGCTGCGTGAAGAAGTAAATGAATAACGTAAGGAGGAAACAATGCCAACGTACGAATACAAATGTGACGATTGTGGAAAACATTTTGATCTTTTCATCTCCATCAGGGAGAAAGAAAAGGGATTAGATTTAACCTGCCCTAATTGTGGCGGCAGAAATGTTAAGGAAGTCTTCTCCAATTTCATTTATGTCGATAAGTTTGGAAATATATCCCCTGCTGCCAGTGGTGGCAGATGTTGCTCTGGCGGAGAGGATTGAGAAATGGGAGGAACAACCATTACATATAACAACAAATAAGGGAGGATCAAATACAATGCCTGACCCTAAGCTTACAAAACCATGGTATGGTATTCCCCGGGAAGAGATAGATTGGCATCCCACGGTCAACGAGGATGTCTGTATCGGCTGCGGTACCTGCGTGACTGGTTGCGGTCGCTCCGTATACCGCTTCGACTTTGCTCGCAAGAAGGCGGTGGTGGCTGATCCGCTCAACTGTCTGGTAGCTTGCACGACGTGCTCCAACGTTTGCCCGTCTAATGCCATTAGCTTCCCGCCGTTGCAGACGATTGCTGACTTGCTGGCTAAGCCTGCGGTTCATCATGCCGTCGAGGATGATCTATTAGCGCGAAAAGAGCAACTCGCTTGGCAGGAAGCCTTCCCCCGCTCGGAACGCCTCTTGCAGTTGGTGGTGGAGAAAATCACGCGCGTCAACGAGAGATCTTTGTTGGTTACACTTAAGCCACGGAGTGGGTCAGATTGTACTTGCCGGTTCATTCCTGGACAGTACCTCGAGCTCTGGGTTCCGGGCGGTCCCTGGATGTCGCGTGCCTATTCCATTGGAAACGCGCCTAATGAGGACGGCTCCGTCGAGCTGCAGTTGCGTCGTGTAGAAGGAGGCCGCTTTACCACATGGGCTTTCGAGCATATGAAGGTAGGCGATGTGCTGAATGGTCGTGGCCCGCTGGGTAACTTTCATGTACGGTCCCCGATAGATACTCCGCTGTTATTTGTAGTACGCGGTGCCGGGTTTGCACCCGTAAAAGCGATGATCGAGCAGCAACTCAAGCTCATTCCAGACCGCGACATTGCGCTGTTCTGGGGAGTAACTGACACCAGCGATTTTTATCATCTGGATGACCTACAGGCGTGGGCTACTTCTGATGCCAATTTCTACGGTGTATTAGCTGCGCGTGCCGACTCGATCGGGTTTAAAGCGCCTATAGGATTTGTCTTCCAACTGGACACAGTATATAATGCTCTCGCTACAAGCCCAATTGATCTGAGTATGCGCATACGTAGCCGGTCCCCGAAAAACCGTGCAGGCTGTGGTTAATGTACTGTTCCAAGGAGGCGTTCCTCGGGATCGTATCTTGGTAGATGCATATGGGGGCTGAGTGAAATCGTCCACAGGATTCAGTCTGCAACGTGATGACTAATTTCAGTGCTGAGATAGCATGAGCTCGATAATAAAATTTGCGCATGAAAGGCAAGAAATCTCTTGCCGAGATAGCCAGGGCGCCAAATGACCCTAGCGCATCAAGATGTCGGATGCTTTATCCCTTGACATTAGCCCGCTTGTGCCTTATATTAATATTTCGACGCTTGGCGATATGACGAATGGTTGGAACCCCGAATCTCGAACAAGGTTTAAAATTAGTGCAAGGTGAGAAATGCGCTGCTCTTGCAGTACGCCGAAAGCTTTCAAGGTAAAGATCGATAACAAGGAAAGGATTCTCTACGGTCTTGATCAGGTTGTCTTCACCACGATTCTGTCGTTTCCTGAGACCGATGAACAAGCGGCTGAGGAACTCTGGCAGGGTCTGCTTCTCTTCAATGATGAAATAAATCCGGAAGAAGAGAAATCCATCAAGAAGCTCCTCATGGAGATTTATGCGGCGACAAAGATAGACTGCGGCTTAACCCAGTAAACCTCAGTAATCTAAAGCCTGACGGAGCTGTTTAGCTGTCGAGAAGAATTCAACTTTCTAAAACAGGAGGATTTAATGAAGAAAGCAATTTTGATGTGTACATGCAGTTTCTCATGTCCAAGTATGAAAGACATAAACTTTGGCGAATTAGCTGAACGAATCAGAATGGAAATTCCCCACGATTACATGCTCCTCCATCCTCGGCTTTGTGAAGAGAACGGCGAAAATATGATGGCTGACCTGTTAAAGGACGGCGTCGCGTACATCACACCAGCTTGCGCGTTGGAAAAACAGAGGAAGCTTTTGCGCGATGCCTTCCAACGCGCAAACCTTGCGATGGATGATAGGAGATGGAAGCCGGTATCAATTTCCTTCAAGACTACGGAAGAGGCATTTAATGATATCCAGAAAGCTGTGGAGGAGATTAAATAATGTCTGGCGGATCTTACATGCGAATCCCAAGGGAAGAAATTCCATGGTTTCCGACTATTGATCCAGATCTTTGTCTAAACGATGGAGTTTGCATTGACTTCTGCAGTAACGAAGTGTTTGCAGTCGATGACATCCAGACCAAAGTTGTCAATCCATACAATTGTGTCGTTGGCTGCTCAGCATGTGCAGATCAATGTCCTGCGGGTGCAATTACTTTCCCTGACACGCGCGAGCTTGTAGAAAAACTTAGAGAACTTAGAGCAAAGTATGCACCGCAGAAGAGTGAGACATCTGCGTCTTCATGATCAACTAAAAAGCGCTCAGGCTCAAAAATCGAAAGGAGAAAAACATGTCAGCACAGCTAACACGTAAAGAGTTCCTTGCAGAATTCGCAAAGTACACAGCTGGTGTTATTGTTGGCAGCGCGGGGCTGAACGTTTTAATGAAAAGCACTGGCAAAGCTGGAACTGCTGTAACAACCTGGCCGTGGCCTTACCGAGCCCTTGATGTTGAGCACGTTCGTATTCTTGGGCATGATTCATTCTATGATAGTACCAATGGCGGAGGATGCGGCTACGGTGCTTTCAATGCAATCATACAAGCACTGCGTGAGGTTGTGGGAGATCCTTATACTTCCTTGCCATCTCAATTGATGTTTTTCGGTCATGGGGGAGCTGCAGAATGGGGGACTTTGTGTGGTGGGTTGAATGGAGCCGCCGCTGCAATTTCTCTAGTGTGCAACAAAGCGGATTCTGATATTTTAATATCCGAGCTTCTCGGATGGTATACTCAGGTGAAGCTTCCAACCGACACGAGTAACCAATATGCAGTGGATAACAAATATGGTGTAAACAAAATCAGTGCACCTCTGCTCCAAAACAGCAGTGGGTCGCCTTTGTGTCACGTATCTGTAAGTGAGTGGTGCAAAGTGGCGGGGTTCAGTGCAGATGATCCAAACAGGAAAGAGAGATGCGCAAGATTGACCGGCGATGTTGCGGCATACGCTGCTCAAATCCTGAATGACTTTTACGCTGGCAAATTCACACCGCTTTACGTTCCGCCCCAAACGATTGCTCAATGCACGGTCTGCCATAGTTCTGCGAACACAACACCTCCAACAACGAAGGGGAAAATGGAATGTACACAATGCCATGGCAATCCTCACCAAACCGGATCAGTATTGGAAGTTGGTGGAATGGCAACTTCTTACAGTTTGCACCAAAACTATCCTAATCCATTTAATCCATCTACAAACATACAATTCTCAATTCCCCATAGAGAAACAGTGAACCTTGCTGTCTATGATGTTCACGGCAGACTCGTCGCTCAACTGATTGATAACGAATCGTACGGACCGGGCAATTACAAGGTCAATTGGAACGGCATAAATTCGCTGGGAGAAAGAGTTGCAAGTGGGATTTACTTTGCACGACTGCAAGCAGGTAGCTTCTCCAAGACGATTAAGATGAGTCTTGTCAGGTGACGGATGGGAAAAGTGGCTATCTTTTGAGAAGACGCCGCGGTTTGGTTGCGGCGTCTTATTTTCTTTGAACGGTTAAGAAATCATCAGTTGTCGTTTTCTCGGTGGGTCGCTATCCATTAAATTATTGTGTGTTTGGGAAGGCTATGCCAAACGTGCAGAGCACTTAAAGACCTTAAATGAAGGGGCTCGTCATGTTATTGCAACTGAAAAACATAGGATTGGCCTTAAATGGGAAACAGATTCTTCACGATATCAACCTTGAAGTCCGGGGAAATGAGGTTCACAGTATCCTGGGCGCAAACGGGACGGGGAAATCGACCCTGTCTGCGGTGATCATGGGGCTGAATGGTTATCGTCCGACCATGGGAAGAATCATGTTTGGCGGCGAAGACATTACAGATTTCTCTACTTCTGAGCGTGCGCGCCGAGGCATTACGCTTGGATGGCAAGAGCCAGCACGCTTCGAAGGATTAACAGTTGGCGAATACTTGAAGATTAGCCAGCGATTTTGTGGAAAAGGATTTTTAAATCCGCGCGAATGTCTGTTGAAGGTTGGATTAATTCCTGACAAGTATCTAATCCGTGCAGTGGATGCAACGTTGAGCGGCGGAGAGCGAAAGCGGATCGAACTGGCTTCAGTGCTTGCTATGAAGCCGCGGTTGGCAATCCTCGATGAGCCCGATTCGGGTATTGACGCGCTATCGATTGACCATATTGTGGATGTAATTAGAACATTTTCACAAACCGGTACTACGGTGCTCTTGATTACACATCATGAGGAAGTAGCTGCTACCGCTGATCGGGCTTCGTTGCTATGCGATGGAACGATTTTGAGAACAGGCGAGCCACACTCCATTGCCAAATTTTTCAGAAACCACTGTGAAGAATGTCCTCATGTGAACCAACCGGCTGACGAGGTAACGAGCAATGTTTGACTACTCGAAGGAATTTGAGGCAATTGCAAAAGCGTATGAGGCAAGTGGAGGTAATCCAGCTTCCCTGCTCAGCAAAGAGTCTGCGAGCCTTGTGGTGAGCCATAATAAGATTTTGTTTCAGAACAGCATTCCCGGCGTTCTCATAAGTGGGCAGGAGACACCTGCTGGAGTGACCGCAAAAATAATCGTTGCACCAGGGACGATTGTTAACAATCCTGTGCATCTCTGTTTTGGCATCATTCCCACAGAGGGCATTCAGCAGATTGTTTCTGAATTTGAAATTGGCGATGGAGCCAGGGTCTACTTTTTGGCGCACTGCTCGTTTCCCAACGCAATAAAGGTTAAGCACGTTATGGAAGCAAAGATTCACGTCGGGAAGAGGGCAGAAATGACATACTCGGAAACGCACTATCATGGCGAAGATGGCGGCATCGAAGTTCTCCCAGTCACAAAAGCAGTGGTGGATGAAGGCGGACAGCTGAAGAGTGAGTTCAAACTGATTAAGGGAACAGTGGGACTTTTGCGGCTTGACTACGAAGCAAGTCTGAAAGAAAGCGCTGCTTGCGAATTCGATACGAGGGTCTACGGCAAAAGAGATGACCGGGTATTCGTCCGGGAGGCTCTGTTTCTCAACGGGGAAAATTCCAGAGGGTTGGCAAAGACTCGCATTGTAGCTACTGACCGCTGCGTTAGCGAGGTGATAGGTGAAGCAGTCGGCAATGCCCCAAACGCTCGTGGACACGTCGATTGCGTAGAAATCGTAAAAGGCAAGCAAGCTCGCGCCAGTGCAATTCCTAAGCTCCTTGTAGTTGATGATCGAGCGAAGTTGACCCACGAGGCTGCCATCGGGAGCGTGGATAAAAAGCAAGTTGAAACCCTTATGGCACGTGGACTAACTGAGGATGAAGCGGTGGACGTTGTAGTAAAGGGGATGTTGAGATGAATCCGAAATTGACTTCAAAACTTTCTCATCTGTGTCTCGCTGGATTGATACCCTTTTTAGCTGGGCAGGTTGAACACCATTTCCTGCTTGATGCCTGGTCTGGAAAATTCCTTTAGCCCTAACACCTCCCACTCGTTTTATCCTGTGATACAATCTTGCTGCCTGTTAAACTATTGCTCATTCTTGCTTCCTGCAGCTATTAAGGGTCTTTCGCCTGCGGAATTAAGCGCAGGCTGTTTGCAAACACAAAATTCTGCTGCTCGCAGGTCTCCAGCACAACAGGTTGGCTGTAAAGCGCCCGGTGCTTGACGGATTAGATTTTATGTGTTATATTATAATTGCACAATTACGCAACAGCGCAAGGAGATGCAATGCCAAGGCGAATGAAAAGGATGGGAGGCAGGATGGCCGGACCTATGGCGGATCCAAGAAGCCGCTTTTTTATGGCTCTTTCCTGTGACCAACGGTTGAAGCTAATTGAGCTTATGAAAGGGGGTGAAAGGAGCCTATCGGAACTCACGGAGGAGCTTGGAGTTGATGTTTCAGTAGTTTCGCGGCATTTAATGATACTTCGCGATCTCGGAATTGTTTCGGCGCGAAGAGAGGGAGTCTATTTATACTTCAGTATCGCCGACAGGAGAATTTTTGACATAGTAACGCTGTCAAATCAAATCATAAGCGATTGGTATACTCACCACCAGAAATTTTTCCGATGAGGAGGAAGAAAAATGAAGATTGCAGTTGTAACTGTTGACGGCACCACAGTAAGTCAGCATTTCGGTCGTTCGCCATATTACGCAATTATCACGGTCGAAAATGGCGAAATCAAATCGCGCGAGTTGCGCCAAAGAATGGTAGGACATTTTGCACCAGGGGGTCCATCTCACGGCGCGCATAATGACGAATTAGGTCGCCACGGTTACGGTTCCGAAGCACGTAGATCACATGCTGCTATGGCTCAGGAACTCACCGATTGCCAAGTCTTGATAGCTGGAGGGATGGGAAGCGGAGCTTACGAAAATCTGAAAGAGGCAGGTTTGGAGGTAATACTCACAGACCACCGCGCGATAGATGATGCGATCAAGGCTTACTTGAATGGTACGCTCAAGAACCTTGCTGACGAGAGAACAGATTGAAAAATATTGCTATATCAATGAGCTCCGCCGAAGGCAGGTTGGGTATCAAACACAATGAGTACATTGCACTACGAGGTTTACTTTTGTAGATTATAATTCACATGATACAAGGAGCAATGTTTATGTCAGAACATACATTGAACGAAGAAGCGGTTCTTACTGCATTGCGGCGTGTGGTTGATCCTGACCTTCGAAAGGATATAGTGACCCTTAATTTTGTAAAGGACCTGAAAGTTAATGGGCATGATGTCTCATTTCGAATCGAGCTTACGACGCCTGCCTGTCCCGTTCGGGATCAGCTCAAAGAAGAAGCAGTGCGAGCAATTCGGGAAACCATCCCGGGCGTGAAGGAGATTCATGTTGAAATGAGTTCCGCTGTTGTTGCCCATGCCAGTGCGCAACGGGCGGCTGTTCTCCCCGGAGTGAAAAACACAATTGCCATTGCAAGTGGCAAAGGAGGCGTCGGGAAATCAGCTGTCACAGTGAACCTCGCTGTTGCTCTTGCTCAAGAAGGGGCGAAGGTCGGCATCGTCGATGTAGATGTCTATGGTCCCACTATTCCAACAATGTTGGGTGTTACCGATCGCCCAAAGGTTCATCATCAAAAAATTATCCCTGTTGAGAAGCACGGCATAAAACTCATGTCAATCGGATTTCTTGTGGACCCTAACACGGCGATTATCTGGCGTGGACCGTTGGCCAGTGGAGCTGTGAAGCAGTTCCTCTCTGATGTGGATTGGGGTGAGTTAGATTATTTGCTTTTTGATATGCCGCCGGGAACCGGGGACGTTCAGCTTACTCTTGTCCAGACGATCCCGCTTACAGGAGCAGTGATAGTGACGACGCCGCAAGATGTTTCGTTTAACGTTGCCCGACGAGGAATTGTAATGTTCCAGAAAGTGAACGTCCCTGTGCTCGGTGTGATCGAAAACATGAGCTATTTTCTTTGCTCTAATTGCGGTCACAGAGAGGACATCTTTGGCCATGGTGGCGGAAAGCTGATAGCCGAGGAAATGGAAATCCCATTCCTCGGAGAGATTCCAATCCATATCTCGATGCGGATTGGTGGCGATACCGGGAATCCAATTGTTATTTCTGACCCAGAGTCAGAACAATCAAAGATTATACGGCGAATTGCTCAGAAACTTGCGGCTCAGGTAAGTATTCGAGACCTGACTATGGAAGCCCAACCCTCAATACAGATTTCGTTGAACGTTCCTGGGCGATCTTGAGAGCAACATCTTCAAGGCGAAAGGATGCAAATGGATGATGAAGCTCTGATGGATCGAGTTCGCCGGGCTCTTGAGATCGTCCGTCCGTACCTTCAAGCTGATGGGGGCGATGTAGAGCTTCTGCGCGTAACTGCTGATGGAGTTGTGGAAATCCGTCTAACCGGAACATGTGGGGTTTGCCCTCTTTCCCCTATGACATTGCGTGCTGGCATTGAGCGTGCTTTGATCGCAGAGGTGCCAGAGGTGAAGCGAGTAGAAGCTGTTGGGGTGCGATGAGCCACCACTGGTTCCGACGAACATTGTCTCCCTTCTTTCTTCTCGGTCTCGTTCTTCTGCTAATTTCTCCACAAAGCGCATCACGACCGAATGCAATTCTTGTTTTTCCTCATCCAGACCATAATGGAAATGTGAATCTTCCCGACGAGGGACGTTTCATCTTACCATTCTCGTGTACGACCCTTTGGCGTCAAATATGCGTTTCTCAACTCTCACTTGACGCAGGCTCACACCGGGTTATGATTGAGGTAATTAACGTCCCGGAGCTGTTCTTCATCGAAGCTACTATTTCAATGTCGAGGGACCAGAGAGACAATTGCAACCCGGAAACCAGTAGTCCCATTGCCTAAAAAATTTCTACAACATGATGAAAAGTTTCCTACCCAAAGTGCAGCAGCACCCTGCGGCGCCACTTGTTGACACTCCCCCAATCATTGATGAAAGCGCTATTGTGCAATTTCCCTCCCTGCCGCTTATCAGCTTAATCCAAGTATCCTCTATGCTCGCGGAATAGATTTATGGCGCTCAACTGATGGCGGCGGACATTGGACAGATGTGAGCAGTAGTCTTCCGGATCGGTGCCTTGTGCGTGTTCTTGCTGACCCAAAGATTCCTGGTCGGGCATGCGCCACGAATATTGTCAGGTCACCAAGTGCCTCCGCTGCTGTGCACATCATGCGTTCAGAAGATTATGGCTCGACGCGGAAGAACATCATAAGTAATTTCCCGGACATTCCAACCAGGTGCATTCTTGTCGGCTTACCAGGGGTGCATCGTTGACGACATGGCAATGAACTATACGACGCATGCGCTGCGCATCGGTACACACGGCAGATCCGCGTTTGAATACATGCTCAGAACTTCAGGAAGTGATGAGCATAAGTCACTGCCCGACCAGGTCGCGGTCTTACAGAGTTATCCTAATCCGATTTCGGTAAGCGGAATCTACTCCGCCACCGATTCCCGGAGCAGGGGTTCTGTTATCACCATTCAGTTTACTCTCCCTTCGGAGATGAGCGCGACTCTGAGGATATTTGATATGCTTGGCAGGGAGGTATCTCTACAGGGCACTTTGCTGAATGGGGATTCAAGAGAGGATTTCACTCCGTTCCGCTTGAGGTCTCGTCTTTGCCACCAGGAGTTTACTCTTATCAGCTTCGTACAGAGGACTTTGTAGTGCCAAGGGAGTTTGTTGTGCCACGGTAGAAGATGAAGAGGGTTTGCAGATGCAGTTAGTTTTCTTTGCATCTTGTCCTGCCATTTCCTGAGAAATGCTCCATTTTTGCTCCGTCTCGATGCTTATGACGTAGTTCAGTGTTTCTGCAAGGCGTGACAGAATAGGGGGAATTGATTTGTTGCGAAAGTAGTCTTTTTTTTGTAAATTTTATTTCTGTCGGGTTAATGGAAAAGCATGTTTGAAGAGATAGCAGAAAAGTTCGAGGCGGTTTTCAGGAAGCTCCGTGGGCAGGGGAAAATCACGGAGACCAATGTTCAAGAGACACTACGTGAGGTACGCCGTGTGCTTCTGGAAGCCGACGTCAATTACAAAGTAGCAAAGCAGTTTATTGAAGATGTTCACAAGCGGGCAATAGGGAAAGAGGTTCTTTCAAGTATTACCCCGGGTCAGCTTATGATCAAGATACTTTACGATGAGCTTGTGAGACTTATGGGAAGCACGCGAATCGATATAGCGTTTTCAAATATTCCACCCACGGTAATCATGGTCGCTGGACTTCAAGGATCTGGGAAGACGACCTTTGCGGCGAAATTAGCTAACTACTTGCGGGCCAAGGGGCATCATCCTCTTTTAGTGGCAGCGGATACGCATCGCCCGGCTGCAATTGATCAGCTGGAGCAGCTCGGTGAGCAAATTGACATCCCGGTGTATGCAGATCGTGAGCATGCTGCTGTGCAAATCGCGGAGAATGGAATTGCCCATGCGAGGAAGAACGTCCGTGATGTTGTTATTCTCGACACTGCCGGTCGCCTGCACATTGATGAAGGAATGATGCGCGAAGTGGAAACAATCAAAGAGCGAGTGAAGCCGCATGAAATACTTTTGGTTGTTGATTCAATGATAGGGCAGGATGCCGTAGCCGCGGCGAAGGCGTTTCATGATCGGTTGAACTTTGATGGCGTTGTGCTCACAAAGCTGGATGGGGACACTCGTGGAGGGGCTGCCCTTTCGATTCGTGCTGTTGTTGAGAAGCCTGTGAAATTTGTCAGTGTAGGAGAAAAGCTCGATGCCCTTGAGCCGTTTTACCCTGATCGGATGGCATCGAGGATACTTGGCATGGGAGATATTGTTACCCTTGTCGAGAAAGCTCAGGAACAGATAGATGAGAAGAAAGCTCAGAAGCTCGAAGAGAAGATCCGCAAAGCGGAGTTCACGTTTGAGGATTTCCTTGAGCAGATCCAGGAGATCAAGAAAATGGGTCCTCTCAGTCAGATTCTGAGCATGATCCCTGGGTTCAATCGAGTTGCGGTGTCTCAAACTGTTGATGATCGGGCTTTTGTAAAGATTGAAGCGATGATTCATTCCATGACTCAAGAGGAGCGTCGGAAACCGCATATTATTAACGGGAGTCGTCGTCGACGTATTGCGATGGGGAGTGGCACAACGGTTCAGGATGTTAATCGGCTTCTCAAGCAGTTTGAAGAGATGAAGAAAATGATGAAGGGTTTTCGCCGCGGGAAGTTCGCCCGTGCTTTTGGGGGCACGGTTTTACCGGCGTAGCCACGAAGATGATTTTTAATACATAAAATACGCAACAGGAGGAACTTTGCCAGTACGATTACGATTGCGACGGATGGGAAAGAAGAAGCAGCCGATGTATAAGATTGTTGCTGCAGATTCGCGTTCACCACGTGATGGACGCTTCATTGAAACTTTGGGTACGTACAACCCCCTCAGCGAGCCTGCCAGTATTACAGTGAACGTTGACCGCGCACTGTATTGGCTTTCGAAAGGGGCTATCCCGACAGACACTGTTCGAAGCTTGTTAAAGCAGAAAGGTGTCTGGCTCCGATGGAGCTTAATGCGTCGAGGTGTACATGAAGAGATCATCGCAGATGAGATAGAGAAATGGAATCTTCTGCAAGCCGAAAAACTTCGAAGAAAGGCTGAGCGAAAAGCTCGTCGGGCTGCAAAGAAGACGGAAAAGTCCTCTGCCCCTTCGACAGCCGAAGGTCCCTTAGAGGCAACCTCTTCGGAACCCGCCGGAGGCGGAGAATAGCCACCCCAACAAAAGGAGGGGTGAAACTCTCTTCAATTTCAAACAAGCAAATTGGTGCAAAGTGAACGACTCATTTCCCCAGTTTTCGGTTCGTGGTGCAGTGTCGATGGAATTGTCATACGTCAATTCACTTTCGGTTCAATTATCCTCCCGACCAAATGCGGAGGGACCCTCAAGATCATAGACAGGAGGTACAGTTATGAGGGAATTTGTTGAGTTCATCGCGAAACATCTTGTTGATAACCCGGCAAGCGTTGAGCTGGTCGAGGAAGAAAAGGATGGTAAGATCGTTTTCAAGCTCAAGGTTAGTGAAACTGACATTGGCAAAGTTATCGGGAAGAAAGGGCGAACAGCCCAGGCAATGCGGACACTCCTCAGCGCCGTTGCTGCCAAGGAAGGGAAACGAGCAATCCTTGAGATCGTTGGCTGAGATCGCAAGGAAGAAATAAATTTTTTCTCCATAAGATAAACTTAACGAAAAGAACAGCAGTGCCCACAGCAAAGGGCAACATTGCCGTCATCGGAAAGATTCTACGTGCGGTTGGAATTCGCGGCGATGTCTCTGTTAAGTCATTTTCGGATTTCCCGGATCGATGGACACTCAGGAAGGGGCTGAAAACTCTCTTCTTGGGTGACGATGAAGAGACGGCTGAACCGGTGGAGGTTTGCAAAGTTAGTGTACTCCCAGGTTCGATTATTCTGCGATTCACTTCGGTGAAGACACGGGAAGCAGCCGAACGGTTACGAGGAAAATATCTTTTTATCGAAAGTGCCGATCTGCACCCTCTCTCGGAGGACGAATTTTATGTTCATGATCTAATTGGTATGGAGATCATTGATGCCTCCGGAGATTCTCGCGGTGCTGTATCGGATGTGCTTTTCATGCCGGCTAATGAGGTACTCGTAGTGAGCGATGGGAATCATGAGGAACTGATCCCGTTTATCCATGATGCAATTGAGTCAGTTGACCTAAAGTCACGTTCCATTCGATTGAAAGCTCTTGATGGGCTGTTCGAAGCAAGGGGTTTAAGAACTTCTCAGGATGATGCGAATCGACATCGTCACAGGTTTTCCTCGAATACTCGAGGGTCCGCTCGGCGAAAGCATCCTCAAGCAAGCGCAAGCAAAAGGCTTGCTCCAGGTCATCGTTCATGATCTGCGTGAATACACTCACGACAAGCACAGGACGATCGACGACGAACCTTACGGCGGCGGTCCCGGAATGGTGCTGAAACCAGAGCCGTTCTTCGAATGTGTTGATAGACTCACTTCGGAACGGAGATATGATGAGATCATATACATGACTCCTGAAGGCGAAAAATTTTCCCAAAAGCTCGCAAATGAATTGTCGTTGAAAGAATCATTGATGATTCTATGCGGCCATTACAAGGGAATAGATGAACGTGTCCGCATGGCACTTGTAACGAGAGAAATCTCCATCGGGGATTATGTTCTTTCCGGTGGAGAGATCCCTGCCCTGGTGGTGATCGACGCCATTGCACGGTTGATTCCAGGTGTTCTGCACGATGGGGAATCAGCTCTGCTGGACTCGTTCCAGGCGGGGGTGCTCGATTGTCCCCATTATACGCGTCCAGTAGAATATCGTGGTATGCGTGTTCCCGAGGTACTTCTTTCAGGGAATCACGAGGAGATTGAGCGCTGGCGTCAGGAACAGGCTCTGGCACGTACCGCCCGGCGTCGGAAGGACTTGCTGAGAGAATAACATATTGCATGAAAGGTTGACTCTATGGATAAAGTAGCATTAGTTGAAGCTCGACAACTTAGAACTGATATTCCCCCATTTCGTCCCGGTGATACCGTGAATGTCCATTTCCGCGTGATCGAAGGGGATAAAGAGCGTATTCAACAGTTTCAGGGAATTGTCATCAATCGTCGAGGGAGCGGATTGAAGGAGACATTCACCGTTCGGAAGGTATCTGAAGGTGTCGGTGTTGAGAGGATCTTCCCTTTGCACTCGCCTCGCATTGCGAAGATCGAGGTCGTGCGTGAAGGACGAGTACGACGGGCAAAGTTGTATTACCTTCGAGCTCTCTCGGCAAAAGGCATTCGGCAAAAGATAACTGCATAACGTGCCGCGCCTTGGAACCTGTGGCGACCTTCTCGTAGCACCAATTCTCTGGGGATTAGCTGAGAGGGAGGTACCACATCGATTTGAACTTCTCCCTGATTCCCTTGCTGCCAACGGAATAAAACTTCGCAGCGGTTCTGTCGAAGCTACCCTCCTTGCTCCCATCGACTACGCCAGATCAAAGGGTGAGACTCGCATTGTTCCCCAAATAAGCGTGACAGCCGCGGCAGGCGGATCAACTGCGGCAATCTTTTTTCGAAAAGGCTTGCGAGACCTTACATCCCTTGCTGTGGATGTTCACTTCCCTTCCGAAGCAGTCCTGGCGAAAGTCATCCTTGCTGAGCAATACGGTCTTGTTCCTGAGTTTATACCATCATCACCGCCATTAACAAGAATGCTTGAACAGGCTGATGCAGCTCTTCTCGTTGGTGAAGCAGCATGGCAAGCAACTCTGTTGCAAGAACCTTCTCTTGATTTGATCGAGGCATGGGAGGAAATGACTGAGTTACCATTTGTTCATGTTCTCATTGTAGCACAGGAACGTGCTCTTTCTGATGATGATATCCATGCGTTGCAACTTTCTGCACGTATAGGAGCGTCGAGCTTACATTCCGTGGCTACAAGACATGCGGGCGATATTGGAATCCGTGAAGAGGCTCTTGAGGAAATCCTGCGCGAATATCTCTCATTTGACCTCGATGAAACTGCTATTGAAAGTCTTGCTGAGTTTTTCCGCTATGCGTACTATCACGGAGCCATCGAGAATTTGCGTGAGCTCAAGTTTTATGAATTACCTGAATGGAAATAGGGGCTAAGGTTGTTCCCTGCTATGAGCAGTTATTTGCTCTTAATCTTAGCAAGACAAATTTATCGGCGCCTCCCTCTTATTATGCAAAGGAGGCGCCTTTCCATTTTTTAGCTGAGCGTAGAGGCAGAGTGCTATTTCACGCTTTTTTGTTGCCTTGCAAGCTTGTTGAGCTGTTCTTTCGTTAGCGGGGAGCCATATCCGACGTACTGCACTTTCGGGGCGGCAGGGTTGGAGATCGGCGTCCATGTGCCGTTTTCAAAGTTTTGATATACAGAATTGTACTGTACACCATCCGCAACTGGGATAACGCCTTTCGTCTGCTGCACTTTCCCTTTTTCGAGCCATGTTAGATCAATTTTACCCTTGAGAACTTGTTTGACGTTGTTTGTACCATGACATTCTTCGCATTTGGCTCCCTCTTTCCTCACGGAGTGACTGAACTGAGGGGCGAAGATGATGAAGGTTTTATTCCCGGGTACAACAAACGTCTGCATATTTGCCGAAGTTACTTTCCCATTGTAGTTCATGAGAAACATCCAGCCAGAGACAGGGAGAGCAACCCGTTTCTTTTCTTTGATCATGGTCTCAAAGTGGCAATTGGTGCAGCTTACAACTTGTCGTACATGGCAGGCTTTGCAATCCAGTTTGTTCCCGTGAATAGTATGTGAGATGCTTTTTGACACGGACTCGTGGCACTGCTCGCATTTCACATCCATTGCTCCTTGCTCTTTCATTGATTTGTATTCCACCCCATCACCATGGATTTCACGAGCAGTGTGACAATCCATACAACTCATTCCATTTGCGAAGTGAACATCTGGCGTATTAGCCTCTTTGTTGATTTTCATGATCGCTGCCTCCCGGGCGTGACAGCTCAGGCACTTATCCTGGTTTTTGGCTGCTTCAAGCGAATACGCCAGTTTTCCGTTGGTCTCTTTCTTATGGCAGGCGTCGCAAGAGGAAACATGGCAATTCTTGCATGTGAGGTCTGAATATGGTATGCCGGTGATGGTTTCGAGCCCCCCGTTAGCCTTGTCATACCAATAACCCATTCCTCTTGCTGTGGCATGGAGGCTGGAAAGGAAAAAGCAATCCTCCTTTTTGATTTCCTGTGAGAATGCTGTGGTCGTTATTCCCAGGGCAACAATACTTCCAATAAAGAAGCGAGTGAAAAGTTTTCTTTTCATTTTTTCCTCCTCGTAGATGGTTGATTGTTTGTTGTTGATGTAGTTGCGCTCCGCGTGATAGCTTGCGTGCTTGGGAAGTCCGCGAGGGGCGGAGGTATAGCTCTTTCACGACCGAACCCTTCTTGCCTCTGTCTTACCACGTTCTTGAGCCAGTGAACGTCTATGCCTGTTTAGATTCAGATTCCGCCCGGTAAAGTCGTGTTCGTTTGAAATTTTTTCAGCGAGACTCCACAGGTTTTTGTTGCAAACAATTTAATTTATACAACATCTCGTTAAGATGCAATTTCGATCTCGGTGTGCTCTGAGCCCCTCGGGGGGTTCTTATTCCATCTTTCTTAAGCAGTTAGGTTGATTCCATCAACACTGCTGCGTTACCTATTGTCCGCGTTTCCATGAGTGCAATTTACCTTATCGATTCTTATTTTATGTCGGGCTCCGGCGTTAACTCTTGCTTGACATTCTGTAAGTCATCAATTATATTTTTCGTGGTCTGTGATTCGCAGAAGGGGGAAGAAATTCTTCACATCGGGCGGTCCGCCTCGAGCGGACCTTCCTGGGCTTCAGTGAGCAAACAGAAGGATGGATTGAGATTTTGCATGGAGATCTGAAATGAACGGTTTCAGTTCTGCGTTTTCAGGAGCATTTGTTGTACTGGGGTTGATGGTTTCCTCTTGTTTTGCCCAACAGAAACTTGCCCAGACCGGCTTTGAGTTTCTCAGTGTTAGCAGAGATGCGCGCGCTGCAGCAATGGGCGAAGCCTTTCTCACATTAGAAGGATCATCCACAGCACTCGAGTACAATCCCGCAGGGATCGCCAGGATGAGTTCCCTTGTTGACCTTTCGTTGAACCACATGAAATGGATTGCTGATATCTCGTACTACTCTGGCACATTTGCGCTCAACATCAAAGAGGGACGATACGGTGTTCTCGGGGTAAGCATCTTGAGAGTGGACTATGGCGAGTTTCTGTGGACGCGCGTGGCAAGCAACGAAAAGGGATATGAGGATATAACGGGCTGGGCTCAGCCAAGCGCGTACATGATCGGTCTGGGATACGCTAAGGAATTGTCCGATCGATTTTCTGTTGGAGGGCAAGTAAAGTACGCATATCAGGATCTAGGTACCAGTTTCGTCCCCATCTACACGGAGACCGATACCACAATGGGGGAGAAGAAGTATGCCCTCGGTGTGATTGCCTTTGACTTTGGGACACTCTATCGAACAGGATTAAAAAGCCTGAAATTCGGTATGGCAATCAGCAATTTCTCCCGGGAAGTCAAGTATGAGAAAGAGGGATTCCAGCTGCCCCTAACGTTCAAGATCGGTGCCTCAATGAACCTCATCGATTTTTTCCCAAGTCTCCAGTCGAAGCACGCACTCCTCTTTTCCGTCGATGCGGTCCACCCGCGCTCGTATCCGGAGTTCCTGAATATTGGTGCAGAATACACCTTTATGGAAACTGTTGCACTTCGTGTCGGCTACATTACAGGCCATGAAGAGTATGGTGTCACCGCTGGAGTTGGGGTGAGGAAATTTGGCTTTGAGGTTGATTATTCACTGACCCCATTTCTTAGGTTTGAAAATGTAAATAGGCTCTCAGTGAAATTCTCATTCTGAGGAACATGAGAATTCATTGTTAATGTGCTGTGCACGCATTAAGCAAGGAGTGTATAAAATCAAGGGGGACGGATGCCATCATGAGGAAATTTGTTCCATTGATACTGTTGCTTGCCATTAGTTCCTCGTTCATGCTCGGAGGGACTGGGGGAGTGATCTCTGGTCGTGTTACTGATGCAGAGAATGGTTCACCACTTGTTGGTGCTACAGTCATTGTTGAGGGCACTTCACTTGGCACGGTCACGGATGCGGAAGGATATTACTCAATTCTCAATGTCCCGCCAGGCACATATACTGTTACGTTCAACATGATCGGCTACGCCAGGTACCATGTAAAGAATGTACGAGTCGTGATTGATCTCACAACAAAGATCGATGCCAGCATGGAGCCAGTCGTCATAGAAGCCAAGGAAGTGTTGGTCGTTGCAGAACGTCCAATCGTCACCAAGGATGTATCCGCCAGCCAGATGAACATAGAATCAAAGGCAGTTGAGCGATTACCGGTTCAAACTGTGAGTCAGGTGCTCACCCTTCAAGCCGGCGTTGAGCGAGGGCGGGAGGGGATCATCATTCGTGGTGGCTCAGCGAATCAAACTGTCTTTATGGTCGATGGACTCTCACTCAATGATGAACGATCAAATATCCCATATCCTGCCGTGAGCTTGAGTTCAGTGAAGGAGATCCAGATACAGACTGGTGGATTCAATGCGGAATACGGAAACTTGCGCTCCGGGCTTGTGAACATCGTGACCAGAGAAGGGGACCCAATGCGATATAGCGGCGTGGTCTCTGTACAGTACCGTCCACCAGGACCCAAGCATTTTGGACCTTCGCTCTACGATCCATATTCTTACTTCAACCGACCATACATGGACCCTGCTGTTTGCTGGACAGGGACGAAGAACGGTGCGTGGGATCAGTATACGCAGCGGCAGTACCCACAGTTTGAAGGGTGGATCCCAGTCTCTCGAGCAACGCTGGAGGACAACGATCCTTCAAATGACCTTACTCCAGAAGGTGCCAGACGCATCTATGAGTGGCAGCATCGCCGCGCAGGTGACATAACCAAGCCGGATTACGTGGTCGATGTCGGTTTCGGCGGACCTGTTCCCTTCTTAGGGAAAGAGTTGGGTAAACTACGGTTCTATGTCTCTCACTTCCGACAACGAGACATGTTTATCTACCCACTCTCAAGGGATAGCTACGATGAGAACTACACACAGCTCAAGCTTACCTCTGATCTGACACACTCAATGAAACTGACGCTTTCAGGACTTTATGGGGAGATATATTCTGTTTCTCCGTATGACTGGACGGTTACTCCTACAGGTCGTGTGCTCAGGGATCAAGAGGAGATTGCTGATCTGCTGAACAGCACAAGCGGGAATAGCATCCTCTACATGCCCGGCTATTACAGCCCAACGGCGATCTACCACAGCATGATCGGTGCGAAATTGACACATGTGATAAGCTCAAAGACCTTTTATGAGGTGAGTCTACAGTATAACGCAAATCGGTATAACACGTACAAGTTGCCGGATCGCGACACGACTAAGAAGTATCAGCCAGTTCCCGGCTATTTTGTTGACGAAGCTCCATATGGATACTGGGGGTACGCGGTCTCAGGTATTGACGGAATGAGCATGGGTGGCTGGATGAATTTGGGCAGAGACCAAAGCGTCAACACTACGACATCATTCCGTTTTGATATTACCAGCCAGGTGAATAGAGCGCATCAGATGAAAGCGGGGCTGCAAGTCGTATACAACGACTACAATATCAACTCCTCCACGCAAAGTCCTTCGATGAGTACCTGGACACGGAGCATGATCTATCGTGTTTTTCCGTATCGTGTCGGAGCCTACGTGCAGGACAAGTTGGAATTCGAGGGGCTTATTGCGAATCTTGGCATAAGGCTCGACTATTCGAACCCTAATACTGAAAGCTACGCGCTTTCAGCGTATGACCGCTACTATAGCCAGGGATATGGAAAACGCATTGAGAGTGAGGCGCCTCGCGAAGCAGTGAAATCACAACTTGTTTTGAGTCCACGACTTGGAATTTCCCATCCCATCACTGAGAATTCCAAGCTCTATTTTAACTATGGTCACTTCTACTCAGAGCCGATGTCATCTTATCGATTCAGGCTTCAGAGGGAATCAAACGGGCTCGTCACTTACATTGGGGACCCAGCACTTCAACTGGAAAGAACTATAGCATACGAGCTTGGCTACGCACAAAATCTCTTCGACATGTTTCTTCTAAACATTGCGGCGTACTACAAAGATGTTTCGAATCAACCTGGCTGGATTTTCTATCAGAGCATCAATAACGCCGTTCAGTACTACCGCGCAGCGAATAATAACTATGCTGATATCCGCGGCTTTGAGATCACAATCACTAAACTTACTGGTGGTTGGATCAGGGGATTTGTCAACTACACGTATGATGTGCGTACGTCAGGGTACTTTGGCCTTACAAGTTACTTTGAAGATCCTAATAAACAGCGTGATTATCTCAGATTGAATCCATATCAAGAAAAACCACATCCCCTTCCCTATGCTCGGGCGAATATCGAGATTTATACACCGGAGAACTTCGGACCTCAGTGGATGGGATTCAGACCACTTGGTAATTGGAGCGTGAGCATTCTTGCTGATTGGCGAACAGGAAGGTACGAGACGTATAATCCGCACAGCATCCCTGGAGTCGTCGACAATGTTCAATGGAAGGATTGGTACAACGTCGATCTTCGGATTTCGAAATCTCTGAGGGCTTGGAACTACGATGTGCAGCTTTACATCGACGTGCGAAATGCTCTAAATCTCAAGTATATGAGCTACGCTGGTTTTTCGAGCATCTACGATTACTACGATTATCTCGAATCGCTGAACTTTCCTTGGGAAGAAGGGGATGAACAGGGCAACGATAAGATCGGGGACTACCGTCCCGATGGGGTTCCTTATGACCCTCTTGAGCCCAACCCAAACAATGATCCGGCAATCAAAGCGCGGAATGACGCTCGAAAAGCGAAGAAGTCGTACATCGATATGCCTAACATCACGTCTCTGACGTTCTTGAATCCAAGGACGGTAATCTTTGGCATTCGATTAGCATTTTGACGATGTTATAGCCCTTGAGTATAAAATTTGTAAGGAGAAGTTAAAGTGCATCTCAGACATGCTTCCCTCATTTTGCTGAGCCTCGGGATTTTCACTTTGGGTCAATTACATCTCACCGAGGCTCAAGTTCCTGAGACAATGAAACGGTATGTGCGGGTCGGTTCTTTGCAAAGCCTTTTCTCAGCGTACGGAGCTGAGCGCGCGTGGAACAACGTCTACTACGAAGGGATGATCTGGCCTGCTGACTACCCATATCAAGATAATGCTGTCATCGAACGATCATGGATTGCCGTGAAGGATTTCACGGATGCCAATGGAAGGCAATGGAGTGCGTACGGAATATACTTCGCTGCAGACTACGCCGGTGTTTCCATCTTTCCAATGGAGCACAAGCAGACAGCGAAGTTTCCACCTCCAATGGTTTATGTTGATGGTGTGAACATCACCGCTCCCTATGCGGGTGACGTTGATGAGATCAATCCGGACCAGATTCCTGATCGAGTGATCACCAACGTTGTGAATACCTCAATAGGGCTGACTGTCACGCGAAAGATCTACGCATTCAGTCAACAGTACCATGACAACTACTTCATCAAGGAGTATACATATACCAACACAGGGAACGTCGATTACGATGATGAAATAGAACTCCACGCTCCCCTTAAAGGGATCAGGATCGGTCGAGGAGTCCGTTACAGCGTTTCTCGAGAAGGGGCGTTCAAAATCGGGGATGGGCAATCTTGGGGCAAGCATAGCTGGGTGACTAAGCGCGGCGAGAACTATGCTGCACATGCCTCGGAGCGGCTCACGGAAGCGCATCCGATCGTGGATTGGCTCCGATGCGGATTTTCCTGGGCTGGACAGGCAGCTGTGAATGCATTTGACAACATTGGTGGACCTGATGTGAGGGGTAATGGCAGGCTTTGTGCACCGCAGCACGCCGGCATTGTTATCCTCCACGTTGATAAAAGCGCGACCGACAAATCTGATGACCCAAACCAACCAGTTGTGCTGGGATGGCACGCTGGAGATACATATCCATCGCTTGGAGATATGTCAGCAGCGGCTGAACCTAACATGATCGCACTCTATCAGATGCTCAGCGGACAACCGTATAAAGGCTTAGGTGGCAATGAAAGGATGGACGAGAAGTACATGGCTAGTCATCCCGACCCGGTGACCGTGCATGGTGATGCAGGTGGTACTAACATCTGGATTACGTACGGTCCCTTCGACCTTAACCCGGGCGAGAGCATCACAATCGTTGAGGCTGAAGCCGTCAGCGGTCTGAGCCGGCAAAAGTGTGAGGAGATCGGGAGAAGATGGAAGCAAGCCTACGATAATCCTAATGACAAGGGTCCATTCGTGATGCCCGATGGTTCCACAACTACCGATAAGGACCAGTACAAAGATGCATGGGTTTACACTGGAAAGGACTCAATATTGAAGACCTTCGGACGGGCAAAACGGAATTACGACGCGGGCTACGGTATTCCACAGCCTCCACTCCCCCCACCTTTCTTTGAAGTCAATTCAGGTGGAGATCGTATTAGTCTTTCATGGAGGCCAAGCCCCTCAGAGGGAACCCCGGGCTTTGCAGGTTACAAAATATTTCGCGCAACGGGAAAGCCAGATACCACCTACGAGGAGATCTTCAGTGGGGGACCGGGCGTCACACACTACGATGATATGACAGCCAGAAGGGGATTTTCCTACTACTACTATATCGTTGCTTTTAACGATGGAAGCAACAATACTTCAGGCGAAACGAATCCTACGGGTCCGCTCTACAGCAGCCGCTTTTACACCAAGACGAACCAACCAGCTTTCCTCCGGCGTAAAGCCGGAAGTAGCCTGGCGGAAATCCGTGTTGTGCCTAATCCTTACAACATCCGCGCCCGCGAGCAGCAATATCCCGGAGAACCTGACAAAATCATGTTCCTCAACATTCCGGGACACTGCACCATCAGGATATATACCGAACGGGGAGATCTTATTAACGTCATAGAACACGAGAATGGAAGTGGGGATGAAGCTTGGAACCAGGTAACTTCCTCAAGGCAGGTGGTGGTCAGTGGTGTTTATATAGCCCACTTCACTGTAACTCAGGATCAATACGACCCAGATACCAACCAGTTGCTTTATCGTAAAGGGGAAACCGCATACCGAAAATTTGTGATTATCCGCTGATTCAGCTTTTCACGAAAGCCGAACCGAAAACCCCTTTGTGATTTTGCTCAGGGTTCGGCTCGTCATGCTGAACCTTTGGCGTGAGTCCGCCGGGAACAGAGTTAAGGTTGCCGAAGTTTCAACTGAGTTCGCTTCCGGGGATGGAACCATGATGGTGAATCAAACAGAGGCTGGGCACAAAAATCTTCAGATGAGGAGCGGCGGCTCGAGTGTGAGGAAATTCTGATTCAGTAGGGTGGCAATTGTGGCAAATGCCTAATAGACGATGCCAACCTTCACGCTTTTTAACACTGAGGAAGCAAAATACCCATATCCCCCAGAAATACCGCTGCTTTGTGCATTCAAATGCTTGTAATTGTAGTAGTTCTTATCATATGCCAGCACCTCAATTGAGCATGAATCCGATTGAGCCGGTGCTGTAGTACTGAAAGTCCATGTGGTGTCCTGGGTATCAATGAAATAAGAATACCGAGATTTGTGCGGTGCTGCGTCTCCCCAACTGGTAATATACGAGATCGTAACCTTTACAACATATCCTTTTGCATTTTCGCTTTTCGTCCATGCAATAATGAACCTCAATGTTCCATTCACTACCCTGAATTTGTCGCTGCCGGAGGGAGCAAGGATCGAAAAATCCTCGGGGACAACAGTTTCGCCCGTAATTATTTCCTCTTTCGTCTTCACCGAGAGCCTGTAACTCTGACCAGGTGCGACCCATATTGGCGATGTGCTGACGTAGATGCTTCCGATTAAATCAGGTGCGAGCGTATCTATTCTTGCCTTGAAAGGGTAGGCGTGCCCCTCTGGGTCAGTAACAGACACCTCGGCATCGGGCTCAGAAACATCTATGCTTCTTCCACACAATCCCGTCGTCCTGGACACGAAACATTCCTGCGTTCCTCTGTTTGCAATTAGATTGAAAAGCACGCTGTGAGTGTAAAAGCTCTCCGGTGTATTTATTGATTCGCATGAGGGCAAGTAAATGAATAAGCATGCTGCAAGGAATACAGGAAGGATTCGGTTTTTCGACAACTGTGCCAATTTGCCAAGGTATTCCATCCTGGGGAACTGCCCTTCATTATCTTGCGAAGAGTTGGGACGGTACAATCTCCGTAGTATCTTTACCTTAGAATTCAATTGTTACTCCGAGAGTAGGAACCACGTTTGAAGCTCTCTGTTCATCTTTTCTGAATTCATGATAGTAGGGATTAGGGGAGTTATACACGTTGAACACTTCGAAGTACGGTTTGATCAAAGTTCTTTCCCAGATGAAACTGCCCGTGATACCGATATCAAGCCGATGGTACCGATTAGTCCTTGCTGAATTCTTAGTTCCTTCAACTGGTCTCCATGAAGGAAACAGCTCACTCTGGACCCAGTAGTAGTCGGTTACTACATATTTTCCAATGATCGGTGTGTACGGAACTCCTGAGGCAAGCGTCCATAATGCGCTTGCGCTCCAACTCTCAGATATATTCCAGTTTACGAAAAGCTTCAGGCTATGCGTTCTGTCATAATGGGCAAAGTATTTATAAGCCCCATTGTCCTTTATTGCCCTCAGAAATGAGTATCCAAGCCAGCCAGAGGGATTGCCTCCTATCTTCTTAACAAGGAGGTCGACGCCAGCAGAATAGCCATCTTCAAATCGGTACCGATTGTTCACATCATTATAGGAGGATGCTAAGTTCTTACGTCTTTTATAGTATCCTTCCATTTCACACGTGATGGTTTCTGACAGAGAGAGTTCCATGCCCGCCACGTAGTGGTCAGAATATGCAATTTTCGCCTCATCATCGGCTAAGAAGGATACGGTGTAAGGGGTGAACATGTTATCGAGACTCTTGTTCTCTTTCATCGTATATAAGTTCTGGAAATATCTACCATAGCCTCCACTAACCCGGACATCCGGTGTGAGCGCATACTCAACGCGTACATAAGGAAGGGGAAGTAATTTCCGTAGAGTATACAAATAAGTCAGGCGTGCACCTGCATCGAAAATTAATCGATTGGTCACTTCAACCCGGTTTGAGACATAGGCGCTGAAGAGTTGTTCTTTCGCGTCGTATTGAAAAGGGTTCTCAGCGTAGTCGTAGAAAGATTCAAACTTAGGGAACAAAATTTCCTCCTGGTCAGAGTAGGCAGTCCAGCGTATATCCCATTTGTAATTCAATTGCTGGCTCTTCGCTTCAAATCCGGCAAGTAGCGAATATTGGTCTCTGGAAAGTTTCCCTTCAAGCTTTAGCCCAAGCTCTCTTATAGAATTTGCAACGCGTGCCCAATTGACATCGGACAATCCGTAGTTGTCACGGCGGGACTTGGTTCCATCAACTTTCACACTGGCTCCGGTGCTGTACGCTGAAATTTCAGACTGGGCATTATCACCAAACAGATGTGTCCAGGCAAGTTGAAAGACCTGGTTCCCCCAGTTCGGTTCCTGAATCACGTCAACGCAATTTGTTCCTTTGCCGTGAATAAATGGATTAAAAGCATCTCGCGAGTAGAATGCACTTGCTGTGAAGAGATTCTTATTATCCGGCGTTGCCTCGTACTTTGCGAATAGATCGAAGAAGTAGTAGGGGACGTCAGTGAAAACCTCGAGGTACGTCCTGCGTGCCCCGAGGATCAGGGAACCCTTCCACAGGGGTCCCTCTATGTATCCCCTGATTGTGGGTATTCCAAGCGAAAGAGACCCTTTGTAATGCTGTTGATTCCCGTTTTTTGTTATCAAATCCAGAGCCCCTGAAAGATGACCTCCGTAGTTCACAGGATAATTTGAGCGGTAGAGCCTTTCTACTCCAATAAGATCGCCATTGACTATGCTGAGCCATCCTGCAAGATGATATGGATTGTAGAGAGGTACACCATCCAGAGCGATCAGCGTTTCGTCGAAGTTTCCTCCGCGTAAGTAAATCTGTGCGTTGAAATCAGTGGTCGCTGAGGTGACGCCGGGCAGGGATTGCACCGCTCTTAAAGGATCAGCTTCTGCAAACTGAGGGATTTTTTGGAGATCTTCCTTATAGAAATCCATCGGTCTTATGCCGCCCTGGTTTGCCGATCTACTTCCGAGGACTGAAATGGGACCAAGCTCTACAGCTTTTTGCTCAAGCCTCAAGAAGACCGTTATTTCTCCAGTTGCGTTGGTGACGACGATTTTTTTCAAATCTGGTTCATACCCGACCATGCTTCCGCGAATGAGGTGCAGACCCACTGACAGTGGCAACTCAAAGTATCCATTCTTGTCAGACATCGCGGCAGGTTTATCATCGATAGCAATTGTTGCTGCAGTGAGTCGTTCACCAGTTCTCCTATCTGTCACAAACCCACGAACAATTGCGTTGTGCTCTTGAGCGCGTGCGGTGTTGAGAAGTACTGCAAAAGCAATAAGAAGTTGCCCGATAAAAATACCTCCCAGCATCACTTTTTCTCGCCCAGCGCCTCGCTGGGAAATTACTTTGCAGACAAGCTGCATGTGGACCACTCCTCGGCTTACCAGAAAGTAACCTTTAGCCAGTCGATGTCATCATCGCTTGCATAATCTGTGAGGACGTAGTGAGATACACCGGGATCGGCAGGTCGTGTGATGTAATTCACGTTGTACTCCGTATAAAGATAATAGTCTCCGTTGTAAAGCGCTTTGTCCCAGTATTGGTCGGCGACAAAATCATCACAGAAATCGTCGTCCTCCCAAATCTCGATTTAGGTTCCGGCACTTGGGTCGCTAAACTGCCGAAGTATCACATCAATTGAGTAGGATTGGTCCTGTTGTACCCCGGTGACGTAACCAACTTCGTGCCAATCACCCGCGTACCAAACCTTGAAGTATATCTCCATATCCCCGTCGAACCAGCCCTCGTAGTCACGACCAACAGTGAGAGATGTTGCTCTGAAAACATAGGTAGTTCCGCCACCTCCACCTCCTCCGCCGCCTCCATCATCCGGTGGCAGTGTGTACGCCTTGACGTTGCCGCTCTCATCAGTTCTCTCATTAATACCCAGAACGACAACAGGCGCATCTGGTGCCTTCTTGGCATCCAACCAGTAGACTCTGCCGTCGAAGTCGTATGCCTTCAACTTAACAAGGTCTTTCTCATCAACCCCTGCTGGAACATAGGTCACAAGTGGAACATAACTTCGAGCATCCCAATGCTCGAAGTGCACCGGAACAGCGATTTGGAATTTGGGGACTCTGCCTGCCGCATCTGCTATCGCCTGAAGAGCAGCCGCCGCACCCACTTTTTCGCCAAGGTGCCTGTGTAAAGAGGCATACGCCATTGCAATATGCTCGACAAATGAAACACCATCTGAGAGTTTCTTGTGATAGATGTTTTTGAAGAGAGCATCATAATCCCCGTCGAACCTTTTTGCAATCTCAGCTTTGATAACCTCTCGAAACTCTCGGCTCTTGAGGGCGCGGGCGGTTGACACCGCGAGGACATCGAGCGACCGGTTAATCGTACTTGTGTCGAGTGTGCTCTTGGGAAGGCGAGTGAGGTTGGCAAATTGACTCTGGCCGGATTTGATTGCAACCGGTCCAATCGGCTTATCGTCAATGCATCCTGAGAAAGCGAGGAGAACTAACAGAGAGATTAGAGCTATACCCCCCCAATTCTTGTTGCTTCAAAACGTTTCATGGTAGCGCCTCCTTATTGGCCTTAGGTTGGACATAAGGTGTAAAGAACTTTGGCGCACCCGTTGGTTACGCAATAATATACGGAGTTAGCTCCTTGTTGTCAAGTAACTGAAGGCTTTCTTGCCAGGTATAGAACCGAGATGCCAAGGGTCTGCAATTTCCATTTCACTTCAGCAAATCCAACCTCCTGAAGAATCTTGACAAATTCCTCAGGCTGAGGAAATTGCTCGACTGAGGCTGAATTCCAACTTGCCCGCACACCCTTATGGTGCCAACGCCCGGAATTTACTCCTTCATTTTTTCCAGCAGCAAGCCTCCGCAGGCAAAACAAAATTCACTCATGAGGATCATCTTCCTTACCGCATTGACTCGCCTCCAGTGAGCTTTGATTCCGCTCGGAAGTTCTGCTGCGCACGACCGCCACGGTCGCATGTACGTTAGCCCTTCCCCTCATCAAGCAGAGTTTAAGTTTCTCCAAAGCGCGCCATAAACTACAAGAGAGCGACCTTGATCCTAAGACTCTTCCACGAACTATAGTCCGATCCCCCGGGCAATCTCCAATTATACCTTTGACCGTCAACCATCCTCAGCAACTTAACGAAAGCAAAGTCTTGCGTCAAGTAGAAAGGGACCCCTATTTAAAATCCGCACATACCGGCTGTCTAAAAACATAAAGGGCGGGTCAGTGACCCGCCCTCTTTGTCAAGCTTCACGTTCAGCCGCACGCTGCTTCAGCTTAGAAATATGGTAGGTAATGTTGATCTCCTTCGGACATGCCTCGACACAGTTGAAAATGGTGTGGCAGCGCCAGAGACCATCCTCATGGTCAACAGCATCGAGACGCTCATCGGGTGCTTCATCACGCGTATCAAAGACAAACCGATATGCTTTGAGAAGCACCGCAGGACCCATGTACTGATCATTTGTCCATGTCGATGGGCAGGAACTCGAACAACAACCACAAAGAATGCATTTTGCCGATTCGAATAGAAGCTCGGCATCTTCATTGGACTGCAAACGCTCATGCTGAGGCGGCGGACTTTTCGTGATCAGATATGGCTTGATAACTTCGAACTTCTTGTAGAAGTCCGTCATATCGACAACAAGGTCCTTGATGATCGGCATGCCCGGCAACGGATCGAGAACAACTGGCTTCTTCGTGTTGAGGTCCTTGAGAAGTGTAGAGCATGCCAAACCATTTTTCCCATTAATTCTCATCCCACATGAACCGCACATACCATGTTTGCATGAACGCCGGTATGTCAGCGTCCCATCGATTTTCCATTTTACCTCATTCAGCATATCGAGAAGGCTCATCCGAGGATCAGTCTCTTCGATAGTGAAATCCTGGTAGTACGGTTTCTTATCTTTCTCAGGGTTGAACCGCTGGATACGTAATGTAAGTTTCATGTATCCGGAGCTCCTTCCTTTTTACAATTGATAAAAAAGAGTCTATCCCGCTATCAGCGGGATTTGTTATCCTCAGTATTTTCGCTCTTGTGGCTTGAACCGTGTTATGACAACGGGTTTATAGGCGAATTTTGGTTTCCCATCGCCCTTGTACAAGAGCGTATGCTTCAGCCAATTTTTGTCATCTCGCTTCGGGAAATCTTCCCTGTAGTGCGCACCGCGACTCTCCTTCCGATTCAATGCAGACAGCGCAATTGTCTCAGCCGTGACAATAAGGTTATGTAGCTCAAGTGCTTCCATCAGGTCGGTGTTGAACTTCATCCCCTTATCATCAATTGCAAGATTATTGTACCTCTCCTTTAGCTCCTCGATTTTCGCGAGAGCAGTTTTAATTGTATCTGCGGTTCTGAAAACTGAAACATTATCCATCATTGTGCCCTGTAATTCAGTCCGCAGAGTCACCGCTTTTTCCTTTCCCGTGCTTGAGAGTAATCGATTGATCAATTCGCGCGTCTTCTCCTCCGGATCAGGTGGAAGATCAGGAAAATCAGTCCCGCCATGGCGTGATACGTATTCAGCCATTGCCTTTCCACCACGTCTGCCGAAGACCACGATATCAACAAGCGAATTGGTGCCAAGGCGGTTCGCACCGTGGACAGAAACGCATGCCACTTCACCGGCAGCATAAAGACCGGGAAGTGGTGTGTTCCGCGCATCAACAACAACACGCGCATCTACGTCAGTCGGGATGCCCCCCATAGCATAATGGGTGGTTGGCTGAACAGGGATCATCTCCTTCGATGCATCGACACCAAGGTATGTCTTTGCAAACCCCGTGATCTCAGGGAGCTTATGCTCCAGAACATCCTTGCCAAGATGGGTCAAATCCAGATGGACATAAAATGTCCCATCCGGAGCAGGGATACCTCTGCCTTCACGGAATTCTGTATAAATTGCGCGTGAGATCATATCACGCGGAGCTAAGTCCTTTACAGTTGGCGCATACCGCTCCATGAAGCGCTCACCATCTTTATTTCGAAGCACCCCGCCCTCACCCCGTGCTGCTTCTGAAATCAAAATACCGAGTCGCCACAGCCCGGTTGGGTGGAATTGAACAAACTCCATATCCTCAAGAGGTACACCTGCTTCGTATGCAACTGCAAATCCATCCCCCGTTGATGCCATTGCATTGGACGTTACCTTATACACCCTACCGTAGCCCCCTGTGGCAAACATTACAGCTTTGGCATGAAATGTGTGCACCTCCCCGGTGGCAATGTCCAGCGCAACAACACCCGCTGTCACGCCTTTATGGATCAGAAGGTCAGTGACAAAGAACTCCGAAAAGAAATGAACCCCTCTTCGAAGGCAGTTCTCATACAAGGTGTGAAGCATAACGTGTCCGGTGCGGTCTGCAGAGTAGCATGCACGCTTCACAGGAGCCTTGCCAAACTCGCGGGTGTGCCCACCAAAACGTCTCTGCGCAATTTTCCCTTCGGGTGTACGAGAAAAAGGCAAACCCATATGCTCAAGCTCAATAATTGCACGTGAGGAATCTTTAACCATAACCTCTATAGCATCCTGGTCACCAAGGTAATCGCTCCCCTTCACCGTATCGTACATGTACCATTCCCAGCTATCTTCCTCTTCGTTCCCTAAAGGTGCACTTGCTCCTCCTTGAGCTGTGGATGTGTGGGAACGTGTCGGAAAGACTTTCGTCAGGACAGCGGTGGAGTATTCGTTTGGAATTTCCAGCGCCGCCCGCAGACCAGCCCCACCTGCTCCAACAATGACAACGTCATATTGATGAATCATATCCTTTCTCCCATTAATCGTGCTAAACTTCCTCCTCTAATGAAGAGGAAAATTAGAATTTTAGAATAGTAGTGAATCCAAGTACACCAAAATAAACTGCAAGAACAACGAGAAATCCATAAATGCCCATCCGCAACCATGGCTTCATTTCAAAATCCCTGAAGATACCGATTGTCCCGTTGACGCCGTGATACAGACCGAGCATAACGAAAGCAAGATCGAACATCTTCCAAAACGGGTGACTCAACCGATCAAGCACCGCTTGATAAGTATGGCCAGAGGCGGGATCAGTATGCATAAGGAAGAAATGAAATATCATCACAATAGCAAGAACGATCCCCGTCACACGCTGGAAAAACCAGCTCGGTGCCCCTGAGCCACGACTGCCTAGATATCGATACGACATGCGAAACCTCCATTATCAAAATTGGTTCTGATACGAGTGGCTCAACCGAACATTATAAACCACCCTATCCCAACAAACGAGATAATACTCAAAACCCATACCCACCGATAGAGAACTTTCTGGTATCTTGATGCATCAGCAAAATCAATAAGAACAATACGTATGCCGTTTAAGGTATGGAATACCACAAAGGCGAAAAGGAACCACTCGAGTAACTTAAAAACTGGCGTAAGGAACAACGCCATCTCTTCGTTGAACGCTTTCTCTCCTTGCTGGAGAGTTGTCAAAGCGTAGATATGAAGGATGATATATCCGGTTAGAACAAGCCCGGAAATTCTGTGAAGAATCCACGCCCAACTTCCGGGGAAACGGTAGTACCTCCACAGTGTCTTCACCCATCCTTCTTTCACATGAGCATCATTCATTAAGAAACCTCCTTTCTCTGAAGAAGAAACTGTGCAATTAAAAGCCAATGGCTTCTTTCAGTGTGCACGGAAATGTTTTTTCCCAAACGGCGAGCAAGAAATAACAATTATGAATCTATTAAAACCGTAATACAAAATCAAATTGACTCACTCCGTCTCCGTAGTTTCTCGAAGATAGGATCGGACTGAAAGAGCGCTTCCAATCAGACCAAGCAAAGTACCAACTGCCACCACGATGCCATAAAACCATAACGGAACCAGCGCTCCCCACGGAAGTCCGAGAAGCAGGTGCTGAGTCATTGCATCGATCCCAACTTTCAGAAAAACCGCCCCCAGAACACCGCCAATGAATCCCTGAAAGAAACCCTCCACAAGAAACGGACCTCGGATAAATCCTCGCGTGGCTCCAGCAAGGAGAAGAAGTCGTATCATCAATCGCCTGCTGTACATCGCAAGACGAACCGTGTTCGAAACAAGAAAAAGCGATGCTAGCAATAGAAGCACGCCAACAGCTATGCTCAACCACACAACATCACGCGCACGACTCTCGACTGTTTCAATTACTGCTCGAGGATACGCAATGTCCTCCACGCCCTGCAACGAGCGAATCTGACGAACAATCCTCTGGACACGCGATGCTGTCAAGGCGCTGTCTAAGAGACGAATCTTTAATGACGCCGGTAGTGGATTGAAAGTTAAGACCTTTGAAATGTCCTGCCCGAACTCCTCACGGAATATCCTGAGTGCCTCCGTCTTCGAGACATACTTAAAATTTGCAACCCCTCCCAGAGAAAGTATTTCCCTCCCTAACGCGACCGCAGCAGTTGAATCAACTTCGTCCCGGAGAAATACCTCAAGCTCCATCTGACTCCTGATTGAACCAAAGAGCGATTCAACATTAAGCACCACCAGTGCAAATGAACCTAACAGCAGCAACACAATCGCAACTGTCCCGATGGAAACAACTGTCATCGCTGTTGCCCGTCGTAGCCCTGAAATGCCTTCTGAAACTGCAAAGCGGAGAGACATGCGTTAGATTCTGAACAAGTAGCTTGGGGTCATGTATTGCCGTGGAGAGTAAGAGAAGACCGCCATAAACTCATTCGGCATCAATTTCTCCTCCATATTTAAGAGCGTGGTTCAGTAATTGGATTCATCTCGCCATCGAACAATTTTCCAATCAGCATCTGCTGACTGTCGCCTCAGGGTGAGATTTGCATATCCATCCACACGCACCACGTCGTTAGGATTGAACGTCACAGTCAAATTGAAAGCACGCGTTACATTCACGCGCAAGGAATCCCCCGATTGCGCGACGATGTTATTCCAAACAAGATCAAGTCTTTGGGCATTCACGAACAATCCATACGTTGTGTGAATCTCCTCGTCACGCCCCCAGGAGACATCAGTACCCCTGTTGTAATCGGTGTAAATAAATACAAACGAACCGTCAAGCAATCTCCCGTAGATGGTCGTGTCTTTAAATGTATAAGCATACTGAAAGCTCTGGAACACACCATCGATTGTCTGTTGAGTCCCTAAGACGGACCCGATGGCAACAGGATTCGTTTCAAGTCCAGGCGCAAATGGATTAAAACAGCTGCTAACTGCAACTGCGAGAAATACCACGAAGACAAATGATACGCATCGCATAGCCTTTCTCAATAGCTGAACCTCCCTTTGAAATCACTCCATGTATATTCAGATCCTGTTGATAGATCAATCCACCGATAAATCATCCACATGTTGTTGCGATCAACTCCAAGGGTGAATTGCAAGTTGCCATGGGCTGTTTGAGGAACTCCTGCGACGTCATGAGGAATGAACAGGTCATAGGTTGCACTGTAGATAGCTGAATCGCTTGAGAGATACTCAAACCGATCATTGCTTAAGACAAGATTCGGCACCGATGTCGAAGAAAGATGCGATTTGATATTATCAAAATACTGTCGTTCGTTATGGAGATTCCAACTGGTAAATACGCCGTAATATTGCGCAGCTGCTTTCTCTGTTGGAACGAACTGATAGCTATGTGCTGAGGTTAACGAATCAGCAAAACAGCGAACATAGTTGTCCGTATTACGTTCCTTGATAGCGTTTCGGAAGTTCTGGAGAACGATCTGAGGTGATGTGGGGGGAACAAATGAGGAGCTCGCCTGTGTGGGTGGTTCCGGTGTGCGTGTTTGAAATAATTCACATGAGGGGAGTATTCCTCCAGCGATTATCACAAGGATTGCCGAAATGGTAACAAGCTTCATCATCACATCGGCACTCTGCCTTCTAAGGCTCGGGAGAGTGTTGCCTCGTCTGCGTACTCAAGTGAGCCACCAATCGGAATTCCGCGCGCCAGCCGCGTTACCTTCACAGCAAGCGGTTTCAATAGCTTTGTAACGTACAAGGCAGTTGCTTCGCCTTCAACGGTAGGATTAAGAGCAAGGATCACTTCTTGAACGCTCTCATCGATGCGCGAAAGAAGCTCCTTGATGCGGAGATCCTCAGGACCAACACCGTCAAGTGGTGAGAGAGAACCACCAAGCACATGATAAAGTCCGTGGTACTCATTTGTCCGCTCAATTGCAATGACGTCGCTGGGAGTTTCCACGACACAGATTATGCTACGATCGCGCTTAGCATCAGCGCAGATAACACATGGATCCTGTTCAGTGATGTTCCAACAAATTGAGCAATAGTGTATCTTTTCCTTCACTCCCAGAAGTGCAGCTGCAAAGCGTTCGACATCTGGCTTTGGTTGCTTCAGGATGAAGAGAGCCAGTCGCTGAGCCGATTTTCGACCGATCCCGGGGAGCTGTGCAAACTCCTCTATGAGAGCTTCCAATGATTCCGATGTATATCTAACGCCCATAGGTGGGTCTTAAGCTAATCCAGGCACATTGAGCCCGGGGATAGGAGGGATCATGCCTCCGGCAGCTTTCGCCATCTCTTGTTGTGCCATTTCCTGAGCTTCTTCGATCCCTTTGTTGACAGCAGCCGCGACAAGGTCTTCGAGCATCGAAAGATCGTCAAGATCAATAGCATCCCTTTCTATCTCTATCTTGAGAACGCGCAGCCTTCCATTGACAACGACGCGAACCATCCCACCGCCAGCTTCAGCGGAAACGGTCTTTGTTTCCAATTCAGCCTGGATTTTTTCCATCCGCTGTTGCACTTCCTGAAGCTGTTTCATCATTGACTGCATGTTAAGTTTCATAAGATCTCCTTGATCTCGTTCTTTGTGGGCGAGGGGGGACTCGAACCCCCAATCCTTGTTCAGGAACTAGATCCTAAGTCTAGCGCGTCTGCCAGTTCCGCCACTCGCCCTTGCTAAATTGCGCCCCGTGCTGATTGAAGAGGTCCATAACAAATATACACGTTTCAGATTGAAAATTCATTAAACTGATGGAGCTGGTTTCTGCGCCTCCACGATGACGTGCATTTCCTTTCGGATAAGTAAACTCAAAGCACGGTCAATACCTCGCCATAACCAGAACGGTAGCCAGCGTAGCAAATAGGATGTGCGCGTAAAGAGAAAAAGTTTGTTGCCAATGAACAGCACTCGTTTAGGCTCCAAGCCACTTTCTCGCAAAAGCACTGTGAGACGCTTTTCATCAAATGACTGAACATGTGCGTTTGCCGGTGTCGGTTGATTACAATGAATGCAAAGGTAGTAACGAATTTTTTCCTTATATGGTGTGCTTAAAAGAAGTTTGCCTCGCGGCAGCAATACTCGGGCAACCTCTCGGAGAGCAACATCGGGATGCTCAAGATGTTCAAGTACCTCCGCTGCTACAACAACGTTAACGCTCTCTGATTTGAGTGGAATTGCGTAAGTGTCCCCAACTGCTGCAGAAACATAGTGAGCGGTAGCACCAGAGGCGCTTTTCGTGTGAGATTGATGGGAGAGCAAGATATGACGAAGGTTCTTCAGCGAAAGATCCAGATGGATGACCTGAATATCTACATCAAGGAGCGATTCGCTTACCCATCCCCCACCGCTCCCAATGTCAAGGAGGATCCCCTCTCGCAATGGTTTCAGAAGGCGAACGATCAGCGTATGCAATCGGCGATCGAAATCGGCGGCAACAGGGTCATCTGGATCGAAGTAGTTGAACAGCTCTCCATCGCGCTGGTAATGCTCTACGTGATCCTTATAATGCAGATGAACCGTTCCCATCAATTGTTAGCAGCACCTTGATCGATCCAGCGCTTGATCCGCATTATCACGTCATACGGAAGTGGTCCTTCGCCCGGTGGCATCATTGGAAAATCAATATTTCGAGACGTGATCGCACGCACAAGGAGGCTTTTCTTGCTGCTCCACGGGATCACTGCAGGTCCTCGCTTACCACCACGCAACAACGCCGCATGCGAAGTAACATCAAGTCCACTTGCAAGGCTGTCCGGATTATGACACTCTGCACAGGATACCTCTAACACCGGTGCAACCTCACGCGAGTACGACACCGGCGGTCCGTAAGCACTCGGTGGCGGAGGCGAAACGGGAACTTCAACAGGCGGAAGAACCACTGGCGTTTCCCTGCTACAAGAAATAAGTGAAAAGCACACCAGGCATACCGTCACTCCAAGCCAACTCTGAAAATTTCCTCTCACGGTTCATCCTCCTCTCATTATTAAGGCGAGCCCCTCCAACGGCGGGACAATTCCTTAGCGAAAGCACTGAATGCAACTTCATCGTACAATACAAATCGGATTTCATTCACCACCTTGGTGGCACGAAGAAAAATTTCAGCCTCATCGATCATGATCGATGCGCATTGATCCATAGGAAACCCTCCTACACCAGTTCCTAAAGCGGGGAAGGAAACAGAATCAATGCCGCGGTCTTCGGCTGCCTTAAGGGCACTCCGCATCGCCTGGCGAATCTTCGTCCCATCGGTCCGTAAATCCTGACCCATCACAGCCGCATGAATAACGTACCTTGCCCTGAGCGCACCAGCACTTGTGACGACTGCTCCCCCAACCTCAATTGGGCCCTGAGCAACAGCTTCATGCTCAATCTGTTCGCCCCCCTTTCGTTTGATCGCACCAGCCACACCAGCCCCCATCCAGAGACGGTTGTTGGCAGCATTTACGATGGCAGTCGTCTCCTGCTCGGTAATATCTCCCTGGACGACGGAGAGTTTTCCTCCATTAATCTGCGCTTCCATCGGGGCGGTCCATACTCCCTTTTATTCTCGGCACGGTAATAGACCCATCCGTCAAGATAATAGCTTTGAATGAGTTTGTCAAACGAGAACAAGCTTCCTCAAGTGCCTGTTCAGGTGTCGGGGCTGGGACCAGTCCCATGGACTCAACAACTTTATCAGGAAGTGAACTTATCAGCACAATTGTGATGCGCTGAGCTTTCGTCCGAAGCGAAAGCGCTGTGTGCCCGTGCAACGTATATTCATCGAACAGGCGCCTTTTCATTTCATCGATAGGCATGTTAAACCATTGCAAAAACGACTGCGAGCCAATTCCCTCGCGACACTCAGCAAAGATAAGAAGTACGCCACCATCCCGAACCGCCATTGCCGCATGATGTATTGCCTTATGTGCCTGAATGAAGTTCAGGTCCTTCGGATAGCCTCCAGCGCTGGCAATCACAAGATCGGCCGGTGCACCAAGATGAGCAGCATTCATCCGCTCAACTTTCTTTGCTCCAAGGCGATGCGCTTGCAGAATATCCCCTGCAACTGCGTCCACAATTTTCCCTGAGGCATCATGGATCGTGCCGAGGAAAAAAGTTGGAGGGAAAAAGCGAACGGCATCAGCGATATCCTCAGCAACAGGATTTCCATCGAGTACACCGACTTCACAATTAGGATGGAAGTTTCCCTCAGGAGTCAATGTTAGCCGGTGATTTTCAAGAATACTCTGATAAGCTGCCACGCCAGGCATGAGGAGCTTCGGACCTCCACCAAACCCAGCGAAATAATGATGCACAATTGGTCCGATAGCTATCACCCGGTGTGCATGTGCAACAACTGCGTTAAGTTTTACTTTAGTGCCAAAATGCGTGGTACCAACATCCACAAGGTTCCAGTGATACGCATCATGCTCCTCTATGGGAAAAGAGAGATATATTTTATCGCCGAGGATATCGCGCTTTTCTTCCTCACTTTGTTTCGCATGAGTCCCATTTGCAAAGATAATTGTGATGGCTTCTTCTTCGACACCAGATTCGACGAGCCTTTCAATGAGAAATGGGAGGACTATATTGACCCTTCCCCTGCGTGTCTTATCAGGAACAACAATTGTAACATCCCGCGCCTCAGAGAGGAACGACTTAAGTCCTGGCGAGCCAATAGGATGTTCAATTGCGGAACTGAGGGTTCCTACCTCATCAACGCTCGGAAGGTAAACAGGTGAGATAATAGAAGTTACGCACTCATCCTCAAGCGAGAACTCTTTGCGAAGCGAGCCATATGCAAGAGAAAATTCCACAGCTCATGGTGAGGGAAATTGGAAAATCGTCGCTGACGCATCTCCCCTCATGTGACGTGAGTGCTTGTAGCACCGTGATGCTTTAGCATCACAAGATGCCAGTTTATGCATTTATTATCAAGAAGGAGCAATGCCCGCCTTCGGCGGGGAGTTTCTCAGGCAGTAGCTTTCCTCTCCTCGTAGAGGTAAATAGGTTCACTGCCTTGAAGAATTGTATCAGCGGTGATTATGCAGCGAGTGACGTTACGTTGCTCTGGGAGGCGGTACATAATATCGAGCATCACATTTTCTATGATTGAGCGAAGAGCCCGAGCACCCATCCCACGCTCCATTGCACGGCGAACCACAGCGAGGAGTGCTCCTTCTTCAAATTCAAGTTCAACACCTTCCATCTTGAAGAGTTTCTTATACTGCTTCACAATGGCATTTTTCGGCTGGGTTAAGATGTTTAGCAGTGCATCTTCTTGGAGTGAATGAAGTGTTGCAATTACCGGGAGGCGGCCTACAAATTCCGGGATCATCCCAAATTTCAAAAGATCTTCAGGCTCAACATTTCTCAGAAGCTCGTCCACGTTATAGTCTTTCTTGCCAATGACATCGGCTCCAAATCCTATTGGGCTTTGGCTCACCCGCCGTGCGATAATCTTGTCCAATCCCTCAAAAGCGCCCCCGCAAATGAATAGGATGTTCTTCGTGTTAACCTGTATTAGACTTTGTTCGGGATGCTTTCGCCCCCCTTTGGGTGGAACCCCGGCGATCGTCCCTTCAAGAATCTTTAGAAGAGCCTGCTGAACCCCTTCCCCTGAAACATCTCTCGTGATGGAAGCACTATCCCCTTTCCGAGCAATTTTATCAATCTCGTCAATGTAAACAATGCCGCGCTCCGCACGCTCAACATTGTAGTCCGCGTTCTGAAGAAGATAAAGAAGAATTGTCTCGACATCGTCGCCAACGTAACCAGCCTCTGTAAGCGTTGTCGCATCAGCAATGGCAAAAGGGACATCGAGAATCTTTGCAAGTGTTTGCGCAAGAAGTGTTTTACCAGTCCCGGTCGGTCCGATGAGAAGTATATTGCTTTTCTCAATCTCCACATCATCAAAAGCACTTATCCCTACTGCCGATTCAATCCGCTTGTAATGATTGTATACAGCCACTGCCAGTGTTTTCTTCGCCTCTTCCTGCCCTATGACGTACTCATCGAGTGCATGTTTAATCTCCGCTGGACTCAGACCGACGCGACCGTGTCGATGACGTGTGGAATAGGCTGCAACATTATTTCGAATAATTTCAACGGAGTTCCGTATGCAAATATCGCATATGTAGACATCGGGCCCGGCTATAATGCTTGTCACCTCGTCCTGCGTTCGTCCACAGAACGAGCACCGAATTTTCTCCTCATATCGTCGTTGGTTCATATAAAAGCCCTCTTAATCGATGAACTTAGCGTTCCTTTTTCGGCATTTGACGCTTCACGAGAATATTGTCAATTAGCCCATACGCCTTCGCCTCTTCTGACGACATATAGTAGTCGCGATCTGTGTCCTTTTCAATTTGTTCCACAGGTTTTCCGGTATGCTCAGCGAGAATCTGATTCAGACGGCGTTTCATCCGAAGTATTTCCTCTGCCTGAATGGAAATATCACTCGCAGCCCCCTGAACACCGCCCCACGGCTGGTGGATCATGATACGTGAATTCGGAAGGGCTGTTCGCTTTCCCTTTGCACCACCTGCAAGTAGAACCGCTGCCATGCTCGCAGCCATCCCGATACAAATTGTCGAAACATCAGGACGAATATACTGCATCGTGTCGTAAATGGCAAGACCTGATGGAATTGTGCCTCCGGGACTATTGATATACAAAAAGATGTCCTTGTCCGGATCTTCTGACTCAAGAAAAAGAAGTTGCGCTATTACGAGGCTGGCGACAGTATCATCAATTGGTGTCCCGATGAAGACAATTCGTTCTTTGAGCAAACGCGAGAAGATATCATAAGCGCGTTCACCACGACCTGTCTGCTCGATCACAATTGGAACAAGTTGATCACGGATCATAGACAGCTCCTACATTATTCCCACTGAGAAAAACGGGTTTTCAGTTTCTTACAGGTTTAACGAAGGGGTGTTTCTTGCTTGAACTTCAACGATATTTGACTGTGCCCGGAGGAACGCCATCAGCTTCTCTCCTAAAATACGCTCTTTCGTTTGCTCTGAAGTTTTGTAAAATTGAATCAATCGATCACGCTCAATACCTATGCGTGCAGATTCCTTCTCGGCAAGTGATTTCAAATCCTCATCTTCGACGCTCAATCCCTCCGCCTCAATGATTCGCTTGCGGATCAAATACCACTTCGCCTGGAATATCGCCGTTGGCCGAAGGTCCGAGCGGAATTTCTCTTCATCGAAGTCGGAAGGGAGCTTTCTCCCGCGCTGACGGTTCTTGTACTCTTCAAGATAAGAATCGAGAAATCTCTCTACAAGGCTTTCAGGTGGCTGAAAGTTGTGCCTGCGTACGATTTCACCAACGATAGCGTCATCAACAGCCCGTTCTGCCTCTCGCTCCCAGTATGCAACCAGTTCTTCACGTATAGAGTCAGTGAATTCCTTCGTGTTCGTTTTCCTCCCCTCAGTTACCTTCTGGACAAAAGCATCATCAAATGGAGGTAATTCGAACTTCGCTACAGCATTAATTTTCAAAAGAAGATTTGTCTCAACGATATGATCACCGTGGCTCTCTTTCAACGTTACCCGCCGTTCCTCGCCCGTCTTCGCTGCAATGAGAGCGTCGCGTATCTCAGGGCTAATTTCCTCACTCCCTAAGTAAAAACGTACGTTCTCATCCTTTTTGCCAATAATAGGGAACCCGGTGTGATCAAGCTCCTGAATATCGACCGTCACGATGTATTGATCATCCAGGGCTTGCTCGGCTGGCGTCGTAATTGCATGTGCACGACGCAGCCGCAGAATCTCTCCCTCAATCTCTTCCTCAGTAACACGATGGATAGGTTTTTCCACACGAAGTCCCTTGTAGCTTGCTAATTCAAATTCTGGTTCTACTTCGTAGCGAATCTTAAATCGTGCTGAGCTACCACGTTCATACTTGAGGTCTACCAACACAGGGGTACCAATTGGTTTAACCTTCCTCTCTTCAAGTGCCCCGCGGTAGAACTCCTCTGCCAATTCTTCAAGCACCTCGTGCTCTATTGACTCGCCGTAAAGGCGTTTAACCAACTCAAGAGGAACTTTCCCTTTCCTGAAACCTCTAAGGGTTACTTTCGGTTGATACTCACGGTAGGCTTGCTCGAACCTGGGGAGCAATTCCTCAGCAGCGATTGCAATTTCCATCTCCCGCTGGGTTTCACTGACATTGGTAATCGTCACCTCTGTTCCTGTTTTATCGCTCACAAAAGTACTCCTGAAATTCCCAATATACGTCCCACATCTTGATAAAAAATACGGAAAACTCACATTCAATGCAATTGACAGCCTGCCTTAGGTCTTTTCTGATAAACGCAATTACTCCGGCACAGGCGGACACCACGGAGCGAGAGTGTGCCTTGATTTTCAGACTGTGAACTTGTAATCTATTTTATGAAGTTCGCGGGAGCTGATTTCGCTGCAAGAACGAGGGGGATCCGTAGGCTCATGTTGCTACGTACCATTGGATTTCAAGTCATGGTTGGTGGCATCGCTATTGTTTTCAGCGGCTGTGTTCCGGATGCGGCACATGATAATCCACTGGATCCCCAGTCACCTTCTTATCGCAACAGCACAAATGTAACCGGCACGGTGTCGACTTTCTATCCACCATACCGACCAATTCCTGATGCACTGGTATCGATCGCACAAGGTTCCTCCTCAGAGGCGCATTTTGCAGCGCTAACAGACCAAAATGGTTCGTTTAGCATAAACCGTCTTCCACAAGGCGAGTATCTACTCGTTGCGAAAAAAGTTGGGTTCGCGGCAGATACTGTTCGAGTCAAAGTTGAACTCGGCAAACAAAACCGCGCCGATTTTCACCTGGATGCTCTCCCTACATTCTCCAATATTTCAGCAACAACAAACCACATTGCTCAGTGGTGGCCCGGACCGATTTTCCAGGCGGAGTTTGCTGTCAGCGTAAACGATGCAGATGGAGCTTCGGATATTGATTCGGTGATCGTTTCAGTTGACAGCCTTATTCACGGTATGTCATATTCACTTATCGATCGTCGGTTCCACGCTACACTAAAAGCAGAGGAACTTCCCGGCGGAACTCTCGAATGGCTGATCGGGAAACAAGTTTTTATACTTGCCCGCGACCGTGCGGGGAACATCTCCTCATCATCTCCAATCTTCGTCACACGAGTCATCTACGAAACCCCTGTAGCACTCTCACCCTCAGGTCTGGATACTGCGTCAGCTCGACCGGTGTTAAGGTGGGAAGCAGTGTACATGGCGTATTCATTCACATTTGATGTAGAGGTTGTTCGCGTTGACGCAGGGCTCCCAACCACAGTATGGAAACAGCCGAACATTCTCAACACAGTCAGTTCAACAAATGTAACAGACTCGCTCGTTGCGGGCACGTATTACTGGACAGTTGCAATTGTAGATGAATACGGCAATCGGTCACGATCAAGAGAGGCGTCGTTTATAGTCCCATGACAGCGATTCATGAAGCAAAGCATTTTCAAGCGTTGTATGAAATCAGCAGCGCTATTAATTCCCTCCGCAGTACCGAAGAATTGCTGGAGCGCGTGATGGACATTGCTATGGAACATCTCGCCGCAGAGCGCGGATTTCTCTTGCTACGCTCCTCTGCTGAAGAAAGCAAGTCAGATTTCACCGTTCGTGTTGCTCGAAATATTGCACATGAAAGTGTAGCTGACCAAAAACAAGTATCGACAAGTGTTGTCAACACCGTTCTTACTCGTGGTGAACCAGTTTTATCATTTGATGCCCTGGATGATGCTCGGTTTGATGACTCGCGCAGCATCATGACGCAACAGATTCGCTCTGTGGCGTGTGTGCCGTTGCGAATACGTGAGAAACTCATTGGAGCAATCTATGTGGACAGCCGAACCGCCCGTGGTCGCTTCACTGAGGAAAGTTTGGATTTCCTTTCGGCGTTCGCAAACCTCGCCGCTATAGCACTAGAAAATGCACAACTCTACGAAAATCTTCAGGCTGAAAACAGGCACCTCAGAAATGAAGTCCAGCGGATGTACTCGTTCGAAGGCATTATCGGGAAGAGCAGAGGGATAAAAGAAGTTCTAAACCGCGTGATGCGAATTGTTGATACCGATGTCTCGGTCCTTCTTCTCGGAGAAAGCGGAACGGGTAAAGAGCTTATAGCGCGGGCAATCCACTACAATGGACGAAGGAAACATCAGCCATTTATTGCTGTCAACTGCTCAGCAATACCAGAGACGCTGCTCGAAAGCGAGTTGTTCGGGCATAAGAGAGGCTCATTTACCGGAGCCATCAGTGACAAAAGGGGGCTCTTCGAAGCAGCTAACGGTGGGACAATTTTCCTCGACGAGATTGCCGATATTTCACCTGCAATGCAAGCCAAGTTGCTCCGCGTTCTTCAAGAGCGCGAAATACGACGCGTTGGAGAAACTGAGAAACGTTCCATCGATGTGCGAGTAATCTCGGCTACGAACAAAGACATACTTCAAGAAGTGAAAGAAGGGCGCTTCCGCGAGGACCTCTACTATCGCCTCAACGTCCTGCCCATTCATATCCCCCCTCTGAGAGAAAGGCGCGATGATATCCCCATTCTTGCAGAATATTTTCTGCGGCGAGCCTGCGCTGAACACGGCAGGGAAATTACCCGCATTGCTCCAGCAGCAATGGAACGACTCATTACTTACACATGGCCCGGAAACGTTCGGGAACTTGAAAATACCATCGAGCGCGCTGCAGTCCTTGCACAGCATGATGAAATTCTCCCCGAAGATCTCGGTTTGCCACGTTATACGTCACGTGACCTGTTCGAATCAGGTATGACACTTGAAGAATTTGAGCGGCGTCTTGTACTGCAGACCCTCGAGGAAGTTGGGGGGAACCGTACCCGCGCCGCTGAACGACTCGGCGTCTCCGTACGATGGATCCAATATCGGTTGAAGGAATGGCAAAATGAAAATCGGTAAGTTCGAAATTCTCGAAAAATTAAGCGACGGACCTACTGCTACAACGTACAGAGCTTACCAGCCAGACCTCGAACGAGTGGTGCTGCTTAAGGTGCTCCATCCTCACCTTAAGTCGGAACCCGAATTCGTCGCTCGCTTCCGACGAGAGGCACGCGCTGGCGCACGATTAGATTCCGAAGCAATTGTCCATGTATTCGACCTTAATGAAAGCGATGAATCCATTACCATCGCTATGGAATATGTCGAAGGGATCAGCCTGAGAACCCTCCTCGATCACCAAGGAAAGCTCTCCCTCCCAATCTGGCTGAGAATTGTTTCAGGCGTTCTTGAAGCCCTATCATATGCACACGCCCACGGAGTCCTCCATCGCGACGTCAAGCCCTCAAACATCCTCATATCAAGAAAAGGCAATGTGAAACTGACAGACTTTGGATTAGCCTCCATCGCCAGCACCAGTTCACTGACAACAGAAGGGACCCTTCTCGGAACTCCAGCATACATGTCTCCAGAGCAAGCACGAGGGGAACCACTCGATTCCCGAACAGATCTCTTTTCCCTCGGCGTGACAGCCTACGAAATGCTCTCAGGCATTAAAATCTTTGGCGGCGATTCTTACGCAGCCTGCTTGCATAAGATCCAGACGCTCGTTCCACCAGCACTCACGGAACTCAGAGAAGATGTGCCTTCCTCAATCTCCGACCTAATAGCAAAGTTGATAGCAAAAAAGAAAGAAGAGCGGTATTCGTCCGCTGAAGAGGTGCTCGCCGAACTTCTCCAAATTCAATCGGCACTGAATATTGCACCAGCTAAGGATGAGCTTGCTCAACTTGTCGTGCAGCTCTCCGGAGGAGAAAAGGGAGTTTCCCCAACACCTGAATCCGAGAAAGAGACTAACGAGCCTTCCGGACCCGGTACACACCACGGAATATCTGAAGGGATATCCAGAAAAAGGGGACAAGTTTACTACATCGGGATATCTATTGGGATTGCAGCGATGATTATCCTTTTTGCTCTCCTCAAGTCTACGAAAGAAAGACCCCATCCGCGCATCTCCCAAATCCCTGAGCGTGCCAACAAGGAAACTGCCCAAACAGTCTCACCAGAGTCTATCGGAACGGGCACCTTATCACAAAGCGTACCTTCAACAAAACGGGAGCAAGTAAACAGCTCATCTAATCTGAAAACCAATATCTTCATCACTCCACAAGAGCAAACTACATCTAACAAACCTGACGCAACCCAGACTCTTTCAGCAGAGACTGGAGAAGTTGAGGTTGCCTGTGCGCAATGGGCAAAAGTGTACGTCGATGGTCAATATATCGAAACCACACCGCTCCGTAACCCACTCACACTGTCTGCGGGCAAACACGAGATAACTTTCAGCAATCCATCGTTCTCTCCGATAACAAAGACTGTCAGGATAAAGCCTGGCGAGCGCATCCGTCTGAACATCGATTTCCTCGCTAATCCGGGATTCGTTAAAATCGCTGTTCAGCCCTGGGCTCAGATTTTCATCGATGGCGAGTACCGAGAAACCACTCCACTTTCTGCGCCATTGGCTCTGGAAGCAGGGGAACATAAAATCTCACTACGCAATCCGGCGTTTCATCAATGGGAGAAAGTTTTGAATGTTAATCCTCGCGATACCATAATTCTGAATGTTGTACTTGAACCAGTTCAAAAGTAGGGATACTATGGCATGGTACTTGTATTATCTAACTCTGGTAAAGAGGGTCTGCAATATAAGATAAGTGGTCGCTAATGGGGCTAAAATTCAGACATCTTGCAACCGCTGCTTTACTGTTATCGATTGTAGAGCTTGGAGTTATACAAGCCCAATGGCGTCCTCGCACTCCCATGCCAACTGCAAGATACGGACTATGTTCCGCGGTACTTGATGATAAGGTATACGTCATTGGCGGCGCCACGACTATGCAAAATATGCAGATGAGACCGCTGCGAACTGTGGAGGTTTATGACCCAAAAACAGATGCATGGGATACCAATGCCCCTTCCCTAAATGAACCGAGGGTTTTTGCAGCGGCTGTAGAGTTCGATGATAAAATCTACGTCTTCGGTGGGCAGAGCAGGCATGAAGGAGGTTACCTATCCAGTGTAGAGATGTACGACCCTGCAAGAAACAAGTGGATAAGGCGAGCGCCGATGCCAACCCCTCGCGCCGGTTTAGCAGTCACTGTGCTGGACGGAAAAATTTATGCGATCGGCGGTGCTAATGCGAACGGCATTCTGAAAACAGTCGAGCGCTACGACCCTGAGCATGATCAGTGGGAAACAAATCTCCCTCAACTTAATCGTCCAAGATGGGGATTCTCTGCGTTCACTTTCAACGACGCAATCATAGTCATCGGGGGGTTAAATAGCACAGGTCCGCTCCCATTCATCGAAAAATATGAATCGGGAAGTCAATGGCGCGAGCTTAATCTTCGCCTCTTTTTCCCGAGGGGCTTTTATGGCAGCGCAGCAACAGAAAATTCTCTTTTTATTATCGGTGGGACTGCTCAGCTTGGATCTATTGCCTTTGTTGAGATCTTCAACCTCCATGAAAACAGACTAATTGACGCTCCATCATTTGCTCTAACTTACGCACGAGAAAAGTTTACCTGTGCAGTTGTCGATAACCGCATTTATGCCTTTGGGGGGGTCTCCAGTCTCTTCGGGCAACAACAGCCGCTGGAATCAAATGAAGAGCGCGACGTGGTCACCGCCGTTACAGAAAATACTCCAACAGTCCCTTCTAAGGTATCCCTTCACCAGAACTACCCCAATCCCTTTTCCGCCAAGGGCGGATCCGCCTATGGAGGAAACCCATCGACTACAATCGTGTTTGATCTTCCACAGCGCTCTTTTGTCAAGCTTGTCGTTTATGATCTGCTAGGGAGAGAAGTTAAAACACTTGTTGATGAGGAAAAAGCTCCGGGAAGATACGAGGTGAAGTTTTCCGCAGCAGAACTTCCAAGCGGAGTTTATTTCTACAGACTTACGGCAGGTGAATTTAGTGCTGTGAGGAAGATGACCCTGATGAGGTAGCAACCAAGATATGCAGGTGTGGATCTCTTCACTCCGGCTTCGCTAAAACAACCCCTCCATATCTGAGCTCACCTGCTGCCCCATCACCCCTTCTTGACCTTTTCAGAAATTCTGCATAGATTTGAAAAGTCGATTAACCGTTATGCGAGCGCCCCGGATAAAGAAAAAAGTATTTAACAGCATCTGCCATCGATGCGTTCGGCTTTGCCGGATTTGGCTTTTCAGAGTTCCTTTTCACAAAGTGACCTTTGGCTCTTTCAGTCTTACCCTGCTATTGACATACTCTCCTTATCTCAGGGCGCAAAGCTTTCAAGATACGATAATAGCGTACGTGAAAAATCTCTACAGCAGTGCAATGTATGAGCGTGCGGAGCTTGAAGCCCGACGTGCCCTTTCAGCCGATACCACTTTCTCGCCGGAGTATAGAACCGAACTTGAAAAATACCTCGCTTTTTCTCTTGTCGCAGAAGGGCGCAACCGAGAGGCAAAACAGCATTTCATCGAGGCGCTAAAGCTCACCCCCGATCTTACCCTTGACCCGGTGTTGGTTTCCCCTAAGATCATTGCAGTATTCGATGCAGCAAAAGGAGAATTTAAAACATATCAAAACAAACCATCTCCCCCGTTCATCCCTCCCAGCCCCGGTGTGTCGTGGCGTGTCCTTGTCTATCCCGGGTGGGAACAGTATCGCCAAGGCAGAACCATAAAAGGAATTACCTTAGCAGCGCTTGAAAGCGCTCTTATCACGACGACCCTCTTACTGGATATGAGACGACGATCGGCACACGAAGAATATCTTTCGGCCATGGAGCTTCCCGACATAGAATCTAAGTACGGAACGTATAACCGCCTTCGGAAAGCTGAAATTTATACTGCCGCTGCTGCAATAGGGGTCTGGTTTTATTCCCAGTTGGATGCTTTCCTTGTTCTCCCGCCACATTTGGACCCACCAAAACTCGTTTTAGGAAGCCAGACGGCGAAAGTTCAAATTGGCTTTCATTTTTAAGCAGATGCAAATTTTGCACACAGAAAGCAAATTTTGCATACCGGTGTTTCCCGAGGTCCAGGAATCTTAATCCTACCGCAAATTCTACGGTAAAATTGTGGCATTAGATTTGTAGTTACGCTAACCAAAGAAACTATATCTCACAATAATAACGGGAGGTTCTAACATGAAACGTTTTCTTTGGTTACGCATTGCCTTCTTTAGCGTTGCATTGTTTTCCATTATAAGTTTTGCCCAGGCACAATTGATGCCTCCAATTGACCTTCGCGCTCAGGTCGAAGAGAATTCGAGAGTCGAACTCTCATGGCACAAACCATTTATGATAAGTGACAACGACATCTCTTACTACAAAATCTACCGTAGCTCAACCATGATGGGGTCGTTCACTCTCATTGATTCTACACGCAACGATGAGTACACAGATACTCCTCCGCTGAATGCAAGCACAATGTGGTTTTACTACGTGACCGCAGTCACACGATTTGGTGAAACCCCGCGAAGCAATGTTGCTATGGTCAACCTGATCGGGGGTGGAAATATTCATGGTAAAGTTGAAATTATATCAAGACCTCCAAAGACAGCAACCGTTGGGGTACTTTACACGTATCAAGTTCAAGCGATTGCTCGCGATTCCTCCGCTGTTCTCACATTTTATCTTGTCCGCGCACCCGCCGGTATGACCATCGACTCAACAAGTGGACTCATTCAGTGGACTCCAACTGCCTCAGGGTGGTTTGAAGTCAAAGTTGTGGTGCGGGCGAGCACAGGCGGAAGCGATGACCAAGAATTCTTCATCCGAGTTGCCGGTGGCACTAATGCGACGGTCAGCGGGACTGTTACAGACTCTACTGGAGCCGGGATTGCCCGTGTGCTCATCAAACTGTTTGAGATCAACAGACCTCACTTTGTCTACACAGCTTTGACTGATTCAAGTGGGTTCTACAGCATCTCTTATGTTGATGCTGGAACCTACTTTGCTCGTGCTGTACCGCTGGGCGGGGGCTACTATCCTCAGTGGTACAACGGTGCCCGTAACCTGCGCGATGCTACCCCTGTCAAAGTGCCTGACAGCGGCACCGTGACCGTAAACTTTGTCCTGCGACCGTACCCGGTGCCACAAACCTACACTGCGTCAGGGAGCGTTACAGATACTGCCGGAGCTGCAATTAAGGATGCAACTGTTTTCTTCATACGAGCATGGGCTGGTTTCAGTGGCCATGTCTCCATCTCGGGCGAACATAATGGCGAGATGGAAGAGAATGATGACTTCAATGGAATGCACGACTCCTTGGACGACAGCCTCTCAAGCGATGATTCTCTCTGGGGGGATTTCAGCTTTGAGCATGAATCCCGATTTGTTACGAAGGTGCATGTTGATTCACTCGGAAACTACTCAGTGAAGCTCGCTGCGGGTTCATACATAGCCCTTGCAGTCGCTCCGGGATACGCAAAGCAGTTCTTCGACCACAAGTCGAATTTCCTCGAGGCTGATATCATTGTTCTCACCCATGATACCACAGGGATCAACTTCTCACTTGCTCCTGTGTCTTTGGCACTCGGGGAAATCCATGGTCAGGTGATCGATTCAACAACTGGGGCAGGCGTCCGTGCACGTTTACTTGCCTTCCGCGATAAATGGCGACATCATCACCAGGGCGAGGGCAGCGATGATTATAATCGCAGAGGCATCGCCTTCACCGAAACAGATAGCACCGGTGCATATGCATTCACAAATCTTGCAGATGGCCAGTACATCATCCTTGCTGTTCCAGCGGGACCCTATGCCCCATCATTCTACAGTACCTCCGGAACAACGCTCCGCTGGAAAGATGCAACCCCTGTTTCCGTGAATGGAAATGTTGTAACAGGTATCGACATCTACGTGAAACCGATTGTGACGACATCCTCTGGGTTCACGTCGATCAATGGGGTAGTCCTTTCAGGTTCTGTTGGAGTTGAAGGAGCACTTGTATTTGCAACATCAATTAACAACAGCACCGTTGCAGGTTATGCTGTGACAAACGCGCAAGGAGCTTTCGCAATCAACGGGCTTGCACCGGGAACCTACACCGTTACCGCTGACAAACCAGGATATGAATCACCCTCACCAACAACCGCAAATCCAGGATACAACCCGGACGGTTCACCAGCTCCATCAACCGCTAATCTCAGCTTGGTTCAGACCCCGCTATCGGTGAACGACCCAAGTACTACACCAAGCAAGTATATCCTTGAGCAAAACTATCCAAACCCATTCAACCCGACGACACAGATCGTATTCAGTTTGCCGAAAAATGACCGAGTCGAACTCTCGATCTACAATATTATCGGACAGAAGATCGCAACACTAATTAATGGGGAGATGAGTGCGGGCACCTATCAGATCACCTGGAATGCGACCGATGCACGCGGATTAAGTGTCCCCTCAGGAATCTACTTCTACCAGTTAAGAGCAGGGGACTTCACAGCGACTCGAAAGATGCTCCTTCTGCGCTAAAAACATACAGCATCCTCCCTCGTGACGGTCCCTCCACAAAATCCCGTCACATGCGACAGACATCCCGCCTAAGGCGGGATGTCTGTTTTTGCACCCAGACAAACTCATCTGAATATCCGACGCTATTTCACCATGGGGGAAGGCAGCAGCTACCCGCGAATTGCCTCTACAAACATTCCTTGAAAATGAAACGAAATTTCAGCATCTTAAATTTTGAATAAAAAAAGGAGCTCATGAGATCTTCTTCAGTCCATCGCAAAACAAAGGAAACCGATATCCAACTTTCCCTGAAGCTCGACGGGAACGGTTCATATAGCATTGAAACCGGCATTGGTTTTTTCAATCACATGCTGGAACTTTTTGCTTATCATGCCCATATTGATCTTTCCATCACGGCAAAGGGAGATATATCTGTAGATGACCATCACACGGTTGAGGATGTTGGCATAGCTCTTGGAAGTGCTTTTCGAGAAGCTCTGGGAGATCGGCACGGTATCCAGCGCTTTGGTGCAGCATTTGCCCCAATGGATGAAACACTGGCGCGTTGTGTGGTCGACTTTGGAGGACGCTCCGCATTCATCTTCCACGCTGACTTCAAACGGGCGAAGATCGGCGACCTTTCAACTGAGATGATCCCCCATTTTTTCCAATCCTTTGCTGAACATGCGAAAGCAAATCTCCATCTTGAGGTGCTTTACGGCTCCAACACACATCACAAAATTGAGGCTCTCTTCAAAGCATTTGCCCTCTCATGTCGAGAAGCTATTGAACTTAATCCAACAGTTAAGGGAATTCCATCAACAAAAGGATTGCTCGAGATATCGCGGAAGAAAAAGAAATAGAGATGCGCATCGTCATCATTGATTATCATATCAATAACCTCCGCTCAGTGCAAAAGGCGTTTGCTGCCGTCGGCTACCCTGCCTCTGTAAGCGATCAGCGGAGCGACGTCGAGTCAGCTGACCTGCTTGTTCTGCCCGGTGTCGGCTCATTTGGAGTGGCAATGGAGAACCTCCGTCGACTTGACCTCGTCAAGCCCATCATAAATCACATCCGAGCTGGAAATTTCCTCCTGGGGATATGCCTTGGCCTTCAACTTCTTTTCAAGAACAGCGAAGAATCTGGGGAATCTTCAGGATTAGGTATTTTTTCAGCTACAGTAAAACGTTTCCCGGAAGGTGTCAAAGTTCCACATATCGGTTGGAATAGTGTGGAGAAACTCAATCAATCAAAACTGCTCGCTGGGATACCGGACAATTCGTATTTCTATTTTGTCCACTCATACTACGTTGAGCCTAATGGCGCAACTGCAGGGCGAACCACTTACGGAACCGAGTTTACATCTGTATTAGAATGGGAAAACGTCTTTGCTGTTCAGTTTCATCCTGAGAAAAGTCAAAGTGTTGGTTTAAGACTTCTCAAGAACTTTGCAGAATTAATATGATTCTCGTCATTCCAGCCATTGACATAAAGGACGGAAAATGCATACGGCTTATCCAGGGGAAACCAGGAACGGAGACGGTTTACAGCGACGATCCGGTTGAAGTTGCAAAGCTCTGGAGACGTGAAAATGCAAAAGCCCTCCATGTTGTTGATCTCGATGGGGCGCTGGAAGGGAAGCCAAAGAATTTTGACATCGTGAAGAAAATCGTCCATGCTGTTGACATTCCGATCGAATTTGGTGGTGGACTCAGGACTCCTGAACTTGCAGCGATGGCACTGGATGCGGGGGTATATCGCATCACTCTCGGCACAATGGTGGTTGAAAATCCGTCAGCAACAGCCGACTTGATTAAGCGGTATGGACCTCGAAGGATTGCTCTCAGCCTCGATGTACAAGGCGACACTGTCTATATCAGAGGATGGAAAGAAGGAACTCCACTGAATCCTGTTCAACTTGCTGAGCAGACTAAAAAGCTTGGGTTCGAGCGGGTGATTTATACAGACATCTCCCGCGACGGCACATTGTCTGGTCCAGATCTTGAGAGCATTACTCGATTTGCTGAAGCAACCCATATGCGCATTACGTTTTCGGGCGGAGTCTCTTGCCTTGACGATCTTCTTCGCATCCAGGCACTCGAACCACATGGTGTAGACTCCGTGATTATAGGGAAAGCATTGTATGAGAATCGTTTCGCATGCCAGGAACTCTGGCGCACCGCAAAGTTTGGTGCCCTTCCACAGATTTGAATATCGATCATGCTCACAAAACGAATAATTCCATGTCTAGATGTGAAAAATGGGAGAGTCGTTAAAGGTACTCGATTTGTTAACCTTGTCGACGCCGGCGATCCAGCCGAACAGGCACGCTATTATGACAAAGAAGGAGCTGACGAACTGGTGTTTCTCGATATCACAGCCTCGCAAGAAGATCGACGCACTCTCATCCACATTGCAGAACGAGTGGCGGAGGAAATCTTCATCCCTTTTACAATCGGGGGTGGCGTGCAGACAGTTGATGATATACAACAACTTCTCCGGGCTGGTGCTGACAAAGTTAGCATAAATACGGTCGCTGTTGAACAACCGACGCTGATCAGCAAAGGTGCAGAACAATTCGGATCTCAATGCATCGTTGTTGCCATTGACGCCCGACGCATTCATCGACGTTTTGATACGGCTCTTCGCATGAACTCATCCGAAAATGCAAAGAGGCAAAAAGACCATCAAGAGACTGATGAAATTCCGTCATGGCAAGTTTACACACACGGTGGCAAAAAACCGACGCAACTGGATGCCATCGAATGGGCGCAGCGTGTGGAAGAACTTGGCGCAGGCGAATTGCTTGTAACAAGCATGGATCAAGACGGAACGACAGAAGGATATGACGTTGAGCTGCTGAGATCAATTGCGGAACATGTGAACATCCCCGTCATTGCCAGCGGAGGCGCAGGTCGCCTGGAACATTTCGAAGAAGCAATCACAAAGGGAAAGGCTGATGCTCTCCTGGCTGCATCTGTTTTTCACTTTCGCACATTCACAATCGGAGAAGTGAAGATGTTCCTGAACAAGCGAGGGATTCCTGTGCGCCTCGTGTAAGTGAATCGTAGCATGAGATAAAAAGGACAACCCATGATCGAAACCCTTCTAAAAGAACTTCGCTTTGATACAAACGGGCTCATTCCAGCAGTTGTTCAAGATGCGGCCACCGGAGAGGTCCTCATGGTGGCATACATGAATCAGGAGAGCCTGCGAAGAACAATTGAAACCGGGAGAGCAACTTACTGGAGTCGGTCACGGCAAAAGCTGTGGACCAAGGGAGAAGAATCGGGGCACTTCCAGTATGTGCAACATCTTTGCATTGACTGTGATGGAGATGCACTGCTATTGAAGGTCAAGCAGGTCGGAGCAGCGTGTCATACAGGGCATTATTCATGTTTTTATCGCGAAGTCGCCTTCGGCGGAATGGAAGGTTCTCGCTTCATTGAGAAGGACGATTTCCGGCAATCTGCCGCGGTCTCTGAAAAGAGCCCCCGCCGTTAACTACAACGGGATGATTTGCAAAGCAAGAAAGGATAATTGCCATGGCGAAAATTGCGGTTGTCATTGGTAGTGAATCGGATCGCGCTGTGATGCAATCGTGCATAGAGTATCTCGAGAAATTCGGCATCGAACACGATTTCAAAGTGCTCTCAGCTCACCGACAGCCTGAGGAGACAGCAGCCTTCGCACGCTCAGCGGAGGCAAAAGGATATTCAGTCATCATAGCTGCAGCTGGAATGGCGGCCCATCTTCCCGGATTTCTTGCAGCGCACACAACGTTACCCGTGATAGGCGTTCCTCTACCCACTTCAGAGCTGAAGGGAGAAGATGCTCTTTTTTCAATAGTTCAAATGCCTTCGGGCGTTCCTGTCGCAACAATGGCAATTGGCGCCGCCGGAGCCAAGAACGCTGCCATCCTGGCTGCAGAAATCATTGCACTCTCCGACGCTACGATTAAGGAACGAATTCAAGATTTTCGAAAGCACGGCTCAAGGTTCTGAAGATATGAAATTTACAGTCATTGGGCACATCGTCTTAGATACAATTGTAACAAAAAATAAGAAGGAGATTCAGAGCTACGGAGGTATTTTTTTCAGCCTCGCTTCTCTTGCAACCTTAGCGTCGCCAGATGATGTCATTTATCCCGTCTTCGGCATCGGAAAAGAAGATTACCCTTCTCTACTCACAAAACTTCAAACATATCCGAACATAGACCCTTCAGGAATTTATCCATTCGAGGGACTCACTAACAGGGTTCATATAGCGTATGGGGAGTCCGACAGGCGTGTTGAATGTTCGCGGAACATCGCTGAACCTATTGCCTTCTCCTCGATCGAGAAGTATCTCAACGTCGACGGCATTCTCATAAACATGATTTCGGGTTTCGATATCACGATCGATACCCTGGATGCAATTCGAATGGCGACTCGAAATCGGAACACGCCAATTCATCTTGACATCCACAGTTTAGCGCTCGGGATCAAAGAGGACTTCACACGATACTACCGTCCCTTGCCCGAATGGAGACGCTGGTGCTTCATGATTGATACAGTCCAGATGAACGAGGATGAAGCAGCAAATATCTCTCTCGACAATGATCCAGAAGATCGACTTGTGAGGGGGATTTTCGCGCTTGGCGCGAATCGTGTGCTTATCACACGCGGAGAGCGCGGAGCTACAATGTACTCAATCGACCAGAAAAACATTGTGCGAAGAGATCAACCTCCGCATCCAGTCAGGCGAGGGATCGACCCAACAGGGTCAGGGGATGTGTTCGGTGCGGCGTTCTTTCTGGAATACGCACACACGCACGACGAGGCGAAGGCGCTTGAGTTTGCCGCACGCGCTGGTGCCGCAAATGCAACCTATCTCGGATCGACCGATATCGACAGACTACCTCAATTGATTGGGATAAGTCCGCTGTCCCATGGAAAAAACACCAGGTCGTCGCTATGAAGCGGGTTCTCCTTACAGGCGCACATGGGCTTCTGGGACAGAAAATTGCGGAGATCTTTCAGCGAGAGTCGGAAACAGAACTTCTTCTCACAGCGCGACAGCAAGAAACATTCTATAGCCCGCTGGAATATGATTACGTCCCTCTTGACATCACCCAGCGAAACGCCGTTCGGGACCTTGTAGAGAGTTTTCGTCCGGATGTCATCATCAACAGCGCAGCCTTCACTGATGTTGATCGTTGCGAACGAGAGCGTGAGCAGGCATGGAACGTGAACGTTCATGGAGTCCAAAATCTCACCGCCTCCGCTTTGCGGATCGGGTGTGCAATTGTTCACATATCCACGGACTACATCTTTGATGGGAAAAACGGTCCCTATGATGAACGCGCACGTCCAAATCCGATCAACTATTACGGGAAGTCCAAACTCGCAGGCGAAAACGTTCTTCGTGGCAGTGGAGTCCCTTTTGCAATAGTCAGAACAATGTCCCTGTATGGGACAGGTAATAACATACGTCCTAATTTCGTTCTCCGCATTCTGATGAACTTGCGTGATGGGAAAAGCGCCTACGCGCCAATAGATCAATGGACAAACCCTACGCTTGCGAACGAAGTTGCGTATGCAATTTTAAAAATCGTTGAACGGGAAAAATTTGACATCTATCACGTTTCAGGGTCGGAGCGTCTAACCCGATATCAGTTTGCCGTGAAAATTGCAGAGGTCTTCCACTTTGATCCATCACTCATTCAACCCAAGAGCTCCGATGAGCTTCGGAACGATGCCCAACGTCCAAAGTGCTCTGGTTTCATCACACTGAAAGCCGAAACGGAGCTTGGGATTCGCTTCTCCAATGTTGCGCAAGGGCTCAACGTAGTGAAGCGGGAACTCAGTAACATTCACAAAATAAGAGGCTTATCACATGCTTGATCTGAAGTTCATCCGTGAACACCCTGATATTGTTCGCAATGCAATTAAAAACAAAGGAGAAGATGACAGACTCGATGAACTTCTTGCACTCGATGAGAAACGTCGGCAGCTTCTTCAGCAAGGGGAAGCATTGAGAAACCGACGGAACATCGTGTCAGATGAAGTAGGGAAGCTAAAGCGCGAGAACAAGGATGCTTCACATCTCATTGCTGAAATGAAGGCTGTAGGCGATCAGATTAAAGAAATTGATGGTGTACTTCGCAATGTGGAAAAGGAGATTGAAGCGATCCTCTTGCTCATCCCCAATATTCCGCATCAAAGTGTCCCCATCGGAAAAGATGCTCGCGATAATGTTGAGGTTCGCCGCTGGACCCCGGATGGGACTGTCATAGGCTTTGCTAATGCAAAGGAACTGGATTTCACATTGCTCGACCACCTCGCACTTGGCAAGAAACTTGGTATACTCGACTTCGAACGAGGAGCTAAGATCAGTGGCAGCGGCTTCCCTTTATATATTGGAAAAGGAGCTTCGCTTGAACGCGCACTTATTAATTTCATGCTGGACCTTCACATTAAACAGCATGGATATATAGAGGTCTTTCCTCCGTTCCTCGCCAACCGAATCTCCATGCAGGGAACGGGACAAATTCCAAAACTCGAAGAAGACATGTACCACATCGAGCTTGACGACCTTTTCCCGATTCCTACGGCGGAGGTTCCGGTAACCAATATTCACCGAGACGAATTGCTCCGCGCAGATGAGCTTCCCAAAAAATATGTTGCTTACTCCGCCTGCTTTCGGCGAGAGGCTGGATCGTATGGAAAGGAAACGAAGGGGTTCCTCCGCGTGCATCAATTCAATAAGGTAGAACTTGTGAAACTCACACTTCCTGAGAGATCATACGAGGAACACGAATCTTTGCTCCACGACGCCGAAGAAGTTCTCCAGCTGCTCAACATACCGTACCGGGTCATGCTCCTTTGCACTGGCGACCTGAGTTTTTCGGCCACAAAGTGCTATGACATTGAGGTGTGGGCACCAGCGGAAGGAAAATGGCTTGAAGCGTCAAGTGTAAGTAACTTTGAAGACTTCCAGGCACGACGGGCTAATATACGGTTTCGCCGGGATGGAAAATCGAAACCGGAATTTGTTCACACACTCAATGGCTCCGGCGTTGCAACATCACGCCTCATCGTCGCACTTCTTGAAAATTATCAGACCCCAGAGGGGAAGGTGATTGTTCCGAAGGTTTTGCATCCGTACACAGGATTTGAAGTAATTGGGTAACAAAGCTACGTAAAGGCATGCAATCTCTCTTGCGATTACTTCCTTATCTGCGTCGCTACCAAAAAGAACTTCTTCTTGGATTCCTCACAATTGTGGCAGCAAACGTGCTGGCGATTGCTGTCCCTCTGGTCATCCGCCAGGTCTTTAATTCGCTTCAGAGCGACATCCACCACGCTCCGTTTCTGGGATACGGCGCACTCATAATCGGATTAACTTTTCTCAGCGGATTCTTCACCTACTTAACTCGCCAAACAATTATAGTGGCTTCTCGAAAAATCGAGTACGATCTCCGCAATGACTTCCTTCGCCATCTCGAGACGCTTCCTCCAGGCTATTTTCAATCTACCTCCACCGGCGACCTTATGGCGCATGCGACTAACGATATTGCCGCAGTGCGGAACGTTGCAGGTCCCGGGATCATGTATTCACTCGACACTGCTACAGGTTTCCTTTTCATAGTTGCTATCATGCTGAGCATCGATTTGAAGCTCACGTTGATGTCGCTGATTCCTCTTCCCTTTGTATCGCTTGGCGTCTACTGGCTCGGGCAGCGTGTTCACAGAACCTTTGAAGAGGTGCAGGCGCAATATTCACTTATAACAACTCGTGCACAGGAGAGCATCTCCGGTATCCGAGTTGTGAAAGGGTACGTACGTGAGCTTTTTGAGATAAAAGAATTCCATGAACTCAGCGAAACTTATCTCAAAAAGAACATGCGGCTGGCTAAAATCCAGTCGTTCATGTGGCCCCTCATGTTTCTCCTCACTGGCATAGCCTCTTTGATTGTTCTCTGGTATGGCGGTACACAGGTTATCCACTCAATGGCGAGTCTTGGAACCATTGTAGCATTCATGCTGTACTTAGGCATGCTGAGTTGGCCCATGATCGGGTTCGGATGGGTCACGAGCATCTTCCAGCGCGGGGCTGCTTCTGTAGAGCGTATCGGGAAAATCCTCGACACAGCTCCAGCTATCGCTGACGGGGCACAGACAAATAGAGGAATCAGGGAAGCGGACTTCCAGGGAACGATCGAATTCAGAAATGTCTCCTTCGCTTATCGCCCTTCAACAGAGACTGTGCTCCGCAACATATCTTTCGAGATCCCGGCTGGAACGACATTCGCCATCGTCGGATATACAGGATCCGGAAAAACAACTCTTCTGAATTTGATCCCGCGTCTGTTTGAACCAACAGAAGGTGTTATTTCAATCGATGGTATCAATATCCGTCGGATCCCCCTGTCTATCCTTCGGTCGATGATTGGGTATGTTCCACAGGAGCCCTTCCTTTTCTCTACAACCATTAGGGGAAACATTGCATTTGGGTCGCCGTATCCGCCTTCGGACAAGGAAATCATCGAAGCTGCATCTATAGCACACCTCGACGAAGAGATTCGCTCATTGCCGAACGGATACGAAACAATTATTGGTGAACGAGGGATTACTCTTTCCGGCGGACAGAAGCAGCGACTCACCATCGCTCGAGCACTCGTCCGCAACCCGAAGATCCTCATACTCGATGACGCACTCTCCGCGGTCGATACTGCAACAGAGGAAAGCATATTGAATCGGCTGCGCAACGCCAGAAAAAACCAAACGAATATTATCGTTAGCCATCGCATCTCCACTGTCAAAGATGCAGATTTGATTATCGTGCTCGACAACGGGATCATTGCAGAGCAAGGAACTCACGACGAGCTACTCACACAAGGTGGTATTTACGCAGATCTCTATGAGAAGCAGCTCCTCGAAGAAGAATTAGAGCAACTCTGAATCCGCGGGCAAGCAACGATGGAACCGTACCACGAAGAGGAAGTTCTCGGCAAAGCATACGACAGCCGACTCATGAAGCGGCTGCTACGCTATCTCCACCCATATCGCCGGCATGTTGTTCTGGCAATTCTACTCAATATCTTCATTGCAGCGCTTGGGCCACTCCGCCCTTATCTAACAAAGCTCGCTATTGACAACGGCATCGCACGAAAAGATCTCCATGAGCTTCTTTTCCTGTCACTAGGAATTCTCAGCACACTTGCCCTTCAAGCTGCTGCGCAATTTCTGAACTCGTACTACACACAATGGATCGGTCAGAGAGTGATCCTCGACCTTCGAATGGAGGTCTTCGAACACCTCCACCGGCTCTCAGTCCGTTTCTTCGATCGAAATCCGGTTGGACGCTTAGTAACAAGGGTCACAAATGACATTGAAGCTCTTAACGACCTTTTTTCGTCGGGCATTGTGATGGTTTTCACAGACGTGTTTACCATTGTTTGGATTCTTACCTTTATGGGGATCATAAATATTGAGCTCACACTGGTAACCATAAGCGTATTTCCACTACTGTTCTACGCAACTTTTCTCTTCCGAAAGAAGGTTCGCGAAAGCTACCGGGCGATCCGAATCCTTATTGCGCGCATTAATGCCTTCATGCAAGAGCATATTGTAGGTATGCCGATCGTCCAGTTGTTCACTCAGGAAGCAAAAACTTATCAAGCGTTCGATGAGATCAATGCAAATCACCGCGATGCCAACATCCGATCGATCTTTTACTATGCCATCTTTTACCCAAGCGTAGAGCTCATCAGCGCCATCGCAGCGGGGCTGATCATCTGGTATGGGGGCGGACACGCTCTCTATGGGGCAATCACTGCTGGAGTATTGGTTTCCTTCCTCCAGTATACGGAAATGTTCTTCCGCCCTATTCGTGATCTTTCCGATAAGTACAATATACTGCAAACAGCGATGGCATCCTCTGAACGCATATTTAAGCTGCTTGATACACATCCACGCGTTGTGAACGTCCAAAGCCCCCACGTTGTTAAAAGACTTCGCGGGCATGTTGAATTTCGGAATGTCTGGTTCGCCTATAACGATGAGGAGTGGGTGCTCAAGAATGTCTCATTCGCCATTGAGCCGGGAGAATCTGTTGCCCTCGTCGGTCACACCGGAGCTGGCAAATCGTCTATTGTGAACCTACTTGAGCGCTTCTACGATGTACAGCGCGGGCACATTCTGATAGATGGGATGGATATCCGTCTATATGATCAAGACTCATTACGGAGAAACATCGCTGTCGTCATGCAGGATGTTTTCCTCTTCTCGGGTGACATTGCATTTAATATTTCACTTGGCGACGAGAAAATAGATGAAGATACCATTCGGCGCGCAGCACAGATGGTTGGTGCCGATGAATTTATCTCGCATCTCCCTCATGGCTATCAGCAGGCCGTGGGAGAACGCGGAGTATTGCTTTCAACCGGGCAGAAACAGCTTCTCTCCTTCGCTCGCGCCCTGGCACGCGATCCCGCAATCCTCATCCTCGATGAAGCTACCTCAAGTGTGGACACGGAGACTGAACTCCGCATACAGAAAGCCATCTCAACTCTTCTTGCGAATCGCACCTCAATAGTCATTGCGCACCGCCTTTCGACAATTCAACACGTTGACCGGATCATCGTAATCCATAAAGGCGAAATCCGCGAAGTGGGAACGCACCAAGAACTCCTCGCACTCGGAGGAATCTACACAAAGCTGTACGAACTGCAGTACAAAGAACGAAAAGCTCGCCTAAAGGTTTCAGCCTCGGCAAACAACTCTGCCGCAGGCGTACGAGCCTATGGCTCAGAAGATGTGGATCCAGGTGTCAGAAGGACCTGATACCCCCCATCAATGGACTCCACCATGAGATTCTGCAACGCTCTTGATAGTCTCGTCTTTTCTCTTTAGATTGCTAAAAGAACAATCAGAAAGAGACCAATTCATGGCACCCAAAGTCTCAAGACTCATGACGCTTGAGCGTCACATCATCGAAGGCGAGCATCAACACCCGGAAGCAACAGGCGAGTTCACCGCGCTGTTATCAGACCTCGCACTTGCTGCAAAGCTCGTCTGGCGTGAAGTGACCAAAGCAGGCCTTGTCGACATCCTCGGCACAACCGGTAGAACCAATATTCAGGGCGAAGTTGTCAAAAAACTTGATGCCTTCGCAGATGAAACAATTTACAAAATGATGGACCATGGAGGACATCTCTGTGTAATGGCATCAGAGGAACACGAAGACATTCTTCAAATCCCGCCTCAGTATCCAAAGGGAAAATATGTTCTCCTTTATGATCCGCTTGACGGCTCTGCAAACATAGATGCAAACATTACCATAGGGACAATCTTCGGGATACACCGCCGCATCAGCCCCGCCGGAGACGGAACAATGGAAGATTGCTTGCAACCCGGAAAAAAGATGGTTGCTGCAGGATACATCCTGTATGGAAGCAGCACAATGTTTGTCTATTCCACTGGTGGCGGAGTCCATGGATTTACTCTCGACCCAAGCGTCGGGGAATTTATTCTATCCCACGAGAATATGATGATGCCAAAGAAGGGAAACACCTATAGCGTTAACGAGGGGAATTGGCATAAATGGGATGATACCGTGAAACGCTTTGTAAGGTATCTCAAGGAGTATGATCCTGCAACTGGCCGACCTTATTCACTTCGCTACATTGGGACACTAGTCGCAGATTTCCACCGCACACTTCTCTATGGCGGAATCTTCATGTATCCACCTGATAAAGAACATCCGGAGGGGAAACTTCGGTTAAACTATGAAGCCGCTCCGCTGGCGTTCATCGCTGAGCAAGCTGGCGGGGCTGCATCGAACGGGACTAAACGCATCCTCGACATCGCACCAAAGCAGCTTCATCAGCGAACACCGCTGTTCATCGGGAGCAGCGAAGAGGTAGCGTTGGCAGAGAAGTTTGTCTCCGCCGCCAGTGCTGGTCCTGAGCGCTGAGCAACTTCAGATACTGGACTGCAAAAATGATCGCAAGGCATGGCGCTCAGAGTCCCACTTGACAATACACATAGGAATGTTTATCTTTTAGCAATTCTATTGACTGTCCCGCCGAAGGCGGGGAGAACTAATTAGCGCACACATCGTCAACCATGAGGAGGTTATCATGAATCTTGTCGAACGCGTAAAGAACATCATCGTAAGTCCCAAAACAGAATGGGACATTATCCAGAAAGAAGAGACAACCCCTGCAAATCTATTGCTTAGCTATGTTGCGATCTTAGCTCTTATACCCGCAATCGCTGGAATCATAGGTCAAAGCGTCATTGGAATAACGCTCTTCGGAACGAGCTTTCACTTGCCAATAACCTGGTCAATAATAGGCGCTGTCGTTCAGTACATCTTGGCATTTGTTGGGGTTTACATACTCGCATTCGTTGCCGATGCATTAGCTCCAAGCTTTGGCGGACAGAAAAACTTGAATCAGGCTATGAAGGGTGTAGCGTTCTCTTATACACCAATGTGGATAGCTGGAATTTTTGGCATCATTCCAATTCTGGGATGGCTTGCGATCTTGGGCTTATATGGATTCTACCTTCTTTATCTTGGGCTACCAAAGCTCATGAATGTACCGCAGGAGAAAGCCATAGGCTATGTCGTGGTTGTGATTATTGTGGCAATTATTGTTTATTTTATCTTTGGTGCGATTGTAGGCGCTATTATGGTCGCAGGATATCCAGTCCACGATCTACAATATTTTCGCTGAAATCCCAGTTACCCCGGTAGATCGGATAAGGTCTTGAACGCAGAGCCCTATAGCTCTGCGTTTTTGTTTCTCTACAACTAAAACGACTGCGGTCAAAGACTGAAATTCGCTTGTGAATCTTTCCCCGATTGGGTATATTTTCTAACGTGGTATTTTTTGAGGCGTTGACCTGACGAGGGGTTGCAGATTGACAGCTAGAAGAATCTCTGCGCGTATATTCCCATTTGTTTTGATAAGCCTAATTGCCTGCACCTCTATGCATAGAGTGGCGGATCAGGAGCGCGTCGCTGCACCTGACACACTTGAAAGCTTGGTTCAGCGCGAAATGATCTCCCATTTTATTGACGGTGCGATTTACGATCTCAAAGAGGCGTATGCAAATGCTATTCTCGAATATCAAGACGCCTTGCAGTTTGGCACTGACCCAGCTCTATATGCAGCGATCTCAGCCGATTACTCTAAACTTGGGAAGCATGCCCTCGCTTCGAAGTACGGACATCTTGCTGTTGCAATAGATTCACTCAATAAGAACTATCATTTTAATCTCGTAAACATCTACCTTGCCGCATTTCAGGTTGATAGTGCCATCAAGGAATATGAAGCTATCCTTCGCATCGATTCTTCGGACGCTCAGGCTCTGTATGGTCTTGCTCGGCTTTATGAAACTCGTAAACCTCTTGAGGCAATCAGACTTTATCAACGGCTTCTCGCAATACAGGGTTCGAGCTGGGAAGTGTACTTCAGGCTTGCCCAACTTTACAACAAACTTCAACAACGGCGCGAAGAAGCCGACATGCTTCAGGCAATGCTGAGGATCGATCCAAGCAACAGCCTCCTGAGAAGATCATTAGCCGATACATATGTGGAACTTAAGCAATATGATGACGCCCTGAACGTCTTAGAAGAGATTCTTCAGACAACACCAAATCAGATTGACGTCCTCGGACGAATGGCGGAAATTGAGCTTCTCAAAGGTGACTTCGCGCGCGCTCGCGTCTACTTCGATAGGCTCTTAGCTCAAGACTCATTAAGCACTGAAGCGAAGGTGCACATTGGTGAAGTTTTCCTGAACCAGGCACAAAAGGATTCCACCATTCTCCCAGCAGCCAGAAGCGTATTCCTTTCCCTTCAAAAATCGCATCCGAACGACTGGAGGCCATATTGGTACCTCGGAGCCATAGGGTTGCTCATGCGCGAAGACTCGATTGCACTTGTAAATTTCCGACGTGTTACAGAACTTAAGCCAGAAAATGCAGAGGCTTGGTCGTATGTCGGCTCAATAGAACTTGACCTTAATAAAACAACAGAAGCCATCACGGCTCTCCGTCGGGCTGACAGCCTGAAACCTAATACCTTCCGAACTCTGTTTCTACTGGGTGCTGCATACTCCCGTGCGCAGGACAATTTGCAGGCAGCTGAAACACTCGAGAAAGCCCTGTCAATCGATTCCACAAACGTAGATGCCTGGGGACTACTTGGACTCGTGTATGATAGCCTCCATGATACCATAAAGTCCGATAAAGCGTATGAGCACGCACTTCAGATTGATCCTCACAATCATTTGGTTCTCAATAACTATAGCTACAGCCTTGCAGAGCGAGGGGTTTCCCTTGAACGTGCGTTGGAAATGGCACATGAGGCAGTTGCCGCACAGCCAGATAACACTTCCTACCTCGACACACTTGGGTGGGTTTACTATAAGCTCGGAAACTACGAGGAGGCTCGAAAATACATCTCTCGAGCAATTGAAAAGGGGGATGCAAGTCCCACTGTCATCGCCCACATGGGAGACGTCTTCTTGAGACTTAAAAATTATGCGAAGGCAGTTGAGTTTTGGAAAAAGGCATTAGCTCTCGACCCGAACAACCAATCCCTAAAAGAAAAACTTGAGCAGGCGGAGAAGCACAAATGAGAAACTTCATCATCATAACTGGCAGCGTTGTGCTTCTCTTTGTTGGCTGCTCAATGGCGCCGAAGGCGACGCGAGAAATAAGCCAACCTCCACTCTCTACTGCTGAGGCTATTACACTCGTAAACGAGCGCTCTGCTCACCTTAAAACAGTGAGCGGCAGCGGAACGCTTACCATCGAATCACCAGAAATAAACGCAACCATTTCCTTCGAGCTTTCCCTCCGCTGCCCTGACTCACTCCTCATGCTCCTGCGAGGACCATTCGGAGTTGAAGTTGGTTCCCTTTTCATTGCCGGACAGACATTTTCCTTTTACAATCCGTCAACAAACGAAGTAATCGAAGGGAGCGCCAACCAAGCCCAGCTCCCGTGGCTGAGAGATTTAGAGCCAAGCGCAAGAAACCTCAATGCTATTCTTACGGCTACTACGCCGCTCCCAAGGACCGAGTCCGTCCCGACTTCATCCGGGATCGGCGACTCAACCCCTCTCTCCACAGGTGAAAGCAATGCCGGAAACACACAGGAGACTACTCCTCCCGTCAAGACGGAACTTAGTTATGACCAATCGAATGGGATGATCCGGGTAACAATAGATAGAAGACTGGGGGTGATTGAACGTTACGTGCAATTTGATAAGTACCACCAGGCGAAACTTGTTGGAGAATATCGTCACTACTTCGATGCGAATGGCATCCTTATGCCCCATCTTGTGAGAATCACACTGCCACAAGAGCGAAAAAGGATTTCGCTCCACTTTCATAAAGCTGTCGTGAACAAAAACCACGTCAGCCTTGCGTGGACGTATCCACAAAATGCGGAGCGGCGGATATGGAAGTGAGACACCGTTTTCTTACTCTTCTTGGCTGCATCGTGCTTATGAACCTCGTTGGCGGTTTCGCGACAACAACAGCACACCCAACCGACGATCTACGAAAGAAAAAGAACGAACTGAGCAACCTCCGCAAGGAAATCAAGGCTTACGACAGGAAAATCCAAGATGCGAGGAAAAAGGAGCGTACCTCACTGTCTCTTCTCGACGCCCTTGATAGGCAGATGGTGCTCATCCGTCGCTTCGTCTCGCAACTGAAAAGAGAACAATCCTCGATAGGAGAAGCGATCGACCGAACTCGCGATTCCATCGCCTTTCTCCAGGCGCGCTTGCAGACCTTAGAGAATGACTACGCATCCTATGTTCGCTCTGTGTACATGCACGGACGGATAAATACCATAGGTGTGCCCCCCATGCCATCGGCCTACAACGAGCTTGCAGTACGAATCCATTACCTCAAGCGCTTATCGCAGCAGCACAATATCGATATGAATGAAATCAGGCAAGTGCAATCGCAGCTCAACGCACAGCGGATTCTACTTGCTGAGAAACTGGAAGAAAATGACCGCATAATCACAGAAAAATCTCGTGAGGAAGCAAAACTTACGTCTCGAATTAGCGAACGGAAGATGATCATTGAACAGCTCCGAAAAAATCAGAAAATATGGAAACAAGAACTCGCACGGAAACAAAAAGCAGAAGAGGCGCTCGAAAAGAAAATCGCTGAGTTGATAGAACGTGAACGGATGAAAAAAGCACAACAACTGGCGGAACGAGTTGGAGAAAAGACTTTAAAATCGAGATCGCTGGAACTTCTCCCCTCCTCTTCAACGTCGGCTGGTTCATTCAAGCGCGGGACATTGCCCTGGCCCGTCTCAAATGGCACTATATCATCCCGCTTCGGGTGGCACACACATCCTGAGTTAAAAACGCTGACCCAAAACACAGGGATCGATATTGCTGTGCCACCAGGAACCGACGTCCATGCTGTAGCTGATGGAGAAGTTGCAGCGATCTGGTGGCTACCTTCTTTTGGAACACTTATTATCCTCAGCCACGGAGACGGATTTCGGACTGTGTATGCCCATTTAAGTGACGTTTTCGTCACAGAAGGGAACCATGTAAAACAAGGGCAGACCATCGGCAGAAGTGGCGAGTCTGTCTCTGGCTCAACACTACATTTCGAACTCTGGAAAGATCGAGAAAAGCAAGACCCTGAAGCATGGCTCATGAATCGATGACATCTCAGCCTAAGGCTGATGAGCCTTGGGCTCAGAAAACTCTGCTTCAACGAATAAAGGATAATCAGTATATCGCAGCAGCAATCTATGTTGCCGGAATCACCCTCCTTTTGCTTCTACTTGCCAAGCCTCTACAGCGGCTTGAAGACATCACTACAGATCTACGCTTTGCAATTCGCGGCGAGAGGCCTATGGACTCTACTATTGTTGCCCTTTACCTTGACAACGAGGACATCGAAGCTCTTGGAGGTTGGCCACTACGCCGTAACTATTACGCCCTCCTACTTGATGCTCTTCACGACGTTGGAGCACGTGCCGTAGGGGTGGATATTTATTTCGGTGAAAGGAATCCAGAGTTCGCTGACTACGACAGACTCCTCTCTGCTGTTACTGAACGTGCCGGTAATGTAGTTTACGCTTGCTATTTTCAAAACCTCGGTGAAGAATCCCCAGTATTACCTCTGCACCCATCAGAGGCGGTGAGCAGATTCCTGTACCCAACAAGTGAGCCACAACGTTTCATCGCTGGTTTCGACTTAAACACACCTATAGAGAGCATTCTCTCTTCAGCCGCTGGATTAGGAGAAACGAATCTCTTGCCCGAACCCATTCTCCGGCATGTCCCTCTCTTTTTGAATTACCGAGAGGCTCTTTTCCCTTCATTAAGCTTCGAGGTGCTTCGGGTATTCTATGGTGCTTCACAGAACGCCGTCCATATTGCCGCAAATTCTGCGGTCATCATCGATTCAGCTGCAGTGCGACACCGTATTCCGTTTGCACAAGACGGCACAGTCACTCTGAATTATTGTGGGTCAACGCGCTCGCTGAACGCTTATAGATTTGTAGAATTTCTCCAGTCCTACGATGCGTGGAAACATCATCAGAAGCCAACGATGGCTGTTGACCAACTCAAAGGGAAAATTGTCCTTGTCGGACTAATTGCCGAAGGGAGAAGTCGATTCATTGCAACGCCCTTTGATCCAAAATACCCCAGCATCGGCATCCATGCTACTATCCTCGATAACGCCCTCAATAATCGGTTCCTCTCAGAGCCCTCAGCCCCGTTAACAGGCATTATTGCTTTCGTTCTCGCGTATACCGTTTTCATCCTCGCGATTCGACTGCGCGAAAAATCTCTCGTCGCTATAGCAATAGTTCTCATCGCTGCGTACAGCTTGATAAGCCTCAGTGTTTTCCTATTTTTCGACTGGGTTGCTCCCATTGTTGTTCCTTCCTTGTCATTTATCAGCGGAACGCTTCTCGGCATCAGCTACAAGCACCGAGTGATCGTCGAGAAGGTATTCACGCTTGAAGAGGAAAAAAGACGTATCCAGATGGTTCTTTCGGAAAAGGAAGAAATTTTAAAATCCCTTGAGCAAGAATTGGTAGAGTACAGGGAGTCGCAACAAGCAGAGCAGCCAGCAGAATTATTTGATCGACTCAGAAAATATCATGCGGAAATCGAAGAACTCTCCACACAAGCTGCCGACTTAGAGGAGTACCATCCATCAGATGTTGCCAGCGATGCTGTGCCGCTGGAATTCGAAGGAATTATTTATACGCGTTCGAGCCCTATGGTGGAAGTTGTGAACTTCATTAAAAAAATCGTCAATGGCGATTCGAACGTATTGATCCTTGGAGAAAGCGGGACTGGCAAAGAACTGGTCGCCCGTGCGATCCATCACCTCAGTTCGCGTGCAGAAAAACCTTTCATAGCAGTCAACTGTGGAGCGCTTTCTGAGACCCTGCTTGAAAGTGAGCTTTTTGGACACGAACGCGGCGCTTTCACCGGCGCTATACGGGAGAAACCCGGACGGTTTGAGTTAGCAAACAACGGGACGATCTTCCTCGACGAGATTGCTGAGACGAGCGAGGCATTTCAGGTAAAGCTGCTTCGCATTCTCCAGGAGGGGGAATTTGAACGAGTTGGCGGAACGGAGACTCGAAAAGTGAACGTCCGCGTTATCGCTGCAACAAATCGTGACCTCAAAGCTGAAATGGAGGCAAAGCGTTTCCGCGAAGATTTGTACTACCGCTTGAACGTCTTCAATATCCAGCTTCCGCCCCTGCGTGAACGCCGAGGAGACATCCCGGCTTTAGCTATCCACTTCGTCCGCAGCGAGGACTCAACTATGGGCATTTCTGCTAATGTCATGGACGCTCTCCTTAATTACCCATGGAGAGGCAATGTCCGCGAGCTCGAAAGCGTGATGAAGCGCGCAGTGATTCTTGCGAAATCGGAAAAGAGAAATCTCATTCGTATCAAAGACCTCCCGGAAGAATTTGCCGAGGCAATCCGTGGGAAATCCAATATCGAAGAAAGAATACTTCGCTCTCTGCGCGAAAAACAATTCTCCAGAAATGCCATTTCTGAAACCGCATCTGAGCTTGGTGGACTAAATCGCGGCACAGTCGCTGAATACTTCCGAGGAATCCTCTTCAAAACCTTCTCAGAGCAAACATGGGACCTTGAGAAAACAGCACGAGCTATCGCCGCTACGGAAGATCCCCGAACTCTCCAAAGGGTCAAGCGCAAAGCAATAGAATACCTCTCAAACGCCGTCGAACCAATTAACCGAGAAATCCCTTTCGCAGAGCTGCGTGCAGCATTGAAACCGAAATTCAAAAATCTTCCTCAACGATATCATATTTTCCTGGAGGAGGTTATGAAGAGCTACTACGACGGCATCTGGAGCCTTGACGAAACTCCAAGAAGCCCATTAATGGAATCGTAGGGTTTTGAGCTCCTCAACCGGTCTACCCGCTCTATCTATCAATATCTATCAATGTTGATTTTCAGAGTGGGAAATCTTACATTCACATACAAATACCAGGTTGTTTCATGAATCGTTGTGCTCCATTTCGCCAAATGCCACTTCGTGAGATAATTTTTTCTCTCATTGCATTCATTTTACTCTCGCTCGCGAGCTGCCAAACTCCCCTTCCTGTCGAACTGAGGGGGAACAATAAGATCTTCGAGCTCGGTATTAACCGTGACCAGGAGGAGGCACCCCTAAAAGAAACCGGCGTGTATTTCACCAGTAAAGGCAAAATTGCTGCGCCGGGTGTGGACAACTTCTCTGATGCCATCGTGGGAATCACACATTTTGTTTATCTTAATGACTCGAAGGTTGATTCAGGAACCTATGCAGTAGTTCTGTTCAACGATACTGAGGTGAAGTTCAACGACGCCTTCGGAATATCAGTCGGCTACAGTGGGAAAGACCTCGGCAACGTGGCAATTAACCGATGGCAATTAGCAAAGAAAAGTCACTATGTGAAGATCCCTGGCATAGCTGGTGAAGGTTCTCCGAAAGGATATTATTATTCTCTTGAGCCGTTCCCCTTTGAACCCGGAAAAAATGACACGCTCTACCAGAATACGGTAAAATTTAGCAGCGAGAACTGGATTCAAACGCCGAGCACGCTTATCACAAATATCTCCATTAAGCCAAACTCAGGTGACACGATCGTTCGAGAAAATGACTTGGTTATCAAATGCGATGCTCCATCTACTCTTTATCTCACCATAAGCAGCATCGATTCATCCGGGAATCTTCTGATTTCGATAGACCGGCGGAAGATCCAATTTGAAGGTGGGCAATATACTCTATCCAGCCTTGACCTTAGCCAGCTTCCTGCAAACCAACAATTTCTTTTTACATTTGTTTCTCCAAATGTAAGTGTGAAAGTGCCTTCTGAGGGCTACTCACGATCTGTGCTCTTCTATGCAGCGGACGTTTATAGCATCATGGTCAAAATCAACTCGATATCTCAGAAGCCGTAGAAGGATGCGCCCGAAAACAATATTCCTGCTTGTTCTTATTCAGCTCCCAGTCATAGCAGAGAGAGCCGAAGCACAAGTTCCCTCATCAGCGCGAGAAGTCGCACTTGGCGCCTGGGTTACTTCGGTCAGGGACGCTGCCTCAATCGACCTGAATCCCGCAGGACTTATGGGCGTCCGCGATTGGGAATCCCTTGGCTCAACTTATGTGACACTGAACCGTAATGCCTCGGGCTTCGTATTTCAAGATGCAATTCTTGCCAAGCGATTTCTTGAATCAAACGCACTCGCATTTCGGTATTCACCTGGTGTAACGCTCTCATTCCATCTCCCCGATACCAACACGATCCTCATCCCCGACAGCGTTAAGATTCCACTCGACAAATCAATGAGTTTCCGCGATGTAGCTGAGTTAGCTTATGCAAAGCAAATAACTCCAGACATATCTCTTGGAATTGCATTTCGTACCTTCCAAGAGGAAATTTCTATGAAAAAGATTTTCTATGTGCTTGATGCAGGTAACCAATTCGTTGCACAAACAGCCGACTCCACATACACCCGATGGACGTGGCTGGCAGACCTCGGAGTGAAATGGCAATATAGCCCCTCGATACTCTTTGGTGCTGCAACCAGAAATCTACTCAGACTTTCTGACCGCATGCTCCCATCAGACCTCCGCTCACTCTCGTTCCGTATGCCCAGAATCCTTCGAATTGGTGCTGCCTATTCGCCGATCCCGAATTTGCTCCTGGCACTGGACATGGACACAGAAAAGCATGCAGTCCTCGGATGGGAATATCAGCTCCCGCACAACATCGCACTCCGACAGTCAACACATATCGATGCAACAACATCGAGAATCGTTCCAGCTATTGGACTTGGCATCGGTTGGTCATATCGCTTTGTGGAACTAAACGCTGCATGGCTCCATTTCACTGATCAGCGCTTGCGCAATAGTCAAGCCTCTTTCGTGGACTTTGAGACAGAGGGAATAAGTAACCTGGTGATGAATTCATTCACCGACGATCGCATTGTGTTCTCATTGAAAGTCGCCTTCGGAAAAGCCCATGAGCCTGTTGCTCGCATTGAGGATATTGAACTGACAGATATTTATCCTTCAATGTACTACGTCTACGCATACCGTCCAGTCGGGCGCGCTCGAGTACGAAACCTTACAGGGGAGCCTGTTCGTGTGCGCCTCAGCTTTATGATAAACGATCTCATGAATGCGCCCACTGAAACGAAACCCGAAATTATTCCTGCTCACGGTTTGCTGGAGATACCTTTCACAGCCCTGTTCAAAGAATCGATCACGAGAGAGCAAGAAACCTCTCTGCGCGCTGCGGAGATTGCTGTTGAATCATCCCCTGAGGTTCCATTTGAAGACAGAGCTCAGGTGCAGATTGTAGTCCACGGACGAAATGACTGGGATGGGGACCCTCATACCCTCCAGTATTTTGTAACGCCTACTGACCCAGCTGTTCTCGCTTTTTCTCGATCAGCTCTTGAGAAATACAAAACACTCATTGACACGAGTGACCCAAGATTGAATACCTTCCTACGGTCTCAAATACTATTTTCTGAGTTCGCAAACCGACTCACATACGTCAACGATCCGCGTCTGAGCGACGATCGAGTCCAATATCCGGCGGAGACTATCTCCCTGAAAGGGGGTGACTGCGATGATATGTCAGTTGCGTTCGCCTCCATTTTAGAGAGCGTTGGAATAGCCTCAGCCTTTGTGGACATTGTTCCTCCCGAAGACCCTGAAAATGCCCACGTTTTCATCATGTTTGACACTGGTCTGCCACCTAAGTTAAGTTCGTTGATCAGCGACAATCCTAAACGTTACGTTATTCGAAAAAATAGCCGGGGGGAAGACAGAATCTGGATTCCCCTTGAAACCACTGAGGTGACGAAAGGGTTCGAAAGTGCGTGGAAATTAGGAGCCGAGGAGTATTTTGAAAACGTCGAATTAAAATCTGGCCTTATCAAAGGGTGGGTTCACGTAATAGATATTGACCTTGATTAAAATTTTTTGTATACTGTAGTATCTACCGAAAGGAGATAGCCATGGCTCGAAAAATGATTATTTTATTCTTCTTCCTCGCTCTGCCGTGCTTTTTGCGGGCGGGCGACTTTGTTGTGAGATCCGTGAAAGGAAACGCTGTAGTTCGGCACGGAGTTTCTGAACAGTGGGTGCAATTACGGGGCGGGGAAAAACTAACGTCTGATGATGTTGTGCGCACCGGACAACGGTCATCAGTGACGCTTTCCCTGCCAAGTGGAAGCAGTCTGAGAATACCCGAGTACGCTGTCCTTAATCTTTCTGACGTTCGGGCGCTGAGTCAGGAGGAACTTCTTCTTAAATTAGCTATGGAGAACATCAGGAACGTTCCTCGGAATCGACGTGAAGGGATCATCATCCCGAATACAACTGTAGTGCATGGTTCGGATAAGGCTCAAGAAGCAGCTGCCTCAAATGCGTCAGAGAAGGGAGATGGATTAGATAACAGTAGGTTAGCGGAGATGGAATTTACCGGGGCTCAGGTGCTGTTCAACCACGATTATTATGGGACATGTATCCTGCGAACGAAAGAGGTCCTGCGGCTCTCACCGGAGATGTCGCAGCGACCTGAGACGCATCTGCTGATTGCCCGATCATTTGAGCGACTCGAGCTTATCTCGGAGGCACTCTCCGAGTACGCGTTGCTTTCATCAATGGAACTTTCCCCATCCCAGCGTTCTGCGGTGGAATCGAAGATAGAGAGTCTTCGCTCTTCATTAAAAAAGTAAAGCTCTCTGCGGGATGTAGCGCAGCCTGGTTTAGCGCGCCTGCCTTGGGAGCAGGAGGTCGCCGGTTCAAATCCGGCCATCCCGACTCTTAAAGGACCGCCTTAATTTCTAACAGGGAGCTACAGCCATTACTGGCTGAAGCTAACGAATTAACCAAAATTGTTGCAAAATCCGTTCTCACTGCGAAAGGGGGAAAACGACTTTGCAATTTGCACTTTGCAATTTCCATCTTTCAATGGAGCGAAGCGACAAGTATTCACGCTTCGCTTGCCCTTCGGGAAATCGCTTTCGGCGACTTCGAAAACACAAGACGCTAAACGAAAGCCCCGACAACGATCGGGGCTTTTCTGTTTCTTCAGCGGGGACGACGAGGCTCGAACTCGCGACCTCCTGCGTGACAGGCAGGCGTTCTAACCAAGCTGAACTACGTCCCCATTGAATACCACTACAATAATTTTAGAAAATTAAAGTGACAGTTGCAAATGCTCTTTCTTCCAGAGCACTTAGCGAAGTTTCATTGCTGGTTCATCTCTGGGTGAAGAGGCAAACCATACCGCTTGAGCTTGAGATACAGGGTCCGGATGCTGATGCCCAGCGCTTTCGCCGCTTGTGCTTTATTCCACTGATATATCTTGAGCGCACGTTCAATGGAAATCCTCTCCATTTCGTCTAACGGCATTACCTTATCTCGATCCGCTCCTCCATCAACAGCATCTACTAAATTGCCACCGATGCTGAGGAATAAATCACTCGGCTCTATCGTATCACGCTGGGAAAGGAGAACCGCGCCTTCAATGACATGCTCAAGTTCACGAACGTTCCCGGGCCAGTCATAATTCATGAGCATTTCCATAGCCGCAGGGCTAAGGCGCTTTGCAATGCGTGACTTGAACTTCGTATGGAGAAAATAGTCCACAAGCAAAGGAATATCGCTTTTCCGCTCACGAAGAGGAGGCACACGAATTGTCACAACATTCAACCGATAAAGCAGGTCTTCCCGAAACCGCCCGGCACGAGCTTCAGCCTGCAAATCTTTATTTGTCGCTGAGACAATCCGTACATCGACGCGAAGAGTGTTTGTCCCTCCTACGCGACGGAATTCACCCGTCTCAAGAAAACGAAGTAACTTCGGCTGGATCACCGGACTAATATCTCCAACTTCATCAAGAAACAGCGTCCCTCCGTTTGCAACTTCAACAAGCCCCTGCTTCAGCGTGAATGCGTTCGTGAACGCTCCTTTCTCATGCCCGAACAATTCGCTTTCCAAAAGCCCTTCCGGAATTGAGGCACAGTTCATCACTACAAATGGGCGGTCCTTCCGAGCACTGCGGCGATGAATAAGCTGTGCAATAAGTTCCTTCCCCGTCCCACTTGCTCCTTGAATGAGAACCGTCGTCTCACTCTCAGCCAGACGGAGCGCGCTCTCGATAACGCGCCGAAAATTTGGGCTCTCCCCAATTAGCTCTGACGGACCAACGCGCCGTGCCAGTTCACTCTTGATCAATTCATTATCAAGAAAGAGCCTGCGACGTTCAAGAGCACGTTCCATTGTAGCAAGCAGGTGACCCATGTCAAATGGTTTATCAATGAAATCAAATGCACCAAGCTTCATCGCCTTTACAGCGGTCTGCGTGCTCCCATAGGCAGTCAACATGATCACTTCCGTAGACGGATAATTCGTCCGGACGTGTTGAAGAACCTCCATTCCACCCACTACTGGCAAGGCAAGATCTAATAAGATAAGGTCGTACAACCTCCTCTGCACCATTTTGATAGCTTCAGCACCATCAGAGGCGGTATCAACGATATACGGACCAGCTTTTGAAATTTCCTTCTCCAAAACCTCCAGAAGCGAATGGTCGTCATCAACAACAAGAAGACGATATGGTTCACTTCCCGCGGCGTTTCTCATACACTAGAACGTCCCGATGTTATTGCCCGCTCTATCGTTGTCACAAGATCGACGATGTCGTAAGGCTTGCTAACAAAATCATCCGCTCCAAGCTTCTTCGCTTCTATTGCATTCTTGAGATCAGCGAACCCGGTAAGCATAATAACTTTGATAACAGGATGCTCCTTCTTCAGATATTGTAACACCTGAAAGCCATCGACGCGAGGCAACTTAATGTCAAGCAGCGCCAGATCAAATTTCCGCTGCTTGACAATCTTAATAGCTTCATCGCCATCTGCGGCAGTTTCAACGATGTACCCTTCGTTCTTTAACTCATTACTGAGAACACTGCGCAGCGTTTCATCATCATCAACAACCAAAATGCGAAGCTGATTCATTTGCTACCTCCTCTAATCTGAGAAGCAATTACCCAAACCATAATAGAGAATTCATTTAAAAAAATCAAATTTTTGATTAGGACAGTACCTTTCTATCCCAGAAAAAACCTCCGCCTGACTCTTTGGCTGATTGATGCTTCACTTTCTTGATTTTGGAAAATTGATTTGGTAAACTATAGTCTGGTTAGCTTGATTGGTCATTGATGAGTAAACAGCTTTGTTTATGAAAATAGCTTGCTACGGGCGAAATCTTATAACATGGACAATAGCCGGAGCCGCCGGCCTGAGTACAGGGGTGCAAATTCTCGACCTGCCGAATCTTCTCAAGCTTCTCATCCCGGTAATTTGCATTGTATGGGTGGGGTTTACGATTTTTTTCTTCCGCGATCCTGAGCGATGTCCTGTTCTCACACCTAGCGAAAGCCACGTCATTATTGCACCAGCAGACGGGAAAATATTATCTGTTGCAGAAGTCTATGAACCAGAGTATTTTGGCAAGTCTGTCTGGCAAGTCAGTATCTTTATGTCACCATTAAATGTGCATGTCAATCGTGTACCGATCTCTGGTACCGTGGAGTATCTACGCTACGTGCCCGGTAAATACCTCGTTGCCTTTGATGAAAAATCATCGGAACGAAACGAACGGATGCTCATAGGAATTAAAAACGAAACGCTTCAGGTGTTGATGCGGCAAATTGCGGGGTTCATAGCGCGGAGAATCGTGTGCACACTAAATGTTGGCCAGAACGTTAAAGCAGGTGAGCGATGCGGGATGATTAAATTTGGTTCCCGAGTTGATGTCCTGTTCCCAGAATCGTATACACCTGTGATACATGTTGGCGACTCAGTAAAAGCAGGGGAAACAATCATAGCCATCCCTGAGAAACATTTGTCACACTTTTCATAGGTTTCCACATGAAACTCACACGCGCACTTGTCCCAAGTTTATTCACCGTTCTCAATATGTTCAGCGGATTTTCATCCATCCTTTATGCCAGTCAGGGAGCGGTCGCCGCTGCAGCATGGTTTATTATCCTTGCATCCATCTTTGATGGCCTGGATGGTTTCATGGCTCGGATGACTCGCTCATCAAGCGAATTTGGCGTTGAGTTCGATTCACTTGCGGATGTAATTTCATTCGGAGCAGCACCAGCATTCCTCGCCTATAAAGTATTCTTATATCAATTCAACGGGCTCGGGATACTTCTCAGCTCGCTCGTCATGATTTTTGGTGGCATTCGCCTGGCAAGGTTTAACATACAATCAACAGGGCTCGATAAAGAATATTTCCGCGGCTTGCCCATCCCCGCCAGCGCAATGCTGATCTCATCACTCATCCTGACATACTACGAGGAGCTTATTGGCTTGCCAACAATTGATGGCTATCTTCTTGCCGGGTTTCTATTGATCCTTCCCGCTCTTATGATAAGCCAACTGAGATATGATACGATACCAAAGTTCACGCACCGAGATCTTCGAAAGCACCCATGGCGGTTCGTCCTATTCCTCGCTGCTCTGCTCGTCACCATCGTAAGTGGAGGAAGGGCTCTTTTCCCCCTGCTCCTGCTCTATGTTCTATCGGGACCATTCAGGAGATTCATACTCGCTATCAAGCATGCTCTTCATCCGGAAGCCGTACCGGCAAACGAGGATCACGAATTGACAAGCATGGACCTCTGATCTATGTCGCAGTTTACCTTCACTGTTGTTGTTAGACTTCGCCAATCGATCCTCGATCCACAAGGGAAAGCTGTTTTACATGCTGCTCATTTGCTTGGGTTCCCCTCTATCCGAGAAATCCGTATAGGAAAGATTATTGACATCACCATTGAGGAGGAAACAGAATCACAAGCACAGCAGGCCATTGAAGAACTCGCCAGAAAGCTTTTGGCTAACCCGGTGATTGAAGATTTCAGAGTTACCAAAATGGAAGCTTCTCCCAGAGCCCCATTACTTGAGCAACCTCAGTTGAAAGAGACTCACTGGGAAGCACCCGAGACAAGTGAGGTATGAGCAAACCAGCATTCGGTGTTGTCGTTTTCCCAGGGTCCAACTGTGACCACGATGCATATTACGTGTTGCGACATGTCTTCGAGAAGAACGTCCGCTATGTTTGGCACAAGGAGACGGACATTTCCGATATCGATGTGATTATACTCCCGGGCGGATTTTCGTATGGCGACTACTTGCGAAGCGGTGCAATCGCACGCTTCTCGCCAGTCATGAGAGAGGTCGTACACCACGCTCAAAAAGGGAAACTTGTTCTCGGCATATGCAATGGTTTTCAAATCCTGTTAGAGGCTAACTTGCTTCCGGGTGCAATGTTGCGCAATGCTTCGATGCGCTTCATCTGCAAATCAGTGGCGATCCGCGTCGATAATGCAAAAACTCCCTTTACATCAATGTGCCAGGAAGGAGATGTTCTTGAGATCCCTATCGCCCACGGTGACGGGAATTACTACGCTGATAGCGACACACTTCAGCAGCTCCTTGATGACAATCAAATTGTGTTTCGCTACTCAACAAAAAACGGTGATGTGATTGATGAAGCCAATCCAAATGGCTCGTGTCTGAATATAGCCGGCATAACTAATAAAACAAGAAATGTTTTAGGTATGATGCCGCACCCGGAGAGGGCTTCAGACTCCCTGTTGGGTTATGAAGACGGGAAAAAGATCTTTGAATCGATCATTAATTTCTTCAACTAAAAGCGCGAGGATACGATGGGCAATATTGGCGCAACAGAAATCATCCTAATCCTTCTTGTAATTCTGATTTTCTTTGGAGCTCGTAAGATCCCTGAACTTGCTCAGGGATTAGGAAAAGGAATCCGTGAATTTAGGAAGGCGATGAAGGAAGGGGAAGAGGAGTCAAGTAAAGAAGATCAGAAGAAACTCGAAGAGAAAAAACCAGAGTAGGTCTGACTATGACAGGAAAGGAGATGCGAGAATGTTTGAGAACATTGGTGGTGGCGAACTCCTAGTCATACTCCTTGTGATACTCATTTTCTTTGGGCCTAAGAAGTTTCCGGAGATCGGTCAGAGCATCGGGAAGGGAATCCGGGAGTTCAAGAAATCGCTTCGAGAAGTTCAAGAGAACCTTGAGGTGAACGAAAAAGACAAATCGGCAGCGGAATCAAAAGAATCAAAATAATTCCTCTATTAGAAGCCGAGTGAATTCACTGCCACCGACATATAGTGAACAACGAAAATTACTGCTCCGTGGAGAGATCTCTGCTCAAGAAATCACCGAGCACTACCTCAGCCGCATCGAACAAAGTAAGCATTTAAACGCTTTCCTTTCTGTTCTGTCGGAACGCGCACGGGCAAAAGCACGCAGCATCGACCAACAACTTCGTGAGAATAAATCCTCACCCTTGGCTGGTTGTGTTGTAGCCGTCAAAGACAATATTTCTATCCAGGGAGAGAAAACCACCTGTGCGTCAAGAATCCTTGAGAACTTTGTTGCAATTTATGATGCAACAGTTATTCAACGGCTTGAAGCAGCAGGAGCTATCATCATTGGGAAAACAAATCTCGATGAATTTGCGATGGGGTCCTCGACAGAAAATTCTGCGTTCGGTCCTGTGCTTAACCCAATTGATCCAAGCCGTGTGCCGGGTGGCTCAAGCGGTGGGTCCGCCGTTGCTATTGCTGCCGGCTTAGCCCCAGTTGCTCTCGGAAGTGATACCGGTGGCTCCATACGTCAACCAGCCGCTCTCACTGGAATCATCGGACTTAAACCTACGTATGGGCGCGTTTCTCGTTACGGCCTCGTCGCATTCGCTTCAAGCTTTGACCAAATTGGTCCTTTCGCCCTCAGCATTGAAGATATTGCCCACATGATGAATGTTATCGGTGGGTATGACCGGCACGATTCAACCTCCGCAAAAATAGAACTTCCTGACTTCACAAAAGCTCTTGATCAAGAGATCAAAGGGACACGGATAGGTATTCCAAAAGAGTACTTTAGCGAAGGACTCGATCCGGAAATCCACGCCGCCATCAAAACACAGCTCCACAAACTCGAAAAGAATGGAGCAATCGTTGAGGAAATTACCCTTCCACACACGGAATACACCATCGCGACGTACTACATATTGACAACAGCAGAGGCATCATCAAATCTCGCACGATATGACGGCGCTCGCTATGGCCATCGCACACAGAATGCGCGTGACCTTATTGAAATGTATACAAAATCACGGAGTGAGGGATTTGGACCTGAGGTCAAACGTCGTATTATGCTGGGAACCTATGTTCTCTCCGCTGGATATTACGAAGCATACTACCGAAAGGCACAGAAGGTCCGCAGATTAATTAAGGAAGATTTCGACAGAGCCTTTCAGAATGTTGACGTCATCATAACACCAACTTCACCAACAACAGCGTTCCGCCTCGGAGAAAAAGTCGATGACCCGTTGCAAATGTATCTTTCCGATATCTATACGACATCAGCGAACTTAGCGGGAATCCCAGGAATAAATATCCCCGCTGGCAAAGATTCCCGGGGCTTGCCTATAGGGATGCAAATCATGGGAAAACAATTCGACGAAATGACTCTGCTCAAGATAAGTGATTTCATTTTGAAGACTCAATAATAATATGCCTGCGAAAATCTTTAATAAACACCTTGCTCCTATTTTCTCTATACTGCTTCACCTCGGCGGCATTGTACTCTTTGTACTCGTAGTTGGTTCACTCGGACGACCTCAGGAAACCGCGGCGCTTCCATATAAACGGGATGAACCTCAAGAAACACTTGTTGGAATCGATGTACTTGCTCAACGAGGTTTTGACATACTTCAGGGAAAACGGGTTGGACTTATTACAAACCAGACCGGTATAAATCGAGAAGGTCGAAGCACCATCGACATTCTTTTCAACGCTCCGGGAGTCAAGCTTGTAGCGCTCTACAGCCCCGAGCACGGCATCCGGGGAACTGAAGAGCGCGAAACAATTCCGGACACAATCGATATCCGCACGGGACTTCCGGTATATTCTCTCTACGGAAAAGTTCGTCGTCCGACCGAGGAGATGTTACAAAATATCGATGTTCTGATTTACGACATTCAAGATGTTGGAGCTCGTTATTACACTTACACAACAACTATGGCGTATGCTATGGAAGAAGCGGCACGTCGCCACATTCCGTTCGTGATCCTTGACCGACCAAATCCTGTACGCGGTGACATCGTGGAAGGAGATATACTTGTCGATTCTCTCCGTTCATTTGTCGGGTATTTCTCTATCCCTGCTCGTTACGGACTCACCATTGGTGAATTAGCCCGGTACTATAACGATGTTGGACACATCGGTGCCGACCTGATTATAATCCCTATGAAAGGCTGGAGACGCTCAATGTGGTTTGACGAAACAAAACTTCCGTGGGTTAATCCGTCTCCCAATATTCGAACCCTTACTCAGGCAATCCTCTATTCATCCCTCTGCCCTTTGGAAGCAACAAATCTCTCTGTAGGGCGTGGAACGGATATGCCTTTCGAAGTTTACGGTGCACCTTACCTAAACGGCAAAGCCTTGGCTGATTCGATGAATGCTTCGTACTTTGCAGGGGCACACTTTTATCCGATCGAATTTACTCCAACAGCAAGCACATTTAAAGGCGAAAAATGTTATGGCGTTAGGATTGAAGTCACGAATCGCAACATCATCCGCCCAGCGGAGATTCTTGTCAAGCTGGCTCAGGCAATCCACAAACAATCATCAACATGGGAATACCACAGCCCTGGCTTCGAGCGTCTTCTTGGCAGTCCGACGCTCATCCATGCGTTAGATCAAAATGAATGCCCATGCACCACTATTGCAAGATTTCAAGAGCGCGATGAAGAATTCATGAAAACACGACAGAAGTATCTCCTCTATAAATAACGTTCAAACGGGTCGTAGCTATAACGACCGATCTATATGCCACAGCAATCAATATTTTTAAAGAGAACAGACTATGAGCATCCTTGTCGATGAGAAGACACGACTTGTTGTTCAAGGGATCACTGGAAGCGAAGGAAGTTTTCACACCAAGCAGATGATGGAATACGGCACAAAAGTGGTGGCTGGCGTTACTCCTGGGAAAGGGGGCCTGAGTTTTGAAGGCGTTCCTATTTTCGATACTGTTGCTTCAGCAGTCGAGGAGACCGGAGCGAACACCTCTATCATTTTTGTACCGCCTGCATTTGCTGCTGATGCAATCGTTGAAGCGGCAGACGCTGGCATCAGCCTCATCGTCTGTATCACAGAGGGAATCCCAACCAGAGATATGATCTCCGTCTATGAGTATCTGAAAAAGAAAAAGATACGGCTCATCGGACCAAACTGCCCAGGCGTGATCTCACCCGGCAAAGCGAAGGTAGGAATCATGCCAGGGTTTATTCACACGCAGGGACCTATTGGCGTTATCTCCCGAAGTGGAACACTCACGTACGAAGCAGTTGCGCAGCTCACCAGCCTTGGTTTAGGTCAATCAACATCCATCGGAATTGGTGGCGATCCGATCATTGGCACACGCTTCGTAGATGCTCTGGAACTCTTCAAAGATGACCCACAGACAGAAGCTGTTGTCCTTATCGGGGAAATTGGTGGGACTGCTGAGGAAGAAGCTGCAGAGTATATCCGAAATGAATTCCCAAAACCTGTCATCGGTTTCATTGCTGGGCAAACAGCTCCCCCGGGCCGGCGAATGGGACATGCCGGGGCAATAATCTCCGGTGGCCATGGCACCGCCGCAGAAAAAATGGCGGCTCTCCGAAACGCCGGCATCTATGTCGTTGATTCTCCAGCAGAAATTGGAGCTACAGTAAAAGGCGTCCTTGAATCAATAAAAAAACTTAGAGCAAGTCCGGCCAAGAGCAGGATTTCGCTCCCAACAACTGTTGCAACGAAAAGCCAGAAGAGAGCCCGAGGAAAACGTCCAGTAAGAGTAAGAAGCTCGAAGAGAAATCGGAAAGTCTCTTCCGGAAAGAGGAAAAAGAGATAAAGTAAACTACACGAAATAAATTACAGAGGAGGTTATTATTGACAGAACAAACTTTAGCAATTTTGAAACCGGATTGCATTCGCAGGAGATTAGTTGGTCCTGTAATTGCAAGAATTGAGGAGGCGGGTTTCAAAATTGCGGCAATGAAGATGACACGCCTCACCCACGAGACAGCAAGTGCTTTCTATGCCGTCCATCGTGGCAAACCGTTTTTCGACGACCTCATCGAATATATGACCTCTGGGGTTTGTATCCCCATCGCACTCGAGAAAGAAAATGCCATCGAAGATTTCCGCGCTCTCATCGGAGCTACTGATCCTGCACAGGCGGCACCGGGAACAATTCGAAAGCTTTTCGCTACAAGCAAACAAGAAAATATCATCCACGGGTCTGATAGCCGAGAAAATGCACAGCTTGAAATTACGTTCTTCTTCTCACAGGAAGAACTTACCTTGCTGAGACCATAATTCTCTTTTTACCATCGCGCTGCCCGGCACCACTGAATTGTCAAATAGCTTTGGCAGGCAACTTCTTATATTATTCCGGATTAACAAATGGCCGCGCCTTGCTTACATACGGATTCCCTTTGAGAAAGAACCTCCAGTTACGATCCAAACCCTGCCGAATTCCGATCCGAGGAGTTGCGATAATCTCGCTGGTCTCAACAGGATGCTCAGCAGCAACAATGAAAAGTCTCTCCCCCAGCAAATCTTCTCCATTTAATCTCCTGTCTATCCCAAACGCTTGACAGAACTTTGCTGGACCATTTGCAAGATCTACGCCGGCAATAGAGTCTCCACGAAATTTCCTCATCACGTTGATCCCCTTTTCAGGCTCCACAGCGCGTATAAGAACAGCAGCTGGAAATCCCTCCCGCTCAGTCACAACGTTGAAGCAGTAATGCATTCCATACGTGAAATATACATAAGCATGTCCACCCAACCCGTACATAACTGCATTCCTCCTTGTCTCACCTCGGTAGGCGTGACTGCCGGGATCATCAAAACCAATATAAGCTTCAACTTCCACAATCTTCCCTACCAGCTCGGTGCCATGCACCCGACTAACAATGTGAGCACCAAGAAGCGATCGAGCTACTACAAGCGTGGGCTGAAGATAGAACTCACGCGGAAGCTTTGAAGAAAGCTGAATCAAATTCACTTCAACTCCGCTAAAGTGAGAATCCGCCTCTGGCGGATGCGTCATGCGGACAGACTATATGGCTCCCACAGTGCAAGTCCTGTTTCAGGTGATAGCGTTCGAACAAGATCTTCGCCTTCAAAAACATCAATGAAAACTTCGCAGACAAAGACAACAGTCCCGGCCATCAGATGCCCTCCGTAGACCTTTCCATCGCGATCAGCTAACGTAATATGAGCATGAACGAACGGATCACCATCCTTTATGGAGATATTGCCTAGCAGACTAACAATTTCCATTCCATGATCGATTTTGACGGACCTGTACTGCTTCTCCGTTTGATCGTAGTAAGCAACAACTGCTTGGGTTACAGCTCCAATGCCAGTAATTCTTCCAGCACGAAGATTCTCCTCCCGAGCAATTGTAGTAAGTGATTCATATAGGTCAGCGCCCATTGGCAGACGACCAATATACGAACGAAGGGAAGTAAACCGAGATCTCATCATACCATAACCTCAAGATTCATTGAAAATTGATGGGACAGTGACAAGGCGCAATTATTTTTTGGGCAGTTTCTTGCCAGCTTGAGGAGCCCTCTGCTCTGGATCAGAGAAAAAGCTCTGCTGCGCACGATGCGGATAGGTTTTACCGAAATGTTGATAAGCATTTGGCGTAGCTTCGCGCCCACGAGGCGTTCTTTGGAGCAGCCCTGCCTGGATGAGATATGGTTCATAGACCTCCTCAACGGTGCCTGGATCTTCCCCGACTGCTACAGCGATGGTGTTGAGTCCAACGGGTCCACCGTGAAATTTCTCAATAATTGTTAAGAGGAGACGTTTGTCCATTTCATCAAGGCCAAGGTCGTCGACGTCCAGAGCCGCAAGCGCATGTTGTACGACCTCATGAGTGACAGCTCCGTTAAATTGTGCCAATCGGGCGTCGGCTTGAGCAAAATCGCGACAGCGGCGTAGCAAACGATTAACTATGCGAGGCGTACCGCGAGAGCGCAAAGCGATTTCTCGCGCCCCATCTTCAGTAAGCCGAACACCTAAAATCCGAGATGAGCGTTCAGCGATACGTTGGAGATTCTCAGGTGGATAGTAATCGAGTCGAGCGACAACACCGAAGCGCGAAAGAAGAGGTGCGGACAGAAGTCCTGCACGAGTAGTTGCGCCAATAAGCGTAAATGGCTGAAGTCCGATCTCGTAGCTTCGAGCATTTGGACCTGAGTCAACAATGATGTTCAATTTAAAATCTTCCATCGCTGCATAAAGGTACTCTTCAACAGCAGGATTCAACCGATGAATCTCATCTATGAAAAGAACATCCCCTTTATCAAGCGATGCAAGAAGTCCAGCAAGATCCGCGGGCCGCTCAAGAACCGGACCGGTTGTCGTCCTTAGATTTGATCCCATCTGGCGCGCAATGATCATAGCAAGAGTTGTCTTGCCGAGACCTGGCGGGCCTATCAAAAGCACATGGTCAAGTGCCTCGCTTCGTTGTTTCGCTGCTGAAATAAAAATTTTCAGGTTTGAGACAAGTTTCTCCTGACCAACAAACTCATCAAAAGTCGTTGGCCGAAGCTGCTGGTCAAGCTCAGAATCAGTCTCAAAGCGTTCAGGTGAGGTTGCAGATGGTTTTCGAGACACTTTTACCTCGTGAGAGCTGTTTTCACCAGAACCTCAACAGAGGGCTGGGTGTTTTTAGGGAGAGATTTAATTGCGTTGCGGAGTGCATTCTCAGCCTGTGTCCTTGTCATGCCAAGTGCAATTAGTGCGTTTAACGCCTCAGAGACGGTGGTTGAATCAACGTCCTGAATTGCCTCCTCAAGAATTCTCTCACGTCCAATCCGGTCCCGGAGCTCGATGATCATTCGCTCAGCGATCTTCTTTCCGATCCCCGGGGTTCTCTGGAGCACTCCAACATCCCCACTCGTAATGCTGGCGATGATTTCTTCAACTCCCAATCGTGAAAGGATTCCAAGGGCTATTTTCGGACCTATGCCGTTGACCGAAAGGAGCATCCGAAACAGGTCACGCTCAGCGCGTGAAATAAATCCATAAAGCTGTTCGCCGTCTTCTCGCACATAGTGGTGAGTAAAGAGCGTTACAGCTGAGCCTACCTCGCCCAGATGATCAAATGTTGAGAGGGGGATGAGAACAGCATAACCGACACCGCCAACATCAATAAGAACTTCGGCAGGAGATTTCTCAGCAAGGACGCCTCGCAGAGAGCTAATCATGGTCGACCTTTGTTTGGTCTGAGTATGCGTTCAGGATGTTGCTTCACAAATAGACCCCAAGCATTGGCGTTGCGTCGCTTTGAGGACGTCGACGCTCCGGAATAAATGCCGCTAAATCGTTGAAGGTGACACAAAGCCACTGCAAGCGCATCTGAGGAATCATAAGAGCTTTCTTCCCCTGTTCTCCGCCTATCTGCGGACTCCCCCGTTCTAACCCGCCCAATGGGGGTTAAGCCAAGAATTTGCCTCACCATGAAGCGGACTTGCTGTTTGGAAGCAGAGCCTTTGCCGGTGACTGCTTTCTTGACTTCGCGAGGAGAATATTCTGCAGTTGGGAGGTTCGCTAACACTGCTGTTAGAAGGGAAACACCACGAGCATGGCCCAGCTTCAATGCAGACTGTGCATTTTTTCCATAGAACGCCGTCTCGATGGCAAACTCATCAGGTGAGTATTTTTGAACGATTTTTTTCAACCCGCGGTACATAACACCAAGACGCTCTGGCATAGATTCATTGTCTGTTTCGATTGTACCGTAGTCGAGCACCTGGGTATTTTGTCCCTTTTGACGAAGAACAGCATACCCGGTAACTCGCGTACCGGGATCAACTCCAAGCACCGTTCGCGTCTTGAATCGAGCCTTCGTTGACATCATGACGTTCCGAATGAAGCCATAATTTTTTCATCTATGTCGAAGTTCGCATACACATGCTGCACATCATCATGCTCTTCGAGGGCTTCGATGAGTTTCAACACCTGCTCAGCTTCCTTGCCTTCGACGCGAACTGTCGACTGAGGGATCATCTGGAGCTCTGCGGATTCGATCTTCACACCATTTTCCTCAAGCGCCTTCTTCACGGCTTCGAAATTCTCCGGCGAAGTAATGATTTCAAAGCTCTCTTCGTCGGAGCGCATATCTTCTGCTCCCGCATCGAGGACGATGCTGAGAATATCATCCTCATTGTAGCTGGCACGTGAAATGATGATCGAACCTTTCTTGTGAAACATCCATGCAACACTCCCAGATTCCCCGAGGTTACCATTATTGCGAGCCAGCAAGTGGCGAAGTTCGGAGACAGTGCGATTGCGGTTATCAGTCACTGTCTCTATCAAGAGCGCAACTCCTCCCGGTGCGTAGCCCTCGTAAATAACTTCTTCGTATGATACACCGGGAAGCTCACCAGTACCACGCTGAATCGCCCGTGTGATATTCTCCTGAGGCATGTTGTTTGCCTTCGCTGTTGCAATAGCCAGACGCAGACGCGGGTTTCCATTTGGATCACCCCCACCCTGGCGAGCAGCAATGGTAATCTCCTTGATCAGTCGTGTAAAAAGCCTACCACGCTTGGCATCGGTGGCGGCTTTCTTGTGCTTAATTTGTGCCCACTTAGAATGTCCTGACATTAGCCTTTCCTCCCCTATGCTACCTTTGGCTATCGAAAAGTCCGCCTGTTGACGGAATTTAACATAAGTCCTTGATCTTCAACTGAGGGAATTCATTGAATTGCAATCCACCTCCATGGTTATGAGTGCCTTGCGCCATGGTGCTTTTAGCACCATTTGGAGACGAAATTCCACTTGTTGCTGGAGAAGGAGAACCTTTCCACAATCCTTCGTTCCCAGATTCAATTGAAAACACGATATCGAGCGTTCGCTTCAATCGGTCAATTTCATTTGCTCTGTCACCAAGCTTGAACCCAATGGCATCAAATACAAGTCCATTCTGGCGGAGTTTAAGCTTGAGGTGATCCTTTCCAACTATCCTCGGTTCACCTATAAGCTCAACATTGCGGGCGATAAACAGTGGCCGCATGTTCTGCGGCCCAAAGGGACCGAAGCGTTCGATTATACGTATGAATTTTGGAGTTAGTTCACCAAGCGAAACCTCAGCATCGATCTTCAATTGAGGCGTAAGGAGTTCATCAGGCAGCAGTTCCTTGACCACCTGGTTGAACGCCTCCTTGAATTCATCAAGCCGATTGAGATCAACACTGAGACCAGCAGCGTATTTGTGCCCACCAAATTGAAGCATCTTGTCTTCTACACGCTTCAGAGCTTGGTAGATATCAAAGCCAGCGATACTCCTGGCAGAACCTTTCGCAACGCCATCAACAGTTGTCATCATAATCGTTGGCCGGTAATACTTTTCAACAAGGCGTGCAGCAACGATGCCGATTACACCGGGATGCCACTGTTCCTGATGAAGGACAATAGCTGCGTCGTTCTCAAAATCCAGATAAGTTTCGACAAGCATTTGAGCATTGAGAAAAGTTTCTTCATCGATGCGGCGGCGGTTCCGGTTTTCTTCTTCAAGGGCATTGGCATACTGCCACGCAACCTCCTCGCTTTCGCTCATCAGAAGCTCAACAGCGCGATGTGCGTCACCGAGTCTCCCAGCAGCATTGATTCGAGGCGCGAGAACGAACACAATTTGACCTGTGCTAATTTTCCCAATACGTGCTCCGGAGGTCTCGATAAGCGCACGTATTCCAGGACGAGGATTTGAATTGATGACATCAAGACCCAGTTTTACGAGTGTTCGGTTCTCATCAATAAGCGGAACGATATCCGCCGCTGTCGCCAGAGCAACAAAGTCAAGATATTTCGGGGGGAGCTCTTCACAGCCCAGCACTCTCGCAATCCCCTGGAGCAACTTGAACGCAACTCCGCAGCCACTTAAGTGTTTAAAAGGATAGGTCAATCCGTGGCTGACTGGCTTCAGAGGATCGAGGACTGCGTATGCCGAAGGAATCTGCTCTCCAGGCTCATGGTGATCGCAAATAATAACATCAACGCCGAGGCGCCGGGCATAATCAACCTGCTCAACGGCTGTTATACCACAGTCCACAGCGATAAGAAGAGAAGCTCCGCTTCTATGCGCACGATCTATGCCAACTTTCGAAATCCCATACCCCTCCTGAATCCTGTTTGGAATATGAACAATTACATCGCCCCCTAATTCACGCAGAAACATTGCCACCATCGCTGCTCCGGTTGTCCCATCAACGTCATAGTCGCCAAAAACGAGGATTCTTTCTTTCCTGACATCTCTAATAGCGCGAACCACTCTGTCCACAGCAGCGTGCATACCGTCCATCAGGAATGGGTCATGCAGGGAAGCGAAGTCTGGGAGAAAGAAACGTTTCGCCTTCTCATAGGTATCGACGCCGCGATTCACAAGGATGCGAGCAATGGTCTCAGTAACCTTGAGACGATTCGCCAAGTCGTGCGCCAAGGCGGACTTGACTGTGTTTAGGTCCGTAATGTTCGAAATATCCCAGCGATAACGCACAGGTTGTTCTCCTATTCATAAATCAAAGGCTGTAATGGATCGATAAGCCGAATTCTGTCTTTCCCGATCCTACGTCTTCACGTTAGCACGACATAGGAAAAGGAGAGGCAGCCATTTCTCTGGGGTTCCGATTGCTCGGGACCTCAAGCGACCTACCCGGAGGTCTATCCCGCCCTGAGCGAGATACGATGCGGTGCCACATCGCGTTCTGCATACTTTATGCATTGAACAGAACATTCCCCCTATTTGGTCTTGCTCCGGATGGGGTTTACCTTGCCCCCGCCATCACTGGCGGAGCGGTGAGCTCTTACCTCGCCTTTTCACCCTTGTGCTGCAGCCTTAACGACTACATCACGGTATTTTTTCTGTGGCACTTTCCGTTTCCACCCCGTCCCGCCCACCTGAGCGGGATCGGGACGGAACCCTGGCATTACCAGGCATCCTGCCCTATGGAGTTCGGACTTTCCTTGGCGCCTCCCAGCGCCACGGCTGCCTGACCCACTACAGCCCGCCATAAGCAAGTGAACTTCAAATCACCATAAATAATATACAGAACATCTATGCAAAATCGAAACCACCATCCTCAATGACGATCTCGTTCAGCTCACAGCTTCGTCCAGCTAAGGCAAAATCCAATAAATTTCCCTTTCGCTTCGCATCTTTTCCCCCTTGGCGGACATTGAACAGCGGCATACATTGACCATTCGCTCAAGCCATCATCCCCACTTGCTGGAACGAGTGCGCCGTATCGGCAAAGATAGCTTATAATCAATTGCTCGATTAGCCAGCGCATCAGCCTGCCGATTTTCTTCACGAGGAATATATTCAATGCGCACCGGAAATGGGAGTTGTCCCATCAGTTTCAAGATACCCTCACGACGTCGTTTCAGAGCAGGCTCCCTAACTGCATATTCTTTGTTTACTTGACGTACTAACAGCTCGCTATCTGAATGAACAACGAGGGACTCAATTTGTTCGCCTTCGGCAGATCGGGACGAACGTGCCGGAATGATTTGGGGAATCACTTCAAGACACCGTTCAAGGGCAGTATATTCTGCAGCGTTGTTTGTCCCTTCACCGATGTACTCACACGCAGCAAAGAGAAGCCGCCCATAATTGTCTTGAAGAAGAAGCGCAATTCCACTTGCCCCAGGGTTCCCCCGCGATGCACCGTCGATATATGCATGAAGGATCATAGAAAATCAGCGCTGCTCTCCGCAACTTCATCGGAAACAAGGATTCGTCCACAGTGCTCACATGTATAAATCCGCTCGCTCATCCGAATCTCAAGAATACGTTGTGGAGGAATTACATTAAAGCATCCTCCACAAGCTCCACGCCGAATAGGAACCACAGCCACACCACCTTTGGCGTTTCGGATACGCTCGTACTCTTCAAGATCAACCCGTTGTATGCGGACAACCAACTTCTCTCGCTTATGCTGAAGCTGCAGCTCTTCCTCCTCAGTAGTTTTCGAAACAGCTTCCAGTTCCTTCCGACGCTCAGAAAGCTCAGCCTCCACATCACGACGCTGCGCCTCTACCTTTTCCTTTTCCTCACGCGCTAAACGCGCTTTATCCGCCAGCGCATCCATAAGTTTCTCAAGCTCGCTGCTGCTGGCTATAGCTTGGTCAATCTCCTTTGTAAGAGCGTCGTACTCCCTATTCGATCGAACATGGTAGAGACGGTCTTTGTTTCGCTCAATCTTTTCACGAAGTTCCGCGGCATCAAGGTCAGCACGGTCGCGCTCCATCAATGCCGTCTTGATTGTTTCATCAAGCTTCTGGATTGACAATTCTAATTCTTGCAGTTTTGCCTCAAGAGATGCTACAACAACTGGCAAGTCTCCTTTCATCTCTTGAAGTTCAGCCAAACTGCTGTCAATTTGTTGCAGCGCATACAATTTGCGCAAACGATTCTTCAAAGCCTTCTCCTTCTCAAAATTTACAACCACTGAATAGGATTCTTCATCTGTTTGGAAACGACTACAGATACTGAAAACCCTCGCTTTTCCAGCTCTTTCTCAAGGCGGTACGCAAATGGATTAACAATAACTACTTCAGTCTCAAAATGGCCCGCATCAATAAGAAAAATCGATCCCTCAGCTTCTTGAAAAGTGTGGTAGGAAATATCAGCGGTCACCAATGCATCAGCATTTTGTTCAATAGCGCTCTTGATAAGATCGGAACAAGCGCCACCACAAACAGCAACCGATTGAATAGTGCTCGACTTGCCTTTGACATAGCGCAGGTGCTCCACATGAAGCTGTCGACGGATATGCCGGAGAAACGACTCTGCACGCGCCGGTTTTGGCAATCTGCCTATAACTCCAGCACCGTAATTCGGGTCTGCATTGAGAAGAGGATAAACATCATACGCTACTTCTTCATATGGATGCACAGCCTTCATGGCTTCAATAACGTCTAACCGCTTCCATGAGGGGAGAATCATTTCCAGTCGTATCTCATCGACGTGTTCCAACGTGCCAGCACTTCCTACAAATGGATGTGCTCTTTCCGAGGGCTTGAATGTTCCTGTCCCCTCGACACGAAATGAACAATTGCTGTATTCTCCGATAATTCCAGCCCCGGCACGCGCCATGGCTTCAGAGACTGTATCAACATAGTCCCTCGGGACAAAAACAGCAATTTTCTCAAGCTTGCCTTGCTCAGTGTGCAAGAACCGGAGTTCCTGCAGCCCGAGAGCTCGCGCCAGAGCCATGCTAACACCGTCCTTTGAAAAATCAAGATTGGTATGGGCGGCGATAAGAGCTATGTTACTCTCGGTAAGTCTGAGGAGGAGTCGCCCAACTCTACTCTGATCGGTGACTGAAAGGATTGGTTGAAAAATGAGCGGGTGATGAGTAACGAGAAGCTGAGCTCCGATATGACGAGCTTCAGCGATAACGTCCTCGGTCACATCAAGCGCCACTAAAATGCGACGCACCTCTACTCCACGTCTGCCGACAAGGTGTCCGACATTATCTTTCTGCCAGGCAATCTCTCTCGGTGCCCAAGCTTCAATAACCGACAAAACGTCTGCAACGCTGGGGCTACGTTCTTCCATCTTGCTTAAAAAAAATGTCCCGACACTTCTGGGACATTTTCACTGTTAGTATTCGTTGGTTTCCTATCTTCTGCCTCTTTGTCCACCCTCCATGGTAACTATATAGTGGCAAGAAGCGAACCCTTAAGCAGTACAAAATCAGCAGGTGATCCATTGAAGCGAACAATAAGCTTTCGAATAATTGAGACAATTAAAATCTATACTATACAAACGAAAAATGCAAAAATCTGACATTTTCAAGAAGGTCACAACCAATGCTGTCATTCCTCAATATATGGTTCACTTGAAATTCAACTTTAAATGTGGTAAACTTTTGTCAGACGCTATAGAAAATTCGCAGCGGAAGATTGCTCTGAACAGGATATTAGTCATCCGATTAAGTTCCATTGGAGATGTTCTACTCATAACACCTTTCCTTCGAATATTGAAGCAACACGTCCCGAACAGCAATGTGGACGTAGTGGTGCGCTCAGAATATGCAGAGCTTCTCCGGTGGAATCCAAATATACACATGATCCACGAGCTTGATGTCCGGAGTGGATGGCGTGGACTCTTGTCGCTTCGGAAGAAACTTCGCGAGGGCGGTTACACTGCAGTGTACGATCTCCACAATTCTTTAAGAAGCCGCATCCTACGATTGTCGGTAGGAACCCAACGGTACGTTGTGAACAAATTCAGTTTTCGCCGTTTGCTGTTAGTGAGATTCAAAATCAATCTCCTTCGAGACGCCCCTCCTGTCTGGCAGCGATATCTCATGACACTACCTTTTTACAGAGATATGGATCTGAGCAGAGAAGATGGAGAATTAGATTTCGCGCTGCCGGCAAACCTTTTACAATCGGCTCGAGAACGGCTCGCAGGTCTTGGTCTGAAGGAATCATCTTTGATAGTTGGTTTTGCTCCAGGCGCAAAGCATAATACAAAGATGTGGCTCGAAGAACGCTTCGTGGAACTTGGCTACTTTGTTGTTAAGGAACTCAATGGATCTGTCATTGTCTTTGGTGGGAAAGAAGATGCGTCTCGATGTGCGCGAATCGCTCGGGAAATTCAGAAACTCTCTCACAGTGAAACGGCTGCCATAAATTTTTGTGGAGAACTTTCGCTCGCAGAAACTGCTGCAACAATGGACTATTGCCAAGCCATTGTAAGCAATGATACAGGACTTATGCATATAGCATCGGCGCGAAAACGTCCCCTTGTTGCAATCTTTGGACCTACTGTTCGTGAACTTGGTTTCTTTCCAAATGAAGCACGAAGCCTAGTTGTCCAAAGGAGCGGACTAAAATGTCGGCCGTGCTCGCATATCGGCACAAGAAGCTGTCCACATGGCCATTTCAGGTGCATGAGAGAAATCAGCACTGAAATGGTGATGGAGGCACTTTCAAAAGTACTCTCTGTTCAAACACAATCCGGGAGGAATACTTGAACATTTCGTTACGAATCTGGAGTTTTCTCTATAATTTCCTCGGTATTCCACTTCTGTGGGTGGGATTTAATCTTGCAGCTCTGTTCAATAGGAAAATCCGAAAAGGGATTCAAGGTAGAAAGCATCTTTTTGAACGGCTTGAGCAGCAAATTCACAGGCGGGATTTAAATGGAGAATGGTTCTGGATACACTCCTCTTCGATGGGTGAATTCGAGCAAGCGAAGCCCATCATCTCTGCTGTTAAGGAACGCAACCATCGTGCGCGGTTTCTTGCAACATTCTTCTCCCCTTCCGGTTTTGAGCATGCGAGAGGGTTTAAAGATGTAAATGTGTTTTCCTACATCCCATTTGACACACGAAAGAATGCACGGCATTTTCTCAATATTGTTCGGCCAAAAGTAGCTATCTTCATGCGCTACGATCTGTGGCTGAACCATGTTCTCGAGCTCTCGCGAAGAGGAATACCAGCTTATGTTGCAAGCGCTACAATGAATTCACAGCGAAACCGTTCTTGGTTTCAGCGAAGTTTCTTAAGCGCTCTGTACAGCACAACAAAGATTTGTACCGTCTCCATGGAAGATGCAAAGCGATTCGAATCTATCGGAATTGACCCTCGCCGTCTCACCATCATGGGAGACACGCGGTTCGATCGGGTATGGCAAATGAAGGAGATTGCACGCCATCGAACTTTAATTCCTCCTGAAATTATTCAGGACAGACATGTATTTGTCGTCGGGAGCAGCTGGGAGGAGGACGAAGAGACGGTCATTCCAGCGCTGCTCATGGTGCGAGGGAAATTCCCCAGCATGCTTACAATCCTGGTTCCTCACGAACCAACGGAATCAAACCTCGAACGGCTGGAGACGCAGCTCAATGCCCATTTCTCTCACCGACGTTTCTCGGAAATCAGCCTTTACGATGGTGAAGAAGTTCTTCTCGTTGACAGCGTGGGGATTCTGTTGGCTCTATACAGCTATGCGACCGCTGCATTTGTTGGAGGCAGTTTTAAGGGAGGCGTGCATAATGTCTTAGAGCCAGCTTCGTTCGGCGTGCCAATACTTGTGGGCCCGAAGATTACGAATTCGCAGGAAGCAATACAGCTCGTCAAGCACGGGGGGGCTTTTATCGTCCATAGCGCAAATGAACTTGCTGCAAAATTAGAACACCTCTTTACCGATGGGGGATCCCGTCAAGAAATAAGCAGTGCAGCTGCAAGGTTTGTCCAAATGCGAACTGGGGCTACTCAACGTTTCCTTGAGGTACTTATGAAGGGAGGCGCATTATGAAACACTCCTATGAAAAGTTCCGCGAATCGGTCCGAGAACTGTTCGACGGTACGTCCTTCGCTGCAAAGTTCATCTCTCGATTCATCATTGTGCTGATAGTCGCTTCTACGCTTGCTATTATCGTGGAAAGTCTCCCATGGTTCCGGGACAATATGGAAAAGGAATTCTACTTATTTGAAGTCTTTGTCGTCGCCGTGTTCACAGTAGAATATGTCTTCAGAATATGGTCGGCAAAACATCCCTTCCAACACGCACTGCGCTTCATGTCGATTGTGGATTTACTTGCAATCCTTCCATTCTACTTAGGTGGACTTGACTTCAGAGCACTCAGAATCCTTAGAGCACTTCGAGCAATACGAGTTGTGAAATTGGCGCGCTACTCTGCAGCACTGAGAACTCTGGGCCAGGCTTTCCGAGAGAGCGCGATCAAGATCACTATTTTCTATGCCTATGTTCTCGTCTTTATCCTTATTGCTTCGGTCATCATGTATGAGACTGAGCCACAAGTGTTCAATAACGTTCCACATGCAATGTGGTGGGCTATCGTAACAATTACCACCGTCGGATATGGAGATGTGTATCCAACAAGTCCACTTGGTCAATTCATCGGAAGCCTGATAATGCTTCTGGGAATTGGCATTATCGCCGTGCCGACCGGAATCATAAGCGCACACCTCACAAAGGAAGTGCTCGAAAGGAGGCGCATCGTCTGCCCAAAATGCGGACATGACAATCACGATGATGATGCAAAGTACTGTAAGATGTGCGGTGAACGACTTAAACAGCCTTCGACGGACAAGGCGATAGCACAGTTCGATTCACCAGATATATGTTAAAGGATTAATATATGCCTGTTGCTTTCTTCGACACAATCTCTGGTATAAGCGGTGACATGGTCCTTGGTGCCGCTGTAAGTCTTGGCGTCGACCTTGATCAACTTTCTTCTATGCTTGCGACAATGCCCATCGGTCGCTTTCAATTAACTCAGCGGAGCGTAAGGCGAAATTCAATCGCTGCTGTAAGGATCGATGTCAAGTGCGGTGAAGACGAACATCATCATCGAACGATTTCCGAGATTAACTCTATCATTGACGCTGGTTCATTTTCAGAAAGTGTGAAGCTGCGTGCAAAGCAAATTTTCCAAATCATTGCCGATGCAGAGTCAGCCGTTCACGGTGTTTCTATAGAGCAGGTGCATTTTCATGAAGTTGGCGCGGTCGATTCCATTCTTGACATCGTCGGAATTGCTGCTGCGTTTGAGAAACTTGGTATCGAACGGGCATACTCATCGCCAGTCCGTGTTGGAAGAGGCTTTGCTGACACGCAGCACGGGAAAATACCAATTCCAGCTCCCGGAACATTGCAAATACTTCGCGGCTACCCAATCGAATTCGTTGATGTACCTTTCGAGCTGACAACACCAACTGGAGCAGCGATCCTACGCGCCTATTCAGAGGGGCTTTATGATGAGAAAGAAGCAGTCATCGAGCAAATAGGGTATGGTGCTGGCACAATGGAAATTCCCGGCATTCCAAACCTCTTCCGCTTAATGGTTGGCTCAATTGTACCCCGCATTGAACGTGAAGAAATCTTCATGGTTGAAACAAATATCGATGATATGAATCCCGAACTTTATCCGTTTATCATCGAGCGGCTCATGGAAACCGGCGCCTACGATGCATTTCTTGTCCCTATTATCATGAAGAAAGGGAGACCGGGGATCCTCCTCTCCGCCATGGTCGATCGAAACAATCTTGACAACATTGTCCAAACCATATACAAAGAAACCTCAACCCTCGGAGTAAGAATCTATCCAATCGACCGACGTAAGCTCCCCCGTATCATGCGCGAAGTAAAAACAACCTTTGGGATCGTCCGCGTGAAGGAAGTCGAAATTGAGGGGAGGCAGCGATTACTTCCAGAATATGAAGAATGCCGACGGATAGCAAGAGAGCGATCGATGCCGCTTTTTGCTGTCTACAAAGAACTTGAAGCTGAACTATATGCGATGATCGGTTTGAAAATCTCATGAGCCACCAGTTTGCCGATATTGCATTTCCTGTTCCTCTGAATCAGCTTTTCACGTACGAAATACCGGAATCGCTTCGCGCTTCCGCACAGAAAGGGGTACGAGCAATTGCCCCGTTTGGAAGAAGAACCTTAACAGGCTTCATTGTGGCACTCCGGGATGAAGCTCCCGTTGAGCATGTAAAAAAAATTTATGATATACTCGACGATTCACCTATATTCCCCTCAGAGCTCATCGACCTTACTGCCTGGGTCGCTCAGTACTACTTCGCTTCGTGGGGGGACGTCCTCAAAGCAGCAGTCCCTCAAGGGATGAACCTTGAAAGCCGACGGATCATTCGTCGCGCCGACGTTGATGCTGAAAAGCTGGCTGGGGACCTCGCATCCTCAGCACCCCTCCAAGCCAAGGTTCTTGAAGCACTCAGTTCAGTTCCTGAAATGACGGTCCGAACCCTCCAGCAGCGAACCGGAATTCGGAGCATCTACTCGGTGATTAACAGCATGGCAAAACATGGATACCTTGAAGTGACTGATGAAATTCTCCCTTTGCGCGCCAAGCCGAAGAAGGAACGTACCATTCTAATTGACCCGGAAAAACGAGAGCTACTCACAAATGCACTGAGCACAATTCCAAAGCGACAGAAGGTTCTTCACAGGATTCTCTCCGAGATCATACGCCAACTTGACATAGGAGTGGATGAGGAGCACCACGGCACCCTGAGCCACAAAAGAGAGATCCCGCTCACCCAGTTCCTCAAGATAACCCGGGGATCGACTAAGACGCTCGAAGAATTGAGCAACCGAGGTCTTATTACCATTTCTGAGCGAGAAGTCCCACGAGAATACGAAAGCGTCTACCACGAAGAACAGCATGTCTATAAGCTGACCGAGCATCAGCAATCTGCGCTGGAGAAGATTGTCTCAGCACTCGAGGCTAAAGTATTTTCACCGTTTCTTCTTTTCGGTGTCACGGGGAGCGGAAAAACCCAGGTTTATCTCGAAGCGGTGGAGAGATGCCTCTCAATGAAACGAACGGCTATTGTCCTTGTGCCGGAAATTTCGCTGACCACACAGATCGTTGAACGTTTCCGTGCAAGATTCGGGAACGACGTTGGTGTTTTCCACAGCCGCATGTCCATCGGCGAACGCTACGATACATGGCGCCTTGCTCACCAGGGCAAGCATAAGATCGTCATAGGACCTCGTTCAGCTATCTTTTCTCCCCTTCCGCAACTTGGCTTGATCATTGTTGATGAAGAACAGGACCCTGCCTATAAACAATTTGATTCAGCTCCCCGCTACAACGCCCGGGATGTCGCCTTAAAACGCGGGCAGCTCTCACAAGCTGCTGTCATTCTCGGCTCAGCAACGCCTTCAATCGAATCTTTCTATAACGCTGAAAACGGAAAGTATCAACTCCTGGAACTTCCCGAACGCGTTGAGGTTGCTCAATTGCCATCAATCGAAATTATCGATATGCGAACTGAGTGGAAAACTTCAAGCACTCTATCATCGACGCAAAAAGGTGAATCAATCGAGTCCTCTCGTTTACCAAGGGGTCAGAAGAGTCCGTTTAGCCAACCGTACTGGGGAAGGGTACTTTCTCAAAGGCTAAGGGAGAAGATAGAGGACCGTCTTGTTAAGCACGAGGGGATCATCTTGTTGCAAAATCGCCGGGGGTTCGCTCCATTTATTGAGTGCCTTGACTGCGGATATGTAGAAATGTGTATAAACTGCCACGTGAGCCTAACGTACCATGCACCGCAGAAACATCTCAGATGCCATTATTGTGGGTTCGTCAAACCCGTCCCGACGTTTTGCTCTCGGTGTGGCGGATACAATATGCGTTTCCGTGGGACTGGAACACAAAGAGTGGAGGATGAACTTGAGGAATTTGTTCCCCGCTCCCGCATGCTCCGAATGGATTTGGATACAACAACGCGACGCGGAGCTCACGCACAAATGCTCAAGAAGTTTTCGGAGGGAGATATCGACATCCTTCTTGGGACACAAATGGTAGCTAAGGGTCTGGACTTCTCACGCGTCACACTTGTTGGTGTTATCTCAGCGGAAACTCAGATGTTGCTGCCTGACTTCCGTTCATCGGAGCGAACATTTCAACTGCTCACTCAGGTTGCAGGAAGAGCCGGACGCAGCACACTCGCTGGCGAAGTTCTTATCCAGACTCATCAGCCCGAGAATCCCGTACTAAGGTTTGTCGCCGAGCACAACTATCGAGAATTCTATAAGTTTGAATTACAGGAGCGCCAGGAGGTGCTCTACCCACCCTTTGCACGTATCGTTCTAATTGAACTGAAAGGCGACAAGGAAGAAAAAGTAGCTGCTCATGCCGAATTCATTTCACAGGCTCTAAAAGGCAACGCTAAAGCTATTCAAGTTCTTGGACCGGCTCCAGCCGCGATTCCAAAAATCCGAAACCGCTACCGCTATCACATTCTCCTGAAGTCCCCCCGCGAACATGATCCAAACGGTAAGTTATTACACGAACTTATACAAACCGCGGTCACACAATATCAAAACTCAAAGTTTGGAGCCTCGCGGGATGTCCGCTTAATTATCGATGTTGACCCTCAAGGGATGATGTGACTACCCGAAGCTTCCTCCGAGGAGAATCTGGATAACAACCCAGACGATCCAGAACCCGAAAACCATCCCGGAAACAAGGGAGGCTCGTCGCTCAAATACCCGTGCCAATCCAATGCCAAGCAGTACTAAATACCAAACTGTGAACACGTTTAGCTTCGACAGAAGGATATCAAGCTTGTTCCCGGGGTCAAAAGATGAGATCGCAAGTGCGGCGCTCGGACTGGCATACATCGAACCTATAGCAAGAACCAGAATTGTGGTCACAATTACTTCAAGAGCAAGGACATAATAGCTGACTCCGACGACCTCCGCTGTTTTGGCAAACGTTGCCGTGGTTTTGAAAAATAGTTTTCCACCGAGGAAATAAACAAGTACAACGACGAAGAATGCAATTGGTGGGACAATGACCTGACCTGCTACTCGAGTTGCGACGGCAAATCCACTCGAAGCTGAAGAAAATTCCTCTGCTCGCTGTGCTTGCTCATGTGTAAGTTTACCTTCTCGAACCATCTGCTCCATTTTCTTAGAAGTAAGTTCTCGAATCTGCGCTTGAACCCTTGTGTCGCCGAATATAAGGAAACCGGAAACAACAGAGATCACAATAAAAGCGATAAGTGGGACTAGCCATGTTCCTGTCCTTGCAGGGCTACGGCGCACATCTTCAAACACTTCTGCTGGTGAGATGAAGATTCCAACAAGCTGGTCAAGCAGTGATAGCTGAGAATGCGCAGCTTCGGTGGAAGGTTTTGTTGGACTTTCAGAAGAAGGAGTAAGTTCCATAAAGCATCCTCCAATATCTTTGGAATATGGTTACAGAAGCAGCAGTTCCATAAAATATAAGATTAGGAGAAAGAGAAATCAAACATAAGGGCGTAACTATTTGTTGGTTTAATTATTCCTTGCCCCTTGATCCACCCAGTCCGCAATTGTCTGGACCTGTACATCTGTGAGAGGAGAAGCACCCAACGGCATACGCGCCCCAACAATTCCAGGAACTCCTCTGATCTTCTGAACAAGATAACTGATGCTGCTGCTATCAGGTTTCACCCGCATCAGCTCAGGTTTCTCACGGCTTGGGACATTTACAATATTTCCATAAGCTTTCCCTGCCTCAAGGCTCATGCCCTGGGCCGGAGATGAACCAGCATGGCAACCGGATAAAGCGCATCGCTGCGTGAAGATAGGCTGAATACTCTGCGCAAAACTTATTTCAGTTGGCGGCGCTACCGGATTAGGCTCAGTAGACCTCGAACAACCAGAAAAGAAAAATATGACTCCTGTAGCAAAGCCGATAAAAATTTCGAAAAAGTGTTTGACTGGTCTCATACATCAGCCCTCCTTAAATTGTGACGCCAATGGAACATACTTGCAGCAACTGCATTCCCAAAATTATACCCTCCGCCGCTTACCGGTTTACCGGAACAGTTCCATGTGCCGGCTTAGGTAAGAACGTCCCAAAGACAAAATCCCATAAGGGTGAACTGACACCAAAATTCTGCTCAGCCGACATGTAGTGATGACGCATATGGTGTTGCTTCAAATACAACCCTATTTTGCCATGAAGTCTGAAGTGATGGACTGCATAATGCGTGGTATCATAAAAAAGGTAGCCAATAAGGAAGCCGCCGAAAAAAGGAGGCAGGTAATATGCACCAATAACCGCTTTGAAGAAAAGATAAAAAATCATTGCCAGCGGAACACTCACAATGGGAGGCATGACAAGACGCGTCGCATCATTCGGATAATCATGATGGACACCGTGTATCATGAAATGAATTTTCTTTCCCAACATACTTTTTGCAGGGAAGTGGAAAACAAACCGGTGAAGCGTATACTCTGTAAGGCTCCACACAAGAAGCCCGAGAAACACTAAAGCAATTGCAATGAAGAAGTCAACGCCTGCTGTTGATGTAAGATAAATAGTGTAAGCAACAACAGGCAAGTAGATAATGTGTGGTGTAGCAGGATGAACATGAGAAAAGAACTCAAGGAGGTCACTATTGAACATCCGCACAGAATCATCCTTGTTCGAGACATGCTGTTTCATGGCAGGACTCCTCTACGCTTTGCTACATTGGTTATTGCACCCCTGATGGTGCTTTGTTATGTAAAACACAGTGCAAGCATGAAAGTTCCCTTCAACGGCCTTTCCTCAAAGGATTGTTGGAGATAAGGTGAAGTGACAATGAATCTTGAAGGAAGTCAGGAATGTTATGAACTCTTAAGGGAGCACGACTTTATTTAACTATCGAAAACGCTGAATCCTTGATGAGAAATGCCTGTGTTCTTCCGATTAGGTGCTGAGCAATTGAAATAGGATCTCACTATGGCTCCTCTTTCATTTCTATGCCATGATGTTTGATGATCTTAGCATCGATCAGAAAGACAACGTCTTCAGCGATGTTTGTGGCATGATCTGCAAGACGCTCAATGTGCCGCGATACAACAATGAGATTTGCTCCAGCTTCGATGGTACGCGGGTCATCCTGCATTGCTTGTATAAGAAGACCAAAATTTTCCCTATCGTAGTCATCTACAATATCGTCGCGTTCACAGATGGTACGACCCAACTTAGCATCCCCATTGATGAAGGAATCAATAGCATCGCGAACCATCTGTCGCGCAGCTTCCGCCATCGATGCGATTCTGGTTCTCTGAATAAGGTCTTGAGCCCGGGCTTTGCCATCCCCCTCCAAGCGAGCAAGCGATTCCGCTCGCTCAGCAAGATTCTGTGCTATATCTCCAATTCTCTCAAGGTCGCTGTTCATCTTTAGCGCCGCCATCAACAGTCGGAGATCAACTGCCACAGGTTGCGTTGTCGCGAAAATTGTTTCGATCTCCTTATCGATGAGATTGTCGTACTCATTAACCTTTTCATCACGTTCAATGACCAGGCGAGCAAGCCCGACGTTCATATCAAAGAGAGCTTTCATCGCCAGGTCGATCTGATCATCGACAAGGCTTCCCATTCGAATGAGATTTGTTTTCAACCGTTCGAGTTCCCGTTCAAAGTGTCGTTGCATACTAATTCACCTCCCCTCTCAGCCAAATCGTCCTGTGATATAATCTTCGGTTTGTTTTTTCGAGGGACTTATGAATATTTGTTTTGTTCGATCAAACTCGATTAATTCGCCGAGGTAGAAAAAAGCAGTATAATCGCTCACCCGTGCAGCTTGTTGCATATTGTGCGTGACAATGACGATCGTGTATTGACTCTTAAGCTCGAAAATGAGTTCCTCAATTTTCGCAGTTGAGATAGGGTCAAGTGCACTTGCAGGCTCATCCATAAGGATAACCTCGGGGTTCACTGCAAGAGCGCGTGCAATGCAAAGTCGTTGCTGCTGCCCGCCGGAGAGCGAAGCCCCGGAACGATGAAGCTTGTCACTCACTTCATCCCACAAAGCAGCTTGCCGAAGGGTACGCTCCGCAATTTCCATGAGCTCCCCTCTGGGGTAGCGCCCGTTCAGACGAAGTCCCGCAACTACATTTTCAAAGACCGACATCGTGGGGAAAGGATTCGGCTTCTGAAAAACCATCCCGATTCGCCGACGGACTTGCACCGGATCAATGTTCGGGTCGTAGATATTCACTCCATCCACAAGGACCGTCCCTTCAACTCTCGCATCTTTTGAAAGCTCATGCATGCGATTGATCGTCCGTAGAAACGTTGTTTTTCCACAGCCAGAAGGACCGATGAGCGCGGTCACACGGTTCTTAGGAATGTGCATCGTAACATCTTTGAGAACACGATTCTTTCCAAAATAGGCTGAGAGTTGCTCAATAAAGATTCCCTCGTTACGGTTAGGCTGAGTATCCGGAACCATAGTTCTTGTTCCAACTATGCGCTCAACTACCCTTTTCTCTTCTGCCTGCGCAATTATGGGTTCAATAATTTGCTTCATGACGTTTTCGAGTCACAGTTCTAACCATAATATTGATCCCAAACACAAGAATCAACAGAAGAAGTGCCCCTGCCCATGCTTGCCGGTGCCAATCATCGTAAGGTGAAATAGCATACGCATAAATTTGGACCGTCAGTGTCGAAATGGGCTGCGTCAGCGACGCTGTCCAGAACGCATTGTTAAATGCCGTGAACAGAAGCGGAGCTGTCTCCCCGGCGATACGCGCCACAGCAAGGAGCATGCCTGTGATCAAACCTGATCTCGCCGTTGACAAGACCACCTTAACTACGGTCTTCCAATACGGTACGCCGAGAGCCAATGATGCTTCTCGAATTGCTGTAGGGACAAGCTGAAGCATCTCATCTGTGGTTCGTAACATGATCGGGATCATCATAATTCCAAGAGCAAGTCCACCGGCAAGAGCTGAGAAATGATGCATAGGCATTACTATCACACTATAGGCAAAAACGCCCACAACGATTGATGGAGTCCCGTTAAGAACATCTGCCGCAAATCTTGTTATCTGGGAAAGGCGACTGTTCGGGAATTCACCCAGAAAAATACCGCCCAGAATGCCCAATGGGACTCCAACAATCATCGCTAAGAGTATAACGAGAAAAGAGCCCACAATGGCATTTCCCATTCCACCACCAATCTCGCCAACCGGCGCAGGACGCCTCGTGAGAAAATTCCAATTCAGAGAAGATGCCCCTTGTATGACCAAAAAACCGACGATAAAAATAAGTGGCAGCAAGACAACAAGGATAGATATGGAAAATAACACTGACATCAATTTACTTGTCCAGCGGCGTCTCTGCCAGCGCCAGTCGATGTTTGAAAAACTGTGTGTCACCGTGCACCTCCGATCAGCCGAGGACCTTTGCCCACTCGCCAGATTAAAAGCCGTGCCAAAACATTCACGATAATGGTGATAATAAATAGAACGAAGGCGATGGCAACAAGGGCAGAAACGTAAAAATCATATGTGGCTTCTGTAAACTCGTTAGCTATGACAGCTGCCATCGTGTATCCAGGGTCGAGCAGGGATGCAGAGATCTGAGGAGTATTTCCTATGACCATCGTGACAGCCATCGTTTCCCCAAGTGCTCGCGCCAATCCAAGGATGATCGCACCGAAAATCCCCGCACGGCCATACGGCAGAACAATTTTCTTAAGAACCTCCCAGCGTGTCGCACCAAGAGCTACCATACCCTCCCGCAGTGAATTCGGAACAGCGCGGATTACTTCCTGCGAGACGGAGACAATGAACGGAACTATCATTACAGAAAGAATTATCCCACCTGTGAGCATACCTACGCCAAGAGGGTAGCCACGAAAGAAAGGGCTATCACCAAAGTGCAATATGAGAAATGGCTCAATGGAATTAGCCATCAGGGGCACCAGCACGAAAATTCCCCACAACCCGTAAACAACGCTGGGAATTACCGCAAGAAGTTCTATGAGTGGAAGCACAATTTGTCGCAGCCACTTCGGCGCAAGCTCAGCGAGAAACAACGCTGCTCCTAAACCCAATGGGGTTGCAATCAGAAGTGCAATCGCAGAGGTAACTAACGTGCCGAAGATGAAAGGGAGTGCTCCAAAAACCTTCGACACCGGATCCCAGGTTTTTCCAACGATGAACCGCCACCATCCAATCGACTTGAATACCGGAGATGCGATCCCATAGGATTGTAAACCTATCCACAAACCGATGAGAATAACGATGACAGCAAAAATGCCTGTGACGATCTTAAATATCCGGTCGCCAATCTGTTTCTCATACAATGATGGGCGTTGCCGGGCAGGAAACGGCAAACCCGCTGCTGCAAGCTCAGAAGCCGTCAGTATTTCATGTTCAGTAACTCTGCTCACTCAGCACTTTCCTATTTCAGAAGTGACTCCCCATTCACATTCACAAGCTTAAGGCGCTTAATGGCAAGTTCTTGCACCGCCTTCGGAATCGGTGCGTAATCAAGAGCATTGCAATACCGTTGACCTTCAGTAATTGCCCAGTAAATGAATTGGACCACTGCTTTAGCGCGTTTTGCATCTGCCTGGCTCTGATAAATAAGAGCATGCGTGAAGCTTGAAATTGGATAAGCATTTTTCCCGGGGGCGTTAGTGATGGACACACGTAGGTCCCTCGGCATTAGCTTCGCAGCACCAGCAGCAGCTTCAGTTACCGACTCAATGGATGGCTTCACAAAAACTCCATCAGCGTTTTTGATTTCCGCCACAGGCATGCTGCTCTGGAGAGCATAAATCAATTCCACATACCCAATCGAGTTTGGAGTACGCTTCACTTGCCCAGCAATCCCTTCATTTCCTTTTCCTCCTATACCGACGGGCCAGTTAAGAGAAGTTGAGACGCCCACCATTGCTTTCCAATCCGAGCTCACTTTCGCCAGGTAGTCAGCAAAAATATATGTTGTGCCGCTTCCATCTGATCGATGAACGACAATGATGGGAGCATCAGGAAAATTAATGTCGGGATTTAGTGTCCTTAAGTGCGCATCATTCCACTTTGTAATCCTACCAAGGTAAATATCCGCCAATGTTGATCCATCAAAACGAACTGTTTTATTGATCCCTGGCAAATTGTACGTAACAACCACAGCACCCATTGCCCATGGTATATGAACAATAGGACTCCGCCGTTGGCGGACTTCTTTCATCTGCTCATCATTCACTGGAGCGTCGCTGGCACCGAAATCCACCGTCTTCTCAATGAGCTGTCGGATACCTCCACCACTTCCAATGGATTGATAGTTGACCTGGATGTTCGGATGGAGCTTGTGATAGACGCTTGACCACTTCGAAATCAGAGGATAAGGGAATGTCGCACCTGCCCCATTGATCTGTAATTGTCCTGAGACTGTGCCGCACATGAGGATAACTGCCACAGAAAGCACAACAAATGCACGACTGAGTTTCATTCTTTTACCTTTCCTAAATCAACGTATCTGAAATATAATGGATAAAATAAACTTCCTATTAAGAAAATATTACGAACGTGTTACATATCATCTGGCGTCACTTCAAGACTCATTAACAAAATAAGAGGATCTATGGCTCAACATCTGGAGCCGTATATCGGTCCCGCTATCACCAACAGCGGGATTCTCCGTACATTTTCCCAAGATGGATAAACCAAACCCGCCTGCGGCGGATGAGAGGTCCGGCGACCTCCGTCTAAAAGCATCCCAGTTCCGCCGGCAGCAGGATTATCGAGGCAAGCCCAAGAATTCTCCCGCTCTGAGGGAATAACCTCTAAGGAACGCATCTACGGGAAGAATCTTTCTCCCCCCTACTTGAAGCTGAAGAATGGAGAGAGCACCGGGGGAAGTGGCGACGTGGAGTTCGAAATCGGCACGGAGAACCGTTCCGGGTGCGCCAAACACTCCTTCATCTGCTATCACGTGTGTACGATAAATTTTCAGAATTCGTCCTTCATGAAAAGTATAAGCCCCCGGTTCTGGAGATAAAGCTCGAATAAGATTGTGTATACTTCGGGCAGGCTGCTTCCAGTTGATTTCGCACATCTCTTTGGTTATCTTGGGAGCGGCTGTAGCAAGCAAATTATCTTGTTCCTGCAATTTGACCTCACCTCTGGCTATCAAGTCGACCGTTTCCTCCATTACTTCAGCACCAAGCACAGCAAGTCGGTCATGAAGCTCCCCGGCAGTCTCATCTTCCCCAACCAGTACGCTCCGCTGAATGATCATGCTTCCGGTATCGACTTTCTCACGAATAAAAAATGTTGTAACCCCAGTCACTTGCTCCCCATTGATGAGTGCCCACTGAATTGGAGCCGCTCCGCGGTATTTCGGAAGGAGTGAGGCATGGAGGTTAACTGTACCCAGAGCAGGAAGCTCAAACACACTTTTCGGAAGTATACGGAATGCTACGACGACACCAAGATCGGGTTTAAAAGTGCAAAGCTGGGAGAGGAATTCCGAATCATTTAGCGATAGCGGTTGAAGCACTGGGAGACCGGCATTCAGTGCAGCTCTTTTGACCGGGCTTGCCTGAAGCTTCCGCCCACGCCCCTGAGGTACATCGGGAACAGTGACAACCGCTACAATTTTGTGGTGACTTTTCAGCAGCCTTTGCAATGAGGGGACAGCAAATTCCGGAGTTCCCATAAAGAGAATCCGAAGCGAAGGATTGCCCGGTCCGCCCCCAGTGGACTCATGTGATATCAACTCAGAGAGGGACCTTCTTTAATTTGTGAACCCGTCCGCCGTTTGTTTGGCGGATAGCACGTCTCCTCGACAGGTGAGAAACAGCCCAGGATTCGACTTCTTCTGTGACAATCTCGTACTGGACTTCAACCTCTCCTCGCTTGATCTGGTTCAGCTTCGCCTTCATCATGGTTCGCTTTAACGAAGGGATTCGATCGATAAAGAGGACCCCCATAAGATGGTCATATTCATGGAGAATAACACGAGCTAAAAGCCCCTCGGCTTCCATTTCCTTTAATTCAAAATTTGCATCGCGAAAGCGCACACGAATTTTCCGCGCTCGTGTCACCATCTCTCGAACCCCGGGAATGCTCAGGCAACCTTCCTCCATTGTATCCTCTCCTTCCTCGGAGAGGATCACCGGATTGATCAGTGCCATGGGACCAATATGCTTCCATTCCTCTATGTCCGAAATATCGACAACAATAAGCTGTACAGGGATACCAACTTGATTGGCAGCAAGCCCGATGCCCCCGGCAACCGACATTGTCTCAAACATATCACGGATCAATCCGACTATCTTATCGTCTAAGCTCTCCACTGGTTTTGCTTTCGTACGCAGCACCTGCGTTCCGTACACAGAAATTGGCAGTACTGCCATGTATCATTCCTCCTAAAAATTATACCCTGCAGTTCAATTCCGCCACATTGAGAGGCGTATATTGGCTAACTCTCCTCAGCAGCAACAGAGAGAACTGGAGCTGTGAGATCACGATACAATTGTATCTGACTTGCGAAAAAAAGAAGCCGTGTCCATAACTTTGCAATAATATAAAACTCTTCAAGAAGGAAAACAATTATAACCCCTACTATTGTTCCGGGATGCAAAATGCCTTCTAACGCGAAATACAAAGCGAACAGTACTACGCTAATAGCGGAAATAAGGAAGTAAAGGCTAAACGTTTGCCCGACATGGCGAAATACAAAGCGCAACCCATCCCATGTTGCACGGAGTGCTTGGGGGATATCTTCAAGCACCATTCGGATCTTCGCATAGTCAAAGATCATCGAAACGACGAGGAACAGAAAAACCAGAAGCACAGCTCGTGCACCATGTAAAGCCACAACAAACTGCTCCGACTCAATATTGGCTGTCCATCGATCGATTCCACGAGCAAGGTACTCATCGCCAAGATACATCAGGCCGAATACGACAAGTGCAACAAGAAACACCTTCAGAAAGCGGTAAAAGTACTTAACGCTCCCATAGAAGAAATCAATGAAAAGCGATTTCTCCTCATGTGCTGTGAGCACTGCGAACACGCCTCCGTTGAGAAACACATGAATAAGCACATAGATAACTGCAACAGTAACGATGAGCGTGGGAAACTGCTGGAGCTCTCCTTTAGCAGCATGCCAAAAACTAATAAACCACCACGGATCGAATCCTGAAAGTAAATCGGTCTTTGGCGAACTCATTAGGCTATGCTCTGAAAATTCAGCCAGCAACTTGAAGACCGGCTCTGCCAGCAGCAGCGCAAATCCAATGTTGACAAACCACAGCAGGAGCAGGAACTTCGCATTACGATTCACATTCTGCATGCCACCACGGAGTGAAGCAAAAACGATCATGGTATCTCACCTCGATCAACTTATAGTGCTCACAATTTGGAGCAGGTTTTGCATCCAGAAAAACCACTTCGACGCCCACCGTATGGCACCCCAAAGATTAGTCCGCGCTTGGCGGATATTGTTAGTGATATTCACATCTAAGAGAATCTTGTGCTCAGGATCAACTGCCGCAGCGACAGCCGGCGAATGATTGACAAATGTCATCTTGATCCACCGAGTCTCACCGTCCCAAACTGTGTCCAGCTTCGTTCCATCTGCAAAGCGAATAGCAACTTCAACAGGAAATTTTACCTCCCCATATCTCCAGAGTATCACACTGCTCTCTACAGCCTTTGCATCAACGTGGCGAACCTCAATCCCCTTCACCCCATAATCCACAACACCAGTTGATGAAAGAAGGGGGTTGAAAAACCAGCTGAAGTCCCTCCCAGTAATTTCCTCAACAACACGAATGAAATCTTCTCCACGTGGATGTCGAAATCGCCAACGCGTAAAGTACGCTCGGAGTACTTTATCCATTGTGGAACGACCAAGAATACGCTCGAGAGTAAAAAGCATAATTTCCGGTTTGTTATACGCATTCACGCGATACGTTGCATAATCGTAGTACTTCCATGCTAATTTCTCAATCGGATCGTTTGATGCATTTTCAAGATACAACGGGAAACGCCACAGTGGATAAGGGAGTGGTATCTTCTCCAGGAGAGCAATCAAAGGGAAACCACGGTAGCTCAGTATCGGATAACCGTAGAAGGGTATACCGACGACGCGAAATGCCGAAATGTTCGGTCCGTATGTATCAAGAAGCGCCCGAGCAGCGGTGTAAGAAGTGAACCCTTCATCAAGCCACGGTTCTTCAAACTCGTTTGAGGCAACCATCCCATACCAATACTGATGGCCAAATTCGTGGAAGATAACATACTCCGGTGATTGCACTTTCTCCAGAAGAAATGCATTGGTCCCGGTCACAATGAGTGTTGGGTACTCCATACCCGCTGATGTAGCCGTTCGTGGAGGGTCCACGACTGTAAGCGTCGGATACGGATATGGACCATATGTAGTTCCAAACGCCCGGAGAGCTGCTTCAATAGCATGCAGATGCCTGTTCATCTGGTCTCGATGCTCCGGTTGAAGAAGGAGAATGATGCGCGTTGGGGGGAGTGGTGGAGCGTCCAGCACTCGCTCAACTTGAATAAAATCAGGTGATGCGGTCCAGGCGAAATCGTGAATATCACCTTGCTCATAAGTATAGGTAATTGTCCCATCAAGGTTTTTTCGTGTGGCAACACGAACCCCAGTCGCCCCAACGATGAAATTTGCTGGAACAGTTACTTCCACGTGATAAAATCCAAAATCTGAAAAGAACTCGGTGAAACGGTGAAATTGATGACAGTTCCATTTCCCCTCCGTCTCGAGGACACCAATTTTTGGAAACCATTGCGAAACAAAATAAAACTCACGCCCGAGTGCGTAACTGCTGCGACCAAGTTGCTTTGGGATGCGCGTGAAGAACTCAAACAGGATCGTGATCTCATCTCCGGGCAAGACCTCCCTTGGGAGTGAAATCCGTGCCACTGTACTATCGTCAGCGTTATCATCATCAGGATGGACATACCTCAACTCAGGCAAAAGGTTCATCCCATCTTTCAGCGTAACACTTTTTATATCAATCCAACCTGCACGCTCGGCTGTAATAGTCATCTCCCCCTCACGAGCAAATGTGCTCAAGCTATTGCGATACGCATTTGGATAGAGATGAAGAAAGATTTCTTTTACTGGCTTCACTGAAGCATTTTTCCAAACTAACGTTTCACGTCCTTCAACACCACGTCGGTCGGGTAACAACTTCGCTTGAATCCAATAGCTCGCAATTCGATTGCTAAGTGGTTCATCTGCAAGAACCCTTCCAGCAATAACGAGCCATCCCGCTATCAATACCAGCGGGACTCTTAGAACGAACCTTAGAAAACATCCGATGATTCTTTCATGAAGGCTTCGCCGGAAAACGTGCACAGAGTCAAAATGCGAACCGGCATTCTGGATAGACAATACGGAAACGAAAGTCTTCAGCAGCATTTCAAGTGCCTCCAAGCCGTTTCTGAACATACGTGCGGAAACGCCGTTGCAACTCCATAGTCAGGTAGCCGGGGACACCCTGACCAATTCTGGCTTCGCCAATTTGGACAACGGGAACAATTTCCATTGTAGTATGGGTAAGGAAAACTTCATCAGCGCCCTGAAGTTCCGTCACGCCGAAAAGCTCCTCCGCCACAGTAATCGGTGGCTCTTCGCCGGCAACCTTCATCACAACGCTTCTCGTCACTCCGCTCAGAATCCCCGCAGACAATGGCGGAGTCTTAACGATACCATTTTTCACAATGAAGACATTGCTACGCGTCCCTTCTGCCACATATCCATCGTGATTTAGCATAATCGCCTCATAAGCTCCAGTTGCCTCAGTTTCAAGATATGCAAGAATATTGTTGAGAACATTATTCGATTTAATGTGAGGACTTAAAGCATCGATGCTCACTCGGCGGATGGAGGAAACAATTACCTGCACTCCACGAGTTTGAACTTCCAGTATTTCGGCTGGGAGGGGACGAGCAATAATCACAAGCGTCGGTTCCGTTGCGAGCGAGTGAGCGTAGCCGAGATCTCGGTTCTCACCTCGAGTCACCACAATGCGGATTGTTGCATCCGTCAAACCGTTGCGCCTGAGGAGCTCACGAATTATTTCAGCAACCCCTTTTGAGGAATGAAGCATCGGAGGGAGGGAGAGTCGAATTCCACGCGCGGAATTCTCCAATCGCTCCATGTGTTCTTCTAAACAGAACGCTCTTCCGTTATATACGCGCACCGTCTCGAAAACACCATCACCATAGAGAAACCCACGATCAAAAATAGAAATTGTCGCTTTACGACTTTCACAAATCGTGCCGTTTAGATAAACAAATGGCGCCCTACTCACCGTTGTCAACATAGATGACTCGCTTTGCCCCAGCATACCGTTTTTTGTAGTAAGAACTTTCCAGAGACGAAATTGTGATTCCACGATTTATGCTTGCGTGGGCGAATAACCCTTCTCCGACATAAATCGCAACGTGGGAGATGCGTCCACGCCGCGTGCGAAAAAAGAGAAGATCACCAGGCATAAGTGCACGTTTCTTCACACGAACACCAATGCGATACTGCGCACGCGTTGAACGTGGTAATTCAATACCAAAACCTTCAGAGAATACTCGATAGGTGAACGCCGAGCAATCCATTCCGTTCCGATTATTCCCGCCATAGTGATAGGGAATTCCAAGGTAATTGATCACGTGCTGCATGAGAAGTACCCGAACAGAATCCTCTATGGACACCGTGGATGTCACAGAATCAGACCCTGCGGAGATTGCTTGCTCAGATCTGGGGAAAGACGTAAGAGGAGCTACGATCGACCAGGTCATGCAGAGCAGAAGAGCAGGAACACAGCACGGATTCATCTGACGGTCCACCTTTGGCGGATTAAAAAGAAAAGGGGATAAAGTTGACCCCGCCTTTGTATGGCGGGGGTTGCCATTACCCCCATTTCGCACTTTCGTTCAGCCAAGGTAAGCACGCAGAGCTTTGCTCCTCGAAGTGTGTCGCAAACGGCGTATAGCTTTTTCTTTTATTTGACGAACGCGCTCGCGCGTGAGATTGAACTTCTCCCCAATCTCCTCCAATGTCAGAGCATGCTCACGATCAAGCCCGAAATAGAGGCGTATTACTTCAGCCTCACGCTCACTAAGTGTAGAGAGAGCACGACGAACCTCAGCTCGGAGCGATTCCTCAACGAGCGTGTGATCTGGCTGGGGAGCTCGATCGTCCTGAATCACGTCAAGCAGTCGATTATCCTCTCCCTGGACAAATGGAGCATCCATGGAGAGATGGCGACCTGAAATCTTCAGTGTATCGGCAACTTCGTAAAGCGACATATCAAGCTCTTCGGCTAATTCGCTTGCACTTGGTTCCCGCTCGAATTCCTGCTCCAGCGATGAAAAAGCACGACCGATCTTATTCAAAGCTCCAACGCGATTGAGCGGCAGACGAACAATTCGTGACTGCTCAGCAAGAGCTTGCAAAATCGATTGCCGAATCCACCACACTGCGTAGGAAATAAACTTGAATCCCCTTGTCTCATCAAAACGCTTTGCCGCCTTGATGAGGCCGAGATTCCCTTCATTAATCAAATCACCCAGAGAAAGCCCTTGATTCTGGTACTGTTTAGCAACGCTTACAACGAATCGGAGATTCGCCTTCGTAAGACGCTCGAGCGCCTTCTGATCATTCTTCTTAATTCTTCGCGCAAGCTCAATTTCCTCTTCGGGTGACAGCAACCCGACTTTCCCAATTTCTTGAAGATACTTGTCGAGCGACTGACTTTCCCGGGTTGGATATTGCTTGCCAACTTTCATCATATTTTCACCTCGCCTTTTCTAAACATCTAAATCATTGTACAACAAATTCTTCACGTGTACTCAAGGGCTACATTCGAGACCGAAATATTCAATCCACCGAAGGCGGATGCCTCTAAGTTCATGGACAACTTTCGTTGAAAAATGATTTGGAGAAATAAGATATGGTTCTTCACTGACCAGAGTTGTTTTTCCCAGAGCATGTAGATCAATGCTCCCCATGGGGATCTTCTACCCTCCCTCCATGGGATGCTTCTGATGCAGCAATTGTTTTAACATTGAAAATTGCCGCTATGTTCCCGGAACCTGTAACTTATTTAGATTCAAGCAGATACGCCTTGCCGCCGGAGCACGCATAGCTCCCCTTTTCACCACGCCGGACCACATCCGACAGGACTCACGCAGCTAACCCCGTTTGATTAACCCCACGTTTCGATAAAACGCATAGAACCTTTCAACAAGCACTGGCTTTCAGTAGAGACCTATTAGCTGTAGACCTCCTTCTCATTGCACTTACAGACTTGAACCTTGCGGCTTCGGAATCGCCAGTTGCCTGTCTTAGGCGAGCGTTCCGAAACGACATAGAGAATTGGCTGCCGGATAGTGCCACATACAGGACATTTCACACCTCGCTGCATAGAGGCTTTCGCAGCTTTCTCTGCAAATGTGGTTGCTCTTCCCATTAATGAACCTCACAATGTTTTAAAAGACCCGTACAGTATTTCCGCCAGATTCCATCGATTTGTGTAGGACCTGCGATGCGTTCAAAAGTATCTCATCAACAGTTGCATGCACAGTAGCTCCGCAGATACCGACACTAATCGTCACAGAGAATGTTTTGTCGCCGATGGAGATCACATGGCTGGCAACAGCTTTTCTGAGCTTTTCCGACCAGAGGTAGGCATCGTTAGCTGACATACCAGAAAGTACAATACCAAGACGATTGTAGTCATATCTGCCAACGACATCGTAGGGCCGCCCCGAGGCGCGGATAATTTGTGAAACGTTCACAAGAATCTGATCAAAACCTCCCGCTCCGTAGCGATCAACCAGCTCCTTCATGTTATCAACAGCAAGGAGCAAGACCGAAAATTCTACCCCTTGATCCGCCGCGCGTAGAAACTCCTCCTTCGCACGCTCGAGAAATGCACGCTTGTTGTACGTGCCAGTCAAATCATCAACAACAACAAACTCTCGTATCACATCTGAAAGAACAAGAACCTCCAAGACATTTGCTACGACTCCTGCCAATCGGCTGAACAGATGTTCATCACGAGCATTTAACCCATGCGGTGTTGTTGACTCAAGAGCAATGGCACCGTATCCACGCTGCAGTGAAGTTAGTGGCACAACAAGAAACGAACCAGCCGGTAGTGGCGGCTCACCTTTGCTGTACCTAATTACCTGGACTGCCGAAATGTCTCTTACAAGACGCGGTGTGTTCGTACGAATAGATTCTCCAACTACACTCGCATTCAGATCCACTTCAAGATTCTCAATTGCGTCTGTTTGGGAGCCGCGATGTTTTGCCCGAATAACACGCCATGCCTGTCTATCATCATCGAACAAGGTAACACTCACGCGTTCGGCATCGGTCAAAGAAAGGGCCTCATCAATAAACATCTCCGCAACCACAGCAGGGGTCACCGGGGCAACAAGTCGCTCATGCATACGTGCAATTGCAGCAAAACCACGCGATTCGAGCTGAAGATCGTACTTATCTGTATAACTCTTGATCAAAACTGATAACAGTTTTGTGAAATGCGCAAGTAGAGAAAGGGTCTCAATTCCGAAAGCGTCTTCTGCCTTGCTGTCCGCTGCAAGAACTCCCACGAGGCGTTGACCAAAGAACACCGGAGCACCAACGAAGGATTTTACATATTCTTTCTCCGAATAGTATGCGATAAGGTCTCGTTCGTTTGTTGGTTCAATACGACTCACGATCTGTGGTTTCCCGGATGCTGCAATCTGGCTCACAAGATCGCTTTCCATTGGAAACCGCTTGTTCGGCGTGAAGTTCGCAGCGTTCGTTGATTTCGCCTCGATTACCATTCTATGTTTATCAAAATTTGCCCACGCAAATACAACAGTGTGAGCAAATAAAACTTCTTTTGCAATGTTGAGAACCTTCCCGAGAAGGAAATCAAATTCGATACGGGGATCTGTTTCTGCAGAAATTGCTTCGATATCACGATCAAAAAAATTCATGACTTCAAATTCAGAACTGATACCTGTACTTGACATAGCTGGCTGCGGTGAAGCAGCAGAAGAAGTACGTCTTGGGTAAAGTGAAAGGTCATCGAAGAGGAGCGTTTGCCTCCCGGTCCCTGGAGATCGAACAGGTTTCGGCTTTAGTTCCTCAGGCTTATCTTTAATGGATTTCTCTTCTTTCTTTCGTCTTGAGAAAATTGATGAAAAAGCTACAAGAAGAGTTGAGAAACCAACACTTATCGAGAAAAAATTCACGGGAAGACTCTATCCGTTATCCCCAAAGAGATGTTCAATTATGCCCTTAACAGCGAAGGATATAAAAATTTACAGAGATTTGAAGGAAAAGTCAAACCACTCAACATTATGCACGAGGGATATATTACAAGAGCCACGTGAGAAGGGGATCTGTTCAGTGAGCTAATCCCAGCATCGCCTTTGCCTTCTCCACTGCCTCCACAGCATTTCGTGCGTAGCCATCTGCTCCAATCTGCTGGGCAAATGCCGCTGTTACAGGGGCGCCACCCACCATGATTTTCACTGAATAGCCCTCTGCTCGTACTCTGTCAATTACGATTTTCATATTCTGCATCGTCGTTGTCAGAAGGGCTGACATCCCGAGAATGTTCACACTCTGCGTTTTTACAATCTCAACAAATCGTTCAACCTCGCAATTGATCCCCAAATCGACCACCCGGAATCCGTGTCCCTGGAACATCATTGCAACTATGTTCTTTCCGATGTCGTGAACATCGCCTTTCACAGTGCCAATGGCAAGCGTGCCAATGGGGTCAACCTTCGCTGCCGAAAGGATAGGTTCAAGTAGACAAAGAGAAGCTTTCATCGCACGCGCAGAGGCTAAGACCTCAGGGAGGAACATCTCGTTATTCCGGAATCGAACACCTACGATCTCCATACCTTTGACCAAAGCGCCATCCAAAATTTCCCGAGCAGGGAGACCCTGATTGAGCAGCTCCAGCGTCAATTCCTCAGCACGCTTATGATAGCCATCAATTACACATTGAGTTAGTGTGCTTAGAAGCGCACCATTGTTCACAAGGGAAGGTACATCCTTTGCTTCACTCATTCCGATACCATCCGTACTTCTCGACAACCTCATGGAGCACTAACATGTTGTCACGCGGAACATGCGGAGCCACAGAACATGCTGTGCTCAAAATATACCCACCTCCGGGCATCCCTTCCTCTAAACGCTGCATCGCATCGCGAAAAACGTCATCGCGGCTCCCATATAAGAGGATATTCACAGAGTCGATGTTTCCCTTGATGAATGCGCGACGCCCGATCCTTCGCTTTGCATCAGCAAGCTCAACATTTCCAAGTGGTGGAGGATCAAGGCACTCAATCCCGGAAACCCCTGAATCTACAATGTCCTCAAGTCTATCATCAATAGCTCCGCATACATGAGCATAAACATGCACACCACGCGCTCTGATTTCCTCTGCAAGCTGACGTTCGTACGGGAGCACAAACTCTCTGTAGAACTTTCTGGAAATAAATCCTGATCCACTAAATGGAGATGAAATCTTGATTGCGTCAACACCATGTTCGCACATACCCGTGGCAAGCTTTTTTATGCCATCAGTGTATCTCTGGAGAATACGATGGCACTTTTCAGGATCATCAATAAGACCAAGCAACGCTTCCTGATGCCCGAAGAGATTCAGGAAATAATCAAATGGGGACGTAATCTCACCATGAATGGAGTACCTTCTTGCTTTATCAGCAATATCAACAAAAACATCGTAAGCATGCTCTGGATGTATAGCGAACTCTATCCCCTGCGAAACCGGAATGAAAGAGATTCCTTCTGGCAGAGAATCAGGCTCAAAATCTTGAAAAGACGGTTTTAAAATCTGCTTCGCAGGATGGTGCTCGGGGAGTTCGTCGTCCGGGAAATAGGTAACGTCTCCATTTTTCCAGTATACGCTCTCGCCGTTTTCATCTTTTGCGACCTTGACAATCTGCTTCCGCCAATCTGGGTCATGGCCATGTAGACTGATAAGTATACCGTCAAAGTGATAAAGGTTCCTCAGAGCAGTGAGTCCATCCACAAAAATGTCTTTATCGAACCAAAACTCAACAGGGGAGACTTTCAACTGCTGAAGCATATGCCCGATGCTTAACTGACACATTAATGGAACGCGGTCCGGCGCCCTTAGATCCATCGCCGTTCTCATACGGTCCTTCGGAGTCATTTTGTCTTCCGCTTTCGGGGTGCTTCCATTGGCTTCAAAGGAAACTACGGCTTCCTTCGGATATCAAATATCTTTGCCCACTTTTGGACTTCGTCATCATTGAGCGGGGCATCAGGTTTTTCTACATCCTTTTCTTGCCCGAAAAGTTCTATAGCAAATTCTTCGGATCGCAGTGGTACGGCCCCCATTGCTTGCACAAAGCGAGCGATCTCAATATCAGAAGAGACAACAGTAAGAAGAGATGGATGAGCATGCGATTCGACGTAACCTCGTATCCACTCGTCGGCGTTTTGCGAGGGGTTTGTGAACTCCACACGGACGCGTGCAGTGGAATATGATTCTGGAGCTGGCGTAAGCTTATTATCGAATACCACTATGAGGTACCTTTTTTCATCATATGCATAACGTTCCAGCAAAGCAAGTAATTCACCTCGTGCTCGCAGGAGGTCATGAGGGAATCTGCCAAGGGCGCGATTAGGGATAGCATGGAGAAGATTATATCCGTCGATGACAAGTTCACGATGTCGCATGACTTTTTCTCAGAGAAAGGTCACTCAGGTAACAGCACAAGAATCACTTTACCATATCAACTTGGCGGCCAACGACGGAATGGCGCCGTAATTCTCTTTGATACTCCTGCAAGCTACGAACGCTCAATTTGCCAGCTTTCATGCGCTCGATCCCTTTCACAGCAGTAGCAGCAGCGGAGAGCGTCGTGATAAATGCAACACCGTGCTCGATCGCAGCATGCCCAATCGCAAATTCATCATACCGCGCTTCTTCACCAAGCGGTGTATTAATGACCAACTGGATTTTCCCACTTCGAATCAAGTCCACAATATTGGGCCTCCCCTCATTCACTTTGAAAACACGTTTGTTCTCAATGCCATTTGCACAAAGAAAGCGAGATGTACCCTCTGTCGCCATAATTGAAAATCCAAGTTGCACGTATTCACGGACGATTTCAACTGTTTTCTCATTCTTATCTGCGTCATTTACAGTTACAAGCACAGTCCCTGACAATGGAAGAGTATTTCCTGCACTCATCTGCGCCTTTGCCACCGCTCCGCCGAAACTCTCATCAATTCCCATCACCTCTCCAGTCGAGCGCATTTCAGGTCCCAGGAACATGCTCACTTTTGGAAATTTAGCAAATGGGAATACTGACTCCTTCACAGCTACATGGGAAATTTGTCGAAAATCAAAACTGAGAACACCAAGACTCGCCAGCGATTCGCCAAGCATCACACGCGTCGCGATATCAACAAGAGGAAGCCCAGTCGCCTTGCTCACAAAAGGCACAGTCCGAGATGCTCGTGGATTTGCTTCCAGCACGTAGACAGTATCATCTTTCATAGCGAACTGAATATTCAATAACCCTTTCACGCCAAGGGCGACAGCGAGCTGCTTTGTGTAAGAAAGAATCTCCTCAAGATGCGATTCAGAAACCATGTATGGAGGGAGAACCATTGCACTATCACCAGAATGAATCCCTGCTTCTTCTATATGCTCCATAACTCCACCAATGAGTACGTCAACTCCGTCGCTGACCGCATCAACATCGTACTCAAATGCATCTTCCAGGAAGCGATCGATGAGAACTGGATGATCCGGTGAAACGTTCGCCGCCCGCACCATGTAATGACGAAGGGCATCATTATGGTAAACGATCTCCATGGCGCGACCACCGAGGACATATGACGGTCTCACGAGGACAGGGTAGCCGATCCGCTCCGCAACCGCAATTGCTTCATCAATCGAAGTTGCGACTCCGTACTCAGGGCGCGGAATGCGCAGACGATCAAGCAACTCCCCGAACCTCGCACGGTCCTCTGCGAGATCAATTCCCTCAGGCGACGTTCCAAGTATACGAAATCCATGATGCTCCAATGCTTTCGATAAGCGTAACGGTGTTTGCCCACCGAAGCTGACAATTAAACCATCAGGCTTTTCAAGCTCACAAATATTAAGCACATCTTCCAGAGTAAGCGGCTCAAAATATAACTTGTCTGTCGTATCATAATCTGTGGAAACCGTCTCGGGGTTGCAATTGATCATGATGGTCTCGTAGCCCTGACGTTTCAGTGCAAAAACCCCTTGGACACAGCAATAGTCAAATTCTATTCCCTGGCCAATCCGGTTCGGACCGCCACCAAGGATAACGACCTTCTTTCTCAGCGAACGCTGAGATTCACTTTCCTCATCATAGGTAGAGTAAAAATATGGAGTGTATGCCTCAAATTCTGCCGCACAGGTATCAACGGTTTTGAATGAAGGGGCAACGCCTTGTCGCATACGGAATCGGCGGATGGTTTCTTCAAGGTAAGCTATGTCCTTTTCTGATGATTGACGATCCTCAGGTTTAAGAATGTGAGCAAGCTGTCGGTCTGAAAACCCAAATTGCTTTGCGCGCATCAGAAGTTCACGTGGCAATTTATCAAGAGAACCGACTGCTCGCAGAGCGCGGTCAAGTTCAACGATCTCTTTTATGTTTGACAAAAACCATGGGTCAATGCCGGTGATCTCGTGTAGGTCCTCCACTTCAATACCAAGCTGAAGAGCGCACCAGAGATAAAATATACGATCAGGGCGCGGTGTATGTAGCGATGCACGAAGTTTTCGACGCCATTCCGCTTTTTGATCCTCGTTGAGATCCCATGTGTTCAGAGCATCTTTCCCGTCAGCGCCAAGTCCAAAGCGGCCGATTTCAAGCGATCGGATAGCCTTCTGCAATGCTTCCTTGAAATTCCTCCCGAAAGCCATTGCCTCACCGACCGACTTCATCTGCACGCCGAGGGTCTCACCCGCTCCCTTGAATTTCTCAAAATCCCAACGCGGTATTTTCACGACCACATAGTCAATGGTAGGCTCAAATGAAGCAGGGGTTTCTTTTGTGATGTCATTCGAGATCTCATCAAGCGTATATCCGACAGCAAGCTTTGCAGCTATCTTAGCAATCGGAAATCCTGTTGCTTTCGATGCGAGGGCAGAACTGCGCGAAACACGTGGATTCATCTCGATAGCCAGCATACGACCTGTTGTCGGATGAATGGCAAACTGAATGTTTGATCCACCTGTTTCCACCCCAATCTCCCGGATGATCCTCTTCGCGGCATCGCGCATACGTTGATATTCACGGTCGGTGAGTGTTTGCGCTGGAGCAACTGTGATGGAGTCACCAGTATGAATCCCCATTGGGTCGACGTTCTCAATAGAACAGACGACGACAAAATTGTCGCGCGCATCCCGCATCACTTCAAGTTCGAACTCCTTCCAGCCCAGAAGTGATTCCTCAACAAGCACCGTGTGAACAGGACTTACCTCAAGTCCATGCCGAGCCGCTTCACGAAACTCCTCCATGTTAAATGCCGTGCCACCACCACTCCCGCCAAGTGTGAAACTTGGGCGAATCACAACTGGGAACCCAATCTCCCCCGCTGCTTCGATGGCTTCCTCAATGGTCTTTACAAACTTCCCTCGCGGAATTTCTACCCCAGCATGCTCCATAGCGGCTTGAAACAGTCGGCGATCCTCGGCCTTCCTGATCGCCTGAAGATTTGCCCCAATCAGCTCAACACCATATCGAGTGAGGACCCCTTGGTCTGCGAGCGCGACAGCGACGTTTAACGCCGTTTGCCCGCCCATTGTTGGCAACAGCGCATCAGGTCGCTCTCGCTCAATAATTGCAGCGACAAACTCAGGGGTAATCGGTTCGATATAGGTCACATCTGCAATATCAGGGTCAGTCATGATCGTGGCGGGATTGCTGTTTACCAGTATAACTCGATATCCCTCTTCTCTCAACGCATTGCAAGCTTGCGTCCCGGAGTAGTCAAACTCTGATGCTTGACCAATCACGATAGGTCCGCTGCCTATAATAAGAATTGAATGGATGTCAGTTCGCTTTGGCATCAGTACCTTTTAAGGGAATGCATTGATGTAATGTCGGATGTTTTTGGGGCGGTATGCTTCATCAATTGCAACGACGTCGAAACGGCATTCAACATCCTGTATTCCGCGCTCATAAAGAAACCCCTCCGCAGCACGCTTGATGTGTTGTTGCTTTCTTGCTGTTACAGAATCTTCCGGAACTCCAAAACGTCGAGAACGACGAAGCTTAACCTCAACGAAAACAAGCACCTCCCCATCCCAGGCTATGATATCAATTTCACCATGCTCAAAACGATAATTACGGCAAATAATCTCATAGCCAAGGTTTTGAAGAAACTCTACAGCCGCTTCCTCTCCTTTTTTACCCTTTGTGATTGTCGTTTGACCCATGAATTGAGAACGATCGCCGGTGAATATCTGAAAATCCAAATTGGGTGATCATCTTGATATGTTCCCTTGTTGCATAACCCTTATGACGGTCAAACCGATACTGCGGATATAGCTTGTGATAGTCCATCATGATGCGATCTCTAGTAACTTTCGCAACAATCGATGCAGCAGCAATACTGAAGGAAGACCTGTCACCTGCAATGATTGACCGCGACGGAACCTGCCAGGGAGGGAGCTGTCTACCGTCGACAAGGATAAACTCCGGCTTGACACTCAGGCGAGCAACAGCGATTTGCATTGCCTGCATTGTTGCTTGCAGGATGTTCACTTGATCAATGGTTTTTGCATCAACAACTCCAATTCCAACAGCAACAGCTGCTTCAATAATTTCTTCGTACAATTGTTCCCGAACTCTGGGCGAAAGTAGCTTTGAATCATTGACAAAAGGGATGAACGCCCCCGGAGCAACAATCACAGCAGCAGCCACAACGGGACCAGCCAGCGGACCTCTGCCGGCTTCATCAACACCTGCAACGGAGTGGATTCCCTGACTCCAGAGCTCCCTTTCAAACCGCTGCATTCGAAAAATGCGCCGCCGCTCCCTGTTGGAAATCTTGATTAAGTTTCCTGTCTCAGAATTCATTGACAATTGATAGATGCATTTTCCCTGTTGTAAAGGTATCGCCAGCACCCAAAGCATATCCTACATTGATCAACCCGAGAGGGGTTTCCATTTGGATGCCAAGCCCGTATCCAAGCTTCTCGGCTCGCCGCGCCTGAAGTGCGAATCCCTCACTGCTACCGCCAAGTTGTTGCAGACTTCCTGCATCGAGAAATACAAAGAGGAACGTGCTCTTGCCGGTAAGGAAACGGTACTCAACGGTTCCGATGATAGCCCGTGAAGCAAGAAACTGCCCCTCACGATATCCTCGAAGAAGTTTGGAGCCACCAATCCGATACAAATCACTTACATCGATAGAAGATCCACGAATATCACGAAGATGTAATCGAAGTGCAAGAACGCTGCGAGGCAGAAATGACCAGTATCCTTCACCATCGACTCTCATTTCCTGAACAGGCTGCATTACAGTTGCATGCGATTTCAATCCATAGGCATATTCTGTCTCATATCGAAAGCCAGAGACCGGAGCCCAGACATTGTCCCGTGAGTCGTATCGCAAGAACAGACTTGTCGAGCGACGCGAACTTCGAGTCAACGTACCATACCCGAGAATTCCTATGGATGCAGAAGGAGTGACAAATCGTTCTGCGAAGGTTGCCCCAACAAAAAGTCCATCCCAAAGCTCCGCATCGCTACTGAGCTGCAACTCCGTAAGAACATACGTTGAGTCCTGCTGGCGCAGTCCGTATCCGACTTCCACATTCACGGGCAAATGGAAAATAAATGGCTCACGATAGCTTACGCGAAGCGCCTGAGTTAGCTGATCTTCCTTTTTCCATTGCGCAGAGAAAGCCCGACCCGTACCAAAAAGATTTCGCAGAACGATCGTTGCATCTCCAATGAAGTACCCTCGCTGTACTGTTGCAGCCGAAGGGATGTATCCAATAAACCCATTAAATGTATTCGCTAACCCTTCTTTAACATTGATAAGCACGCCGCTTTCGTGTCCTGAAACATAGAGCTCTGGTTTGTGCACCTCAGAAAAAATACCTAGGCGAAGGAGTCTCTGGCGAACTTTCTCCATCTCCGTTTCGTCATAAAAGTCCCCTAAACGAATACGAGCTGCACGCAAAATAAGGTCCGCTTGCGTTCCCTCATTCCCATTTATCCGCACTTTCTGAATGCGCACTCGCTCACCCTCAGCGACCTTCAAAAAAATCTTCGCACGAACAACCGTGCTATCTGCTACATACTCCACTCGAGCCACATCCACCGAAGCAAAAGGATACCCATGCCCCCGATAATATTCAAGGACCTTCGTTGCGACATTCTGAATAGCTTGTGGTGTGCAGGCTATATCTGCTGTGCTGGTCTGGATTTCCTCTTTTATTTTTTCAGGCAACGCAACCGCCCCTGCAATAGCAACGGCGTCAAGGAATGCCTGCGTCCCCTCTTGGATAAGCAACTGAAGAGAAACTCCCAGGCTATCTCGCGTACTGTCCACGCGCACGCGGATGAAAGGGTATCCTAACTCCTCATATTGTTTATAAAGTCTCCCAAGGGCTGCACGAAGTGTATCGTTTGCAAAAGCAGTATGGGCATGCAAGCCAAGAGTTTGTAGAAGAACATCCGAAGAGAGAGCTTTATTCCCTACAACACGCACGCTGGAGAGGAGCGGAGTATCTGTTTTCTCCTGCGAGAAAAGAAAATGAGTTGTTCCAATCAGGGATAAGCAGCCCAAAACAATAGCAATTTTTCTCGCTTTGCAGAGTTCCACATGTATCGCTGGAGAAGTCATTTTAGTACGGTGCACAGATTTTATCATCTGGCCTAACGGTAAATCTGCCAAACATCTGAGAGTGGCGTCAGTGGAGATAGCCGATAGTCTCCCAAACCGGACTGGTCGATGAACAGAAAGCTGCGCTGAAATCGGTTGTAGTACCAGATCTCATATGGGCGGGTATCGCTTTCAAATGGATGACGGTCGACATCATCAGGAGGACCAAGGATGATGTAAACCAAGCCCATGTCGGTTTTCCATCCGGGGAGGAAGCTTGCGAAATGCTCATTTGCATAGGCAACTCGAGCATAGTACTCATCCATAGCCTCATTTCGCTCGGTACCTGGTGAAGGATCCCGTTTTTGCCAGAATTCGCGGAAACGGCGGACTTTCTCCTCTTCAGTTGTCGCACCTTTCAGAGAATCATACTCAGCATCAGTTGCGATATAGCGAAGTTGCTCAATAGCAATATCGAGATCGGCAACACTTGGAGGCACACCTCTCCATCGCACGGTCATAATATGCGATGCCGTCGCAATAAGACCCGGGAAATGTTTCACATCAACCGGTGTTATGTTGACGGTTATTACATAATTTCCTGTAGGGAGCTGAGGATCCGGAATTCTAACAAATGCCTGTGTACGCTCCTTGGGAGCAAAATAGACCATTGTGGAAGATGTGAAAGTCTTCTGCTTCTCATTTCGGATAGTATATGCAACCGTGAATGAGTCAACACCAAGACGATTATAAATCTCGAAGAAGAGATAAAACCCTTCTCTCAAGTTAGCAACATTTGCCCCAATATTCGGAACAATCGTCTTTCGATCACCCTCTTCAAATAGCTGGTTAACAAGCATGATGTCACTCATATTAAGAAGATGTAGAGAAAAATCCCGAACAGTAATGGAGCGTTTCTGGCGAACAGCTTTTCGAGTCTCTGAATCGCGGACCTGAACAAGAACAGTGTAGTTTCCAGGTCTCACCTTAAATTGGCGCTGGGTGAGACTGTACTCACTCCGAGAAGATGTTTCAGCAAATGAGGCTGCTTGCACACTTTCCGTCCATGATTGCTCCCCGACAACAACATCACTCTCATCAATGAGGTCAACTGTTGCCTCATATTGAGCAACGAACTGCGTACCCGCTGTCGCAAACCGAAGATTCTCGTACGGAACTTCGATGTACACATCAAGGCGATTTACTTTTGGATCACCTGAGGCATATACCAGCGCATCAAATGAGAATTGAGGGAGCGTGTACCCTTGCGAGCGGATGCTCTCCACTTGTGTAAACGCCGACGTTACCAACAACAACACTGCACAGACGATCAAAAAACCTTTCATCATTTAACCCTCCCCAACTCATAAAATCTCCCCGTAGAGATCATGCTCGGTAGCGCTTGTAATTTTTGCATCGACAAACTTCCCTTCGGCAATCTCACGGCAGGCTCCTACAGGGATTGTATCTCCATTGCTACAGAACGATAGGAGAACCTCGTTATCGATCTCCGGTGCATCCCACTCCGTTCGTGCCACAAGATATCTTACCGTTTCTCCTTGCGGTAGCGGCACATCTTCCACCCGATCAATGAGCACTCGCACGACCGTACCTATACGCTCCGCATTTCGTTCAGACGAAATCTCTCGCTGTATCTCCAGAATCGTATCGCGTCGGCGTTCTTTCTCTATCTCAGGAAGGGGATCCCCAAGTAGAAAAGCACCAGTACCCTCTTCCTGTGAATATGTGAACACCCCAAGCCGCTCGAATCTCATCTCCTCAACGAATTTGACCAAGTCCTCGAACTCTCGCTCCGTTTCCTCCGGGTATCCAACAATGAGAGTTGTGCGAAGTGCAATATCTGGAACTGAGTCACGAATTTCATGAATGAGGTCTCGCACAGCGCGAGCAGATATCCCACGCCTCATTGACCGTAACACAACGTCGCTGCTATGCTGGACCGGGAGGTCTAAGTATCGACAAAGTTTCGGAACCTCTCTCAATACTTTCAAAACATCTCTTGGGAATTTAGCTGGATAAGTGTACATCAATCTAATCCATTCGACGCCGTCGATTTCTGCAAGGACGTAGAGAAGATCTGCAAGCCGTCGCCTCCCATATAAATCAAGCCCATAGTAGGTTGTATCCTGGGCAATCACGATGATCTCCTTCACTCCATGAGCTGCCAATGACTTCCCCTCTCGAATCAACTCCTCTATTGGACGACTAACGTACTTCCCTCGAATGAGCGGGATAGCACAGAAGGAACATGGATTGTCACATCCCTCTGCAATCTTCAAGTAGGCTGTGTGCCTCGGCGTCGTCAGCATCCGCTCACCAAGAAGCTCATATCTATACTCCCCACCAAGACTCTTTATCACCGCAGGCTGCTGCTGAACGCCAAAGACTCCATCTATCTCAGGGATTTCTTTAATGAGTTCATCCCTATACCGCTGAGCGAGGCAACCCATCACGAGAAGTCGTTTTAGTGACCCAGCCTTTTTCAGCTCCGCAAACTGAAGAATGGTGTCTATGGATTCCTCTTTCGCTGCCTCAATAAACCCGCACGTATTGACGATTGCGACATCAGCACAATGAGGAACGTCAACGATTTCAAAATTATTTGCATTGATTTGTGCAAGAAGAGACTCGGAATCAACAAGATTCTTTGCACAGCCTACGGTGGTCAGATGCACCTTTGTCCTTTTACGCTCGTTCCCCATTCTGTCACCGAAACACAATGAAATCTAAATAAAGATACACAATAGGAGACACAAAAATCAAACTATCAAATCTATCAAGCGCTCCTCCATGTCCGGGTATAAGTGACGAAGTATCCTTAACTCCGGCTTCTCGTTTGAAACGGGACTCGATTAAATCGCCAACCTGTCCGAAAACTCCAACTATCGCACCAATGACAATTCCATCCACCGGGGTCAAATAAGGAATCATCAACTTTTGAAGCACAAACGCAGTAAGCATAGCAAATACAAACCCACCAACTGCTCCTTCCCATGTCTTTTTAGGACTCACCTTAACAAACAGCGAATGGCGACCGATGCCCAATCCAACGAAATATGCCGCTGTATCGCACATCCAAATCGTGACAAAGAGCGAAGCAACAGTCAAGCCGCCCCACTGATTGATTTTGTCTTGAATCGACTCTGGCACTGCAATCCCCACCACCTCAGGGAAGAATCGATGCACGGGAAATTCAGCGGGAAACAGTTCACGAATCCCGATAAGTGTCCCAAGGAAGAAGGCGACATAAAATACTCCCAGCACCGTTGCTCCAAGATTTACAAACGGCAACCCCTCTTTTCGAAAAAGCTCAATCATCAATGCAAGTAGCATCAATCCGAGAATAGCAAAGAACATCATCTGAAGTGGCGATGGAAAAGGGACCGCGCTCCCAGCACTTATCGAAGCGCCAACAACAAGATTTTCTATTCGCTTCCCCGCAAACGACAGCATAATCAAGGCACCGCTGAGGGTTCCAAGGATCGTCTGAGGTCTTGCCCCTGTGTATTTACTTATCCGATAAAACTCAACAAGGCTGATCGTACCAATGACAACCACAAGCGCTATAAAGGCAAATCCACCCACATAAGCTAGGAAGAGAATAAACGGTATACCGACAACAGCGACAGCAACCCGGGTAGCCAGCTCGCGGGCAATGGCATGGCTCTCAGCTTGTTGAGGTGAAAATCTGTGCATCAACGGGTATCCTTCTTAGAGGAGCGGCGTTTTTTCTTGGGCTTGTTCTCCGGTGTAATTCCTTCTTTCTTGAGAAACTCCTGAGCCTTTGTATATTCTGATTTTGCGACAAGAACCCGGACAAGTGCTAATTCCCCCATCGTTGTATAAAAAGAATGATCTTGCTGGGAAAGCACTACTGCGGGAACACCGGCGGACTCAAGTTTCCCTTTGATCAGATCCGCTTCATATTCAGACGTAGCGGTATAGACAACTACCCAGTTCTCATAAGTCTCCATAGAGCTCCTCAAAGATTATTGTTGTGAATTATGCGTCAATCTTAGAACAAATGCGACGGTGAGGAGAAAAATCCCACCGAACCCAACAAGATTAAATAATAAAACCGATGCTGGAACAGCTTGTGGAGTAGATACACCAGGAAGAAGCTTCTCATCTACTCCGTAGTACACAGCAATAATTGTGGTAAAGTTGTTGAAAAAGTGGGCTACCATTGCTGGAACAATGCTCTGCGAACGAATAAGGAGAAACCCGAAATATCCACCAAGAGCCGCAAGAGGTACAAATGCAAACGGATCAAGGTGGAACACTGCAAAGAGAAGAGCGGTGGATATGACAGCCCAACCAGTGCGAAGTTTTTTCTCTAATGAATGCAGTATTACACCACGGAATAACGTCTCCTCACAGATTGCTGGGACAACAGCAACCGCAAGAACAACTCCAAGAAGCTCCACGGGACTATGAGCAGTCACAAGCAGACGGTAGGTTTTTTCAATTATAGCCTTGAGTTGCTCAATTATCGGCTGGAGCGACTGGGGAATAGGTAATCGATCCTGCAAATACATATACACTTGAATCACTTGCTGGAGTGCAAAAAGTCCAACAATCCCCACAACGGTTATCCAGACTGAAGCGGAGCGATAGCGAACAAATGACCAGACATTATGTGAAGCAAGACGGGCAAAGAGAAAAGCCGGGATCAGCATAAACAACAGCTCGCTGCCAGCAGTGAGTCCACGTACTAAGCCAACATTCTTCGCCGTCACCCCATACCCTGTGACAAGCAACGCAAGACCGCTGCCCACAACTTGATAAAGGATAAAAACAGTTCCCAATACCAGAAATACAAACATCGAAGGGGAAATATGATGCTTTTCAAGGAAGGTTGGCGAACCCTCACCGAAAGACGCTTGTAATTCTTGTTGATCTCCAGTCATGATTCCTAAATTAACGCTTACTCAATACGTGATGCCAATGGTCCATCGATCCCGCTGTATTCCTTGAGGATACCATCAATGGACCCGATGATAATTTGCGTGCTGACCTTAACGGGAATTTTCTTTTCATCGTCACTGAGGTAGACTAAGATTCGCCCTTCGCTTTTGAAAAGGCCCACTTCACGAACGAGTGGTTCCACAACGATGCAGCGAAACGTGCCAGCATCGACTTTCACTGTTTCTCGCCCGAGGAAACTCACTTCAAGGGCATAAGTTGTATCTTTGTAAAAATTCATAATAAGAAAGCGGTCGCCGACACGACTTTTCGAGAAATCAAGTGTGCGTACATAATAGAACGCCGACATGATATCTTGAGCAAATGGTGCAATAGAATAGACACCGTTTGTCGTGTAAGCCTTATGCTCGATCTGATCAAAGTCCGCAGAAAAGTCCCTGCGGAATCCACCTTCCCGAATATGTTGCTCAAAACGCCATGAGAAAATGCCAGTCGTATCAATAAAAGTTTCGTAGTGATCCTCAACTCGGTAAACCCATGAGAAAGCAGTAGTTGAATTAACGCGAAACACAACCCGGTAGGCTGGGTAGTTGCGAATAGTGCGAATCTCAGGAATAGCGAGTGTTGCCACCCCCGCTTTAATGAATCCAAATTTTACATCGAATGTAAACCGTTCTCCAACCCCAAATGCGGAATTTGGCACTTGACGAAGTGCTACTGTTGAGTCTCTATTCCCAGCGTTGGCGGGACAGGCATCATTCCAAATGTTCTCACTAACAAAGCATCTATCTAATTCTGATTCAGTAGCGGTTCCGCCACCTATAGCAAAAGGCATTATAACCACGCTAAGAATTGCAGCCGTAATAACTATCCGGCTTATTATGGAGGGTACAAATTTCATCGGCGCTTCTTACATTAGATTTAACGCTTGACACATGTTCCAAAGCAACAATCTACCAGATCAACTATTCACCCCGGTTTTCAAGAGTAGGCTAATTCTTTCTCGGAAGAAATAACTCAATGGCGCGAAAAACCTCTTCCGCCGATATGCTCATCATCTGCTCATGTGGGGTCGCTCGAATTGAAATCTTATCATTATGTGGAACTAAAATTTGCTTCTTTTCTGTCAGTGGTGACCAGCGTTTCGGCGTCATTGGCGGGACATTTGGATAGAGTCCTACAACTGGTGTACCGACAGCAGCTGCGATGTGGAGAGGACCTGTAGAATTTGCAACGACAACAGAAGCGTTGCTGAGAAATGCTGTTAGTTGCTTCAATGTGAATTTCCCCGCCAATGAAATAGCCGAGCCACCAAGCATCTGCACAAGGTGCTCAGCTATGTTTTGTTCACTCTCTGACCCTGTAATAACAATTGCAACATCGCGCTGCGCACGAAGAAGTTTTCCAAGCTCTCCGAACCGCTCAAGGGGCCACTCCCACGCTGAGCCGCCGCTTCCGGGATGGATGACAACCACAGGCTTCGAAAAATCGACTCCAGCACGCATGGCAATCTCAAGTGACTCACGTTTCAGTGTTGCAGAGATTGGGAGTGAAACTTGCCGAGGGCGGACTGCCACAGCATCAACACCAAGGGGGCAGAGCAAATTCAGATTGTATTCTGACTCATGATGCAATGCCAGATGCCGATGCTCGTACCAACGATGTGTAAAAAGAAAGGAGTAAGGGCGGTATCCACTGCCAATCCTGATGGGAATACGTGCTCGAAACAACAACCATGCAACCGACCACGTCGGGTATGCAGCAATCGCAGCGTCAAACATTTTCGACCGAACGAGGCGAAGCAATTCCGACCACGGCAGAGCATCGCATCGAATAACTTCATCAACAAGAGGGTGACCTTCGATCAATTCCGCTGTATAAGACTGAAGAAGAAAAGTTAGGCGAGCCTGCGGAAAAAACTCTCTAAGAGCCGCAAATACTGGAAGTGTCAGAATTACGTCACCAAGTCGGTCGGTACGTGCAACAAGGACATTCGATAATTTCTCTCGCACCCTCAGCTCACATGAATGGTAAACCAATATAACGGCTCAAGTGAAAACTTCCAATCAAAACGAACCCATGGACGTCCGCTCCTAATCTCCACCATCCTCAGGCAACTTTTGCCACCTCTAATGCCACCTCGTCCAGCGTGTGAGAACGGAGAAGATCAAGGAATTTTGCTTGAGTCTCCACCCAGACCCTATGAACAGGGCACCATCCAATCCGATCACATGATTCAGGTGAAATCAAACACTTGTTGAGATACAGTTTCCCCTGCGCCGTCTCAATGATTTCCAAGAGAGTAATTTCATTCGATGGACGTGCAAGCGAGATCCCTCCCTTTACCCCACGGTAGGAAACAATAAGTCCTGCACGGGAAAGAGATTGAATAATCTTACGAAGGAACAACTCCGGGATATGCTCTGCTCTTGAAATATCCGAAATAAGAACGATGCTCCCGTATGGTTTCCCGGCTAAATATGCCATTGCTCGAATCGCATAGTCAGATGCGCGGCTGAGATACATTTTCATCTTCCTCTCCGTTGTGACTGGACACCCTGTGCAGTTTACAAAACTTCACTTTGTTGTCGGAACGCTCGCTCAAGCGATTGTCGCTGTTGTTGGAGCGCCATCAATTGCTGGAGGTATGGAGTTTCTTCTTGATGTTGCTGCTTGGCATTCCTGAGAGCTTGCTCGGTGCGCTCAATTTCTTCCTCGAGTTTCGAACGTTTGATTGCGTAGAGAGAATCGCGCGCTATCTTTCTCACATCAACTGTAACGACATCTTCCGCGCTCCCCCATTTGGGACTAATCTCATACCGACGCGGCAGGTCGTACGAACTCATCACTATATCTGTCAACACACCTGTCAGCTCGGTATCGCAAATCATGTCAAGAATCCCCGCCGGCGTAACTCTGCGACCCGCTTGAATTTCCTGGAGAACAAGCGACATTGCGGTGCGAATCGCCTCGCTGGAAATATCACCAAGCGAAAGTTGCTGAGCGATGAGCTCGCTCACCTCATCCGGTGCTTCAAGAACGAGCTTCAAGAGATTTCTTTCTGCAGGAGGGATAGCGGACAACTTTTGGGGCACTTTACTTTCAAGAGAGGGTCTCATCTCTTGCGATAGAGGCGTATAAGACTCGGGCTTACGGTCGGAGGAACCTTGCTGCGCTGTCTGAGGCGGATAAGCAACTTCGCGGCGACGTTGCTTTAATTGTTGCTCAAGTTCTCTCCGCAGAAGGGTTTCATAGATATCATACTTCTCGGCAAATCGCTTAATGTAAAGATCTCGCTTCAATTCATCGCTAATGCGAGAGAGCGAATCGAGCACCGACCTTATAGCTTCTGCCTGTTTTCCAGGATCATCAAAGCCTATCTCTTTTCGCGCCCACTCCATCTTAAAGTCTATCCAAGAGATTGCCGAGTTAAGCAATGTACGAAATTCCTCAACACTATGTGACTTCAAAAAAGAATCCGGGTCTTCACCTTGGGGGAGCTCAACAATTTTGACTTCGAGATTTTGCTCAAGTATAAGGTCAAGCCCGCGTAGCATTGCTTTCGCGCCAGCAGAATCGGCATCGTATACAAAGATAACGTTTTTAGTGTAACGCTGTAGTAACTGAACCTGTTCAACTGTAAGAGCCGTCCCGCTTGAAGCGACAACGTTTTCGATCCCAGCCTGGAAGAGCGTAATAAGGTCAGCATACCCCTCTACAAGAATTGCAGCGTCATAACGACGTATCGCTTCACGAGCCTGTGCTAATCCATACAACACACGACTTTTCACATAGACTTCAGTTTCAGGAGAATTAATGTACTTTGGACCAGTGTCGTCCTCAAAGAATTTCCTCGCACCAAATCCAATCACCCGTCCTGAGACTGAGAAAATTGGAAACACAATTCGACCACGGAAACGGTCGTAGTATCCTGTGCCGTCTTCCCGACGAATAACCAGTCCAGCTTGTTCCAGCAGGAGTGTTGAAAACCCTTTCTCATTAACCAAGTATCGTAGGAGCGCATCCCAGGAGCGGGGTGAATATCCAATGCCAAATCGTTTAATAGTTTCATTGCGCCAACCGCGGCGATGAAGATACTCAACCGCCGCCTTCACATCCGGAGAGGATGTATCATCTGTTTTTGTAAGCTGCCGATGGAAGAAAACGGCTGCCTCCCGAAGCACTGAGTAGAGTGCCTCGGCACCACTTGTTGATTCAGACGAGCCAGAGAAACTCTGCGCAGCGGGAAGCTCAATCCCCGCTCTCTCAGCAAGAGAACGCACTGCTTCGATAAATGAAATCTTTTCGTGTGTCATCATGAAGGTGAATACGTTCCCACCTGCACCGCAGCCGAAGCAATGGTACATCTGCCGCTCGGGGCTCACGGTAAATGAAGGGGTCTTCTCCGTGTGAAACGGGCACAAACCGACATAGTTTTTTCCGCGCCGCTTCAGGCGAACATAACTTGAAACTAACTCAACAATATCTGTCGCTGAGCGAATTTCCTCAATCTTTTCAAGCGGGATGCGCATGAACTACCACAAACTTTTGAAGTAATTTAGAAAAACGCCAAGCGGTTGTCAAGGAAGTTAGAAGTCAGTAACTTTCTTGAACTTCTTGCTCCAATTCCATACACTTGAATAACACGGTGGAAAGATTTGAACTCACTCCACTGCGCTTACAGTAAGACCGTTCGGTCCTTTTATCAAGAAATATTCGAGGAGGTATCGATGCGCACATTTTGCTATGTATCGCTAAGTATACTTCTATCTGCTCCCTCACTGAGGTCGCAGGTAAAAATTTTTGATGTTCCTCTTAGCCCTCGCATCGCGAACTACTCAATAAAGGCAGAGCTTCACCCCGAACGCAAGATGGTTAACGGCAAAGAGGTACTCACATGGCGAAACACATCGCCTGAGCCCGTGTCAACACTTCAGTTCCACCTCTACCTGAACGCCTTCAAAAATAATCGCTCAACATTCATGGTGGAATCCCATGGCCGTCAGCGACAGTTTACGGCAAGAACGGAACCAGAAGATTGGGGCTATATCAACATTACAAGCATAAGACTTCTCAGCGGGGAAAATTTACTTCCTTCCCTGAGGTTCATTCATCCCGATGATGATAATGCTGAAGATCAGACCGTTGCTGAAGTCACGCTTCCCCGCCCTATCAAGCCCGGAGAAATTGTTTCAGTGGCAATCGAGTTCATCTCAAAGCTCCCACGTGTATTTGCCCGCTCTGGATTTGCTGATGGGAATTTTTTCATGGTAGCGCAGTGGTTTCCTAAAATTGGAGTATACCAGTGGAAACCGGGGCAAAAGGGGAAATGGAACTGCCATCAGTATCATGCGAACAGCGAATTTTTCGCCGACTTCGGTGTGTATGATGTCGAGATCACAGTCCCACAGGAATTTGTTGTTGCAGCTAATGGAATCCTTATTGCTAAGCGCCGCTCTTCTCCAACGGCGGGCACGATCACTTATATCTTTCACCAGGAAGATGTGCATGACTTCGTTTGGTCAGCGGATCCACGCTTTGTTACTTGGCATGAGATTTTCCACAACGACTCTACACGACGTGACGTCGACATTACGCTGTACACATATCGAACACATGCAACCTACGCTCCCCTTATTCTCGATGTTGCAAAACACGCGATCGCATATTTTCAGGAATGGTACGGCATCTATCCTTATCGGACATTAACCATTGTTGACCCACCAGCAGATGCTATGGGAGCTGGTGGAATGGAATATCCAACATTTTTTACAACAAGCACATTCTGGTGGCTTCCGAAGGGAATACATCTCACGGCGCTTGTGACCTTTCATGAGTTTGGTCACAACTATTTCCAGGGAATGCTTGCTAGCAACGAATTTGAAGAAGCATGGCTCGACGAGGGGATGAACTCGTATGCTGAACTTAAATGCATGGAACGCTATTTCGGCAAAGACCGTGCTTATATGGATTTCATGGGAATCAAGATCGATGGCGTGACCCAGCAGCGCAGCTCTTACGTTCCTGATCCGGATGTTGATCCTGTCGTAATGAAATCCTGGCTCTACGCACCCGGGCAATATACACCGAAATCATATTCAAAACCGGCCCTTCTCCTTCGAACGCTTGAAAACATCCTCGGCTCAGACATGATGGACCGAATCATGAAGACCTATTTCCAGGAATGGAAATTCAAACATCCAACAACAGGCGATTTTATCGCAGTTGCCAATCGGGTTTCCGGACAAGATCTTTCTTGGTACTTCAATCAGGTCCTTTACGGCACGGGGTGGCTCGATTACGAAGTTACATCCGTTTCAACCGAACCTCTCCGAGGCGAGCTTGGCTATATAACAAAAGGCGATTCGATGAAATTTCTCGACCATGGAAAAAAGCAAGACAAATTCAGATCCGTTGTTCAACTGCGCCGAAAGGGAAGTGTGGTAATTCCAGTTGATGTGCTCTTCGTCTTTGATAACGGGAAAAAAATTGTGGAGCAGTGGGACGGAAAATCAGAATGGAAGGAATATCGCTTTGTTGACTCAGCGCCACTATCGTACGCTCTCGTTGATCCAGAGCAGAAACTCGTTCTCGATGTGAACTTTACAAACAACAGCCGGCGTATCCATGAAGAGCATCAAGGTATCTGGCGCACCGTTCTCGAGCTCATGTACCGTTTTCAATCTTTCCTGCAATATCTCACCTTTTTCTCATAGCTCACAGGAGGATCCCACATGATTCGTGCCAGTATTCGTGAAGGACTTCAGAGAACAATACGCTCATGGAGAATGCTCCTCCCACTTTACCTCATCAATCTCCTTGTGGCGGTGATTGCCGTAGCCCCCGTTGCTCAAGTAGTACAACACTATTGGGGACCAAGCCTACTTTCAACGTCTCTCCGCAAGGGATTAAATTTCACCGCAATTTATGAACTTCTCCTTTACAATGCTGCGGCTATCCGACCGATCATAATGCTCTGGCTTATTCTTTTCATGGTCTATGAGGTCCTCTCCATATTCCTCGATGGGGGAATCATCTCAGCTCTGAAGTCCGGTGAGTCACGCGGCATTTCCCGAAGACTCTTCGGTGAGGGGGCGGCTTACTTCTGGAGGTTCATGAGATTATTTTTTATCTCGCTTGTCGCATATTTAATAACGGCGTTACTTGCCACGCTTGTCGACAGCATCCTCGCTCGATTGATGGCAAATTCAACACTACATACTGAAATCCTTCTCATTCTCCTAATACGCATTATCATAGCGGCATTCTTCCTTGCGTTCACCCGAATGGTAATGGATTATTCAAAAGTCATCACCGTACTTGAGAACAGTCGCACGATGCGGCATTCGGTGTGGAAGGGTCTGAAATTTTCCGTGAGCCATTTCAGCAAGACGTACGGAATGTTCTTGTCGCTTCTCTTCATCTACATCATAACGGTAGCTCTACAGACTGCCGTTAACTACTCCATAAACGAGACGACAGCTTCATTGGTCGTTATGCTGTTCGTTGTGGAACAGTTGTTTCTGTTTACACGAGTCGGGGAACGGGTCTGGTTCTACGGATCAGAACTTTCATTATACGAGGCGGTTCAGCAACTTGCACAAACGGAAGTAGGAGAAGAGCCGTTGACAACTGCAGTCAGCGAACGGAGCGAGATATGACAGCGCTCACTGCAAGATAGGAGAACATGTCTTTCAGGTTAAGCAGTTTTCCTGCAGGGGGACATTTTGCAATGTTGCTTTCGCAAAGGGCACCGTTACGCCTCAACACTTATAAAAACTTGAGTGCATCAGGTTGTTAGAACAATGCAGAGAGAGCTTACTCAGGCACCCTGTGCAATTTATCAGGTGCGTATGCCTTCCGTGTTCTCTTCCGCATGAACCGCTGTCGGCTTGGCTGCTTTGGCTCCTCCTCCACATCGGGATAGGTAAAGATATCATATTTGTAATTCCGGAGAATAAGCTGATTCCCATTACGGCCTATAACGTACTGCGGAAGAAGCGGTATCTTTCCACCTCCACCTGGGGCATCGATCACGTAGTACGGAACAGCCAGTCCTGACGTGTGACCACGGAGTTGATCCATGATCTCCAATCCGACACGGATGGGGGTTCTGAAGTGATTCGCCCCTTTCGTGATGTCTGCCTGATAGATGTAGTACGGGCGGACGCGGCACGTCAGCAGCTTCTGCATCAGCTCCTTTACGACCTCAGGATCATCGTTCACCCCTTTCATCAACACCATCTGATTACCCAGCGGGATGCCGGCATCAGCGAGCATATTGCAAGCTCGCCGGCTTTCCGGGGTGATCTCCCATGGATGGTTGAAGTGCGTGTTGATATACAGGGGATGATATTTCTTCAACATGTTGCACAGCTTTGGTGTGATCCGCTGTGGCAACACGCAAGGCATTTTCGTTCCAATGCGAATGATTTCGACATGAGGAATAGGACGTAGAGCCGAGAGGATTTTCTCAAGCATGTAGTCCGTCAGCATGAGTGGATCGCCACCGGAGAGAATCACGTCACGGACTTCTTTGTGCTGCGCTATATAGTCAATACCACTCTGTATGAACTTCATGCTGATTTTGTTTGAATCCCCCACCTTTCGTTTCCTTGTGCAAAACCGGCAATACATTGAACACTGGCTCGTCACAAGGAACAACACGCGATCAGGATAGCGATGGGTTATGCTCGGAACGGGGCTATCAACATCTTCGTTAAGTGGGTCTTCGGGAGCATTAATGTCCTCAAGTTCCACAGCCTCAGGGAAGCACTGTAACCAAATTGGATCGCCTTTATATCGGATGAGGCTAAGATAATATGGATTGATACGAATTGGATATTGTGAATGGATTCGCTCTGCAAGCTTTCGGTCAATGCCAAAAATCTCAGCCAGCTGTTCGGGAGTGTCAATGCTCTCCCGGAGCATCTCCTGCCAGAATTCCATAAAGAAATTTATCCCTCCTTCAGATATTTTCCATAGATAATGAGATCATCCCCGATCCTGTAGTAGTCTCTGATGCGGGCAAGACCGGAGTATCCATGATTTGTATAGAAACGGCGTGTCGGTTCGTATGTTGGTTGCGATGAGGTTTCAATAACGATAAGTCTTCCTCCTTTCTCTCTGATCTGTGACTCTGCGTAACTAAGGAGTTCACTTCCAACTCCTCGAGATTGCCACGATGGATCGACAGCAATCCAATAAAGATCGAACGTCCCCTGAGTGATTGCGGTTGGTCCAACGCATATGTATCCTTTGAGAGCACCATGCTCATCAACGGAACTGTATATCCAGTATCCGCTCTCTTCATGGAACTCAAGATAGGCATCAAGCACTTCCTCTGCAACAGCAATTTCTTCAGCGCTAAAGACACCAACGCTCTTGAGAATGTTCATGATCTTTGGGCGATCTTCTTGTTTGGTCGGTCGTATCATTTCCGTTGCGCACGTTCCCATGCAAGTTCAACAATACGATTCACTGTTTCCTCAAATGACCACCCATATACCCTTGCCGAGCGCATGAATCCTGCATCGCGCGAAATATCGGGATTGGGATTCACTTCGATGACGAAAATATCCCCGTTGGAATTCATTCGCATATCAACACGAGCGTAGTCGCGGCATCCAATAACCCGATATGCTTTCAAGGCAATTGATTTGACTCTCTGCTCAACCTCAGGCGAAAGAGGGGCAGGACAGAGCGGCTTCTCTTTCTGATATGCTTCGCTCTCTGCAATCCACTTAGAAGCGTAGGTCACAATACGGGGATGGTGCTCCGGCATTTCGGAGAAATCGATTTCAGAGATTGGAAGCACAATAGGTTCCTTGTTACCAACAATAGCTACATTCAGCTCACGCCCATCAATATATTCCTCAACAAGAGCAGGTTGACGAAATTTCGTGTGAACATATGCAATCCGTTCTGATAGCTGCTCTATAGAAAAGACAACGGCGTGCTCATCAATTCCAGCACTGGCATCTTCGCTGCCAGGCTTCACAATTACAGGCAATGGCAAATCCCAATGATCTCCGGACCCAAACGGGTTTTCATGTGGATTGACCAAGACAAATTTCGGTGTAGGTATGTGATGAAATGAGAGAATCTCTTTTGTTCTCCACTTGTTCAACGCTATTCCAAGTGCCAGGGGAGGTGAGCCAGTATATGGGAAACCCAAGAGTTCGTAAAGGCCCGCCATATACATCTCATGGATTGATTCATCTCTAAAGCTTTCCACGAGATTAAAGATAAGGTCTGGCCGAAAGCTCATTAAGCTACGGATGAATGCCATAGCATCGTCAGTAATACCCAATACAAACGTTTCATACCCGTTTTGCTTCAGCGCATTGTTGACCGCCTCCATTTCTTCTATCACACTAATCTCTGCAAGGTCAGAAGGTTGCATCGCTTTCAACGAACTTTGAAGCCCCTCTTCGGCGGACAGATAAAGGGGGCTCCTTTGCTGAACATCCCCCGAAATCACCGGCTCGTTGAAAGCGATAAGAATTCGCAAACTCTTATTCATCAAATTCAAAACAGTTGAAGGTGCGTGCACTTTGATAATCCATTGAAAAATAATGGGTTATGACTTATCTCCTGACAATCCTAAGCGCTTGATAGCTGTATCGAGCACAGCATTGATCATTTCGTTGTAAGACATCCCTGCAGCGAACGCCGCCATAGGGAAACAGGAATGTTCATCAGGGTCAGGCAAAACACCAGGAAGAGGGTTAAGCTCCAAAACATTTGGAACACCTTGGGCATCCAGCCGAACATCAATCCGACACCAGTCACGACAACGAAGCACAGCAAACGAACGAAGGCAAACCAGCTCAATTGATTTTCTTAATCCATCGGGAATCGATGCAGGGCACTCAAAGATATCAATTGGGTCCGCAGCTTGGTCCCAGATCCATTTCGCCTCGAATGAATAAATTGGTTGCACATCAGGAGGGAGTGAGCCAAAATTGATTTCCACAATCGGAAGCACGCGCACATCAGCACCGTTGCCTAACAAGGCTACAGTGAACTCACGACCGGGAAGAAACTCTTCCACCAGTGCCGGTTCTCCATAATGTTCAAGCACCTGAGCACACATCGAGAGAAGTTCATCATGTGTATACACAACGGAAGAATTGAATATGCCTTTGCTCGATCCCTCATGGAGAGGCTTCACAATAACCGGCATTTGAAGATAAGAATCATCCAGGTTGTTAATATCATGAACAACAACAAACCGCGGTGTTGGGATACCATAGTACGACAGGATTTCCTTTGCGCGAGCTTTGTCAAGACAGATCGCTAATGTGAGAGGGTCAGAACCTGTGTAAGGAATTTGCAGGAACTCAAGCATTGCCGGTATCTGGGATTCTCGCGCGATACCATGTATTCCTTCCGCCATGTTGAACACGATGTCAGGATGAAGAGAGCGAAGGCGAAAGTATGCATGTTCATCAGCTTCAATAAGCGTAACGTCATGATGTTCTTCGAGCGCTTGCTTAACTGCGAGAATCGTTTCCATCGTGTCCCACTCAGCGTATGTATCAGAGATAGCAACGCTCTGCGCAACTCGATGACGTTCTGAGACTATTGTACTTGGAGGCTCAGAAGCCTCATCGCTTGAAGGAAGACAATCGGTATGTTCTTTCTTGACGTTGTAGACGAGCGCAACGTTCATACGAACGTTTCTTTACTGGTTATATGAACTCTTCGGGTTCGCATTGTTAATGAGACCCTCTGCAATATAATATACAGTTTTATACAAATTTGTCAAGAGGTAAGAGCATTTTTTCGGAAAAATTTCCCTTGACTTGATTCAGCGATCTTTTCTCTTAGCAGAAGCTGAGCATCACAGGAAGTACACTCATGCGAGGAGTAAGACTCATCCAATGTGTGCAAGCTTCAAAAGATCACGGTAATGGCGTTCAAATTCTTCTCGAAGATGAACATGAGCTGGATGACGAAGATGTGGGTCACGTTCTACAAGAGCGAACGCTTCTTTACGAGCACGTTGAAGAAGTTGCTCATCAAGGACAAGATCAGCGACGCGGAATTCTGGAAGACCGCTCTGGCGTGTACCGAAAAATTCCCCTGGTCCACGCAAACGAAGATCCTCCTCTGCAATATGAAAGCCATCGGTGGTTTGTGTTAACACTTGCAATCGTTTATAGGCACTGTTAACCGCTCCATAATGCTTTGAGTACTTTGTCAGGAGAATACAGTATGACTGTTCACTCCCTCGTCCAACGCGTCCGCGAAGCTGATGGAGTTGCGCCATTCCAAAACGTTCTGCACTTTCCACAACCATCACAGTTGCGTTCGGCACATCGATACCAACTTCAATTACCGTTGTCGTTACAAGAATATCAATGTTGCCAGTTATGAAGTTCTCCATGACACCATCCTTTTCTTCCTCGCTCAATCTACCATGAAGTAATCCCATTCGAAACGCTGGAAATACTTCACGACGGAGTCGGTCGAAATTCTTCTCAGCAGATTCTACAGCAAGCTTCTCGGATTCTTCAATAATTGGATACACAATATACGCCTGGTGACCCTGCAACACCTGCGAACGAACAAATTCATATACAGATTCTCGTTCACTCTCGTGCCTGAGAAGGGTCTTAACCATCCGACGCCCTTGCGGCATTTCTCTGATCACACTTACATCCAGGTCACCGTAAATCGTGAGCGATAAAGTCCGAGGAATCGGCGTTGCTGTCATCACTAATACGTCCGGGTTAGTCCCTTTCTCTCGCAACATCGATCGCTGAACCACTCCAAAACGATGCTGCTCATCTATAACCACAATGCCGAGCTTTGCAAAGGCAACATGCTCCTGCACCAATGCATGAGTCCCAACAACAATATTGGCTCCACCGCTGCGAATATCTTCAAGAATCTCTTCATGAAGGCGCTTAGACTGGCTACCGATCAAAAGTCGGACAGTAACTGGCAATCCTTTAAGAAATCTTGCAAGCGTACGATAATGTTGTTCAGCCAGAATCTCCGTCGGCGCCATAAATGCAGCTTGATAGCCATTGTCGACCGCAATGAGCATAGCAATAAGTGCCACGATGGTTTTGCCGCTTCCAACATCCCCCTGCAAAAGCCGATTCATTGGCTTATCAGAAGCCATATCTTCGGCAATCTCACGGATAACGTGCTTTTGTCCAGATGTAAGTTGGAATGGAAGCCTGTTGAGAAGTTGACGAGCAAGTTGGCTTTTCACGTCAAATCGAATTCCTTTCATCTCTACTTTCACCTGACGGTAACGATAGGCAAGCAAAAGCTGCAGGAAAAATAGCTCATCAAAAGCCAACCGAGCTCGTGCCGCTGAAAGCTCCTCTGGTGTATGAGGAAAGTGAATTCCTCTGAGCGCTGTCGTCAACGGAAAAAATCCCTGAGATGTTAAAATATCCTCAGGAAGAATCTCAGGAACCCGGTCCCCAAATTCCGCCAAGGCGTGGCGAAGAATCCGTCGAAATCCTCTGCTATCCAATCCAACCCGCCGCAAATTCTCACCGGATGGATAAAGAGGAATAATTCCTCCAGTATGATACAATACATCCCAATTGATCCCCCCATCATCTTCCTCATCGACGGAAAGACGATCAAACTCAGGATGTTGGAACTGCAGCCTCCCTCCAAATTCTGTCACGCGTCCGGAAATCGCTAATCGCTCCCCAACATGGAACGCTTTCTGGTAGTACCGTAGACCCTGAAACCATACACACTGAACACTTCCTGTATCATCACCAAGAATGAGAATGAATCTGCTCTTGGCACCATGACCCACTACCGAAAATGACTTCACTTCACCAACTACTGTTACGTCGTGGTCAGCATCAAGATAGTGGTTGAGGGCACCTATCTCCAGTACATGACGCCGATCAAGATACGCACGAGGAACATAGTAAAGAAGATCCAACACAGTCTTTATTCCATTCTCGACTAATACCTTCGCTCGGCGAGGGCCTACACCTTTGACATATTGAACCGGGACTGAAGCTGGATCTGACACGTCGGAAACCGCAGAAGCCATTTGGTCATGCACACCGATAATGTTATTTCTATTCCGCCTCAGGTGAATATCATAATTAAAAATACGAAAGACTTGGGGGACTCACAAGAGAACTATGGACCAACAATCATTTATGTCATCCGGGATGGAATGAGGTCACAACGCAGAGTATAGAAGAGGAGACCATTTTTCTCAACTATGGCGACGTACCAATCTGCGTCTGTAAGGTTTTATCGAGACTTTTGAACGCCACACATGTGTCGATAAATGTAGTTTTTAAATATGAAGCAACTCAACAAGGGAAATTCAACGTAAGAAGGGTTCCAGTCCGAGTGAATGCTAAAGCAATAGGGGCGCCTCAGCGCAGAGGTTACTAGCTGTTCATCGACTTTAGAAATTCCTTGTTGGATTTTGTCCCTCGCATCTTCTCGAGTAAAAACTCCATTGCCTCAACGGTGCTGAAGTCGCTCAGAATTTTTCGAAGAATCCATACCCGGTTAAGTTCCTCGGATTCCATCAAGAGTTCCTCATGTCGCGTCCCTGAGCGATTGACGTCAATTGCCGGGAAAATTCTTCTGTCCGACAGCTTACGGTCGAGGACCACCTCCATGTTGCCAGTCCCTTTAAACTCTTCGAAGATCACTTCATCCATACGGCTGCCGGTCTCGATTAGCGCTGTAGCAATGACTGTTAGGCTACCTCCTTCCTCAACGTTCCGAGCTGCCCCAAAGAAGCGCTTCGGTCGATGCAAAGCATTAGCATCAACACCCCCAGAAAGTATCTTGCCACTATGAGGGACAACAGTATTATGAGCTCGAGCTAAGCGCGTGATGCTATCAAGAAGAATTACAACATCCTTTTTTGCTTCAACGAGACGCTTCGCTTTCTCGAGAACCATATCAGCAACCTGTACATGACGCTCAGGCGGTTCGTCAAAAGTAGAACTGATGACCTCGGCGTTCACTGAACGTTTCATGTCGGTCACTTCCTCAGGGCGCTCGTCGATGAGAAGAACGATCAGCTTCACATCGGGATGGTTCCGTGTGATACTATTTGCAATTTTCTGGAGGAGAATTGTTTTCCCGGCTTTAGGCGGGGAAACGATCATCCCGCGCTGACCCAAGCCTATGGGTGAGAGTAAATCCATGATGCGCATTGAGTATTCGCCGGGTGCAGTCTCTAAGTGAAGCCGCTTAGTTGGATAAAGTGGGGTGAGATCATCGAAGAGCACACGATCCCGAGTTTTCTCTGGGTCCATGTCATTGACTGCCTCAACCCGCAGCAGCGCGAAGAACCTTTCGCCTTCCTTAGGAGGTCGCACCTGCCCGCTCACTGTGTCCCCTGTACGCAGATTGAACTTCTTGATCTGAGAAGGGGAAACGTAAATGTCATCCGGCGACGGAAGATAATTGTAATCGACGGAGCGGAGAAATCCATATCCATCCGGGAGCACCTCGAGCACCCCCTTGCTAAAGCTGAGTCCATCTTTCTCGGTTTGTGCCTCGAGGATTTTGAAGATCAGTTCCTGCTTGCGTAGGTCAGAGTAGCCAGCAATTCCAAGTTCCTGAGCGATCTTATGAAGCTCAGCGATCTTCTTTGCTTGGAGTTCAGCAATGTCCATTGGCATAGAAATTATGTCCTCCTATGTGAGTTTAAAACTGAACGATGTTATGATACTACGTGCTTAGACGAGTTTCAACAGGTACGAAAAGACAGCCGGTGAGCTTTCGGTGAATGAGCGTGGCACCAACGAGACCACGTTTGGGCACAAGTAGCAACGTCGCCGCGATTGGCTTCCAGCAGCTTCATGACCTGAGGCTAATATAGAATATTAAAGAAACAATGTCAAGTTTCAAATAGTTTAGCACGGTCGAAAACTGGGATCGCCTCACCAACAACGTAATGCGAGCCAGTAACAATCAGCGCTCCACCGCAAGGAAGATGACTCAGTCTACGTAAGCACTTTCGCATCCCGTCTGCAACGCCTCTCGCAACATCGCACTGAATGTTCTCCCGTGGTGAAAGTTTTTGAACAACTTTTTGAATTTCCCCCGGCGAAAGTGCACGATCGGTCTTAGGCGCCACTGCGCAGATATAGCCGGCATTCCTCACCAGAGATCGAATCATCGATTGGTAGTCCTTGTCCTTCATAACACCGAAGAGAATCAACTTTCCTTCCCGAGGAACGCGAAGCTTATCAAAGGATTTCAGCATTGCTCCGATACCGTCAGGATTATGAGCGACATCGAAAATAACCAACGATCGCTCGTTGAACCTGTGAACTTCGAACCGTCCACGAATCCCAGTGAGTTTTGCTACATCTTTAATCCCTTCTCGAATTGCCTTTGCAGGAAACCGAAGAACTTTGCCCGTTAAGGTGCGAGAGTCACGAAGAATCTCAGCCGCTTGAATTGCAAGGGCAGCGTTCTCTAACTGAAAGCCCCCACCCAATCCAATTGTGAGCCTACGATATCGATGATGCTTCGTCTCAATATCAGCAACGTTCCTCCACTCCTTGTGGCTTGCTACTTCAGCTACAGGTTGAATACAAACAGACCGGAGCATGTATAAGTCTGATCCTCTTCGCTTAGCAATACGTACGAGCTCCTGTTCCGCTTGCCAATTTGATCTGCCAATCAGCACAGGTGCAGCGGGTTTTATGATTCCACCTTTCTCACGTGCAATTGAGCGTAACTCGTTCCCAAGTTGCTCAGTATGGTCAAAGGAGATATGAGTGATTATACTGAGCATGGGGGATATGATGTTTGTTGCATCAAGCCGTCCTCCAAGACCTGTTTCAATAACAGCAAGATCAACTCTTTCATCAGCAAAGTAAGCAAATGCTATGGCAGTGGTGGCTTCAAAGAAGGTCGCCCGAAGCTCACGAACTTGTTGCACAAGCTTCCCGGTGTAATACCCAACACGCTTCGCCGAAATTGGGACGCCATTGATACGTATTCGTTCTCGAAAATCAACAAGATGCGGCGATGTATAGAGGCCAACTTTGTATCCGGCTGCTTGTGCTATGGCAGCGACAAAACTTGACGTTGACCCCTTTCCATTTGTCCCTGCAACATGTACAGTGGAGAATTGATTTTGCGGGTCACCAAGAGTTTTACACAGCTCTTCAATGTTACGGAGCCCTAACTTGATTCCAAATCGTTCAAGCGAATAGAGAAACTTATATGCATCACGGTAAGTCATCCTGTCACTGTTAGCCTATCTCAGCGAGAACGCAAGTTACCAGCAAGCGAAAGAGCCCCTACAAGCTCACCAACTGATGCTATCCCCATTTGTTCGCAGTACATAGCTAAACCATACGCAATGGATGGAGCAGCATTTGGGTCCAGAAAGTTTGCAGTGCCAACCTGTACAGCCGAAGCCCCTACAAGCAGAAATTCCAAAGCATCGTTAACAGTTGTGATTCCACCAATTCCGATGACGGGTATCTTCACGCTCTGGACGCATTCATACACTTTTGCCAGAGCAATTGGTTTGATTGCAGGACCGGAAAGTCCGCCTGTCACTGTACTAAGTCGCGGAACCCGTCCATGAACATCGACAGCCATCCCGATAAAAGTATTGATTGCAGAAACAGCATCTGCTCCACCCTGCTCAGCAGCACAAGCGATGTCGCCGATCTTGGTTACATTCGGAGTTAACTTTGTGATAAGAAGCCTACGGGTTCGCTCCCTCACCAGACGAGTTATCTTTTCAACTGTCCGTGGGTTTGTACCAAATTCAATCCCACCTTCTTTTACATTTGGACAGGAGACGTTGAGTTCATACCCGGCGATGCGTCCTTCTGGACCATCTCGCTCAGCAGATTCAAATTGATCAACTACATCCGCATACTCGTCAATCGTGGAACCAGCAATGCTGATGATGATTTTCGTTCCGAGATTTTGCAGTGCGGGTAGTTTTTCACTGATAAACTTTGCGACACCTATATTCGCAAGTCCAATGGAGTTCAGCATGCCACATGGGGTTTCCACGATACGGCGCGGAGGATTCCCGGCACGCGGTCTGGCGGTAATGGATTTGGTGACAATCGCACCAAGTTTGCCAACTTCAGCAATATCAATAACCTCATCTCCATAGCCGAAGGTTCCCGAGGCAACGAAAACTCTGTTCCGAAATTCCACGTTGCCAATGCGAAATGACTGATCAACCATAGCTAAAGTATGATAGAAGTGGCATCAAAAATTGGTCCGTCGGTGCAAGCAAGCGCATATCGTACATCAGGAGCATCCTTTTCTCCGCTTGAATTCTGAAGCCCTCTCTGCCCACCATCAGCCAACCGAACAGCGCATCCCTGACAAATGCCTAAACCGCAAGCCATTTCTCGCTCTATGGAAATCCAAGCTTGAATCCTGCGTGCGCGAACGACTTTTTGCAAAGACCGAAGCATCCCCTGGGGACCACAAGCGTACACAACAATGTTTCTTACATCGATTGAATGTGCATTAATAAAGTTTGTAAAAAGATCTACAACATTCCCTTTATATCCTTCGGAACCATCGTCCGTCGCAATATGAACTTGCTCAGTTGGAAGGTGGCCGAGAAGAAGCTGGCTCTTGGTCCGCGCCCCAACGAAAATCGTAGGAGTGCGACCTTGCCGCTGGAGCCTTTCAACGAGGAACGGGAAAGGAGCAATTCCAACGCCCCCGGCAATAATCATCTCCAGTTTGTCGACTTCGGTTATTTTATCAACTGGGAACTGATTCCCTAAAGGTCCTATCACATCGAGTTTCTCACCAATTTTTGATTGAAAAAGCGACCGGCTCCCTGCTCCCATAACTGCCACAAGAATCTCTACAACATCTCCTTCACATCGATAGATGCTCATAGGTCTACGCCATAGCACCCCCGACACTTTGATTTCAAGGAACTGCCCGGGATGAGCGGAGGCAGCGATCTCAGGTGCTTGGAACCCAAGAACAGCGGCGTGCTCATTGAAATCCTGACGCCGCACAATTGTACCTAAGAGATGAAACCGTTGCATCTGTAGCTATGGGGCAGGTTCTTCCAACATGCGTTTTGTCTGTGTCTTGAGGGAGTCAGAAGGTAGGCGCTGTCGACCATGTTCAACTGGAAGTCGCTGCTCATCGATCTCCGTTTTCGGACGTGACGCTGGCGGAGCTGCCTCTTCAGGCTTTGGCACTCCCTGAGGAGCCACCGACTTTATCGGAGCCGATGAAGCTTTCACCGGCTCTTTGAGTTTTTCTTTCGCATCAATCTCAGCAATGATGGGCTTCACAGCAGCAGCGTACGGCGACTGCGGGTAGAGTTGAGCAAGACGGCGGTAGTTTGCAATTGCGCTATCGGGAATATCAAGCACGTTTGCATATATCCATCCGATTGCGTAAGTAGCTTTTGCAGCAAATGAAGAATTTGGGAATCGCCTCTCAACGATGCGGAAACTTTGCAAAGCACTATCAACTTCGTTTCGAAAAAGAGCATCTTCTCCTTTTGTATATTCTATTTCCGCACTATCCATATTGACGCTGATAGCCGGCAATCCCCTCATGCGTCGTACTTCAGCTGCATACGGCGACTGAGGGAACTCCGCAAGAATCCTATCGTACAATGAATCCCGCACTGTTGAATCTGCTCGATTGGAACTGTACTTCAAGTCAGCTAAAATGAATAGAACACCAGGGGCAAATTCTTCTTTAGGTCCATCCTGAAGCGCTACTTCAAAATATCGCTCAGCGGAGTCCCTACGTCCGAGATCAAGATAGAAAAGCGTGCCAAGCTCGTACTCCGCCTTAGCTCGGATAGAGTGCAAACTATCAAGCGAAAGAAATTCCGCTCTCCTTTGCCCTCTCGAAATTGAGGTATGCCCTGAAAGCGAAGCCGTGTCAATTGCCGCCGTTGGCAGCACAGGCTTTCTCTGCAGCGTCGTATCGAGCTTAGCCAATGTGCTCAGTGAATCATAATGCTGGGCCTCTGCTTGTTGGCGCGTTGTATCTGGCCCCATCTCTGATTTTCCACCCTTGCGTTGAACACCCTGGAGAGAATCAATAGCGACCGAATCAATCCGAGCATCTGCTGAGCGAAGGCTGTCTTGTACGGCTATCACGCTATCGACCTTATCGATTCGACTTCGGAGTTCCAGGTATTTTCTCAATAGATCGGCGCGCTTTACTGCTTCTGGATTTGTTTGAGCAGTAGCTGATTGATTCCGAGAATTATCATATGCCTGGTAAGCATGGAGGTAATCTCCAAAGTTATTCTCGTAGAGTTTCGCAAGCTCGAAGTAGCTCAGCGCTGCAGTTTCAGTTCCTCTGTATACTGTATCAATGCGAGTATATTCAGCAATAGCGTCTTGGAATTTTCCCTGTCGGCGAAGAACATTGGCGCGTTCTAGCTCGGCTTGCGGTATGAGTTCACGATAATTGGAATCGCCGATAAGGCCATCGAGAAGAGAATGAGCCTTTTTGAATTCGTTGATTCGTGACAGCGAGGCGGCATAGTGCAACCGCGCATTGAACTCCAAGTTCATAGCAGGCTTATAGTCCAATACACGACGAAACGCAGCTGCAGCGTTCGGCCAGTTGCCAAGTTTTTCTTCAATCATCCCAAGTTGATACGCAATTGCTGCATTTCGAACTTTGTCGCGCGACAAGGAAAGCCCCTTCTCATATGCTGCCACTGCACCTGTGGAATCTCCTTGGTCAAGTGAAATATAGCCCAGAGCGAAGTATGCCTCTCCAGAGATCGATCGATCGCTTCTCGAAGTCTCCTCAGCGAGTGTCTGTAGTATAGCAATAGCTTCGTCCGGATGTCGCAAACGAAAAAGTGTACGGCCAAGCCAGAGCCGTGCTTGAGGAACAAGATCACTTTGAGGGAGGGTTACAAGAAGCTCCCGAAATTTTCTCTCAGCTTTCAAAAAATCTCCCTGAAAATAGTATGCCTCCCCAATCATCAAAAGTGCGTCATCAACGTAAGAACACGTTGGATGATATTGCAAAAGCTTTGAACATTTTTCTATCACAGTAGTAAATTTCTGATTTGCAGAAGGCGTCAGGGTGACAGGCTCAAGCACATCGTTTACCTTAGCTCTCCCTTGAGTTGCTTGCACATCCTTCATCGCATCGTCAAACGCCACCTCAGCGTTGTAATACGTATTAAAATACGAAACTACGTTCTCATACTGCTTACTAAAGAACCTGCCGACTGGTGTACTGCACGAAGCATAAAGAAGCACAAGTATACAAGCAATAAGCAATATGGCAGGATGTGCGCGATCGTTCATGACTTTCGCAAATACGTTAGTCGCAAATGAAGTTAACACGGGAACGAGAAAAAAGCAAAGGATTGAACCTCAGGGAGAAATCCCTGCTTGAGGAGATATTTAACTTGTTTTGCAGATCAGAGAAGCCCTTGATAATCTTCAAGGATTCTTTAATATCGAAAAGCATTAAACCTTTTAAGCGCCCGTTTGTCAAAATAATGAAAACTGGCACAAGTCCAGGAATAACAAAAACACCAAATAGGAGGAATGTTTTATGTTGACCAGACGAATCGCAACGCTGTTCATAGCAACAGCTCTTTTCATCAGCTTTACTGCAGCACAGATGGCAGGCGCCGGTATGCGTGCTGGCAAGATGCCTCAGAAAGCTGCAGTAGCGGACGTCATCAAGAAGCTCAATCTCACCGATGAACAGAAAAAGGAGATTGAGAAGCTTCGATTTGATTTTCAAAAACAACAGGTTGCGCAGCAAGCAAAAATTCACACGGCGCAAATTGAATTGCGAGAACTGCTCTCGGAAGATAACCCTGATCGAGCTGCCATTCAGAAAAAAGTCGATGAGATTGCCCGCCTGCGTGTTCAGAGCGCAATGGATCGCTTCGACCATTGGCAAGCCGTGAAAAAAATCCTGACGCCTGAGCAACAGAAAATATGGCGGGAAGAACTTCGCTCGCATTTCTGGAATTTTCTTGGAAGAGGTCCAATGCATAAAGGAGAAATGAAAGGACCGATGCATCCAATGCGAGATGGGATGTAAGGTTTTTCTTCTCAGCAACATCGCAGTGTCGAGAGGGCATTCTGAAATATGGTTGAGGAATGCCCTCATTTGTGTTTATTCAGTATCCCACATCAAGATTAACTACATTAATCAAATCCTTCGCCTGAACATAGCGCTGTAAGTTGTCAAGGAACAATCCCACAGCGATTCCCATGTACCCGGGAATCAACCCGGCGATATGTGGCGTGATAAAAACATTCTCCATATTCCACAACGGGTGCTCAGCAGGAAGGGGTTCAATGCTGAAGACATCGAGCGCAGCGCCAGAAATCACACCTTCTCGGAGTGCCTCAATGAGCGCAGCTTCATCGACTGTGCCACCTCTTCCGACATTAATGAAGAATGGCTTTCGTACCATCAAGTTGAACTTTTCACGGCTGAACAATTTCACTGTTTCGGGCGTTTGCGGGAGAGCATTCACCACAACATCAGCTCGTGGCAGTGCCGAATCAAGATCTAAAAGCTCAACGCCAAGCTCATCGCGAGCTTTACCGGATGAAGTCCTGCGCACACCAATCACATGCATTCCAAATCCATGAGCAGCACGAGCAATTGCATGGCCTACATTACCGTACCCGACTATCACCATTGTCAAGCCATGTAAAACCTTCATCTGTTTGTAGGGACGTTTATCCCACCTATGCTGCTTCTGTTGCTCAGCCCAAATTGGGAGTCTTCGACTCCATTGCAAAAGGAATCCAAAGACCAGCTCAGCGATCTGTGGACCATGCATTCCGCGAGAGTTTGTGAGAACTACATGTCTCTCCTTCAACTCAGGGAAAAGTACGTGATCAACCCCTGCACTGGCAACGTGAAGCCAGCGAAGGTGCGTTGCGAGTTTGATCTCCTCCTGTGAAGGTTCTCCAAAGATCACCTCGGCACCTGAAAGAATTTCCTCAGTGCAAACTTCGGGAGAGGGTGTATACATCACACGGAAACCCTCAGAGGCTACCTCACGAATGCGACTCAGATTAGACTCAGAGAGAGGATAAGTAATTAACAGCACCCTATGTTCAGGCATAAGTTCTGTCAGTAAAGCTCCTTTGTTGTGACAAGTGAAAAGGCAGCTTACGCAGCCCCGATTTTCTGCTATTGAGACCTACTGATCAAGAAATCCATCAATCTCTCATGGAAGAAATCCGGATTGTCGAGATTAGCTGCATGTTTGGCATTTGGGACAATCCGCCGGAGGCGGACAACCAGGTTCGTGCTCTGCACAACTTGGCATGACTTTGCGAATGTTGCGTACCGTATCTCTGTCTCCGACCATAAGCAGTAACGGCTTATTGATTTTGTACTCTGGCTCGTAGTGGAGACATTTAGCGCTCTCCGTCAGAATCTGGACAAACTCATCTTTTCTCAACCTTTCGATTGCTGGGCGCAGTAACTCTTGCGATGCTTTCGATGCCGGCGCCGCTGCTAAGGAACGATTCACCATCATTCTGCCCGGATACAGTCTAAAAATCGACCTTGCGAGGCTCAGGCTAAAGGTTTCCAGTACCGAGCGTTTCTGGAAGTTCCATGTGCAATGCAGAAGGACCATTGCGTTCACTCGCTCCGGATGATAAAACACCAGTTATTGGTGCAAGTTCCCATAGTGGATGTTGAATCCATTACGTTGCAAGAGGGGTTCAGTTAAGAGCATCATTGCCCCACCGCCATTTACGAACTGGTAAAATAGGGGAACCCAGCACAGCACCGAGCCGCCCGCGGAACGTCGACCCAGGGAGGAGGCAGGTATGAAACTCACCATTCTTTCGACATGGATCGACACCTTGCGGTAGCTCCGCGAAGAATGCGTGGCCAAACCTACGACGGGCGAAGGAGTGCCGAAGCTTCCTTGGATTGACGCACGTGATGATCGCCTCAACGCCGGCAGTGATCATGCGCTGCGCAAGCGGCATAGTTGGCTCGTGCCACATTGGAAAGAGGGGCGCCAGCTCGGAGCCCTCAAGCTGCATGATCCGGCTGGCGCAGATATCCTCCGGGAGGAGCTCTTCGAAGGCAGCGTGCGTCGGACCGCTCTTAAGTGTCTCGTCGACCGCCCCTGGCCTCGCGCGCTCGTGCACCTCGTTGGAAGACGGCCACGGGTGCTCCGAACGCTGGCTCTCATGGCTGACGAGATTTCCGCTGGCCGCCACCAAGACCATACCCGCGAGAACAAGGAAACGAAGTCGGTACATTTCTCTTTTGTCCTTTCGAGTGCAGCTAACAGTCGGGCACAGCTGCGTTCCGGAGCGCATCAGCCAACGTCGGCTCCTTCTGTTGCTATGCCGCCACTCTATTACTATCCAAGATTAGTCTGCGCTTCATTGTATTCACTAACGGCTATGTACCTCATAGATTACGAAATCTGCGTCTGCGTACAACTCATGCAGCATTCCGCAATTAGCGATGGAGGATTTGCTAATCACATGAGTTACCTTATATTTGTCAGATATGTTTCGGAGTATGCTGCATGCTGCGTCCCCGCTTGACGAATAGAAGTTTTTTGCCGTTTGTACCCTGTTGAACCATTCAACTAGTTCCGTGTCTTTATACGGGTGTGATTTGAAATCCACGAAAATTGGGACTCTTGCAGCCAACCTAAAAGATTCCATGCCGGCAGGTATTACGTAAAGATTGCCGTCTCGATGCGTGCCGGCAACAAATCTCGTTAATGCAGCATCACCTACCCCAGGACTATTAAGAAGCGTGATGGTATGACGTAAACCTAAATAGCCAAGCGTGATAAATCCGCCCAGGATTACATATAGAAGCAGTGGCGCAGCCCTGGTTTGCTGCCAACGCTGAGCGATTAAGCTAACAATGAGCAAACCAAGTCCGACAACAATACCCAAGAATTGTTCCCTAGCGAGACCCGATTGGGTGCCAATGCCTGCGAAGTCGGATACCAGTGCCAGAGACACAATCGTGATGCCAACAGTCAGCAAGGCAAGCCGTGTTGGTCTCTGCCTTACTGCTTCTTGGAAGGCGATCGTTGGAATATCCGGGATGGAATAGAAATGATGCTTGCAATAATTGTAGCCGATGCGATAGGCACTAGAAATACAGAAATTCGCCACGGAAACAACAAGGCCAAAGTATTGTTTCCCGTGAGCAATTGAGCCGCTGTTAGAATCATCGCCCCCAGAAGCAAGTTCGCTGGCGGTGGAGTACTCACTACTTTCAGGCACTGCAATAAACGTAATCGTTGGTGGATGTAATACGGGTGTTGACGTGCCTGTTGGGATAACAGCCGTTTCTGTCGGAACCGCTGCAACCGCTGGCGCACAAGAAACCAGCACAAGCATAACAAGCGCAACGACTTTTGGAATTCTCATATCTCGTTTAGAAGAATGAGCTGCCCAACGCTTGGTTTCACCTGCCGCCGTGATACGCAAGAATGCGCCACCTGCAAACAACGAAATTTACGCAAATCGCGCCACGCGTACCCGCACCGAAGGCGGTCAGGTGCAAATGGTGTTTGCCGCATTTCACCGATGGAAATCCGACTCCACCGCCCGGAAGCCACCTTCTCAGGCAACATGCCACGCCAGGCGACGCCACCTATCTGCCCCGGCGTCCAAATTCCTTTTCAAGGTTCGATCTTCCTGCGGCTAAGGATTGGCGCATCAGCCTGTCGGCTGGATGCGCGCGTTGGGCGGCATTTACGCCTGTTTCTTACGTTGCTGAAGCCAGCGCTCAAAAGACGCTGGGCTTTCCGTTGACCTTTTCCCTAGCACCGGACCTGCAATACCAATGTCTTCATCAAGCTCAGGCCAATGGATGCCGTATCCCGCACTGCTAATCTGGAAATGGGCACGTTCTTCAGGTGTTCCATGCGCCAAATGCGGATACCACGCAATCGGCACAGAAATCGTGCGCCCATCTTCCAAATCCACTGACAGCGTATCATCCGTCACCAAGACATGGGTGATCCTAGGTAGGGTCAGGGTGACCACTGCAGAAAGCGTCCATTCATGTCTCAATCTCTCCCGATTTTCTCGCGCAATATGTTCAAGGTCACGCAACTCTTTTCGATTATAGCCATGATTTTCAGCCAAGGCCACATCGGGGTCAAGCCAAAACTTTGCACTCTTGCTCTCACGGTCTACGTGCGTGTGACGAGGTTCACCACAGTCGTACGAGTAAAAGTAGAATCGATACGGCCCCACACGTAAGGCAGTCGGCATAAACCATCCATTTCTTGATTCAAACATTCGTGCTTTGTAATGTACCTGTCCTCTCAACTTTATGACGTTGCAACGTATGCCGCACAACGGCCTGCGCTTCACCTGCGCCGCGAAGCGCAGCGGAGCAGCGTCAGGTGCAAGCGCGTGTTAGCTGGCGTTTGGCTGATGAAACCTTTTTGCCATAGAAAGAATTTGCATTATCCCTGAACTGCCAAGCAGATGAGCGGAGGTCGCTACACCACCCATAAGTGCACCGAGAATACCCAATGCGGCTACATCTGTACCAGTCAAGTAAAGGTTCCTAACAGGTGTAGTTGCCTTTAACCAAGACAAGCGGAATCGTTCAGGCGTGGCGGGGATCCCATAGATTGAACCACGGAAATGTCCCGTAAATGTTTCTACGGTGATTGGCGTTGATACTTCCTGATAGTCCACCAAATCTTTAAATCCTGGATAACGCGTATTAACGAAATCGATCAGTGCTTCAGCAAGTTTATTTTTTAAATCTTGATAATCAGTGCCGCGTCTTAACCAAGGGGAATTTCTCCATTTTTCAACGGTTGCATAATCTAGCGCAGTGATAATTTCAGCGGTGTGGGCAACGGCTTGTGGGTCTTTCTGCGAGGGAAAGGAAAGATAACAGTAACTCGGTTTACCTTCTAGGATTTCATTGCGACGTTGACACATTTCGTCATGGTCGTACCCTGAATAAATCCAGTGATTTTCGCCATGAAAGCCAAGTTTCGACGGATTTTCCTTGAGACCAAGATACACAGTGATGAAGCCATATCCCCCCGCCACTTGTTCGAGTTGATGGCGAAACGGCAATGGCACGTTTTCGGGTAGAAGATGCTTGAACGTGGTATACGCGCCAGCATCCGAAACAATTACAGGGGCAAAGAATTCCTTCTCTACAATTCCCTGTCCCGCTTTAGCCATAACTTTTACGCCAATAGCCCTGCCATTGCGTACAATAACTTCGGTAACAGTGTGATTTACAAGACACTGACCATCTCTGGCTTCAACGATGGGCACAATGCTTTTTGGAATTGTTTCTGCCCCGCCCGCAGGATAGTAGCCACCCTTGAAATAATGAGCAACGATAAGCGCATGAATGGCAAAGGCGCTTTTGGCAGGAGGAAGTCCATAGTCGCCCCATTGTGAAGCCAACACTGCTTTCAGTTTGACGTCTTTGAAGAGCCGATTCAGATACTCAGCGGTGGTCATGAGTGCCATGCCTTTTGCGCCTGATTTGATTAGCTGTGTAGGCAATCGAATCAAGGCGGGGGCAGATTGCATAAGCATATTTATACGATACCAATCTGCCACGCGCAAAATATCCTTGAAGTACTGCTCGATTCCTGCTCGCTCATGCGGAAAACGTTCAATGAGTGCTTGCTGATATAAATGTTCGTCATCAGGCACGTCGAATGTAAAGTCGGGATAAACAAACTTCTCAAAAGGGGAAGGAATCTTGTTCCATTGTACTTTTTGCTGGGTAATCAAGTCAAATAACTGTCTGCCTATCATGTCAGCACCCATTTCGCCGACATAGTGCAGACCGACATCCCATGAGCGCTTTTTCGGGCGTGTAAAACTGTGGGTAAAGCCGCCTAATTTGAAATGCCGTTCCAGAACTAACACACGCTTGTGTTTCATTTGTGACATTAGGCTGGCAACTGTCAACCCGCCAATGCCAGAGCCTATTACAATCAAATCAAATGTTTGATTAGACGATGACATTCAAGTTCCTTTTTGAGCCTTAGCAAAGCCAGCTAACGGCAAGGCTCAGCGGCGGCGCGGGCAAGATACCTTCGCTCAAAAACCACTCGGCTGGCTTGCGGGGCGTACCCTCAGCGGCGAAGCCGCTGCCTGCACTGAGCGTACCGAATGTGTCCGCCTGCAGCCAGTGTTAGCCCGCCACCGCAAATCGAAATCAGGCAAACTCGGCAATTGCCACTTGACGCTTGCTCGCAAAACTCTGACGGTGCAGCTTGATACGCTCAATCTCGTGCAACGTCTCCGCCGTGAAATAACTTTCGCCACAATGCGGACAACTCACCAGAGGAATGTTCTCAATGATGAGCAAATTCTCACCCTTGCCATAACTGCGGGTGACATGTCGGATACGTGCACCTTCCTTACCACAAATATCACAAACCATAGTTTTCACCTCTTACAAACGATAGACCGTTATGATGACCAATTTGCCTGTCGGACTGATTTTCGCAACAGTCATCATTTCATCGCCTGCAACCGCGTTGCCTTTGACCAGATATTTCCACTCGCCAGTGACGGCATCCTTCTGCGGTTCAACAATCTCACCTGTCAATAAACTGCGCTCAACATCAAAGATGCTCAAACCATCATCGCTCGTTTCTTCTTCCGCGTGCAAGGTCATGACATACTGGCGCTGACGAACCTACTCGCGGATTTGCTTCAAGATGCGTTGAAACACAGCCTACTCCGGGGGTAATACAACATCATGTTGTTGAAATTATAGCAGACTGTGCAAGATTCATCGCACTAACGGCTCGCGCTTCAGCCGTCGCGGAGCGGTCGGCTGGAAGCGCTGGTTAGCCCGCTACTTTGATTGTGATAACCTAATGCTTTCATTCCCACCGAAATGTCTTTGCCGAGATCAAGATTCCGGTGATCAAGACTGCAGACAGAATGCCTGCTTCCAAAAAATGGTCTCCCCACGGCTCACCCATCCACAGTCCCCGTAACAAAGTCACCACATGGGTTAGAGGCAACACTTGAGCGAATTTCTTGATGCTCTCCGGTAATATTTCTCTCGGAAGCGTTGCCCCAGAAAGGAAAATCATCGGATAGAAGAGGACCATAGCCACAATCTGAGCAGTGCGTGCTGTGGGCAAAAGACCTGCCAGCACAAATCCGATGGCAAAGAAGCTCATACAACTTAGAACAAAAGCTGCAAGCACACTCAAAGGATTCCCGGCAAACCGAAGGCCGTAGACCAACTTGCCTGCGATGACTAACAGGGCCATGCCCAGTGCCGTCATCAGAAAGATGACGATCACCTGTGCACCCAGGATGGCTTGAGGGCGTAGCGGAGTGGCCCTCAGGCGACGAAGGATTCCGTGCTCGCGATACGACGCCATGGCAATAGTCAAGGAAAGGAGACCGCTGGTGGCAATGATCATAGCTGTGTAGGCAGGGACTGAAACATCTACCGAGCCGTATCCCCCAAAGAACGGCGTCGGTTTATTGCCATAAATGCTGCCGAACAGGAAAAGCATCATGAGTGGAAACGCCAAGGTAAAGAATGCCGCCATCGGTTCCCGCAGGAAGAGTTTGATCTCTGTCCATGTCAACTTCCAGAATCCACGCATCTGTTCTCCTCCTTCAGTCTCGCATTTCTCGTCCCGTTAAAGCGAGGAAGACGTCCTCAAGGTTTGGCTGTTCGGTACGCAGGTCGCGGAAGCGCATGCCGCTCGTCGTCAGGGCATTGACCACCTCTCCAACCATTCCATCCCCACAGCCATAGACAATCACGCGCTCGCCGATTGTTTCGATCCGCGTCACACCCGTCAGTTTGCTCAATCGCTGTGGCTCGAATAGCCCATCCACAGTAAACACCACCCGATTTTCCGCCCCGAGAGTGCGAATCAGCCCTTCCGGCGTATCCAGTGCGACGACGCGGCCACGATCCACGATGGCAACTCGGTCGCATAAGCGCTCTGCCTCTTCCATAAAGTGGGTGGTCAGGAAGACAGTCTTGCCGCGCTCCCGAATCTGTAGCACAAGATCCCACATCGCCCGGCGAGCCTGGGGATCAAGCCCTGTGGTCAGCTCGTCCAAGAAGACTATCTCAGGGTCATGGACCAGAGCCAAGGCGATGAAAAGGCGTTGCTTCTGCCCGCCGGAGAGTTTCGCGAAGGGTGTATTCCGTTTCTCCATGAGCCCTAACTGTTCCAGCAAGGGCTGCCAGTTTACGGAGCGGGGATAGAAGGCGGCAAAGAGATCAAGGGCCTCCCAAACTTTAATGCGGTCTTGCAAGACCGACTCTTGCAGTTGTATCCCGATCCGCGAGCGAAGAGCGTACCCATCGTGGTGGGGGTCAAGGCCTAACACACATACCTGGCCGCTGTCTGGATGGCGCAGTCCTTCGATACGCTCGATAGTGGTCGTCTTGCCAGCTCCATTAGGACCGACCATGCCGAAGATTTCTCCCTCATAGACTTCGAAGGAGACATCATCCACAGCCAGGGTCGAATCGTAGGCTTTGCACAGGTGTTCAACATGTATAACCGGTTTTTTGTACATGCTAACTCCTCGCTTGGAAGAAAAGGAAATCGGTACCTTTCAAGCTTAAAAAATTGGAAGAGTGTGTGTCTTTACAGAATGCCTTATTCAGTTTGCATCGCCCCCCACTAATAGCTCTGCAGCTCCGCAGTTTGCTGACTGGCAGGTTTCACAAGCTCATTCATCAAAAACTCATGGATCGCCTTCGCTGCTCTCCGGCCATCTCCCATCGCTTCAATCACCGTAGCTTCACCTCTCACGATGTCGCCGCCAGCATAGATGCGGTCGCGGGAGGTCTTCCCGGTTTCCGGATCTGCAATAATATGCCCCCACTTATCCACAGCAAGGCCAGGCGTCGTCTTTGCAACAAGTGGATTAGAGCCATTACCAATGGCAATAATTGCGGCATCGATCTCGAACGTGAATTCGCTGTTAGCAATTGGAACCGGGCGGCGTCTGCCCGAGGCATCTGGCTCACCGAGCTCCATTCTCTGGAGCTCGACAGCCTTCAACCATCCTTCGTCATCACCGATGAATCGAACAGGGCTGGCAAGGAAAACAAACTCGATCCCCTCAGCCTCTCCATGTTCAATCTCTTCTTTCCGCGCGGGCATCTCTGCACGAGAGCGACGGTAGATGATATACACCTTTTCAGCTGTAGGCAACCGAAGTGCTGTGCGAGCAGCATCCATCGCAGTGTTCCCTGCACCAAAGACAGCAATTCGCTTCGCAAATGGAATTGGTGTGTCAGTCTCAGGGAAGAGGAATCCTCTCATAAGATTCACACGAGTTAAAAATTCATTGGCGGAATACACACCATTGAGATTCTCCCCGGGTATTTTGAGAAAGTACGGCAACCCGGCACCAGTTCCAATAAATACAGCGTCGTATCCGTCTTCTTCAAGAAGTTCATCAATTGTCCTCGTTTTCCCGATAACGAAATCCGTTTTCAGCTCAACGCCGAGGTTTTTCACATACTGAACCTCCGCTTCAACAATTGACTTCGGTAAGCGGAACTCAGGGATGCCATAGAAGAGAACTCCACCAGGTTTATGAAGTGCTTCGAAAATTGTAACAGAATGTCCATGGAGTGCTAGCTCTCCGGCGGCTGCGAGCCCTGCCGGTCCAGCACCGATCACAGCAACCTTCTTACCGGTTGGCGATGGAAGCCTCGGGAGCTCTATTAGTCCATGCTCTCGTTCATAATCTGCTGCGAATCGTTCGAGCCGACCAATTGCCACTGGCTCACCCCTTTTGCCAACAACACAGACTGCCTCACATTGATTTTCCTGCTGACACACCCTGCCACAGATTGCTGGAAGCGCATTTGTCTCTTTGATCTTCCGCGCTGCTCCAACGAAATCCCCCTCAGCAATCAGCTTTATGAACTGTGGGATTTGAATTGAAACAGGGCAGCCATCAACGCAAGGTTGTGTTGGACACTGAATGCATCGCAGGGCTTCAATTCGGGCTTGCTCCTCTGTATAGCCGAGCGGAACTTCATCAAAATTGTGTGCACGAATCGCTGGATCCTGCTCCGGCATCGGCTGGCGAGGTATTTGCATCCTCTCCTTGTTCGTAAGTTTTCGGTTAAAGTCGATCTTCATAGGACGACCGCCTCCTTCTTCCGTTCAGCTGCCGCAGTCCCACTTTCGATAATAGCAGAACATTTTTCCTCATAACGCCTCAGCGAGATTTCCTCTTGCTTCTTATACATTTTTAATCGATGTGTCAAAAGCTCAAAATCAACTTCATGAGCATCGAACTCAGGTCCATCAACACAGGCGAACTTCGTTTCGCCATGAACCTGGACACGACATGCCCCACACATACCTGTGCCATCCACCATAATCGGGTTTAAGCTTACAAGCGTCTTGATGCCATATGGTCGTGTTAGATCGCTAACAGCCTTCATCATTGGCACAGGACCGATGGCAAGCACAAGATCAATCCGTTCCTTTGTTTCGAGCATCTCCTTCAGCACGCCAGTCACAAATCCCTTGTATCCATAACTTCCATCATCGGTAGCAATGCGGACCTCAGAGGAAACATTACGCATTTCATTCTCAAGAATAAGGAGGTCTTTCGTGCGAGCGCCGATAATGGAAATTGTGTGGTTCCCAAGCTCTGTGTGTGCTCGAACGATAGGATGAATCGCTGCAATTCCAAATCCCCCACCAAGTGCGACAACCGTCCCAGCCTTTTCCACATCACTGGGATTACCAAGAGGACCAACAACATCGGCGATAAAATCCCCTTGATGCATTCTGCTCATTTGAATTGTCGTCTTCCCCACGGCTTGAACAAAGAGTGTGATCGTTCCTTGTTTCTGGTCCCAATCAGCGATTGTGATCGGAATGCGTTCGCCCTCTTCAACGATCCGTAGAATGACAAACTGCCCCGCCCGTGCTTTCTTCGCAACTGCTGGCGCCTCAATTACGTAACGGTGGACGTGCGCAGCGAGATCGTTTTTTTCTAAGATTCTGAACATAGAGGATTCCTTTCCTTAAACTTGCGGTAGACCACTTCGCAGTCACTTGAAATAGCATCAACTTCTAAATAAGTTACTATCTGTCCGCAAAAATTACAAGGGAAGGATTTAAATGGACTTCAAGGTCTTCTGTGGCGTAAGTCAATTTCGCTCACCATTACTTCAGCTGGCATACGGAGAGCGGAATCACAACTTCAGCCCGCCGAAGGCGGGTTCCGGTTGGAGAACCCTGGGGTCAGTCCGTACAGGATGTCCAGTGGCGCCATGCCCACTGAACCCGGACATGCAGTCATTGCAAGCCATTCCGCTCCGCCGAAGACGGATTGTTTCCGGCAAGGGACGCAATATCGATGACCGTCCCACTTCGATGCTGAATCGTTGATGGCAAAAATCCCCGCGTCATAAAGAACACATCAGGCACATACACTTCATCTTCCTTTACGGCATCGCGGCCAATGGCTCGAATCTCACGGGTGAGTGTTTCAAGTTCTGATAGTGTCCTTAAGAAGGAGTTTTGCTCCTTCACGGGCAAGGCGAAGTAAAAGCGCTCGTCCGATTCCACGCCCTGCTCCGGTGACAACTGCAACATGATTCGGCAACTTCATCGCAATGTACAAGGATAAATTCAACAGTAGTTGGTAAGAATTTTACAAATCCCCACCGATGGGGCGAACAATGACGTCCTCAACTAACATCCGGTGCGATTGCTGATATAGCGTGATGACAAGACTACCGATATCTTCGGGTCTCATCATTCGCTGACGGTGCTTTTCCAGTGTGTGCTTAGCCCAGATTTCGCTTGCGGTAGCCCCGGGGTAAATTGTTGTGACCTTTATCCCATACTTCCGAACTTCCTCGCGGAGCACAGAGGCAAACGCCGCCAAGCCAGCCTTCGAGGCACTATACGCTCCATAGCGGTGAAACCAGGTTTTTGCCGCAACAGAAGAGATCATAAAGATGTGTCCACGTGATTTCTCAATCATGGAGGGCAAGACTTGTTTCGCGCAAAGAAATGCTCCACGGAGGTTCGTTGCAATGACATCATCAAATTGATCCTCACTCATCTCAGTGACAAGTTTCGCATGATTGATTCCGGCATTATTCACAAGAACATCAACAGAGCCAAGGCGTTTTACGATCATTTCGTGCGCATCGCTAACGCACGATGATGAGCGAACATCACAAGGAAAAATTTCACACACTCCACCAGATGCCCAAATAGTCTTTGCTACCTCCTCAAGCAGTCCCTCACGACGGGCAGAAAGAGCAACTTGCGCCCCGATACGCGCAAACGACTCCGCAATCGACCTGCCGATACCGCTGCTGGCACCAGTCACCCAGACAACCGGATGACCCGGGCTGGAGAATTCAACGGGCTGGTTCATTTGAGCTCGTTCTTGATAAGCGAAAGGAATTCCTGTCGAGTGCGTTCATTCTCACGAAAGACCCCAAGCATAGCACTTGTCGTCGCAATAGAGTTAAGCTTCTCCACGCCACGCATGATCATGCACAGGTGCTTTGCCTCCATGACAACAGCCACACCTGCTGGCTCCAGAACCTCGTTCAGCGTCTCAGCGACCTGCTGCGTTAAACGCTCCTGGACCTGCAGCCTGCGCGAGAAAACCTCTACAATGCGCGGAAGCTTGCTCAAGCCAATGATCTTCCCATCTGGAATGTAGGCAATATGTGCTTTACCATAAAAGGGGAGCATATGATGTTCACAAATGCTAAAGAAATCAATGTTCTTCACCATCACCATCTCATTGTATTTCTCCTCAAAGACCGCTCCATTGATGACCGTCCTGATATCCTGCTCATATCCACGGGTGAGAAAATGCCAGGCACGAGCCACTCTCTCCGGAGTCTTGAGAAGCCCTTCACGATGAGGATCTTCTCCTATTTCTTTCAGGAGCTCATAAATGAGAACCTCCATCCTGTCAAGCTGAACATCAACTCGATGATTCATTTACTCACCTCGGTATTCTGCAAAATTCTGATCAGACTCAAACAGCTTCACTGAATAAAGCTTCCCCTCAACAATCTTTGAGGCAAGGATATTCCAGAAGACTTTTGCAAGGTTCTCCGCCGTCGGAATTATCCCCCTGAGAAAGTGCACATCGTAATTGAGATGCTTGTGATCGACGTGCGAGATAATTTCTGCTTTGATAATATCGCCGAGCTTTTTTAGATCGATGACCATCCCTGTCTGCGGATCAGGCTCTCCGGCAATCGTCACTTCAATGACATAGTTATGGCCATGCCCTGATGGATTGTTGCATTGTCCAAAGATTTCTTCATTTTGCCTGTCAGTGAAAGCCGGATTGAACAATCGATGGGCGGCACTGAAATGCTCTCTTCGAGTCACATAAACCATCGTCTCTTGCCCCTTGATGCCGATGAAATCGTCCGCTAAAAGCGCGCTTAGAGTTTCACCTGTGGATCAAATCAGAGTACAGCAAGCACTTCATCTACATGTCCTTCAACGCTCACCTTCGGGAAGATGTGGGCAATCCTCCCCTCCTCATCAATGACAAACGTCGTTCTCTCCGTCCCAATGAATGTTCGCCCATATCGACTCTTGCGTTTCCAAACATTGTATGCCTTGACAACCTCTTTCTTCTCGTCGCTCAAAAGAGGAAACGTTAAGCCGTGCTTCTCAGCAAATTTTTTATGAGATGCTACTGAGTCAACGCTCACACCAAGGACAACAGCCCCTTTGGACGCTAAGCGATTCATGTTATCGCGGAATGAGCAAGCTTCCCGTGTACAACCCGGAGTGTTATCCTTCGGATAGAAATAAAGGATTACTTTCTTCCCCCTGAAATCAGCTAAAGAAACCTGCGTACCGTCTGCAGCAGGAAGTGTGAAGGTGGGAGCTTTATCTCCTACTTTAAGAGCCGCCATAAAACCTCCATTGCGAGTCCTAAGTTTTTGTTCTCTCATGCTGAGCTTGTTGAAGCATGAGACCATGGTCATACAACTGCAAAATGAAGCTTGTCCGCCATAGGTGGACAAAAGTCAAATTATCTTAGGTGGAATTTTGGTTTTTTTCCCGCCGTGGGCTGACACAGACTCATCACCGGATTCCGCTTAGTGCCTCAGTGATTTCCTCGTAATCTGGTTCTTTACCGGGGTCCTCAGAAATCCAGGAATAACGAACCACACCATCCTTGTCCAGAACAAACACCGCACGTTTAGCCACTGAATATCCTTTGATGCCGACAAAATCCTCATGCACCCCGCTGTACTGCTTGCTAACAGAGCGAGTGTAATCACAGAGAATCGGAAACGTCAATCTATTTTGTTCAGCAAAAGCCTTGTTAGCAAACGGTCCGTCCACACTGATGCCTACTACTTGAGCATCAAGAGTTTCGAACCTCGACAGCGCATCTCGAAATGTGCACATCTCCTTTGTACAAACACTTGTAAACGCACCAGGATAGAAAGCTAACACTACTTTCTTCCCGAGAAATTCTTCAAGCGAACGTTCCTTCAAATTTGTATCAACAAGTGTAAATTTAGGTGCTCTGTCACCAAGTTTTACCGACATAGTGTTCCCCTTTCCAATGAACTTAAGATGAAAACATGACTCACAGTCCACCTTTGGCGGACTGATTTGCAAGAGTCACTTGATACTCAATTCCATCGCTTTCCTGTTCAGCCACTCGGGCGCGAATCTCCTTCACTTCGAACCAATTAACACCCCGCGGCTTTAGCATCTTCAACACTTATGTGAGAAATACCGACAAGGCCAGCGTTTTCATACAGTTTCGTCATAAATTTCCCTCGTTGATTTGAAGAGATAAACAGAAAGCTAATTCTGCTCTAATAACCACCGCAGAGCTTCAGAAGTTCCTGAGGTTCGTCTACTCCATCTTGCCACTGGATTTTATCAAGCGGGATTCTCGAGCAAGGCAGTCCTTGCATATTCCGAAGAATTCAACGCGGTACGCGCTCACTTTGCATCCAAGCTTCTTCTCCAAACGAACAGTAGGTAATGGGAAGGCATCCACATCATAAACCCTGTGGCATACCTCACAAATGAAATGAGAATGCGGCTGCCTGTTTGCATCGAAACGACTCGGCTCGTTGCCATGTCGGATCTCGTCGACGATGCCAAGCTCTTTAAGGAGGCTGAGATTTCGGTAAACAGTGCCAAGACTTAACCGCGGTAGAGAGCGCTTTGCTTGCATGTAAATCCATTCAGCGGTCGGATGCGTGTTTGTCCCACGCAAGATTTCAAGGATCTTGTCACGCTGGCGGCTATGTTTTCTCTTGTGAGTTACGTTTCCTATCATGGTAACAAGAACTTTATCATCATATTAAAGTAACTAACTTCCTGTACAATTCCAAGATTAGTTCTTATAAGTGAAAATTTGAGGAATAAAGTGCCGCTTGTCAGCCCAAGTAGGCGGAAAATCCCCCTCTTGTATGAATGCTGATATGTCGGCACCATGGCAACTTTGTGCCAAAAGGGACCGAGCCGGCTATTCGCTCGCACTTACGCTACGGCGGTCAGTAAGTGAAGACTAAAATCGCGTAAGTTGAAGATGAGTATCGGATCGCATAACTTACAGATGATGGGAGTCAGATGAACATGAGAACCGGAATTGCTGATACACCGCTTCATGGTGGAAAAGCCCCTGCTTGGCTATTCCAGCGGATGAGAGCACTCGCACGTGAGATCGCCGCTGCAATTGTGAGTGCATTTGGACCACACGAGTTTCTGCGACGCATTTCAGATCCATATTGGTTTCAAGCATTCGGATGCGTGCTTGGCTTTGACTGGCACTCAAGCGGCGTCACAACAACCACGCTCGGTGCCCTCAAAGATGGACTCAAAGATATTCAGCACGAACTCGGTTTATTTGTCACAGGTGGAAAAGGCGCAACGTCGCGAAAGACACCATTAGAAATTGAAACGATAGCGGAGCGACTTGGGATCGATCCTAGTCCACTTGTCTACGCAAGTCGCATGAGTGCAAAAGTTGATTCCTCGGCTGTTCAGGATGGATTCCAGATCTACCATCATAATCTTATTTTCACATCTCAAGGTGACTGGGCAGTTGTGCAGCAAGGGATGAACGAACTATTCGGGACCGCTCGCCGTTACCACTGGCTGAGTGATAAACTCCTTTCGTTTGTGAACGAACCTCATGCCGCAGTTGTCTCAGAACAACGCGGAATCGTTCTGAACATGGTAGCAGCAGAGAGTAAGAACGCACGATCCATCACCGCAGAACTCAGCCGCTTACCCCCTGATCGGCTTCTTGCAAATGTGCGAAAAGCTGTGGATGCTGTTCGCGACGCCTCTGCCGCCACTCGTGTCGGGAGTGGAAAACAGAATGTAAATCTCGTTGAAATGCCCGATTCCTCCATCAGTCGACTCACGATGCCGCAGCGGCACCATATCCTCGTTGCTGACATCAATCCTGACCGGCTCAAGAACATTTTTGTACAAACCTATGAGCGGCAGCCGGAAAATTTTGAGGCGCTTCTTGGTCTGGAAGGAGTTGGTGGGAAAACCATCCGAGCACTGGCTCTCGTAGGGGAAATCATCTATGGTGTTCCAGCAAGCTTTCGTGACCCTGCGCGATTCAGTTTTGCCCACGGTGGCAAAGATGGTCATCCTTATCCAGTCGACCGAGCAATCTATGATCGGACAATCGATGTCATGAAGCAGGCTGTTGAGAAGGCGAAGATCGGACGGAAAGAGAAACTCGAGGCACTTCACCAACTTGCTCTGTTCTTCAGCACGTGAAAGAAATTCTGCGGATGGACAGTCACATTAATCGGGTCGAAAAATCAGAGCACCTCTTAACGGAGACGAAGGTCTCTGAGCAAAAGAAGCGCTGGACCGTAATGGAGCTTATCCGTTGGTCAACAGAGTACCTCCGTGAGCGCGGCTTCAATGATTCTCGTCTCACGGTTGAGCTTCTGTTGGCGCATGCACTGGGTTGCCGCAGGCTTGATCTCTATCTCCAGTTTGAAAAACCTCTTACAGAAGAAGAGCTTGCTTCATTTAAAAGCTTATTGTTAAGAAGATTAAAGCATGAACCAGTGCAGTACATTCTTGGTGAGGCGCATTTCATGGGATTCTCTTTTACAGTTGAGCCGGGTGTTCTCATACCGCGCCCGGAAACGGAAATTCTCGTAGAAGAGGCTTTGAAATATTTGTCGGATGTCCCTACGGAAAATCCCCGCGTGCTTGACGTTTGTACCGGAAGCGGCAACATCGCAATTAGCCTCGCCAAGATGTCCGAGAAGAGAATCCAGGTTGATGCTCTCGATGTAAGCCGGGAGGCTCTCCGGGTTGCTGCTAAGAATATTGAGAAGCATGGTGTCAGTGAGCAGGTGCAACTCGTCCACGCTGACGTTATGAATGACCAGCTTGCATCGCTGCTCGATGCCCCATATGATCTGATAGTTTCGAACCCCCCGTATGTTCCGACCTCAGAAATTACTCAGCTTGAGCCGGAGATTCAACTTTATGAACCGCTTAGTGCTCTGAATGGAGGAGAGGACGGGATGAGATACATTTCAAGAATCGTTAAGCTGACGCATGAACTTCTTCTACCGCAAGGTATGCTGATATTTGAGGTGGGACACGATGAAGCTGGGAAAGCTCGTGCTGTATGCGATAACGAAGAACTTCTAAATGTGCACATCGTTAAGGACTACTCTGGCATTGAGCGAGTTGTCATCGCAAATCGGAAATAGAGTAAATAAAAAATGCATCCTGATATGGAGTGAGGAACCACAATGCGAGCCCTTGTCCAACGAGTGAGGCGAGCAAGCGTCTACGTCAACGGGACAGTTGTAAGTTCAATCGGTGCGGGCATGGTCATTTTGCTGGGGATCAAATCGGATGACACGCCTGAAGATGCTGAATTCTTAGCTGCCCGGTGTGCTCAACTGCGGATCTTTGGGGATGTGAACGAGAAAATGAATCTCTCGATTCAAGATGTGCAGGGGGAAGTAATTGTGGTTTCACAGGTAACACTGTACGCCGACACACGGAAGGGGAATAGGCCCAGTCTGACGGAGGCAGCTCCAGCAAGTTTGGCTGAAGGACTTTATGAGCGGTTCGTTCATTCGCTAAGAAAAATTCTCGGAGCTGAAAGAGTGAAGACCGGCGTATTCCGTGCGATGATGGATGTGGAGATCATCAATGCAGGTCCGGTCACAGTCCTGGTGGAAAGTCAATAAGATTGCCCAGTACAGCACTCCATTCATTGTCTTTGTGCTTCTGACAACAGTGGCAACAAGTCAGCCAATGGAGAAACGCGTTAGATCAGAGCACTTTGCCATCACAGTGGAGGGGAAGATCCAGCCTGATAGACTTGCACACTTTGTGAATGCATGCGAAGATCGTTACGGGACGCTTTCTTCTCGATTACCTATTGAGATACCGAGTGAAATACATCTCCACGTGTTTATAAGAAAATCAACTGGACGTGGGGCAGAGAATATCTTTAAGGCAACTGATGAAGGAATCACCGTCACCATTGCCTCCGACTGGGAAAATTCATCAGCATGGCGACATAGATTTGACTATTTCCTGCTCCGTGCAATTCTCGCGCCGAGAATTCGAGAGGGTTGCCCACGATGGCTCATCGAAGGAGCGGCACTGGTTTTCAGTGGTGACACAATTACCGCCGTGGGCGGCACAGGCATAGAAACAGCCGTCGGAGGGGTCCTTGCTGATGCCGGGATAAGGCATCTTTCAGACCTAGATGAGCAACTGTTGGTCTCAGGAAATGGACCGGCAGATCCTGACCTTAAGTACGTTCTCGTTGCTACAATCCAGGCTCTGCGATCACGCTTTGGCACCGAAGCAATTTTCACTCTTCTCCAGCAATGTCAAACTTCCGACTCGTTTGACAGCGTCGCGCGTCACGTGCTCCATGAGTCTCTTGCCGAACTCGAATCGTGGTGGCGTGCAGTTATCTTTCAAAAACCTTAATGATTGTGTATGCACATTCTGCTGCTGTTTTTAGACGGAGTTGGAATCGGATCCGATGACCCTGCGATCAATCCTTTTTTCGCCGCCTCTCTCCCAACCTTCCGCTCACTCCTTGGGGGCTCACTCCCTTCATTTGCCAACCAACGATTTGAAACGAGAGAGGCTACTCTTGTACCGCTCGATGTAACTTTCGGTATTAAAGGCTTGCCTCAAAGTGGGACAGGGCAGATGGCTCTTTTCACCGGAGCGAAAGCCCCCGTTCTCTTCGGGAAACATTTCGGTCCTTACCCACCTGTCGAACTCAGAGATATACTTGAGAAGAAAAATCTGTTCAAGCAATTTCAGAAACGCAGACGTCGTGTAAGTTTTGTCAATGCCTACCCACGACAATTCTTTCAATATGTCGATACAGGGACACTTCGACTAACTGTCACTACACTTTCCTGCCTTCTTTCAGGGGTACCGCTCAGACAATATTCAGATCTTATTCGGGGCAGAGCCCTTTCATCTGACATTATAAACGCTCGCTGGCGCGAGCTTGGATATGAGCACTTGCCTATCATCACACCGGAAACAGCAGGGAAACGTCTGGCTCGCCTTCTCAGCGAAAATTTCTTTACCCTGTTTGAGTTCTACCTTACTGACCATGCGGGTCATTCACAGGAGCGAGCGTGGGCTATCGATGTACTTGAGAGGTATGATCGATTTCTTGCAGGTCTTCTGAAAGAAGTAAATCTGCGCTCCACGCTTATTGTATTGACAAGCGACCACGGAAACATCGAAGATCTTTCGACGCGGACACACACACGCAATCCCGTGCCGTTACTTCTCGTAGGGCGCGGTCGCAAACTTATCGCAAAACGTGCGAAGACGATCGCTGACGTCGCCCCAGCTCTTCTACATCTTGCTGAGACTCTTTAAGCTCTTTGCAATGAATACATTCAAATATCCGGCGGTAAAAGTTGCTCTGATGTTCACAGCGGGGATCTTGCTTCAGCATTCCTTTCATTTTCCCCTGATTGCTACATTCCTTGCTGTCGCTCTGGTTACAGCCACTGCTGGCGGACTTACGTTCCTCTGGCGTAGAATAGTGCATGAATCTCGTGAAACACCCCATCCTGTTGTTTTTCTCACAGACATTTTGCTTCTACTCGGAGTAGCTGGAGCCGGAGCATTCATACATGGGTACAACGACTACATGAGAGCATCACATAAACTGGCGCATATCGTCCAACAAATTGCTCAAGCAGAACGGTTTAACTACAGAGGAAATTGGAACTCATCCATCTACCGTGGTGTGGAGGTCACATCCATTGGTTCAGCTCTTGAGCCGCCACACATCAAACCAGCAAAAGTCACTTTTGCTTTCCATATAGATAGCTTTCGGGTTAAGAGCTCCTGGGAAGCGGTGAAGGGAAACGTCCTCGCATACATTCACTTGAAGAATCCATCAGACTCATCGCTCTGGATTTACGCCATCAGACCTGGAAAGATATACCAGATTCATGGAATGCTTTCACTTCCTGAGCCAGCTCGGAATCCCGGGGAGCTTGACTATGCTGCATATCTTAAGATGCGTGACATTCATGCTTTGCTCCATGCAGACGCTGATAATATCCAATTAATCAACAAGGAGATGCATGAGGATCCCTTGCATGCAGCAGCTCGAGCCACACGGGAATGGTGCACCGATGTCTTCAACAGGTTCGTTGGAGGTGAAGAAGGGGATTTTCTCAGAGGACTTCTTCTTGGCGATCGAAGTGGCGTTGACCCGGATGTGCGCTCGGCCTTCATCAATGCTGGCGTCATACACGTACTTGCTGTTTCTGGTCTTCACGTAGGCATTATCGCTGCCATCGTTTTTGCTCTGCTTGATGTTTTTCGGTTGCCGCGCACGCCAAAAGCACTTGCCACAATGGTTACCTTGACATTCTACGTCATCCTTGTTGGCGCCCCACCGTCTGCCGTGCGCGCCGGGATCATGACCTCAGCCATTGTCCTTGGCCACGCTATGGAACGGAAAACCAGCTCACTGAACACAATTGCTGCAGCGGCGCTGATTATTCTTACTATCGACACATTTTCAATCTTTAACGTCGGCTTCTTGCTCTCATTCGCTGCCGTCATAGGGATTGTCACGCTCTATAAACCTCTCCGCGGGATCTTTGGCCGGCACGCCGTAAGCGGGCTGGCATGGATTGCACCTGTCTTCGATTTGCTCGCCGTTTCAGTTGCTGCATTCATTGGAACATTCCCTATAACAGCTGCATATTTCAGCCGCGTATCACTCGTCGCTCTCGTGGCAAATTTGTTCGTAGTTCCGTGGGTCGGATTAGTAGCAGCAGCCGGAGTATCGCTGCTGAGCTTTGCCGCGGTGAGTCAGTCAATCGCTGTTTATTATGCTGCTGCAGCGCAATTCCTGACCTCTGTCCTTTTGAAGTTCGTTACAGCAGCCGGAGGATTACCGTTTGCAAGTTTACATGTGAATGCATTTCACGTTGGATGGGCAATAGTGTTCTATATTGCATCATTTGCAATCATCATGACACCGCGAGGGAATATGACAAAACGATTGATTCTCATTGCACTTTTTTTAGCGACCGCCACTGTGTGGATGAGCCTTCTCTTCCCCGGAAGCATCACAAAGCAGGATGGAAATCTTACTGTCACGTTTCTTGACGTAGGTCAGGGCGACGCTGCCTTTATTCGCTTTGCAGATGGAAAAACAATGTTGGTTGATGCAGGACCGAAGACATTTACTTACGACGCAGGAGAAAAAGTCGTTGTACCATTTCTAAAACGGGAAGGCATCAGCCATCTCGACGTGGTTGTAACAACGCATCCACATAGCGATCATCTCGGTGGAATCCCTGCTGTGCTTCGTTCAATACCAGTGGGCGAAGTCATTGACCCGGGTCAGGTGACAAACACTAAACTCTATCGTGAGTACATTCATCTAATCGAGGAAAAACATCTCCGCCGTTCAATAATCCGAGCTGGGGAAAGAATTAACGTGACGCCAACTGCGCGAGTCTACGTGCTCAGTCCGACGAACTGTTTCGTTTCTGCGGATTCAAACGCTTCGTACAGTCACCTCAACAACAGCTCAACCGTACTTAAGGTCATGTATGGAGAAACGAGCATGGTCCTTTCCGGGGACGCAGAACGAGACCCTGAATCACAGATGGTTGCAGCGTACGGAGATTTTCTCAGAAGTAACATTTTGAAAGTAGGGCATCATGGTAGCATCACGAGCAGCTCGCTACCCTACGTGAAGGCAATTTTTTCCCACTACAATAACAGTGGACAGGCTCAACCAAAGTCTGAGGGGGATACCCGAAAGGGAGCAGAACAGAAATATGCTGTTGTTTCAGTCGGTAAATTTAATAAATTTAACCATCCATCAGAAGAAGTCTTGACCCGATTGCGTCTTCTCGGTGCAGAAGTAAGTCGCACAGATGAAAATGGAGCCGTCGTGTTCCAAAGCGATGGCTATACAATCAAACCTATCCATTGGAGATAGAAATGGAATCTCTTCGCCTCCGTGCCTACGGAAAAATCAACATCGGGCTTTTTGTCTACGGCATCCGCGACGATGGCTATCATGACATCGAAACGATTTTTTATTCTGTCAACATTTACGATGTGATCACCCTTCGCGAAACTAAGGAAGAGAGCATCCTTTTTACTTGCACGGGACGAGAGATACCAAATGAGGGAAATCTTTGCATCAAAGCAGCAAATGCCTTTCGCAACCATACGAACATTGAACGTGGGCTGGAGATCACTCTCGAAAAGCAAATCCCTATCGGCGCTGGACTTGGTGGTGGCAGTAGTGATGCTGCTGCGGTCATACGCGGACTTGCAGCCCTGTGGAACGTTTCAGACCCTGATATACTCCACACAATTGCAGCGACTGTTGGAGCCGATGTTCCCTATTTTCTGCATCCTGGAATGGCATACGCTACTGGTCGAGGGGAAATCTTGCACCCTATCGACCTTGCTCTCCCTTACTGGATTCTCATTGTCTCTCCGCCGATCCATATCTCAAGTGCATGGGCATATGAACATGTTCGGATACGCCCCGGCAAGCCGACCGGGGAACTCCTCCATGCCGCAATGACTCTCCCCATCAATCCAACTGCTCTCTTTTCGATCGCAAAGAACGATTTTCAACCACTAGTCTTCGCAACACATAGTGAAATTGCAGCGATAGCAAAAACGCTGCTTGCAACCAGACCAGTATTTGCTTCACTCACAGGAAGCGGCTCAGCACTCTATGCCCTCTTCCACTCGGAGGAATCTACCCTCAAGGCAAAAAATGCTGTGGAAAAAAGATTCCCTTCTGCTGAAACGTTCGTGACACCCCCAAACTTCTCAGCCACAGACTTATGAACCTCGGGCTTAAAACAGGAGTCCCCGGTTATTTGTGCCTCGATTTCTCCCCAACACAGTCAGCCAACATCACAGCAAATGGATTGCTTTCAGGAAATTTAACACATATATTTTTAGTGGAGAAACTAAATACAGCACGATTTACTGGTCATCAACTGAAGCTCCATTTCGCCTCGGTCATCCAAAATCGGCGTTTATCACAATTCGAAGCACAAAAGTCCGCCGAAGGCGGATAAGAAAGGGGAAAATGAAAAACAGATTTCTAATCATCGCTCTAACTATTTTTGCTGCTGGATGTAGCTCAAACCCGCCCTCGGCGGACTTTCTGAAGGCTACTGGCACTATTGAAGCTACTGAGACGTCGGTGGCTGTCCTTGTTCCTGGCCAAATCATCAAGATGAATTTCGAAGAAGGGGCAGAGGTAAAAGCAGGCGACACGCTTGCAGAGATCGACCACAAGTCACTTGTCCAGCACGTTAAGCAAGCGGAAGCGAGCCTGGAAATCGCAAAACAGCAATACAATCTCTTGATAAAAGGGGCAAGGAGAGAAGACCTCAGAGTAGCTGAAGAGGCGGTCAAGCAGGCTGAAGCGAATTACCATCTTGCGCAATTGAATCTGGAAAGGGCAAACAAGCTTTTCGCTGAGCGCAGCATTTCGCAGTCACAGCTTGATGATGCCCAAACGAGATATGACGTCGCAGCTGCACAATATAAATCTGCTCAGGAAACTCTCGCAAAGCTACAAAAGTTTGCACAACCCGAAGAAATCAAAGCTCGAGCTGCTCAGGTTCAACAAGCAGAAGCGGCGCTGAATCTGGCAAAAATCGCTTTGGACCAATCCTACATCACTTCACCAATCAGCGGAACCATCACACAAAAACTTCTTGAGGTTGGTGACTTCGCTAATCTTGGCACTCCCGTCTATACGGTTGCTGATCTGAAAAAAATGAAAATGACTGTCTATGTTACAGAGCGTGAGCTTGCACGAATAAGGCTTGGTGACAGTGCACATGTGGTCCTGGACGGTTTACCAGATTATCCGTTTCAAGGGCGCGTAGTGTACATCTCCCCAACTGCTGAATTCACCCCGAAGAACGTCCAGACCAAAGAGGAACGCGCAAAGTTGGTGTTTGCTGTGAAACTTGAAGTTGACAATCGCTCTAACTACCTCAAAGCCGGACTTCCCGCCGAAGCCACAATTTTCTCACAATGATCATCCGGGCAGAGAATCTAACAAAGAAATACGCTAACATCACTGCAGTCAACAAAGTATCTCTCACAGTCGACCGCGGTGAGCTTATAGGCATTATCGGACCTGATGGCGCAGGGAAAACGACTTTCTTGAGGATGCTCGCAGGCGTGTTGGAACCGGACACAGGTACAATCACAATTGATGGGAAAACATTTGGAAAAAATCGTCGAGAACTTAAAGAAACAATCGGCTATCTGTCCCAGATAAACCAAGTCTACGGTGATTTAACGGTTTGGGAGAACATTGAATTCTTCGGGAAAATTCACAGTGTGCAAAACTGGCGTCAGCGCGGAGAAGAGCTCCTCAGGTTTGCAAGATTAGGTGACTTCAAGAATCGTTTAGCAGACCAGCTCTCCGGCGGAATGCGACAAAAGCTTGGTATTTGCTGCGCCGTCATTCATCGCCCAGCGATCCTAATTCTCGATGAGCCAACAACAGGTGTCGATCCTATTTCACGCCGAGAATTGTGGCTGATGCTTTCAGCATTCATCAAGCAAGGCATCACGATACTTGTCGCAACCCCATATCTCAATGAGGCGGAGCGATGCTCCCGAGTTGCTATGTTCCACCACGGACATCTGTTAAGATACGACACCGTAGATGCTCTCAAGAAAACTCTGCCGATGAATGTGTTCGAAATAACGTCCAGTGATCTGCGACGAACCTTTGACCTGGTCAACAGTTTTACTTTTGTGCGGGAATCTACCGTAATGGGAGACAGAATCACATTTGTGATTGATACGCATGGAAAAGGTGATGTGAACGTCGTTATCGAAGCGGTCCGGAGAAATATCGACAGAGATGCAAGAGTAAAACCGATGGAGCCAACACTTGACAACATTTTTGCAACTTTGATCAAGGATCGAAAGGAGATATGAACCTGTGCAATTGAAAAAAAGTCCGTCAAAGGTGGACGTATAACAATGAGTGTAGCAGTCAAAGCTGAAAACCTGACGAAGAAGTTCGGCGACTTCACAGCGGTTGCCTCAATCTCCTTTGAGATCGACGAGGGTACCATTGTCGGTTTCATTGGTGCGAATGGCGCTGGCAAATCAACGACGATAAAAATGCTCTGCGGGCTTATGAAACCTACCTCGGGAGAAGCTTTCGTTGCCGGCTTTGATGTGGTTCGGGAACCTGAACAAGTTCGCCAGAACATCGGGTATATGTCACAGAAATTTTCGCTCTATGGCGATCTCACAGTCCGCGAGAACATCGAATTCTACGGTGGAATCTACGGCTTGAGCAACTCGCAACTGCGCGAAAGATATGAATGGGTATTAGATGCTGCGGATCTGAGAGGCAAGGAGGCTTTTCTTACACGCGACCTACCAATCGGGTGGCGCCAGAGGTTGGCTCTTGGTTGTGCCGTCCTCCACAAACCAAAAATCATCTTCCTTGATGAGCCAACGAGCGGTGTCGATCCAATTCTCAGAATACAATTCTGGCAACTGATAGCGAACCTCGTACATGAAGGCTCCACGGCGATTGTCACGACCCATTACCTTGACGAAGCGGAATTCTGTGAAAATATCATGTTGATGCACCTCGGGAAAATTCTTATTCAGGGCGCACCTGCCAAAATCCGTGCACAATTTGAGAATCTTCCGCTATTTGAAATTCGCTGTCAGAATGCAGTTGAAATTCTTCAAGCGCTGGAACACGAACCATGGGTGAATGAGCTGAGCGTGCTGGGTGGAAGCGTGCATCTTTATACGGAAGATGGAATCACAACAATGGACCTGGAAAACTTCCTCCGGGACAAAGATTTAAGCTTTCTTTCAATCGAACGGACGCTGCCAACGCTTGAGGATATTTTTGTGAAGGTTACGCAGAATGGTTAAGAATATTTTAACAATTTACGTAAAGGAATTTCGTCATCTTAAAAGAGATAAACGCACACTGTTTGCGATCATATTCATTCCGTCACTGGCGCTCCTTCTTTATGGCTACGCTCTAAACTTTGATGTCAAACATGTACCCCTTGGCGTTGTCGATGAATCAAGGACGGAACAAAGCAGAGAACTTGTAAGAATGTTCACCAGCACAGAGTATTTCGATTATGCAGCGACCTTCAACAGAGAGACTGAGGTTGATGAGGCTATCAAGAATGGAAAAATAACTGTAGCTATGGTCATCCCGCGTAACTTCACGAGGCGTATTGCCTCAGGGAAAAACGCGGAAGTTCAGTTCTTGATAGACGCATCGAATTCAAATACTGCAACCCTAATTATAGGATATCTTGAAAATATTTTACAAAACTATTCCACAAAACTTATAGCTAATCACCTTCGTGGCAAAGGGATTCCAATTTCATTGATCGCTGTGGATTATAGACCGCGCGTTTACTACAATCCCGGTCTGCGCAGCGCATGGTTTTTTATACCTGGATTGATTGGTTTCATCATGACAATCCTTGCTGTTGTGCCAACCTCTGTTTCAATAGTGCGCGAGAAGGAACGGGGCACTCTCGAACATATTTTGCTTGCACCTGTCAGCGCTCTTGAGGTCATCCTGGGAAAGACAGCCCTCTATTTCATTCTCTCACTTCTTGCGGCGTTTCTTGTCCTGCAAACAAGCTTTCTCCTATTTGGCATCTCTATTCACGGAAGCGTTCTCCTACTCGCGTTCACAACTGTGGTCTTCTTGATCGGAGTGCTAAGTTTAGGGGTTCTTCTCTCAACCTTCACAAACTCTCAGCAAATGGCTTATCTCCTATCGGCTCTGCTCACTTTGCTTCCAACCTTTATCTTCTCCGGTTTTGTTTTCCCGATTCGCAGCATGCCCGCTGTGCTTCAAATCATTACATACATTGTACCGGCGCGATACTTTCTATCTGCACTGCGGGGCATTGTTTTGAAAGGAGCGGGTCTATTTGATTTATACGACCAAATCTTGCCACTCATTGGATTCGCAATAGCACTCCCCATTGCTGCCTCCTGGAGACTTAAACAGAAGGGATTCTGAGGTTCGAGAGAAAGGGAAATGAGAAAAATACTTTGTATGGTGAAAAAGGAGTTTCTTCAGCTGCGCCGAGACAAACGAATGGTCGCAATGCTTTTCATCAGTCCCGTGGTCCAGTTGATCCTGCTCGGGTATGCTGCGAGCGTTGATGTAAAGAATATCCGTCTGGTGATTTGTGATCTCGATTATACCAATGAAAGCCGTGAATTAATCCAGCATTACCTTGGCTCGCGCTATTTTATCCTTGCAGGATATGTGGATAAAATGGACGAAATTGACGATTATCTTAGAAGCGGGAGAGCAGGCTTAGCATTAATCGTCCCGAAAAATTTTGGGAGGGACCTCCTTGCAAAGAAGAACCCACAGCTTGCAGTCATTGCTGATGGCTCGGATTCTAACACAGGTGAGATCGGCCTCAACTATGCCAGCATCATTGCAGCAAGGTATGCAAGGACCATCATCGTGAGACAAGCAGTAAGATCAGCTCTTATCAAAACGATCGATGACCTGCCGCTCGTAACAGCGGAAACACGAGCATGGTTCAACCCCGGTCTAAAAAGCTCTGATTTCATGGTACCGGCGGTTCTGGTTCAATTACTGATGGTCATTACACTGGTTATGACATCTCTTGCGATCGTCAAGGAGAAAGAAACAGGGACTATTGAACAAATTGTTGTGACACCAATTCGCGACGTCGAATTCATACTTGGAAAAATGATCCCATTTACAATCATCGGATTTATTGAGATTTTTCTTGTGCTGGCGGTGAGCCTTTTCGTTTTTCATGTCCCACTTCGTGGGAATATCTGCACACTGCTTGTGCTAAGTCTGCTATTTGTCATTGTATCATTAGGATTAGGACTTCTCGTATCTTCAGTGTCAAAAACTCAACAGCAAGCTATGATGACTGCGCAATTCTTCATCATGATTCCATTCATAATACTTTCAGGTTTCGTTTTCCCGATTGCGAATATGCCGAAGATCATTCAATACTTGACATACTTGATCCCTGTCCGATATTTCTTGGAGATTGTAAGAGGGTTATTCTTGAAAGGAGATGGTCTAAGAGAGCTTTATCCGCAGGCGCTGTCGCTGCTTGCCATGGGCGTTGCAGTTTTCGCGCTGAGCATCTATAGCTTCCGCCGATCTCTCCGATAGAGAAGGTTACTTTAAAGAGTTCTTTCAGCTATATCGGAAGCTCAATTTAGGCGGAACGAAATCTTTCGAAATCTCCACAATGAAGTCCCTTCCTTTCAATCTTGCAAACTTGAGTGACCTGCATGTGTTAACGGGTTGTCGGGAGCAGTCGCAGGCCTACTTGCTATTCTTGTAAAAAGTCCTAAATTAAAAGTTAGGATAGCCTAAACAAACCATGAAACGACCGAGCTTTGAAGACTACCTCAAGTATATTTATCGGCTTGAACAGGACAAGCCTCGCGTCACCACAACACGGCTTGCGCGAAAATTGAATGTATCGCCAGCATCTGCATCTGAAATGGTGAAGCGCCTTGCCGCTGAATCGTTTGTCCAACTTATCCCTTACCACGGAGTACGACTGACACCGAAAGGGCGTAAGGCGGCTCTACACGTCGTTCGCCGTCATCGCCTCTGGGAAATGTTCCTTGTTCAATTTCTTGATTATCCGTGGGATAAAGTTCATGAAGAAGCGGAACGCCTTGAGCACAGCACGTCACCAGAACTGGAACGACGAATGGACGAACTGCTTGAATTCCCGACCATTGATCCTCACGGCGATCCTATCCCAAGCGTAGAGGGAAAATTTATCACTCGAAATCTCAAATCTCTCTCGTCACTTAAAGAAGGTGAGACCGCTGCAATTGTCCGCGTCGACGATGATCATCCTGAAATGTTAGCTTATTTTCAGCAGGTTGGCCTGACTCTTCGCCGCCGCATCCGCATTCTGAAACGAATGGAGATCGATGGTTCATTGTTGGTTCGTGTTGGTCGCCATCGCCGATATCTGAGCCGTGAGTTGGCGAACCGAGTTTTTGTGCAATTAGAAAAGAGAAAAAAGGGGAAACGGACTCGATGAGACCGCTGGAATTTATCCGAGCCCTCCGTGTTGAGGAAAGGCTTCGCGAGTCATCAAAGCACATGAAAGAACAGGCTGCGTTCTTCCGCGATGTGCTACCTTACCTTGGCCCAGCTTTTCTTGTCAGCGTTGGCTATATGGATCCCGGAAACTGGGGAACTGATCTTGAAGCCGGCTCACGGTTCGGATATCATCTGCTATGGGTTCTTTTCATCAGCAATTTGATGGCGATTCTTCTACAGACAATGGCAGCACGACTCGGCATTGTGACCGGCCATACACTTGCAGAGATGTGCCGATTGGAATTCTCACGTCCGGTAAACCTCGTCCTCTACATTATCTCTGAAATGGCAATGATCGCTACAGATATTGCGGAGTTCCTTGGCGCAGCTATAGGTTTCAACATCCTTCTGGGCATCCCAATGATGTTCGCCGCCGTGCTCGCAGCTTTCGCTGTAATCATTATCCTCGCTCTCTACCGCTTTGGATATAGAATTGTAGAGTACGTTATAATTGCGCTCGTTGCTACAATTGGACTTTCTTACGTTGTGGAACTGTTCCTTGCACAACCACAGTTGAGCTCCTTCCTGCCTTCCGTATTTATCCCACGACTCCCTCCTAAGAGCGCCTACGTTGCAATCGGGATGCTCGGCGCAACGGTCATGCCACACAACTTGTTCCTCCACTCCGGCGTGATCCAAACACGAAAAAGCATTATGGTCAACGGAGTCTCCATACACGAATCGAAAAAGCGACTGATGCGTCTTGCAACGATTGACTCGTTTTTTGCACTTAATTCTGCCTGGCTGGTCAATTCTGCTATACTCATCATGTCCGCCGCAGTCTTCTTCAAAGAAGGGATTCCAATCACATCAATCCATGAGGCTCATCGTACTCTCGCACCGCTGCTGGGAGGCTTATCAAGTACTGTCTTCGCTATTGCACTCCTCTCATCAGGACTATCTTCATCGACAACAGGGACAATCGCGGGACAAATCGTGCTTGACGGATTCCTGAACATCAAGATGAACCTCTGGGTCAGGCGCATCATCACAATCCTCCCTGCTCTCATCGTCATCTATCTTGGATGGGATGAAATCAAAGTCTTGGTTTTCAGCCAGGTCGCATTGAGCCTTGCCCTCCCCTTTGCTGTCATCCCTTTGATCATGTTCACCCATAGCAAAAGACTTATGGGGACACATCGAAGTCCATTCGTCATCCACTGGCTTGCGATTGCAAGTGCAACATTAATCCTCTTCCTCAATGCTCTCCTGATCAGCGAAGCCTTAGGAAAATTGTGAACCAGACCTCGCGGCGGCTTGACTTCGCATCTAATAAATGTTATACTGTATTCTGATTTGTCTCCGAATCGGTTTTGCTATCATTTAACTGCTAGTATTGATAGAGGCCACCATGAAATACTGCTATTCTTTGCTGCTTTCAGTTCCATCTTCGATTTTCCTATTATTCTCCGTCACCCTCCTTCCACTTCCATCAAACTCACAACCATCAAGTCATATCGTCATCAGCGAGGCTCGCATCAACGGCACAGGAAGCTCTGAGAACGACGAATTCATAGAGCTATACAACCCAACTGAGCTAACGGTTAATCTCACAGGCTGGGCAATCATCACGCAAAATGCGACTGGAGGGAATCGATTCACTATAAATCTTTCTGTCTCGCTCCCGCCTCACAAATATCTTCTCGTCGGTGATGCTGGGATGAATCCTCCTCCAGACGTGTCTGCACCCACAAATTTCTCGCTCACAAATTCAGGCGGGAGCATTGTTCTCAAAAACAACTCTCAACAAGTTGTAGATGCGCTTGGTTGGGGCAGCCCACAAATATACGAGGAGACTCCTGTGTCAAGTTCTGGAGCAGATGGGAATTCACTTGAGCGGAAGGCAAGCGCTTACTCGACAGCTCAGACGCTTGCTCGCGGTGGAAGTGAAGAATACGCAGGCAATGGTTATGACTCCGACAACAACGCAAATGACTTTGTCACACAAACTCAACCAAGCCCACAAAACCTTGCCAGTCCACCGGAGCCCCAAGCTACTGGCAGTGGTACGGGTATCGCAACCATAACTCCTGAGCTTATAGGGTTTGGAGAGACCGGCACATTTCGAATCGTTTGCCGGGGTGACACAACAATAATTCAGCGCATCTGGATTATCGTCCCTCCTATCTTCAACTGGTCAAAAACAACCACGGATGTCCGCATCGCCGAACCACAAAATGTCTTAGCGACAATTTCAGGGGACACAGTGAAAATTGATAGTCTCAGCATTGCACCTGCGGATTCACTTGTTGTTGAGATTCTCAATCTCACCCCCGCCGACACAACCGACCAATTTATATTTCTTATCCTAACTTCCTCAGGAGCTTCTGCTCCGGCACAAATTAAGGTAAATCCCTCGGTCCTCGTTCATGGCACGCCACGCACAATCGCTTGGGTGAGGAGAAATGATACTAATGGAGTTCCAATGCTCAACGACCGGTGGGTAACGATCCGTGGTGTTGTCTCCGTATCAAAGCAGTTTGGCGGTCCCGCCTACTTGCAGGACTCCACAGCAGGGATCGCAGTCTATGATAGCTTATTTGAAAACAGCATTCACATAGGAGATGACGTCACCCTGATGGGAAAAGTTACCCAGTATAACGGCTTGACAGAACTGAAGAACGCCGTTCTGCTTTCTATAAACGAAGGAGGCGTTGATGTGACGCCTCATGTCGCAACACTGAAAGACATCGCATCTGACGGTGCTGGAGGAATTGAGAGATACGAGGGGCTTCTCGTTCGAGTTGATTCCGTCACAACAAACACAAGTGCATGGACTGTCTCAGGGTCAGGGACGAATTTTATGCTTTATGACACCCATGGAGATTCTCTCTCCATCAGGATTGATGATGACGTTGATTTTGCAAATACATCTGCCCCACCTGGAATATTTGATGTGGTCGGGATCATAAGCCAATTTGTTAAAACACCTCCATACATTGGAGGATACCAACTAATGCCCCGCTCACACGCGGATATTATCACACCGAGTGCAGGCCCAGCCATCGTCGTGAATCCACCGTATGAGACCCACCTCGACTCCGTCTCAATCACCCTTTCCTGGAGAACACTTGAACCCGCAACCACCATCCTCAAATATGGTCGAACAACACAATATGAACTCGGAGAAAAGCTCGATACAACAAAGAGCCTCATACACACCGTGACGCTTGAAAACTTAAACCCCGCAACGGCATATCACGTTCTCATGAGCTCCTCAAACGACCGAGGGACGAGTTCGCTTCCGGACTATGTAACAAGCACTGCTTCAGCGGGTTCCACTGGGAAAATCGAAGTGTATTTTAACCACAACGTTGACACCTCACTTGCCAGATGGGAAAATTCTCAAGGACCAGTCCCTCTCCTTTCTAAACTTCTGGAACGAATTGCGGCAGCACGATATTCTATCGATGCCTGCCTTTACTCTTTGTCAGGATATGTTGGCGATCAAGTTGCGCAAGCTCTCATCTCTGCAAAAAACCGCGGCGTTCGCGTGCGCGTTATTGCAGAATCAGATAACCTCTATCCGCAATCTGGTTTCGTAGCGTTGCAGAATGCTGGAATACCCGTAATGGGCGACAATGCGGACTCACGGAATGCCGACCCCGGACTCATGCATAACAAGTTCTTCGTCTTCGATTATCGCGACACAACTTCCGCTGCTGATGACTGGGTCCTTACGGGTTCATGGAATCCAACGGACCAAGGAACTTACAACGATTACCAAAATATGCTCCTCGTCCAGGATAAAGCGCTCGCGGGAGCGTACACACTGGAATTTAACGAAATGTGGGGAAGCGACACCGACGCTCCTGACACATCGAAAACTCGATTTGGTATAGATAAAAACGACAACACACCTCATGTCTTTTCAATCAACGCAATGCACGTGGAGCTTTACTTCAGTCCAAGTGATCATCCAGCACGGCAGATTCTCAAAAGGATCGCTGCGTCAACATATGCCATTGATCTTGCGCTGTTGACATTTACTCGCTATGACCTCTCATCGGCTATTATTGAGCGCATCCACAACGGTGTCCACGTTCGAGGAGTCTTCGACAACAACACAGATCCCAATAGTCAATATCCATACCTCGTGCAAAACGGTGCAGATATTCGTCTAGACCAAAGTCAGTATTTGTTCCACCACAAATATGCAATTTTTGATGCTGAGCGCTATCCATCCGATGCCTGGGTGGTGACAGGGTCATATAACTGGACTAACTCAGCAGAAAACAGGAATGACGAAAACGTTCTGCTCATTCAAGACCACCGGATAGCCAACTTCTATCTCCAAGAGTTTGCAAAGAGATACAGCGAAAATGGGGGTCGCGACACAATCATCATCACGCGCGTGAAAGACGAGCCTCTGGCTCATACTTATATCCTCTTTCAAAACTATCCAAACCCATTTAACACGGCGACAACTATTCGGTACGAGCTACCAGTGGAAGGTAATGTGCGACTCCTGATATACGATGTGCTCGGACGTCTTGTGCGAGAACTTGTAACTAAATTTCAGCCTGCAGGGCTATATGCGGTTTCGTTTAATGCTGATGAGCTCCCAAGCGGGGTCTATTATTATCGCCTGGAGACCCCTATCGGGACTCAAGCGAAAGCAATGCTCCTTTTAAAATAACAATGAGCTGTCTTTCGCTCTTGCCATGATGCTGCCTGCGAAGCGATAAAACATGAGACAATGTATTGACTTTCTCTTTTCTCTTTGGTAAAATAAAGAGATCATGCAGGAAAGCGCTCGTCGAGATTGAGGCATGGGAAAGTTTTCGCTCGAGGAACTTCGAACCATCTTTTCTTCTTCGACTGAGTTCAACGAAATCTTCGATGCATTTCAGGATGCTCTCGCACAGCAGATTAAAGATATTGAGCTCTATCGGCTTCTTTTCTGGAACGATTTCCTTTCCGCTGACGAAATCAGCTTCTTCGGGAATAAGCTTGCCGAAGAGTTCCCCGAAATTGCCTACGATGTGTTCATGTGGTTAGCAAACGTTTTCGAAACCATCTATTCGTCACAGGATAATTACGAACACGCTATACTCTATTATCAAAAAGCGGCCAGTGTCCGACCGAACGACCCTGACCCTTATCTCGATGCCGCGGACTGTTACGACCCGGACTTAAACATCCCACCACTCGACCTCCTTATCGGATTTCTCAAAGAAGGAACACTGCACGTCCCTGATCCTACGAAATTATACGCTCGCCTTGGATACCTTTATGAATTAGCTGGTGACGAAGATGAAAGCCTGCGATACCGGAGGTTGGCACAACAAGGTGGAGCCTCAGTTTCTGAATGAGGCGCAATGCTCGCGGAACAATCCTGATTCTCGGAGCAGCGGCATTCTGGGGATCGTCAGGGGACAATCGCAAAGTATCTCTTCACCCGCGCTGTGGAATTGCTTATTGTTGTACAGACACGACCCTCTTTTGCATTCTTCCACTGGACAAACTTAAAGGATACCGTCAAGATCGCTTCCATACGTGATGCTCCCTTGAATAATCGGAATAGCGGGATCAAATTTCATGCATTACCTCCCAGTTGAGAAAACCTCGGTCGCAACCGGAATTCTTCAGACTGCCTTCAGCGGGCTGGACGACGAACTGTTCGCCACCTCTCTGTCTGGACAACGCTTGTGCACGCTCTTGGACCCGCAACACTGTTCTGGGCAATCGTCAACCCACCGTGGGTTCTCATTAACTACGCTACTTCCCAACACCTCTGGTGGACATTTCTTGGATTTTCTCTTATCTCAATCCTTCTCCCCTGCACTCTCTATTTTTCAGGGCTTCGCCTTGTTACTTCCAGCCACGTAATCATCACAAGCACCGCGGAGCCTGTTACTGCGGTTAATACTGGCGCTATGATGATTCATGAGCCGCTTTCGCTGACACAGTTACTCGGGGGGATATTAGTGCTGAGCGCAGTTGCCTTTCACCAAAAGCGCGAGCCGCAAGGTGAGTGCTAAAGGGGATCTTCTCTCATTGCTTGGACGAGTCGGAAATATCCTGCGTTGCACTTACAGTACGGTTTTCCTATTTTCATTCATACTTATGATTGCTTCGAGTAGCTTGACACGATATTCACAACGAGCTCTTCTATCTTTTCTCGGCATCATGATGGCGGGGTGTGCGGGACAGTATCCGCCAAGCGGTGGACCTGTGGATACATCTCCTCCAACGATTGTTTCCACCATACCAAAGAATAATTCGACCAACATGACAGCAAAATCCATTTCCATTACTTTCAACAAATATGTTGACCGCCGATCTGTTGAGGAATCGATTTTCATATCTCCTCCAGTTGGAAGTCTTGAATTTGATTGGAGCGGAAAAGAGGTCACCGTCAGTTGGACGAAGCCTTTAAGAAAAAATACTACCTATGTTGTCACCCTTGGAACGGATATCGTTGATACGAGAAATCGGAATCGCTTAGCCCAGGCGTACAGCTTCGCATTTTCCACAGGTGAACGTATTGACCAGGCTTCGGTCATGGGGAAAGTCTATGACGCCAAACCAGCAGGTGTGATGATTTTCTGTTATGATTTGACCTCAAGAGTCCAAAAAACCTGCAATCCAATCACAGAGCCACCTGACTTTATCAGTCAAACAGGGAACGACGGCTCTTTCAAGCTTTCCAATCTTCCTACAGGGATCTTTCGCATATTTGCTGTGCGCGATGAATATCGCAACCTGCGATACGACCCGGGCGTCGATGACATTGGCGTTCCACCCGGAGATGTGCAAATCGACAGCACTACAGAGCACATTGCCAATCTCAATTTTTTGCTCACGAAAGAGGATACGATTCCACCGCGGCTTCTTCTTGCATCTGCTTTTGATAACCAGCATGTGGAACTCCGGATGAGTGAGGATATTGATACTGCGCATCTTGCACAAGCAAAAATAACGATCGGCGATTCATCAGGAACATCTCTTCCTGTCATCTCGTGGTTTGTTAATCCTGTGCGTCCAACGTCAATTATCGCAATAACTGCTCCTCAGCGTGAAGGCATGGGATATAAAGTAACGTTGGACAGCATCTGGGATCGGTCCGGTCTCAGGATTTCATCCTCAGTCCGCACCGCAACGTTCACTGGGAATGGGAAACCAGACACACTCCGCCCATACCTCAGTTGGAGCAGTCTAAGTGATAGCGCACGAGGCGTCCTCCCTCAGCCCACAGTGCTCCTTTCTTTCAGTAACGCAATTGAGGAGCGTTTAGTAAATGACTCGCTCCGTTTCACAGATTCTTTGGGCGCTGCTGTCCCTCACCAAGTACGATGGATTGACGGTGCTACCGTCGACGTTTCCCCAACTCAAATGCTAACACCAAATATGCGGTACTCTATCACACTCCCTGCCGACGCACTACGTACCAAGACAGGGATCCCAGCCAACAGCAGCTTTACGAGAACGTTCTTCACCGCACCTGCTTCATCGCTCAGTTCTCTCTCGGGGCTCGTCCAAGAGCAAAGGAAGGATGGTCAAGTAGGAAGATTCATCGTCGAGGCAACACGAATCGAACCGGTACCTCCCCTTACCTTTACCACAGCCGCATCAGAAACGGGTGCCTTCCGAGTTGCAGACATCCCGGAGGGACGCTATGTGCTACGAGCGTATCGTACTTCAGGGAAAAGCACACATTATGCGTACGGAACTGCAGTCCCCTTTCACCCAGCAGCACCATTTGCTGTTCTCTCAGATACTATTCGGGTCCGGGCACGCTGGCCTGTTGAAGGTATCACCATCACAATTCCGTTCCCGCACGGAATCATCCCATAAATCATCGCGCAGGAACTGTGACTTCATCAGGAACAATCCATGCATCAGGGAAGCCGTGCTGATGCAGGGATTGCATTAATTCCGCTGCCTCAGGACGCGTCAGGAAATTTCCAACCCGCACCTTGTAGTATGGCGGCTCGAAAACAACATAGACGGAGTCGGCGGGGACAACACTCTGGAGTGTTATGCGACACTGCGTTGCCTCATCAATATCTTTGGTCATCAAGACTTGAACACGAAAACCTGCTTTACGCTCAGTGACAAGCTTAATCGATGAGGTCTCGCTTTTTTGAGTCGCCCACTGCCTCACGAGTGTGCTTTCAATCTCTGCGACCGGCGGGTTATAGGCTGATGGGTCAAAACCTGATTCCGCTTCCTGTAGCGAGATGCTTCTACCTTCCATCGAATGCCCAATGGCTTTCTCAGCTCTTTTCCCTGAGGCACAGCCAGCAACAACTATGACAATTGAAAAAAGCAAAATCCACAATTGCAACCGAATGCGCACGGGTTTTCCCTCGCGATCTGACATTAAGCGCTATTCCTTCAACTCAGCAACCCACGCATCACGATATTCGTCGCCGTATCGCTTTACAATGTCCAGGCGAAACTTTTGTGCCTCCTCGTAAGTGGGAAACGTTCCCACGCTCACCTTGTACAAGTTACCTTCAATGGTAAGTCTAACAGGTTCGTGAAACCGTTCCTGAGCATACTTTTGCCAGCGCTCAGCATTTTCTTTTACCTGAAATGCACCAATCTGAACGGTATATAATTTCGAGGGTTGAGCAGGCTTCATCGATACAACGTGCGACGTATCTGCCCTAACAGGGGTGAGGACCTCTACTTCGACCGTATCCCGATGGGAAGGTATATTCTCTTGTGAAGTAGTTTGCTCAGCTTGCTTGCTTGAGGCACAAGATGTTAGAAAAACACCAACCGCTAAAAGCACTACACCGACGAAAATGTTCTTCAATGCATAAATCATATCATATTCCCTCCTCATTTACGTAATTTGCTCTTAATTTAGAAATTTTTTCCAGCTCTATTGCCATTAACCTGAAACAATCTGGACACTGGCACTTGCCCCGATGCGGTTTGCTCCGTGGGCGATCATTGTCAAAGCGTCCTCTCGAGTACGGATCCCACCTGCAGCTTTCACCCCTACCGACGGGCCAACAACGCGGCGGATTAATGCAACGTCATCTGCTTTCGCTCCAGCGGTGCTGAAGCCCGTCGAAGTTTTCACAAAATCAGCTCCCGCGTGCACTGCAAGAAGAGACGCCGCCACCTTCTCTTCATCCGCCAACAAACATGCTTCAATGATCACCTTGACAAGAACCGATTCACGATGTGCAAGCTCAACCACGGCAGCAATGTCGTACATTACTTCATCATAGTCACCAGCCTTCAAATAGCCTATTGGAAGCACCATATCGAGTTCTTTTGCCCCATTCTGAATAACATCTTCTGTTTCGCACAGCTTTACAACGGTACTGGAAGCACCGAGGGGAAATCCCACAACAGCCGTAATTGGGATTTGGCTTCCTTCTAATTCTTTTGCGCAAAGAGAAACATACCGCGAGTTCACACAGACACTTGCAAACTTGTACTGGCGCGCCTCTTCACAGAGCTTGCGAATCTGGTCAGGAGTCGCTTCTGGTTTTAAGAGGGTATGATCAATAAGCGATGCTAAGCCACCTCTTAACGCATCAACATCAATGACTGGCTTGATCCACGGTTTGCCTTCGCGTCGCGCATGTTCGCGCTCCGCAATAAGATCCTTCGTAAGCTGTACAAACTGTTCCTTCGAGACGAAATCAACGTGCTCCATTTCAAGCCTCATTTTAGCAAAAGCATACGACGAGTTAATGAGATATCGATGGGTACACCAGCGCCGGACGCTGTCAGACGATACACATAAACACCCGAGGCAAGACCTGATCCATCAAAAGCAACACGATGGACTCCGGCGGATAACGGTTCATCTACCAATACCGCAACTTTTCTACCGAGAATATCATAGACTGTTAAACACACATGGGGTTTCTCAATACTTTGTAACTTTGGAACTACAAACTCAATCATTGTCGTAGAATTTCCGCCGTAAGCGTATACACCTCTGGAGGAGAATGGATTTGGGTAGTTCTGGTAGAGAACAAATTCCTGCGGCAATGGCTTGAACACATCCTGCACCGCTACAAGCTGAATCCCATTAACGATTGGCAAATCAACATACGAGGGGCTTACTGGCGATGTGAGCAATCGCGAATGACTTGTCAGAAAATATGGGATCACATACGCTGCCTGCGCCTGGAGAAGATCAAGCGATGTGACTTCAAGACCTACCATGTGTCCGGGAGGGAGGATATGAGAAAGGGCATTGCATTCAAACTCGACTTCGTGTACATCCCCTGGCTGATTGATACGAATTCCGTACGTGCCACGCGCGATCAATTGCCAGTCCAAGCCTGTGTCAGAAGGCGCCACATCGTAGATTCGCACATGGCTCTGGAAACGCGGTGCATCGCTCGATACAACAAGATGCGCTCGAGGAATCCCGGTGATCTCTGTGGAATCGCGAACTGGAGGTGATACGAAACGAACTGGATAGCTCCTAAATGCCCGAGCAAACTCCGGACCCCCGTAGAGCTGCTGCCAGCCCATTTCCGGCGTATAAGTTGAGTCGTACTCAAGAGAAAACAAGAACGAATCTGCTTGTGACGGTGCGTATGCACTCAATCCATTCGCAATTGGAAAAAGCCGAAGCGTACTGGAACCTTGCGGAGGCCAACCATTGCTGAGATGATGTGACCAACCGGGTCGGTCATCTGAGTAATACACAACTGGTAAGCCTGCGGAATCCAATGGCTTAGCCTTAATCCAGTGGTCAAACCACTGAATCATCTTCCCGGCAACAAACAAGACTTCACTGGTATCCACAGGATCCCCATGGCCATTTGCTCCGTAGTAAGACCAGACTGGGATGGACCGGGACGCCAAATTTTTCGCTGCTCGGATGCCTCCATTCACTGAGAAGAGCACATCCCTCCAGCCAAGCGCTTGAATCACCGGGATTTGCACATTATCAAGCAAATGTTCAAGGTCTCGTGCTTCAGTGTAAGCTCTGATACTGTCATAGAGATCGTGAAGAATGAAGTCGCGCACCCTATCGCGCTCTGGACTATAGTTCACGTCGCCGTCGAGCGATAGTTCGTACGCCAATCCTTTTTTCACACACCCATTTGGAACAAGGTCGTTGGCGAAATTTGGTGTGGCAATACTTGGAGCAACCGCCTTCACACCAGGCATGCGATAGACCGCCGCCATCCACGAATGAATTCCGCCCTGAGAGCCTCCGGCAACACCAAGATTCTCCCGATTGATCTTTGGATAGTCTCGCAAGAACTGGATAACCTCATAGAGATCCTCTTTTTCTCGCTCACCCAATGTCGTTGACACGCCCCCGGAATTTCCCTGCCCACGAACACTGTAGGCTAAGGAAGCATAACCATCCAGTGCCAAAAGGAGGGCAAGAGGCTGCATCTGTGTTTTATTCCCACCATACCCATGCACCAAGACGACGGCAGGGAAACCACCTGAAGGGGGATTCCCAAGTGGAAAAGTAATCGTCGCATCAAGTTTAATCCCGTCACTCATTGTGATGAGCGTATCGACCTGAGGTGGTAAAAGTTGAGCCCGGAGGAATTTAGGTGTAAAGAAACAGACTGTCGCAACACAAAAGGTAATAACGATGTGGAACTTGTTCATCGCATCAAGACCATTTTTTTCGTTTCAAGAAAATTTCCTGTGCGCAAGCGGTAAAAATAGATACCGCTCGAAAGATTTTGTGCATCAAAAACAATCTTATGTTCCCCAGCCAGCAAAGTACCATTCACCAGGGTTGCTACCTCACGCCCAAGTACATCGTAGACTTTGAGCGTCACCTCTTCGGTTTGAGGAATGGTGAAGCGAATTATAGTCGAAGAATTTCCACCAAACGGGGATGCACTTCTGGTGTAAACTGGATTAGGGTAATTCTGATTCAGGCTTGCGCTCTTTGGAAGAGGAGTCAGCTCATGTGTTGAGACAATCACAACCGGTGCATTTCTTTTGAGAATTGTTCCTCCGCGGCCGCAGGCGAGGATTTCAGGTTCCATGATTGTAATAGCATTTTGAACTGTTCGAGTCTCAAATATGGAAACGCCGTATAGATCGTTTGAGGTGCCACTACTATCAGAAATCCAATTTTCGCCATCCTTTGTTACAAGAACAGTTCCACCATCTCCTACAACGCAGCCATAATACTCAGGCATACCACTTCTCTTCTGCTTGATTCCGATGGCTCGTAAGCGCTGAACGGCACCAAGCACCTGCTGCCATGTTCTTCCCCCATCTATCGTCTTAAAGATACCTCCATCGCCAATTGCCCATCCTCGGTTTACATTAAGAAAGATAACGTCAAAGAAACTCGAAGTCGTGTTCGACGTTTGCGATACCCAATGCTCTCCGCCATCTGAGGTGTGAATAATCGTCCCACCAAAGCCAACAGCCCATCCATTCCAGGCGTCAACGAAGGAGACGGCGTAGAGAGCTCTCTGCGTCCCGCTGTTCTTTAATTTCCAGGATGCCCCGCCATCTGTTGACGCAAGCATCGCTCCGCCATCTCCAACTGCCCAAATGTCTTGCGCATCGCCTCTTGCTGCCATCGCCCAGAGCGTTGCACTCACAATGCCACCATCGACGCGCATCCAGGAAATACCTCCGTCCGTTGTTCGGAAGATTCGTCCACCATCACCGGCGACAATCACGGTCGCTGAGTCAAGCAGATGAAGAGCATACAAGTTTGTAGGTGAGACCATCATATCTTCCCATGTTATGCCGGAGTTAGTCGAGTGGACCACTCTTTTCCCTCCAACTGCCCACAGGTCATCAATTGTGCGGATGCTAACAGCGCTAAGGTCCGGGAATTCTGAGCTTGATTCCGCATTCCAGCTCTTCCCTCCATCCGTTGATGACATCATTCCTCCATATTCACCCGCCACCCATAGCCGACTTGTGTCGACTTTCGCAATGGAATTCAGACTCCGACTGAGCACTGATTGCACCACTGTGCTCCAGCTATTTCCACCATCTACAGAACGCAGAACTGCACCAGATTCTCCAACAGCAAGTATTGTTGACGAGCTCAGAACCAATAGCGCTTTTAAACCGTAAGTGATCCCGGTTGTCTGAGAAACCCATGTTGATCCACCATCCGTGGTGCGAAGTATTGTACCTCCATCTCCAACAGCCCAGCCAACCTGCAAGGTCATGAACTGAACATCATAAAGGTCGGCTCCGCGGTTTCGAATTGTGCTCCAGGTTTCTCCACCATCGTCGCTCTTAGCAAGAAATCCGGCGTTCCCAACAATAAAACCGTGCATGTTATCCACAAACGTCACCTTCTGCAGCCAAACATTGGTCCCGACGTTCTTGACCGACCAGTTAAGCCCACCATCCACAGTCTTCATCACAAATCCATTCATCCCAACAGCAATTGCACTTTGCGTATCCAATAACGCAATGCTCATCAATTGAATTGATGAGCCTGATACAGGATTAAAGATATACTGCCAAGTTGCACCGGCATTGGTCGTCCTGTAAACAGTTCCTGAATCTCCAACAATCCAACCGTACTGCGGATCCCTCTGATAAAAGTTGATGCTGTAAAGATTCCGCCTTGTATTAAGGAGGTACGAAACGGGCTGAAAATAAGGAACCGATGGATAGTTCAGGTGAAGGATAGTTCCACTTTTCCCAACAGCCCATCCTTCGTAGGAGGAGACAAACTGAACATCGTAAATCGTGTTACCTTGTGGCTTAGGTCTCACCCATTCCCACGCATCGAGTGCAAGAAGATGAGATCGAAAACACAACGAAACCACCATCGTCATTTGCAAGAGGATTTTCATAGTGCGCATGAAAACACTTTTCTATAAAAGCTAATTAATTTTCCAGTTCCTCCAGATGGAGCCGGAGTTTTGCCAGCATCTCAGAGAAACTTCTCTGTTTCTCTTTTTCCCGTTCGACAATTTCTGCAGGAGCGCGTTCTAAGAAATTCGGATTATTCAGCTTCTTGTCTATATCCTCAAGCTGAGTGGAAATACGCTCAAGTTCCTTCTCAATCCTCCTCCGCTCAGCTTCGATATCGACGATGTTCGCAAGAGAAAGAAAAACTTCGACACCCTTTGCAACACCACTGACAGATGGTTTTGGCCGCACGATCTGAGTCCCAATAGTTAGCGAGTCAAGACGAGCAAGCCTTCGAATATAATCTGCAGTAGCGGCAAGGAGTTCAGCCTCATCCGGAGTTGACGGACGCAGCGCCGCAGCGCAGCGAACTGTAGGCGCAATGTTCAGCTCAGAGCGCAATGTACGAATGGATGAAATCACTTCTTGCGCCAGCTCCATTTCCGTTTCGGCGATGTCGTTAATAAATCCCTTATCGCTTACAGGGTACTGTGCAATCATGATGCTCTCTTCCTCCCCACCTGCAGAGCGAAGGGGCAAGTAATGCCATAATTCTTCAGTGATGAACGGCATAAATGGATGAAGCAACCGAAGAATTGTTTCAAAAATAACGATTGCACGCGAAAGAACAGCTGTCCGAAGCTTGTCATCCTCAACGCCGTGCGACTCCTGGTGAGCTCTAGCAGAATAAAGCCGCTCTTTCATCAATTCAAGGTACCAATCGCAGTAGTCATGCCAGATGAAATCGTACAAAATATGGGCAGCGCCATTGATGTCGAACTCCTCTAAAGCACGATTTACACCGTCAATCGTTTTGTGCAAGCGACTTAAGATCCATCGATCAACAATGTCAAGGTGCTCGTAAGCAAGCTCGTGATCAAATGGGATTTGCTTTGCATTGAGCAGAAGCAACCGTCCTGCATTCCAAATCTTGTTAGCAAAGTTGCGGCCTATTTCAACCTTCTCATTGGAGTAAAGAACATCTTGTCCCAGCGGAGCAAGATATACAATTGTGAAACGTAGTGCATCAGCTCCGTACTCATTGATGACGTCAAGCGGATCCGGGGAATTTCCCAACGACTTGCTCATCTTTCGTCCTTGCGCATCGCGGATGATGCTCGTGAAATAGACACTCCGGAACGGTATATCTCCCATGAATTCCATACCCGCCATGATCATCCGTGCCACCCAGAAGAAGATGATGTCTGGACCCGTCACAAGGGTATCGGTTGGATAAAAATATCGAAGATCAGCAGTTTCCTCAGGCCAGCCGAGTGTCGAGAAGGGCCAGAGCCAGGAGCTAAACCACGTGTCGAGCACATCCTCCTCCTGACGCCAGGCTATTTTACCGCACTTCGGACACGGGACGGTCGGGAAGTCCCGGCTCACCATCATCCCATCGCACCCGTCGACCGTACAATAATAAACCGGAATACGGTGACCCCACCAGAGTTGCCGCGAAATACACCAGTCCTTGATATTCCTCATCCAGTGTTCATAGGTTTTCACCCACCGCTCAGGGAAAAATTTGATCCTACCTTCAAGTACAACCTTGAGAGCGGGCTCAGCCAGAGGCTTCATCCTCACAAACCACTGATCGCTGAGATACGGCTCTATAATCGTATTGCATCTATAACAGCGACCAACTGAATGCTCATACTCCTCAACCTTAACTAAGAAGCCGGTGGAGTCCAGGTCAGCGATAACCTTCTTGCGAGCTTCAAACCGATCAAGACCGCTATATACCGCCGGCACATTCTCATTCATGTGCGCCGACGAATCCATAATAAGAAGAAACTCAAGTCCATGGCGCTGGGCTATCTCAAAGTCATTTGGATCATGTGCAGGTGTGACCTTCACACAGCCTGTTCCAAATTCTGGATCCACATAAGGATCAGCGATAATGGGGATCAGCCTACCTGTCAGCGGCAGAACAGCTTTCTTACCTACCAGATGAGCATATCTTTCATCGGCGGGATTCACTGCTACTGCTGTGTCGCCAAGCATAGTCTCCGGTCGGGTTGTAGCCACAATCACCGACTCACCGCTTTCTTCAATCGGATAGCGAATATACCAGAGGTTTCCGTGCACCTCAACCATATTCACTTCATCATCGCTCAGAGCGGTATGGTCCTTTGGACACCAATTGACAATGTATTTACCGCGGTAAACAAGCCCTTTTTCATACAGCCGAACAAAGACCTCCTTCACTGCATTTGAGAGCCCTTCATCCATTGTGAAGCGTTCCCGGGACCAATCACAGGATGCCCCAAGGTGCTTGAGCTGCTTGATGATAGTGCCTCCATACTGTTCTTTCCATTCCCAAACGCGCTGCAGAAACTGCTCCCGACCGAGTTGATCTTTGCTTAATCCCTCTTTCGCCAAAGCCTTTTCGACGACGTTCTGCGTCGCGATCCCTGCATGGTCTGTCCCAGGTAGCCAGAGTGTCTCGTACCCCTGCATACGCTTCCACCGAATAAGAATGTCCTGAATGGTGTTGTTCAAGACATGCCCCATTGTGAGAACGCCCGTGATGTTTGGAGGTGGTATGACAATTGTATATGGCTTCTTCTCAGGGTTTACCTCTGCTCGAAAAAAGCCGTGGGATTCCCAGAAATTGTACCACTTAGTCTCAACATCCCTTGGAGAGTAAGCTTTCGGAAGCTCTAAGTATACTTGAGAGTGATTGCTAACTTTTGATGCCATCTTGACCTTACCTATATGAATGGAAAAAATCCTGACGCCCTGTCGGGAGGGATTATTCAACAACCTGATAAGAAATCTTCCCGATTCCTGTGATCTCAGCTTCGATCACGTCGCCCGGATGGACAACACCGACCCCCGCCGGTGTTCCGCTGAAAATCAGATCTCCAAATTCAAGTGTAAAAATCGATTGCAGAAACTCGATTATGTCCTCAATCGTAAAAATCATATTCTGGGTTGAGCTATGCTGGCGAAGCTTGCCATTGACCCAGAGCTTCATCTCGAGGTCATATACATTTGGAAGATCCTCCGCAAGAACGAAATCAGAAACCGGAGCTGAGCCATCAAACCCTTTTGCTACGCTCCACGGCAGCCCTCTTGATTTAGCCTCCTCTTGAACGTCGCGCATGGTCATGTCAAGTCCGATGCCGTATGCGAGTACGCTACTTTCTTCTCCAAGAAGAGCTACCAACTCAATCTCATGGTGAAGGTTCTTCGTCATCGGAGGATATTTGATTGGGCTGCCCGGACGTAAAAGCGCTGTGGGCGGTTTCAAGAAAATGATAGGGTGCCCCTTATCAGCGCTTGAAATTTCATTCATCTCCAGTGCATGCTCGGCGTAATTTCGTCCAAGGCAGAAAATCTTGCCGACAGGGATTTCCTCACCCGTGGAAACTATCCTGACAGTGTGAAGCCTCGTCCCCATACTTTGAAAATATAGGCAAGGTTTTTGTTTCTTTCAAGAAGAATCCGCCACGGTGGACCGTGGGCTCTTGTGTGTAACCTTGAATCTCGTTTGAATTCTTGTAAATTTCTCTGAGAGGTGTAAGCAATATGTTTTAGCATGACTTTCGAGATTCAGCTCAGAATTGAATCTATATGTAGGATATCAAGGCGCTCCATCACACTGATAACAACAAATAAAGAGAGCTCATAGCGATCGAGAAAGAGTCACCATGACGCCGCCGAATCAACTTACCATTCTTCGGATTATCCTCACGCCGGTGTTCCTTATCCTTTTCCTTTCCGGGAACCCGGCGTTACGGGCAAGCTCTGTACTTGTATTCTTTGCAGCAGCAATAACGGACTGGTACGACGGTTGGGTGGCTCGGAAATGGGGATACCAATCACGTTGGGGGCAATTCCTCGATCCATTAGCGGATAAAATCCTAACGTCCTCCGCCTTCATTGCTTTCTTGTACACCGGGCTTGTACCCGCATGGATGGTGTGGACCATAGTCATACGCGATATTTCCATCACACTTCTGCGGTCGTATATGGAGTTTCACAACAAATCGATTGTCCCAACTCGAGGCGCAAAGATCAAGACATTCCTACAGTTCATTTTGATCTATTACCTCCTTTTCCTCGTTGGCTTAGAACAGTTTCCGGGCATCGTGTTGCACTTCGGGGGAATCCTTAACGATCTCTTGAATCCTACACTGGTCAATATTTTCATGCTTGTGGTCACTATTGCTACCGTCTGGACAGGAATCGCATATCTTATCGATAATGCAAAGAACTTTGTCATATCACTTGGAAGCACCTCAAGAACGTAATGCCGCAATCGGGTCATCAACAAGTCAGTCTCATAGTTCGGTTCATCGCCACTGGAGCGTTCACCGGATATACACCATTAGCCCCGGGGACAATAGCAAGTTTGCTTGCAGTTGCATTCTATGCAATACCGGGGGCTGAGAATCCGTTGCTTTCGGGCGTGCTCATCATTATCCTTTTCTTTATTGGAGTAGCCACAGCGAGCAGCATGGAACGATCGTTCGGGACGGACCCGGCGATCGTCGTTATTGATGAGTTTGTCGGAATGTGGGTTTCATTGTGGATGCTACCTAAGGGGTTGGTAATTACTATTGTCGCGTTTCTTCTTTTTCGACTTCTTGACATAGCGAAACCCTTCCCTGTTCGGCGGGCAGAGCAGCTCCCGGGTGGATGGGGAGTCATGATGGACGACGTCGTTTCTGGCATTTATACGAATATCATCGTTCGGGCGGTAATCTTGCTCATGCACTGGTGAGAAAATGTTGGGTGAAATCATAAGTATAGGTGATGAACTTCTCATCGGACAAGTGGTCAACACCAACGCCTCATATATTGCTCAGAAATTAAGCAGCGTGGGAATAGAGGTCAAATGGATTGAAGTTGTTGGTGATGATGCAAAGGAAATTCGTAGCGCCTTTCAAAGAGCAGTGGAGCGCGCTGAGGTTGTTCTCGTCACCGGCGGTTTAGGACCCACCCATGACGACATCACAAAAGAAGTCGTTGCGGAATTTTTCAATGCACCTCTTGTCCTTGACCCGGGCGCGCTGGAAAGCCTGAAGCAATTCCTCTCACGAGTAAACATCCCACTTACTCCCCTGCGCGAACAACAAGCTTACGTGCCTCAGGGATGCACTGTGATCCCGAACCGTCACGGGACGGCACCGGGGATGCTGTTCGAGCGAAAAGGGGTGATCTTCATTGTAATGCCCGGAGTTCCCACGGAAATGAAAGGGATGATGGATGAATTTGTTATCCCATTCCTTTCTTCACGAAATCCGGGGGATGTCGTACTTCAGCGAACACTCAAGACAACTGGAATATTCGAAGCAACACTTGCTGAGAAAATCGGCGATGTCAAGAATTTCCTCCCTCCCGACGGTTCAACGACGTTGGCATTCCTCCCGTCGTCTACTGGCGTTAGATTGAGAATCACAGCAAAGGACAAATCCGCCGAAGGGGGACTATCAGCCCAAGAAGCAATTGCCCGCATCGAGGCAATCCTCCGAAGCCGCGTTGGTGAATTTATTTATGGGGAGGAAGAAGATGAACTGGAAACTATCGTGGGAAAGCTGCTCAAGGAGCGGGGGTTAACCATTGCTATTGCTGAATCATGTACCGGAGGGCTAATTGCTCACCGTCTAACCAATGTGCCGGGTAGCTCGGCGTATTTCGAGCGCTGCGTCGTCACCTATAGTAATGAATCAAAAATGGACATACTTCGTATTCCACGTCATTTGATCGAGACCTACGGTGCAGTAAGCCGTGAAGTTGCAGAGGCAATGGCACACGGTATACGAACGATCTCAGGAACGTCAATTGGGCTTTCCACAACTGGAATCGCTGGACCAACAGGCGGTACACCAACAAAGCCAGTCGGACTTGTCTGGATCGGCTATGCCGATGAGCGAGGAACTGAGGCAAAGGAGTATCATTTCGGAGATGATCGACTGACTGTGAAAGAACGGGCAGCACAAGCGGCATTAGACCTTGTGCGAAGAAAGCTCCTTGGTCTATCATAATTACAGTGCGCAATGATTCGAACTTTCATTGCAATTGACACACCTGATGAGGTGAAAGATGTTATCGGTAATGCGACATCGTCGTTGAAAGAGATCCGTGCCGATGTTCGTTGGGAACCAAAGGAAAAATTTCACATAACACTTAAGTTTCTCGGCAATGTCAGAGAAGAAACTCTTCCACCTCTTGTCAAGGCTTTAGATCAACAGATAGCCCTTTTGCCCCAATTCACAATTGTTTATAGTGGTATCGGATGTTTTCCAAACTGTCGTAGCCCGCGCGTTATCTGGGTTGGTTGCAATAACGAGGACGGCGTACTTCTCCAAATACAGAAGGCTGTAGAACAAGCCACGGTTCCCCTTGGCTTCCCGAATGAGGAACGAGCGTTCCATCCCCACATCACACTTGGTCGAGTGAAAAGCCACCGAAATCTGGATCGCTTGATTTTAACACTCCAGAGTATTACTTTGCAGACGGAACCGGTCCGGGTCTCCGAGGTCCTCGTCATGAAAAGTGAGCTCAGACCCTCTGGCTCCGTATACAGCGTTCTCCATCGAATTCCTTTAACACAGTAATCAAGGAGACAAACAATGGCAGAAGAGAAAGAGTCACGCTTGAAAGCGTTGAATATCGCCATTGACCAAATTGAAAAGCAGTTTGGCAAAGGCTCGGTCATGCGATTAGGCGAAGGACCAATTGCCAAGATTGATGCAATTTCAACTGGCTCAATTTCGCTTGATGCTGCTCTCGGAATAGGCGGCGTCCCTCGAGGCAGAGTTGTGGAGATCTTCGGACCCGAGGCATCAGGCAAGACCACGCTCTGTCTACACATCATTGGCGAGGCACAGAAAAGGGGGGGCATGGCAGCTTTCATCGATGCAGAGCATGCACTTGACCTCAATTATGCGAAACGTCTTGGCGTGGATGTCAACAATTTGCTCCTCTCTCAGCCAGAGTTTGGTGAGCAGGCGCTCGAGATCGTAGAAACGCTCGTGCGAAGCGGTGCTCTCGATGTTATCGTGATTGATTCCGTTGCAGCGCTGACGCCACGGGCTGAGATCGAAGGAGAAATGGGCGACCCACAAATGGGGATACAAGCTCGACTCATGTCGCAAGCTCTACGAAAACTCACATCAGCCATCAGCAAATCTAACACATGTGTCATTTTCACAAACCAGCTTCGACAGAAAATAGGAATCATGTTCGGAAATCCAGAGACCACAACGGGAGGGAACGCACTAAAATTCTACGCCTCTGTACGAATCGACGTCCGTCGTATAGAAGCAATCAAAGATGGACAAAATATCATTGGAAATCGAACGCGAGCTCGGATTGTGAAAAACAAGGTCGCTCCACCATTTAAAGAGGCTGAATTCGACATTCTCTACAACGAAGGTATTTCACGCTTAGGGGATATCCTCGATACTGCGGTGAATCTTAACATAATTCAGAAAAGCGGTTCATGGTTCTCTTACAAGGAAGATCGGATCGGACAGGGGCGCGATGCCGTGAAAAAATACCTCCAGGACAATCCCGAACTTGCTTCAGCTATAGAAGCCGAAATTCGTGAAAAGCTCGGCATCCCTGGCAACCATGAACCTCAAAAGGCGGAATCTCCGAAGGATGAGCCTGCCAGAGCCGTCTCCACCACTCGTGGGAGCTCATCGACTCGGGAAAAACAGGCTCGAAGTTGAAATCAACCCACCCATCTGGCGCTGGAGCGCTGGCGCCCTGGCACCACTTCGGCACCCATTCCGGCGAGTGGGAATCGCTTATGATCATCACCAAGATCGAACCCCAACAAAGGAAGCCGCACCGTAAGTCAATCTACCTCAATGGAGAATTTGCTTTTGGAATTCATGATGAGGTCCTGCTGAAATTTGGCCTCCGCCGAGGTGACCATCTCACTCCAGAGAAAGTTGTTGAGATCACAACATATGAAGAGTTCCGCAGTGGGCGGGAAAAAGCGCTCAAGCTGCTCAGCCGCAAACCAAGAACGGAAAGAGAACTCAGAACAAAACTCCTGCGCACTGGATACAGTGAAGCAACCTGTGAACGCGTTCTGGCGCATCTCCGCGAAGCCCGTCTCATCGACGACCTTGATTATGCCCGCAGATACGCTCACGAATCTATGACACGCAAACCAATGGGCGAACGAATGCTTAAACAGCGTCTCCGTCAGAAAGGAATTCCAGAAGATGCCATACAGACCGTCCTGAGAGAAATGTTCTCGTCTGAAAGCGAAGAATTTCGCTATGCCCTTGAACTTGCACGAAAGCGAATTGAGCGACATCCCGACTTGTCGCGACACTCGCTGCATAAGAGGAGCTCAGACCAATGGCAAGAGGAACAAACAGGCGTATCCCAGCACAAAAAACGGATAGCTGATTACCTCGTCCGTCGCGGATTCGACTGGGACACAGTTCACCGCGTCCTTGAGGAAATTTTCAATGCTCGCCCGATTCAGAATCAATAAAAACGAGATAGCGAACAATCATAACTCACAAGCATAGAGAGTGCAATATGAATCGTGATACCTCTTTAGCGAACATCTACAGAAAATTAGAGGAGAACAACCCCGATGAGGCTATGAAGCTCCTTGAGCAGCATGTAAATCTGTTCCCCAACGATCCTGAAGGCTTTCTACTCAAGGGGATGCTCACTGTCCAGCGCGAATCTGCTGAAGGGTTGAATGAGGCAGAAAAACTTTTCCAGCGGGTGCTCGAGCTTCAACCAGAATCACTCCTCGCTCGGTTTTATCTTGGACATATCCGTATTGACCAGAACAGACCTGAGGAAGCTGAGCTCATTCTTACACATGTCCTTGAAGCTCTCCCAAAAGACGACAAAGAACTTCGACCCGACACACTCCTCTTCCTCGGCATGGCGCAATGGCAACAGGGCGATCGGTACGGCGCTGTGGAGTCGTGGCTTGAAGCGTATCGCATCGATCCCGAGAGCAAAGCAATTCAGGAAATACTTAAGGAAGCCATCAATGAGTATGGGCTCCCAAAAGCGAAAAGTCGTGAGGAAGATGACCGCGAGTTCTTTCAACTCTCCCAGGTAAATGAATATCTTTCTCTCCGAAATAAAACAACGTTCGATAATGATGAAGAAATGGAACACGTCATCAATCAAATAGACAGCTACTGGGAGCAAATTCTTGAACCTGAGGCTGCTCGATTTGCAGAGATGACCACGGAAGAAAAGATAACGTTTTTCAAACTTCACCATGTCCCATTCACATAGATATGCGTCCACGTGTAGCGGACTCAATGCAGTATGCCAAGCAGAGTAGTCTTCGATATTGAAACATTAGCACTCCCATTTGATTCATTTGATGAGGCTCAACAAGCATATCTTCTCCATGGCGCTCACACTACTACGGAGCGAGAAGAAATGCTTCAAAAATTGAATTTATACCCTCTCACAGCTCAGGTCATCGCCATTGCGATGCTCAACCCAGATACAAACAAGGGAAACGTGCTCTATCAGACCCCCGAACCAGAGCAATGGGTCTCAGATGATGGGACGATTGAATTCATCGGGGGCAATGAACATCAGATTCTTGAGCAGTTCTGGAAAACCATTGAAAAGTATGAACAAGTTATCTCCTTCAACGGGCGCACGTTTGATGGACCCTTTCTGATGATTCGATCTGCAGTTCTCGGAGTAAAACCCTCAAGGAATCTTGTCCCTTATCGCTACAGCCCTAAGGATCACTGCGATTTGCTCGACCAACTTACTTTCTACGGAGCTTTCCGAAGATTCTCCTTAGACTTCTACTGCAAGGCGTTTGGAATCAAAAGTCCAAAGAGCGAGGGGATTACTGGCCTGTCACTTGGCGAACTTTATCGAAGCGGCGAGTACCGCCGCATAGCCCAGTACTGTCTCGGTGATACAATAGCAACGGCGGAGCTCTTCCGGCGGTGGGACTTATACCTCAACTTCTCAGAAGAATAGAATTTGTAAAGCTCAGAAAAAGCGAAAATCCTAGAGTAAGTTTAACAACTTTCCCTGTTTGATAGCTAATTTTTGTTATGAAACGCTACACACTCGGTGCTATTTCTGGTGGCTTGCTCGGCGTACTTAATGGAGCAGGAACTTATCTCACATGGCAACGAGAGGAACTCGCCATTGACATTTTCCTTGGCGCAGCTCTCCTTGGCTTGATCACTGGATTCTTCACCGGATACCTGCTCAAACATATCCGCAAGCTATTCGGTGGGATATTCATAGGAAGCCTCATTGGATTAATTGGAAGTGCTCTTGCAGGCTACATAGCTGGCGGAGTCTATCTCGATACACTTCCTTCTGGGGCAGTTCTTGGTGTATTGGTCGGATATATTGTCGTCCGCTGGGGAAAAGAAGAACCGATCGCTATAAAGCATCATACATACTCATCGTCTCTACATGAGCAGCCCCCTGATTCGGAAGCGGGAAAGAAATGGTTGTAACGTCTTGTATTCACGAAGTCGCCGAAGGCGATTTCCCGAAGGGCAAGCGAAGCGCAGCGTGAATACTTGTCGCTTCGCTCCAGCGAAAAATGGAAATTGCAAATTGCAAAGTCGTTTTCCCGCTCCTTTCGCAGTGAGTACGGATTTTGCAACAATTTTGATTAATTCGTTAGCTTCAGCCAATATAAAGACCTGTCGCTTGGCTCCATTGCAAGACGAAGACTGCAAAAGGCAAAACTCGAATTTTATTTTGTGAGATTTTGCATTTTAATATTTGCATTTTTCAATTTGCATTGAGCGGTAGCGTCTGTACCGTCCCACAGCGGTTCTTTTAAGTTTAACTGTCAATTTAATGCTACTTGCTGCGAACTCTAATAGCCGTTCTGATAAATCGCTTCTATCTTGCATTTTCCAATTTGCATTCTGCATTGAGGCATTGCGTATAACGTGATGCGGATAAAAGAAGTTGCCGAAGGCAATTTGGTGAAATCTTTGATTTCCCTTTTATCCGCTGTTAGGCGATGCGGCGGGCTTACTTGCAATATAAATTTCCCCATATTACCTCAACCTCTTCAATACAGCTTTTTGAATTACAGAAAATCGATCTTTAACATCAAAATCCTTGTACAGACTTTCTGTTAAAGAACCTTCTGGATAATTCGTTCTTTCCTGTATTGCCATAAGTTCTGTCACTACAAGTAAAAATTCTACCGTGAATTCTCCAACGTTATCTAATTCTTTGTATGGCTCAACGTGTTCAGGTTTGAAAAACTGAAGGCTTGGAGGGAATGAATTAACAGGCTTTATCTGGCTAAGCATTGTCAAAATATGGTCTCTCAGTTTTAAGGTTAATGATGGATTATGTGCATATTTCACATACATTTCAACAATCAAGTGGACATGGGCAGGCGTGCGCTCTCTTTTACCCGGTCCTTTGAATCTCACAATGAAATCACTGCTCAGTTTCATCAGAAATTTCCTCAATCGCTTCAGATTGTTCCTCTAAAGACCATATTCGTCCACATTCACAGTTTCCGTGGTATGTATTCTGATATTGGCCACCTAATAGTTCTAAGTGAACTTCTTTACCGCATAGACACTTTATTACCACTTTTTTATCCATATTCTACCCCTCTATTACTGGATTAATGCAAATTCGTGAGCTAAGTTCAACAATAGAATATTTTTGTAATGAATTGATTTCATCGAACGAATATGTAAAACATTTTATCTCTTTTTCTTTGCATTCCCACCGAACTTTTTTGGGAAATTCTTTGGCTATTAAAACTCCTCCTATGCATTCATCTCCTAACTCCTTCATATAACTTTCTAACTGGCTTATGTCTTTTAGTTGAGACCTGTTTAATTTGACTTCTACAATGATTTTCCGAGAATATCCAGTAGGAATGGCATCCTTGATTAAAATATCTATTCTATATGCCCTTCAGGTAAGGCTTTTTCGCTAAGCACCTCAAAATCTTTCGCTTGTAAGTTATCTAAACCACTCAAATTAAATAAGGTTTGCAAATTCGCATTCTGAGATAACCACTGCTTTATTAAAGACTGAAGGATAAATTCTTGAAAATAGAAAACCTCTGGTGGAGATACCAAAGCTCTATTCCATGTAAGTTGTGGGGTAAATGTTTCATAATTATCGCTTGCAAACCTTTCTATTCTCTTATCATAAAGATTTCCCATTTGAGAAACTGATTGCAATGTGGTCTGATCTGCTTGAAAATGTGTTTTTCTATAGCCCCCTCTTAAAAGTAAATTTTCTGCTACATAAGCGAATTCTGGTCTAACCATAGGTTCGGTAAATTCACGAAGCGGTTTTAAATAAAGACGAAAAGGGAAATAGTAAGTTTTACCAGACATTCTAAAAGTTACTGGAGGCCAGGGACCAATTCTATCAGCACCCTTTATGGTCTCCTTCTTCTCGACTTTATAAAGGTTGAAAACTTTGGCTCCATACAAAAACGAAATAAAATCGCCCTCCTGAATTTCTGCATATGTCCATAACCCATTTATACTATTTGTAAAACCCGCAAGTGCAAATTTTATACATAATTCCAGATTGGTCCTATTTGAGACAGAGACCAAATAGTAAGCCATTTTCAATTCACCTCGCACTAGTTGTACCTCCTCCGACAAAGTAATCTAAAACTACATCTCCGGGCTTGGAGTATTTTAATATTACATTTCGAGGAATATACGGGGACCAATTCCCTCGATACCTTCCATTGTGCGTTGCCCAATCCCCTCTTTGCTTATAACTCCATACCGTTGTAGTTTCCTCTTTAAAATTTTTGGGTGCCCAATACTTTATCTTTTTAAGCTTTCTAAGGGTAGAAATATTGATGCCATAGACATCTGTTATTATTTTTTCTAACTGTCTAAAAGCAATACCAAACAACTCTCCGATCTCAGGATCAGACATACCTCTTTCTTTTGCTCTCAATATAGCTTGCTTAAATTCCTCCTCGCCATGCTCACTACGAATATGTTCCCCCAAGTTGTCCTTAATCAGTTTAGAGCATATTTGGCAATTGTGAGCATATTTCATTTTGTCATTCATGTCTATATTCCCCTTTGAATACTTCATAAACCGCCATTTCATATAACGTTTTGCGGATAAAAGAAGTTGCCGAAGGCAATTTGGGCGAAGCGTAGCGAAGCCTTTTATCCGCTGTTAGGCGAAGTGGTCGTCTCATCTTTCTAATCCCAATTCTTTTCTTGCTTGATATGCTCTCTCTTTGTCATCTTTAATTCTTTCCTCTGGTGTCATTCCTTGTTGTTCTAATTCTTTCAGGTACCTGTAAAAATGGATTTCTTGTAATGAACTGCAATTAGGGAACTCTCGTTTCACCTTTTTTGCTATCTTTTCCCTCTCTTCTTCTGTTATTATTCTTTTTGGCATTCTTACACCTCCTCTTCAAAAAAATTCTCTGGTGTAGCAATTATCGGTACTGGCAATCTCAAGCGCATATTAACCTGACGAATAATCTCTTGAGTCACGGGTTTATAAAGATGTCTTAGATTCCAGGTAACCAAAATGTTTGCTTCCCCCAGACTTGCTAAAGCAAGATGCATTGCATCTGCCCTCGGCATTTTTCGTAAGGAAAGATACAGTTCTGTGACATTATCTACCCCTTCTGTACGTTCCAGCACTACAAAATCCTTTATTAAACTTGCCACTTGTTGTTTTAATTCAGGGTTTCTTATTGCCATAAGTTCATCAAAAGTTATTTCTGAGATATAAACTTCGTAATCTGGGAGAATTTCGTTCCAGAACAACCTTGTTAAACTTCTCAAATAAGGTGCGTCTTCTTGGAAATACATGCTTATTACCGAGGTCTCCAAATAAAGTTTTAGTCTTCTGGTCATTCTTTTACTTCCTCACAACCATTTCGCCTAACGCCCGGCGAGTGTGCGAAGTTTGGCGTAGGTCAAATTTGTGTGAGCACCGAAGGTGCGAACCGCATATCCGCCTGTTAGGCGACCCGAAGGGCGAAGCTTTGGGCTGGGCAGATAACTTCATAACTCCCAGAACTCCTTTATCTCTTCTTTACACTTTGAACAAAACTCCTCATGATTGCATGCATAGCACATCACACAATTCTCGTGGTGGATTCCTAAACCGATCATATGTCCAAATTCGTGTCTCACAGTAGGTTTATTGATATACATTTTTCTTATTACGATTAGTCCTTCAGGAGAACCGCTCCCATAGACAGCTTCTGGATCTTTAAAACAATATTCAGTATCATTCACTAAAATCACTATACCATAAGATAAGATACATTGATTATTTCTTAATTTATAAAGTTCATTTTCTAAGAGATTAAAATCAAGTTTTCCCTTATCTGAACATTTTCGCACAACATCAACAATATATCTGAGGTCATTATTTTTGTGAATATTTCCATTTTTTACAGATAATGGAAGATTAAACTCCTTTATTACACCATTTATTATGTTTAATGCATCATCAATCTTATCATCTGAGACATTAGATAATCCGAACACGAAAATTTCGCCTGTTTTTTCCCATTCCCAATATCCTTCTTCATTTGTCTTCCAATACTTCCTTTTCATATACTCACACTCCTATCTGAGTACCGAGCCCAATTTCGCTTAACTAATGGATGAGTGCGTCTGGGGGACTCACGCTGAAGGCTTAGCATGAGATTCTGAACCTACCGTGTGAGCTTTCGTTTTTAACTATTTCATTCCTGCCTGTTACTTTTCCCATCAGTATCTTTGTTATTTTCCCTTTTCCTCAGCCGGGGAGCAGTGTAGATGAACGCAGCACCAGCGACTTTAAGCAAGTCCCACCATGAAAAAATTAGAAAGCCCGCTTCAAACGCTCGCCACCAATTATGAAAGTAAGTTGCATAAAGCTGACTCGTGCCAAAGGCAAAAATTAAAAGATCTGCACCAAGCATCACAAAAAGAGAGGTTAAGAAGCTGACCTGCGGTCCCTGTTTACGATGCAAAAACATTCCCACTACCCAGGCGGCAACGGGGAAGCTCAGCAAGTATCCTCCTGTGGGTCCAAAAAGATACGCAATACCAGATGAACCTCCAGCAAACACCGGTGCACCGAGCGCTCCCATTGCAAGATAAATAAACTGGCTCATGGCTCCATCGAAGGCACCAAGATATGCCCCTGCAAGAAGCACCACCATTGTCTGAAGCGTGAATGGAACTGGTTCATGAGGAATTTCAAATCGTGCAGCAATTGAAGTCGCTATTGCAAATCCAGTGATCCAGAGAAGATGCACCTGTACCGTTGAGGCAACTTCCCGAAAGAGAACCCGTGAATGCGGAGCGCCGCCGCGGCGCCATGATTGGTAATGCTTCATTGTTATTCACTCCTGCCATTAAACATTAAGACATTTTACTGGATACCTCAGCCTGAAAGAATACGCTATGACCGTCCCGCAATGCGGGATTGTGATTTCGAGAATCCTAACTCCGTGTTAGCCAGCATGGACATCCCTCATTTAATCTATGACCAACTCCGAGCAAAAGTACCCATGAAACTCATGAATCCTGTCTGCTTTTGATCCGCTGCAGTTCAGCTTGCACAAGTCGAATATCTTCGTCGAGGAAGTGGCGCGAGAAGTACCGCGCCCGACGCACTTCACCCAGATCAACATCTGCAATGACGAGATCTTCATCGAACAGGCGAGCGGTTTGCACAACCCCCCCATCCGGAGCCACCAATTCCGAGCCACCCCAGAAGTTGACTCCATCCTCACACCCCACCCTGTTCACAAAAGCCAACCAAACGCTGAGCAATCTTGCAAACGCTCGATGATGCTCAGAATTAATGACAGCACCCGGGAATTCTTCAGAGGCGCCAGCCACACGTGTCGGACTTGCTGCAAGCCCGAGAATTACAGTTGCCCCATCGAGTGCCAGAAGGTATGGCAATGAAAGATGCCACAGATCTTCACAGATCAACATCCCAAGGCGACCAAATTTCGTGTCAAATGCTCGCACACTGTTCCCACGGTTGAAATATCTCATCTCTTCAAACATCCCATAGGTCGGAGGGTATACTTTCCGATGAACATGCTTCACTTCACCATCTTCGAAATAAAATGAAGCATTGTAAATCCCAAATTCCTTCCCCTCTTCAATTCCACCAGCGACAATTGTAATTTTCTTGCTGAGCTCACGAAGCTTCTGGAGTTCCCGGGCTGAGCGAGGATTTAGGGCTAAGTCCCAATTCATGTCTCGGACTGTGTAACCTGTCAGGCTAAGCTCGGGGAAAAGAACCAATTGAGCTTTCCGGGACAAAGCCTCCTCGGCAACCTCAATATGACGCTCCACATTTCGCTTCAGATCACCAATTGCAGAATCAATTTGAGCAAGGGCTATTTTCCATTTCATGTTGAGCTCAATCCTTTTTAGATGAAAAACAACTTGACTCAAAAGATCGCTCAGCCAATCTGCACCGTGTTTGGAAGTTCATTTGTATCATCTGGTCTCCGAGGCACATGGGCAGCAAGCACTTCCCCAACATGTTTGACTCCATCGATGATACCGTCGCGAAATTCCCCAGCTCGGAAACGGTGAGACATCTTATCCGCAATCCGATTCCATGTACCCTCAGCAACAACCTTGTGAATTCCCTCATCAGCGACAATGTGAAACTTTCGCTCTGAAAAAAGGATATAAATGAGGATCCCAGTGCGATCCCTGGTATTCTGCATTCCAAGCCGATGAAACTCCTGAAGAGCCAGTTCATGCAGTGGGACTTTACGCTCGCGTCGATGACGACGCTCATGGATGCTAACACGAATTTCACCAGCTGTGCGCATCTCAGCCTCCCCAATAGCTTGGGCAATCAACTTCAAATCATCCGCTGAAAGAACCTTACGAAGGGTATTTCGTTTGAACAGCATTGCTTGCCTCTATGATATATCGATCATACGGATATCCTGCACATATGGAATGGTCTTATCATCGCGCAGAGACCTGAGTTTCTGGACCTTTTCTTCGATGCGGAGAATGCTCTCACGCATGATTGTGAGATATTTCGTCGAGTCATCGTTCGGATGGCTCTTCAGCAACGCATCAACAGTAAGTTTCAAGGTTGTGAGAGGATTATTGATCTCGTGGCTGAGTGTAACAGTTAATTCCTGAATTGCCTCCAAACGTCGTTTGCTCATTTCCAATTCGGCAAGTCGTTTTCGCCATTGAGTCTGCTCAATGACGCCGACGATTGTTTCTCCCAGGATAGGAGTAAGAACTTCTTCTTTCACAAGATAGTCTTCAACTCCAAGCTTCATCACCTCCACAGCAACTGTAAGATTTTTATTGGTGGTCAGGAATACAATAGGGATTTGCACACCTCGTTCCCGGAGCAAGCGAGTTACTTCCAACCCATTGTCTCCCGGAAGAAAGTAATCCATCAGGATAAGATCGATATCCTTTTGTCTCTCAGCGACGCGAACAGCATCCCCTCCATTCGTAACCCAGTGAACAGAAAATTCACCTAGTTGAGAGTGAGAAAGTGTATGTTCAACAAGTTTGGCGAAATCGACGTTGTCCTCTACAAGCAGGACCACAAATTGTTGGCGATCCATTTTTTATGCCTCATAATTTTGGTGGAAGTTTTGCAACACTTGCCCAGTACTGTTGGATGAGTTCCACAGCAAAAGAGAACTCATCAAATAATCGTGTCTTTGATACAAATGTATTCGCCCCAAGTTCATAAGCTTCGGCGATATCCTCATCTCGTTCGGAGCTGCTTAGAACAATTACCGGAATTGTATGAAGCGTCTTATCCGTTTTGATGATTCGGAGAACTTCTTTTCCATTCACTCCCGGAAGGTCCAAATCAAGGAAGACAAGGTCCGGTCGAGGGGCTATAAGAGGATCTTCAAAGCCATTCCTGCGCAACAGATAATCGAGCGCCGTCTCTCCATCTCTTGCCAAGTTAATGCGAGTCGGAATACGCCCCCGTTCAAATGCCCATCTGAGGATAGCCACATGATCCTGGTTATCCTCAATTACAAGGATTGTCAGAAACGGGTGGCTTTTCATTAAGCGCCGTTTCCCCCTTTTGGCAGTGCTACAAAGAAAGTCGCCCCTTCACCCGGCTTTGAATCAACCCAGACAGACCCTCCGTGGGCTTCGACGATCTTCTTCACAATTGTGAGCCCAACACCTGTACCCTCATACATATCGTCGCCGTGAAGTCGTTGAAATATCATGAAAATTCTATCAAAGAACTTTGGGTCAATACCGATCCCATTGTCAGTTACCCGGAGAACAATTTCTGTCCCTCGGTCTTCGCTGCTGAGGTGAATGGTTGGGATTTTCTTATCATTAAATTTCAATCCATTAGAAACGAGATTCTGAATTACCATCGAAAGCTGAACCCTATTCCCGCGCACTGTGCCCAGGGGCTCTTCGACGTGAATAACAGCATTTCGGGCCTTGATCAAAATAGCGAATTCTTGTAGCACCTCTTCGATAAGTTCCTTTAATGGAACATCTTCCATGGCTCCCCCAGTGCGCCCAATACGAGAGAGCTTCAGGAGATCGTCGATAAGTGTTCGTAGTTTCCGCGCTGAATTCATAATCGCTGACAGGAATTCTTCCCCTTTCTCATCGATTTTATCCTTCAACTCCTCACGGAGTATATTAGAGTACCCCTCTATGCTCACTAAAGGCTCCTTCAAATCGTGTGAAACGATATAGGTGAAGTCATCCAGTTCACGGTTGCGGAGGTACAATTGCTGTTCGGTCTTCTTGATTTCCGTAATATCGGTATTGGTGAGCACGAGTCCTTGAACCTGTCCTCTAACTATCAGCGGATTCAGCCGCAGCTGGTAAGTCTTTAAGCCTGCTGTTGTCTCATACGTTACTTCTTCCGTATAGCTTCCTGACATCCCATGGCGGATTTCTTCCAGAATAGAACGATATCGATGCCATCGCGTTGGGTCTGCAAATATCCTTTGAAGATGGGCACCACGTTCTGCGATGCCTGTAAAATCATGCGGAGCACTCTCCTGAAGCTCCCGCCACGCCCTATTGAATTCCTGTAAGCACAGCGAACGGTTGAGCGTCAGTATAGGACTGTCCATGGAATTAAGCAAACTGTGGACATATTCTGCATCTGCTTCAACAGTTTGAAACAAGTAAATTCTCTCAGCAATAAGACCAGCTTGCTCAGTGACAGAGCGAAGATACGCCCGATCGCGGTCGGAGAGAACGATTGCATTCGAAAGCGACATAAGGAGGATAGAATTGCCGGTTACACCTGTTCGTGCTGAGCAGGCAACAAGAAAGCGACAACCACGGGAAGACAACGAAAATTGTTGCTCCAACTCCTGCCATTCCGGAGAGCTGAGGTCTGCCACAAAGATTGACTCCTGCCCAAGAAAATGTTCCATCAACTGACGAGGAATCTCCAGTACATCCCGTGTCCTGTCGACATCTGAGAAAAAGAGGGTTTCTGCTTCCCCTGATGTTTTCACAGCGAACCAGATCCCTCTGGGATGAAACAACTCGCGTAATTCTTCAGCCATGATACGGAAAACATCGTTGAAAATTGGGGTCTCATTTGCGCGGCTGATCATGCGATTAAGTGATTCCATTTGGCGCGTGCGAGCAGTCAACTCCTCTATGAGACGCTTCCGCTCCGTGATGTCACGAGCTATGCTGAGGATGCCGCTCGGCTCGCCATACCGATTCCTCAAAAGGGTCGTATTGAGACTTACAGCTATACGTCTCCCATCCTTCGAGCGCCAATCCATATCAAAGTCGCGCAAGGACGACTTCTCTCGGAGCTCAGAGATCCATTGAATAAACCGAGCCATGTGTTCGCTATCAAGCCAAGGATAAGGAAATTCCTCTCCAACTACCTCGTTTCGACGAAACCCAGTAAGCCGCTCGAACTCTTTGTTAACAGTGATAACACGCCAGTTTAAATCAGTGATAACCGCCGCATCTTCCATAGCTTCAATCACGTTCCGGAAAAGCTGCTCAGATTCCCTAAGCTCCCTCTCAAGACGATGACGCTCTGTGACATCACGATGAAAGGACAACGAAGTAATCTGACCATCGATTTCCAGACTTGTAGCAGTTACCTCGACATCAATAACTGAACCGTCTTTCCGCACGCCGCGGTATTCATAACGATTGATCGCCAATTCCCCTGCCTCACGGCGATGAGACCGCTCAAGAACGTTCGGTCTATCCTCAGGTACAATAACTTTCGTAATTTCCTGCCCTATAAGCTCATCGGAGGATTCATAGCCAAACATTTTCACAAATGCGTCATTCACATAAAGAAATTTCTCTCCAGCATCCAGTGCAATGCCATCGAGAGAATGTTCAACAAGGGCTCGAAATCGTAATTCTGATTCGTCGACTTGCCGCCGAAGCTCCAGGTGCTCTCGAAGGTCGCGCACATGAAGCTGTGCCAGATGCGACTCAATGCATCCACCGGAGATTTCTGCATCAAATGAATGCTTCTCTGCATCCACAAGCCGAACTGTGGTTAACAAGCCTTCAGGTCGTTCGAAAAGTCTTGCAAGAATCTGCTCAGCAGAGAATCTTGAATCTTTGTCAACAAATGCCTGAAAGCGACGCCCCTCACCAAGAGGGTGCTGTAGACCAAACAAATTCGCAGCAGGCCGATTGAAATCTCGAATCACACCGTCACGATCGATGACAAGAATTGCTTCACCTGACCGGTCAAGAACGACCCGATACCTTTGCTCAGCCTTCAAGAGTGCACGATAAAGCAAGTCAAGGTGAGCTTGAATCTCATCAAAGGGTACACGGCTCGGAGAAGTAAGTTCGTTTGCCTCAAAAGTTGAGCCTGCCTTTGGCTGGAAAGACTCCTTCTGTAACCTCTCGACAAGTCGATACCCTCCCCCTTTCCGAAATGCGAGAAGAACGATATCAAACTGATTGCTCACTGCGGCGATATCAATTCTCTTAGAGGGCCACGCAATGTGAATCTTAGGAATTGAGATTGATTTGAGTTTTTCAACACCCTCAAGAAGAAATTTAGATTTTTCAGAGAAAGCAGCGTTCCTGACTTCGGGTATATATGAAAGGACAATAATAGCGGAAGGTGGGTGTTTGACCTTTTGCTGTGGGGCTCTACCGACTGACCCGGTCTTGGCTTGATGGATTTCAAGCTCTTGTACAGAGAGTTTATCTTGAGGGAATTTCTTCAGGAATGTTTTGCATGAGAGGATTCGCCCGGGTTCGCCCAATGCAGACCTAACTTCGTGGGGTATACGAGACGTTCGCAGCACGATGATACCCCCTTTTCTCATATGCGTTATGCGAACGAACATCTTAGCGAGATCTGTAGCAGCGCGTTGGGTATCTGCAAACAGCAGAACCCGCTTTGTCCCTCTTTCTTTCAGCACCTGATCAGCAAATTTAGAGGCTAAAAATTCTCTGCGCCCCTGTACACTCATAGAAGAATTCCCTGGCAAGATACTTTTGTTTTACCAGCTCCCACTCGCTCCTCCACCCCCAAAAGAGCCGCCTCCACCACTCCAGCCACCACCTCCACTCCAACCCCCTCCACCGCCGAACCAACCACCGCCTGAATAGAAGGTCCCACCTCTGGAGCCAATTCGGTATCCCCCAGCACCACGAGAAAGTGCTCGAATAAAAAAGATTAAGCCTGCAATTCCAAAGAAGAGGGCAAATGCAATAATTTTCCCCAATTCCTCATCACTCTCTGAATTTCGTTCAGCACGATACTCATTCTTCGTCGAGAGCATTATGGCTTTAACCCCCGCCGAGATTCCTCCGAAGTAGTCATCATTTCGAAAATATGGAATCATCTCCCGTTGGATGATGATCTTCGCCAAAGCATCTGGCAATGTTCCCTCAAGACCGTAACCAACTTCAATGCGAGCTTTGTGATCATCCTTTACAACAAGGACAAGAACACCGTTATCTTTTCCCGCACGTCCTATCTTGTTTCTTTCTGCAACTTTGATTGAATAGTCTTCAAGACTCTCCCCATTCAGCGTAGGAATCATAAGTACAGCAATTTGCGTTGAAGTTGAATCCTCAAATGCTTTCAACTCATCTTCGAGGGTTTTCCACTGGGAGAACGTAAGTGTATTTGTGAAATCTGTGACACGTTGCTCAAGCCCGGGGATTTCAAGCTGAGACACTGCGGCAAAGTAAACAGCAGAGAAAAGAAAGGACAGGAAGAGAATTCTCTTCGTCAAGCTCAGAACAGGGTTAATTCCTCTATGCCATAGTTTTTGCATGGATATGCTTCCAATGTGAAGTTTAGAATCTTACCCTTGGTGCTTGTTCTGCACCAGCCTGAGCCTGGAAATACGGTCTTGCAGTAAATCCAGTCATCGAAGCTATAATTGATGCGGGGAAACGACGAAGAGTCGTATTGTATCGTTGCACCTGTTCATTGAACCGTCGGCGCTCCACAGCGATACGGTTCTCAGTCCCCTCAAGCTGAGCCTGCAAAGTCAGGAAATTTTCATTGGCTTTAAGATTCGGATAGTTCTCCGCCACAGCAAGCAGTCTTGTTAAAGCTGCGCTCAAGCCATCTTGAGCTTGTTGAAAACGCTGAAAGGCGGCAGGGTCTTTCAGAATCTCCGACGAAACTTTCAATTGACCTACACTTGCACGAGCCTTTGTAACCTCCTCGAAGACCTCTTTCTCGTGCGAGGCGTATCCGCGGACTGTTTCAACTAAGTTCGGAACAAGATCATATCGCCGTTGGTATTGATTTTCAACCTGCCCCCATGCAGATTTAACCCCTTCATCCATCGAGACCAGAGAGTTGTAAGTCCCCACGCCCCAAAGGATTGTCCCGAAAACTACAACAGCAATCGCCACTACAAGCAGAAGCAGAACAGCAAGGGTTTTTGATTTCATAGCATGCTCCTATTCTGATTTGACTGTCAATAAATGATGCATGTGTTAGATAAATTATCATGTGACGCAGTTAATTGCTCCGGCTCCAACGCTGCTCATCAGGTTTACCCCGCGGTATGCGAGGTAAAACGTGTACACATCCATTAGTGACTCTAACAGGAATTAATCGCCACTCAAGCTTCTTAGAAGAATGAAGCCCGGCTGAAGCCGCAACAACTTCAAGCACAGAAGTGTCGTATTGCCTAACCTGGTTGCCACCGAAGAGAAAATTACCGAGGGAGTATGCAATGATACCCCCATGATAAGATTCAACAGGTTGAATTGTATGCGAATGCGAGCCAACAACGACGTTCGCCCCCGCATCAATTATTCGATGTGCAAAGGTTCGTTGCCAGAGTCGAGGGGATTTGTCAAGCTCATTTCCCCAGTGAAGGCTTACAATCACGATATCCGCTTTGTGCTCAGTGCGAGCCGACCGAACATCTCCAAGAATGATCTGAAGATCACGAGGGGCGACTCCAGGTTTATTCACTCCAGCGGCGCCAGCCCCTCCTCCCCAGTATCCTAAAATAGCAATCCGATGCCCACGAATTTCGAGAATCACTGGAGCACGAGCTTCCTCCAGATTCCTGCCAGCACCACAATGCCGGATGCCTGCGGAGTCGAGCCTCTCAATCGTGTCTAATAGCCCCATCACGCCGTAATCAAGGATATGATTGTTTGCTAGGTTGACAACAGAAACACCTGCATCTTTCAAAGTGACTAGATATTTCGGGTTCATTCGAAAATTGAACTTTTTTCCGCCTGAGGCCGACCCGCCTTCGACTAAGATCCTCTTTCTGCCTCGCACGGTAATCGGATTTTCTAAATTGACAAATGCCACATCAGCATTCCGAAATAAGTGAAAATCAGCAAATGGCTTATGAACGCTGTCACCAATTGCCTCTTCAAATCTGTGAGCGAGAGTAACATCCCCGGCAAAGTACATCGCAATTCGATCATCAGGAGGTATGAGACCCGCGTCAGAACCCCTTTGACCGGGAGAAATCATCTCCTCGCCACGAGCGAACCACCCGTCACTTGAGGAAGGAGTTAGAGTAAGCCAAAGGCTTGTCAGACTATGGCTAAAACTCAAAAAAATCAAGCCACGTACTATGCGCAACAGCATCCTGCGACTGTGCTCAAGAACAATCCATTTGCAAAAAGTTAAAGAAGGGATAAGAGAAAAACAAATATGTTGCATTAAGAAAAGGGGAGTATAAAAAAAGCGAGTCTCAGAAGAGACTCGCTTTTGCACCGAGAGACCTTCCTTGAGCAGGGTTAAAATTTGAAATCAACGCCGAGGTCTAGCGAGCCGTAGCTAAGGCTACCGAAACCTATGCGCCCCGTAAGCGCAAGAGAAGGTGAAATCCAATACCTTGCCCCTCCATGCGCTCCCAAGAAGAACCCACCATGAGTTGGAGTTGCATAAGTCGCATACGGTCCTTCCCATTTCACCGAGCCTGCGTCGTATGCAAGGATAAGCCCAAGCCAGGGATCAAACTTGCTGCGGGTCTTAAAGTGGTAGTTCCCTTGCGCACCAATTAAGATATCCGTGTAGCTCCACTTGCCGTAGAAATAGTCCTCGCTGTAACTCCAGTAGCGGAGCAACCCACCAATACCAACGTTTCCAAAATCCTGGAGAGCCATTCCATACTCATAGCTGACTCCAAATTCAGGCACCGACCCAAGGAATGAAAAGCCAAGCGACGGTCCTAAATAGCTCTTCTCCGGAACAAACTGTGCGTGCAAGAGCGCTGGCGCCGTAAAGCACAGTATTCCAGCAACAGCGATCACGAGAACAAAGTGTCTCTTACTCATGTTACCTCCCATTAGGGTTGTTAGTGATTTTGTGCCGGAGCCTTTACAAGTCTCTGGCTCAAGTGGATTAAAGATGCCCTACATTATACAAAATCAAAGTCAATTTGTCAAATTTTTCGGCCTTTTTGTTCGCTGTTTCAGCTGTCTGAGGGCTCAGTCCCTCAGCAATCCTCGCGCAATCACGATCCTCTGTATTTCGGATGTTCCTTCATAAATCTCAGTGATCTTCGAATCACGAAGGAAGCGCTCAACTGGATATTCCTTGATGTAGCCATACCCACCATAAATCTGCACAGCCTCAAGGGCGCATTCCACAGCTACCTTGGAGGCGTAGAGTTTCGCCATTGCTGCTATTTCTGTATATCGTTCACCCGCATCTTTCTTAGCAGCAGCTTCAAGCGTAAGGAGTCGGGCAGCTTCGATGTTCGTCACCATATCCGCAAGTTTGAATTGAATCGCTTGAAATTCCGATAGATACTGTCCGAAGGCTTTGCGTTGCTTCGAATACCGAACCGAAGCCTCAAGTGAGGCTTGAGCAATGCCAAGAGCTTGCGCAGCGATCCCAATTCTTCCCCCGTCAAGGGTCTTCATTGCTATTTTAAATCCAATCCCCTCGTCTCCAAGGCGATTAGCGACAGGCACACGACAGTCTTCGAAGGAAAGAGAAACAGTATCGGAGCTTCGGATTCCAAGCTTCCTCTCTTTCTTGGCAACTGAGAATCCGGGAGTCCCTTTCTCCACAATAAAAGCGCTGATACCATGCGAACCCTTGCTCCGATCAGTCGACGCAAAAACAACAACGACATCGGCATGAAGACCATTCGTAGTAAAATTCTTGGTCCCATTGAGTACATAGGAATCTCCATCGAGCACAGCAGTTGTCCGCTGGTTCGAAGCATCGCTTCCAGCTTCAGGTTCAGAAAGAGCAAATGCCCCAAGCATCTTACCACTTGCGAGAGGAACAAGATATTTTTGTTTCTGCTCCTCTGTGCCCCATTCGTTGAGCTCATAGCAAACAAGCGAATTATTCACTGACATAATCACAGCAGTTGAGGCATCAACCTTCGCAATTTCCTCCACAGCGAGAACATAGCTGATAGTGTCGAGTCCCGCTCCTCCATAATTCGTTGGAACCATCATACCCATGAAACCAAGCTCACCAAGCTTCTTCACAGCTTCTTCAGGAAATTCCTCTTTCTCATCTCGCTCTGCAACAGTTGGTGCGAGTTCTTCCTCAGCAAATCGTCGAGCAGTCTCCTTAATCATCCACTGCTCTTCAGTAAACTGAAAATTCATAGCTCATTCTCCTGACAGACATTAATTCAATTAATCTGAAGGATACTCATAGAATCCTTTCCCAGTTTTCCTTCCAAGATGACCTGCGGCGACCATTTTCTTCAAGAGAGGACATGGTCTATATTTTGCATCACCGAGTCCCTCGTGCAATACTTCCATTATAGCCAGCACAACGTCAAGCCCAATGAAATCAGCCAACTGGAGCGGGCCCATCGGATGGTTCATCCCGAGCTTCATCACGGTGTCAATTGCTTCCGGCTTTGCAACCCCTTCCATAACACAGTAGATTGCTTCGTTGATCATCGGGATAAGAACACGATTGGAAACAAAACCGGGGTAGTCATTGACTTCAACTGGAACTTTTTCGAGACGCTCAGCAATTTGCTTAGCTGTTGTAATTGTCTCATCAGACGTTGTGTAGCCACGAACGATCTCAACAAGTTTCATCACCGGCACTGGATTCATAAAGTGCATACCGACAACTTTCTCGGGCCGCTTTGTCACCGCAGCAAGGCTGGTTATCGAGATCGATGAGGTATTGCTTGCTAAAATTGTTTCAGATCTTGTGAGTTGATCAAGCTTTCGGAAAAGGTCCCTCTTTATACTCTCCTGCTCCGTCACTGCTTCTACAACGAGGTCAGCATCTTTTACAGCCTCAGGTAGAAGAAGTGAAGTGTGAATCCTCTGTAAAGCTTGTTCTTTTTGCTCTACTGAAACTACCCCTTTTCTAACCTGGCGATCGAAGTTTTGCTGGATTGTTGCAAGGGCACGGTCGATGAAATGTTGCTCAACGTCGTTGAGAACGACATTAAATCCATACAAAGCAAAGACGTGAGCGATTCCATTTCCCATTGTCCCAGCTCCGATGACTGATACATTCCTGATGTCCATAAAACCTCCGTTCAAGCTTATCTGCTGTTCTTAGCGGAATTGAAAATCCCACGATTCTCAGCGCGAAATATTTCTTCTGAAAAATCAGAGTTCAAGTTCGTTCAACAATCATTGCAGTAGCTTCTCCTCCTCCAATGCAGAGAGCTGCAAGACCCCTACGGGCGTTGCGTTGCTTCATCGCGTAAAGGAGCGTTGTAAGAATCCTTGCCCCGCTTGCACCAATTGGATGCCCGAGAGCAACAGCTCCACCGTTGACGTTAACTTTCTTCGGGTCAAGCCCAAGTTGCTGGATCGACACAATGCCAACAACAGCAAATGCTTCATTGATTTCGAATAGATCAATGTCGTCTTTTGTTAGATGCGCCTTTTGCAGCACCTTTTTGACAACATCCACTGGCGCGGTGGTAAAATGTTCAGGTTTCTTCGCAGCCGATGCGTACGCTATAATGCGTGCCATCGGTGTGGCTCCGGAAGCATGCGCCCTTTCTGCGGACATGACAACCAGAGCTGCAGCGCCATCATTGATCTTTGAAGAGTTCGCTGCTGTGACAGTGCCGTCTTTCTCAAAAGCTGGTTTCAGCGCTGGTATTTTTGCAAAATCTGTTTTACCAGGTTCTTCATCTTCCTGGACAAGGACCGGTTCCCCCTTTTTCTGCGGAATAGAAACGGGGACAATCTCATCAGCAAATTTCCCGGTCCTTTGAGCTTCCTGTGCCCGGCGATAGCTTTCAATTGCAAATTCATCCTGAGTTTCACGTGAGATTGCACACTCACGCGCACACAATTCAGCTGCATTTCCCATATGGAAATTATTGTAAACATCCCACAGCCCATCCTTGATCATCACATCCACAATCTGCCCATGACCCATCCGATAACCCCGGCGAGCGTTTTCGAGGAGATATGGAGCATTTGACATGCTCTCCATTCCGCCGGCGACAATTACATCTGCATCTCCAAGAGCAATCGCCTGAGCTGCCAGGCTTACTGCCTTTAGTCCTGAGCCACAGACTTTATTAATCGTCATGCACTCAACAGAAAAAGGAAGTCCAGCGAAGAGTGCCGCCTGCCGTGCTGGCGCTTGCCCTAAACCAGCGCTTAGCACATTTCCCATGATCACCTCATCCACCTCTCCGTTCCGGATGCCAGCGCGACGAACAGCTTCGCGTATCACAACGGCGCCTAACTGAGGAGCGCTTAATGCGCTCAGAGTGCCATTAAAAGAACCAATTGGCGTTCTGCATGCACTGACAATAACGACTTCACGCATGGTGTACCTCAAAGAAATGATTAATTGAAAAGGAAAACAGTAAAAAGCTACAAATATCATGCATGAATTGCAACCCGTGGAATCCGGTAAATCCGGACCGAATGATTCCCTTGCTTTTAGTGCCAGTCGGGAAAGAGGTCATACTGGTAAGATCAAAATGAAAAGCCCGCCTCGAGGCGGGCTTCAAAGGTGCTTTAAGAATCAAGCGTTCATCAATACATGTCGCTCATTCCACCCGGTGGCATTGCAGGTGTTTTCTCTTTCTCCGGCTTTTCAACAACGACTGCTTGAGTAGTGAGTAGGAGCCCTGCAACACTTGCAGCGTTTTCAAGGGCGATACGAGCAACCTTCGTCGGATCAACAACTCCGGATTTAAGCAGATTTTCAAATTGCTCAGTCTGGGCATTGAAGCCGAAATCATCTTTGCCGTCCTTCACTTTCGCCACAATAACTGAGCCTTCAAAGCCGGCATTTTCAACGATCTGACGGATTGGCTCTTCCAGAGCACGTCGGACTATCTCGACACCAATTTTCTGATCCTCATTATCAAGATTGAGCTCATCAAGTTTTTTCAGGGCACGTAGATACGCCACTCCACCGCCGGGAACGATCCCCTCTTCAACTGCCGCTTTGGTTGCATGCAGCGCATCTTCAACGCGAGCCTTCTTCTCTTTCATCTCAACTTCTGTTGAAGCGCCGATCTTTAGCACAGCGACACCACCGGAAAGCTTCGCCAGGCGCTCCTGCAGCTTCTCTTTGTCGTAGTCAGACGTTGTCTTCTCAATCTGAGCCTTGATCTCGTTGATCCTGCGCTTGATATCCTCTTGCGACCCGGATCCCTCAACGATAGTTGTGTTGTCTTTGTCAACCGTCACTTTCCGAGCTGTACCGAGATAGGATATCTGCGCGTTTTCAAGCTTGAACCCTTTTTCCTCAGAGATCACCGTTCCACCTGTGAGGATTGCAATATCCTCAAGCATTGCTTTCCGTCGATCGCCGAAGCCGGGTGCCTTCACAGCGCAAACTTTCAGAGTTCCACGTAGCTTATTGACTACGAGCGTCGCAAGAGCTTCCCCTTCCACATCCTCGGCGATCACCAAGATCGAGCGCCCAGCCTGTGCAACCTTCTCTAAGATTGGAAGAAGGTCCTTCATTGAACTGATCTTTTTATCGTGTATTAGAATGTAAGGATTCTCTAACTCCGCCGTCATCAAATCCGCATTGGTGATAAAATACGGTGAGAGGTACCCTCGGTCGAACTGCATTCCCTCAACAACCTCCATTGTTGTCTCGGTTCCCTTCGCCTCCTCAACCGTAATAACTCCATCTTTCCCTACTTTCTCCATTGCTTCTGCGATCAAATCACCAATGGCAGGATCATTGTTTGCGGAAACAGTTCCAACCTGGGCAATCTCTTTCTTGCTTTCTACATCGCGACTGATTTCCTTCAGCCCCTCGATGACCTTCGCAACAGCAACATCAATGCCCCGCTTGACGTCCATTGCGTTCGCACCTGCAGTGACGTTCTTGAAACCCTCGCGAACAATCGCCTGAGCCAAGACGGTTGCTGTCGTTGTTCCATCGCCAGCTACGTCAGAGGTCTTCGAGGCTACCTCGCGGAGCATCTGTGCGCCCATGTTCTCAATAGGATCTTCGATTTCTATCTCCTTTGCTACGGTAACTCCATCCTTTGTGACAGTAGGCGGACCAAACTTTTTGTCAATGATTACGTTTCGCCCTTTTGGTCCCAGGGTTGCTTTTACAGCATCTGCCAATTTGTCGACACCGCGCTTCAACGCAGTGCGAGCTTCACTGTCATACTCAATAAGCTTTGCAGCCATAAACCATCACACTCCTTCTTTTTGAATTGAACAAGATTAATTTACAGAATCGCAAAGATATCACTTTCTCGCATTATAAGGTATTCTTCGCCTTCGATGGTGACTTCTGTCCCGGAATACTTCCCATAGAGAACCCGATCCCCGACTTTCACTTCCATCGGGATATGCTTACCATCATCAGTTGTTCTCCCCGGTCCGACAGCTATCACCTCGCCCTGAACCGGCTTCTCTTTGGCAGTATCGGGAAGCACAAGCCCCCCTTTTGTTTTCTCTTCCGCCGGAGCGGGTTTAATGATAACCCGGTCAGCTAAAGGACGAATCTTCATGTTTCAACCTCCTACTTTGTGAAACAATCTTTTTCTGGGAAATTCAATAAAAATGAATCAGCCAGGTCATTGAAACACAAAGAGTTCCGACTGTCAACTGAAGACTTATGGCCCTGAGTTTCAAATACCCTGTCGCCATGGTGCTTCAGCACTCAGCCGGGATTGATTAGCACTCTTCGCGTGAGAGTGCTAATAATATAAGAAGAACAAAAAGAAAAATCAAGAATTGACTGCTCAACCATGGCACCTTTGGCGCAGGATAGGTGCCAGCACCAGATGTGGGTTCACAAAGTGACCTCTGGTTATGAGCTCCTCCTGTCCGGTTTGTTTTCGGCAATTTGAACAGAGCCTAATCATTTATTCATAGTATTCGAGCCCCAAATGCGTGATAAGCTCCTCGCCCATCAAATGCCGCAGCCGATTTTTCAATTTCATAAGTTGGATGAACAGATCATGCTCCGGGTACACCTCAGGAGCGTGCATAGGACTTTTGAAATAAAACGAGAGCCACTCCTGAATGCCGTACATCCCTGAGCGTTGCGCTAAATCCATAAACAGTGCCAGATCAAGAACTATCGGTGCAGCAAGGATTGAGTCGCGGCAGAGAAAGTTCACTTTGATTTGCATAGGGTAGCCGAGCCAGCCAAAGATGTCAATATTGTCCCAGCTTTCCTTGTTATCCCCACGTGGCGGGTAGTAATTAATCCGAACTTTGTGGTAATATTTCCCATAAAGCATTGGATAAAGATCGGGCTGAAGAATGTATTCAAGTACTGAGAGCTTGCTTTCCTCCTTCGTTCGAAAGGAGTCGGGATCATCAAGAACTTCACCGTCACGATTGCCAAGGATATTCGATGAAAACCACCCTTCAAGCCCTAACATTCTTGCTTTCAGCATTGGTGCAAGTACCGTCTTCAAGAGGGTCTGCCCGGTCTTAAAATCCTTGCCGGCTATAGGCACGTGCTTCTCCTTCGCAAATTCGACAAGGGCAGGAATATCAACTGCAAGATTGGGCGCTCCATTTGCGAATGGCACACCTTCGGCAATTGATGCGTAAGCATAGATCATGCTTGGGGCGATGCGCGGGTCATTCGATTTCATCCCTGCAATGAATGCTTCAAGGGATTGGTGTGGTTCTGAGATTTCCTGGTATGCTTCCGTCGATGCGGTCCAGATCATTACCAGCCGATCAAGATGATTCATGGCTTTAAACGAACGAATATCTTCACGCAGCATCTCCATAAGATCATAGAGAGTCGGCGCATGCTTTACATGCGTCCCGTGAAGACGGCGGACATACCTTTGATCAAATACTGCTTTCATTGGTGAGATCGTCTCAAGCTCAGGCCGAAGTTCCTCAAGTAGCTGAGCATCGAGAACTCCTGCATGCTTTGCGGCTTCATAGGCAGTCTCTTCAAAAATATCCCATCCTCCAAAAACGAGCTGGGAGAGTTCAGCAAGAGGGACAAAATCTTTAATCTTTGGGAACCGATGTTCAGTCCGTTTGCCGAGTCGGATTGTCCCCATCTGTGTTAACGAGCCAAAAGGTTGTGCAATACCCTTTCGGACCGCGATCACCCCAGCAATAAACGTAGTCGCAACAGCTCCAAGTCCGGGAAGCAGTACGCCCACTTTTCCGTTGGGTGGCAAGATATTTGCAGAAAGATTGCTCATCACAAATTTCCTTTTTCTTCGGTGCTTTTTGTATCGATTGCAATTAGATTATCGCCCGGATAAAGTTTTTGGAACACCACTGTTTTCTGTCGGCTAAAGAACCTATTTTGTCCTGCGACCAAATCGATGAATCTCCCAACTGGCGCCAAGGGTGAAAATCGAAAAAAAATCTGGGGGGCTACGTTGCCATAGAGCCTTCGCACACGCTGCAATCCCATGTGCACAATCATGCGCTCATCAGCAGAATCGATGAGATGAAGACCTTCGTTTCGTTTGAGGACCGTCCAAATGCCATCTCCATTTGCTGTGCTGATTATCACAAACCCACCGAGCTTTGTAACGCGTACCATCTCTGCGACAGTTTGAATCCTCCAGGCTTCAGTCCGCACAAACGTAGATACGCCGTAAGTAATCGTAAGATCGAATGTCTCCGCCTTGAATGGAAGTTGCAACGCATTCCCCTGGACTGAGTCGAGGCAAAAGCGGCGTTTCGCATAGGAACACATCGCCCAACTGAAGTCAAGGTGATAAACCAGAGCCACATATTCACGAAGAAGCGATGCATGAAGACCGATTCCACCTCCCACGTCAAGCGCTGAGCGTAATCTTCCAAGACGAGTGATCGTGCGTTGAAGTAACTTCCGTTCACGATCTGGGTAGTAGCGCCTTTCCCATTCCTGCACGATCTCCTCTCCTTCATAAGCAGCCCGAATATCCCTAAGGCTTAGATCATTCATTTCTCCTCCGCCTCCGGCGAACTCAGCCGTAGTCCGCTTCTGGTGGACTCAGGCTTAGGTGTGACTTGCTGAGCACGGAACTGTTTCCACACGTAACTTAATCTTTGAGCCGCTGTCACATTTGCAAGGACAGCGATAAGAAAAACAGAGATAGTAAGTGGCATTGGAGGATATCGGAGAGGCAAATCCACACCAGCTCCATTCAGACACCAGTTGAAAAATGCGACAAAGAGCGGATGTGTAAAAGTCAGCAGTGCGCCAAAGCCAAGGAGCACAACGCGCTCCTGCCGTCTCATAAATCCAATGTTACATTGGAATCCCAGAGCCTCCGCACGAGCACGCACATAGCTTGTCATAATAGCGCCACCAGCAGCAAAAACTGTTGCGATGGAGGCTGCATGAAATTCTGACTCAGCGTAGTAAAACCCCAGACCAAAAAAAATCACTGCTTCGGAATACCGGTCAAGGGTAGAGTCGTATAGCGCTCCAAATGATGTAACACGATTCGAACGTCGTGCAAGCCTCCCATCAATAGTGTCAAATATTCCAGCAACAAGGATCGCACCTCCTGCAAGGACAAACAGTCCCGATCCAAGCAATATCGCTGCAACAATCCCCAGAGCTAGTCCTGCGGTGGTGAGCCAATTGGGATTCAGGTTCATTCTCCCAAAGGCATCCGTAACCGGGTCCATAAACGAACGAAAGTCGTCTTCAACCCATTTAGGGATCAGCGACCTCATGAGAATGCTTCCCTCCGCTTAGCGTGTTCTATTCCCTCTATCACGATTATGAACTCTCCCTTCACACTTCTCTTTTCATAGTATGAAAGAATCTCAGGTAAACTTCCGCGCACCGTCTCTTCATATTTCTTTGTCAGCTCCCGTGACACCGAAGCACGCCGCTCACCCATCGCCTCAACTAACTCCCGAAGTGTTTTAAGAAGACGATGAGATGATTCATAAAGAACAATGGTCCTCATCTCTTGCGCAAGGCAAGAAAGCTTTCTCTTTCTCCCCTTTTTCGTTGGGAGGAACCCTTCAAAGACAAACCTGTCTGTCCGCAAGCCGCTCAAAGTTAGTGCCGCAACAAACGCCGTCGGTCCGGGAATTGGAACGATAGGCTGATTTGATTCAATCGCTGCTCGGACGAGAATGGCTCCGGGATCAGAGATGGCTGGGGTTCCTGCATCTGAGACGAGGGCTATCGTTTTCCCTTGCCTCAGGTGATTCACAAGCTCCGGGGCACGAAGCTTCTCGTTCCGTGCATAATAACTGATCATCGGCGTTTTAATCCCATAGTGCTCTAATAAAATACGAGTAGTTCGCGTGTCTTCAGCTGCAATAAGATCAACCGATGAAAGCACCTGAAGGGCACGAAGAGTGATGTCGGAAAGATTCCCAATTGGTGTGCTGACAATATACAATGTTCCAGGCTCAGTGGGATAACGCATTTAGCTCTATGTGTTCCAGTCTCGAGGATAACGGAAATCGACATTGATTGTTCGATGGGAAATCTTGCCGATCAATGGCATTCGACGTTTGAACTGGCTACGAACGACCATCTGCTCCACACGTTCTATAAGCTCAGCGGAAAAGCCTAATTCGATAAGCTCTTCCTTCGAGCGACGCTCATCGACCAGGTGGAAAAGCAGTCGATCAACCTCCGGGTAAGATATTCCAAGTTCTCCTTCATCGGTCTGCCCAACCCACAGATCAGCCGTAGGAGGTTTCTCAACGATTTTTTGAGGTACACCCATGAATGATGCAAGTTGCCAGACCTGCGTCTTATAAAGATCACCAATGGGATTGATCGCTGATGCCATATCTCCGTAAAGGGTTCCATATCCAAGGAGAAGCTCCGTCTTATTGCTCGTTCCTATAACAAGCGCTCTTTCACGTGCAGATAGGTCATAGAGGACGATCATTCTGAGACGAGCAAGGACATTCCCTCGGCGCACATTGTCCATAGAATCCATCATGGCGAAATACGCATCTGCCATCGGTGTAATATCAACTGACTCGTAGGGGATCGAAAGCTTCTCAACAACTGTGAGTGCATCGTCTCGGCTATCTACACTGCTTGTCTTATAAGGGAGCAAGACGCCTCGGACATTGTTGTTTCCAATAGCTTCGACTGCTAAGAAAGCTGCAAGCGCCGAGTCAACTCCTCCAGAAATGCCGACCACAGCCTTCTTGAAGCCAGCACGCTCAACTTCCCACCGGATGAACCGAACAAGAATATCCCTGACAATTCTGGGATTGATCTTAAGATCCGCATCAATATGTCGAGCAGTCTCCATGACTGCTGCAAATTAACAAATTGGCGTGTGCAAAGCAACGCCTTAAAGGCATGTCCGCCTTCGGCGGATAAGAGAAGAGTTATTATTCTCGGAGGTCAGCGTTCATAAAGGCGTTTCGCCGTTGTGATATTTGTCGTAGGCATCGATGATATCTTTGACAAGGCGGTGCCGAACGACATCGTTTCTGCCAAGGTATACAAAAGCCACGCCATCGATCCCTTTCAAGATATCCTGAATCTGCACCAGCCCTGAGACCGTCTTAAGTGGCAAATCAATCTGTGTAATGTCTCCTGTCACAATCGCTCTTGAATTCACCCCCAGCCGAGTGAGAAACATCTTCATCTGCATGCTGGTCGCATTCTGTGCTTCGTCGAGAATCACAAAGGCGTTGTTCAGAGTTCGCCCCCGCATGTAGGCAAGTGGAATGACTTCAATGGTGCGTCGCTCAAGATAAATTTTCAGTTTATCAGAAGGAAGCATTTCCTCCAACGCATCATAGAGAGGACGCAGGTACGGCTCAACCTTCTCCTTCATATCACCTGGTAGATACCCAAGACTCTCGCCAGCTTCCACAGCAGGCCGCGCTAAGATAATCTTGCCCACTTCATGATTCTTCAAACTTGCAACTGCTAAAGCAACTGCCAAATAAGTCTTTCCAGTTCCCGCTGGTCCGATCGCAAAAACAAGATCATTCTCGCGGGCAAGCCGAACATATTCACGCTGTCCCTGTGTCTTTGCCCTGATGATGCTATTCTTTGTGAAGAGAACAACGTCGTTGATTTCTTCTCGCTCAGGGGTTTTACCAATCTTCTGTATCTGCTCCGGCCGATCAATGGCAACAAGATCAAGCACAGTGCTGACATCCTCAAGTGTAAGGGTCCCGTTTTTATTGAGAATGTACATTAGTTCGCGGAAGGTGCGTTCAATTTGTTCGACCTCCTCAGGATCCCCTCGGACGGTTACAGTATCTCCCCGAACAATGATAGTTGCATCGAACCTATCTTCGATGAGTTGAAGATGAACATCATTGACTCCGAGCAGAGAGACCAGGTCAACGGAATTCAACTGAAGCTGTTTTTCCAATGCCGATAGGTCCTCCAAGCAGTGGTGAACTATTGTATAAAGATAAAAATACAAAAACCCTTCCCCACACTAAAATCGCTGTGGAAAAGGGTTTCCGAAAATTTTTTGACTTGTCAACTACGCTCGCTTGCTCCCGCGCGGGACAGAGAATAACTGACTAACTTCCCTCAATACAATCACTTCATTGCTGGCTTCTCAGCAGCCGGTTTTTCACCCGCCTTCTCCATCTTCTCAGCCTTGGCGTGCTTTAATCTCCAATACCTCGCCTCAGCTTTCTTCTCGTCAGCCGAAAGAGGACCAGGCTGTGGAATCCGCAAGCGCCAACCAGGATAAATGAGGTCCGGGTCTTTGATTAGCTCACGATTCCCCTGCCAGATCTTGGGCCACATGAAAGGATTGTCGTAGATGTCTTTTTTCTTCGAGATGTTCCACAAGCAATCGCGGTTCTTCGCCCACGTCCCCACAGTATAGAATTTCTCCATGGACGCAAGCGTATTTCTCAGACCATCGATCTTCTGCTGGATGGCCTGAAGACGGTCATAGAACCTCGGCAAAAGGCTGATTTTGCTTTTCCTCAACTCGTTAAGCTCACTTTGTGCTGAATCAATCTCTGCCTTTCGTGCCAAGAGCTCCTCATTAGAAAGGCGAGAGAGTTCATTCACCTTTGCCTCAAGGGCATCTACGCGAGCTGCAAATGCGTCAACATCTGCCTGTGTTGCTCCAACAAGCGCAAGGATCTCGTCTTCGCATTTCTTGAGGTCAGCGTCTTTCTGTGTGGACTGTGTTTTAAGATCATCAATTTCCTTGGTGAGCTGTTGTAGTTGAGCTTTGAGGTCGTTCCGCTTCGCGGTGTACTCCGTCATCTGCTGCTGCCATTCGTCCTTCGTCATCTTTTCTTGAGCAAAAGTGACACCAGCACCCAACGCGAAGAACACAGAAGCAGCGACGACGATGATAAAAATCTTTGAAAGCTTCATTGTTCTCAGCTCCTTTTCTTAGGTTAGTGAATTACTTCCAATCCTTGAGTCGCTGTTGGACAATTTCCTTGTCCTTCGCGCACTGCTGGAGTTTACCGTCCTTGACAGCAATTTCTCGCTGGAGGGCTGCTTTCTCCTGCTGTTTGCTGGAAATTTCATTCTGCAGCGATGTCACTTCCGATTTCAAGGCATTAAGCTGAGCCATCTCTTCTTCGCTTGGGTGCCGTGTGCAGCCAGGAAGCACCACAAAAGACATAAAGATCAGAAGAGCGGCTCCCACCAAACTAAATCTTGGCGTTTTTTGCATATCGACCCTCCTGTTTTGTTATATGAATAAAAAGGGTAAAATTAATTAACTTCTTCCACCGCAGCTTCATTATACAAAAAGCAAATTACTTTGTCAAGAACCTTAGCAAGGAACTTGAAAAATTACCCCCTTTTCCCAAAATATCCCGGAATAAATTCTTACGCTGAAGGACGCTCAGGCAACTTCTCCGCTCTAAGAGGCTCAGTTTTCCGATGCCGGCGGTACATAATTCCAACTGGCAAAATAACTAAATAGCCAAGGACAAGTAAGATCGGAGCAACGACTAAAGGCATAAAGCCCTCAACCCCTCCCAGAGAAAGAGCTATAAAACCAATAATGATAACAAAAACACCGGCAAAGATGATCAGGTAATTTTCTCTGGAGAGAGGTAGAACCACCTCCATTCGAGCCCTGACTGGATGCCGCATCTTCTGTCGCTTGCCACGCTGAACCGGTCTTGCCATGAGGTCCTTGTTAGATTGTGGAGATAAATTTTATCCCTCCAAAGCTCACAAAGACCACAAAGGAAAAAATAATAAAACTAAAAATGTCCTCTTGTGCTTTGTGGTCCTTGTAGTGGTCATAACAGACAATATATTAATACGAAATTTCAGGAACAGAATCAAGCATCACCGTTATTCATTTGGCTTATACTTCCTGGATAATTCCATCGACAATTCGCAAAACCCGCTCTGCTCCTGCTGCTAACTCTTCATTATGGCTTACGATGACAAGCGTCAACTGGCGAGTGCGGTTGAGAGACCACAAAAGTTCATGAAGCCGATGGGCGCTTTCGCTATCGAGATTACCCGAAGGTTCATCGGCGAGAAGGATCTTTGGGTTGTTGACCAAAGCTCGGGCAACCGCGACCCGCTGCTGCTCACCTCCTGAAAGTTCAGAAGGATGATGGTTTGCACGGTCGGAAAGCCCAAGTTCATCAAGAAGCCGCATAGCTACACGCCGGGCTGAAGTCATTGACTTTCCAGCTATCATTGCAGGCAAAGCAACATTTTCCAATGCCGTGAACTCGGGCAACAAATGATGGAACTGGAAAACGAATCCGATCACTTCGCGTCGGAATTTGGCGAGACGTTGATCATCCCAACGAAACACTTCCACGCCGTCATAAAGCACGCGTCCGCTACTGGGTCGGTCAAGGGTGCCAAGTATATGAAGAAGCGTACTTTTCCCGGCTCCCGATGCCCCCAGAATCAACACACGCTCACCCGGATGAATACGAAGATTTATACCTTTCAGAACCTTGATCTCACCGTGATCCTCAATCGGAAAGTGCTTGGTCAACTTTTCTGCTTCAATGAATGCGCTCGACATGGATCTCCCTTTTGCTAATTCTCAACTTACTCCCATCGTACAGCTTCAGCGGGCATAACTGCTGCTGCACGAAGCGCTGGATAAAGTGCTGAACCAGTGCTAATAAAAAGTGCACCCAACCCCACAACAACAAAATCAAGAAAGTGCATTTCAACAGGAATCGCCGAGATGATGTATACAGTTGGGTCAAGAGGCACAAGATGAAATTTCTCCTGCGCCAAGACAATAATTGAGCCGATGAAGCTCCCGATGACAGATCCAAGAAGACCAACGTAAAAGCCCTCTGACAAATAGATGCGAAGGATGTCACCGCGGGTTGCTCCCATAGCCCGAAGCGCTCCGATGTCCCGACGCTTCTCTATAACTGACATAGCAAGCGAACCAATTAGATTAAACGAGGCAACAAGGATAATGAGCAAAAGGATGATGTACGCCACCCACCGCTCAATCTGCATCACAGAATAGAGATCACGGTGAAGATCATACCATGTAAACACCGTGAATAGTGATCCAAACTTCCTCTCAAGCGAACGCTTAAATGACTGAGACTCATCAATATCTTTCAAGCGAATCTCAACTCCACTGAATGCTTCCCCCATCTGGAATAACCTTTGAGCAACTCCAATTGGAACGAAGGCATAGGAAATATCGTAATCCCGGTTATTTGATTCGAAAATCCCTACGACACAAAGTCTACGGAGAATCGGCTGACCAAGCCCGAGAGCAGCACGTTCCGCTCCAGCGGGGCTTACCGCTGTGACTGAATCACCAACTACTACACCAAGCCGATCTGCCAGAGCAAGTCCAAGCACGACACTTGAGGAATTGTCTTTACCCCATAAGTTTCCTAAGACGAGTTTCTCTTTCAATCCCGAGACTGCTCCAATACGCTCAGCATCTATACCCCTGATAACCGCAACCCGCCGCGAGGTTGTCGTAAAGAGCATTGCCTTTCCTGAAACATACGGCGAGAAAGCCGCTACTTGAGGTTCATTCTCAAGAAACGAAGCGAGCTTTTGGTATTCTGGAACACCTTCATTTCCAATTGCTTCAATCCTCACATGGGGGTCGAAGCCAACCAGAATGGATGTTACAAGCCCATTGAAGCCATTAAAAACGGAGAGAACCACCGTCAGGGCAGCAACTCCAATTGCAATGCCAAGCACTGAAATGCCAGTGATGATTTTCACCAATCGGGCAGTGCGAGCGGTGAATAAATACCTTTGTGCGACAAAAGACTGGAATCCCATCTCAGCCAAACCTAATTGCTTTGACTGGCTCAATTCGCGCTGCAATTCGCGAAGGGAATACCGAGGTGAGAACAGAGAGAGCTAAGGCAAGTGCAGAGACAAGCACGAAGTTCTCCCATCTGAGAAGAATTGGAACCGAGCTCATGAAATAAATCTGGGAGGGCAGGCTGAAAAAGTGATACGTTAACTCAAACCAACAAGTCACATATCCAATAACATTGCCAAGTATCGTCCCAATCAAACCGAGGAGAAACCCTTCAGCAAGGAAGATCTGCGAAATCCCACCACGGGTTGAGCCGATAGCTCGCAGGATGCCGATCTCAGGTCGTTTTTCTAAAACAATCATGAGCAATGTTCCAATGATATTCACTGTTGCAACAATCATGATGATAGCAAGCACAATTGGCACAAGCTTTTTCTGGAGCTCGATCCATGTGAAGAGATTCCGGTACAACTGAAAGACCGTGCGAGCATAGTAGGGCCAACCAAGAAGAGTCTGAATTCGCCCAGCGACAACAGGTGCCTGTGAAACATCTTGCAACATGATATCAATGCCCGTGGCTGCATTATTAAGACTAAAAAGCTGTTGCGCAGCTTGCATTGATGTGTATACATCAACGTCATCGTACTCAGACATGCCCGTCTCATACAATCCTGTTACGCGGAAGCGTAAAATGCGCGGGGTTAAGGGGGCACCGGTTTCATCTGAGATTCCAAAAATGAGAACGGTGTCGCCTAAGCTAACAGCAAGTTTCCGTGCAAGCCTCGTTCCGACAATCAAAGGGTTTATCCCTTTATCTTTCGATGCTAGTTTCAACGTTCCTCCGACGAGATATCGTCGAAGAAATGACCAGGGGCTATCTGGAGGAATCCCTTTTACGCGAACCCCTTCAATGCTCTCCCTCGATTTGATCATCGCCTCACGAGAAACAAATGGAGTTATCTCAGTGATGCTTGAGATCGAGTCACGCAGCTCAGCAATAGCAGATTGGTAGGTCGTCAAAGGCTCGCTTTCGAACCCAGTTACCTGGACATGAGAAGTGAACTGAATAACCTTCGTCTTAATCTCGCGCTCAAAGCCACCAAGGATTGAGAGTGCAATGATCAACGCTGCTGTCCCTATAGCAACACCAAGAATTGAAAAGAGGCTTATGAAGGAGAGAAAACCTCCGCGCCGTCTTGAGCGAACGTGCCGACGAACGACAAAGAGAACGTAGGACATGGGCGAGCGTTAAACACCAATGAGAAGAATGAAGATACCGGTGAATGCGATCACAACTCCAGCAAGCGCATGCGAGTATCGCTCTGCTATATCGCGCTTGATGAGTTGAATTCCCATGAACCCTAATAGGCTTTGGGCAACCATCATAAGTATTGTTACCATACTGAAGAGTACAGTTACCAGGAGAACGGCGGGGAGCCCGTGAGTAGTTGCGAGAAACATAAGTGGGATCAGCGGTTCGCACGGACCAAGGACAAAAAGAGCGAAGAGGGTCCAGAGCGTGACGGTTTTCTTAGTCAACGCGGCGCTATCGATGTGATGATGGCGGCGAGCATGCCTCAATCCCACAAGCGCGTACACTATCCCGAACCCGATCAGTAAGAAGACAGCGAGCCTCGCACGTGAGGATTCTACGGTAACCATAGTTGTGACTATGCCAAGAGCAATACCAATTGCACCAAGGAGAACGGAGGAACCGACATGCCCAATTCCGGAAACAAAAGAAACAAGGAGCAGCTTCCGATGCGACCATTTATTTGCTTTGCCAATCATCACAAATGGGAGCCAGTGATCAGGAGCTAAAGAGTGAAGAAAGGCAACCGAAAGAGTAGCAAAGATCAGGGCAATGTTAGATTCATGCATTGGATGATCCTATAGAAGTCCCTATCGCGTAGGTTGTTTTGCTGGGAGAGCACCCATTTTTGCTGAGCTAAATTCTAAGAGATAAGTCTTGATGAATCGATCAAGGTCGCCGTCCATTACACTCTGGGTATCGCTTGTTTCGATACCGGTGCGATGGTCCTTGACTAAACTATACGGATGAAACACATACGAACGAATCTGGCTTCCCCACTCGATCTTCTTTTTTGTCTCTTCGATAGCAGCGAGCTTTGCCTCCTCTTCTTCTCGCTTTAACTGATACAACCGCGACCTGAGCATTTTCATTGCACGCTCACGGTTCTGAAATTGGGAGCGTTCTTGCTGACATGCTACAACGATACCAGTTGGCAGGTGAGTGATCCTCACCGCGGTTTCAACCTTATTGACATTCTGCCCTCCATGTCCACCTGATCGGTAAGTATCAATTTTCAAGTCTGCAGGATCAATCTCAATCACCACGTCGTCCTCAATTTCCGGATAGACAAACACCGATGCAAATGATGTATGGCGGCGAGCGTTAGCATCGAATGGTGAGATACGGACGAGACGGTGAACACCACTTTCTGCCTTCAAATAGCCGTACGCATATGCACCGATGACCTCAATGGCTGCGCTCTTAATTCCAGCACCTTCCCCTTCCTGGATATCAGCGATATTTGTTTGAAAACCGTGGCGTTCGCACCAGCGGAGATACATTCGCATGAGCATCTCTGCCCAATCCTGGGCTTCTGTCCCCCCTGCTCCAGCATGGATAGTAAGAATGGCGTTCTTCTCATCGTCTTGACCACTTAGCATATTGCGTAACTCAAGATCTTCAACCGCCTCGGTAGCTTTCTTCACCTCCTGTTCCACTTCCGAAAGCCAATTTCCATCCTTCGATTCTTCGGCGAGTTCGATGAGGGCTTCTGCATCTTCGACCAATTTGTGCACAGCTTCCCAGGCATTGACCCACGACTGACGCTGGCTGATCTCCTGCATCACATTTTGCGCTGAAAGCTGATCATCCCAAAATGTCGGCGAGGTAGTTTTCTGCTGAAGCTCGCTTATTTCCTGGCGTTTCCGGTCGATGTCTAAATACCCTCGAAGAGCATCAACCCGACGCTTTAAGTTCTCTATCTGTTCAGCGAAATCTTCAAACATTGTCGAAGTCCAGTCTTTGCATTCTTAAACGGAAATATCTCACAACAGCCTGCATTTATAACCATATTCCAGAATCCCCGAGTTGCCTTCTTGCTGTATACGACGAAACACCAGCTTGACGGGCTTACCAATCGTAACATCTTCGGGCGCACAGTCGACGATCTGCGTTGTAAGCCTGACCCCGCCATTCAGTTCAACGATACCAACCACGTATGGAGTTTCCATTGAAAATGCACGAGAGGCAACTCGAACGACGGTATATGTCACAATTTTCCCTTCATCAGCAAGCTGAACTTTCTGGAATTCCTTTCCTTTGCAGTTAGGGCAGATAAGTCTTGGCGGAAAAGAAATCTTCCCGCATTTCGTACACTTTGCAGCCTCCAGATGAAGTCGCTGCGGATTTTCGCGTGTATATCGTGGACTTGGCATAAAATTCCTCACACTGATTGGAGAATATGAATAACACAACTTGCTCCAGAGCCACCCATGTTCTGAGCGAGCCCGATATGAGCATCTTTCACCTGGCGTTCTCCAGCTCTGCCGGTGAGCTGTTCATAAAGCTCAATAATCTGGGCAATGCCAGTTGCTCCAACCGGATGCCCCTTCGATTTAAGCCCTCCACTTGTGTTAATTGGAATCTTCCCTCCTTCTCGTTGAGTCCAACCGCGTTCGATGGCTTTGCCACCGCTCCCTTTTTCGAAAAACCCGAGGTCTTCCGTGACAACAATCTCCGCAATCGTGAAACAATCGTGCACTTCCGCAAAATCAATATTCTCCGGCTTTAAGCCAGCCGTCGAGTAAGCTCTCTCAGCAGCTTTAGCCACCGCTGTTAATGTTGTGATATCATCGCGGCTATGGAGAGCAATCGTGTCGGAGGCTTGACTTGATGCAAGAACCTTTACTGGAGAATTGGTGTAGTGCTTCGCTATCTCCAGTGGGCAGACAATGACTGCGGCTGCTCCATCAGTTACAGGAGAACAATCGAGCAATCTGAGGGGGTCAGCAACCGGCGCGGAGTTCAGCACATCGTCAATCGTAATCAGAGAGCGGAACTGAGCATTTGGGTTCTTCGAGCCGTTCTCATGGTTCTTCACAGCGACCATTGCCAGTTGCTCTCGAGTTGTCCCATATCTATGCATGTGCGCATTAGCAATCATAGCATAAAGAGCCGGAAAAGTAACTCCGTAATACGCTTCGTACTCCTGATCAGCGGCTGTTGCCAGCACCGCAGTTGCATCGGAACTGTCGGTCATTTTCTCAACTCCCCCAGCTAGAACAATATCACTTGCACCTGAGGCAACTTCAAGCACTGCTTGCCGGAACGCCGCACCTCCTGAAGCACATGCGGATTCAACTTTGGTAGCCGGAATATGTCCCATTCCAAGGTAATCGGCAAGAACAGCACCAAGATGCTCTTGTTCTACAAAAAGGCCACTGGACATGTTTCCCACATACATTGAATCAATATGATCGACTTTTGCGTCAGCAATGGCAGCAAGAGCCGCTTCAACAAATATATCTCGGAGAGACTTTCCCCAGAGCTCTCCGAACTTTGTCATACCGACGCCGATAACTGCTACATCGCGCATGTTGATCTCCATCGCTTAGTTGTTCATGCGTATCTTACGACGAAACTTTGCATACTGGCCGTAAGTCAAATAGATTTTCCCTCTCTCCAGCATTTCTCGGACTTTTGGTGCCCGTTCCCGAATTTGCTCAAGCTCCTCAGTCACTCGAAAAATAAACGCATCGCTCCCAGCCCCGGAACCGAACGAAACCATGAAAATCAAATCTCCGGCTTTTGCAACGTCGAGGATAGCTGAAAGCCCTGTCGGCGATGAACCTGAGTATGTGTTTCCCATCCACGGAACAATCCAACCGGCTTCAAGCTGCTCTTTTGTGAATCCAAGTTGCTTACCAACCTGTTGAGGAAATCTGCCGTTTGGCATATGAAAGACGGCGTACTGAAAATCCTTAGGAGTCAAACCCGACTTTTTTAAGATACCCTGTCCCGCACCGAGGATATGCTTGAAGTAAGCCGGTTCGCCTGTGTAGCGAGCTGCATGTCGAGGATAAAACTCGCCTTCTCGTCTCCAGAAATCGGGTGTATCGGTTGTAAAGGAGAACGTCTCAAGGATTTCAGCCGCAACTCGTTCCGAGCCAATGATAAACGCCGTGCCTCCCGCCGAGGCAGAGTATTCAAGCGCATCACCAGGTGCTCCCTGCGATGTATCCGCTCCGATCGCAAGTACGTACTTCACTTCGCCTGCCTTCACCAAACTATATCCAACATACATTGCCTCGGTACCTGCTTTACATGCAAATTCATAGCTTGCCGCATGGACAGCAGGTCCAATTCCAAGTGCTTCAATCACAACGGTGGCACTTGGTTTCACAGCGTACGGGTGCGATTCGGAACCGATGTAGACAGCACCAATCGCTCCTGGATCAATCTGTGCGCGGCGGAGCGCGTTCTTTGCCGCCTCAACAGAAATGGTGATTGTGTCCTCATCCAGTGCGGGCACTGTTTTCTCATACAATAGCAATCCACGTTTAATAGAGTCAGCATCAGCGCCCCATTCTCTGGCTATTTCATCGACTTTAATTCGATAACGAGGAAGATATGAACCATATCCAACAATGCCAATCATTGTTCTCCTCCGATGCTGGTCATTCCAATTTGATATGAAGCTCTGCAAGTTGTTCTGGAGTTACCTCCGAAGGTGAGTCATCCATGAGCGATACAGCGCTGCTGGTTTTTGGAAATGCAATAACATCTCGGATCGATTTTTGTCCTGTGAGTATCATTGCAATGCGATCAAATCCGAAAGCGATTCCGCCATGCGGTGGGGCACCATATCTGAAAGCATCAAGAAGGAAGCCGAATTTTTTTCGCGCTTCCTCATCAGTGATCCCGAGAAGACGGAAAATGCGCGTTTGAAGCTCAGGTGTCTGAATACGGATACTCCCACCAGCTATCTCATTCCCATTGAGAATCAGGTCATATGCCCGTGCCTTGACGTGAAGTGGATCGCTTTCTAATTTGTCAGCGTCTTCAGGTTTCGGGGCTGTGAATGGATGATGCATTGAAACATAGCGTCCCTCCTCCTCGCTGTATTCAAGGAGAGGGAACTCAGTGACCCACGCAAATGCATACTTATCCTCAGGAATCAGGTCAAACTGCCGCGCAACCTCCATACGCAAATTTCCGAGAATCGGGTAGGCACGCTGGGGGGCATCTGCGGTTAATACTATGAGAGAACCTGATTCAGCATTCATTGCCCGGGCAACCTTCCTGAGTACCTCTGAACCGACGTACTTCTCAATAGGCGATTCAATGCTTCCATCGAGGACCTTTATAAAGACTAGCCCTGATGCACCAAGCTTCTGCGCTGTCTCCGCAATGCCTTCGAGCTGCTTGCGGCTGAATCGAGCAGCCCTGGGGATCGATATGCCAGCGACAATCCCACCATTGGAGATGAGCTCGTCAAAAAGCTTGAACCCTTTCCCTCCGAGAATGGAACTGAGCTCCTGAATTGTCATCCCGAAGCGAAGATCAGGCTTATCAGTACCGTAGCGTTGAATGGCTTCTGTATATGTCAAGCGTGGAAATGGCGCAGCGATGTCAATCCCTTTGATCTCTTTAAACAGACAAACCATAAGCCCCTCCACAACACTCATAACATCGGACTCGTCGATGAACGACATTTCCACATCGATCTGAGTGAATTCAGGTTGCCTATCGGCACGGAGATCTTCATCGCGGAAGCACTTCACTATTTGGAAATACCGGTCGAAGCCCGCCACCATAAGAATTTGCTTGTACGTTTGCGGTGATTGCGGGAGTGCATAGAACTTTCCAGGATGAATACGACTGGGGACAAGATAGTCACGAGCTCCCTCCGGGGTGCTTTTCATAAGAACAGGTGTTTCAATTTCCACAAACCCAAGCTCATCGAAATAGCGCCGGGTGATCTGATACATCCGATGCCGCGTGAGAAGATTTCGCTGCATCAACGGGCGACGGAGATCAATATACCGATATCGGAGGCGGGTTTCTTCTGAAACATCAACTTGGTCCTCTACAGGAAACGGCGGCGTTTCCGCTTTGCTCAAAATCTGAACTTCTGAAGCAACGACTTCAATTTCTCCTGTTTGGAGCTTCGGATTCACAGTACCCTCAGGGCGACGTCGGACTTCTCCGGTAACCGACAAGACATATTCCGACCGTAGCTCTCTGGCAACTTCGGAGGCATCCGGGTGAGATTGGGGCTGGAACACGACTTGCGTTTTTCCATAACGGTCGCGCAAATCGATAAAGATCAAGCCTCCAAGGTCACGCCGACGATCCACCCAACCGTTGAGCGTGACAATCGAGCCGACGTGCACAATGCGAAGTTCACCGCATGTAACAGTACGTTTTTTGAATTGCATAGTCTGCGCAAAACCCTCAGGAAACCAGATCAATGACAGAAATGAATATACAAAAGAGTGCAGGGAATCGCAAAATAACGCAAGCTCCCTTTCACCACAAAGCACGCAAAGAACACAAAGGTAAAAAATTTAGAAATGCCTTTGTGGTAAACATTGTTTTATTGCCCTCCTTAAACGTGGAGGGTAAGTTGGGTCTCTTAACTAGGCTCGATATGCTTCAGAATTCTATTTAGAAGAGCACGTTTTGGAACCGCTCCAATAATTTGCTCAACAACACGACCGTCTTTGAACAAGAGCAAGGTGGGGATACTTCGGATGCCAAATTGCATGGCGGTGTGCGGATTATGGTCCACGTCAAGCTTAGCGACCTTTAGCTTACCGTCATATTCCTCTCCGAGTTCCTCAACGATTGGAGAGATCATACGACAGGGGGCACACCAGACTGCCCAAAAATCGACAAGGGTTGGAAGTGGGGATTTGACAACTTCTTCCTGGAACGTCTGATCAGTTACTTGCACGGGTTTCATTGATGCACGATGCTCCTTTCAACTATTGATCTTGATATGATGTTTACCAACAAGTTTTTTCAGCGCGGTAAGAAACTCATGGGAAACCTGCACATCATATTTTGTTGCACGATACCTTCTGAGTATTTGCCCTTTCCCTTTTTCAATAGAGAAATACATAGAGCAGTTTCCTCGATGTTGTTCTGCAAGTTGGCGGAGGGCGAGAATAGTGTTTTCTTTCACTTCATCCACATTAAGTGAAACGATGATGCTGCGTGTAAATTTCTCCGCAACCTTTTCGAGCGGGTAGACTTCCGAAACAAGGATGCGAAGACGATCACCAGCCATTTCCGCTTTGCCAATAACCATGACCATAGCTTCGGGTGTAAGAATATGAGCGTACTGTGTATAGGAAGATGCAAAAATAGTGCAGTCGGCTTTGCCAGTGAAATCTTCCAGAGTGAAGAATGCCATTTTTTGTCCTTTCCGATCAGGTTTCACTCGCACCTCAGCAACGATTCCGCAAGCATGGACGGTTGCTCCATCTTTGATAGCTTCGCCTTTCCCTAATTGTACTGTGGCAAATGCATTGACTTCATCCTCATAGCGATCCAGCAGATGTCCGCTCACATAGAAACCGAGCACTCCCTTTTCCCGAGAAAGCTGCTCGGACTGAGACCACGGTGCAACATCGGGCAGCGACGGGTATCGAACCGTGGCATTAGAAACGGAGATATCGAATAAGCCGGGCTGACCCTGATCATCTTTCTCCCCTTGACCAAATAGAATTGCTTTCGGCACAGCTTCGAACAGTTGTGCTCGATGACCGCCGAGTGAATCAAAGGCACCAGCCTGTATAAGACTTTCGATCGCCTTTCGATTTACCACCCTGAGATCAACGCGCCGACAAAAGTCGTAGAGATTCTTAAATGGACCACCGCTTTCTCTTGCTTGCACTATAGCTTCAACTGCACTCACACCGACATTCCGAATTGCACTGAGACCAAATCGGATCCCGCGCTCGGTAACGGTAAATGATGAGTCGCTTTCATTGACATCCGGCGGAAGCACGTTGATCCCCATCGTCCGACACTCATCTATGAAAAGAACAATCTTACCTGCATTTCCAATCTCAGCGGTTAGAATTGCTGCCATGTACTCAACCGGGTAATTCGCCTTCAAGTATGCTGTCTGGTAGGCAACAAGAGCATAGGCAACGCTGTGCGATTTGTTGAACCCATAAGAAGCAAATTTCTCAATCAAATCGAATATCTCTCCAGCTGTCTTGCGTGGAATGCCTCTCTGAACAGCTCCCTCGACAAACTCCTTTTTCAGCGCAGCCATCAGCTTTTTGTCTTTCTTCCCCATGGCGCGTCGCATTAGATCAGCCTTCGATAGAGAGAAGCCCGCAATCTCGCTCGCAATGCGGATCACCTGTTCCTGATAAACTACCACACCATATGTTTCTCGTAGGATGGGTTCGAGCTTCGGATGGAGGTACTCAATCTTCTGCTGCCCGTGCTTTCGCGCAATGAAGTCGTCAATCATCTCCATAGGACCCGGGCGATAAAGGGCATTCATCGCTACAAGGTCAGAAATAGATGTGGGCTTCAACTTGCGAAGGTACTCACGCATGCCGGAGCTTTCAAATTGGAATATCCCGACCGTCGCTCCCGCTGCAAACAAATTTAACGTTGCCGCATCGTCAAGAGGAATCTGATCAAGGTCGATCGTCACATGATGGCGGATGCGAATGAGTTCAAGAGCTCTTTCAATTGCACGGAGCGTTGTGATGCCGAGTAAATCTATCTTGAGAAGCCCTGCATCCTCAAGGTCCTTCATGTTATATTGCGTCATCACATCGGTTTGCGGCGTTTTATAAATCGGGACATAATCCGTCAGATCCCCAGGAGCTATGACTACTCCCGCAGCATGGGTCGATGAATTTCGGTGCAGCCCCTCAAGGACAAGAGAATAATCGATTAGATTCCGGAGTTTCACATCCTTGGTTTCATTCAACCATTGTAGCTCGGGGACTTTACGGAGTGCCTCGCTCAGCGGCATCACCTTCCCCTGAATCGAGGGAATGCACTTTGTTATGGAGTCAACAACGCTCAAGGGTATGCCTAACACCCTGCCAACGTCCTTAATGACAGCCCGAGCACTAAGGGTTCCAAATGTGATGATCTGCGCAACAGAATTTGCTCCATATTTATCTCGAACATACTGGATAATCAGCTCTCTCTTGTCATCAGCAAAATCCACGTCGATATCAGGCATCGTAACGCGTTCAGGATTTAAGAAGCGTTCAAAGAGGAGATCATATTTGAGAGGGTCAATTGAGGTGATTCCCAATGCATACGCAACGATGCTTCCTGCGGCGCTTCCTCTTCCAGGACCGACTGCAGCCCCCATTTTTCGCGCCGCATTGATAAAATCCTGTACAATCAGAAAGTACCCTGAGTATCCCATCTCCTTGATCACCTGAAGTTCATGCGATAACCGATCGCGAACCTCCGCAGTTAAAGAACCATACCGCCGCTCAGCGCCTTCATAGACAAGCTTTTCAAGATACTCCTCGAGGGTGGAAACCCCACTCTCAGGTGGAATCGGGAACTCAGGCATGTGGCTTTGCTTCAGATTGAGTTCGAGGTTACACTTCTCTGCGATTTCGAGCGTGGACTCTATCGATTCAGGAAACTCTCGGAAAAGAAGCGCCATCTCCTCCGCTGTCTTGAAATAAATTTGGTCAGTCCCGTATCGAAGTTCCGCCACATTTGGTGTGTTTGTGCTGCTTGCTTCAGGAATTAGAAGCAAAATGTTGTGAGGAATAGCGTGCTCAGGCTTGATGTAATGTACGTCATTCGTGGCAACCAATTTGATCCCAAGCTCACGAGCAAGGCGAGGCATCCCTTCCAGCACTGCTCGCTCCCTTTCCATGCCATGATTCTGCATTTCTAAGTAGAAGTCATCGCCGAAAAGCTCCCGGAACATTATCGCCACTTTTCGAGCATGATCGTAATTGCCGCTAACCAGATGCGCAGATACAACCCCACCCATGCATGCGCTCAAAGCCACAAGCCCATCGCGGTATTTATGCAACAGCTCCATGTCGATTCGCGGCTTATAATAGAACCCCTCCGTATGAGCCAACGAAGTTAATTTTACTAAGTTACGATAACCCTGTTCATCTTTCACAAGAAGGACAAGGTGCTGGTAAGCACCGGGCACTGTTGATGGCCCCCGCCGATCGATAGCGGAGGAATGATCGAATCGGCTTCCTGTCGTGACAACATACATCTCGCTGCCAACGATGGGCTTGACTCCAGCTGCTTTAGCAACTTTATAAAATTCCAGAGCACCGAACATCACTCCGTGATCTGTGAGGGCAACGGCTGACATTTTATTCTCCACCGCTGCTTGCACCAGATCAGATGGGCGACATGCGCCATCAAGCAGACTGTAATGTGAATGATTGTGAAGATGGACAAACTCAGACATGGTTTTCAATTCCGAACCGAATCATCGGATGGCAGAAAGGCAATTCGGTAATTCATGATAGATTCAGCACAAGGAGTTTCGGCTCGGTCATCTCTTCAATAGCATACCGGACACCTTCCCTCCCGAAGCCAGAAAGCTTTACACCACCATAGGGCATATGATCAATCCGGTACGTTGGATAATCGTTGATGATCACCCCTCCAACTTCAAGTCGTTCGTAAGCATAAAAAACCTTTCCAAGGTCATTTGTAAAGACCCCCGCCTGCAACCCATAGACGGAATCATTAACACGGTCAACAGCCTCCTCAAAAGAATCGTATGGTTCAATTGTCACAAGAGGAGCAAAGACCTCTTTGGCGTTGACCTTCATGGAAGGCTTCGTATTGGTCAGGATCGTTGGTTCGAGAATCGCCCCGTTTCGTTTCCCGCCGAGAAGAAGAGTTGCTCCTTCGCGTATCGCCTCTTCAATCCACCCCTCAACCTTTCTTGCTGCTTCTTCACTGATCATGGGACCAACGACTGTCTCGCGGTCAAAAGGATCTCCAACTTTCAGCCGCTTTGTTTCCTCAACGAAACGATCAAGAAACGTTGAGAAGATCGCTTGTGCCACGTATATCCTTTGAACAGCGATGCACGATTGACCTGCGTTGCCGAAACTTCCAAGAACAAGTCGGTATATTGCAAAATCAAGGTCAGCATCCGGTTCTATAACAGCAGCTGCATTTCCACCAAGTTCAAGGAGAACTCGCTTTCTGCCGGCAAGTGATTTAAGATGCCACCCGACCTCAGGGCTTCCGGTGAAGCTTACTGCTTTGGTTCGTTCATCGGTCACAATCTTTTCAGCTTCAGACGATGGGCATGGAACAACATTCAACGCACCGCGCGGAACTCCCGATTTGTGAACGATCCTTGCAAGAGCAATAGCAGTCAGTGGAGCCTGTGAAGAAGGTTTCAGGATCACAGGATTCCCGACAGCAAATGCTGGGGCAAGTTTATGAGCAACAAGGTTTAGCGGAAAATTAAAGGGCGTTATGGCTGCAACCGGTCCAATTGGGAACCGTTTTACAATACCAGTGCGGCTCTTTGAATGGATTGCGAGGTCAAGCGGAAGCACTTCCCCACCGATACGCCTGGCTTCCTCGACAGCAATCTCAAACGTGAAGATAGCTCGATCTGCTTCTGCTCGTGCAAATGTGATAGGCTTCCCAGATTCTCGTGTCATGAGCTCGGCAAGGGAATCTCGCTCATTCTTTAAGCCAGCGAGAATGTTCTCAAGCCATTGGACGCGTTTGAAAGTCGGAGCTGAGCGCATCTCGGCAAAAGCTGTTACTGAGGCATCCAGCGCATCCTCAATATCGCGCTCAGCTGCAAGATAAACCGTCCCAGCAAGTGCACCATTGTACGGACTTTTTACAGCCAATGTGCGTTCACTGGTCCGCCATTCACCATTGATGAGAAATGAATGCTCCTTCATGCTTCTCCTTCTGAGAGGCTCACAAGTCCAGCAAGGGCAGACTTCACTTCCTCAATCACCGACACTTGTGGTACGATCTTTCTCTGGCCGGTACGCCTAATCTTCAGCTCAACATTCCCCGAGGCAAAATGCCTTTCTCCAATAATAATTTGAACAGGCACTCCAAGGAGATCAGCATCATTGAACTTGTAGCCAGGACTTACCTCTATGCGGTCATCATAGATCACTTCGATACCTGCCTTACTTATATCTTCATAAAGTTGATCAGCAAACGTAACAAGGCTTGGGTTGTCAGTGTTCACTGCAATCAGATGCACGTGGAACGGCGCAATTGCAGGATCCCATGTGATCCCTGCATCATCATGATGCTGCTCAATGTGGGCAGCTATTATACGTTCAACGCCGATTCCGTAGCTCCCCATGATGATAGGTCGCTCCTCCCCGTCCTTATCAAGGAATGTCGCCTTCATGCTATCGGAGTACCTTGTACCAAGTTTAAAAATGTGACCTACCTCAATAGCATGAATGATGCGTAGGGCTGCACCACACTGTGGGCAGGGTTCTCCCGAGGTCACAGTTCGAAGATCGAAATAGCCATCGACCTTCACATCACGCTCCATATCAATGTTTGCAAGATGATAGTCGTTTTTGTTCGCACCGCTGATAAGCCCTTTTGCCCCTTTCAAACGCAGGTCAGCAAAGATGCGGAAGCCCTTCAACCCGATAGGGCCTATTGATCCTGCATCTGCTCCCGTCAAAGCCTTCAGCTCTGATGGGTCAAAAGGTTCCACAGTTCCTCCAAGCGCAGCTTGTAGTTTCGTCTCGTTCAGTTGATCGTTTCCAACCATCAAAATCAGAACTGGCTTCCCATCGTGCTTATAGACCAACGATTTTGCTAAACACTTTGTATCGGTATGGAGAAATTCAGCAAGCTGGTCGATCGTGCGGACATTGGGAGTGTAGATTTCCTCAAGGGCTTTCCCTCCATCGCCGGAGACTGGCTGCAGCCCGGAGGTCGCCACTTCAAGATTCGCTGCATAGCCGCATGCGTCACACAGAGCAACTGTATCCTCTCCAGCAGGTGACTCAACCATGAATTCCTGTGAGCCCGTCCCTCCCATAGCACCACTTGATGCACCAACGATGAAAAACTTCAGTCCACAGCGCGAATAAATCTTCTTATACGCCTCAGCATGCAGCTCATAGGATCGGTCAAGTCCCTCCCACGATGCATCAAGGCTGTATGAATCTTTCATTGTGAACTGTCTGCCGCGGATCACACCAGAACGCGGACGAGGTTCATTCCGGAACTTCGTTTGAATCTGGTACCAGATTTGCGGAAGGTCTTTGTAGGAGCGAACTTCATTCCGTGCGATTGAGCAAATAACTTCTTCGTGTGTCGGAGCAAGGACAAGAGGGCGATTTTGCAATCGGAAAATGATATCTCCAAATGCCTGGAGACGGTCAGTTTCTTCCCACAATTCAACTGGATTCAAGGCTGGGAGATAAAATTCCTGTCCTCCGATAGCGTCCATCTCCTCGCGGATGATCTGCATCACTTTTTTCATCACCCGATACCCGAGAGGGAGAAATGAATACACCCCGGCTGCCAGCGGGCGAATTAGCCCGGCGCGCAACATGAGCTGATGACTCAGGATATTTGCTTCAGAAGGTGTTTCTTTAAGTGTTGGAAAAAAGGACGTAGAAAATCGCATGCTGTAACATACCCTGTAACAATCTTAAGAAGCCAACAAGTACCCCCGGGCAGATTCGAACTGCCGACCAACGGTTTAGGAAACCGCTGCTCTATCCATGCTGAGCTACGGGGGCAGGTCCGCTTTCGGCGGATTCTCAGTCAATGTGCCTTCGCTCCAGCCGTCAATCCAGATCGTCTCCAGGAGCAACGGACAGAAAAAATATAACAAACATATCGGAGTAAGGCAAGGGATGGAATCCACAGGCTTTCTTCTTTTAGTTTCCAAGCCTTGTTTAGGAATACGCCTCTTCCACGTTCCTGTTGCTTCGCTCCATTCAAAAATGAAAATTGTAAATCGTCTCCACTTCTGGGGGCAAATCGGTATTCATTGTTTTTGATTTTTCCATTCACTTTGCATTCTGCATTTTTTCTGCCTCTGGCGCACTCCAGAACGATCAAAAGAAAATGAACGAAGGAATTGATTGCACTCACCCTCCTTAATCTCCATACCATCTTCCTTTGTAGTCAGTATGTCATGGTTTGAGAAGTTCACTATAACACCTTTAGTTGGCAAACACTGACCACGTCATTTTTTTGTCTTAAAGTTTGACCTCCTCGATTGCCGCATCCGCGGGAATGACAAGGGAGTGGTGAGCAGGTAAACCCAAGCATTTGCGACGCCTACGTCCCCTTTGTCGTGGCTCGATCCGCCTGCGGCGGACTCACCATGGCAACCCCCGCCACAGCGAGTCCCCACGCTTTGCCTCACTCCATCGCTCTCGTGAAGGAGAGGGAACTTATCTCCCCCCTCACAGAGGAGGTCGACTTCGCAACTCGCCTATGGCGAGGTAGGGGTCATCGAAGTGCCCTCCAATCTCCTTTTGCTGACGATTGATTGCAGAAACCGTCTTCGGTTCAACGAGGTGCAAGCTCTCCGCTAACCTGCTTGAGCTCGCCTTCTGTAAGCTCACGGTGTTTGCCTCACCTCGGCACAAGCGAGTCGGCCCCCCGCGAGCCATCCTATGAGGGAAGGGCTACTTCTGCCATCGCGAAGTCCGCCAGGGGGATCGGCCTAAGTCGGACTTTGTCGTGGCGCCTTCGGCGCCACTCCTCGCAATGACAACTCCTGCTTCTGTCATTGCGACCCAGCCGAAGGCTGGCGAAGCAATCCCCGGGAAACTGGCATTGCCGATCTGCCGAAGGCGGACCCCCAGCCAACCCCACCGAGGGAACCCTCTCCCCTCACAGAGGAGGTCGCCTTCGCAACTCGCCGATGGCGAGGCGGGGTCATCCCGAGCTTGTCTGGGGACGACAAGCCACCGGGCGCGTGCCACCAGTGATTTCTCCACCCCCTCAAAGTTTATCACAGTAAAAGGTCTCACCGGTATTGCTTGAACGGAAGCAAGACCCAAAAAGTGGGGTTACTCTTAATAAGAAGATTACTTCGTCGGAGTTGCAGCTGGTTGGGATGGCTGCTGTTGTGGCAGAACTGGGGGAGGAACCTGCTGTTCTGTTCGTCCGCTCTGGATAATACTTTCAGCCTTCTGACTTTTACCCGGAAGGAAAAAGAGGTTGATAACCAGGGCGAGCAAGAGGAAAATCGTTGCAAGAACAGTTGTGAATTTCATCAAGAAGTCAGCAGTTCTACGTACACCAAAGACCGCACCGAACGTCCCTCCTCCGAACGTCCCTGCAAGTCCCCCACCTTTGCTTGATTGCATAAGGACGACGATGATCAACAAAATACTGACAACAAGTTCAAAAAATAAGGACAGCCAAAACATACGCACCTCTAAGCTTTGATTTAAATCTACAGAAACGATGCTCTAAATGCAACGAGCTTTTCATGTAGCGACAAACTCGATTCCAAACTGATCAACCCTTTTGTTCAAATCAATCCCAGCACGCTCTTCACTCCCCACAGCGTCGGGATTACCATATCCAAGCCAGTTCCAGTACCTCACCACTTGCTTCCGCTCCTCTGCGTCCAGCTTCTGGAAATCGTCAATCGCGGTCCGATAGTATGGATGACGGTCATACTTGCGAGGATCGACAAGAGCGAAGACATGCCGGCGAGCGATCTTCTGTTTGGCACTGCTGGCGTCATCTGCTTTCGATACTGTGAGCAAAACCGAGCCTCTTACGAAGCGGATATCCCTCCATTGAATAAAACGCCCCTCGTCGCAGCAGCTGATTTCAGCCCGCGGAAGTATCAGCGAGACCTTCAATAGGAATTCACAGACCAGATACGCATTATATTCATTATCAGCGACGCGAGTAAACCCGCTTGCCAGGCTTCCTTCCCGATACCCGCCTCGACGGACGAGCACCAGCTGTTCTTTCTCCAATGCATTCACAATGCTCATCTCGGACATACCCTTTGAGCGCAGCTCCTCACGCCGCTCACGAATCCGCTTTAAGAGCGCATCAGGACTGCCACTCTGAATCTCTATATTCGGGAAAACACTATATGGAGAAAAATTCAGTTTGCCTGCAGTCCAGAAAAATTCGCTGTTGTACCACCGCTGGAGTCGCCGGACGTTTTCCCATTCCTCAGCAGAAAATTCGTTCCGTCCGTTATCTTCAATCCAGTAAAAAAGCTTTCGAGCCATTAAGACATCCTACGTGAATCCAAGTTGACGCAAATCTTCCTCAGAAAGTGAGTGGCTCATACCTTTCCGGCCTGATTGAAGATTCGTTGCTTGCATGCCGGGTTCAAGCATTCTGACAACGTACTTACCAAGCACATCGAACTCGATATTGACGCTGTCACCCACTTGCCGGTCAGAGATGTTGGTCTTTTCCCAGGTGTGCGGGATGATTGCGACAGTAAATTCATGGTCCTCAATTGAGGCAACAGTGAGACTTATTCCATCCACAGCGACGGAGCCTTCGGGAACAAGATAGTGGTCAAATTCCTGAGGGTAACGAATCTTCACACACCTATCCAGCAATTCTCTTTCAATAGAAAGAATAGTTCCAATGGCATCCACGTGACCAAGTACAAAATGTCCACCAAGAGGATCGCTCAGTTTAAGGGCGGGTTCGAGATTAACGCGCATTCCACTGCGGAGTTTTCCAAGAGTCGTCTTACGAACAGTCTCTTCAACCGCTTCAACAGTGAAACGTGCGCCAGCGACATTTAGAACTGTCAAGCAAACTCCATTAACTGAAATGCTTTCCCCTACAGCCAGAGTCGGCGCCAGTTGCTGTGACTCTATGAGAAAACGAACGCCAGCGGAGCGGTGCTCGAACTGATGGATAAGTCCAATGTCTCGAATCAAGCCGGTGAACATACCTATTTCCCCATCGTATAAGCATCGAAGATGATCTTCGATATATCTGCTATAGTTGTCACGCCTTCAATGTTAGAAGCGAGATTCTTTGAAAGGATTACAAGGATATAGCGTCTGCCGTCAGGCAGAATTACGATTCCAGCGTCGTGCTCCACACGGTTAATTGACCCAGTTTTATGTGCAACACGGACATTTTCTGGAAGAAGGCGGGGAATTCCTTCATTGAATTCCTGGCGTGCAAGAATCCCCAGCATTTCCTCACAAGATTCCGGCGATGCAGCGGTTTTCATAGCAATAGCTTTCAAAAGGACCTGGAGGTCACGCGCGGTTGTTGTATTATTTCTCCCCGCATGAAAGGCTTTCTCATCCTCCACACCACGAAGCAAATTAAATGTCTTCGCGCCAAGCTGCATCGCAGTTGCCCGAATTGCCTCTGGACGAAGATGTTCTATGAGAAGATTCGTGGCAAGGTTGCTGCTGCGTACAATCATACGCTCAAGGAGTTCACGGATTGGGACACGTTTGCCGATAAAGCGATAGAATTCCGGATCTCCGTCGTCGGCTGAATCGAGCTGGAAGGGGGAACCATCAACAATGCTGTGAAATGAGTTCACAATAGGGAGAGCATCATCGAGCCGAAGAGAGCCCTCGTCATGGCGCCGATACGCCTCAATGAGAACGCCAACTTTCATCGTGCTTGCTGCGTGGAATACTTCATCTGCATTCATGCTGAGAGAATATCTACCACTCAGGTCCTCAAACACAACAGCGAAATCTCCATCGACGGCGCTGAGGCGATGTTCGATTTCAGAGCGAAGTTTCTTTGTGTCCATATCCCAATGCTGTTGCCATATTATGAGAAATTCTAAAAGTATAACACTCCAGAAGTTGCTCATTCAAGATATCCTTCGATGAGCAAGTCAGGACCGATCATGCGCACCTGAACGTTGCGAATCTTCAACGCTTCTTCTAATGCTCGAATGTCCGTTGACCACCTCCTACCATCACCAAGAAGAATTGGAGCTTGGAACAGATAAAGCTTCTGGGCTAGATGCGACTGCATGAATTCCGAAAATATGGTCGCCCCTCCTTCGACAAGAACCGATGCTATCCCAAGCTCACCCAGAGCAGCAAGGACACGATCCAGCGGGATGTGTCCCGCGGAATTTCCCTTCACTCCAATAAGTGCAACACCTCGGCGTTCGAGAAGAGAGGCTTTCCGTGCACGCCGCCGAAGGGCATCTTTCGACGTAACGATGATGGTGCGCTCACGATAGCGATCAGAAACAACTGTAGTATCCAATGAAATACTCAGGGCTCCATCGAGAATAACACGTTTTGGGGTCCGCCCATTCACAAATCTCACGGTTAATGAGGGATTATCGAGAGCAACAGTTCTTGCTCCAATGAGAACGGCATCGTACACAGATCGCAATTCGTGAACAAATGTTCGAGCCTGCTTTGAGGTAATCCAATGCGATGATCCATCAGCTGCAGCGATATCTCCATCAAGACTTTGCGCAATCTTCAATGCAACAAATGGTCTTTGCCTCAGTACAAAATAGATATAGGCTTCATTCAGCCGCCGCGCTTCATCCTCAAGGACCCCAACTTCCACGGCGATTCCAGCTTTAGCAAGTTTTCGAATCCCCTTCCCGGCAACGAGGGGGTTTGGATCTTTCATTGCAACAACAACACGAGCGATCTGAGAGCTGATGATAAGATCCGTGCAAGGCGGCGTCTTCCCCCAATGTGAGCAGGGCTCAAGATTCACATAGAGCGTGGCACCACGCACGTCGCCATGGGCAGCCTTTATTGCACTCACTTCAGCGTGGATTCCACCAAAGCGCTCATGGAATCCCTCTCCAAGCACATTCCCATTCCGCACGATTACCGCTCCAACCATTGGATTGGGACTGACACTACCACGTCCTCGTGCTGCAAGTGCCAGACACCGCGCCATGAAATATTCGTCTTTTGAGCTCATATGAATCATGGGATGATACTTCACACCAACTATGCTCTTGCAGAAATGTACGACTTGGAAATTGTTTACGCAACCTCATGCCTCGATGCGGATCTTCACAAGAGTCCCTGCAGAGACATGGATAACATCACTAGCACGCCCATCCCGGAGAGCGATCTCGATAAGCCCGTGGCTGCCAACCAGAGCTCCCAATCTTCCTGATGCTATCTCGCCATAAGTTCTATAGAGTCCGCAAACATGTCTCCCTTTGATAATCATGTCCACATTTCTTTTTCTGTCACCCTGAGAAAAGCGCAAGTTCGTCACAATATTTCCAAAACGATCGACATGAAGCACCCTGCCAATTGCTCCCCCTTGCTCGGGAACGTCCAGAAATCCCGCTGAAGGCGGCACAAGAGCAATTCTTTCTCCTAATGCGTCAAGAGAAACCCCATTTGAAAGATGAGCCGCCACCGGTGCAAAAATATCTCGCCCATGAAACGTGTCGCTAACATTCTTCAAGAAGTACCGGCGGTTCGTAACTTGGACAGCTCGAACAATCTTTTCTTGAGATAACACAAGATCCAGCAGCCCATTGTCGGGGGCAAGAAACAGATGCCGAGATGTTTGCACGCAGAGAATGCGTCTCTCAGTTCCAACGCCGGGATCAACAACGGCAACGAAAATAGTTCCAGCTGGGAAAAATTGATACACCGACCAGAGCACGAATGCTCCGTCAAGAGGTGACTGTGGCGGAACGTCATGAGCAATGTCGATCACCTGTGTGACAGGGGCAATTTCAGCAATGACCCCTCTCATTGCGCCAACAAATCCATCCCGGTCACCGAAGTCTGTGAGAAGCGCAATAAGCTTGCGAGATTTCATCCTGCTCTATAAGCTTTTAATGTAAATGAGAACTCACTCCCTTTCCCAACCTCACTGGTGACTTCAACTTTTCCACCATGGGATTCGACAATATGCTTGACAATTGAAAGTCCGAGTCCAGTCCCCCCAAGCTCACGTGAGCGCCCTTTGTCAACCCGATAAAAACGTTCGAAGATTCTCGGTAAATGCTCCGCTGCTATTCCTATGCCTGTGTCGCGTACTATAACGCGGGCAACATCTCCTTCGAGCTTACCCTCAATCGTTATAGAACCCCCGGAAGAGGTATACTTGATAGCGTTATCGATAAGGTTCTCCATCACCTGACGTATGCGTTCCCGGTCAGCGAGAACTTCCAGGGGCTCAGGAACATCCCCAAGGGTAAGTGAAATGTTCTTCTCTTGTGCCTTCGGCAGCATTTCCTCGACAACAGGTCTGAGAAGTTGCCTAAGTGGAACGTATCGGAAGCTAAAACGCATCTCTCCGCTTTCAATACGAGATATCTCGATCAAATCATTAAGCAAAGCATCAAGTCTGTTTGCCTGTTTCCGTGCTTTTTCCAGGAACTCCCGGTTGACAGCAGGGTCGTCAACAGCACCGTCAAGGAGCGTTTCGATGAAACCCTGGATAGCGAAAATGGGTGTGCGAAGTTCATGAGAAACATTAGCAAGGAATTCTGTCCTAATGCGCTCCAGCTTTTTCAGTCTGGCAATATCATCACTCAATCGATCTGCCATACGATTTAAGGATTCCGCAAGTTGGTTGATTTCATCGTGTGAATGCAAATGGATCCGAAGACCAAGTTCTCCCTGACTGATGCGGTGTGCTGTTTCCGCCATATGTAGCACCGGCCGGGTAATCAAATTGGAAATAAGAATGCTGGCACCAACCAGCAGCAGAATTGCAACAGCGGTAATAAAAGCAAATTGCAGACGTAGTCTATTAATAGTCGCATTCAAGTCAGCCAGTGGTAAGGCAACGCGAATAAATCGGATTGAAACACTAGCTCCGGCAATGGCAATTGGCTCAGAAAGGCGGGTCGCAACATAGAGGTACTCTTGACCCACGCTTTGACTCCAGCGAATATCTTGCCCCCACGCGGAACTCATTGCCTTTTGAATCTCTGGCCTTCCTAAATGGTTTTCCAAATGTGGGATTTCCTTCTCCGATACCGCTCCATCCGCGATGACGGTGCCCACTGAATCTATAAGGGTTACACGAATATTAAGAAGTCGGGATAGCTCAACAACGCGTGACGCAAGCTTTTCCGGGGACGCATTTTCCTGCAAAGAGAAGGCAACAAAATTAGCATCGCGCAATAGCTCCTGAATGGTCTGGCCCTTCAGTTCGTCACTCACAGCGGAGAGAGAGATAGCTGCCATGATGGCGAGAGCTGCGCTACCTGACCCTATGAAGATTAACGCTACCTTTCTTCGGATGTTCATGCTATCTTACTGCGGTAAGAGAGCGTTCCTCCTATGAATAATTTGCTGAAGAGAAAATCCTGCGGTTACTTTCATGAGAAAAAGGATTTCCTCTCACTCTCTAAACCGATATCCAACCCCTTTGATTGTCTCGATGAGGTAGGCATACTGTCCTAATTTTTCTCGCACACGGCGGACATGTACATCAACCGTTCGGTCAACAACGTATGAATCACTCCCCCAGACTGCGTCAAGGAGCATTTGCCGCGTGAAAACCCGGCCAGGATGATGGGCAAGAAAATTAAGAAGCTCAAACTCCTTTCGAGCAAAGGAAACAGGCATGGCATCAATTTCAACTCGGTATCGAACCGGGTCGATAAGGACTCCATCAATTGTCACAGCTCCTGCCGATGATTCTTTTTCAGTTACTTCGGAGCGGCGAAGGATAGCTTTCACGCGAGCAAGTAATTTCCGCGGGCTGGTCGGTTTCATGATGTAATCATCCGCACCAAGTTCAAGCCCAACAATTTCATCCACCTCCGCTGACTTTGCAGTCAGGATAATAATAGGAATAGTGCGGGTAGATGAGTTTGCTCGTATTTCACGACACACCTCAAAACCATCGATCTCCGGCATCATCACATCGAGGATAACAAGGTCAGGTTTCTTTGCCACTTTATCAAGCGCCTCTTGCCCATCGGTGGCAGTATCAACGGCAAAACCCTCCCGTTCTAAATTGTAGCGAAGGAGATCAATAATATCTCGCTCATCATCGACAACAAGGATACGTCTTTGTTTGCCCATCTTCTTTATGGCTCTAATTGGATTTCTTTTCGTTGCTCAATGGATTGATACATTGCTCTCACAAGCCTCATTCTGTGAAGCGCCTCTTCGCCCGTTGATACAACTGGATGTAGTCCACGAACGGCGCCAATAAAATGGCGGAGCTCATTCTGATACGAACGTTGAAAAGCTTCCCTCCCTTGTTCCATCTTGGATGGTGTCACGTTGACAAGATTACCATGCATGATCTTCTGAATTCGGAATGGGTTTAACATCCCGGTCCCATCGCTTCCGAAGACATCGCAATAGAAGATATCCTCTTCAACCCTTGCTGCCCAACTTGCTTCAATAAAGATAGTCCCGCCACGAACGAGTCGCAGCAGGGCTACGATGCTGTCCTCAACACCCAGCCCGAGTACCGAGTGAGCAGTAGTAGAGACTTTCTCAACATCTGGAAATCCAAGCATCCACAATGCAAAGTCGATGAGAACCAATCCTTCGTTGACAAGGATTCCTCCGCCCGATGCCCCTTTCCGTGGGTCTCCTCTCTGCACGAAATCCCGCCGACGCAACCAACCTGCTTTGACATAGAAGACTTTGCCAAGTTCTCGCGCTTCAATGAAGCTCCGCAGAATCATCGCATCAGGCTGAAATCGGTTGTTCATGCCCACCATGAGAAGTCTCTTTGCCCTTCGGCAAACATCAACAATCCGGGCTGCTTCTGAGTAGGTAAGCGCAAGCGGTCGCTCAACAAATACGTGTGCACCAGCCTCAAGCGCAGCAATAGCAACATCTACATGACTCTCCGTGGAAACACAAATATCAACAGCATCAAGCTCTGTGTGAGACAGCATTTCCTCCACAGAAGTAAACAGAGCTTTAACGCCATATTTCTCGCCGAGAAATCTCAGCTTCATGCGGTCATGGTCACAGAGGGCAACAAGTTCAACATCGGGGAATTTTGAAAGGACAGGGAGATGGGCCAGCTGTGCTATTCCGCCTGTTCCAACTACTGCAATTCGCACTGTCTGCATACTAACGTTTATGCTGTGAATGCACGAGGCGTCTTTAGAAATTTATTTTGTCAGAATGCTGAGTGGATGAGGAACCTCCTGGCGAAGAAATTCTTTCACCACTGCTGCTATCCCCTCCGCATCAAGGCTGAGAAGATGATGAAGCTCCGGGATAGTTCCTTGTTCAACAAATTTATCGGGGATACCATGTATGCGCACTTTAACACTATCGTGCCCCCGAGCATGAAGCCACTCGACTATACCTGAACCAAACCCACCTGAGATCACGTTTTCTTCAACTGTGACTATACTCGAATGCTGGAGGACGACCTGTTCCAGCAACTCCTCGTCCAGAGGTTTTACAAAGCGCGCATTGACAACGCTTGCTGAAATACCTTCACGAGCGAGAGCCTCCGCAGCTTTCAAGGAGGGATAAACCATGCTCCCAATTGCGATGATTGCAACATGCTCACCTTTACGAAGAACTTCACCCTTCCCGATCGGGATCTCTCTGAACCCTTCCTGAAGGGGCACACCGATGCCTGAACCACGGGGATACCTTAAAGCAATTGGACCTCGATTGTAGCGCACTGCAGTGAACAACATGTCGCGAAGTTCATTCTCATCCTTCGGTGCCATGATAACCATATCGGGGATGCACCGCAGATACGAAAGATCAAACGCACCGTGATGAGTCGGGCCATCAGCCCCTACAAGTCCACCACGATCGATCGCAAAGACAACGTGAAGATGCTGGAGAGCAACATCATGGATAACTTGATCATAAGCTCTTTGGAGAAACGTCGAATAGATCGCTGCGATCGGAATGAAACCTTCTGCTGCCAGTCCAGCAGCGAACGTGACAGCATGCTGCTCTGCAATTCCTACATCAAAAAATCGGGATGGGAACGCTTCCTTAAGTTTATCAAGCCCGGTTCCAGAAGGCATAGCAGCAGTAATGCCGACAATACGTGGATCCTGCTGAGCTAACTCAACAACAGCATTTCCAAACACCGAGGTATATGTAGGAACTTTACTTACTGAATTCGATTTCCCTGTCACTTTATCAAATGGACCTACGCCGTGAAGCTTTTCGTAATCCTCTTCAGCGGGCTTGTACCCCTTCCCTTTCTCCGTCGTAAGGTGAACAAGGACAGGACCTTTCAAATCTTTCACATAGCGAAGGAGTCTGACTATCTGCTGAACGTTATGGCCATTCATGGGTCCAAAATAGCGAAACCCTAATGCCTCAAACAACATCCCAGGGGTAATGATGACCTTGATTCCTTCCTGAACCCGAGCAGCCAGGAAACGTAACCGGTCTCCAAAATGGTCAAGCTTTCCTGTGAATTCCCAGGCATTCTTTTTCAGTCGATTGTACGATGGGTGAGATATTAACTCCGTGAAGTATTTTGATAAAGCCCACACGTTTGGAGAAATTGACATGTTGTTATCATTGAGGATCACGATTAAGTCCTTGCGGAGAAGGCCAGCGTTGTTCATTGCTTCATATGCCATGCCACCTGTCATCGCACCATCTCCGACAATCGCAACGACTTTGTAGTTTTCGCCTGAGAGATCCCGCGCTGTTGCAACGCCAAGCGCAGCAGAAACTGCGGTGCTCGCATGCCCCGCACCAAATACATCGTATTCACTTTCTGTCCTCTTGAGAAATCCGCTGATTCCTCCTAACTGTCGGAGTGTATGGAAGCGATCTCTTCGACCAGTGAGAATCTTGTGTGGATACGCTTGATGCCCAACATCCCAGATAACTCGGTCGCGCGGCGTATCGAAAACATAGTGGACAGCAATAGCGATCTCTACCGCCCCCAAGCCTGGACCAAGATGGCCTCCAGTCCGTGACACCGAATCGATGAGAAACTGCCTGATTTCGCGGGCGAGCTGGTTTAACTCAGGAATCGTCAGTTTGCGTAGATCAGCGGGCGAATTAACGTGCGGAAGCACCTTGTACTCTCCATCTGTGGCGAACTCGGTCCCAACACCCGGTCCATACTCTTGGTCATCCATCGCTACCTCAATTCCTACTCCTCTTCTTCTGAATGTGTGAATTCTCCAAAATCGACATCTCTGGTCCGGAACGTCTTATCTAATGTCTGACTCAATTCTTTGATACGCAATTCGGCTTTTGTCAGTTTCTCAAGGCAGAAATTCGACAAGCGAACCCCTTCCTCGTAGAGATCCAATGATTTGTCCAAAGATACTTCTCCACGCTCAAGGGTCTCAACTATTTCCTGCAGCCGCTTAAGCGACTCTTCAAAGGTTTTCGGCGCACCAGAAGACGATTTGGCTGTCAATTACTATCCTCGCTATTCTGCTTCTGGACTTTTTTCCCTTGCGTAACTTGTTTGGGCAGCACACGGTTGACGGTCGAATCTACAAAGCCGTCCCTGAACTGAATCTCAATAAGATTTCCCTTTGAAAGCAAAGATGCTTCCGGAATAATTTCCCCATCCAAACGAACCATTGCGTATCCCCGTTGGAGCACATTGTCGGGACTAAGATGAGAAAGTTGCCGAGAGAGGGAAATTGCGTCCAGCCTTCTTCGCTCAAGAAGAGCATTCATCCCTTGTCCAAGCCGCCGCAGGAGATCATCGGTGTACTGCATTCTGTTCCGGAGAAGGTCACGTGGCTGATTGAACGCATAGCTTCCAAGAATCGTCTCAACCTTTCTTCTCCCTGATTGAATCTTTTCGGCCACAAAATCATCTATAGTATACACACTTTGACGAAGAAGTTCAAGGAATTCTTCACGGCTTCGAATAATGATTTCCGCTGCCGCAGAAGGTGTCGGAGCGCGCACATCTGCAACGAAATCCGCAATCGTGAAGTCAATCTCATGACCAACGGCGCTCACAATTGGTAGTCTGGAATTATAAATCGCCCTCGCCACAATTTCTTCATTAAATGCCCAAAGGTCTTCAATAGAACCTCCCCCTCTACCAACAATGAGAACATCCACTTCACCCCACGCGTTGAACTCTTCAATTGCTCTGACAATTTCTTCAGCCGCTCCTTCTCCTTGTACAGGGACGTGCCTGATGATGATCTCCAGAGCAGGAAATCGGCGTCTCAGAACACTCACAATATCTCGAAACGCAGCTCCTGTAATTGAGGTCACAACCCCGATCCGCTCGGGAAATGGAGGGAGAGGTTTCTTATGGGCTGGATCAAACAGACCTTCTGCAAAAAGCTTTGCTTTTAACTGCTCAAATGCTATCTGCAGCTCCCCTTTGCCCGCAGGGAGTATCTCAATAACCTCGAGCTGATACTGCCCACGAACTTCATACACAGTAATCCGCCCCCGGGCTATCACTTTCATCCCATCCCGGGGTGTAAAGAACAGGTTCGCAACACGACTCCGCCAGAGTACCGCCTGAAGCTGCGACTCCTCGTCTTTCAGCGTGAAATAATAATGTCCTGAGGTAGGTTGACGAATATTCGAGATTTCGCCTTGAACTAAGACAACGTCAAAGCTTGACTCAAGGATGAACTTAATTCGCCTCGCGAGTTCAGAGACTGTGAGAGGCTTTTCTTCAAGTGGAAGTACGTCAGGAGGTGCTTGCAACATAGAGTTTCCATTTTTTATTTTCGAAGCATTGCTTCCAATTCAGAAACGCGCAAACAATAACTTGCAAGAGTCCATTGCATTACATATCTTGGACACCATGTTGAGCCCCAGTTCGTTGCAGCGGCTTACGACCTCTGGCTTATATGCACAATATAGCCTGAGTTCTGTGGAGAATCAAGTTCCAGCATCACAATCCTTCGACCCTTCGACTTCGCTCAGAGCTCAGGGTAGATCTTTCTCAACCAAAATCCAGTTTAAAGAGCCAACCTCTAAGGGGGTGCTAACATGAATCTGGACGTTCTCGCCATTGGTGCGCACCCTGATGATGTGGAGCTTTCGTGTGGTGGTACCCTTGCGCTCCTTGCGCGCCAGGGACATCCCGTCGGGATTGTTGATCTCAGCCGGGGAGAACTCGGCATCAGAGGTACAAAGGAAATCCGTGCCAAAGAAGCGGAAGAAGCAGCTCGAATCTTAGGAGCAGAGGTTCGGGTAAATCTTGAACTGCCTGACGGGAATATCCAAATTGATGCTGAGAACAGAAATAAACTGATCCGTATCATACGTATGTACCGTCCAAAAATTCTCCTTATCCCGCATTGGCTTGAGCGCCACCCTGATCACGAACGTGCCCACCACTTATCACGGGAGGCTTGGTTCTTCGCAGGTGTGGCAAAAATTCATACCGTCGACGAAGATGGCGAGGAGCAAAAACCATATCGACCCCCTCGGTACTTTCATTATATGCAAAAGTATGAGTTCCATCCGTCGTTCATCATCGACATCACGAGGGTCATAAACCAACGTATGGATGCTGTCCGTGCTTTTAAATCCCAGTTCTTTAAGGCTTCCACCCAGGGCCCAGAAACCTTCTTGAGCAAACCCGAATTTCTTGACTTTTTGATGTCTCGTTTTGCATATTATGGTAGTCTGATAGGCACAAAATATGGTGAGCCGTTCTTTTCAATTGAGCCAATCGGGCTGAGCGATCCTTTCCACATTATCATGGGTGAAGAGGGGTGATCGCTGGTGTTGCAATATTTGTGGTTAAAGATCATCCATGCTAACAATGGAGTCGGCCTCAGGCGGAAGACTTCAGCGATTTCCTGAATACAAAACGTTGGCGTAACCTTCTAAGCTCTGGAGCTATTCTACATATAGCAAATGATTCAAAAAATGCTTCATAAGTTTCTTACCTTGCTGATTGCCGGAAGCTCTCTTTTTGCAACAACCGGCTTCACCATAACAACGCATCTCTGCTCAATAAGCAGCAAGGTCGTGGCTTCAGCCGAGGCCTCTCCGATGTGCTGTGGTATGGGTGAAGTACCCCCAACCACCCCTTCGCAGCTCCCTTCCGGTGCTTCCGTCATCGCTGACAGGAATTCCTGCTGCACTTTTTCCATAACAACACGCAAAGTAAGCGAACCGGCTGTTGAGAATGTCTCCGCAGTTCGTGCACAGTTCTACCTATCAGCAATAACTGAATCCCTTGCGCCACTATTTCACCCACTTGTCACACACCAGACCATCTGGATAGCAAATCATATCTCAGAGTCACCACCTCTCTTTCTTCAAGACCGGTCTCTGCGCATTTAAGCCTACCCTCCACAGTTACCCAGTTTTTTTGGTAAAACCAAAAAGAGGAGGTTTCATGTACTCGTTTATTAAGAGGGCGTTTGTCTCTATTTTTGCCCTTGCGTTAGCAGAAACAGCATCAGCGGAGAGTCAGCTTGATAGTCTGATCATCATAGCACTGAAAAACAACCCGGAAATTAAAATGGCAAGGTATGAGTCCCGTGCAGATCAAACCCAAATTAGTGTTGCCGGGCAGCTCCCCGACCCGCAACTGAAAATCTCGGGGATGAATGTACCGTCGAATTTCAGTTTCACTTCTGATATGATGACGATGCTTCCTCAGTTTTCAGTCATGCAGATGTTTCCCTGGTTCGGCAAGTTAAATGCTGCAAGCAGCATACGGAAATACGGCTACGAAGCATCCGCTGATCGGCTCTCAAACGTAACCTTAGAGGTGATCGCGAACATAAAAAAGTCTACGGAGAAATCTACCGCATCCAGAAGAGTATCGAATATCTGGAATACAAGAGAGATCTGCTTCGTAGCGTCGTCAAAGTAGCTGAACAGCTCTTTGCAGTCGGGCAGGTGCCACAGCAAGACGTCTTTCGTGCCACGGCTGAATTAACAATGGTGCAGTCGGACATAATCACAATGAACGCGATGCTTAGTGACCAGTACGCTAAACTTGCCGCATTGATCGGTAGTTCTCGCATTCCATCAATTCGAGTGGATACGCTTCAGATGGTTTCGCTGCCACCGCTTGATAGCTTAGAGTACGCGTTCAGACAAAATAATCCTTATCTGAAGCAGATACAAAACTTGAGATCCGCAGCACAAGCTAAAACTATATTTGCCAGGAAGGATGCTATCCCTGATATAAATGTCGGGATCAGTTACGGCTACAGGGGGGCGTTGATGCCCGACGGGGCAAAGGCATATGACATGTTGAACTTTGAGGTTGGGTTAAGCCTTCCGATTTTCTTCCTTGCAAAACAGAAAAAAATGATCGAAGAAGCGGACTTTATGAAACGAGCTACGGATGAACAATATAGTACAGCTGAGCTCAGCCTCACAAGCCAGCTGCGGTCAACTTATGCTGATGCATATGCTCAAAGCAAATTGATCCCACTTTATGCGAAAGAATTGATCCCGCAATATGAAGCCACTTACAACTCTTCTCTTTCTGCATACTCAGTGGGCAAAACAACTTTTGCAATGCTCATTGACAACTTGACAACACTCATAAATACAAAGATCGAGTTGGTAAAAATTGAATCTGTCTATTTCTCGGCAACCGCTGAGATTTCAAAGCTTGTTGGAGAAGGTTCACTAAAGTTCAGAGGTGAAGAATGAAAAAGACGATCTTAATCATTGTATCAATGCTTCTCGCGGGTACTTTTTTCTTCGGCTGCGGGAACGGTCCTAAAAGAGCTGGCGAGAGCAATGACACTTTGAAAACAGCATCTGCTGAAAAGGAGAAAAAGATATTGTATTACTATGACCCAATGCATCCATGGTTCAAATTTGATCATCCGGGGTTCGCTCCTGATTGCGGGATGGAAATTGTACCGAAGTATGCAGGGGAAGGTGACAATTCAAGCATAATCACCATCGACCCTGCAATGGTTCAGAATATTGGCGTGGTCGTCGCCCCCGTCGAGCGCCGCAAGCTGACACGTACAATCAACACTTATGGAGTGGTTGTCCCCGATGAAAAGAAGATCAACGACATAAACACTCGAGTCTCGGGGTGGATTGAAAAGCTTTATTTTGACTACACAGGGATGAATGTGAAAAAAGGAGAGCCAATGGCGGTCATTTACAGCCCAGAGCTCATAGCTGCCGAGCAGGAATTTTTGCAATCCGTGAGCTTTGCGCAGGTAAGCGGCAAATCTGTGACACAGCCTGATGCTCTCATAAAAAGCGCTCGTGATCGATTGACATTCTTCGGAATGAGCAACAAGGAGATAGATGAACTCCAGGCAACAGGCAAAATCATCGACAGGGTCGTCATTCATTCTCCTGCTGATGGCGTGATTCTCGAGAAGAACATTTTTGAGGGTCAGAGAATTTCGGCAGGGCAAACGCTCTTTCGCGTTGCAAACCTGAGTCATGTTTGGATTCTCGCGGACGTTTTTAAAATAGATATGCCTTTCCTGAAAATAGGATCGCCGGCGACGGTGTCCTATAGCAGTGCTGCAACTTACAAAGGTGTTGTTGACTTTGTTTACCCTGAGGTCGATGCCACAGCGAGAAGCGTGAAAGCACGGGTCTCCCTCAATAATCCGGGATTGGTATTGAAAGTCGGACAGTATGTAAATGTTGCAATACACTCATCCGTCAGTTACGACGCCATTGCTGTCCCTGCCCAGTCAGTTATAAACACAGGCTTGAGGCAGGTTGTGGCTGTTGCTATTGGCGGAGGGAAATTTGAAATAAGAAATGTTAAGCTTGGTGCCTATGCAGATGGATACTATGAGATACTTGATGGGTTACATGAGGGAGAGAACATTGTTACGTCGGGCCAATTTCTCATCGACTCCGATGCCAATCTTAAGTCGGCTGGCGCTGCCATGGCTGGCATGCCCGGGATGTCAATGCCAGCACAGCCCACTGCGCCGTCTTCTTCAGGTGAGCATAAGGATATGGAAAATATGAAGGAGATGGAGATGAACAGAGGCGCTGATTCCTCCACAGAGAAGAGCGAAAGCATGGACAAAATGGACATGCACGATATGCAAATGAATCACGAAAGCCATGGAGGTGCATCACAGCGTGAGATGAAGAAAACGAAACCTGATGAGAAGACTACACCCGCGAAGCCGAAGTCCGACCATAAGCACGATATGAAAATGGATCACAACAATCACGAGCACTGAACGGGAGACGCAGAAATGCTTGCCAAGATAATTGAATGGTCAATAAATAACCGGTTCATAGTAATGGTTTTACTATTGTTTGTAATTGCTGCCGGTTTTTATTCCCTTACCACAAGCCCGGTGGATGCAATTCCAGACCTGAGCGATGTGCAGGTTATAGTCTACACGGAGTATCCGGGGCAATCGCCAACTGTGGTACAAGATCAGGTCACTTATCCACTCACCTCTTCCATGATTTCTTTGCCGCGTGCAAAGGTTGTTCGAGGGTATTCATACTTTGGTTTTTCACTTGTTTACATAATCTTTGAAGATGGCACAAACCTTTATTGGGCGAGAAGCAGAGTCCTTGAGTATCTAAACTATGCAGCCAATCGCCTTCCGTCTGGAGTTGTTCCCGCCTTAGGACCTGACGCAACACCAGTCGGCTGGGTTTATGAGTACGCTTTGATGTCGAACAAGAGAAGTCTGGCTGATTTGCGATCAATTCAGGATTTTTATCTCAAGTACGGCTTGTCCACGGTCCCTGGTGTATCAGAGGTTGCAAGTGTTGGCGGATTTGTAAAAGAGTGGCGAGCAACTCTTGACCCTCGAAAGCTCCTTGCCTATCACATTACACCAATGCAAGTGATGGAAGCGATCAAACGGAGCAATAATGATGTAGGTGGAGAAGTTGTTGAGCAAGCTGGCTACGAGTTGATGATACGCGGACTCGGTTACATAAAAGACATCGAAGATATGAAAAACATCCCTCTTGGCGTATCGAGAGGTGATAGGTTCTACCCACTTTATGCCAGCAGCAATTCCGCACAGACCAGTTCAGGAGGTTCAATGGGAAGCTCGATGGCTGGTGGTATGCAGGAAATGTCAGTGGGCGCACAGGGGAGTTCTCTTGCGCCCTTTTCGCAAAAGGATTTTTCGAGTGGCACGCCGATTCTCTTGAAAGATGTGGCTGATGTGAACATAGTGGCTGCTCCAAGGCGAGGAGTAGCTGACCTGAACGGCGAGGGGGACGTCGTTGGTGGAATTGTGGAAATGAGATACGGGCAAAACGCCTTATCGGTGATCGAGGGTGTCAAGAAGAAATTAGAAGAACTCAAACAAGGTCTGCCTCCTGATGTAAAAATTGTACCAGTTTATGATAGGTCAGATTTGATACACAGGGCAATAAGAACACTCGGAGATAAATTGATTGAAGAATCTATCATTGTTGCTCTGGTGTGCTTACTGTTTCTTTTCCACTTCCGGAGCGGATTTGTTGCCATTTTTACACTTCCAACGGCTATTTTAATGGCATTCATTGTCATGAGACTTCAGGAACTTAATGCAAATATAATGTCGCTTGGAGGCATTGCTGTTGCTATCGGTGCTATGGTCGACTCAGCAATCATTATGATAGAGAATGCCCACAAGCATATCGAATCTGATGATGGTAGAACCGATCGCTGGAAGCTGATTACTGAATCATCCAAGGAAGTTGGACCTTCCCTCTTTTATTCGCTTCTGGTCATAACTGTCTCATTTATACCTGTATTTGCTTTGAGCGAACAGTCGGGAAGGTTGTTTAAGCCCCTGGCTTTTACGAAAACTTACTCCATGGCGGCGGCGGCACTTCTGGGAATAACAGCGGTCCCGATTTTGATGGGGTATTTCATAAGAGGTAAAATCCCCCCAGAAGAGAAAAATCCTCTAAACAGGTTCCTGATAAAGATTTACTCTCCGGTTCTGGACTTTGTTTTAAGATTTAAATGGTACGTAATTGGGGCGGTTATACTCATTTTGGGCGTAACGGTTTATCCATATTTGAAATTAGGCTCTGAATTCATGCCTCCGCTGTGGGAAGGTAGTCTTCTTTACATGCCTTCTACTTATCCGGGGATTTCCGTTACACAAGCTCGCTGGACGCTGGAACAAACGGACAAAATAATCAAGCAATTTCCTGAGGTTGAAACCGTTTTCGGAAAAGCAGGCAGAGCAAGCACTGCACTTGATCCCGCCGGGCTTGACATGGTTGAAACCACAATAACTCTGAAGCCAGAATCAGAATGGCCTAAAGGGATGACACCTGAAAAGCTGAAAGCGGCGCTTGACAAAGCTCTACGGGTTCCAGGGCTATCAAACGTCTGGACAATGCCAATCAAAAACCGAGTCGATATGACGAGCACAGGTATAAAAAGTCAAATCGGAATAAAAATCTCAGGACCTGATATCTCGACGCTTCAAAAAATTGGAGAGCAAACCGAAGCCCTTTTGAAAAAGCTGCCTGAGACCTCAAGTGCGTACGCTGAAAGAATTGGCAACGGAAACTACATTGACTTCAGGATCAACCGAGAGGAAGCAGCAAGATACGGGCTTACTATTGAGGACGTGGAAGAAATTATAAAAGGTGCAATTGGTGGCATGCCTGTCGGCCAGATCGTATCAGGGATCGAACGCTACCCAATCACGATACGATACGCCTTAGAAATGAGAGACAACCCAGAGTACTTGAAAAGGGTCTTAGTGTCCACGCCAACCGGAGCGCAAATCCCGTTAGGTGAGGTTGCGGACATGCAAATTCATCAAGGTCCGATGTTCGTTAGAACGGAGGGGGCAGTGCCAACGATTTACGTTTACGTGGATGCGAATACATCTGACATCGGTGGATATGTGAACAAAGCCAAGCAGTATCTTGCCGAACGCCTGAAGGTGCCCCCGGGTTACTTCATTTCGTGGAGCGGACAGTTTGAGTTCATGAAACAAGCGGAGAAGACGCTTATGTACATAATTCCTGCAACAATTATTCTTGTATTGCTGATCATTTACCTTAACACGAGGTCTCCAATCAAGACAGCCATAGTCATGCTTGCACTTCCGTTTTCACTTGTGGGCGCAATATGGTTCCTCTACGTGCTTGGGTACAATATGAGTGTTGCCGTGTGGGTGGGGATGATCGCGCTTGCCGGACTCAGTGCGGAGACAGGGGTCGTTATGCTCCTTTATCTAGACATTGCATTTGACAGGATGAAAGCGACCGGTCATATGTCATCGCTAAATGATCTGAAGGAGGCCATTCATGAGGGTGCTGTTAGGAGAGTGCGCCCAAAGATGATGACCGCATTAGCGATCCTGGCAGGCCTCATTCCCATAATGTGGAGCGCCGGGACTGGAGCTGATGTGATGAAGCGAATCGCTGCACCGATGGTCGGTGGAATCATAACGAGCGTTCTTATGGAATTCACAATTTATCCGGTCGTTTATTACTTTTGGCGTAGCCAGCAAATAAAACGCTTATCACAAAATACAGGAGGAAAATAAGATGCAAAACATACATCCATTGTTCGTTCACTTTCCAATCGTGCTGGCGCTTGTCGCCGCTCTCTTCGAAATCTTATCCCTGATCCTTAAGAGGGAAAGTTTTTACAATATGGCATCAGGGCTAGTCATCTTGACTGCTATCGCAGCTATTGCAACTACGATAACCGGATTGGTCGCCGAAAGCACTGTTCCGCATCCAGACGTAGCGCATCCTTTAATGGATACTCACAAGACCATTGAGTTGGTCGGCGGATCACTATCCATCGTCAGCGCTCTTTGGGTTATCTTTCTGAAAAAGAAAGCCCGACTCTTGAGGACCGTTCTCATTGTTGCGACTGCCGTCGCAATTTCTTATGGCGGCTTCTATGGAGGTCGCCTGGTTTACGATTATGGCATCGGTACGCAGCTTGTTAAAAGCGGTATGATTGATAAAGGAGACTCCCACAACCACATGGAGCCGGAGTCATCCAAGACAGATGCTGACGGTCATGAGCATTAACGGGATGAAGATGTTTTCGAGGAACTTGCACAGACATGATCGAACTAGCTTATGGAAATGGAAGGGAGTGAAAAATCTTTTCCAAATCAGACTTTCACGTACAACCCTTTCGGGTTTGAGGAAATAGTAGGCAGGCTTTCACCGCCAAGCACGCAGAAACTGTTGTAGAGAAAAATAGCTGTAATTCGTGCTGGATATTAAGACAACCATATGATGAAAATCGTATAAGGAGAGGCCCACATGAAGCCAATTAAAATTCTTTTTGCGATCGTGGTTGCTTCTGCGATTCTGTCCCCGGTTTCCCTGCAGGCTCAGTGTGCGGGAAGCCTGGGTTCAAACTTTTATAAGTCACCTGCTCTCGCTGCACTCCTCTCTATACAACCGCTCCCCGTCGATCTTGGCGGATTCTATGCCGGGAATTGGCAGCGTGCTATTCTGTATACAACGGCGGAAATTGCCATCGCTACACCTGCACTGGTTCTCCTTTGGGAACGCGGTGGCTGGGGGCATATGGGATACTACTATGGCCCAGCATCCCCCGAAGGATGGGAGTGGACGAAGGCAGAACGTGAACGATTTTATTATCTCGTTGCCGGGTATATGATCGTGAAAGCAATCAGTGCTTTCGACGCCGCCTTTTCAGTTCAACATGTACTTCATCATGCTTCGCTGCGTTATGATGAGAAAACATCAAGTATGATGTTTGCAGTTTCTTTACAGATCAGATGATGACTTTTTGTTTCATCAGCGAATCTTACTATGACGGTTTCAAGAAATGAAAGAGATTGATAGCTTACGTTCCACGGGTTCACCGGTAGAATGACATACATATGGTGAACTGGAGCATCGTCTTATTTGTATCTATGACAACTCAGCCTATGCAGTCAAACTTATTTGATCATGGAAAAGCAAAAAGACGTGATGACAGATATGGCAAAGCACATTATGCCATCTGACCGAAAATCGATAATTGAGCTCAAGAACTCTCGCGAACTCAATCTGCCTAACGATTCATACGATCACATAGGTAAAAAGATCCTGCAGTTCTCTCTTGCCCTTACGAAGGATGATTTCTATGGGCTTAATCAACAAAAACATAACATGTAATAATAGGAGGTACCAATCATGAAGACTCGCATTATCGCTCCAATGGTCTTCTCTTTGTTCTTTTTGGTCTTGGGCACAATGCTCATACGACAACAAGGAACAGCACAAACTCATCAACATCGCACGCAGAGTGCCGGTGAAGTGCTGAGCGATTCTACTGCACTTGATACTGTAATGAACCAAATAGCTGCGGATGAACATCTCAGCATGGTGATGATGGAGAAACTGATGAAGAGAGCCGAGCAAGATTCATCACGAATGAAACAGATGTGCGCCACAATGGGGTGTGGCGCGAATGCATGTGCCACAAGAATGAAGATGAAGGAAAAAGACAAAAGAGATCATCACATGATGGAACACCACATGAACGAGATGAAATAACCCCAAGCAAACAGCGTGACAGAATCTACTGAGAGCGGGGGAATAATTACCCCCGCCTCTCCGACAAGATGAATTGGATTGAGATCCTACAATTTCGTAATTTGTTCCCTGCTTGGGTAGAAAGAACAACGGAGTTTTTACATTTGTCACTGCGCTGAGGTATAAAGAAGTCTGAGGGAAGAAAACAAGGTCATGTGCTGGTATCACGGATTCGGAATAAACCGGGAGATATCTGTACGATCATTCTTGCGCCCCACCCATTGCGTGTGGAATTTCATCATATGAAAGATAAATTAATGCCACGGTGATCGTGATGAGAAGCCAAGAAACCGAGGCTATGAACATAGACACTAGCATTCGCCGCACTATTCTTCCCATTGGAGGGATGACATGTGCGAGCTGCGTTCTACGCGTTGAAAATGCACTCAAGGGAATTGCAGGCGTTACAAATGCCATCGTGAACTTAGCGACAGAAGAAGCCATCGTTGAATTTGATCCGACAAAAGCTCGCTTTGACGATTTCCGCAAAGCTGTTGAACGCGCCGGATACACGATCCTAAGCATTAATGAACAGCAAGCAACGACTGATGAAGAGCGAATTAGGGCTCGCAGTTACCACCAGTTGAAAATCGAATTCATCATCAGCGCCTGTCTAACTATCCCGATTGTGCTTCTCAGTATGCGTGAATTTCTGCCTTGGGGTCTTAGTATATCTCAATTTACCGCAAATGTGATCCTTTTTGCACTGACAACCCCCGTCCTTTTTTGGGGAGGGCATCGATTCTTTCATGGCTTCTGGGCAGCCTTGAGGCACTTTACCGCTGATATGAACACGCTCGTTGCGGTTGGATCATCCGCAGCTTACTTTTACAGTGTTCTGGCAACATTTCATCCTTCTCTTTTTTATCGCGCAGGTCAAACACCTTCCGTTTACTATGACAGTGCAGCTGTAATCATCACCTTGATTCTCCTCGGAAGACTTTTAGAAGCCCGCGCCAAGGCACACACTTCAGATGCTGTAAGGAGACTTGCATCATTTCAGGCGAAAACTGCCCGAATCATCCGAAATGGAATTGAAATCGATGTACCTATCGAAGAAGTAGCAATCGGCGATGTCGTGGTTGTCCGTCCAGGCGAACGTATCCCTGCAGATGGGACGGTGATATCCGGCATTTCAGCTGTAAATGAATCAGCGATGACAGGCGAAAGCATCCCTTCGGAGAAGAGACCGGGTGATAAAGTAATTGGAGGAACCCTCAATTCGTCAGGGACACTTACATTCACCGCTGAGCGAGTAGGGCGCGACACATTACTTTCCCAGATCGTTGAAATGGTCAAAGCCGCTCAAGGATCGAAAGCACCCATACAGCGGCTCGCAGACCGCATCGCCGCTATCTTCGTGCCCGGTGTCATTGCCGTTGCTCTTCTCACATCAGCCTTATGGATGGCCTTGGGGTCGATGTCAACGAATACACTAACGACAATTGCTCTCCTTAACTTCGTCTCGGTGCTCGTCGTCGCATGCCCCTGCGCATTAGGACTTGCTACACCAACTGCCATCATGGTAGGAACGGGAAAAGGAGCGGAACTGGGTATACTTATTAAGGGGGGCGAGATCCTTGAACGGATGCGCTCTCTTACAACAATTGTCCTGGATAAGACAGGAACGATCACACGCGGGCAGCCGGAAGTTGCGAAGATCATTCCTACAGGCGGATTCAGCGAGGATGAGCTCCTTTCTCTCGCTGCAGGAGCTGAATCTACATCTGAGCATGCTCTGGCTGAGGCAATTCTCCGTGCTGCACGAAGCCGCGGTATCTCTATTCGGCACCCTGAAAAATTTCAAGCCATCAGCGGACTTGGTGTGATAGCCTCGGTGGATGGACACATAATCCACATCGGGAATCTCAACCTCATGAAAGAACTTAATCTTGACATTGAAAACGTGACGCAACGAATTGAGCAAATAAGTTCTGAGGGATATACTGCCGTCATCGTTGCCGTCGATAACACTGTTGTGGGCATCATTGCACTTGCAGATGAGGTCCGACCGGAGGCTCCAATGGTCATCCATTGTCTCCGCAATCTTGGTTTACAAATCGTTATGATCACCGGCGATAACAAGCCAACAGCAGCCCGCATTGCCGCCTTAGCAGGCATTGATCAATACTTCGCTGAATGTAAACCTGACCAGAAAGCCGAGATCATCCAACAGCTTCAACAGAAAGGAGAAACCATCGCTATGGTCGGCGATGGTGTCAACGATGCCCCCGCGTTGGCGCATGCTGATGTCGGCATTGCGATGGGCTCCGGGACCGACGTTGCTTTATCAGCTTCTGATGTGACGCTTCTCAGAGGGAATCTTTCTGCTCTGCCAGTTGCTTTAACGCTCTCACGATATACAATGAGGGTGATCAAGCAAAATTTATTTTGGGCTTTTGCCTACAATATCATCCTCATCCCGGTCGCAGCTTTAGGCTTGCTAAGTCCAATGCTTGCTGCTGCTGCAATGGCAACCAGTTCTGTGACCGTAGTCTCAAATTCACTCCGAATAAAGCGTTTAATAAACACCAGAAAGATAATGAAGGAGAACGGGGCATGCGAGTGACCTACTTGTTGTCTGCAAGTTTAGTCTTTTCATCCTGCATGCATCTCGGTACCCCTATGATGCATGGCGATATCAGCCATCAATCGAAAAATCAACCTGCTCTGGAGAAAGAAGTTGTTGTCGGCAATGTGAAAGCTGTAGCAACTTTTCCTCCCATCGTAGCGGGCAAGCAAGCAATCCTCACACTAAGAGTCTTCGATGCAGCTACTGGTGAGCCCATTTCTGGCGCTCAAGTCTGGTTTCACGATGAGTACCTTCACAAAAGTGAGACTAAGATGATGCATGACGATGTGATCATGCGCAACGAAAGCAATACTGGTCATGGTGGCGTAGAGCACGATATAAATTTTCAATCTGTGGTAAAAGAGACATCAACCCCGGGAGAATATTCTTATGCTTACACGACTTCTCAGCCAGGCGTGCATAAGTTAATGTTCCATGTGACTCCTGCTGGTGTCGGTGAACTCGAACAGGAGCTTGTTATTGAAGCAGTGAGAACTGTCCATAGCTATGAAGAGTCACATCATGGGATCTTTGGATGGGCAGGTCAAACTACGACATACATAATTGTCGGCACAGTTATCATGGGCGCTATGATGATTCTTGTATTGCTTACAGGCATACATATTTGACGATGCTGCCGGCAACATGGAAAGGAGCATAAGATGATTTGCAATAACTGTGGTTATCGTAATTCTGACAATGCTCGATTCTGTGCTTATTGTGGCGCTGCATTACTAAGTGGTAAAAAGGACGAAAGAACTTGCACGTTGTGTGGCGCTGTTAATCCCATGGATGCTCATTATTGCGCCAACTGCGGCAGCGATTTAAGAGCACAGGCTCAGCGAACAAAAGTGGATCGCTGGAAGAAAAAGAAGGGGCAAAAGGTCGAGCCACATAAAAAGTGGTACACCGATCCCTTCACGATCGTGTTGATTACGGCGGCAGTTGCAGTCATTGGAGCTATATTTTACGCTCAGTTTCGCAGTAAGCCACAAAGACAACCAGTAGTAGTAGAGCAAAAAAGCAGCGATCCAGTGTTGGAGAGAAAGGTCACAGAGATAGCTGCTAAGTTTGTCTGTTCTTGTGGCCGTTGTAATGAAACATCACTTGACATCTGCACCTGCCCAAAGGCGATAGAAGAAAGGCAGTTTATACGCAGCAGCCTACAGCAAGGGATAGCTTCAGCTGATGTTGTGAGCTATGTAAATGGAACATTTGGTGGCTTGAAACCTGAATTTCAAACCGCTATAGACAGAAGCGGGGCAAAAAAGAGCCTCCCAAAGAGCCTATCTTTACCTACTGATCTTAACGGCAGATTTGGCTCGCTGACAAGTGAACCAAACAAGGAAGACTCAACCAAAATTGCTACTGTGGCGGACAGGAGCGAGATATTTTCTCATTTTAAATGTCCATGTGGACAATGCGCGATTTACGCTCTTCAGGACTGCAATTGCACTCACCCTCGCGGAGCATTAGAGGTGAAGAGCTTTGTCGATGGAAAAATCAGCGAAAACAAATTTACTATTGCTCAAATCATCAGTATGGTACAGGAAAAATATGGTGGAAGAATTTTTTAGCATTCTCAACATCCACAAGCCGTTCTTTAATCAAAGTTAAGGAGAACTAGCGATGGCAAACTTTTGCACACAATGCGGCAAGCCCGTAGCACCGAATGCCAATTTCTGCATGAGCTGCGGAGCCCCAGTGGCGATACATCATAACGTTACAGCAGACGTTCAGAAGAAACGTCAAAAAGTTGTGGGGAAAAGGGAACAGTCAGGTGCCAGGGCACTGAAAATTTTAACCATCGTTGGTTTTGCAGCGTTTGTTATAGTTATGGTCTACAATTCTCTACCTAAAAAGACGAATCCTGTAATCGAGGCACAACCCATCATAGCTAAAAAGATAGAATATCCAGACTTTGGGCAGCAGATGTTTGACATTCCTTCAAAAGTCCAAAATGGAAAGATTATAATCTCTTTGGATGACGTAAAACAGAGACAGTTTGTGGCATTTAACTATGTAAATGGTGCTAAGATTGTGCCTCTTTTAGCTTACATTTCACCTGAGGGGAAATTAGTTACGGCGGTCAGCATGTGTGAACCATGTAATTCAAGAAGGTTCCATATACAGGGAGACGAAATTATATGCAATTCATGCGGCACTACGTGGAAACTCGACAATCTTGACGCCATTAGTGGGGCCTGCGGCAACTATCCGCCCGATCCGATCCCAAGTACAGTTGTAGGAAACACGATACAGATTGATGAGGCTGTTGTAGCTAACTGGCGTTCAAGAATTTAGAGCGGTTGTGCTATGAAACTCTATGAAATAGCATTAAAAAATTTGAAGCGTAGAAAAGCCCGAACTCTATTCATGATTGCGGGACTCACGTTGGCCGTTGCAACCGAAATCGCTCTTATCACACTCACAAGAACGATGCAAAAAGACCTATCCAGAAAACTTGATGAATACGGCGCCAACATTCTCATAATACCCAAAACCGATGAGCTTTCTCTTGACTATGGTGGTATCTCTGTTTCAGGAGTTGCTTTTGACGTCAAGGAACTGAGTGACTCCGATGTTCAAAAGATAAGAACCATCAAAAATTCAGAGAACATAAGCACCGTGGCGCCCAAATTTCTACACCCAGCGTTGATCGATAGCAAAAGGATTTTTGTTGCTGGCGTCGATTTTAAGGAGGAGTTCAGGCTTAAGAGGTGGTGGAAAATAATTGGCAGATTGCCACGGGATTCAAGCGACGCATTAGTGGGCGAAGAGGCATCAACGATGTTGGGTTTAACACAGAATCAAGAATTTAGAATAAACGGAGCTAAGTTCACAGTGGCAGGTGTGCTGAGAGAAACCGGCTCACAGGATGATAAACTCATTTTCATCCCGCTTAAAAAGGCACAGGAGTTGTCTGGCAAGAAGGATGCTGTGACTATGATTGAGGTTTCGGCTTTGTGCTACAATTGTCCAATTGAGGAGATAGTTAGACAAATACAAGAGAAATTACCGAACGCAAAAGTCACAGCCTTACGTCAGACGATTGAGTCAAGAATGGACGTGATGCATAGATTTGAACATTTCTCTGCAGGACTGGTGGTGGTGATTTTGCTTATATCTATATTCATTTTCTTTTCAAACACTATGTCATCAGTGAACGACAGGACTCGAGAGATAGGCATTTTACGTGCAGTGGGATTTAAACAGCGGCACGTAATCTTTGTGTTTGTTTCAGAAGCCCTCATCCTCAGCTTGGCTGCTGGCTTAATAGGTTATCTTACGGGCTTGTCAGTTGCAAAATTCATTTCGCCTACAATTGGTATCAGCAGCCCAGTCGGCATCGACCTATCTCCTTCTAGCTATTTCTGTCCTATCTGCGGTTACTGTAGGTTTGGTGGCGAGTTTTTATCCTGCTTATAAAGCTTCTACGCTGGACCCGACCGCCGCATTAAGAACACTGTGAAGGAGCTTTGACATGATACTCGTAGAACTTAAAGATGTAACAAAAGAATATGACAGCGGAGATTCCAGAGTGCGAGCAATCAGAAATGTTTCTCTAACGATTGAATCAGGCGAGTTCGTTTCCATAATGGGACCATCAGGTTCTGGAAAGAGCACTTTGATCTCAGTCATCGGCGGCCTCAGTAAACCGACGAAGGGGAAAGTTTACGTCGATGGGATGGATGTTTATGCATTAAGTAGTGATCAACTCGCCGATTTACGAAGAGAGTACATAGGATTTGTCTTCCAATCTTTTCAATTGGTTCAGTATCTGACTGTGCTGGAGAATGTAATGCTTCCGATGGTATCAACTGGCAAGAATAGCAGGCTGCAATATTTGCAAGCTTGCAGGTTACTTGACGAAGTTGGTCTTGCCGGGAAAGCTGACCGACTTCCCGATGAGCTGAGCGGTGGTGAACAGCAGCGAGTAGCTATTGCAAGAGCGCTCGTGAACGAGCCGTTGATAATTCTCGCAGATGAACCCACGGGTAATCTTGACTCTCAAATGAGTCAAGAAATACTCAGCTTATTCCGAGAACTGAACGAAAGGGGGAGAACAATAGTGATGGTAACCCATAATCCGGAAAATCGTTCTTATTCCAGCCGTTGTGTGTTTTTGAGAGATGGCATGATAGTGAAGAATGAATCTGTTCAAACGTCAGTTGATGGACAGTTATCAAGTGTGGGAAAGTGATGGATCGAACAAAACAAAAATCACGAAAGGAGATATTCCAGATGAAAGAAATTAAGGCGTATGTTCGACCTGAAGTTGTTGACGAGGTGATCTCTCACCTTGAGGCAGTTGGGATAAAGGGGATGACCGTTATTGATGTCTCGATGCTTGGCAATTGGGCTGACCCGGAAAATTCGAAAATATCAATGGAATATTGCGAAAGATACTGCAAGGTGGTAAAGATCGAACTGGTATGCCAAGACGAGGTTGCTGATCTGGCTGTTCAGACGATTCTCGATCATGCACACTCGGGCAGAAAAGGTGACGGGAAAATATTTGTCGCCGATATCATCGATGCTATAAGCATAAGAACAAAGCAACACGGCAAGTCCGCGCTTTAAAGAAAGGAGAATTGCTCATGTATCCCTTCAATAACTGGATGATGGGAGGTTGGTTTATGATGGTCCTGTTTTGGATTCTGGTCATCATAGGCGTTGTTTTGCTCGTCCGATGGATTGGACTGCAGAACAAAGCCTCGATGACCGAGAAGGAATCTGCTCTTGAAATTTTAAAGAAACGTTACGCAAAAGGCGAAATTTCAAAAGAGGAATTTGAAGAGAAGAAGAAGGATTTGGTCTGAGGCAATAAAAAAGGAGGAACTACAATGACGCGAGACCCGGTTTGTGGAATGGAAATCTCCAGCCCATCGAGTTTTCAAAGTATTCATGACGGACATAAGTATGAATTCTGCTCGCAGGCGTGCAAGGATAAATTTGACGCTAATCCAGATCACTATATCATTTCTCCGTCGGGCAGTCAACCGACCTATCGGAAACATGCAGATGGAACCGAGAAGATGCAGGTTCCTATTATTGGAATGGACTGTCCTTCGTGCGCTCTCAGTATTGAAAAAGAGGTAAAGAAACTACCAGGTGTCAAGAGGATTAATGTCAATGTAACGACAGGAAACGCGTTTGTCGAGTTTGATCCTTCAACCGTCAGGACAACTGAGATAATTGATGCGATCAAATCAGCGGGATACAGAACTGGTAAGGCAACTCTCAGGCTCGGCATAAAGGGAATGTACTGCGCCTCATGTGTAACTAAAATAGAAGACGAATTGAGGCGAACGCCGGACGTCCTTTCAGCAGATGTCAACCTTGCTACAGAATCTGCTACTATCGAATATTTATCTTCAAATATTAAGATAAGTGACGTCAAGAAAGTCATTTATAGCCTTGGGTATGAAGTGATTGAACCGGAAGGAAGAAGTGTCCCCCCCACAGGTTGAGGATCAGGATGAAACCGAACTGGCAAGACGACAGGAATACCGAACTCTAATGAGGAAGTTCATCTTCGCCGCAGCAATCTCTGTCCCAGTGGTAATTTTCAGTTACCCATCCTTATTTGGCCTTCCATCTCAGGTTCAAAAAGGGACCGAAGCCATGCGCTACATCTCCATGATGATTGGATTAATAACACTCCCCGTTATGTTCTGGTCGGGCTCTCAGTTTTTTACCGGGATGTGGGCAGCATTCAAGAACAGATCTGCTAACATGAATACGCTCGTTGCAACCGGTGTGAGCGCGGCGTGGTTATATTCTACTGTTGCTGTATTGTTTCCATCAATTTTTCCAAAAAAAGAACTTGCTGACCAGTTTTATGATGTTGTATCGGTTGTTATAGCTCTTGTGATACTCGGTCTTGCTCTCGAAGTTCGTGCTAAAGGAAAGAGTTCAGCAGCTATTAAGAAACTTATCGGACTTCAGGCGAAAACTGCCCGCGTGGTAAGGGACGGTAAAGAGTCCGATATTCCTGTCGAGGAGGTTGTCCTTGATGATGTTATAATAGTGCGTCCCGGAGAGAAAATCCCGGTTGATGGAATTGTGATTGAGGGTTCATCAGCAGTTGATGAGTCTATGATTACAGGTGAACCGATTCCTGTTGACAAGCATGCGGGTGAGGAAGTGATTGGGGGAACTATAAACAAGACGGGTTCCTTTAAGTTTAGAGCAACAAAAGTCGGCAAAGATACAGCCCTGGCTCAAATCATAAATATGGTCGAGCAGGCTCAAAGCTCTAAGGCACCGATACAGAGGGTGGTTGATAAAGTATCTTCTTATTTTGCTCCCGCAGTAATGATTCTGGGTGTCTTATCATTCATTGTATGGTACGATTTGGGTCCCGAGCCCAGACTCGTATATGCTCTGATTGTACTTGTAACCACCCTGGTTATAGCCTGCCCGTGTGCACTCGGGATTGCAACACCAATTTCGTTGATGGTTGGCGTGGGAAAAGGAGCTGAAAATGGAATTCTAATTAGGAGTGGGGAAGCTCTCGAAACTGCTCAAAAGCTCGACACAATTGTTCTTGACAAGACCGGCACAATTACTGAAGGAAAACCATCGCTGACCGATGTGATATCAATTGATGGATTCGATGAGAGGGAGGTTTTGATGTGCGCTGCTTCGGTGGAGAAAGTCTCAGAGCACCCTCTTGGCGAAGCAATTGTTAACGGAGCCGCAGCTCGCTCTGTAGATCTACATGAACCCGCAGAGTTTAGAGCCATTCCGGGTAGAGGAGTCGAAGCTGTAGTTGATAAAAGGATGACATGGATCGGAAATCTTCGTATGATGCAGGAAAGGAATGTACAACTCAGTGAACTTGAGTCCATCGCCGCTCAATTTGCTGAGGAAGGAAAAACTCCAATGTTTGTCGCTATTGATAGTAAACCGGCCGGCGTCATAGCAGTTGCAGATATGGTAAAACCCGACTCTGTTGAAGCAATATCAAAACTGCAAAAGATGGGACTTGAAGTAGTCATGATTACAGGAGATAATAAACGTACTGCTGCAGCAATTGCCAGACAGGTGGGCATAAAGAGATTCTTTGCTGAGGTGCTGCCAGAGGAAAAAGCTTTCTATATACAACAGCTTCAATCGGAAGGGAAGAAAGTTGCAATGGTTGGAGATGGTATTAACGATGCACCGGCACTGGCAAAAGCTGATATTGGTATGGCAATAGGTACAGGGACTGATGTTGCAATAGAAGCGTCCGACATCACATTGATCAAAGGAAGTCTGAAAAGCGTGGCTCTTGCTATCGAGCTTTCAAGAGCAACTATGAGAAATGTCAGGCAGAATCTTGTTGGCGCATTCTTTTACAACGTTCTGGGAATACCAATTGCTGCCGGAGTATTGTATCCCTTTTTCAGAGTACTTCTGTCTCCAATAATTGCCGGTGCAGCCATGGCGTTCAGTTCTGTTACGGTTGTGACAAATGCCAATAGACTCAGGCGCTTTTCACCAAGGATATAGAAAGGAGATTGAAATGGGAATCGACCAAATCGTAGTTACTATTGGAGGACTGTTGCTGGCGGGCTGGATAGGATGGTTCTTCTGGTTCTCCGAAAGGAAAGCAACGAAAGTTGAATCAAACAAATCTGGAATACAGGAAGCTTTTATCAAAGTGAAGGGCGGTTATTCTCCTGATATAATAATGGCTGAGGTGGGTAAGCCACTCAGGCTTCACTTCCTTCGTGAGGAAACCGCTCTGTGCTCCGAGCAGGTCATCTTCCCGGATTTCAAAAAGCAGACAACATTAACACCGTTTAAAACGGTGACACTTGATTTGATGCCTGAGAAAACTGGGGAGTACGAATTCCAGTGTGGAATGGGTATATTGCATGGCAAACTCATTATTCGGGAGAAATCATGAATAACCAACAGAAAAATTAATATGATGAACGCCAAGAAAAGTAGTGTGGTACATATAGTAGGAGCTGGTCCTGCGAGCATTGTTGCAGCGTTGAACCTTGTGAAAAACGGTTACAAGCCAATTATCCACGAGCAGAACAGCAACGTCGGAATGAGGTTCAACGGCGACTTTCAGGGCATAGAGAACTGGTCAACTCGGGAAGATGCATTGTCGTTTCTTAGTTCAATTGGGGTCAAAGTGAACTTCAAGTGTGAACCGTATACGTATTATGAGTTTTATGGTCCTTCAAGAAAGAAAGTGCTCCTTAAAACCTCAAGACCTTTGTTTTATCTCGTCGAGCGAGGGTCAGATGAACAGAGCATAGACTATGGATTGATGTGCCAAGCAATTGATGCGGGAGTAGAATTTGTATGGAACGACAAGCTGGAAACAGTCCCAGAGGGCACAGTTATTGTGGGAACAGGACCAAAGTCAGCTGATGCAATAGCGAAAGGGATTGTATTCTCTACCTCCCATCCTAACATTGCCGTGGGAATGTTTGACAATACAATATCGCCGAAGGCATATGCGTACTTGCTTGTCAGCCAAGGGAAGGCGACATTTGCAACTTGCCTTTTCGAAGATTTCAAGAACGAACGCGAGTATTTCGAGAAGGCGATTGAGAGATTACATAGCATTATGTCAATTGATATTAATTCTCCTAAGGAATTCGGTGGTTTTGTAAACTTTTTTCTCAAGGGATCTGCTACCAAGAGCGGTCGAATTCTCTACGTCGGTAAAAACGCCGGGTTCCAGGATGCCCTGTGGGGATTCGGAATGAGATATGCAATGCTATCAGGATACCTTGCTGCGAGGAGCATCACAGATGGTTTAGATTATAACTCCCTGTGTGACAAACATATAAGGCCAATGATGCGAGCCTCACTTGCAAACCGGCTATTGTTCTCAGCACTTGGTAATAGGGGCTACGACTGGGTGCTAAATAGGTTTGCCAATTCTGAAGATATAATTCCGATTTTGAGAAAGTTTTACAACCCATCAAGGTTCACGGGCATCCTTTTTAAAATTGCCAGCATGAAGTATCACACGCGCTTGATTGACAAAGAATGCATGCATAGAAATTGTAACTGTGTGTGGTGCAGGCATGGAAAATACGCCCATAAAGACCTTGACAGCGTGCCGGCATTAAACAGAGAGGGTTGATTATATAGAGCCTTGATTCTTGACCCGAACTAAGATGAAGGGAAGAACGAAGTTAATATGCTCGACGTCACCTCACAATTGATCAGCGGCAGAGAGAAGTTTCTGGCTTACATCCGAAAAAGGATTTCGGACCCGAATCTTGCGGAAGATATTCTGCAGGATTCTCTCCTCAAAGCAATACAAGCTGCCCCAGCAATCAAAGACCAGGAGAGACTTGTAAAATGGTTTTACCGCATACTTCAAAACGCTATTGTTGACGCCTACAGGAGGAAAGCTGCTGAAATGAGCCGAAGGATTAACTACGCACATGAGACAGAACAGTCGATTGGAACTGAAGATGAGCGGTCAATATGCGAGTGCTTAAATGAGATACTCCCCACACTTAAGCCTGAATATGAAGAGGTGCTGAAGCTGGTCGAACTTGATGAGGAGGATCCGGAGGTTGTTGCCCAGCGTCTTGGCATTTCCCGCAATAACCTCAAGGTTAGAACCCACCGTGCCAGGCAGGCACTCCGTAGGCGTTTGGAGGAAACATGTCGAATTTGTGCAATCCATCATTGCATGGACTGTTCTTGTAAAAAATGAAATCACGGTCGTGCAAACTGTAACCACTCCGGAATGTCTGCGTCATAGATAATGAACAAAGTAGAAATGGAGGTTTAAGAAAATGGCAAGAGACCCTGTATGCGGAATGGAACTCAAAGGTGGTTCAGCACTCAAAGTCGAGTACCAGAACCAGACGTACTTCTTCTGCTCTAATGACTGCAAAATGCGTTTTGAGGCGGAGCCAAGCAAGTATGTTGCGAAATCCAAGGACCCAATGAGTGAACATTCAAGTCATCACCATAAGCATGGATGCTGTTAAGCTAAGTCGGGGTGGCCGGACAGGGTATCCCGACTACAGATTGTCTGGCCACCTTATGGACGTTTGAAGAAGGTTCAATAACAAGGGTTAAAAGGAGTTGTTCTTTGTCAAAGTCGGAGCGAAAGTTACTTCAATGAAAAACAACGTAAAATGAAAGGGTGAAAAGATGAAAAAGTTACGTCCGCTTGAACCTTACAAAGTTATTCTCAAAGGCGACGATATCTATATCACCAGAGAAGCATAGGAGAAAATTCAATGACATACTATTTTAGCAAGACAAGAAATATATCGTTTGACGAGGCAGTGGAAAAGGTTTCCAGTGAATTGAAAAAGGAAGGCTTTGGTATATTGACAGAGATTGATGTCAAAGATACGCTAAAGAAGAAGCTTGATGTTGATTTCAGAAAATACAAGATTCTCGGTGCGTGTAACCCTCCATTTGCCTATCAGGCATTACAAGCTGAAGACAAGATTGGCACGATGCTGCCTTGCAACGTTATTGTCCAGGAAATATCAGATGGTGTTGTGGAAATTGTGGCCGTGGACCCTGTGGCCTCTATGCAGGCTGTCGTCAACCCAAAGCTAACCGAAGTAGCAAGACAAATTCAGATCAAATTACGCAGAGTAATCGAGAACTGTTAAGAGAGAGAAGAAAATGTTCCCCATCTGTTGGGCAGGAGGCTAGCTCGTGACGGTATTAATTTGGGGCATGGTCATCTTGGGCGCTGTCTTTCTGGTTCGATGGACTGAGCAGCAGAATAAATCTTCGATGACAAACAGAGAGCTCGCTCTTGAAATTTTAAGGAAGCGTTATGCAAGAGGAGAAATTTCCAAAGGGAAGTTTGAGGAAAAGGAGAAGGATTTGAAATGAGATAGCAACTATCAGCAACAGTCAAGGAAAGGAGCAAATCATGGTTAGAGACCCTGTCTGTGGAATGCAGCTCGATGAGCAGAAGGCTAATGAGAAGTCGGAATATCAAGGTAAGAGTTACTTTTTCTGCTCAAGTTCATGCAAAGCCGCCTTTGATAAGAACCCCTCTTCGTACATTAAGAAAGAAGATAATGGTTCAACAGAGCAACATGGCGAGCATTAACTTTGGGCAGAACTTGTGATTCGGTATGCTGGAAATGGTGCTCTTATCTTTCGGCCCGTAGAAGGAAAACGTTGCCGCGAAACGGAAACATTAATTAATATACGAGGAGAAACAAAATGAATACCACAGTCAAACAAACGGCTGTTGCGTTAACAGCGGTATTGCTTATTTACACCACCTCGTTGTTTGCACAGTCAAGCATGAACGGTGGAATGAAAAACATGCAGCACATGGGGATGGGGCAAATGCAGCATATGGGAAACATGCAGAACATGATGTCCATGCAGGACATGATGAAGCATATGCAGGAAATGAATGAGAAGCTTTCACAAATGATGAAACAAATGCAAAATGATGAGGGGATGGCCCATATGCAAAACCATGAACAAATGATGTCCATGATGCATCAAATGGATGCTCTTGGCAAGTCCATGAAGAACATGATTGATCAAATGGACAAGATGATGAAGGACAAGGGAATGATGGATAATCGGGAAATGAGAAATCATATGACCGAAATGCAGCATCATCTCGGAAATCTGGTAGATGATTACCACAGGATGATGGAAAACCTGGAAAAGCAGAGTAAGATGGAGCAAAAATAACAAGCGTACATAAGAAGGAGAGGAGCTGCTGGTCTGTCTGTTCCGGGCATTCCATAGGTTTCAGCTCCTCTACCCTATTGGTCCCGATGAGGAAACACCATGTTGACAATTCAGTTGAACCCAAAGTTTCATTTTGAGGAATTAATTATGTATTACAAATCGGAAAACGTGTTCAACCGTTTGATAAAGCAATGCGCATTAATTATAACAGCTTTTGCCTCACTTGTTTTAATTGAAGCAGGAAGTGCATCAGCACAGGGTAAATGGTATTTCAATGGCTACTTTCAAATCTCACAGGGAAACTACATATTTGGCACCAATACAATGACATTTTACTTTACGCCTGGAGTAAGGTATGAGTCCGATAGCTGGAATTTTTCCGTAGGTCTTCCTCTCGTGACTCAGAACACAAATCTTGTCACCCGAGTTGGGGATATGCTTTTGCCTCACGGTGGATCGAGTATGGGCACCTCAGGCATGGGTAGCAACAGCGGAATGTCTATGATGGGAACTGGTGCTGGGAACGTTACAGCAGTTGGCTTTGGGGACCTTTATCTTTCCGGTGACTACTGGCTCCTGAAGGATTCATTTGGTAATTATGTTCCCGGGGTGGCTTTGGGTCTGCAGGTTAAGGTTCCAACCGCCAGCACTTCATATAATTTTGGAACTGGTAAATTTGATTATGGGGCAACGATGACTTTACGAAAGATGTTTGGAACTTTTGTGGGAATCCTTAATTTTGGATACCTTGTGCTTGGGAGTCCTGCAGGGATCAACTTAGAGAACCCATTGATGTATGGTACGGGAATTGGAAAATTTTTTGGTAACGATTTTTCTGCCTTAGTTTACTTTCAGGGTTACTCAAGAGTGCTGTACGGATATGCGCCGCCCAATCAGGCATCACTGGGATTGAGTTATCAGTTTAGCCATGATGTGATTTTCAATGCTGTCGTCTCAAAGGGACTTACAGAAACTGCACCATCTATAAGTCTTTCTGGTGGGTTCAGGTGCACCCTTTGATCTCTGAGGTTTCATTCATGTTCTCTGCTGCATAATTGTTCATTTATAGGATGAGTCTGAAATTGTTCCATTTTATCAAGGGGGTACACCATGTTTGGTATCGGTGAAAAGAAAGAGACATTTAGCGTCGAGGGAATGACTTGTCACCACTGTGAAATGACAGTGGAGCGGTTTGCAATGCAGGTGCCTGGAGTGAGGAAAGCCAAAGCTGACCATAAAAGGAAAACCCTTGAGGTCGTTTACAGCGGTTCAATAGACCGAGATTTATTGCGCTTGAAGATTCAAGAGGCAGGGTATACACTCATAGTGTGATTGGAGACGTTGTGCAGCTGAGAAAACCGATCCTAATGTCCTCTTGCCTCCCTCGATCGCCGAGCAATTGAAAGAATCAATCCGCCAAGCACCACCAGTGTTCCAAGCCAAACGAATCCCACAAATGGCTTGATCGATGCTTCGATGATTAGCACTTCCTTCGTCGGTTGGCTTGCGATTCCCTGGTCCTCGATTTGCACATTGAGTGTCACAGTTGAATTCTCAGGATCATTTTCATCGGGACGCATTGTTACAATCTGAAATTCTGCGGAGCCATCGCTGCAGCGAGCTGGAATTCTTTCCATCCCACTTTTAGAAATTCTCAACGCTGGCTTTACGATCTCCTCTTTCCCTCCATGGCTCACCGAAAGCCTTGCTGCAACCGAGGGCATCCCGCCAGCCATCATCGCAGATCGATCAACATCAAAATCAACAAATGTAACCCGATATTCACCTAACTTTGTACTTTCCCCCTTCTTCAGCGTTACGTCGGAGCCGGGATTCATCGCACGCGGCTGCTCGAGCGATTGGGGTTCTATGTAGAGGTCATGGGTAGGACGAATTGCGATATCAGGATTCCGCATGAGACCCTGATTATACTCCGAGTAATACATAACAGGTGAGAGAGTAAAATCCCTCCCATCTTTTTGAACCTTTATGTCGAAAGCGTATTTCTCATGCTCCGTCTCACGGTAACCAATGTAAGTTAGCTCATACCCCAATGCTTTTACAGGTTCTCCCTGTGGAAGTGAAATCGTTTGTTTTGTATCATAGCGTGAGGAGCCGATGAACCCGAGCAACATCAGAGCAATACCGATATGAGCAATTGATCCACCGGCAAGTCGAGGGTTACCACGGAAGATGCGAAATCCAACCACGAGATTGGCAAAAAGTGCAAAAAATGCTGCAAAGACTATAAGCGCAATGCCAACATCACGGAGTCCAAAGGGTGTAAGTTCAATAGTTACAATCAGAGCTCCTACCCCAGGGTATGCGATGCTCCGAAGCAGAACAGCCGGATCAGAGCGTTGCCACCAGATAAGCTGCCCAATTCCGACCAGAAGCGCAAGAAAGATTCCAAGTAACTGCGAGCCTTTGGCATAGTAAGAGATATCAACTGCTGACGGCTTTGACTGAACGAGACCCGTGATAAGAGGTGATGATGTTCCGACAAGAATGTAGATAGCAAGCGCGATTAACACCATTGCGCCGACATATAAAGCAAATTCTCGAGAAAGGTACGATCGATGGAGAGGGACTTTTGGCATTTCTTTCATCCGCAATAGGAACCAACCTATCCCCAGAGCTGAGAAAAAGACAATCATCCCGACGAGCAGGAGATAAATTCCCATACCAGGTTCGACGAAGGAATGAACGGAGGTCTCGCCCAGGACTCCACTCCGCGTGAGGAATGTACTATAAAGCACAAGAAGAAATCCTATGATGGAAAGCAAGAAGGTCGATCGAACGTATGAGCCAGTTCTCCGCTGAACAAGCATCACATGGACAGCTGCAACAGCGAAGAGCCAGGGGATGAAACTTGAATTTTCCACTGGATCCCAACCCCAGTAGCCACCCCATCCGAGGGTTTCATAAGCCCAGTAGCCACCAAGCATAATCCCGGCCCCCAGTGCAAGAGCTGCAAACAGCGTCCATGGAGCCGCAGTTCTGATCCATGTCTGGTAGTCACGCTTCCATAGCCCGGCAATTGCAAACGCAAATGGGACAGACATAGCGGCAAATCCGGTGAAGAGCACCGGAGGATGAATCACCATCCAGAAGTTTTGAAGAAGCGGATTCAACCCACGACCGTTAGCCGGAATGAATCCTTCAGACACCTGTCCCGGAAATGATTGCCAGACAAATTCAAATGGATTTTTCACAACGATCATCAGCAAGAGAGCACTTTGGATCAACGCAAAAATCGACATGACCTGAAGTTCATATCCTCTTTTTCGAGCGTAATCCATCAGCACAACGCCGATGACCGCCGTGTACAATGCCCAGAGCAAGAAACTCCCTTCTTGACCAGCGTAGAAAGTCGAAACAAGAAGTGGTATGGAGAGGTCAGTTGATGAGTAACTCCACACATAGGTATACTGGAATTGATGTGTCAAGATGAGGTACAACAAAAGGGTGGCAGCAGCAATTACAAAGAGCGCTGATGCACGAAAACTGATGCGGGCAAGCTTTGCCCACTCAGCCTTTTTTATGCGTAACGTGAGGTAAAAAGCGACTGACGAAAACAGAGCACCCGCAAACGCTAACCTCACCAACCATGTGCCTATCATACTTAGATTTCCTCTCGAATGCTACATTGTTTTTTGCACTTCGCTTCCCTTTCCTTCATACTTGGAAGGGCACTTCGTCAGAACTTCTGAGGCGTGAAAGACACCATCTCTGTAGCGTCCTTTAACTACAATACTTGTGGCAATTTCAAAATTATTCGGCTTCGCACCATCAAGCATGACTTTCGCAATATTGTTCTGGTCATCATGCATGTAGAAAACAAATTGATTTGTCTTCGGATCGAAATACGACCCACGATCCTGAATCCATGCGCCTGCCACTTGTACCTTTTTCCCTGTGGCTTTTGCCTGTTGAAAATTAGTGTACTCTACATTGCTCTGGAGAAATGAATAAGCTCCAAAGATAATGAAGCCTGCAATGATAGTACCGACAATAATGGTTTTTGCCTTCATCGCTACCTCCGAATTTTACTTTTCTCGATGATGCAACTCTTTCTTGATAAGCTCTTCTGCTCGTTTGATCCTCCGGTCAAGCCGTACAAGATAAAAGTAGATGCCCGCCCAAACAACAAGCACAATAAAAAGGACAATGTAAATAGAATTCGCGTTTAAGAACTCAAAAATGTTCATACTTAACCCACCTCATGATTTCTTCGGCGTAAGATTACCTCAACTCTCGAAGTTCGGACAGAAAGGCTGAACAACCAGACGTAGAGGACAGTAAACCCAAGAAGCGCAGCAAAAAACACAACAAGCATATTTGGCGCCATTCGGAATTGAACGACAGGACCAGCACCCTGCACATCGCCTTTCGATCCAGGATGGAGACCAGTCATCACCCTCGGCATGATAAAAATGAAAAATGGCACAGTTACACCAGCAATGATCGCATACACAGATGACAATCTTGCACGGCGATCCTCCACCTCAATCGAGGAGCGCAAAGCAAAATATGCTCCATAAATGAGGAGCAACATGAAAATGCTTGTCTCGCGCGGGTCCCAGTTCCAGAACGACCCCCAATTGAACTTTGCCCAGATTGAACCAGCGATCGTTGCCAGAATAGCAAAAGTGAAGCCAAGTCCTGCCGACACCGAAGATTTCCTATCAGCCTCAGGATCTTTTGTAGCAAGATACCTTGCACCATACCAGAGCGAGACAAGAAACGCAACCACCGTGGTCCAGGCAGCCGGCACATGGAAGAAAATAATTCTTGCACGATCTTCCAGACCAGGGATGATCGGAAATTCATACCAATGTTTTGGATATTCAACAATTGGAAAAGAGAGAGCCACGACAATCACAAATGTTAGCCAAATGCCCAAACCGACCTTCCACCAAGCCATGTTTCCGCTAATCCTTCCAAACAAAGTCAAACAAAAGATACGATGCCGCTGTTACTACAACGGCATAGGAAATCAAGATGCGAAATTCTCCACCGGCTTCAGCGATGCTCGTACCTGCCGTAGCAAGTTTTGTCCCATTCATCACCGTCATCAGAAGGGGTAGCAATATAGGAAACGATAGGACAGGATAGAGAGTTCCCTTAGTGTGTGCCTTCGCAACAATAGCAGCTATAATAGTCGCCGCTGATGCTAATCCGAAGCTTCCAAGGATCAACGTCAACACAAAAACATCATAAGATTGCACTACAAACCCATTGATGAGAAGAAGATAAAGCACTACAATGAGAACGTTAAGAAACAACACCAAAACGAGGTTAACAAAAAGTTTACCAAAGAAAACAGCACTCGGAGTGGTAAGAAGACGGAGCGTCATAACTGTTCCTCGCTCCTCTTCGTTGACAAAGGTTCTCGAAAGACCTGACATTGCAGAGAAGAATATCACGACCCATAATATGCCTGCAAGGACATCTATCCCCACACTTTCTCCAGCCATTGAAAAAAGAACAATGGAAAGTGTTGTAATCACAAACATAACCAACGCATTCAGCGCGTACCGTGTTCGGAGCTCCGAACGGACGTCCTTCCAAAAAACCCCAAGTACAGAGCGTATCCAGCGTGTTTCCAATTTATCCAAGCCCCCTATAAGAAGCAAACAACTTAGGAACCGTTCCTATGATCAAGATCAATTAAAATATCGCCCAACCGTTTCTCGCCGGGCTCATTAGTTGCGATGAGGGCGACTCCACGGTCTCGCTGCTCTGATAGAATCCCTCTGACAATGTCCGTCCCTTCCTGGTCGAGATTCGAACTGGGCTCATCAAGCACCAGCACAGGCGGAGAGTAAAGAATAGCAAAGGCGTATTTTAAACGTTGTTTCATACCGGACGAATACGTACCTACCGGATCCTCAAAGCGCGACTCAAGACCAACATAACGAAGAAGTTCTTCAGCGCGATAACGATCAAAGGCTTTCCCACGCAGTTTTGCTCCCAGCTCCATATTCTCAATACCGGTGAATTCATCATAGAGCTGCAGATAGGGAGCCACAAAGCCAATCATATGTCTCTCTTGCTCAAGGGAGACCTTCCTTCCGTTCACAAAGAGTTTAACTTCTCCCTCCGTTGGTGTTAGGAGTCCCGCGACGATCTTCAATAATGTTGATTTCCCGGCACCATTGCGACCAGCCACTACAATCACGTTTCCAGCCTCAGCAGAAAACGATAGATTCCGAAACACCAGCCGCTGTCCGAATTCTTTCCTTAGATTCCGAGCTTGAAGATGGACATCCATATCACCTCACGACTGCAATTTTACCTCGCACAATTTCTCCTGCACACTCAACAATGTACCAATAGATGCCGCTTGCAACAAGTTCCCCATCATTACCCCGTCCGTCCCAGGAAGCAGCGTACCTCTCCGTGTAGAGCAACGGTTTCATAGTTCGCTGGAAAACTCGCTCAAATCGTTCACTTAAGATCGTAAGCTCAACGTCTTCATTCCACGTATTAGGCACAGGAATAAGCACTGTCTGAATTCCATCAGGACGGAACGGATTAGGATATGGAGATGAGACCTTTGCAAAACGAGGAATATTATCAACAAAACTCCCACTCCACCACCAGGAGCGGTTTGAAGCTCTCAGATCAACTGAGAGGTCTTGCAATCCACTTGATCCCCCCGAGGCATGAAGAGCCAGCTCAAACAGTTCTTCGCCGTATTGATCAGTCAGTGCAGAAGACATGTTAACGTTGCAGACAATAATCGCTGCTGTATCCGGCCCGCTGAATGTTTTTTGGAAATGTGCTGAAAGGGGCTTGCCTATTCCACGAAGCGTCCCTGATGGTGGGACGAACTCCTGAATAGTTTCAAAGTGCACCAATGGAAAGGATGAAGCCTCGGAATAATACTGGTGTGGTCTCGCACGATATCCTGTATAGTAATTCCAAACCCAGAACTCACCCATCTCTCGCACAAAATTTGTCCCGACGGAGCAAAGCGACTTATCGAGCGCCTTCAATGGGCGCATAGTCGCGATGTTGTCCCACGCTCTGAGCATAATGTCGAAGCCAAATCTTTTCTCCAGGAATTTCCCGAAAATCCCCCTTCCGTATTCAGCAATCCCATTTGTTGCCGTGAAAGGTAGATCAGGGCGCTGAAAAAATCCGGGCAAATAGTTCATGTAATCTTTGACCTCGGGATAGACAACATTTTCCATCCATGTCGATGTAAGTTCATAAAAATACACATCGTTCTCCCAGAAGCCATAGCCCCCTACCTGGACAGCATGATGAAACTCGTGAGCTGCCGTGACTTCAAGTGCAGCTATCCCGACCGTATGGTACCCCTCTTCGACGCTGTAATTATTATCCACCTCTATGTACGAGCGATATGTCGGATTCGGAACATTTCCTCGAATCGAATCGGAGAAGAGCGTTTGACCATAAATCACCCCACCAAGATTCCGAATGTAAACGTCGTAATACGGACTGCTTGCTTGACTCGATGGAGGAGCTTTATATCCCAACGATTCAACTTCGACAGACCATACATAATCAAAGATTCTTGCTGTCGTATCAACGTAATCTGGAATCCCATTCCGATCCGAATCAAGAAGCGATGGAGCATCTGCACCGGTGGTATCGTAAAAGATTCTGAAATGCCCCGACGGGCTTATATACCAACACTGCATTGGGAAAGAAACAAGCAGTGAGAGATTTAACATGTTTTGGTTAGCATTTCGCAAGTTCCAAAGAAAGGGAGCAACTCCAAACCCACATTTCAGCGGTAACTCTATTGTGAGCGAATCATTCATGCCATGCTTCAAGTACACCTGCTGGTAAAGCTCCCCCAAGTTCGAAGGCAAGATGGAACGATCCTGAGAAAAGCTGACTCCACTTACACCAAAGGGACCGACAATGAGCCATAAAAAGAGAATGAATGGACGCAATTCAACCCTGCACAGTCTACAAAAATGATAAGCCATCACCACGACATCACTTTACTGCTTTTCAGTTTCCTCAAACTTCTTAGCAATGTTCAGCAGGTCCTGAACAAGAGGTTGAAGAGCAGCAGGAGCATCTTCATACATCCCAGCCCACGCAACACGGTGGCTCACTGAATCAATCCTTGCTTCAACGAATGACGTGATATTTCCTGGCTCACCTGTAGGGATGCTCATGAAATCAACAGCCTTAACTGAAGCTTTTAGTCGAGCAATTTCCTTTCCTGAAAGCTTACCAATTGTACGAAGCGAATCAACCTTTCCGCTGAATCCTGACCAGCGTCGAACAGCTCCGTTAAAGTCGATGCGGTACCCATTATAGAGCCCTGTAAATCCTCCGCCGTTCCCTATAACCACTTGAAATGCCTCTTCACTCCGTCCCCCGAAGGTGGAAGTAGATGATGTGAACCCACAACAGCCCACCGCCGACAACGATATTATGCCAAGAATGAATAACCACCGCATGTTAAGCTCCTTTAGATTACAATCAGTTCTCTGAAGTCTGTGAAATAAATTCAAGAACGTTTGTTGAGTTTCGGCTTACAACTATGAATTGGGCTTCACCCTTCCCTTTCCAGAGAGCTATTCCAGCGGCATCCCTGCCCGATTCTATTTTCTGCGGTTGATGAAAGCTTCCATTCCCCATTCCGCGGGCAACCATAATATCACGCTGCGGCCGATCGTTAAGAAAAATGAGGTCCACAACCCCATCTTTATTCCAGTCGGTTAATGCGGTCGATGCAGGATCGACCATATTGATACCACTCGTTGTCATCGGAACAGGCACCAGTATGCTATCGCTGTGCCTCCGGAATGCCCAAAGCACCTCCGCAGGCGAAACAAGATTCACGAGAACAAGTGGACCTTCCAACGTATCGACCCCCCGACTTGAGTTTTGCTTAATTGCAACAACACTGCCCCGTTTCGCTGGGGGAGATGGAAATTTCCACAGGGGGGTTGATACGAAATTGCCCTTCTCTTCTTTCGTAGCAATTGAGAGCACATTTCGACCCTTCGTGTGCAAAAGGAGAATCACATCTTTACCCGCCTTATGTCGCACATCAGCAATGCAAGCTGAAAGGATAACTTCAGAAGAATCTGGTGAGAAGTCTTCCTCAACAAATTTTGTTGGAGCTATTTCGTCGAAACAAGAGACAGAGGTAATCTCTCTTGAAGGGCTAACATTAGCGACGTAAAATCTCAAGCCACCCATTGTGTTCCACTCAGCGTCAAGAATCTCCGAGTTGCCCCCTCTGGCAATACGCAGGGAACGAAGCCTTTCCCCATGTCTGTCCACAAACGTAGCAGCAATAAATCCTCTTTCAGGATGAGTTGTAAGAAAAACCCCTCCGCCTGTCGGGCGGCTTAACCACCGAATTTGAACCGGGTCCTCGGGAACTCCCATGCTCCACATTTGCTGGAACGATTCTCCATCCTTAGAATGAAAAAGATAGATTGCATGAGCAGCGCGAGAAAGAGCGGCAAGTTCGAGGAACGCATCACCTAAAACATCTACCGCCAGAACACTCCTCGTTTGCGGACCTCCAGCGATCACAAGGGCTGGAAGAGTCACGGCGGATTTGAAATTATTCCTGAGCAAGACAATCTTTCTCTCTTCCCGTGACAGACAAGCAATGCTACTCAATGTATCTCCAAATAGCTCAGCTACTACAAGATCACTCAGCGACTGGACAGGTTGAAGAAGAGCCTGCGTTCCAAGTCTATTACCATCATTAATTGAGATGACGCCCGCTGCCGGAGGCTGAGTTGTAACTGAGACTATACCTGCCTTCACTCCACAAAGTTTCGAAGCAAAATAAAGCCTCACTGGAACTCCTGAATGCAATGTTATCGAGGATTGCATCCGAACATTACCGAGTCCATCAGAAAGATATAGTTCAATTTGCTGTGATTCACGGAAAGAGATGATAAAATCAGTGATCCCATCTCCATTTATATCGGTGCAGAGTAAATCTGTAGGTTCTTCGGAAAGAGAAAAGACTTCCCACTGGCGAAAACCCCTCCCAGTTTCTTTGTATATTAAAAGATTGCTCCCGATCCAATCCAGAACGGCAAGATATGTAAAACCATCTGCGCTCAGGACAGCGGGAGCTGCTGTTGCACAGGTAACGTTGCTCGCCACCGTGGGTCCTCTCTGAAATGTACCATCGCCAATACCCCATGCGATTGAAACTCCCAAGAATTTCCTCCCATAGATAATAAGATCGAGCTTCCCATCGTGATCAAGGTCTGACAGTGTTACTCCATCTGGGCTATAGTCAAATGAGATCTTCTGTGCAATCTGAAATTGTCCAGATCCACCTGGAGTTGAGACAAGCACTGTCAAGCGCCGCTGCGACGGGCTTACAAGGATCATATCATCGCAGTGGTCGCCATTGAGATCCCCAATCGCTATGTTCCTCACATCGTCTCCGACCGTCAATTGCACCGACTTCGAATACTCCCCTGCTCCCAAGCAGAAGAAAATCTCAACAGCACGTTCCTTTGCACTTCCAACAGCTAGGTCCAGCAAATGATCTCCATCAAAATCACCAACGGCAATGCGATCAGGCTTGGAGAGTGTCTTCAGTTCACCTACAACAGTAAATGTAGGTAAGGGGCACATTGATTCAGCTTCGGCACCCCGGTGCTCTCCATATCCAAAAAGCATAATGACAAGAAAGAAGGCGATCTTTGTAATCATCAGCTATTGTCCTCGATGCTTCAAACGCATCTCACGCCGTCGAAGTGCTGCTTCGAACCGGCGGAGTTCATCCGGTGTTTGCGGGACGACAGAAGGAACCTCGACTGGGTGCCCCTGTTCATCCAGAGCAACAAACGTGAGATAGGCACTGTTAGCATGCTTTATTTCACCGGTACGGAGATTTTCTGAAAAGACCTTCACCCCAACTTCCATCGAAGTACGGAATGCGCGATTCACAGACGCCTTTAGGATCACAACTTCACCAAGACGTATTGGGTGAAGGAATCGAAGCTCGTCAACAGCGGCAGTGACACAAATACGATTTGCATGACGAGCGCTAGCCATACCAGCTGCGATATCAATCCAGTGCATAAGCCGTCCGCCGAGGAGATTCCCAAGCTGGTTCGTATCATTTGGCAAAACCAGCTCAGTCATCTCAACCTGTGACTCATTCACATATTTTGATGGAAGGCTCATGGTTTTTCATCGTTTCCCGGTGAGAAGGATTTGTCAAGAGCATTTGCTTTTATCGCGCTCTGTCCTGATGGAACACTGCTTCGGTGAAGAAGCTCCCGGTCAATCTGCGCCTTCAATTTGTCAACTTCTGGGAGGAGAGAACTCGTGGGATATCGTTCCTGAAAATGCTGCACTTCTTGTTTGGCAGCATCATACTGATGCCGTGCAATGAGAGCCTCTATCTTCCCTTTTGCAGCACGGTCAGCAACGTCGCTGTCATGATAGCGTTCCAGAATGTGATCGAAGTAAATCAATGCGGCTTTATAGTCCTCCATTTTCATATAAAGCTCAGCGATCTTTAGGTTTTTCAGAGCCAATTTATTGTTGAGCTCACGTATACGCTGTTCAGCCTCCGGAACAAGTTCATTAGTAGGATAATACTCAACAAACGTCTGAAGCTCATCTATGGCTTTATATGTGTACGTCTGGTCGAGTTCAGGCTTGGGCGAGAGCTGATAATAACACATTCCAAGCTTGTATCGCGCATACGGGACAAGAAGGCTTGAAGGCATATTGCGGATAAGTTTCTCAAACTCATAGGCAGCTAAAAGGTATTCGCCGCGCGCATATCGAGCTTCACCCAAAAGAAGTTGAGCCGAATCCGCAATCGTGCTTCCAGCATACTGTAATGTGATCACCGAAAGGTCATCGATCGCCTCAAGGTAATCATGTTTATCAAACTTAGCTTTGGCAAGGGCAAACCGCTCCTCAGGAGTTAGAAGCGCCTTTGTTCCCTTTGTTGAAGCACAACCTGAAAACAGCCAGAATGAAATGCTCAGTGAAATAAAGAATGGCACAACAATTGGGATTCGTTTCATGGGTCAACCTTCTGTTCTATCTGCAAGAATAGTGCAGCTGTTTTCTTGGAAAGCGCCGACAAATGGTCAAGGACTTTTCTCCCTTCACCATAGCGCTTTTGAAGAACCTCAGGACGGAGACCCGCCTTGAGAGGAATCACGTCCTCAAGTTGAATTTGCCGTCCGCCCTTCGCTTTTATACATTGAAAGACTAGTGCCACACTCCGCTGTGTCCAGTAGCGCTGTGGTTGATAAAATACAAAATTCCCAAGTGAGTATGCAATATATCTGCCGCGATAAACCTCAATCTCTTGGAGCACGTGGGGATGATGCCCAATGACCAGATCAACACCGGCATCGATGGCAGCATGGAGAAAAGAACGAGTTGCCTTTGCAGGGATACTCTGGTATTCCACACCCCCGTGATAGCTGAGAATGATAAAATCAACAGAGTCACGAAGTGCTCGTATACGAGGAAAAAGAAGAGAAGTATCAGCTTTAGCGACGTAGCGCATCCACGATCCATTTTGCCAGTTCTGCACATCAGTCACGGCGAAAAATGCAAATCTCAGCCCATTCACTGTGATAATGGCTCGATTTGGTTCCAAAGAGTTGCTGTCAACGGTGCCGACGAAGTTCACTCCAGCACGATGAAGATTTTCCACAGTTTGATGGAAACCATCCACACCGTAGTCAAGCGCATGGTTATTAGCGATGGACACGACTGTAACTCCAGCGCGTTTCAGTGCATCAGCGCCTGCGGGCGGTCCAGTAAAAACAAGATTGCTCCTCCGACTCTGGGTCTCTCCTCCCTGATCCGAGAGCGGGCTTTCTAAGTTGCAGAAGACAATATCAGCATTTTCAAACAAGTGATCAATGCGTGAAAATGGGAAACAGGTGTCGCCAGCTAAGATAATCTTCCCCACCGCCCTCCCAAGATTCACATCACCCACAGCAACCAGACGCGCCGATATCGATGATGTCTGACTACTGTCGCTTTTCTCTTGAGCAATGCCCGCAGAAACAGGGATGAGAAGAAGTAGCCCAAGACAGAGAACGCAGCTCGACGCTATTTGCGTTGTCCGGATCAAGAGGACCTCACTGTGAAAAACAAGACAACGCTGAGGAGAACTGCACCTGTGATAATCAATGGTCCGAGGATACGACTCCACCACGATGTCGGCGGTGGTTGCCCGCGGGTTTCAGGGATTGCAGACGATTCTACAAAAGGAATCTCTGAAATCTGAATGGTATCCTGCCTTACGGCGGTTTCTTCTCCAGCGAAACGATAGCACCCAGTTTTCCGTTCAATCACTATACCCGAAACTCGCGCAACAGCTCTCCTTAATGTTCTGGATGATCGGAAAATCCCCGATGAAACGCGTTCTGGGTATTCAATGCTCAGCGTATGTGCTGCCAGTGAGAGGAGAAAATCTCCGGAATCTGGCACAGCGACTGGTTTAATGCCGAGCTTGCGCATTCTCTGAACCGCAACAGATTCAAGCAGCCATGGAAGGTGTGCATCATGCACCTGAAGGAACACAATCTGGTCACGCTCAATTCGAGCAGAATCGAGAATTGCATCTACAGCAATTCCCATCGCATCTTCAAGTAGATCAAGATTCTTAGCCCCGCCTCTACCAGGGTTCGAGGCAACGCTTTGACCCGTGCCGCCAATGGCAGTAACCGAGTCCTGGCAAGCCCCCTTTACAATGAAAAGAAAAAGGAGGACAATAAAAGTGCCCATGCCGCGCGCCCTACTTATCCCCCTTGTTTGTGCCACCAGCAGCGGTAATAGGCGAAGAGTGAACAAGGCTTGTCCTGAGCTTGTCGAAGGACTTATCCGTAGATGCCTCGAATCTTTAAAGCTTGCTGTACCTTATCAATAGCGAGGATGTAGGCACCGATACGAAGAGTGACGCTATATCGTTCTGCAGATTCCCAAACGTTCTGGAATGCCTCCACCATAACACGCTCGAGGCGACTATTAACTTGATCAAGTGGCCAGAAATATCCCTGTCGATTTTGCACCCATTCAAAATAAGAGACTGTTACTCCCCCAGCATTCGCCAAAATATCGGGAATAACGACAATTCCTTTTTCTTGCAAGATAGGATCAGCTTCAGCGGAAGTTGGTCCATTTGCTCCTTCGGCGATAATCTTTGCCTTGATCTTTGGAGCATTCTTTGCGGTGATCTGGTCCTCCTTTGCTGCAGGAACAAGCACGTCAACATCCAGTGTAAGCAACTCGTCTTGTGATATAGGATCTCCGCCGCTAAATCCTTCCAGAGTTCCATGGTGGCTAACCCAGTCGACGGCAGCATCGATATCAATGCCATCACTCCTATAGTGCCCTCCGCTAATATCACTGATGGCGACAATCGTGCAGCCAGCCTCCCTGAGAAGTTTAGCACTTACTGAGCCGACGTTGCCGAAGCCCTGCACAGCGACACGCGCACCTTTCGGATTAAGACCAAGTTTCTCCATGGCTGCCAGGGTCACAATCATCACGCCGCGCCCAGTCGCTTCACGGCGGCCAAGCGATCCTCCAATTATAAGAGGCTTCCCTGTCACCACGGCGGTCTCTGTACGCTTGACGTGCATGCTATAAGTGTCCATGATCCACGCCATGATCTGCTCATTTGTGTTCATGTCTGGCGCAGGAACATCCTGATCAGGTCCGAAAATCTCAACCAGATTTGCTGTATATCGCCGCGTGATTTTCTCAAGTTCTACTTTCGTGAGCTTTGAAGGGTCGCACTTCACTCCCCCTTTCGCACCGCCGAATGGGATATTCACAACAGCACACTTCCAGGTCATCCACGCTGCAAGAGCTTTCACTTCATCAAGTGTGATATCAGGAGCGTATCTGACCCCTCCCTTTGAAGGACCGAGGACATTATTGTGGATGACACGATATCCTTCAAAGACCCTAATTCGTCCATCATCCATCTGAATAGGAATTGAAACAATCACTTGCTTTACTGGTGTTTTCAAGTATTGATACACACCGGATTCCAATCCAAGAATCTCAGCTGCAACATCAAATCGAGCCATCATAGACTCTAAGGCATTCTTGTGATCAGGAATAGGAGCAGGCTCGTAATATGAGATTTCACTCTTTGTCATAGTAATTCCTCATCAGGCATGGTTCAGAGAAAAAGAAATCGCCCGCATCGGCGATCGAGAGTCAATCTTTTCTGTTAAGGAGCAAAGCCACGGACTGCAAGTTCTTCCAGGCGAGCAATTCGCTCTTCGATCGGAGGATGCGTCGAGAAAAGCTTCATGATTGAAGATCCTCGCAGAGGATTGACAATGAATAAGTGAGCTGAGGACGGACTGGCATTCGTCATCGGGATTCTTTCTGCTCCTGCAGCAAGCTTTCTCAGTGCACTTGCGAGCGAAAGCGGCCGCCCGGAGATCCTAGCGCCCCCTTCATCAGCTGCAAACTCTCTCGAACGCGAAATCGCAAGCTGGAGCAGCATAGCTGCAAGAGGCGCAACGATGATAAGAAATAGCTCCCCCAGAGCACCTCCATCACGTCTATCATCACGACTTCCGCCGAAGAAAAAGAGCGACCAGCCAGCCATTCGCGCAAGAAATGTGATGGTACCAACCATAGTAGCAACAATAGTTCCCGTGAGAATATCGCGATGCTTCACATGCGCCAGCTCATGCCCAAGCACACCACTCAGTTCATCGTCGCTGAGGATATTGAGAATTCCCTCAGTCACAGCTACAGCCGCATGCTCAGGATTCCTCCCGGTTGCAAATGCATTCGGAGTTGGACTGGGGATAATGTAAACCTTCGGCATCGGTAAACTTGCACTTGTTGTTAGTTCTCGAATGATACGGAAAAGCCGAGGAGCATCTTGTTCGCTCACTTGTTGTGCATGATACATCATTAAAACAATCTTATCCGAAAACCAGTACATCATGAAATTCATGCCCAGAGAGAAAATAAGCGCATAAGCCAAACCTGTCCTCCCTCCAAGTGCTTGTCCGACAAGGAGAAAGAGGACCATCATGAGTGTCATCAAGAAAACTGTTTTCAGCGTGTTCATATCCTTACCCCTCTATGTTTCAATACATCCTTAATTATACGGAAAGCCAGTTTGATTTTCAAGGGAACCACTGAATGACCTGGAGGACCGATTCCGGAGTCCGGAAATCCTTTTATCCCCAGAGCCTGCCGAAGCATGAAAAAAACCGATTTGCACAACAGACCCAAAAGCCTTATTCAAAATCGTGTTCAAAGTAATCGATAGCTCGCTCCCAGCGCATCCTCCGCTTTTCTTCAATCGTTGACTCCAGTCGTTTCGAAAATTCAGCCGCCGCATCGTATCCGTAGCGCTTGAGTAGATAATCTAAGGCAATGACTTCAGCGATGACTGTTACATTCTTCCCCGGAAAGATAGGTAGCTTTATGAGCGGAAGTTCCACATCAAGAATCTTCGTTGTCCCGTGGTCTAATCCAGTCCGGGTGTAATCCTCGTCGCTCTTCCATTCCTGAAGTTCAACTACAACCTCAATGCGTTTCTGGTATCGAACGGCACGGATACCAAAGATGCTTCGTACATCAATGAGTCCCAATCCACGAATCTCGATGAAATGTTTTGAAATTTCCGTGCTTGTGCCAAGGAGAATATCTTCCCCTTTCCTCGTTATTCGAACGACATCATCGGCCACAAGGCGGTGTCCACGTTCGACAAGGTCAAGAGCGATCTCGCTTTTCCCAATACCAGATCGACCTACGAAAAGAAGACCAATCCCGTAAACATCAACAAACGACCCATGGATCACAGTTTGAGGGGCAAACTGGTCGTCAAGGAAATCGCTTAAAACGTATGCAAACTTCGTCGTCTCGTACGGAGTTTGAAACACGGGGACATTATGCTCAGCAGCAATATTTAACAATTCAGATTCCAGCGTGTGGTTATTCGTTATCATAATGCAAGGGATGGCGAATTTGAACAACGTTTCAAAGGCTGCTTTCCGCGCCTCTGGAGCAAGATGTTCAAGAAAAGCAATTTCTGTGTTTCCGAAAATTTGAACACGCTGATACGCAAATATGTCGACAAATCCTGCTAATGCTAACCCGGGACGATGTAGATTCTTATCGCTGATGAGATTGTCGAACCCAACAGAGCCATTTAATGTTGTTAACTGCAGTCGTTCCTTGTTGCATTCATAGAGGAAGCTGACGGTGATACTCTCTTTTCGGATTTCTTTTCCCGCATCAATTTTCATCGCAATTTCCCCTCCACATTCTTCAACGACATATCATCGATTATGGAGTTTTTCTTTATACTTCCGAAGCTGCCGTTCCATTTTCTCAACAGCCGCATCGATTGATTTCATAAAATCATCTGACTTTTCTGCAGCAGTAAGAACAGCTCCATAAACTTTTACCTGTATTTCTGCTATCTTTACGCTGTTATAGGCTCGCTCGTAACTGAGAATGATAGACGCGTCGATGACCCCATCGTAGATACGGTCAAGCTTCTTCATTGCGTCGAGCGCATACTGGCGAAGAGAATCATGTGCCTTGAAGCGCCGCGCGGTAAATTGGATATTCATAAGACTCCTCCACTATTTATCGATACTCGGTCGACCTGAGCACACAGAGATAAAAGTGATGTAGTTAGAATTATGCTTTCGGATGAGCTTGCTTATAAATTCGCTTGAGACGCTCGGTGCTGATGTGGGTGTAGATCTGCGTCGTTGAAAGACGCTCATGTCCGAGGAGTTCCTTCACTGCGCGAAGATCAGCCCCCCGATTCAATAAATGGGTTGCAAATGTGTGCCGCAGGACATGTGGACTTTTTCTCTCGATTTCTGTTACCTGACTTAAGTACCGACGGACGATATTATAAACCCCTTTCGCTGTTAATCGCCCCCCTCGCACGCCGAGAAAAAGCGGAGACCTCCAGCTAAGTAAATCACTGTTTGTCTGTGCCGAAAACACATGCCGCACAGCAAGATATTTCTTCAATGCAACGTTTGCATGGCTTCCAAGTGGAAGAATCCTCTGCTTCGCGCCTTTCCCCAGAACTTTGACTGTACGATCACGGAGATCAATATCGCCAAGGTTCAAGCCAGTAACTTCACCCACCCGCATTCCCGTGCTATATAGAAGTTCAAGCAGAGCAGCGTCTCGTGCACCTTCAGGAGTCGAAGAATCAATTTTTGAAAATAATTGCCTCATCGCCTCTTCATCGACAAAAACAGGAAGGCGTTGTTCGACCTTTGGAGTATGAACGCCAAGAAGAGGGCTACGGTCAATAATTTTCTTACGTATGAGAAAACTGAAAAATGCCCTCACCGCCGCCAACTTCCGCGCAACACTTCGCTTCGCATACCCATTCTGGAGAAGTGCACCAAGAAAAGCACGAATCAATTTTCGATCTATGGAGGAAATATCTGATGCCACTGAGTAGCGCCCTGAGCCCTGTTGAACAAATTGGAGAAATTGCATAAGATCATTTCGGTATGCCTCGACAGTATGCTGTGAATAGTTTCGCTCGCGTCGAAGATGTTCAAGGAATTTGTTAATCCAATGATTTATCATTCAGCCGCTAACTCCTCTTCTTTGACGTACTCCTCTTTACAGACCGGACAGAGGAGGTACTCCCCTTTCCTCTTCGACTGCTTCTGGACAAGATAGGGAGAGCCACAGTTCGGGCATGTCTGTGCCACCGGTTTATCCCAGGAAGCGAAATCACAGTCTGGATATCGTGAACAGCCATAAAATATCTTGCCGCGTTTCGTGCGTTTGACCACGATGTTCCCTTCACCGCACTTGGGGCACTTCAATTCCATTGTCAACGGCTTCGTATTCTTACAGGCTGGATAATTCGAACAGGCAAGGAAAGGGCCAAACTTTCCATACTTCACGACCATAGGATGCCCACACTGCTCGCACGTTATACCGGTGTACTCTTTATGTTCATGATCATTGAGTGGTTTTGTGAATCGACACTCAGGATACGAGCTACAGGCAATGAATTTCCCGTTCCTTCCCCATTTGATGACAAGTGCTGATCCGCAGAGTGGACATTCCTCGTCGATAACTTCCTGGAGTGATTTCTTAATGTTTGTCGAGTTCTCCTCGGCACGGTTAAGCACTCTGGAAAAAGGAATGTAGAAGTCATCAAGCACTCGCACATAATCTCTCTTTCCCGATGCAATAGCATCAAGTTCCTGCTCCATTTTTGCCGTAAAGGCGACGTTGAAGACCTCTGGAAAATTTTGCACGAGAATCGAATTGACATCCCTGCCTAACTGCGTTGCATAGAGCTTTCGGTCTCGCTGCTCGACATATCCGCGCTCTTGGATCGTGCTCACAATAAGTGAATATGTACTGGGTCGCCCAATACCCCGGGTCTCTAATTCTTTGATGAGGCTGCTCTCAGTGTATCGTGACGGCGGTTTCGTGAAGTGCTGTTCAGGGACAACGTTAATTAATTGGACAGCCTGCGCCGGAGAAATTGTCGCAGGGATCTGTAGTTCGCGCTCACCGTTTTCCCCATTTTCCTTCACGTCGCCGTAGACTTGGAGGAAGCCGCGGAAGATAGGGTTCGAACCTGTCGCACGGAATACATACTCTCCGCCAGAAATGTCAACGGTAATCTGCTCGAACTCTGCTGGAGTCATCTGGCAAGCAACAAAGCGATTCCAAATCAGCTCATACAGTTGAAATAAATCTTTCTCAAGGTACCTTTTCACAGCTTTCGGATGATATCTCATTGAGGTTGGCCTGATGGCTTCATGGGCGTCTTGAGAAATCTTCGCTCTCCGGAAGCTTCGCGGTTCTTTCGGGAGATATTCAGCACCAAAATTTTCATAGATGAATGCTCGGACAGCATTAACGGCTTCTGCGCTCAAACGCGTTGAATCAGTTCGCATATAGGTTATCAGTCCAACGCTTCCTTCCTCACCAAGCTCAACTCCTTCATACAGCCGTTGAGCTAACATCATTGTCTTTTTCGAACTGAAGCGAAGACGGCTTGCTGCCTCCTGCTGGAGCGTTGATGTAATAAACGGTGGCGGCGGATTGCGCTTGACTCGCTTTTTTTGGACATCGGTGATACGGTAAAGATGCTTTTGAATATCATTGACATACCCAAGGGCCGTTGTCTCATCTTTAATAACTGGTTCCTCGCCGGCAACTCGAATAAGCTTTGCTTCGAGAACATCACCTGAGTCAAGGCGGAATTCCCCGACGATTGTCCAGTACTCCTCTGGGACAAACCGCTCTATTTCTTCTTCGCGCTCACAGATCAACCGAAGGGCTACGGACTGAACCCTCCCGGCAGAGAGCCCGTAGTAAACTGTACGCCACACAAAGGGGCTGACCTTGTAGCCAACAAGACGATCCATCACGCGCCGTGCCTGCTGCGCAAGCACAAGTTTCTCGTTTATCGATGAAGCATGTTTCATCGCATCTGCAATCCCGGTCTCCGTGATTTCATGGAAAAGAACGCGCTTAATAGGTTTCTTTGCAGATTTCAACTCCTCGGCGATATCTCGAGCTATTGCTTCTCCCTCCCGGTCGGGATCAGTGGCAATGTAAATTTCCTTTGCCTCTCTGGCTCTCTCACAGAGCTTCTTGATAATTTCCTTCTTCCCCTTTATGATCTCGTATGTCGGTACATACCCGTGTTCAACATCAACACCGAGCTTGCTCTTTGGCAGATTCTTGATGTGCCCTACCGTAGCTTCAACTACGAAGTCGTGGCCCAGGTATTTGTTGATTGTTTTAGCTTTTGTCGGTGATTCAACTATAAGAAGGGACTTTCCCATAGAGCTTCTCATGAACCAAAAAATTATTGAACCGTATCAGAATCGCCGAACGGCGTCCACCTGCCGGCTGTCTCGGAACCGTCGATACCAAAAATCACAGCCGCAGCTATCGACCTGACATCATCCAATCCTGCGGGAGCATAGCCAGCCATCATCACCCGTTCAATGATAAGTTCCAATTCCTCATCGTTGATCAAGCCAAGCTCACGGATTTGAAGAAGGTATCCTTGCGCTTCCTTTGAAAGCGCCATCTTCTCCATATCATGAAATACACGATATGAATGCGAACCAGCAGGCATCATCCTGCCAAGAGGATGATCTCCCGCCGTCAGTTGGTCAAAAAGCCAGCTAAAAGCTGTGCGGATCTCCACCTCGGTGTACCCTTGCGTTTTGAGTTCCGTAACGTCAACCTCAGCAAGCGGCTTATTGTTCCTCATCTCATTAATGAGGTAGACGATAATTTCTATGACCCGTTCGTACATACTCAATGTCGTAAAATATAATACAAAAAAAATTCGAAAAGCAACTTCACTCGTCAACTCATTGAGTGGCGCCGTAGACCACGCCAGTATCGCCCAAGCAATTCATTCTCACGAGCATGCATCCTTGCAGCCTCACTAATTTGGTGATCATCATAGCCAAGGAGATGTAACACTCCATGGACTACAAGACGTGCGACTTCTTCAGAGAATGTCGTCCGATACGCTGATGCTTGCTCCCTTGCTTGATCCAGATTGACATAGATCTCACCTTCAAGCCTTCGTCCTTCGCCAAGCGGAAAGGAGATAACATCAGTTGTCCGGTTGTGATGAAGAAATCGCGCATTCAATGGTCTGATTTGACCATGCCCAACGAAGACAATCGAAAGCTCCGAGCTCGATGTTTTCTCTTGTCTCAGCAGCAGGCGCACCAAGCGACGAAATGGCTCTCGAGGAAGACGAATGCGAGGATGAGCATTGTAAATGGAGATCATGCCCCCTCTGGACGATTTTTTGACCCGGACACAGGAGCTTCTGGCAGAATCGTCTCAGTGAGTGAAAGAGCGATACCGGAGAGCATGACCTCTGGGCCAAGCTTTGTGAAATCGCCGGAAAGCAACGCACGATCGACGTTAGCATATAGCGAACAACCACCTTCTCGCTCAATAATAAGACCTGATAGCTTCCCTTCGTGTTCTCCAACAAAGGTGACCTCACCCAGCACCTCACTCACAACGTAACCAGAGCAGAAGTGAAGCTGCAAATGTGCATTGAATGTGTAGACCGAAACAAGCATCCCTTGCCGATTTCCAATGAGGAGATTTGGATAAATCTCAAGCACAAGTTTCCGATGCGCTTCAGCTCCCTGCACCTCATATCGGTAATACTTTCGCATCCATTTCGGTTCCACACCAAGGACAGCACCGATGCGCTTTGCGTCATCGCCGGAGAACTCAATTGCCATGAATCTTCTCCCTTATTGGCGCTCCAAGCGCCTGTAAAATCTGAACGCTATTCTCCACTTATCTGCTCAGATAGTCTCACAACCCCTTGGCGCCACTTCCACAGCCTGGCGGACGAAATACTAAACCGATCATCGTGCGGCAGTTTAGCTATCTGCCGCCTGAGTTTTGCACACAGGATACTAAGAGTCAACGTTGCACAACTGTAACATTGACGGCTTGCGGTCCTTTTTTACCTTCCACCACGTCAAACTCGACAATTGCTCCCTCTTCAAGGGTTCGATATTCTTTGTCAGACTTGATCGCTGTGTAGTGGACGAAGACATCACTTCCATCATCGCGCGCGATGAAGCCGTATCCCTTCTTGCCATCGAACCACTTAACCCTTCCACGTTGCATATGGTGATCCTCCAAAATAATGAACTCAGCCCCGGCAACCGGCCTTTACCACTGCAAACCCATACCTTACTTTCACAGTCCGGTTGCCGGTGCTCTTTGGTTTGCAGTGCGTAAAGAAACCGCGCTGAAGTTAGAAGAACCTACCGAGAAGGCTAACCCAGCCTTACTATCAGGCATCCTTTGAGGTTCTGCCCAACTTTCTCTCTGCGGTTTCCTAAAGAAACGATGTCGATGGCTCTTTGTACCAAACAAAAGGCGCGATGAGGACCAACTACCTATCCATGTAGATTCCCTCAAAATCTCCAATCCGATGCAAGGCACTCATCTCTCAGCGCGACATTCACCTGTACCGGTAACAGCGGTAAAAGAGCAAAAAGCCAACTCCATGGTCGTTCCTACAGCCGCTAATATACGGATGCCCGACTTGATTGTCAAGTGAATGCAATAATTTAAACTGAGAACAAGCTCCCTGATGAAACCCAGCTTTTGAACCGTGACTCGTATTCTATGTTCAAATTTTCATTCGCTTGAAACAGACAAAAGAAACACACGTTTTCAGTCCGGCTTTTGAAGTTTGCTCCCCCAGGCGGTACCTGGCCACCGTTCCAATTTAATAACAATGGATCCAATAAGCACGCGAAGCTTAGCTTGCACAGGAACTCTGAAAGAGTCGGCTGAAATCCATACCTGAAAATCCCCCGCGACCCCGAACAGCGCTGTGTAATTTGCTCTCCCGGAAACCTGAAAACACAAAATCTTCTTCCCCATTTCGCCAAGCAAAACAGTGTCCTCTTTTCCATTGAAAGCGACAAGCGTAAGATGCTGCCCTGACTCAACAACAGTTGGAACAAGAACTGTATCGAGAACGTCACTTCGCTGCGTTAGGAAAAGAAGCAGCGAAAGACCATCCTGGTAACCGCCGTCAAATTGCATTGGCTCGCTCCGCTGGGAGATGGTGCGTCCGTTGTACGAGACGCTATAGCTGATTTTTCTACCTTTATAGTCAAAATCATACCAGGTCGTCACCCATCCGCTATCGGTCATATCATGAGATAGTGTTGCCAAAGTGTAACCTCCTTCAGCGTCCACGTATGATTCTGTGCGGCTTTGCAAATGGACAAACGGGATGTCAGGGTTGGAATCGAATGAAATTGCAAGGTGGTGTGCAAGACTGCCTTTGAAGCTCGTATCAGCCCTCGCTGCCAAACGGATTGTCCCGATGCGAAGAGGTCCATAACGAACAGCATACTGAAATTCCTGATTTGGAATATGCGGAAATCTTGCTGTTCCATCTGCAAAGGTATTTTCATAAACAAGCAAAAGAAGAAGAATACAAATGCTCATCCTCGAGGAGGATTCCAACCCGGTCGTTTCCATTCCTTAAGCTCAACGCGAATACTCCCGATTAGAACATGAAGGTTTGCTGTGATCGGGACACAGGCATCGTCGTTGCTGAACCACCCCTCAAAATCGCCGGTGAGCCCAAAGATGCCGATGAAGCTCGCATTCCCATCAAAGTAGATGGTGTTAATCCGATGGCTCACTGCATCAATTTTCACTGTTGTGGTTTTACCGCGCAAACGGATGCTCGTCATTCCACTGTACTGCCCTGCTAACGTCAACACATTTACCACGCCACGGCGATGAACAATGCCCCGCGCAAAATACAAAAGGGAGAGACCGTCTTCATAATATCCATTGGTCGCAATAGTGCTATCAAACCATGTTTCATTACCACGCCAGATTCTGATGTGTATGGATTTTCCATTATCGAGATTATCGTAGCGAATATATTTCCATTCACCCCGATCCAGTTCTTTTGATTCGAACCACTGCGAGTGGTAAGCCGTATCGATGATGCTGATCATTGTACTGTGAAGGTTGACAAAAGGAAGCCCAGGGTAAGAATCGATATAAGCGGCTACCTTATAGTGGACTATCCCATTTTCAACAAACCGATCCAGAACCTTGGTGCGTATCTCGCCAAGCCCGATAAACAAATAGCTAACCTTGTAAACCAGTTCCTCACCCGGGACCAACACGCGGTCACTAGCGGGAGTTTCAAGTTGCGTGGGAAGCAGCGGAAACGGTTCATATCCGTCGCAGGTGGACTGATTAACAACACTCGTCGCTAAAGCAGAAACCACGACCCCAACAAGCAAGATAGCTGCTAGCCGGAGCGCGGAAGAAACATAAGTATGCGGGCTCACAGCCCTATCTCCATTCCACCAAAGGCGGACTTACTGGAGCCTTGCAACCTTTTTCGCCTCCGGAAACAATGTCAACGCTTTTGCAAATTGATTATCAACTTTCAACATGATCGGATACCAGCCGTTGTTCCCCCAGATCGACCGAGCGATCGTTGCTTTCAGACGCGCTTCGATGAATCTCTTATCTCGGTTGGCTTGCTCTTCCTTCACATCAATGCCTTTCTCCTTTGCAAAACGGAGAAAATCTTTGATCATATTGTCTGAGAAATTATACCCATCACGGAAGGCTGAAAAATTATCCGCATACTGAGCACGAATTTCATTAAGGTCAATTCGTCCACCTGAGAAAATGTAATCGTAGAAAAGATTCTTCCTGAGCAATGCCATCGTGAAAGGTGTCAGGCTATCGGGCTTCACAATGTAATCAGGTGTAATCCCACCTCCTCCGTATACAGGACGCCCTGATGCTGTATGAAATACTGGTCGAGTTGAATCCCGCTCTTCATGATGCTCGATGTTCTCACCTTCCGGCTCTTCCTGGCTTATTGCCTCAGAAATGTACTTTGCTCTTCCTCTTTCATAGGGACGTTGTATGAGACGACCGCTTGGCGTGTAGTATCGTGCAATTGTCAACCGAAAAGCAGAGCCATCGCTTAAGGTATACTGTCGCTGCACAAGTCCCTTGCCGAAGCTTGTCTCTCCAACAACAAGTCCACGGTCCCAATCCTGAATTGCCCCCGCAACAATCTCGCTTGCGGAAGCAGAGTAATGGCTGATCAACACAATCAGTGGGAGATTCTGAGCTTCGCCTTTTCCATCGGAACTGTAAGCCTCATCAAACTCAGGGCGTCGACCCTTCGTGTAAACAATTTTCCTCCCCGCGGATAGAAATTCGTTTGCCATCGCAACAGCTTGTTCTAAATATCCACCTGGATTGGACCGTAAGTCCAGAATCAATTCCTTCATCCCCTGTTGCCGCAGCGATTCAATTGCTCGAACCATCTCCTCGTTTGTTGTCTGGGAAAACCTGTTCACACTAATATAGCCAACTTTATCGTTCACCATAATAGCAGCGTCAACACTATAAAGCGGAATCTTATCACGGATGATTGTGAACTCAAGTGGTTCTTTCACGCCTTCGCGAACTATTGTGACGCTCACCCTTGTACCCTTTGGACCACGCAAACTTTTCATCACCTGGTCATTCGTAAAGCCGATGGCTGATTTGCCGTCGATCTTCACAATTTTATCCCCGGAGAGTATCCCAAGCGTGGCACTCGGACCGCCACCAATGGGCTGGACAACCGTGATCGTATCGCTGACGATTGAGAACTCGATCCCAATCCCTTCGAAACTTCCCTGAAAATCTTCCGCCACTCGTTTCATCTGCTCAGCAGGGATGTAAACCGAATGTGGATCGAGTGATCCCAGCATCCCATTAATTGCTGCCTCAACGAGCTTTTGCGTATCTACAGGGTCAACGTAGTTCTTAACTGTGATGTTAAGAACCTCCTGTAACTTCCGCGACTGCTCAAGGATACTATCACCGGAGAAGACTACCGAAACCTGTGTCCCGAACAGAATCCCGATAATCACCAAAACAAAAACTACTGGTGCAGAAAATCTCTTTTTCATCATTACTTCCCCCTTCTTAAAATATTGTTTCCCACACCCACCTAATAATCAATGGTCAGTTGTACAAACACTTGATGATCCACAATATGATGACCGGGTTCATCGTGCGTATGATATTCGTACCGAAACGTCACAGGCATTTCCCAGATCGGCTCATAACGGATGGAGAAGCGAATGCGCCAGTCTTTCATAAGGACCCCGTCAAGAAACGGCGCATTCTCACTGTCCCATGTGCGATGCCCTACAAGAGGGTCACCTCCGACATTTCGTATCACTGCTCCGGTTGAATCCACAACATTTGCCCCGTGCCGTATAAAATTACCACTGAGTGTCACGAACAGATCGATTCTCGGCTGCCACTGGAAACTCAAGTAATACGATTCACTGTTCGGACCAATCGGGTCACCGAGCAAGAACCCATTTGAGGTGTAATTAGTTTCCTTTAGCCGATGGGAATACACATAAGGATCTATTCGAGTATACTCAAGAACGACTTGCGTATTTGGGATATCCAGAGGATCAACTGCAAAAAGCCCAATCTGTCCCGCCAGCTCGTTCCCATAAAACGCTGTACCCAATTTACCAAAACTTATGTCATCAATCAAGAAAGTTCCATACGGTATGAATCGGGGAAAACATCGAATCCGAGCATCAAAGGCTAAAATGGCATTGTCTCGATCCTGGAGTGCATGCTCCGCAGACTTATAGAAATTAATTGGATTAAGGTATGCAAGGTCGGGATTCCGATTGGCATAAATAATCATCTCAGTAACGCCGGCGTCGGCAATTCCTTTCAGAGAAATCTCGCCGCGATGGGCTGCGATGTACTTCGATGGGATTATGCTCCTGAATCCTTCAACAGCGTCGTAAATAACTTTTTTAGAGCCGAGAAGCCAGCCGTGAATAAACGAGTATTTGAACACCCCATAGGTTGCATCAAGTCTCATGAAATCAAATACAGGTGAAAAGCGCGAAAGAATTAATCGCTCGCCGATCCCATTTCCCCACCAGAGCCTCTCCCTGCCAAGCTCGGCATCCAGAATAGAGGTATGGAGTCGAAGATATGCTCGCACCTCATCGAAACTGACAGAGCCTGTTTCATGGATCTTATAATTCTGCTGAAGAAAGGGATCAGTTAAACCATATTCTTTGTTCCCAAGCAATTGACCATTCGTACCCTGAAGAAAATAACCTAATATTCCTCGGAGGCTCCCCCGGAAGCGCCCTCCAAAACTCGTCAGGGAAACACCACGAGACCTCACGGAAGCAAAAGTTTGAGATCTGGCATCTTCATTAAAAATACCGTCAACGAAAAGTGTTGAAGGTGGCAACGAAGATGAATCTATCCATTGATAAAGGAACTTCTCCTGCTCAGCCCAGGACGCAGCGTAGACCGCATTTTGGCCGAGTAGGCTCGTGCGATGCCCTGCTGGCAATCCAAGTTCAAAGGAGAACTCATTTTGCAAACGCCTCAAATAGCCTCGTTCAACGTTCGACAACATTGAGTCATATGAGCCGACTTCCTTGAGAAGAGATGCTACCTCCATGCGAGAAAGTGGAAGCGCCCCATCATGGTATCGAGCAATCAGTCCCTTTGCTTCCATACGGACAAGGAAATTGTACACTGGATTCGTTATCGGGACGTTCTCAACCTGTGAGAAACTCTGCCTGGAAAGAGCAATCAAAGCAGTGATCAGGAACAAAATCCTGAGCAAGCCAGTCGCCAGGCACGGAATCACCCTGGATAATCTTTTCATCGAACAGGCTTCCATTGTTTCCAGGCAGAACGGTGGAAGAGTGTCACAGAAAGGGCGTTCACAAACCACATCCAACTCACGCGCAAGTATCCAAATCGTCGGTAGCGCCGCGGGGATTCATAGACAGCGTGTTTCCTAAGGAACTGCACCTTCCCCTTACGTATCAGTTTTCTGTACAGGTCATAGTCTTCTCCAGCGGCAAGATTTGGTGCGTATCCACCGAGCTGTTCAAAAACTTCCCGTTTGATGATCTGGCACTCCCCTCGCCCCATTCCCCAGTGAATTAGATTCAAGAATCGAAAAAAGGTGTTATACATTCTCTGGAAAAACCAGTCGCTGAGCCGTTCTTCTTCCGGATAGATGTAGACATCGCATGTAAGGGCAACAACATCGGGGGTGCTCAGCACAGCAAGAGCATCTTGTAGAAGCGCTGGCAGATCGCGTAGTCGTGTGTCGGCATTTACAAACATCAGAATTGAGCCGCTGGCATAAGCTGCCCCGACGTTCCGACCCTCTGCTATTGTCTGCCGATTGGGTTCGTCATGAACAATAACCACATCGGCGTATTTCCGAGCGATGGAAATAGTTCGATCATTGGATCCACCATCGCTGACAATGACTTCTAAAGAAAATCTTTCCCGAAGAGCTGGTGCAAATTGCTTTAGTGTCTCCTCGAGGAGCTTCTCCTCATGATAGGTTGGGATCACAACGCTCACCAACGGCGTGCGATTACGCAACGTTTCAGAAGTGAAAACCGTAGGCGACAACGTGTGGTCTCAACTGAATTGTAGGTGCAGGAAAATGGTACACATTTAGAACATGCTTGAGAGCCCGAAGAAACCACCCATCTCCAGGAAGCTTCTCAAAATCGTAGTCGAGCGCGATGAACCACTGTCGCTCTCCGCCGCCACGCAGATCCAGATCTCTTACGCTATAACCGACAGCGACATTCAGAAATGACGGATACCAGCGCCTCCATTGTCGTGGCAAGAGATTGTGTACAGAGATGCTAAGCCAAAAATACTGGCTCTCGTAATCATCGATAATAAAAGCATAGGCATGATGCATATATTTCTCAGAAGGATAAAGGCTCCATTTGAATAACGCATTTCGAAGAAAAGGTAAATAATGCTGCGCCACAGGATACAACGCCCCAGCAATATTTGCTCCAAAATCTCCAGGACTGAATCCGATGTTTTTCGCAAATCCATCTTCAACTTCAACATAAGTCTGGAAGAGCATGCTAACCCCTGCACCATACCACAGGGCTGATAGATGGTCCACACCAGCCCACATCAATGAATGAGCCATAAGGTCAGTGACCACGCGGGCGAAGTATGCGTGGCCCAACTTATCGGCATTGAGAGCGTATTTTGAATCATCAACAAAGCGAAACTCACTGCGTGGTCCTTTCCACCAGTGGTTGTACTGAACAAGATGCGCACCAGCAATAATACCTCCAGAAACTCCGATGACGACCGCCAGCCGCGATCCTGAAATGGTAGCCCCGGAGGAATCATTCCCCTCTGTTTTGCACGACAGAGCATAGGGTATGAAAATCGCACCAAAGAAAATATTCGCAATGGTTCTTCGCATCATCGAAGCTTTGTCAACGAAAGAACTATGTGGAGATTATGTTTCTTTTCGAGTCGGAGCTTCCAGTTCGGTACAACAATTGTTCCTTGATACAAGCGCTCGAAACCAGCCTCGGAGAGCGATACAGTCTCTATAGGGACACGGAACCACGACGTTGGTTTTTCCAGCGCAACTTCAGCACGGATACGAAGCCACTCATCGACAACTGCGGCACGCTGACTCTGCTCCACAATACCAGAACTTCTCAACCGACGGTCTTCAAGCTGAAGATTGTCGAACTCAAAGTACCGATCCGGTGCATCTCCAGCCAGAAATCCAAAAGAGAACTCAATCCCGAACCAAACTTCAACGGGCTCGCCGCTGAGATTCTCAAGTTCGTAATCAGCTCCAATACTGGCTGAACCATGTCGGAATGTGAGCAATTTCCTGACTCGTATCGGCTTCCATTGCTCAAAAGCCCGCACACCGCCAGTCCGCTCCAGTGTCACCGCTAATCCGTCACGTTTTTTCTTCACCGCAACGGTATATGGTTGATTGACAAAGTCCCCCTGCTCAGGATAACGAGCCTCGGCAAAATTCTCTATGGTAAGCCCTTCACCAAAGAAGTGGTCGATGAACGAGCCATGTTGGTACCAATCGTAATGGAGAAACTTCTCGAGTCCGGATTCCTTAGTAAGGAGAAGATCGTGTATGCTCGCCACAGTCGAATCTGTTATAACGTGAACGGAGGGTGGATCATCAATCCCGTGCCGAAGTTTCTCGTGGTATCCCTCTTCATGACGAGAGACGATATCCAACACATTGTACCCGACTCGTTTATCATCGAGCTCGAACAGCGCTCCTCCGGAGTGCGGTTTGAAATACGCATTAAGAAGCTCGGATTCGATGAGGAGCTCCTTATGTCCATCGCAATCGAAATCAGTAAGTTCACTCCGGTAACCGCGTCGTTTCAACCGAGCATCAATCATATATTCAGCCTCGAGGAGATGATGATAAATCGGGAAGCGAAGGTTCGGCAAATAGAGTCCGCCAAAGACCCCATGCCAGTACGCGTCATTGCACTGGGCAGCGAGGAGATTATCGAGAGCTGCTCGCAGATACACTGACGACCCTCTTCTCTGCTCGATGTCATGAATAGTCCTGGAAATGCGGAGCATCTTCTTGTGCATATTATTTGCTTCAGGGTACTTTGACAGGAAATTCCGCCAGAACCCGCCGCGGAAAAATCGCTGAAAATCCTCCCCCCGAGGAGATTGCTGAAGAAACTTCTCAAATTCTTCGTAGATAATAAATGCCTTCGGAGGAAGAGCCCAATGCATCATCTCCGCATACGAGGCATTAGGCAAATACACGCGTCCACGAGGAGGGATAGTCTCGAGAACTTCAGAAAAATGACAAAGGTGAATCCAATCGCTGTTCTCATCAAGCGCTGAGAAGAATTGATCAAGCCATTCATTCTCGTAGACATGTTTGAAGGTGCTGGGCCAGACACCGAACTTTTCGCCATCGTCAGCAAAGACGACGACAGTGTCGCTGTCCTCGGAGGCAACGCTCCGCAAATAGTTGATCGTCACATCGACGGGTTGGAACGGGATCGCATATCGCAAGCGCTTGCTGATTGGGAAAACGTTTAACATTGCTCCCTGTTCCTCGGTGACGTAATAGCCAAGAAGTTCCTCTTCAGCGAGTCCGGCATTCTTAAAGTGGGAATCGTCAACTGTGATGAACTTCACGCCGGCTTCCGCAATTGGCTTTGCCAAAAACGGTTCCCAGACACGCTCAGCGAGCCACATTCCTTTTGGGGTCACATTGAAAAGAAAACGGATTTTCTCGGTGAGCTTCTGAATTTGAAGCCGTTTGTCGATATCAGGGATAGATGGAAGGATCGCTTCATAGAAAGCCCCGGTCATCAGTTCAACGCGCCCTTCGCTGACTAATGCAGAGAGCCTTTCGATGAACTCTGGATGATTTTCTTGAAGCCATTCGAGCAAAATCCCTGTGTAATGCTGCGATAGCTTCACATGCGGGTGCCGTTCAAGGACATCAAGGAACGGTAGATATGCATGTTGATATGCCTGCTCAAAAATCGAGTCAAAATTTCCGACCGGCTGGTGATTGTGAATTCCAAGAACAAGGGTAACGGTTTTCATCGGTAGTTCTGTCCAATCGGTGTATGTTTTCTTGAGGGTTAATAAAATTCTTCATCGTTCTGGTCGCATCTGAGGAAAGAGAATCACGTCGCGGATCGAATCTTGGTTCGTCAGGATCATTGTCAATCGGTCGATCCCGATACCAAGACCGGCAGTAGGTGGCATGCCATACTCCAATGCGCGCAAAAAATCCTCGTCGAGGACCTGGGCTTCTTCATCACCTTGTGCGCGAAGCCGCATTTGATCTTCAAATCGAGAACGCTGATCGATTGGGTCGTTGAGCTCGGAAAATGCGTTACATATCTCTTGCCCGTTGACAATAAGTTCAAACCGCTCAACCAGCCCGTCCTCGCTCCTATGGCGCTTTGCCAGAGGCGAAATTTCAATCGGATAATCCATAACGAACGTAGGCTGAATAAGATTCGGCTGCACAAACTCACCAAAAATTGCTTCAAGAACCTTCCCGGCTGTGAGCTCCGGCGCAATTTGCAAACCAAGTTTCTTTGCCATTTCCTTGAGTTTAACATCGTCACCTCGAATAGGCTTGAGATCCTCCTTGGTCGCCTCGCTAATCGCATCGAAAAACGTTATCCTCTTCCATGGAGGGGTGAAATCGATCACCTGATTCCCTACTGTGACTTTCCTGGTTCCATGGAGTCGTTCCGCAATCCGCACAATAAGCTCTTCAACAAGCTCCATCATCCAAAAATAGTCCTGGTACGCAACATAGAGTTCCAGCATCGTAAACTCAGGGTTATGAAAGCGATCCATCCCTTCATTGCGAAAATCTTTTGCAATCTCATAGACGCCGTCGAATCCGCCAACGATCAGTCGCTTCAAGTAGAGCTCATCAGCAATGCGCAGATAAAGGTCGATGTCGAGCGCGTTGTGATGTGTAATAAAGGGCCTTGCAGAAGCACCTCCATAGATGGGTTGAAGGACGGGTGTTTCCACTTCTATATAACCACGCGCATCGAGAAATTCCCGGATTGTTCTGAGGATGGCTGCTCGCTTGACGAAGACGTCACGCACCTGAGGGTTTACTATGAGATCAACGTACCGCTGGCGGTAGCGAAGTTCCTTGTCCGAAAAAGGATCGAATACTTGTTTTCTTCCCTGCTCATCAATTTTTTCTTTTACAACAGGAAGGGGACGAAGCGATTTCGAAAGAAGAGTCAATGAAGTGGCATGAACGGTGATCTCTCCCATCTTTGTGCGAAACACAAACCCTTCAACACCAACTATGTCACCGATATCCATAAGCCGAAAAAGATGATAGACCTTGCCGAGATCGTCCTGCTTCAAGTAGATCTGGATTTTTCCGCGTGAATCCTGTATATGTGCAAATGATGCCTTCCCCATGCGACGAATGGACACAATGCGGCCTGCAACTGAAACTTGCTCACCCGCAGCCTCATCACGAAAGGATTCGAGAATATCGGCAGACCAATGTGTACGCTGAAATGCATATGGGTAGGGATTAATACCTTGCGCAAGGAGTTTCTCTAACTCTTCTCGGCGCCGACGGATAAGATCGCTAATTTCCTCTTGATATTTCTGCTCCTGAAAATCCACTTAACTCCTTCTCAGTTTACGCTCTGAGGCGGAAGTTCGCAAAGGAATGTTAACCATAGCTTTCAATTCCGCAACTTCCTGTGGGGTAAGATAACGCCACTCTCCTCGCTTCAGTCCCTCTGTTGTGATATTTGCGTAGGCAACCCGTGATAGTCGTTTCACGACTCTACCAAGCTTCTCAAAAAGGAGACGCACTTCATGATAGCGACCTTCGCGAAGGACGACGCCATACTCATGCGGATCATTCTGTGAAGGGAAAAGGGCACATGAGGCACGCACACCCGGTTCAATTTCCAAACCTCGAACCAATTGCGACCTCTCAGCTTCTGTAAGCGGTCGATCAAGAAGAACTTTATAAGCCCGAGGAATCTGGTATTTCGGATGCATGAGCCTGTAGGCAAGATCGCCATCATTTGTTAGAAGAAGTGCACCTGTTGTATTACGATCAAGCCTGCCGACCGGGAAAACACGTGCCGGGACATGGACAAGATCGAGCACTGTGCGCCGTCTGCCATAGGCAGACTCATCTGAGGTTGTTGTAATACAATCTTTCGGCTTATTGATGACAATGTATACCCCTCCAGGTTGAATTTTCAGATGCTTCCCATGAACTGTAACCACATCGCTCTGCACATTCACTTTCGTTCCTACCTTGCGAACTACTTCACCGTTAACTAGCACGGCGCCAGAGGCAATCAGTTCATCGGCTTTGCGGCGAGAAGCAACTCCTGCAAGAGAAAGATACCGATTTAGACGAATCTCATTCGCAAGAGTCCGCCAAAGGGGGGCAGCAGCGTTCACCATGACCTTCTCAGTCCGAGGCTGCGGTTTTGTCGAATGGCGAGTCATGGCTTCCCGCTGAACTTTGATGATCGCCCTGAGGTTTCCGATTCTTTGACACGAAGATGCTCCTTCAAAAAGAGGTCAAGCTCCTCGCTGCTGACGGTGCTATCACGGTCACGGAGTTCTCTGAGTACCCGCTGCCGAATATCTTCATCATCACCAAGGAGTTCATCGATCTCCCTGAGCTTAGGAAGTTCATCAAGGCTACGCAGACCAAAGTGCTTCAGAAATTCTTCAGTTGTCCCGTACAATAGCGGTCTCCCAACAGTAGAAGCCCTCCCAACAATGGTGATCAAATTTTTCTCAAGGAGCGTCTTTAAAACATACTCCGCATTGACACCCCGAATGTTCTCAATTTCCTGCTTGCTCACCGGCTGCTTATAAGCTATAATGGAAAGGGTCTCTAAAGCCGATTGGGAAAGTCTACGACGAGCATGCTCACGAAACAATCGCCCCACCCACTCGGCGAATTCTGGAAGAGTAGCAAACTGGTATCCCCCAGCAACTTCAACAATTCTGAAGGCACGATTGGTTGCACGATATTCCTCATCGAGTGAGGCAATAATTGCACGAATGTCCTCAATCCCGATATCGTCGAGACGCACTGAATATGCCTCTGCAGGTGATGTTGAACCGTCCGCTGCTCCATTTGAGTCTACAATGATCTGGCGAAGGACAGAGGCTGAGAGCGGTTCATCGGAGGCAAAAATCAGCGCCTCGATGATCCGTCGAATGTCCCTGCGATCAAGAACGCGTTCGCGAGATTCCATCATGCCCCATAGTCAAGATTTTCAAACCGTGGCATTACTATCTGTTCAGTTGCACGCCGAATCACAATCTCTCCAAAGATATCTTCCTGCTCCAAGGTAACAGCACGACTTTTGATAAGCTCTAACAGTGCTATAAACATCACCACAATGCGTATGCGCTCCGTTATCCCATTGGTTAGCTCCATAAATGTCACCTGGGGGCGTTCTTCAAGCGCGCGGAGAAGATACATCGCCATCTCTTCAACGGTAACAGGTGTCCGTTCTACTTCATGGACAAACTGCGTCGGTATTCGATCAAGAGCTCGCTTCAACGTCGCAATAAGATCATAGAGAGTTACATTCCGCAGAAAAGCTACATCGTCCTGAAGGGGGACTAAGTGTGGATCAGCTTTGAAGAATTGGCGATAATAGACTTTTAGCTGCTCTTTTTCAAGAGCGGACAGCTCACCTGCCAGCTCTTTGTATTTCTTATATTCCAGTAACCGGCGAACAAGATCAGCACGCGGGTCAACTTCTTCCTCCTCCTCACTTTCTGACGCCGGCAGAAGCATACGTACTTTGATCTGCATCAATGTGGATGCCATCACAAGGAACTCCCCGGCGCCGTCGAGATCGTGCATCTCCATCATGTGAACGTACTGGAGAAACTCCTTAGCAATCTTTGCAATAGGAATATCGTAAATATCAAGCTCATCCCGCTTGATGAAGAACAAGAGGAGATCCAGAGGTCCCTCGAAATTTGGAAGTTTTACGCGGTACATTAAACTCTCATCTCAAAACATCATCCGATTCTCATGGCTGCATGAACTTCCGCCATTGTTCTTTCGGCAACGGAACGTGCACGTTCCTCACCGTCAAGAAGAATGTCCCGAACATCATCAAGGTGATTTTCGTAGTAACGGCGTTTTTCCTGTATTGGCGCAAGGTATTCAGTAACCCGTTCGGCACAACGGCGCTTGCAGTCAACGCAGCCCAGTGCCCCCGATTCACATCCGCGCCGAATCTCACCAACTTCCGACGGATTGAACTTTTTATGATAGGTAAAAACCAGACAAATATCAGGGCGGCCAGGATCACCCTTGCGAATCTTCTGTGGATCGGTCAGCGCCGTCCGCATCTTTCTCTGAATTTCATCAGGAGGGTCAGAGAGCAAAATAGTGTTCCCAGCGGATTTACTCATCTTAGCATTCCCATCAAGTCCGGGCAGCCGAGCAAATTCAGTCAGTTTCGGTTCCGGCTCCGGGAATATTGGAGCGTAGGTCGCATTAAATCGCCGGGCGATTTCACGGGTGATCTCAACGTGAGGAACCTGGTCTTCCCCTACCGGGACAATTTCGCCTTTATAAAGCAAAATATCGGCTGCCTGCAACACAGGATACCCGAGATGGCCGTAGCTGACTGTTTCAATATGGAGGTCACGAATTTGTTCTTTCAAAGTCGGATTTCGCTCAAGTCGCGCAGAGGTGATCAGCATCGAAAAAATCAAGTGAAGCTCGGCATGCTGTTTCACCTGAGATTGGCGAAAAACAGGGCTGCGCTGCGGATCAATTCCGGCGGCAAGCCAATCAATGAGCATTTCGATGGAATTGCTATAAAGCTCCGACGTATTAAGATTTGTAGTCAGAGCGTGATAATCAGCAATGAGATAAAATGTCTGATAATCCAGTTGCAATGCAACCCAATTCTCCAGGGCTCCAACAAGATGACCGAGGTGGAGCTTCCCTGTTGGGCGCATGCCACTGAGAATAACTTTTCGATGCGATGATTGTCCGATCGTGCTCTCCTTGCCTGTCGATGAAGATTGAGTTAGTTTAGTCCGCTTTGAGGCGGAGTTGTTCAGCGATGACACTCCTTTCTCTTGCTTTTGCTTTTCGCAAGAAATGAATTTCTTTAAGAGACCTTTCAGTTCATAAAAAGATACGGCTTCCAGCGCTCATCGATATTACCGGCAAAGTGGCGGATAAACATTACATGACTTGGTCGTCGTGGAGGTCTCAGAAGCGTCATGTGAGCTTCTTCCGGCGTTCGGTCTCCTTTTCGATTATTACAGTCAACGCAGGCGGTGACAAGGTTTTCCCAGGTCTCTTCACCACCTCGTGCCTTTGGAATCACATGATCAACGGTCAACGGTACACCAGTTCTGCCGCAATACTGGCACTGGTACCCGTCGCGCCGAAGTATATTCTTCCGACTGAGAATAACTCTCTTATACGGTACTCGGATATAAACAGAAAGACGGACGATGCTTGGAAAAGGGATAGAACTTGAAACAGAATGGAGCTCTCTCCCATCCTTAGATTCAATTAACTCCGCTTTCCCTAAGTAGAGAAGCACAACTGCCTTCTTGACGTTGCATACACTCATGGGCTCAAAGTTCTGATTCAGCACCAGAACTTTGCTGTTCATTATTCCGTCATGACCATTTCTACGAAATCTTTTTTCGCTGAAGACATTCACCCCCTTTCTCAGATGACCGCTTCAAGCAACTTACACAATTTGAAGGCGCCGAGCGCCCGCGAAAGTTTTTGCAAGCCGCTCTTCATACCGCTGGCTCCGCGGGTCAAGACTGCTAATTCTAACAAAACCTGAGGCATGAATAATATCTTTTCCTTCTCCCAAAGCAATGCCTACATGTGTAATGCCGTTTCTCTCTTCCTGCAATTGGTGTCGCCGGAAGAAAACCAAATCCCCTTCACGAATTTTTTTGAAATCCTTCCCAATGAATTTCCCTGCACGCCATTGTAAGTTCGCATCGCGCGGGAGTTCGATCCCATTCAGATGAAAAACTGTCTGCACAAATCCTGAGCAGTCAAACCCTTTCGGCGACCGCCCACCCCAGAGATACGACACACCGAGAAAACTGAGCGCAGTTTTGATGATCGATAAGGAACTCACAGCTCGAGGCTCGGCTGTCCTTTTGTTGCTGTTCGAATACCATCGAACACGACCAAGCCACTGGTTCCTCCCCCAGGCTCTTTCTCCATCGGGGAGCAGAAGCTCTTGCCAAGCCCCACGCACAGCACCGACAGGGAGCCGAACACCTATAACAGCGTCGCGCACAGCTTCGCTCCGCTCCGATGGCTTGGATCGAAGAAACACAATCTTCTCCTTGATCTGCACCTTCGGAAGGGAACCCCAAGCCTGAAACTCGCTCGGAGTCAACAATTTCACCTGCGAAGAACTCACCCATCCGATATACCCATCTTCATGAAGTCGCACTCGTACCCAGCCCTCCGGTAGAATTTCCAGAACATCGAAAGATTCACCTAAAAGCACCTCCGTCTTGATTTCGGAGACCGGCATTGGCTGGCTCCTCACCGCTGCTGTTCCAACATTCGACAAACCGAAAAGATACTCACCTACGCTCCTATCGGGTAGAAAATGAATTGTAAAAGAAATAGAATCGGCTTCCTTTCGGGCGAGAGAGCTCCTGTACTTGAGAAACATCTTCTCGGCTCTCTGCCCTGCATAAGAACTTGAGGTCACAAATTCAATCCCGCTCCCTTTTGCATCGATTCGAAACTCCGCTACGACAAACCGGCGATCAAGATCGAATTTTTTCTCTAAGTCGTTCGCGATCTGTTCTAAATTCCAAAGCATACCCAAACCCGATGTCCTTTAAAATATATTGCAATAGAGGTTGAATTTCAAGATAACGGATAATAGTTTGGAAACAACTATACTTGGAGAGATTTGAGATGAGGTGCAAATATCAAGGAAATCGTGGAACATCAGTGCAGGGCATGGCGTCGATATAGGTGCTCGCGCGGCATAACAAATCTGCCTCCGGCGTCCCAGTGAGCCGGCCTACATGCGCTCTGCTGTTAGATTTCTCTAACCTTCTAACAAAATACGAATAAGCAGGAACTAACAGAAATGCAAGTTGGATGAAAAGTTCACGAGATGGGATACACCCGCAAGACAGCTCTGCCACGAATAATGTTTACCGGTCTTTCTCGACTACATCTGGAGAAGAGCCCTCTCCCCGAGTCGAAGATATTCCTTCACAATTCTCCCCTTCCCATTCCCAAGTTTCTGAGCAATCACCTCGCCAAGAATCCGATAAGTGTTAATAACATCGCTGATGATATGGTCCTGATCAGCCTTCGTGGAAACAAACCAGCGAGTATAGGTAACAAAAAGTTTGGGCTTTGCCAGACGTAATGCCCGCTCCAACATCGCCACATGTCGATCAACATCAATCCCATAGCGACGATAATCGGTCTCAGGGTGATTGAAGATGAACTCAGGGAACAGCTCAGCAATAAGTCTGACGGTCTCATCAACAATGGAAACCCGGTGGCGCTCCAACTCATTCACGATGCTTAAACGATAAGGAGAGCCTCCATCTGAGACGACCTGTTCGTCCGTTGAGAACACAACCGTGGCTGTCTCCTCCCCTCTTCTGGGGTCTTTAGCACCAGATGATTTCTGTTTGCGAGCGTACATGACATCTTTCTCCACAGTGGCAGAGTTTTTATCTCTTTCAATGAATCTTCCCGGCGGCGAAGACCATACAATTGCGTCAGAACTCACTATGTCTCATTTTCACCGTGCAATCTAACATAGCCTGCTACAAAACACGTGCCAAACATCTCAGAGGAGTTCTCCTGATAAGCAAAGTCTCACAGCCATAGCTTCTCTGATTTTCCGCATTATAGAGCAATCTTTTGAACTTTCCGGAAATCTTAATTTCGTCCCTGGCAACCTGCAAGCATCGGGACCATGATCTTACCACAAAGCGAGTAAAATTTTCAAACGGTGCGTAAAATTTACATGATTTCGTTTATTGAAGATGGCAATTGCAAACTTGCTCCCCATATTTGGAAGTGAAAGCGACAATCTGATATTCTTTAACCTTTCACACTTTGGCACAGATTTTGACTTTCACGACAGTAATGAATAGATTTAATCCAAATTCCGCATGCTTACGAGGAACGGATGAATGCATTACTTTTCATTGGGTCTGCTTTTCAGTTCTTTGGGTGGATTGCACCCATAGTTGTCCTTCTTGCTCTAAGCTACACTCTCAGTGTCCGGCTCAGGACAAGAACAGGAAGTGGACAGTTTTTCATTGGTGGAGCGATCCTCTCTTTAACACTTCTGTTTGATACCTGGTGGTTCGTGAAGCTTGGTCGCTTCTCGGAGGTGCTGCGAATAGGTACCGACTTAGCTATGCTAATTGGGATCATAATAGCGTTTGGTGGTGCCTTTGTGCTTACAATGAATGCAAAACTGTTCTTTCGAGGCGAGTTCCAGCAATGGAAAGCTCAGAGATATAGCCTTGCTTTTCTCGGAGCGGCAATTGTATTCACCATAACCTACAGCACCCTGAAAGATGGCGGGTCGGAAACAGTGGCTGAATTGCTGCTTTACAACTCAGGCGTCGGTCTTCTATCAGGTCTCTACTGCTATTCCGGACTTGCATTAAGTCAGGGCACCTCTTTCCACAGAAGGGTTATCAGCCTAAGCGCATTCCTCACCCCCATCTTGATATCAGCGGATCCGATCCTACGTACGTACGCCTTCTTAAATCACCTTACACCAGATAATCTCATTCCACTCAGATTCATCGCCGCCATTGGGATGGGCTTGGCAGCCCTTCTCTATGCTGTTGCTGCGGCAATATTCTTCCGCTCAATCTACCCAACACTACTGAAGGAGCTTCCCGAAAGTCCATTAGCCCGTTACAAGCAGACCATTAGAAAGAGGTTCCTGCTTGTGTTCATACTTTCCATTCTCCTTGTTGGGTCTGTTGGAATTATCATTCTTGAGAGCCTTCAGACGAGCCAGGAAAGCGTGCAGAGGACGTATCTGGCTGAGCAAGAACGATTAGCCCAAAGCGTAGCGGCGAATTTTGAATCGCTCACTGAAACGCTGATTGGCGAGCTGAGAGGTCTTTCGCAACACCGAAGCGTCCAGGAAGCTAGAAAAGATTCACTTCGCATACTGTTCCGGACAGCCTTCATCAAATGGAGCAACATCGTCACTGCATTTTCGCGTGTCGATGAGCGCGGAGTCTTACAATATACCTTCCCGGAGAATACAAAAGCGATCGGGCAAGATATTTCGTGGCAAAGCCATGTGAAAGAGCTTCTATCAAAGCATGACACCACAATGAGCGATCTCTTCACCGCTGTGCAGGGATATCCTGCCATCGCAATTCATGTGCCTGTTTTCAGAAACCGTCTTATCAACGGACAGAGCGCCATTGAAACTCCCGTTCAGTCCCGCGGGAAGGTTTTTGCAGGTTCTGTAGCTCTGTTACTAAAGCCTGATGCTTTCTCAATACGCGCATTCCGCAACGCTGGATATTTCACACCCAATCCTCTTGCAGCGCTTGATATTCATGGACATCTCTTGGCAAGCAGTGACACTACTGCCGAGAGAGCCTCTCGGAGAATTGGAGAATCAGGGGAAACTTTCTTGAAAAATGTTTTTGGAGAAGAAGAAAACCAAGACTCGCTCCGCTGTGCAGTGCGCGCAATTCTTCAGGTTCAAAAGCCAACCTTTGTTTTGATTCGACGTAACGCATTAGACTTCGCTCCCCGTTTCGTTGTTGCTACTCCCATTCACATTGCGGGGAAACGATGGGGAAGCGTTGCCCTTCCGGTCAAGAAAGCTGAGCTGGTCTCCATATACCAGTCCATCTTTGCTCACCAATTTACATTATGGGGATTGCTATCACTTGTTATACTCGGGCTTATGGGCATCGTTATTCTGATCTTCCATCGCTGGTCGCAGTTCCTTGAATCGGAAGTCACACGCGAACTCGATATTATCCACGAAACGGAAGGGAAGTATGAAAACCTATTCCAGAATGCTGTTGTAGGAATTTATGAATCGACGCCGGCAGGCAGATTCGTCTCTGTAAACCCAGCGCTCGCTGCGATGCTTGGCTACGGGTCAGTGGAGGAGTTGCTGAACGCATATATCCCACAGGACATCTACGCTGATCCTGCTGATCGTGAGCAATTCAAGCGCGCCATTGAGTCCAATGGAGTTCATGGCATGGAGGTACCCCTTAAGAAAAAAGATGGCTCGATCATCTACACCCGCTTGCATGGTCGATGTGTACGAGACAAAGATGGCAATGCACTGAGCTATCAGGGTTTTGTAGAAGACATCACAGAACAGGTGTTTGCAAAGAGACTTCTTGAAGAGTCGGAAAAACGCTATCGGGATCTTTTCGAGACCAATCCTGCTGGATTGTACGTGAGCACATTTGAGGGGAAAATCCTTGAAGCAAACGAAGCTTTAGCCCGCATCTATGGTTACGAATCTGCTGATGAGGTAAAAGCGACGCCCGCAGTGAACTTTTATCGTGATGCCTCGGAACGAGAGGCGTTTCTGGACAAGCTGAAAACCACAGGCAGAATAAATAACCTGGTTTGGGAGCAGAGGCGAAAAGATGGTGGGGAGCTTTTTATAATGGAAAACGCTCACCTGATTCATGACCCACGAACCGGAAAGGAGCTGATCACCGGCGCTATTCTTGACATCACCGAGCTTGTTCATCTACAGCGCGAAGCTGAAGTGCATCACAGGTTCATGGAAGCGCTGAATGAAATCCTCGTTGCAGCGCTCGAACAAACCGATCTGGATACATTTTTCGATAGGTCACTCAAGGTTCTTGGTGAACACTTGGATGTCAGCCGCGTGTACATTTTCAAGAATGAACCCGGTCGGCTTATGCGAAACACGCATGAGTGGGTCGCACCTGATGTCCAACCGTTTCTTGGGCTCACCGCTTCATATGAGAGCTACCCATACTGGGAACAGAAGCTCTCCGCAAATGAACCAATCATCGCTGCCTCTGTGCTGAGAGATTTGCCGATTGAGCTCCACGAAATTCTCTCCATACAAAACATCAAAGCAATACTTGTTTGGCCTCTCTTCGTAGGCAAGCATTTCTGGGGTTTCGTTGGCTTCGACGAATGCCGCCGGGAGCGCAAGTGGAACGATGCAGAAATTCAATTGTTCCGAGCCGCATCACAGGTGATCTCAACCGTTATTGAGCGTACAATGGAGAACCAGACACGATTGAAAGCAGAGGAAGAGCAACGGAAACTTTTGCTGGCATTCGAGCAGCTTACAGAATCTGTTACGATTACAGATAAAGATGGCATCATCCAATATGTGAACCCAGCTTTCACCCGAATTACAGGCTACAAAGCATATGAAGCGATCGGCAAAAAGTCAAATATCACGAAGAGCGGCGAGCACCCGCGGGAATTCTATCAACAGCTCTGGGAAACCATTCTCTCAGGGAAAGTATTTCGAGCAAGGTTCAGGAACCAACGAAAAAATGGCTCACTATATTACGAAGACAAAGTTATTACACCAGTCATGGATGGGCAGGGGAACATCACAAACTTCATCTCTTCCGGTCGCGATGTTACCCAGGAGTTGATGCTGGAAGAACAGCTTATCCAGGCGCAAAAGATGGAATCAATTGGTCTACTGGCAAGCGGCATTGCGCACGACTTCAACAATCTTCTTGGAGGCATCCTCGGCTACGCATCATTCATGAAGACGAAACTTTCTCAGAGCGATCCAATCTACCGCTATGCAGATACAATTGAACGGAGTGCAACCCGAGCGGCAGAACTTACTTCCCAGCTTCTGGCATTTGCTCGAGGCGGGCAATACAACGTAAAGCCAGTGAATGTAAACGATATAGCTGAAGAAGCACTGAAGCTCGCTAAGAGCTCACTTGACAAATCCATCGTAATCGAAACTCATTTTCAGAGCGAACTGCCAAACGTTGAAGGAGATGCTGGACAAATCCAGCAAGTCCTCATGAATCTCATCCTTAATGCTCGAGATGCCATGCCTGCAGGCGGCAAATTGATTGTATCGACAGAATCTCTTGTGCTCGCGGAAGAATACGTCAAATCACATGTGGAGGCAAAAAAGGGCCTCTATGTGCTACTCTCCGTGAGCGACACCGGGATAGGGATGGACAAGAAAACACTCCAGCGAATCTTTGAACCATTCTTCACAACAAAAGAGAAAGGAACTGGGCTCGGTCTATCGATGGTGTACGGGATTGTGAAGAACCACGGCGGATTCATCAGGGTCTACAGTGAAGTTGGGGAAGGGACAACCTTCAGAGTCTATCTCCCTGCGAGCGAGAAAACTGAAACGCCTCTTAGAATGGAAGAGGCACCGATGAGCACCGGTAACGAGCTTATCCTTGTAGTCGATGATGAGGATACACTCCGTGAGTTAGTCAAAGATGTGCTGGAGACTTATGGCTATCGAGTGATGCTCGCTGGAAATGGAGAAGAAGCTCTGCAAGTGTACAGTAAGCACAAAGAGGAAATCGCACTGGTGATCCTGGACATGGTGATGCCGAAGATGGGAGGACGTGAAACATTTTTAAAATTGAAAGAGCTTAACCCGAAGGTGAGGGCACTGCTATCTACAGGATACAGTCAAAACGGAAAAGCCCAGGAGATCTTGAACAGCGGAGTTATGGGTTTCCTTCAGAAACCGTATCAAGCTGAAGAGCTTGCAGCCAAAGTAAGAAAGGTGCTCGATTTGAAGCTGTGACGGCGGATAACGGCTTCGCCTTCCTCGACTTTCGTTGGGGGATGGAAAGCAGGAAGTGTCATTGCGAGGAGTGGCGCCGAAGGCGCCACGACGACGCAATCTCCTGGTGGTATCCGGGGTGCGCCTTCGGCGGATTCGCAATGACGGAAATACTCCGCCGGAGGCGGAAAGGGCCCCGCCTGATCCACCTCTGGTGTAGTCTGCTTCGTACCTCATACTGTTGAATTTTGCAACTTCGGTTCTTTTTCCTGCCAGTTTTGAAAATTTCTACAACCTTATTTATCCATTTCTCTCCCAGATTGTTCCTATTTTCCCTGATTTCACCAGTGGAGAAGATGGCATGTTTCTTGTCTGCTCTCTTACTGGCGGCGATCTGAGTGCTGAAAAAGCGCTACTACGACGTTCAATCCGCCAGAAAAATAAAATGTGTCATCAGACTTTCATTAACGCAAAAGTAATGTGGGAGTGATGGGTATCGAGGAGCTAACCCCCTTAGAAGCGCTCGGTGTTGCTATCTGTGCTGAGTCCGCCGAAGGCGGAGAAGTTTATTCAGAGCTGGCAGTCAGAGTTAGCAACGAGTTTCTGCGGCAGAAGATTGAGTTATTAGCAAAAGAGGAACTTCAACACAACCGAATTCTTGAAAAGATGTATAAGAAGCAGTTTCCCGATGTCACGCCTGTCCTTCCATCATCACAATTGCCGAAGGAAATTTCTTCTCAGACTGAACGGGATCAACTATCGGTCAGAGATACTCTCTGCTGCGCAATAGAGCAGGAGCAGAAGTCACGTGGATTTTATCTTGAAGCCGCTCTGAAGGGGGCAGATCTCACAGGGGATGCAATGTTTAATTTCTTAGCTGACTGGGAATTCTCCCATCAAATGGCACTGAGTGCTGAATATGGAATGGGGATTCGCTATGCGCACGACTATTTTTGAAGCTATACAAACGGAGGAGTTATGAATGATCACGATCGGGTTCCAGGTGCATTGCCACTAACGGAGTGGGAGCTGCGAAAAACATTCCTTGAACAAGTACAGTTTGTACCCGGAGGTGACCGAATCAAGCGGTGCCTTCAATGTGGCACGTGTACAGGAAGCTGTCCTGTGAGCTATGCGATGGATATTTCTCCGAGGATGGTAATTGCGCTTTTCCGTGCTGGAGAAATTGAGAAGATTCTTCGAAGCAGAACCATCTGGATTTGCGCTTCATGTTACATGTGTACCACGCGTTGTCCGCAGGCAATTAAGGTCACCGATATTCTCTACGCTTTGAAACGGACAGCAATGGATTCCCATCTCTACCCTGATCGGTTCCCTGTGTATCTTTTGTCGCGGAACTTCATTCATATTGTGAACCGCTACGGTCGCAACAGCGAGGTATTGCTTCTCATACGATATTACCTTAAGCAAAAGCCGTTCGAACTTCTCCGTCTTCTTCCATTGGGGTTGCGAATGCTCAGAAAAGGGAGAGCTTCCTTGTTCCCCAGAAGGATCAAAGAAGTGAAGGCTATTAGGAGAATGCTTGATGCCTCAAAAGCTCTTGAGCTGCCTCGTGAAAAGGAAGAGGTTGAATATGCTGAAGAGATGGTAGGATACCGTGCGGTAGGATGATTGCGCAACGTTGATCGTTCAAGCCCGCCTCCGGCGGGGTTTTTAGGAGATGCAACAATGGAATACTTGTACTATCCGGGATGCAGTCTGGAAACATCATCGAGACAATACGACGAAAGCCTTCGGGCTGTGTTTCAAGCCTTGGGGCTGAAGCTAAGCGAACTTCCTGACTGGAATTGCTGCGGCGCCACGATGTACATGAGTGTCGACGAAACTGTTTCACTCGCTATTTCAGCGAGGAATCTGGCGCTTGCAAAGCAAAACGGATTCAGGGACCTCATCGCTCCGTGCAGCGCGTGCTATACTGTTCTTTTAAAGACGAACCGATTCTTACGAGAAAGCCCTGAGCTGAAAGCGAAGGTTGATCGCATACTCGCTGAGGCAGGACTCTCATACGATCTCAGCGTTAACATTCGTCATCCTCTTGATGTTCTCGTGAACGATGTTGGAGTTGAAGTGATTTCCCTCGCTGCGAAGCGGAGTCTGGAGGGGATCTTCTTCGCTCCGTACTATGGATGTCAGCTTGTACGTCCGGAGCGGGGCTTTGATGATCGGGAATTCCCGACCACAATGGACACACTTTTTGAGAAACTTGGAGCAGTGAGTGTCTATTTCCCTCTTAAGACACGCTGCTGCGGCGGGATGTTGATGACAACGTTCCCCGATGTCGCCCTTCAGTTAGTGAAAGACATTCTTGACTGTGCTGTTGAAAATGGCGCACAATGCATTGTCACGACCTGCCCTATGTGTCAGATCAATCTTGAGGCATACCAGAATCGTGTCAATAGGAAGTTTCAAACATCATATCGGATTCCAGTGATTTTCTTCACTCAGTTGCTCGGCATGGCGCTTGGATGTTCAGAGAAGGAGTTGGGGTTGCAAAGGAATTTCATTCCACTTGGAGAGCCATTCTCGAGGAAGTCATCGTTTCAGGTCAAGGAATCCCGCCAGACGCGGGATGAATTCTGTTGAGGAGATTGAATCATGAAAGAAAATGGCCAGGTTCGAATTGGCGCTTATATCTGTCACTGCGGTGTGAATATCGCACAGACTGTTGATGTAGGAGCTGTTCGAGATTACGCAGCCACTTTACCTAATGTCGTGGTTGCCCGCGATTATAAATTCATGTGCTCTGACCCGGGGCAGCAGATGATTCGCGATGATATTACAAAATTTAAGCTCAATCGAGTCGTTGTAGCGGCGTGTTCTCCGCAGATGCATGAGCTCACGTTCCGGCGTACCTGTGAGTCGGCTGGATTGAATCGATATCTATTCCAGATGGCGAACATCCGTGAGCAGTGTTCATGGATCCACGACGAGCGGGAGGCGGCAACGACAAAAGCAAAGGCGCTTATTGGAGCTGCTGTGCGGCGTGTGGCATTCCAGCAGCCGCTGGAACCAATGCTCGCTCCTGTAAATCCAAACGTGCTTATTCTCGGAGCAGGCATTGCAGGAATTCAAGCAGCACTGGAAATCGCTGAATCTGGTAGAGAAGTCTACCTCGTGGAACGGGAATCAACGATTGGCGGACAGATGGCGAAGTTCGACAAAACATTCCCAACTCTCGATTGCGCTTCCTGCATCCTCACCCCAAAGATGGTTTCCGTCTCTCACCGAAAGAACATTCACCTCCTCACACTCAGCGATGTCGTCAAGGTAGACGGATACATCGGGAATTTCACTGTTACTGTTCATAAGAAAGCCCGGTATGTTACAGACAAGTGCACGTCATGTGGCGAGTGTGCGAAAGCCTGTCCTGTTGAAGTCCCGAATTGGTTTGATGAATTTCGCTCAGTGCGAACAGCTATTCATAAAGCATTTCCGCAGGCTGTCCCGAATACGTATGTGATTGACAAGCAAGAGAGGCCTCCATGCAAAGAAGCATGTCCTATAGGACAAGAGGCGGCGGGATATATTGCATTAATCCGAGAGAAAAAGTTTGAACAAGCGGTACGTCTTATTCGGTCGAAAAACCCCCTTCCGGTAGTTTGCGGGAGGGTATGTTACCACCCATGCGAGACAGAATGCAACCGTGGCCTTGTTGATCAACCTCTTGCAATCCAGCATCTGAAGCGGTTCGCCACGGATTGGGAGATGTCTCACTCCTTTGAAATTGAACCCCCTAAGCCAACTGAAAAGCATGATGAGAAAGTGGCAATTGTCGGTGCTGGACCAGCAGGACTCGCTTGCGCCCATGATCTTGCGCTAAGGGGTTATCCGGTGACTATTTTTGAGGCTCTTCCTATTCCTGGTGGAATGCTCGCAGTAGGCATTCCGGAATATCGGCTTCCGAAGCGACTGTTGAATTTCGAGATCGATTATATTAAGCGGATGGGAGTGCGGATTCTCACCGATAAGAGATTAGGAAAGGATTTCACGCTGAAGGACCTTTTTGCCCAGGGTTACAAATCTGTGTTCATAGCGACGGGTGCTCACAAAGGGATCGAACTTGGCGTTCCTGGAGAACAGGCTCGCGGTGTAATTCAGGGTGTTGAATATCTTCGGAAGGTCGCCTTAGGAATACCGCAACCCCTTGGTCGGCGTGTTGCGATCATTGGCGGCGGAAACACTGCAATTGATTGCGCACGCACAGCTCTTCGGATGGGTGCCTCTCATGTGACGATTCTTTATCGGAGAACCCGTGCAGAGATGCCGGCGCTTCCAGAAGAAATCGAGGATGCTGAAGCTGAGGGGGTTTCCATCACGTACCTCACGGCGCCCGCAGAGGTTCTGCTCGGCGATCATGAGCAGGTCCGTGGTCTTCGCTGCATCAGGATGATGCTCGGTGAACCCGATGCAAGCGGTAGACGCAGACCGATTCCTATTCACGGTTCTGACTTCGAACTTGACTTTGATAGTGTGATTGTTGCAATTGGACAGAGGCCTGAGTCTGAATCATTTGCGAAAGCTGCTGATGGATTGGCAATATCTCGCGACGGGACGATTCAAGTCAATGCTGAGACGCTTGAGACCTCAGTGAAAGGGGTCTTTGCAGGGGGCGACGCCTGCTTGGGTCCAGCAACTGTCATCGCAGCAATGGGGATGGGGAAACGGGCTGCCGAGTCAATTCACAAATATCTCCGCGGTGAACCGTTGGAAAACTACACAACGCATATGGTCGAACCTCGGTATCGACGAGGGGAGTCGTTCCGACCGCACTCCTACGCTCCGCTGTATAAGGACATTCCAAAGAAGCCTCGAGCGGAAATGAGGAAGCTCCCGCCGGAGGATCGAAAGCACGATTTTCGAGAGGTTGAGTTGGGATTTACTGAAGAGGAAGCCGTTCAAGAGGCAAGTCGCTGTTTGAATTGCGGGGTCTGCGTTGAGTGCTTTGAATGTGTCCGGGTCTGCGAGCCCAAAGCAATTGACCATCTCATGAAAGACGAGATGATGAGGATCGATGTTGGACAGATTCTTGTGGCAACAGGGTATACACTTTTCGATGCTTCGCAGTTAGCGCAGTATGGGTACGGACGCCTTGAGAATGTGTACACAGCATTAGAGTTTGAACGAATGCTCTCTTCAACTGGCCCAACCGGCGGAAAAGTTCTTCTAAAGAATGGAAAGGAACCGCGAGCGGTTGCGATCATTCACTGTGTGGGATCTCGGGATGAAAACTACCATCGCTATTGTTCTCGTGTCTGCTGTATGTATGCTTTGAAGTTTGCTCATCTGGTCAAAGACCGGACCAACGCCGAGGTGTACAATTTCTATATTGACATGCGTGCTTTTGGAAAAGGATACGAAGAATTTTATTCACGAATTCTGAATGAGGGGGTCAATGTCATTCGTGGCAAGGTTGCGGAAGTTGTCCAGATGGGCTGGTCGAAACAAGATGAAGGGACGCTCCTTGTTCGCTGTGAAGACACGCTGATTGGAAGATTTCGTGAAATCCCTGTCGACATGGTGATTCTCTGCAGTGCTATCGAGCCTCGGCATGATGCTGAAGAAGTTCGGCGGTTGTTCGGGATTAGCCGCAGTCCTGATGGCTTTTTCCTCGAACGCCATCCGAAGCTTGATCCTGTTGCAACGTCGACCGATGGGATTTTCGTTGCAGGATGTGCGCAGGGACCGAAAGATATTCCTGATACTGTTGCGCAGGCGAGTGCTGCTGCAGCGCGGATGCTCGCCACAATTTCAAAGGGGGTTGTTGAAATTGATCCCATCCGGGCAGAAATCGATGAAGAATATTGCAGCGGCTGCCGTATCTGCAATGCGCTCTGCCCATACAATGCGATCGAATATCTTGAAGACAAGAAGGTGTCGAAAGTGAATTCCGCTCTTTGCAAAGGCTGCGGGACTTGTGTAGCAGCATGCCCTGCCGGTGCTATCACAGGCTTCGGCTTCAGTGACAAGCAGATTTATGCGGAGCTTGAGGGTATTCTCGCAATTTGAATTTTCTAACAGTCTGAAATTGATTAAACGTGGAGAACCACGGCAATGAAAACGAATCACGAAGAATTTGAACCTCGTATCGTAGGATTTCTCTGTAACTGGTGCGCATACTCTGGAGCGGACCTTGCTGGCGTGAGTAGACTGAAGTCGGCTCCCAATATCCGCATCATCCGCGTGATGTGCAGCGGGAGAGTTGACCCGTCCTTCATCATACGTGCGTTCCAGCTTGGCGCTGATGGGGTTCTTGTTGCCGGTTGTCATCCTGGGGATTGCCACTATCAGGAAGGCAATTTCAAAGCGCTGCGCCGCGTTCTGATGCTGAAACGGATTCTCGCAGAATTTGGCATCGATGAGCGGAGACTTCGGCTGGAGTGGATTTCAGCAAGCGAAGGGGAGAAGTTCGCACGAGTCTCAACGGAATTTACCGAAGAGGTTCGGCGTCTTGGTCCGCTGGGACTTCGCGCCGACGTTATTCTTCAGCCGCTTGGGACAGAACGGGAGCTTGAAGCATACGAACTGTCGTCGGGATTGAGTGGGACAATTCAACAGGGGGTTGCCTTATGAGCAAACCGAAACTTGCTTTGTATTGGGCGGCGAGTTGCGGCGGTTGTGAGATCGCTGTCTTGGATATTGAAGAAAAAATTCTGGACGTTGCAAGTTTCTTCGACATCGTGTTCTGGCCCTGTGCAATGGACTTCAAGTACAAGGATGTTGAAGCGATGCCGGAGAAGAGCATCGACCTTTGCCTTTTCAATGGGGCAATACGTACGAGTGAGAACGAAGCAATGGCGCGTTTGCTGAGGGAGAAGTCAAAAGTCCTTGTCGCTTTTGGATCATGCGCAGCTGAAGGATGCATTCCGGGACTTGCGAATCTCACGACACGGGAGGAAATCTTTCAGTGGGTTTACAAAGAGTCCCCGTCAACAGTGAACACTGATGCGGTTCGTCCGAAGACACATGTGAGTGTAGCGGAAGGGGAGCTTGAGATTCCGGAGTTTTATGACACCGTTCGTACATTGGCTCAGGTGGTTCCTGTTGATTATTTAATTCCGGGATGTCCTCCCCAGGCTCCACAAATCATTGCAGTGATGTCGCTCATCATGCAAGGGAAGGAGCTCCCACCACCCGGCTCGGTCATTGGAGCAGGGGAGAAAACATGCTGCGATGAATGTCCAAGGGTGCGGAAAGAGAAGCGTATCAAGCGGTTTTATCGCCCGTGGGAGATTGAACCTAAACAAGATGAGTGCTTACTCGATCAGGGGATCATTTGCATGGGACCTGCTACGCGCAGCGGGTGCGGCGCTCTTTGTGTAAAGGCAAATATGCCTTGCCGAGGATGCTACGGTCCTGCTCCTAATGTCATCGATCAAGGGATGAAAATGATCAGCGCACTCAGCAGCGTCATTGACTCGCAGGACCCAGGTGAGATCAACCGTATCCTTGATCAAATTGCTGACCCTGTTGGGACATTTTATCGCTTCAGTTTACCAGATTCTATGCTTCGACGAAAGCAGGTGCGCTGAGGCTGTGTTCAACGTCTGAGGAGGAAATTCTGATGGAAGTTATCAAGATAGACCCGATCACACGTCTTGAAGGTCATGGCAAGATTATCATTTTTCTTAACGACGATGGCGAAGTTGGGAATTGTTACTTCCAGGTGCCTGAGCTTCGCGGATTTGAACGTTTTTGCGTGGGCAGACCTGTGGAGGAAATGCCGCGTATCACGACGCGCATCTGCGGCGTATGCCCCGAAGCGCATCACATGGCAAGTGCAAAAGCATGTGATGCTGTCTACCACGTTGAACCACCACCTGCAGCGAAGAAACTCCGTGAACTCCTCTACTCGGCTTTCTTCGTCGGTGATCATACGCTCCACTTCTATGCCTTAGGAGGTCCTGACTTCGTAGTCGGTCCCGACGCACCCCCTGCAGAGCGGAATATCCTCGGCGTTATCAAGAAAGTTGGATTAGAGGCTGGGGGGAAAGTTATTGAACTCCGCAAACGCGCTCAACGAGTGGTTTCCATCATCGGGGGGAAAGCAGTCCATCCGGTCACAGCACTCCCGGGTGGAGTTGCGAAACCTTTGACGAAGGAAGAACGTGATGAAATTATTGAGCACGCAAAGTACTTTGTCGAATTTGCAAAATTCTCCCTGGGGATTGTGAACTATGTTGTCTTGAAAGACAAAGAATATGTTGACATGATCCTGAGTGATACGTACACTCATCAAATGTATTCGATGGGTACCGTGGATGTAAACAATAAGGTGAATTTCTATGACGGCATGGTACGCGTCGTCGATCCGGAAGGGAATGAATTTGTAAAATTCCATCCTCGCGATTACCTTAGTGTGCTTGAAGAACATGTCGAACCGTGGACGTACTTGAAATTCCCGTTCCTGAAACACGTTGGGTGGAAAGGATTTGTTGACGGGAAAGACTCCGGGGTCTACCGTGCAACGCCACTTTCTCGGCTTAATGCTGCTGATGGAATGGCGACCCCGATAGCTCAAGAGGAGTATGAGCGAATGTACTCCACCCTTGGTAGCAAGCCTGTGCATCAAACCCTTGCAACCCACTGGGCAAGGGTGATCGAGATCATGTACGCTGCTGAGAGAGCGCTGGAATTAGCTGAGGATGAAGAAATCCTGAGTCCAGAGGTGAGGACATTGCCGACGGAAAGTCCGACGGAAGGTGTGGGATGTGTCGAAGCACCGCGTGGAACGCTGTACCATCATTATGTGACGGATGAACGCGGGATTCTCCAAAAGGTGAACCTCATTGTAGGCACAACAAACAATCATGCTGCCATTGCCATGTCGATTCGAAAAGCTGCCTTCGGTCTCATTAAACGAGGGGCTGAAATCACTGACGGTATCCTCAATCGAATCGAAATGGCATTCCGTGCTTATGATCCGTGCTTTGCATGCGCCACACATACCCTTCCCGGGAAAATGCCACTCGAAGTTCAGGTCTTCGATTCAGATGGAACGCTCCTTACATCTCGGCGACGGGAATAGCAGTCCGTCTTCCACATTCCCAGTGTTCCTGCGCAACTCCATGAACACGGGCACGCTCATCGTAGGCCTTGGCAATCCTTATCATGGCGACGATGTCATCGGGATCGTTGTAGCTCGACAATTATATGAGATAATCAAAGATAATGAACCTGTGGACTTCCTTGAGCTTTCCGTTTCCAACTTTGAGCTTACTGAACGCATCGTCGGGTATAAGCGAGTGATCGTCGTCGATGGACTTGTGGATGATGAGGAGGAGATTGGATCGGTGAAAAAGATTGAAGTCTCAGGGTCAATAGGGCGCTCCCCTTTGAGCATACACACTGGTGGCTTCGACGCCGCATTGTCGCTTGCAAAGATGATGCACCTTGGCGTACCGGAGGAGATTTCAGTTTATGGCATTGTCATCCGAGAACCCGAAGGTTTCTCGGAGCGTTTAAGCAGTGAGCTGAGTTCAAAGTTGTTGGATATTGTGAGAGAAATTGCTATGATTGAATTTGGTGCCCTGCAAGAGAAGAAGCATGCATGAAGCTTCGATTGTTGAAAGTCTCCTTGCATTTGCTTGCCAGCATGTGCCTGATGGCAAGCGGGTACAGCGGATTAATGTCCGTGTTGGCGTTCTCACAGGAGTGAGTCCTGATGCGATGCAGTTTTACTTTGAGATTATGCGGGAAAATACAATTGGTGCACAGGCTGAACTTGAGATCTCGCTTGAGCCACTTCGAGCCCATTGCGAGGCCTGCGGGAGCGATTCGAAATTTTTGGAACTTGAGCTGACCTGCCCGGTATGTGGCGCAGAAGCGCTTTCTTATAAAAACGGTGATGAGCTGGACATTGTGAGTTTAGAGGTGGAGGATGGGAACTGTTATAACAATTGAGCAGAAAATTCTCAAAAAGAATAATGAGCTTGCGGAAGAAAATCGGCAGCGATTCGATGCCCATAATGTATTTGTTGCCACGCTGGTGAGCTCACCGGGGTCCGGCAAGACAAGTCTCCTTGAACAATCTCTTCGGTTGCTTCGGGGACACCTTCGTGTTGCTGTGATTGAAGGGGACGTTCAGACAAATCGGGATGCGCAACGAATTGCTGCACTTGATGTTCCAGTTGTTCAAATTGTGACGAGCGGGACCTGCCACCTCGAAGCCAGAATGATACAGGACGCCCTCCAGCAGCTCGATCTGGACCAGATCGACCTTCTGTTTATAGAAAATGTTGGGAATCTCGTTTGCCCCGCATCTTACGACCTGGGGGAGCATCTCCGCATTGTGGTGATGAGCATAACCGAGGGGGAAGATAAGCCAATCAAATATCCGGCGATGTTCCGGAAATCGCAGGTTCTTGTGATGAATAAAGTTGATCTCCTCCCGTTCCTTGTATACAATCTTGAGGAGGCAAAGGAGTTTGCACTCCGAGTGAATCCTTCTCTCCGCATTTTTGAGACCTCTTGCACGACAGGGCATGGCATTCAGGAGTGGACGGAATGGTTGATGCTGTCAGCGCGTACCCACCGATCGAGCATCATAGAGTCCTCCCGGCTGTAGATTAGCCGGCGTTAAGCAAGTCCCCGCCTCTGGCAAGGTAAACAACCTTTTCGGTGCACCTGCAGCGCAAAGCTTTTATCAGAGTGCTAATTCCCTTGGCGCTAAATGGCGACAGCCATGATCCTTTACTACTCAGAAAGTAACCAAGGCTCCGTCTTGCTGGATCGCCTGTTTGTAGATTTTTATTGCTGCGGGAAACTCTCCGAAATCTGACATCCGCGTCTGCGACGGATTGAAGCCCCTGCGAAAAAGGCGTTGACCCGGCATGGTTTTCATCATGCCTGTCATTGTGGGGAGCGGCGCGAAAGCCGGGCTTGACTAACGACGGAAAGCAGGAAGTGTCATTGCGAGGAGTGGCGCCGCAGGCGCCACGAGGAAGTCCGCCTTCGGCGGATCCGGCCCTGGCGGACTGGTGATATTGATCGTAGGGCACGAAATCACGGCGTAGTCTTTTCGCCTTGGGCTACTGGAAGCTATGTCACGCTTCGACAGGCTCAGCGTGATACTCCCTTCGATCCGCGAGACGCCGACTTCGGCCGCCTTCGGCGGGTTCGCAATGACAGAAGGCAGAAATGTCATCCTGAGTCCTTCGGCACGCTCAGGACAGGCTCTGTACAAGGATGACATTCGGTCTCTGGCGATGCTTCGCAATCGCAAAAGCAGCAAATGTCGTTGCGGGCGCCCCCGCCAACGCCGGGACTTCCCAATGGCAGCATCAGAAAATGTCATTGCGAGGAGTGGCGCCGCAGGCGCCACGACGACGCAATCTGATTGGTTCGGCGACCCCCAATGACACGAAAGCGTGTGGTCAAATTCTCCGCCAGAGCAGATCAGCCTTTCGCTGAAAATCGCAGTTGCTCGATCCACTGTCCCACCAATGCCAGACGACTTAGAGAATATTTGAGACTAATGCGAGTACCCCGCTAATCCTCCTTTGCTGGGGTCTTCAGGAGGCGGAGTGCTTTTGGCGTCAGCCTCTGACGCTGAGGGCGAGGCAAAAGTGGCATAGTACGCTTCTGGGCGGGGTGGCTTGCATATTTATTCTAAAATATGTATAATTATACCATCAAAAAGATGGATGAGAAATATGATTCGGGTAGCAATCTGGGGAGCATCAGGGTATTCAGGGGCTGAATTGCTTCGGTTTCTTCTCCGTCATCCTTTGGTGAAGGTCGAGAGAGTGTTTGCACAGACAACCGTTGGGAAGAAAGTAGCTGAGCTCTACCCAGTCTTCAATGGAAGAACGGAGCTTGTCTTTGAATCGTGGGAACCAGACGGTTTTGTCGCCGGGAGCGATCCTCACGTGGAGGGATTGGATGTCGCATTCCTGGCACTCCCATCTGGTGAGGCGATGCGCGTTGTCCCTCATCTCATCCCGACGGTGAAAAAGGTCATCGATCTCAGCGGCGATTTCCGATTAAAAGAAGTATCACTCTATGAGCAGTACTACCGTCGGAAACATACGGCTGAAGAATTGCTCAGGATGGCTGTTTATGGCCTTCCTGAATTGAACAGAGAAGAAATTCGCAAAGCGCAGTTCATTGCCAATCCAGGTTGTTACCCGACAGGCGTTCTGCTGGCTCTTGTCCCCGCATTGAAATCCAAGGTCGTTGACCCTGAAGAGATCGTCGTTAACTCTCTTTCAGGTGTCTCCGGTGCAGGTCGCTCCGCTACTATCGAAACATCTTTTGTAGAAGTCAATGAGAATGCGCGCGCATACAAAGTTGGGTTTCACCAGCATATCCCTGAGATAATCAATGCTCTTGAGGCGATAGCGGGCTTGAGAGTCCGGCTGACGTTCATTCCTCATCTTGTCCCTCTGAACCGAGGCATCTACACGACGGTTACTGCCTCTTTGACGGCGGAGGTTAATGAAGAGGGGCTCCGCGAGATGTACAGAAATTTCTATGCTTCCTCACCATTTGTGCGCCTTTCACAGCGCCGCATTCCAGAGATCAAGGATGTTGTCGGAACAAACTACTGCGACATCGGCTTTGCCATTGATCACCAGGCTGGACGACTTGTGATCATCTCTGTGATTGATAATCTTGGAAAGGGGGCTGCCGGACAAGCGGTGCAAAACATGAACATCATGTTCGGTATCCCGGAAGAAGAGGGCTTGATTGCATGAACGAACGGACGCTAAATTCTCGTGAGGCTTCGGCGCCATTTGAGGAGTGTGTTGGCGGTGTCACCGCCCCGAAGGGTTTTCGTGCTGCGGGAGTTCACTGCGGCCTTAAGCGACATAGAAAAGATGTTGCCCTCATTGTTTCAGACTCACCGGCATGCGCTGCCGGGATGTTCACGTCGAACAAGGTGCAAGCAGCTCCTGTTGTTGTTTCCAAAGAACAACTTCGCCGACGCCAGATGGTTCGAGCCGTTGTTATCAACAGTGGTAATGCAAATGCAGCGACTGGCGAGCAAGGAATCAAGGATGCATGGTGGATGATACATGAGACCGCGAAACAGCTCAACATACGGAGCGAAGAAGTTCTTGTGGCTTCGACCGGTGTCATCGGTCAGTTTCTTCCAATGGAGAAAATTCTACGGGGCATCGAGATGGCTGTGAAAATGCTCTCGCGCGACCATCACAGTGACGCCGCACAGGCAATCATGACGACGGACACATTCCCAAAAGAAGCCGCTCTCCGATTAACGATTGACAATGAAGTGGTGACCATTGGAGGAATGGCGAAAGGCTCTGGAATGATAGCACCGAATCTCATTCTGCCTGAAAAGAAGCACGCAACGATGCTTGCATTCATCACCACAGATGCTGCAATTGAACACGATGCTCTTGCGCTGGTTCTGAAACAAGCGGTGAATCGCTCATTTAACCGAATCAGTGTTGATGGAGATATGAGCACGAATGACATGGTCATTGCACTTGCCAATGGGTCTGTTCGAAATGCTCCTTTTGTGGTGGGTTCGTCTCAGCTTGACAGATTCGCGGAGGCGTTCGAGTGGCTCCTCATCAAACTTGCAAAGATGATCGTCCGTGACGGTGAAGGAGCGACGAAGCTCATCGAGATCAATGTCAGCGGGGCGCGAACTGAAGCAGATGCGGTGAAAGCGGCATCAGCAATTGCCCGTTCGAATCTTGTGAAAACAGCTATTCATGGTGAAGATGCAAATTGGGGAAGAATCCTCGCTGCCATCGGCTATTCAGGAATCGATTTTGAACCATCTCAGGTAGAAATTTTCTTTGACGATGTTCGCATCCTCGGTAAGAATTTCAATCTCAATTTTTCTGAGGATGCAGCCAGGCAAGCCCTCTCAAAGTGCCAGGTCAAACTGAACGTTCACCTGAACGGGGGAAGCCACACAGCAACATTCTGGACGTGCGATCTGTCGAAGGAATATGTCTATATCAATGCAAGTTATCGGAGCTAAAATTGAGTTCTGAAACAGCGTCATTGTCATCTGCGGGCACGGATTCAAAAGAATCAACTCCCGCTGCTGGAGGGACAGGTCTCATTGAAGCTCTCGGCTACATCTCTCGGTATCAGGGCAAAATCTTTGTCATCAAGTACGGTGGCTCCGCGATGAGTGGTGGAGAGCCCGCCGGAGATCGAGCCTCGGAGAGTTTCGCACAGGATGTGACTCTCCTGAAGAAAATCGGAATCAAAATTGTGGTTGTCCATGGCGGCGGCAGGGAGATCACTGCGATGCTTGAAAAACTTTGCATGCCAACGCGCTTCATCAATGGGCAGCGTTACACTGATGATGAAACAATGAAAATAGTCGAGATGATGCTGGCAGGGAGTATCAATAAGTCCATCGTCTCAATGATCAACAAATATGATGGTATGGCACTTGGCATCAGCGGCGTGGATGGAGCGCTCTTTCAAGCAAACTACGTAGACCGCGATACCTTCGGCAACGTTGGGCATATTAAGCAGGTGAACGTAGAACTGCTTCGCGAACTGCTTACAATGAATTGCATGCCAGTAATTGCGCCAATCGGGATTGCCGCAGACGGGAGACACCTGAATGTCAATGCTGACCTTGCAGCTGCTTCTGTTGCCTCAGCGCTTAAGGCAGAAAAGCTTGTTTACCTCAGCGATGTCCCCGGTGTGATGAGCAGTGGGGAATTGATTCCTACGCTGACCGAAGAGAAGGCACATCAATTGATTGCATCAGGGGCCGTTACAAATGGTATGATTCCCAAAATCCGTGCAGCCTTTGAAGCGCTTCGTGCTGGAGTCGACAAGGTTCATATCATTGACGGTAAGCTGCCTCACTCGCTTCTTCTTGAAATCTTTACAAAAGAAGGAATTGGAACGGAGCTCATTCCCACTGAGACAAATGGGGTTCTCAATCCATCGTTGTCGGAAAAGTCATGAAAAAAGAGCAGCGGCAATTTCTCATCAAAGACATTATCAGCAAAACGGAGATCACCGGCCAGGATCAACTGAGCCGCGAGCTTCGCCGGCGCGGTCTACGTGTAACACAGGCAACGTTATCGCGTGATTTGAAAGAACTCGGTGTTGCGAGAATCCCATCATCACGTGGATTGCGGTATGCACTTCCAACTGAGGAACGCAAATTGAAAACAATCGTTGGAATTGAAATTCTCTCCATTGCTGCTAACGAAACAGCGGTGATCATTAAAACGCTGCCCGGTCGTGCACATGGCGTCGCTGCATATCTCGACAGTCTCCACTGGGATGATATCCTCGGAACCGTCGCTGGTGATGATACGATCATCGTTGCACCAAGGTCGATTAAACGGACTGCACGATTACTTGAATCCATCAAACAACTCATGACAGAGGTGAAAGCGAAATGAACACTTCCCTATCAGACAGTTTGGAGAAACCGAAAATTGTTGTTGCATATTCCGGTGGACTCGATACTTCTGTAATGGTAAAATGGCTGAAAGACCGATACGAGGCGGAGATCATTACATACACGGGCAATCTTGGTCAGAAAGCTGAGCTCATGAGCATTGCGGAGAAAGCAAGGAGAACCGGTGCGAGCAAAGCCTATATCGAGGACCTGAGGTGGGAGTTTGTTCGTGACTACGTGCTCCCTGCGCTGAAGGCGGGAGCACTGTACGAGGGGGCATATCCGCTTGCTACGGCACTCGGGCGACCGTTGCTTGCGAAGCATCTTGTCGAAGTTGCCAGAAAAGAAAGTGCAACAACCATCGCTCACGGGTGCACCGGGAAGGGAAACGACCAGGTGAGGTTCGAAGTTTCCATCGGAGCTCTTGATCCAAGCATGAAGGCGATTGCTCCACTGCGTGAGTGGGAATTCAAGTCGCGTGAGGAAGAGCTCGCGTTTGCAAAAGCAAACAGCATCCCGGTAGCAGTGACAGTGGAACATCCCTACTCGATCGACGACAATCTCTGGGGTGTCGCAGTTGAATGTGGAGTGCTCGAGGATCCTATGGCAGAGCCACCAGCCGATGCCTATCAGATTACAACTGCACCGGAGAGTGCGCCATCAACGCCAGAGTACGTCGAGATTGAATTTGAAGCTGGAATCCCGGTTGCGCTGAATGGCGTCCCGATGGACGGTGTTCAGTTGATTGAAACGCTAAATGAGATTGCCGGTGCGCACGGCGTCGGCAGGATTGATCTTGTGGAGAATCGGCTTGTGGGTATCAAGTCGCGGGAGATTTACGAAGCCCCTGCGGCGACAGTCCTTCATGCCGCCCACAGGGAACTGGAGCGAATCACGCTTGACAGGCTTGTGTTCCATTTCAAGCAAATTGTTTCGAATGAATACGCTTCGCTGATTTATAATGGCTTGTGGTTCAGTCCACTTCGTGAAGCGTTTGATAGCTTCATTAACAAAACGCAAGAATATGTGACAGGATTGGTGCGCATGAAGCTTTACAAAGGCTCCGTAGTTGTTGTTGGCAGAACGTCGCCATATTCTCTCTACGATAAATCACTGGCAACGTACAGTGCTGAGGATTCATTTGACCACAAAGCGTCCGAGGGTTTCATCAAGATCTTTGGCTTGCCACTGAAAACGATTTCGCGCATCCGGCATGCGGAGGAGGCTATCCCGTCTCAAACGGAGGAACAGCAATGACACTGTGGGGCTCACGATTCCGCGACAAGCTCTCAGAACTTGCCTTTCGATTTTCCTCGTCGCTTGATGTTGACAAGCGGCTCTACAATGAGGACATTGATGGGAGCAAAGCCCACGTCGAGATGCTCGCCGCACAGGGGATCCTTTCCGACGACGAGGCGCGAACGATCATCTCAGCGCTCGATGCAATCCGCGCAGAGACCGAGAGCGGCTCGCTGCTCGTCCGTGATGCAGAAGATATCCATACATTTCTTGAAGAGGAGCTGCAAAACCGAATAGGCGAGGTTGCTGGAAAATTGCACTCCGGGAGGAGCCGGAACGATCAGATTGCTCTTGACGAGCGACTGTACCTCCGTTCTGCAATAGACTCCATTTGCTCAGCGATTCGTGGTCTGCAACGTGCACTTCTTGATCAAGCGGAACTTCATTGCAACACGATACTGCCCGGGTTCACACACCTTCAGCACGCGCAGCCAACTCTTCTTGCACATCACCTGGTTGCCTATATTGAAATGCTTGATCGGGATCGCGAACGGTTTCTCGATTGTCGAAGACGATCAAACCGTTCTCCATTGGGAGCAGGGGCTCTTGCCGGTACATCGCTCCCAATTGATCGATCGTCCACAGCAAGGAAACTTGGTTTTGATGAAATCATCAGGAATAGCATTGATGCTGTGAGTGACCGGGATGTGCTCATCGAGTTCGTGAGCGATGCTGCGATCGCAATCGTTCATCTCAGTCGGCTCGCTGAAGAACTTGTGTTGTGGAGTTCCCCGGAGTTCAATTTCGTTGAGATTCCTGACGCGTTTGCCACTGGCAGCAGCATCATGCCGCAGAAGAAAAATCCTGATATCGCTGAACTTATCCGCGGTAAAAGCGCCTCTGTCATTGGCGATCTCGTGACCCTGCTCACAATAATGAAAGGAGTTCCCCTTGCCTATAACCGAGATCTGCAGGAGGACAAGGCTCCACTCTTTCATGCCCATGATACACTTGAACAATCTCTTATTGTGATGGCAGCGATGGTTGCGTCTTTGAAATTCAACACAGGGCGCATGCGCGAGATGGCTGCCGTTGGATTCACAACAGCGACGGACCTTGCTGAGCATTTAGTTAAGAAAGGGATGCCATTTCGTGAAGCACACCGACTCGTCGGGGAAATCGTGCGATATGCTCTTGAGTCGGGAAAATCTTTCTCTGATCTCACGGTAGATGAGCTGAAACACTTTTCAGCCATGCTTGACGATCAAGCGCTCAAAGCAACGGACATTTCGCAAAGTGTAAATGCGAAGCAATCTGAGGGTGGCACTTCACCGAAGGAGGTAAAGAAACAATTGGAGTACTGGAAGAAACTGCTGAAGGGTGCTTTTTCATAGGCATCTTCCTCAGCTCGCTGCATTTTCCGCCCGTAAGTCTGTAGAAACACACGGCGCTTGGGGACCTGAAGCGCTCTACAAAAAAGAGCTGGCTGCCTTTCCATCCATTGTCATGTCGTGTGAACGCCGAGCCCTTCGGCGGGCTGACAAGAGGTACGCCTCTCGCGGATCAAAGCGTGACACAGCATCCAAGGTCGCGCAGGCAGCTTGTCACTTTCTCTTTCAATCCGCCAGGGCCAAACGACGGAAATGACGGACTGGGGCGGACAGACAAACTCAGGCAGTTGCACTCATACTTCAGAGTCATCCATAAGTTAAATATTTCAGGTCCTGCATTAATTGCCTTGCATTTCCCTTTTGATACAAATAATTTGATTGTTTGTGAAGTCTACTAAATCGCAACAATGGTAGACATCTCAATTTCTCATCCTGACCCGTTGTATAAATCTATGTCGGACCAAAAAAGCGCAAAAATAAATAAGCAGCAAACGATCGTCATCAAAGGAGCTCGTGTCCACAATCTGAAAAACATCAACCTTGAGCTCCCTCGCAATAAGCTTATCGTTTTCACTGGTGTCAGCGGCTCGGGCAAGTCGAGTCTCGCTTTCGATACGATCTATGCTGAGGGGCAACGACGGTATGTCGAGAGCCTTTCCGCCTATGCAAGGCAGTTTCTTGAGCGGATGGATAAACCTGATGTTGATCTTATTCAGGGGATCAGTCCAGCTATCGCAATTGAGCAAAAGACCAACACTCGAAACCCACGATCCACTGTTGGAACGTCAACGGAAATTTATGATTACCTCCGATTGCTATTCGGGCGCGTTGGGATTACAAAATGTCACCGATGTGGTCAAATTGTTCAAAAAGACAGTGTCCGCAGTGCTATTGATCGATTGCAACGCGAGGTTCATGAGGGAGAAAAACTGTATATCCTTTTCCCATTTCCCGCAAATTCAAACCGTACGTTCAGACAAAGACTTTCTGATCTCCAATCGAAGGGTTACTTCCGACTCCTTGTCGGCAACGATATTGTTGATCTGAATGAACAACCTCTCTCAAAGCCACCCAGAGAGGGGCATTTCGTTCTTGTTGACCGGTTGGTTTTCCACGCAGAGGATGAGCTCCCGAAAGGATCGCGATCGAGAATTGCAGATTCATTAGAAACAGCGTTCAGGGATGGAGGCGGATACGCTACTATCTATTTGTTGGACCAGGGGAAGATGCTACATTTCAGTCAGCAATTTGAATGTGCTACGTGTGGCATTAAGTACGAAGAACCTGAGCCGCGGCTTTTTTCATTTAACAATCCGTACGGAGCTTGCCCGAAGTGCCAGGGATTCGGCAGGTCTGTTGGCATTGATATGAATCTCGTTGTTCCCGACGTCTCAAGATCAATTGCAAGCGGGGCAATTCAACCGTGGAATTTTCCCCGGTTCAGAGAGAATCTCCATGCTCTTCTTGACGTTGCTTCGGAGGCTGGTGTTCGCGTTGATGTTCCGTTTCGGGACCTTACAAGGGAAGAGCTGGATGTTGTCATGAACGGCTATGGTTACTTTGACGGCATCAACGGCTTCTTCCGCATGATTGAGAAGAAAGCATACAAGGTTCAGTATAGGGTTTTTCTCAGTCGGTATCGCGGCTATACAACGTGTGACCTCTGCGGGGGCTCCCGTTTGAGGAGAGAAGCCTTGAATGTTTATGTTGGGGGGAAGAACATCCACGATGTTGTTCGAATGAGTGTGGATGATGCAAAGGAATTTTTCGATGCCCTTACCCTTGAACCGATGCAGGAAGAGATTGCACGGCAAATTCTTCTCGAGATACGGCGGCGGCTGAAATATCTTGTCGATGTTGGTCTTGGATATTTGACCCTCGATCGGCTTTCGAACACGCTTTCCGGCGGAGAGACGCAACGGATCAATCTTGCGACGGCACTTGGATCATCGCTTGTTGGAGCACTATACGTTCTTGATGAGCCGAGCGTTGGACTCCACCCGCGGGATAACAACAAGCTGATTGCTATTTTGAAATCCCTCCGCGATGTTGGAAATACCGTGATAGTCGTGGAGCATGATGCAGATATGATCAAAGCGAGTGATATCGTTGTCGATCTGGGTCCAGGAGCAGGAGAACATGGGGGCGAAGTTGTCGCGGTTGGCACAGTAGATTCAATTATCAAGTCCGCCAGGAGCGGACGTTCGCTTACAGGGAAGTACCTTTCAGGGGAGAAACAAATTCCAGTGCCGCTTCTGAAGGGATCGTTAACTGCAGCGCGCCGGAGCGGGAACGGTGATGCAATTTTCATCCGAGGAGCATCAGAGCATAACTTGAAGAACATCGATGTTCGTATCCCGCTCCATATGTTCGTTTGCGTGACAGGGGTCAGCGGTTCTGGCAAGAGCACGTTGGTTCATGAAGTTCTCTATGCAGGATTAAAGAAGCAGCTTCGTTCCATTGCTCGTGACTTGAACTATCCGCGCATTCGTGCCGGCGAAGACGCGTTCTCTGTCGGGCGACATCAGGCTATCGAAGGCGTTCATCTGATCGATGATGTTGAGCTTGTAGATCAATCACCAATTGGGCGAACACCTCGTTCAAATCCAGTCACGTACATCGGCGCCTTCGACGATATCCGTGCGCTTTTTGCAAGCACCCAGCAAGCGAGAATCCGTGGCTATACACCTGGGACGTTTTCCTTCAATGTTCCCGGCGGTCGTTGCGATGCGTGCGAGGGCGAAGGATACCAGCTTGTTGAGATGCAATTCATGGCTGATCTCTACCTGGTATGCGAAGCTTGCAAGGGGACTCGCTACAAAGCTGATGTGCTGGAAATTGAGTATCAAGGGAAGAACATTCATGAGGTTCTCAACATGTCTGTGAGCGAAGCAATTGAATTTTTCCGATTGACGAGGCGCGGCAAAAGGGCTGCGGAGAGGCTCCAGGTACTTGAGGATGTTGGACTCGGATACATTCGTCTTGGACAGCCAGCAACGACTCTTTCAGGCGGGGAGGCGCAGCGTGTCAAATTAGCTGCGCATTTAGCGGAGAAAAAGCGCGGACTCCACAAATTGTTCATCTTCGATGAGCCGACAACGGGTCTCCATTTCGACGATATTTCAAAGCTTCTCCGATGTTTCAATGATCTCATTGACGCGGGTAATTCCGTTCTCGTCATCGAGCATAACATGGACGTGATTAAATCTGCTGATTGGATCATTGACCTCGGACCCGAAGGAGGAGACGGCGGCGGATGGATCGTCGCTGAGGGGACACCGGAAGAAGTTGCACAAAACGAGCGCAGCTACACCGGGAAGTTTCTGAAAAGCTATTTGGCAGCGTCTTTGTTGTAATGTAGCTGCTGAGCATGGGAAGAGATCTTCTCTTAGAATTGCATTATATCAGGAATAGCCTTATCTTTTTGCAAAGGTATTCTTTTTCAATTCATGAGGCATCAGTGCCTTCGAGGATATAAAAGCGCACGAAGTGCATCTTTGAATTGTTGATTCCGAAGGGGGTCATTCTTGGGCTGCGATAGTTTAAGAACAGCCGGCTTGTTGTGACTATTAATACGCCCGGTAATGTTACACAACGAAAGGCGGGATAAGTGACATTGGTTAATCAAATAGTTAAGCCACTTTTTCTTCGTAGTTTATGGGAGGTCATGGTCAAAGTAGAAAAAGATGGGATTAACTCAATGGAGGAATTTATTAATTTAGCAAAAAGAACGATTTCAACACTGGATTCTATCCTTGAGGAAGCATGGAGAGAATTAAGATCAGATGAAAAGTCAGCTGCCAAAAGGTTTGGCTGGGTTTTAGTTGCCATGGATTCGGAGGCGACCAAGATATTTAGAGCTTATGAAAAGAGGGCTTTGTTAGGCCTCGCTAAAGAGTGGCTGAGAAGTCAAAAGGATGACATAAGGGAAAGACTTGAAAAGATAATCGCACAAAAAGGATGGGACGATTTTATTCAATCTGCAAGTCAACTTTTTGCGGAATTTGGCACCTTAGTACAAGCTCTTGAAAAGGACCTGGGCAACATGCGAAAAGCAAGAGGCGGAAAAACTTTTGAGAAGGTGATATTAAGATGTTCTGCTTCTAATGGAAGTGGACTTTTTGCAAATTGAATCGGACGTGTAATGATGGATAAGGCGTTAACTACGATTCGTTGTCCCTCCTGTGGAAATGCGAAATTTAAACAGGAGATAGTGGAGACTTATTTCAGATATATCGGCAGCGATGGAAAAGTTTCTGAGTATGAAGGCGATTTTACGCACGATATCGATCCCGGAATCATTCGCTGCGCAAAATGTGGTGCTGACTGCACTGATTTATTTGATGAAATTGAAATCGAATAGCAACAGGAGAGTAAAAGGAGAAGAACTTCCAACAGATAAAATCTCTGCTGATTTCCTTGAAAGTCATGGATTTCAGCATCAGAAAACCATTGTAAGAGCAATATCAAACAAAAGGATGCCCATTGAAAATGCGCCTTCAAATATTAAGGGTGAAAAAGATTTCACAATGCATTATGAGTATATCGTAATCCTCAGAAAGTCCGCCGAAGGCGGAAGGGATAAACATTGCTAAACAAACGGTTGCCCAACGCAGGGCAAGCGTATGGATTGCCTCACAACTTTGTTAGTGCCGAGAACGCCTTGCCACGTTCGGCGATTTCTGGACCAGGGGTAGCATAACGCCCAGGAAGCCGAATGAGCTGTAAGGCTCAGCTAAAGTCCGCCTTCGGGGGAGAAAACAAGTCGTCGTGCGAAATTGCAATGTTCCAGCTTTTTAACGTATTCTTATACAGTCCGCCAAAGGCGGACACATCACCTGCCTTTGATTTTCGAATAGCGATCGCCGAAAGTGACAACTCAATCTGTAACTCCGCTACCTCAGCGCAGAGGCAACACCCGCTGAAGGCGGACCAAACGAAATCCGCCGTAGGTGGACTAATGCCGGTTATTGATGGACAAACAAACTATCGGCAAGATCATCCTTGCCAGAGTGTTGGAGATGCCGCTTGGCAAGTATCTTGCTTTTCTATCAGGTGTAACGCAAGACAAACCGCAACGAACTCACACCGACTCTCACCTTGTAAAAAAACAGATCTATGCGGCGGTTTTAATTCGACAGGGTAGACTGTTTTTCCGAGTTTCGGATAACCGCTTAGTCAAGATGTATTCAACACATTGTCACACGGACGATAAAGTTGTGTGTTCAATGAAGTGGATCAACACCAGAAATATGTTTTCACTCCATATTCTGAAAAGCCTTCTTCACCATCAGCGGCGTTATTGGCTCTCAAGTGATGAGGCGCAACTGGAGCCGCTGACGCTGAAACAATTCTTGTCCTTGTATCCACTGCAGTATCTCGACGTGAGCCGGCTTTCACGGCTGCTGCCAAAATTGTTTGTACTCACACCTTACGGTGAGACGATCTGTCTGAAGAACCTCTTCCCGTCGCCGAAGCGGGTGTATGCTTATCGCATCAAAGAGTTGATCCACAGCAGCCAGGTTGCCTTGAAAGACAAAGAGATCCAATATCTTTTATCTAAGGAGGGTATTCACCTCTCGCTGCGGACGATTTGTAATTGCAGGAAACTCCTGAACATTCCAAATCACAAGGAAAGAGCCGCTCACTATTACGGCAAGGATATTGCCTTCAGCGGTTACATGAAATTGTCGGAAAAGAAATTCAACAGAATTCCTGCCGAACCGGGTGCGTATGAACTCAGCATTCCTGTGAAACTCAACTACGCAAGACACAAAAGCGATGTCATCTATATTGGAAGCTCTCGTGACCTGCGAAAGCGGATTGCAAGTTATTCGGGAAACGGAGTGAAAAACGCCCGGCTCAGTCGGTTCCTGAAGAAGTACGAGGTCTTTGTGCGATTTTGTTGCACCGAACACTATAGGGTGTGTGAAAAGGAGCTTCTCAAAAATTTCAAAGAAAACTACGGCGAATTGCCTAAGTGCAATAAATTGGTACCTTCAGTGTGAAGTTTTTGGTGCGAGCTCAATGAAATCGCATTGATTTTGATATTTCTGCGTATCGCCAATCCTATCCCCGCGAAAGCGGGGGACAAGCAGCACGGGTTCAATGCGTCGAACCCTTACTTTGGCTAATCCGCCTTCGGCGAATTGCATTTTAGTGGCAGATCTTTTATAATCACCTTAGATTTCATAATCCGAATTTCACCCACTTTAAGAGGGTGTTGCCAAAGGTGTTCATTTAGGAATTCAACATTCGATATCAGGATTTGTTAGACTATCTGGTTACGGCTCTGCCGCGTTAGGAGGATGGCCAATGCAATTCAACCTGCCTTTGCTCGGTTTTCTGGAAAAGTTGAAGAACTTTCTCGGTAATCTCCAGATTGCAAGAATAGTTCTTGCAGAAGAGAGAGAGAGAGAGAGAGAGAGAGTTCGGGAGGGTGCTCAGATATATGCCTGACGCAATCATCGTTGTAAATCAAGCTGGCAAAATCGTTACTGTGAATGACCAGACCGAGAAGCTCTTTGGCTACAGCCGTCAGGAGTTATACGGGCAAACTGTGGAGATGCTACTGCCGGAACGTTTTCGTGGCGCTTACGGGAAAGAGCGCGCTGAGTACGTGGTATCCCAGCATGTTCGGCCAATGGGCACGGGACCTGAACTGTACGGGCTGCGGAAAGACGGGACGGAGTTTCCCGTTGATATTGCTCTCAGCCCGCTGGAGTCGACAGAAGGAACCCTCATGATTGCAGCCGTGCGGGACATCACCGAGCGAAAGCGGGCGGAGGAGGAACTCTTATACAGCAAACGCTTTGCAGAAAATATTCTCGCCACAGTTCCATCCGGTTTGGTCGTCATCGGTGAGAAATCGGAGGTTCTCTCTGTAAACCGAAGTTTTTGTGAGCTGTTTAACGTGACACGTCAGCAGGTTGTGGGTCAAAACGTCGATACGGTGATTCAGACCATTGGGCTTTCGCAGGAGTGTCGAGATGCAATAGCTGCACGAATGCCGTTCCGTAATTTAGAATGCTCGTGTTCCGTTCCCGGGAAAGGGGAACTGACACTGAATCTGACGCTCTCTGGAATACGCCTTGCAGAAGAAGAAGAAGAAGAAGAAGAAGAAGTCCTACTTGTGATAGAGGACATCACCGAGCGAAAGCGGGGGGACTTAGAGCGCCAAGTCATGTATGAGATCATCCAAGGGGTTACTATGACAGCCAATCTCGACGAACTGATGCAGTTGATCCACCAGGCGCTCAAGAAAGTCATCTATGCGGAGAATTACTTCATTGCCCTATATGACTATAATACGGGTTTATTCAGCTTTCCATACTTTGTGGATAAGTTCGACACGGCACCGTCGCCGCAAGCATTAGAGAAGAGCTGCACCGCCTACGTATTCCGCACAGGTCGCCCAATGTTGATAACAGAGGAACTATTTCAGCAACTGATCGAGCAAGGCGAAGTCGAGTTGATTGGAACACCGTCCCCATCCTGGTTAGGTGTGCCGCTCCGAACACCTTCAGAGATAATCGGCGTGCAGGTGGTTCAACACTATGAGGATGAACATGCCTATAGCGAACGGGACGTCGAATTCTTTGCCTCAGTTGGCAGCCAAGTTGCCCTTGCACTCGAACGCAAACGGGCAGAAGAGGAAGTGCGGAAACGGAAAGAATATCTCGAAACCCTTATGGACAGTTCGATGGACTTAATTTTCACCGTGCGAAAGGATGGAACGTTCAACTTCGCAAACAAGCGACTTAAGGATATTCTTGGTTATACTTTTGAAGAGATCAAAGACAGACATTTCTGGGAGTTCATCCCATCGGAAATGCATCCTTTTATGCAAGATAGATGGCTAGAAATCCAAAAAGGGATTGGCGGTGCCTACGAAACGAAAGTAATAAAGAAAGATGGCTCAGTTGTAGATTGCCTTGTTTCCCACTCTAAACTTGAGGGCCAGGATGAGTACCTTGCCATACTTAAAGACATCAGTGAGCGAAAGCGGGCAGAAGAGGCACTGCATCGATCTGTCTCGCTACTGACCGCCACGCTGGAATCAACGGCTGACGGCATCCTTGTTGTCGACACCGAAGGGAAGATCGTTAGCTTCAATCAAAAGTTTGTGGACATGTGGCGTATTCCAGCTTCCGTTATTGAATCACGAGATGACAACCAAGCGCTGGCGTTTGTCCTCGATCAATTGAAAGACCCGGATGCTTTTTTGAAGAGAGTCAGGGAGTTGTATGCACAGCCTGAGGTAGAGGGTAACGATATTTTGGAATTCAAGGATGGTCGTGTCTTCGAACGTTACTCTCACCCACAGAAGCTTGCGGGTAGCACTGTTGGGAGGGTTTGGAGTTTTCGGGATATCACCGAACGGCTGAGGCTTGAGGAGCAACTTCGTCAGGCACAGAAGATGGAGAGCTTGGGCACCTTAGCCAGTGGCATCGCACATGATTTCAACAATATACTGGGGATTATCCTCGGGTACACATCAGTTTTGGAGCAGGCTACAGCGCATCCCGAGAAACTTCGGCGCAGTGTTGAAGCAATCAGCAAAGCCGTTCAGCGAGGGGCGGATCTGGTTAAACAGTTGCTGACCTTTGCGCGTAAGACCGATGTGCTCATTGAATCGGTCAATGTTAATGATGTTGTAGAGGAGCTGCTTCAGATGCTGAGGGAAACATTTCCCAAGATGATCACCTTCTCTTTGGAGCTTGAATCCGCCGAAGTTGGGCTTCCATCTATCCAGGCTGATCGGGGTCAGTTATATCAGGCGCTGCTGAACCTCTGTGTGAATGCTCGTGATGCCATGCCATCTGGTGGGACTCTCTCGATTAGCACTGGAACCATTGAGGGTGCTAAAGTCCGTGAGCGATTTCCCGGGGCAACAGCAGAGGAATATGTTACCATCAGCGTTGCGGATACAGGCATAGGTATGGATCGAGCGAAGCTCAGCCGAATTTTCGAGCCATTTTTTACCACTAAAGAAGTTGGGAAAGGGGTAGGCTTAGGGTTAGCTGTGGTATATGGGATTGTGCAGACGCATCAAGGCTTTATCGATGTGGAGAGCGAGGTAGGACGAGGGACGACGTTCCATCTTTATTTTCCTGTCAGCAGGCGTGAGCTTGAAGCGGGACGTCGCGGAATCACTGAAGAGGGGGAAGTGCCGGGTGGAACGGAGACGATCCTGGTTGTTGAAGACGAGGAACTGCTTCTGGAACTGGTTCAATCTCTTCTGGAGAGCAAGGGATATAAGGTTCTCAGAGCTAAGGATGGTGTTGAGGCGGTAAAGCAGTATGCAGAGCATAAGGAGGAAATAGCAGTAGTTCTCATAGATATGGGTTTGCCCAAACTTGGGGGGCATGAGGTCTTTCTCCACCTTCAGGCACTTAATCCGGGTGTGAAGGTGATCCTTGCGAGTGGGTTCATCGACCCAAGTGTTAGTTCGGAGATGTACAGGGCAGGTGCTAAGCACTTTATTCAAAAACCGTATTCCCCAGATGAAGTGCTACGTACCGTTAGAAAAGTAATTGACATGAAAGAATAATTGAAGGGACTTTCTACAACAAGCACGTTTATGCGCGATGGCTCAATGCAAAATCCAAATTGAAAAATGTAAACATTAAAATGCAAAATCTCACAAAATAAAAATTTGACTTTTGCAGTCTTCATCTTGCAATGGAGCAAACCGACTTAATTTCTGGCAAGGAGCTACAGCCATTATTGGCTGAAGCTAACGAATTGAACAAAATCGTTGCAAAATCCGTACTCGCTGCGAAAAGGGGAAATGACTTTGCAATTTCCATTTTTCAATGGAGCGCAGCTTGAAGTATTCACGCTGCGCTTCGCTTGCCCTTCGCCTGCCTGTGCCGAAGGCAGACAGGGGAAATCGACTTCGCCAATAGAAGAGGTTTATGACACTCACTTTTTGTAAATTTTAAAAAGTGCCCACTTTATACCATCCTGCTAAAGAGAAAATGTGTGATTGGTAGCAACGGGACGGTGTCAACACGCCAGAACGTTAGGTGAAAAGTCATTTGCATAATAAAACGATGAAAGGGGAGAGTATGCTTCAGGATGTTTTTGACACTGTTGAAGAACCGATTATTATCCTGGATTGCAATTTTGTTGCCCAGCTGGCAAACCGGTCTTTTTTCAAACTGTTTCAGACAACGGAGGCAGAAGTTATCGGAAAGTCTTTCTTTGAACTGGGGAACAAACAGTGGGATATTGAAGAGCTTCGGTCTCTGTTAAAAGATGTACTTCCTAAGCATAAGGTTGTTGAACATTTCGTAGTATCGCGCAAGTTCCCTGTGATTGGGGAACGAACGATGGTATTGAATGCACGCGAGGTGGTTGCTGAGCATGAATCTTCTTTGATCTTTATCGCTATTCATGATGTCACCGAGATGGAAGAGAACAAGAAACGCTTCAAAAACTGCAGGATCAATTGATTGCAGCCCAGCGTATGGAATCTATTGCATTGCTAGCTGGAGGCATTGCACACGATTTTAACAATGTACTTGGAGTGATAATCGGGTATGCCGAACTTGCATTAAAAAAGGTTGGTGCCTCTCATCCATTGTCAGAAAATCTCACCCGAATTACTCAAGCTGCTCAACGGGGTGCCCAAATAGTCCGGCAGTTATTAGCATTTTCCCGGCGTCAAATTCTTTCTCCGCAAGATATTAACATCAACAATTTGATTGAGGGTTTATTGAAACTCCTCGGTAAAACACTCGGAGAACATATTCAGCTCAAGTTTATCCCCGAAGAGCACATCCATACAATTCATGCTGACCCAGTACAGATTGAACAAATCGTGATGAATTTATGTCTTAACGCACGAGATGCAATGCCAGAAGGTGGACAACTAATCATTGAAACATCAAATTGTCGACTTGATGACGAATATTGCAAAACTCATGCACAGGTAAAGCCCGGTAGTTACATTATGATGGCTGTAACTGATACCGGGCATGGGATGGCAAAAGAAATACAAGAAAAGATATTTGAACCCTTTTTCACGACGAAGAAGCCAGGGAAGGGGACCGGTTTAGGACTTTCCGTTGTTCATGGTATTGTAGCTCAGCATGGAGGGTTTATCAACGTTTACAGCGAAGTTGGAAAAGGAACAACGTTTAAGATTTATTTGCCGAGTGTTGAGCGGCCTGCGGTCGCAAGAAAGGAGATGCTGAAGGAAGAAATACCGGGTGGCTCAGAGACAGTTCTAATTGTAGAGGACGAAGCTGGCATGCGAGATATGATGAAAGCCGTGCTTGAAAATCTTGGCTATAGCGTGATGGCTGCTGAAGATGGGGAACAAGCCCTTCATCTCATCTCTGATAATCCACATCGCGTTCAGTTGGTAATTTCCGATATTGTCGTGCCGAAAATGGGCGGAAAGGAGCTCTTTGAAAAATTAAAATCAATGAATTTCGAGGGTCAATTTCTTTTCATCAGTGGATATACGACTAATGTTATTCACCATAACTTTATTACGGACAAGGGTGTTGAAGCACTCATGAAACCATTTTCACCCGGGGAGTTGGGGAAAAAGGTACGTGCGCTCTTGGATCGGGTTAAGGGATGATTTCTTCTCTTACATGTAGCCTTAAGATACACGCTCTCTTTGAAGTTTCGAGCTCTGCTCGCTAATCATAAAGGGCGACAGCCACATCATTAGTTGTGCTTCCAATTTTTTGCACGGAGTCGGGGAGCAATAATTCGGGTGCGTCCATTGGAGATAAACCTGAAGGGTGAGGTTTACTTGGCGCCGTGTTTTATGAAGCAGGGTTATTTCTTTTTTCTATTAAATTGTTTCTCAATCTTTTTAACAATCTTCCTGCTTACTCCTATTAAACTTCGATCTCTTGTGACAATTTTTGGATGTATTTCTTCGACTTCTTTCCCCACTTCAACATCAATGGAGGGTGACTTTTTGATAGCCAGTATCTGAGATGGGTAAACGCTTCTATATCCGGTCATGAGAAAACTAATTACACATGCGACGCTTGCATACGGTGTTATGCCAACTCCGAACAGTTCTGCTGACATAATGCTTGCTGAGATAGGTGTGTTTGCGGCTCCGGCAAGGACGGCAACTAAACCGATAGCCGCAAAAGTAGAACTATTTAATCCTAACAATTTTGCAAACAGGACCCCTGCCGTGGAACCAATAAAGAAAATGGGAGTTGCTATGCCACCGCTCCCCCCGAAGTTTAAAGTGACGGAAGTAAAAATAATTTTCAGTATAAACGCATACCAGATAATTCCCTCCCCTTTCTCAAGGGATGTCTGGATTGAGTTCAAGCCAAGGCCAAGATATTGTCTGGAGAAGAAAAGAGTTAAAATTACAAGAATCAATCCCCCTGCAATGCCTTTCAGTGGAGCCCAAATAGTAATTTTTTCTGACAATTTTTTAAATAGTTTCATTGCTTCAACAAGAAGGAGCGAGCATAAACCGAAGAAGATTCCTGCCAAAATTACTTCTATAAAAATTGGCTCACTGAAAACAGGGACGAACTTCAAAGGGTGATAAAAATAAGTTATTCCAAATGCTGATGTAACATGATAGCTCACTATGCCGGCAATTACAGATGGCAAAAGAACTTCATACAAAATGCCTCCTGTATAAAGGACCTCCACTCCAAAAATGGCTCCCGCCAAGGGTGTACCAAAGACTGAAGCGAAACCTGCGCTGATGCCGCATATGACCAGTTTTTTGCGGTCTTTATTATCGAACCTAAGGATGTCTGCAAAGATAGAGGAGAGCCCTCCACCGATTTGAGCGCAAGGTCCCTCTTTACCCGCTGAGCCCCCTAAAGCTATTGTGATGACGGTAGCAAAAAGTTTTACAGGAACAACTAATGGCTTAATTTTACCCGAATATTTGTGAACTGCTTCTATAACCTTTTCTGTTCCATGTCCCTCAGCATCGGGTGCTAAATACTTAACCAGTAGAGCACTCAAAAACATTGCTAAAGGTAAGAAAAGGAAGTAGTAAGAATAAGAGGTGGCTATCGCTATTCCTAAGTTTAGTATCTTTAAAAAAATTGCAGTTGACAAACCAACAATGCCACCGACGAATGTAGCCAAGATCGTCCATTTAAAAGCGCTCACAAGGAGAACAGCTTCTTCCTGTAATATTTTTTCCATTTTAATACCATAGACACGGGTCTAAGATGTGCCTTTACAATGTTTGAAGGTTTTTGGATTTTTGTTGTCTAATTCCCATCGCAATGGGTTATCGGTAATATATTCACGGATCCGGTTTAATTCGTTTTCATCACGTATGACGTGGTTGTAGAAGCTGGATTGCCATATTTGCGATGGGGTTTTTCGTAGTTGATTAATACGCCGTGAGGAAAATGATTTAAATGCCCGGATAGATTCAGACAATCCGTGTCGTTTTTGTTTTTCGTGGTAAGATCCGTGATAATGATTATTCCATGAACGTGGTTCGGCATAATTACAAATTCATCCAAGATGATATTTTCATAATGATTCGGCAAACCATTCCAGCAATGCAAAGCAAATTTTCCGATTTCATTCAACAGCATTTTGCTGTCTACGATTTCGCCAAAATAGTCATAACCTGGTAAACCCGTTGATTCTATGCGGTATTTGTTTTTAAACAACGCCATTGGTCATTTAGCGGTTATGGTGGAGAAGCTGATTGAGTGCCCTTTCTGCTGCACGTTGCTCAGCTTCTTTCTTGCTTTTGCCCACCCCAACACCAAGTCGCTCGTTTCCAACCAGAACTTCAACGGTGAAAGTGCGATCGTGATCGGGTCCTTCCTCTTTAGTGGTGACATACTGTGGAGCTGGAAGCCCGTGCGACTGGACAAGCTCAAGGAGAATGCTCTTGTAATTCTCGTCACCCGAGATGAGGAAACCATCTGTGACCGAAGCAAGGAGCTTGGAGGAGAGAAACTTTCTTACTGCTTCCAGGCCGCTTTCCAGGTACATGGCTGCAACAATTGCTTCGAAGGAGTCAGCCAGAAGAGAATCATGTCCCTTCTCCATCGATTCTTGAGCACTATTGCTTAAGAGAACAAACTTATCAAGCCGAAGGTCTCTGGCGAGGGCTGCAAGTGTCTTGCGATTCACAAGGCGTGTGCGAGCTTGCGTGAGTTCCCCTTCCCGGGCATTTGGGAATTTATTGTAGAGATATTCGGCAACAACAAGGTTAAGTATCGAATCGCCGAGGAATTCAAGTCGTTCGTATGGTATTGCGCTCGGATCTTCTAACAACGGCAAGAACGAGCGGTGGGTGAGTGCCTGTAGGAAAAGTGTTTGATCCCGGATTGAGTACCGAAGAATCTTTTCAAGCCCTTTAAAATTAACAAGGGCTTCTTTCTGCTCCCTTTTGCGAACACCATTTGACCCCCTTCTACTAAATAGGGGTAGCCGTTCGCCCAGGGCAGACAGAATACGTTGGGTAAGCCGTGAAGGAGCATGTTTTCTTCTCATTATTGTCGACGCTATTCCGCAAATCGCTTGAAGATGAGAGTGGCATTATGTCCGCCAAAGCCAAAGGCGTTACTCATAGCTACATTGATATTTTTCTTGATCGGTTTATTCGGCACGTAATTCAGATCGCACTCCGGGTCGGGGAACTCATAGTTAATTGTCGGGGGAGCCTCGTTGTTGACAATCGAGAGTATGCTTACGATAGCTTCCACTGCGCCAGCAGCGCCGAGGAGATGGCCCGTCATCGATTTTGTTGAGCTGACGAGAAGTTTATAGGCATGATCTCCGAAGGCAGTTTTGATAGCCTGTGTTTCGGTTCGGTCGTTCGGTGGAGTTGATGTTCCATGCGCATTGATGTAGTCAACATCCTCAGGTTTTAGATTTGCGTCTTTGAGAGCGAGTCTCATAGCGCGCACAGCCCCCTCGCCGCCTGGTGCAGGTTGAGTAATGTGGTATGCATCAGCAGTTAGCCCGACGCCGGCGAGTTCGGCATAAATTCGTGCTCCACGTGAGAGAGCATGGTTCAGTTCCTCGAGGATAAGTGTTCCCGCTCCTTCTCCGATGACAAAGCCATCCCGTTGTGCATCGAATGGGCGGCTGGCTTTTTGGGGCTCGTCGTTTCGCGTCGAGAGAGCCTTCATGGCGTTGAATCCACCAACTCCCATAGGGCAAATAGCCGCCTCTGAACCTCCCGTCACAACCACATCTGCATCGCCTCGCTGGATGATCATCATTGCATCAGCAATGGCATGCGCTGAAGTTGCACATGCTGATGTGGTGGCGTAATTGGGTCCTTTGAAGCTGTATCGCATTGCAATGTAACCAGCAGCGATGTCAGAGATCATCATAGGGACGAAGAATGGGCTGATACGTTGAGGACCGCCGTACTGGTATACAGTTTCTTGCTGACGATGGTAAGTCCACATGCCGCCTATTCCTGATCCATAAATGACGCCGACCCGCTCATGGTCAAGTTTATCCAGCGGAAGTTTGGCATCTTCAACAGCCATAGCAGTTGCTGCCATAGCAAATTGTGTGAAGAGGTCCATCCGCTGGACTGTTTTCCGATCTATGAACTTCAGCGGATCAAAGTTCTTCACCTCAGCAGCTATTTTTGTGTCGTAGTCCTTGGTGTCGAAATACGTAATGTAGTCAACGCCACTTCTCCCTGCAATGAGAGCGTTCCAAAATTCTTCCACGCTCAGGCCAATTGGTGTCACCGCTCCGAGGCCGGTGACGACGACACGTCTTCGTGTTTGCACCATAGGCTCCTCCATCAGAATGTATAATCTTAGCAAATTAAGCCCGAGGCTTATCTCCGCCACACTGAGCGGCTCCGCCTCTGGCGGAAGCCCCTGACTGAGGAGGGATCTGCTATGCTCCGAGTTTTTGTTTCAAATAATTAATGGCATCGCCAACCGTGGAGATCTTCTCTGCATCCTCGTCAGGAATCTGGATGTTAAAAACCTTCTCAAATTCCATGACGAGCTCAACGGTATCCAGTGAATCTGCACCGAGGTCTATGGTGAACGATGCCTCCGGAGTAATCTGAGATTCCTCCACCCCGAGCTTGTTCACGATGATCTCCTTGACTTTTGCTTCAATGTCTGCCATTGTGATTCCTCCTTTAAGTGATGGTTAATGAGTTAATGTTGAAACAACTCTCCTCCCGAGTTATCGGGACTGAGAACAGGTAAAGGGTTTAAAGATCACATCCCTAATCCCCCATCTACAGCAATGACCTGTCCTGTAATGTAGCTTGCTTCCGGGGAAGCCAGGAAGCGAACCACCGCTGCAATTTCCTCTGGTGTTGAGGTTCGTTTCAATGGGATAGCTTCCAGGAGCGCTGCACGCTGAGCCTCGTTTAGCTTTTTTGTCATGTCGGTTTCCACGTAGCCGGGGGCGATGGCGTTTACAAGCACGTTCCGCGAAGCCACCTCTCTTGCAATAGATTTTGTGAAGCCGATGATACCGGCTTTGGATGCGGCATAGTTTGCTTGACCGGCATTACCGATGACGCCAACAATTGATGCGATATTTATGATCCTTCCGCGATGCTGGGCAATCATGTGCCTGAGAACTGCCTTCGTGAAATTGAAGACGCTTTTCAAGTTTGTTGCGATCACATCATCCCATTCTTGTTCGCTCATCCGCAGAAGCAGATTATCTTTTGTTATCCCGGCGTTGTTGACAAGCACTGTGATTGTACCAAAGTCGTTTATTGTTTCCTCAACTACCCGGGCTGCTTTGCTGTACGATGATGCATCCGCTTGAAAAGCTCTTGCACGCCGACCAAAGTTCTGAATCAGTTCAACAACTTCATCGGCTGCTGTGGCGGAACTTCGGTAAGTGAGGGCAACATCCGCACCTGCTTCTGCAAGAGCAATGGCTATAGCACGACCTATGCCTCGTGATGCTCCAGTCACAAGAGCAACCTGACCGAGAAGTGGTTCAGCCGGAAGTCCCATTATCTTCCCTCCGGCGACATGGAGTTCACCACTGATGAGCCCCATCTCTCGCCTTTATCTTTCCGCCGGTAGTAAATTGACAGGAGTTCAGCGTAATTTTTTTCACCGATGGCATGGATACATTCTGTTTTGCATACTTCAATCACTGCCCGATGAGACCCGGCGGAGACGGGAGAAATTGTGCAACATGGATTCGGACCAGAGCAGAAATCATCAAATGTGAGCGTGCGACCCACGATGGTGAGTGGGAACAGGACGCAGTACGATGGCTTCAGGGAAAAAGGGGGCATCCCCTCATTTGTAGCTGTTATCTGTAGCACGCACTTTCCGGTTTTTGTAAGGAACACGCACTTTCCGCCATACGTCCGTGTTCCAGCGCAGCGTCCCGATGGGAAATCTTCATCATCCTCTTCCTGTTCAAACCATGTTGCAGGGTCTTCAGTTTGCGTTTCATCCATGTACTTGATGATGAGGCTCTGTGCTGCAAGGATTGCATCGCGTTCTTTGACATCGACATAGACACCATCTTTGCAGCAAGCCCCTTTACAAAGGTGCGGACCGATTCCTTCTGGATACCCATGAGTGAGAAGAACGGGATCAATCCGCAATCCTTCGGCAAATATTATTCCGTCAGATGTCTCTCTTACAGCCATGATGTTAACTTGCCAGTCCGCCACTGGCGGATTCGATATCTTTGAGGGTTTCGACACCAAGAACTCTGGCTTGTGGGATGATGCGCTTCACAAGTCCCTGAAGAACTTGTCCGGGACCGATTTCTACAAATGTTGTAACTCCTTCTCTTGCCATTGTCAGGATGCTTTCCGTCCATCGGACTGGGCTTACAATTTGCTGTTCAAGAAGGCTTCGAAATTCGCTTGCCTGGGTCACCGGTGTTGCTGTCACATTGGCGACAACAGGTATTGCCGCATCACGAAAATTTGTGCGTGCCAGAGCAGCGGCAAGCGCTTTGCGAGCAGGTTCCATCAATGGAGAGTGGAACGCACCGCTCACAGGAAGCTCTTTTGCGATTCTTGCCCCTTGTGCCTTTGCGGCCTCTGCAGCCCGCCGTACAGCTTGGACACTACCTGAAATTACAATTTGTCCTGGAGAATTCAAATTTGCAACTTGCACAATCCCTGCTGATGAGGCTTCCTTGCAGATAGCTTCGACATCTTCATCAGTAAGCCCAACGATAGCTGCCATCGTCCCCGGGTTTTGTTCACCAGCACGTTGCATTGCCTCTCCACGTATATGAACAAGTTCCAGGGCTTCATCAAAGCTGAGTGCACCCGATGCGACAAGAGCCGAGTACTCCCCAAGAGAATGGCCTGCTGTAAGCAGCGGCTCCTCGTAGTGGTTCAGCAGCATAAGGAGAGCCATACTGTGCAAGAAAATTGCAGGTTGAGTGTAACGAGTTTGTCTAAGCAATTCTTCAGGTCCGTTGAAGCAAATTTTTGACAGCGATGTTCCGAGAAGCTCATCTGCCTTTTGAAACATTTGTCGTACTTGAGGAGAAGCCTCGTATAGCTCACGCGCCATTCCTACATATTGTGATCCCTGACCGGGAAAGATAAATGCTACCTCTTTCATCGTGTGATACCGGTAAAAAGATAACCCTTCGACAAGCTTGGGACAGGTTTAATACGCCCAGCGGACCAATATAGCACCCCATGTATAACCAGCGCCAAAAGCGGAAAGAACAAGGCGCTGCCCTTTCTTCAGCTTGCCGGCTTCCCACCATTCTGACAAACAAAGGGGGATTGTTGCTGCTGTGGTGTTTCCGTATCGGTCAATGTTGATCATAACTTTCGAGCGATCCAAACCCATGCGTTCTGCAGTGGCGTCAATGATGCGGAGGTTCGCTTGATGAGGAACAAGCCAGTCAATATCGTTTGCAGTGAGATTGTTTCGCTTCATGATTTCAACAGATACATCTGCCATCCCAACTACAGCGACCTTAAAGACAGATTTTCCATCTTGATAAATGTAATGCATTTTTTTGTCAACTGTTTCATGAGTTGGGGGGTGCAGGCTGCCACCACCAAGCATGTATAGATATGGAGCGCCTGAGCCATCAGCATACATTACGTGGTCAAGAATACCATAGGCTGGATCTTCGCTTGGTTCAAGGAGAACAGCGCCGGCGGCATCGCCGAAGAGTATACAGTTTGCCCGATCGGTGTAATCTGTAATAGCGCTCATTTTATCGGCGCCGATGACCACTACTTTCTTGTGTGTTCCGCTCTCTATAAACTTTGCTCCGGTCGTCAATGCGTAGAGAAATCCCGAACAAGCGGCAGAAAGATCGAACCCCCAGGCATTCTTTGCTCCAACTTTTTCCTGAACAAGCATAGCCGTTGCTGGGAAAAACATATCAGGAGTCACCGTGGCGATGATGATGAGATCGATTTCTTCCGGACCTATGCCTCGTCGTTCTAACAGGTTCCGAAGTGCTTCTGCAGCCATGTCTGACGTAGCACCATGTTCGAGAATTCTTCGCTCACGAATGCCTGTGCGGGATGTAATCCACTCGTCCGTTGTATCGACCATCTTTTCGAGATCAGCATTTGTCAAGATTTTATCGGGGACGTAATGTCCAACAGCAGTGATAGCAGCACGTAGAGTGTTCATTAGCAACACCTTTTCAATTTACTTAGATGTTAAGAGTTCAGCAAGAGCGGATTGGATGCGCTCAGGGATTTTCTTTTCAGCGGCTTCTTCAGCCTTGAGAATCATATTCTTAATTGCCTTTGGTGAAGAGAGCCCGTGGCCTATCACTGAAACGCCTTTGACCCCAAGGAGTGGAACGCCGCCATATTCTTGATAATCAAAGCTACGGAAAGCCATTCTCAATGCCCCATAAGCAAGTGCCAGTGACGCTTTATGAAACAAATTCCGGAACGCAACTTGTTTAATGCGGTCCTTGACGACAGTAAGAACGCTCTCAGCGAACTTCAGGACCACATTGCCAACAAACCCGTCGCACACAATTACGTCGCTCTTTCCGAGGAGGATGTCGCGCCCCTCGATGTTACCGATGAAATTCAAATTGCTCTCTGATAGAAGTTTATGAGCTTGCTGAGTCCTTTCATCGCCTTTTATGTTTTCCTCTCCGATGCTCAGCAGCCCGACCCTTGGTTTTTCGACGCCGACCATCTCGGCGAAATAAATGCTTCCCATCACAGCAAATTCGAAGAGATGTCTCGGCTTGGAATCTACATTTGCTCCCGCATCTACGAGGAGACAAACACCTGTTTCTGTGGGGAGAAAGGCTCCGATGGTGGGTCGGGTGACCCCGGGCAGTTTCCCCAGGATAAGTGTTGACGCAGCGAGGACGGCACCGGTGTTCCCTGCGCTAATAAAAGCTGAGCCCTTGCCCTGTTTGAGCATCTCTAATCCCACGGCAATTGATGAGCCTTTCTTAGCCCGAAGGGCAGCAGTAGGGGCATCGTTCATTTCAATGACTTGGGGAGCATCTACAATTGTAATTCCTGGTGGCGGCGGGCCACCTGAGATGGAACGAATCTGTTCCTCCACAGCTTCTTTACGTCCGACAAGCACAATATCGAATCGCTGGCGGACTTCGCGCAGAGCCAGAAGAGACCCCTCTACTACGACACGGGGAGCTTGGTCACCTCCCATGGCATCGACAATCATTCGGTGGCGTTGCATCAGTTCCAGAAATGTAAGAAATGCGTGAACATTACAGATTTCAGTGGTAAGCTCAATCCACCTCAGGCGGACTTTGGAACTATAATCGAAAGCCCGTTATAATAGCCGCAATTAGGACAGGCACGGTGCTGTAGCTTCGGCTCGTGACAATTAGGGCACAGCCCGATTGAAGGAACAGTTGCCTTATAGTGGGTGCGTCTTTTGTCTCGGCGGGACTTTGAATGTCTCCGTTTTGGATTTGGCATAAGGTCTTACTCCATTCAAGTTTATGATTTCTCAATGGTGGTCATGATCGTGAGTTGCCAATTGTGCGAGCGGAGCCCATCGTGGGTCAATTATGGTTGCATCACACGTACAAGTCTCATAGTTCAGGTTCTTCCCACATCTGGGGCAAAGTCCAGCACAATCTTCTTTGCAAAGAAGTTTCTGTGGAATAGCCAGGAGCACATACTGTCTCACGTCTTCACCAAGATCGATGAAGTTTGCTTCAGGGGAGATGATAGTAACATCATCATCTAAGTTATAATCATCGGATTCCGACGTCAGGTAAGTGTGCGAAAAGTTTGCCACTATGTTCGAGTCGAAGTCTTCCAAGCAGCGATCGCACTGGAAGTGACCAATAGCCTTGACCTCTGCCTGAAGCGCGATTCCGCGGACCATTTTCTCCAGCTCAACATGAACCCGGACCATAGCAGTAAATCGTGTGTCAAGCTCCACATCTTCAGGGAGGCTTTCTAAGTCGTAAGCATAAGTTCCCAGTGGAAGATTTGCAATATTGATTCTTAGCGGAGTCATTTTTCTGTTAGGTCTTTGTAAGTTATCTAAGCAGTGTTAAAAAGCCCTCCTCTGATCCGCTTCTGGCGGAGAGGAGAGCCCGAGATATACTCAAAAAATATATGCAAACGATTTCTGAGAGTCAAGCCAGAGGCTCTGCGCCTCTCCTTGATTTTTAGAACTTCTAAGGTTAAATTGCAAATTGTGCAAGTTGGTTCAGCAACGTGTGGACGTGATGCGCGAAAAGCGAAAAGTAGCCTCCTCTAATACCGGAGATAGAAAAATCCAGCAAAAGCTTATATCTTCAGGATCTATCCCACAGCACATTGCGATTATCATGGATGGCAACGGTAGGTGGGCAAAAAAACATGGCTTGCCTCGGGTTGCTGGTCACAGGGAGGGTGTCAACTCCGTCCGTGATGTAGTTGAAGCCTGCGGACAACTTGGTGTGAAGTATCTTACACTCTACACATTTTCTACTGAAAATTGGAAACGCCCTCAAAGGGAAGTTGCGATGCTCATGAGGCTTCTTCTGAAAGCTCTCCGGGATGAGACTGACCGCTTGCGAAAAAACAACGTTCGTCTCAATGTCATTGGAGACGTGAACGCTCTTCCATCTGAGGTTCAAGCTGAACTGCATGATGCTATTGAAAAGACGAAAGATAATACTGGGCTGACTTTAAATCTTGCTCTGAGTTACAGCGGTCGATGGGACATTCTCACTGCGCTACGAAGTATGGTCCGTGACGCTCAGCAAGGGAAGCTTACTCCTGAAGAGGTCACAGAGGAGTCATTTTCGCAGCGTCTGTCGACGGCTTCAATTCCTGACCCTGATCTTCTAATTCGCACTAGCGGTGAAATGCGAATCAGTAATTTTCTCCTGTGGCAGACCGCTTATACTGAACTTTACGTCAGCAAGACATACTGGCCTGATTTCCGACGAGCTCACCTCTATGAAGCTATTGCGGATTTCCAGCATCGTGAGAGACGATTTGGTCTGGTCAGTGAACAACTGAGGAAACAACGGCTGAACTAAAAGTGATGTGGGTCATAGAGTTCGAGGGAATCACTTCATGAGAAGCAAGTTCATGCAAGTTAAATCATGCGTTTTCTGTTTCTTTGTGCTGCTCCTTTGTTTTTCCCAGAAGGTTTCAGCGCAAGCTGAGAAGCTTCCCTCCTGGCGAGCTGAGAAACCTGAGGTATACAAGATTCTCAGCATCACGGTTGAAGGGAACCGCACGGCTGAGCCAGAGGCAATAATTGCAAATTCCGGTCTTCATGTGAATGATGAAATCACTATCCCTGGTGAACAGACACGGCAGGTTATCTCGCGATTGTGGGCACTCAGAATCTTTTCTGACGTTCAACTGGTTATCGAGAACAAAATAGGCAATGGTATTTATCTACTCATCAGGGTTCAAGAATATCCGCGATTGGAGCAGGTGAAATTCAGAGGGAACCATGAGTTCAGCGATGATGACCTCCGAAAGAAAGTTACGATCTTAAAGGGCCAAGTGGTTAATCCTCAAACTGTCGAGGAAATTCAAAATGCGATAAGGAAAGAGTATGCTGACAAGGGATATCTCCTTGCCTCTGTGAAGGCTGATACTGTTGGCGATCCTCCCGGCAGCGGTCGTGTTGACTTAGTATTCACCATTAATGAGGGAGAAGAGGTTCAGGTTTCAAGAATAGAGTTTTGGGGGAATCACGCTTTCAGTGCGAGCAAATTGAAGAGCCAGATGGAGGAAACTGTTGAAAAGCGTTGGTGGCGGTTCTGGAAAAGCGCAAAATTTGATCCGAAGAAATTCAAAGAAGATGAAGAGAGGATCATCAAGTTCTACCAGAAAAACGGATATCGCGATGCAGAAATTCTCTCCGATTCTCTTTCGTACGACTCTACAAAGACAAATCTGACGATTCATATCAATCTTTATGAGGGACCGAAATTTTATATCCGAAACATTGCTTGGATCGGGAACACAAAATATCCTGCTGAGCTTTTAACCGACAGACTTGGTCTTCATCCTGGCGACGTTTTCAATTTGGAGAAGTTTGAGGCGAATCTGAGAGGGAATGAAAACCAAACTGATGTTGCCTCGCTTTACCTTGACCACGGCTATCTGATGTTTAACCTGGATCCGGAAGAGCGTCGGGTTGGTAGAGACAGCGTTGATCTCATCATTCACGTGACGGAAAGGAACCAGTTTCGTATCGGACAGGTATTTATCAAAGGGAATACGAAAACGTATGACAAAGTCATTCGTCGTGAACTTTTCACAGTCCCTGGCGACTATTTCAGTCGGCAGGACATTTTGCGGAGCCTTCGCCAGCTCAACGTTTTGAATTATTTCAATCCGGAGAAACTCAAGCCAGATTACGCAATCGCTAACGATAGTACTGTGAACTTGACGTATGAGGTTGAGGAAAAGTCGAGTGACACATTCAATGCCTCAATCGGCTACAGCGCGGCATACAAATTTGTTGGTTCCATTGGGTTGACTTTTAATAACTTTTCCATTGGTGATCCGCTGCGTGGTGGTGCGGGGCAAGTTCTCAGCTTTGACTGGCAATTTGGAGAGGCGAATCAATATCGAACATTTTCTCTTTCCTTTACTGAGCCGTGGCTCATGGACACACCGACGACGCTCGGTTTCAGCATTTCCGATACGCGGCAGAGTTACATTGGTGACTATCGGTTGACAGGGGGAGCGCTCCGTGTTGGTCGTCGTTTTCGTTGGCCTGATGATTATTTTCGGGGTGATTGGACGTTCCGCTTCCAGCGGCTTAATGTTATGAAGGGTTTGACAGGATTTGATACAGGGTTGACAAATCAGTATAGTTTTCAGCAAGTGATTTCGCGCAGCACCATTGACAATCCGACGATAACAACCCGGGGGACAACGGTTTCACTTGTGATGGAGTTTTCTGGAGGACCGCTCCTTCCGGGGAATGCGAATTATCACAAGTATGGGTTCGCCGTTGATTGGTTCACGCCGCTCTGGGACCGGTTTACACTTTACACTGGTGCACAGCTTGGTGGAATCTTCAGCTGGGGGCGCGAGCTGTATGTCCCCTGGCCAGACCGCTATTTCATGGGTGGAACGGGGCTAGGATATATTTACACAACGCCGCTCCGCGGATACGACGATCGGAGCATCGGACCAGTTGATGCTGCTGGGACACCAATAGGTGGCCGCTCACTTGCTAAGTTTACTGCTGAGTTGCGGCTGAACGTCTCGCAGAGTCCTATTCCGATCTACTTGCTCGCATTTGCTGAAGCTGGAAATGTGTGGAGCGATTGGGCGCATACCTCGCTGTTTGATCTGAAACGGTCAGCCGGTGTTGGGGCTCGCCTAATGATCGCGCCCATCGGATTGGTTGGCTTTGATTACGGTTACGGGTTTGATAGTCTTGTCCCTGGAGGAGCTCCTTCAGGATGGAAACTACATTTTCAATTTGGTCGAGGATTCTAACATCACATCATGTTCCATTTTCTTCTGTGAGGAAAACAGTGAAACAGATCAAAGCATTAGCACACCCAAGGGCTTCACTTTTTGCCCTTCCTATTTTTGTTCTCTTCGCCATGAGTTCATCTGTTAGTGCGCAACAAAGCAGTCGGGAAACATCGGGACTTAAGATTGGCTATGTGAGTTCTGATGTTATCTTGCAACAATATCCAGACGCGGTGGAGGCTCAGAAGAAACTGGAGTCCCTTGCGAAAGGTTGGCAGGATGAACTCGAGAAGATGACCAAAGAGCTTCAAGAGAAATATGCAGCTTATCAAAAGAAAGAGGGGATGATGACCGAGCAGGCGAAGTTGCAGGAGCAACAGAAGCTGCTGGCGAAGGAACAGGAAATCAATGATTTCCGCATGAAAAAGTTTGGGCAAAATGGCGAATTGGCTCAGCAACAAGACAAGATCATGCGTCCGATACGGGATAAGATTTTCAAAGCCATCGCTGCTGTTGCAAAGGAGGAAGGTGTCAGCTTTGTCTTCGATAAGAGTGAGCAGCTTCTTGTGCTTCTCTACGCCGAGAACCGATACGATCTCACTTTCAAGGTTCTTGATCGGCTGAGACGGGGGGAATGATAAATCAGTGCTAATACTCTCCTCATTTGAGTAAAAATAGAAGGAGTCGTTATGAAATCACGCATTCTCAGCATTGCCATTGTGGCCTTGGTCTCACAGTTGTTCGCTGGCTTAGCATCCGCGCAGCAGAGGATTGGCTGGGTCAGTACAGAAGCAATCATGCAAAAACTACCTGAGGCTCAAGATGCACAAAAACAGCTGGATGCTCTCGTCGCCGATTGGCAGAACGAGTTGAAAAAGATGCAGGATCAGTGGCAGCAGAAATTTCAAGATTATGATAAGCGAAAGCTTCTCATGAGTGACGCTCGGCGTGCAGAGGCAGAGCGCGAGCTTATGGACCTTGATAAGAAGATAGCTGATTACCGTAGTCAGAAGTTCGGGCCGAACGGCGAGTTGTTTCAAAAACAGAACGAGATCATGAAACCGATCCAGGATAAAATCTTTAACGCTATTCAAAAGATCGCTCAGGACGAAGGATACGACTACATCCTCGATAAGAGTGGAGATGTTCTGCTCCTTTACTCGAGCGAAAAGTATGATCTCACAGACAAAGTGCTGGCTGCTCTGCAAGCAGCTCCATCAAAGTGATCCCCTCAGTGTGTCTTGGCATCCCTTAGAACCATGAAACTTCGAGCTATCGCGCAACTTCTCAACGGCACCATCGAAGGAAACCCGGAAACAGAAATTATCCGCCCGGCGAAGATTGAAGAGGCTAAGCCTGGAGATATCACGTTTATTGCGAATCCTAAGTATGCAAGATTTGTTGAATCAACTCAGGCAAGTGCCATTATCGTAAGTTCTGGATTCGCCATTCCGGAGCAACGGCGTTCTTCTCTCAATTTTATCCGTGTTGCAGATCCGTATGCCGGTTTTGCACGCGTTCTTCAGGCATTTGCAAAGGAGTCTGAAATTCTTCCGCCGGGCATTCATCCATCGGCTGTGATTTCGAAAAGTGCAAGTATCGGTGATAGGGTGCGGATAGGTGCTCACGTTTTCGTTGGTGAGCGAGTGACGATTGGTGCTCGATCTCAGATCAGCCATAATGTTGTTTTAGGTGATGATGTAGCTATTGGCGAAGATGTGATTATCTATCCGCAAGTAACCATCCGGGAGCGATGTCGGATCGGGAATCGTGTGATTCTTCATCCAGGGGTAGTCATTGGGAGCGACGGTTTCGGGTTTGCTCCTACAGCTGAGGGCTCGTATGAGAAGATTCCGCAACTTGGTATTGTTGTCATTGAAGATGATGTGGAAATAGGTTCAAACACTACTGTAGATCGAGCCACAATAGGAGAAACTCGCATCAAGCGCGGTGCGAAGCTTGATAACCTCATTCAGGTTGCGCACAATGTTGTCATTGGTGAACATACCGTCATCGCTGCTCAGACAGGAATTTCGGGCAGCGCCAAGATCGGTGCATACTGTGTAATTGGCGGGCAGGTTGGCTTCGTAGGTCATATTGAAATTGCTGATCACACGACGATTGGAGCTCAGTCAGGGGTTTCTAAGTCGATTAAAGTTCCCGGCAAGACATATTTTGGCTATCCTGCAAAGGAATATATGCACGCGTTGCGGCAGGAGGGGGCTTTGCGGCAGCTGCCGGAGTTAATTTCGGAATTCCGTGAGTTGAGATCTGCAGTTAAAAAACTGCTTGGGGGAAGTTCCTCACAGAAGCATAACAATGGAGAGACGCATGTTAATTCAACAACAGACGATTAAGAAGCCTATTTCCTACTATGGCATCGGTCTGCACACAGGAAACCGCTGCACCATCACGTTTCGCCCTGCGCCTGTTGATTTCGGCATCCGATTTCGTCGGGTGGACCTCGGCGGTTCTCCCGAGATCCCGGCTCTTGTCGATCACGTTGTGGATGTTTCTCGCGGGACAACACTTGGTATTGGTGATGTGCGGGTTCACACCGTTGAACATGTTCTTGCTGCAATTGCCGGATTGCAAATCGACAATATCATCGTCGAACTGGATAACAGTGAACCACCCGTCGGTGATGGAAGCTCAAAGCCGTTTGTCGATGCACTGCTTCGAGCTGGAATCGAAAAACAGGATGCACCCAAGGATTATTTGATCATCGATCAGACAATCCACTATCATAACGAAGAAAAAGAGGTGGACATCGTTGCACTCCCAACTGATGACTATCGAATCACAGTGATGATCGACTACAGGAATCCTGCACTCGGTAGTCAGCATACGGGCTTGTTCTCCCTTGAGAAGGAATTCGTGACGGAATTCGCTCCCGCACGGACATTCTGTTTCCTGCATGAGGTGGAGGAGCTGAGTGCTCAAGGATTGATCCGTGGGGGGACGCTTGATAACGCAATTGTTATTATCGATGAGGACAAGACGAAAGAAGAGCTTAAGGAGCTTGCTGCTAAGTTAAATATCAAAGAGTCTATCATGCTGGGCGCAAACGGCATTCTCAACAATAAATCACTCCGCTTTAAGAATGAACCAGCTCGTCACAAGTTGCTCGACTTGATGGGTGACCTTGCGCTCATCGGAGTTCCCCTTAAGGCTCAGATTCTTGCTGGACGTCCGGGGCATGCCAGCAATGTCGAATTTGCTCGCATGGTTCGGAAACTTTTCCTTCAGAAGAAATTGGTGCGGAGGTATCAGTTCGAGAAAAAGGGTGGTGTGATCTTTGACATAAATGCAATCAAGCGAATCCTACCGCATCGCCATCCCTTTCTCCTTGTCGATAAGATAGTTGATTTTAAGCTTGGCGAGAAAATTGTCGGTGTGAAAAATGTCACAGGAAACGAATTCTTTTTCGAAGGTCATTTTCCTAATCAACCAGTGATGCCGGGGGTTCTTATCATTGAAGCGATGGCACAAACAGGCGGGATTCTTTTGCTGAACGGTGTGGATGAGCCTGAAGGGAAACTTGTATATTTTATGGGGATAAATAACGCAAAGTTTCGCAAGCCTGTCTACCCCGGGGACCAACTCGTCATGGAGTTGGAGATGGTGAACCGCCGGTCAAAATATGTAATAATGAAAGGGCGGGCTTACGTCGATGGAGAGCTTGTGGCTGAGAGCGAGTTTTCTGCAGCTATTGTTGACCGAGCTGAGTGGAAAGCGTTGCGGGAAGCTAGTCGCTCCAAACCGGATAACAGTGAATCTTAGTGGGTTACATTTCCCTGATGAGTATTTTTGTTCATCCTCATGCTGTTGTCGATCCGAAAGCAGAGCTTGCTGATGGTGTGACTGTAGGACCGTTTTCCGTTCTTGAGCCTGACGTAATTATCGATGAAGGGACATGGATTGGCTCCAGTGTTCACATAGCTTCTGGAGCGAGAATCGGGAAGAGGTGCAAAATATATCATGGAGCGGTGCTCTCTACGCCGCCGCAAGATCTAAAGTATAAAGGTGAGCCAACACTCCTTGAAATTGGTAGTGAGACAACGGTGCGGGAATATTGCACTCTTAACCGAGCAACCTCTGCAACCGGGGTCACGAGAATCGGAAGCAATACCCTTATTATGGCTTATGCTCATGTTGCCCATGATTGTCAGATTGGGGATCATGTTATCATTGCAAATGCGGTGAACATGGGGGGGCATGTTGTCATCGAGGATTATGCTGTTGTCGGCGGTATGTCACCAATTCATCAATTTGTCCACATTGGATGTCATGCTATGGTTGGTGGCGGATTTCGTGTGGCGAAAGATGTTCCTCCGTACATCCTGGCAGGAGGGAGCCCACTTTCATTTGAGGGCTTGAACATTATTGGGTTAAAGAGGCGGAATTTCTCACCGGAAGCAATCTCTGCACTTGACCATGCTTACCATCTTTTATACGAATCGGGCTTGAACGTCTCTGAGGGCATCCGACGAATCGAAGAGGAAGTTTCCCATGTTCCTGAAGTTCAGCATGTCATTGAGTTCATCAGGAAGAGTACGCGCGGGATCATTCCTAACCGCCATTCATGACCATCCATCAGCTAAGCTCTCGTAGGGGAATTAATGAGCAGGATATTATCAAAGGAGTGGTATCTGTTAGAGACAGGCGCTCGGAGTGGTAAAGAGAACATGGACATCGACTGTCATCTTGTCCACCTTCTGCGGACTTTCTGGAATCGGGCTTTTTTCCCTACGCTGCGGTTCTACACATGGTCACCTTGGGCAATTTCGCTCGGGTACCATCAACGAAGTGAGGAAATCGATGATGAACGATGCGTTTCTGAGGGGATTGATATTGTACGGCGTCCGACTGGAGGGAGAGCCGTTCTCCATGCAGAAGAGCTTACCTACAGTGTTGTTATGGTGACGCACTCCGCCTTCGGCGGACTTGATATATACACCGCCATTGGCCGTGCTCTTGTTCGTGGATTGCGACTCCTTGGAGTCAATGCTGAGCTGGTTGCTGAGCCTGTGCCATCAAAGACGGGGCAAACTGATTCTCAGACGTTGCATTGGCATAGATCGTCAGTTGCCTGTTTTGCAAGCTCAGCCCGATCTGAGATTCAAGTGGCTGGTAAAAAACTTGTTGGAAGTGCCCAGCGTCGATTCTCCATGCCTGATGGTTCTATGGCTTATGTTGTTCTTCAGCATGGTTCGATTCTCATTGGCAAGGCGCATCGACGATTGCCGGAATTTGTACGGGGGGATGATAGAGTTAGGAAATATCTTCAGGAGGAGCTCGCAACCAAGAGCACTGAATTAGAGACCCTTCTTCGTAGGAGACTTACAATTGAGGAGGTTTCAGCAGCGGTTCGTCAAGGATTTGAAGAAGAATTGGGAATTGTGTTTCGCACACCACCGGACGGTCTGTTCCCATTTCTTGCAGAAAGTCAGTCAGCTCAGCGCGGTGCTGATCAACGACCGTATCCATATGAATGGGTTACCGATGGTTCGGCCTGCTGAACATCTTCAACCAGTCACAACGTTGACTGTCCGCGAGATGAAGCGACGCGGTGAGAAGATCGTTATGTTGACGGCATACGATTTTCTCATGGCGAAATTTCTCGATGATGCCGGTGTGGAGGTGATTCTTGTTGGAGATAGTCTTGCCAATGTAGTTCAAGGGCAATCGACCACACTCCCGGTGACGCTCGATGAAATGATCTATCATGCTAAGCTTGTTCGTCGGGCGGTGAAGCGTGCCCTACTTGTTGTAGACATGCCTTTCCTTTCGTATCAGGTAAGCATTGAGGAAGCGGTACGAAATTGCGGGAGGGTGCTGAAGGAAACCGGTGCGGAAGCAGTGAAGTTAGAAGGGGGCTTGCCGATGGTTGATACTGTCCAGAGGTTAGTTGATATTGGCATCCCGGTCATGGGGCATCTTGGGCTTACGCCCCAATCCGTTCATAAATTTGGTGGGTATGGAGTTCGTGGGAAGGAGCGGAGTGAGGCTGATTGGCTTTTTGAAAGTGCACGGTCTCTTGAAAAGGCGGGGATATTCTCGCTGGTACTGGAGAAAATTCCGTCTGAGCTTGCAAAATCTGTGACAGATGCACTCTCAGTTCCGACTATTGGTATTGGGGCCGGACCACATTGTGATGGGCAGGTTCTTGTGCTGTATGATATGCTTGGCCTGTTTGAGTTCCCTGGGGGGAAGCCACCCAAGTTTGTGCGTCAGTATGCAGAATTAGCGCAGTCGGTACGGAGTGCGGTGCAATCATATATCGATGACGTCAAACAGGGCAAGTTTCCGTCTGAGAAAGAGAGTTACTAATTCATGCCGCGGGCAACACAGAAGAAAAGTATGAAAAATCATTTGATGAGAAAAAACCACAGGCCTCTTATCCTTGTTTCAAATGATGACGGGATCAATGCACGAGGAATTTATGCTCTTGTACAATCTCTCAAGAGGATAGGGGAAATTGTGGTTGTAGCGCCTGACAGGCAACAGAGCGCAATTGGACACGCGATCACTGTCAACTATCCTCTTCGTGTCTCGAAATTTTATAAAGGTGATAAGTTCTTTGGATACGCTGTGCAAGGAACCCCTGCTGATGCAGTGAAGCTTGCTGTCCGGTCACTTCTGAAGAGGAGGCCTTCAATATTAGTCTCCGGAATTAACCACGGTTCTAACACGGCTGTTAGCATTTTGTATTCAGGAACTGTTTCTGCAGCAACAGAAGGTACTCTACTCGGAATCCCGTCGATAGCCATTTCACTCGCTACATTTGAAAAGCCCGATTTTAGCTACGCAGCTTCATTTGCACGCCGATTAGTTAAATTGGTTTTGAAACATGGTTTGCCGAAAGGGGTCTTGCTCAATGTGAACGTTCCTGCTGTGCCGGAAAAGGAAATCCACGGTGTGAAAGTAACCCGTCAGGGTCGTTCAACATGGGATGATTCGTTTGATGTGCGGCGCGATCCAAACAATAAGGAATATTTCTGGCTCACTGGGCGACTCCGTATAATAGATACCGATGATGATGTTGATGAAGTTGCCATTCAGCATAATTACGTCTCTATCACTCCAATTCAATTTGATCTCACGGCTTACGCGCAATTAGAAAAACTGCAAACACTGATCGAACACGATACATTCAATCTTGCGTAGTCATTTTAGAATGGTGGGTATCTGACACGTGTAAAGAGAAAGGAAAGGGAGAATGCAACGATGAGAATTGGTATACTCACAGGTGGAGGAGATGTCCCGGGCCTGAACCCCTGTATCAAAGCTGTTGTCTATCGTGCTATAGACGAGGGGGCAGAAGTTATAGGCATACGCCGAGGGTGGGCTGGTTTGCTATATTATAATCCCGAGGCAAAGGAAAGTAATGAAGAGTGGGCAGTCCCTCTCACGAAGAGCAACACGCGGACGATCGATCGTTCCGGGGGAACCATTCTTCACACTTCTCGGACAAATCCTGCAAAAGTTCGGTGGAATGAAGTCCCGGAATTTCTGCGTGATACGAAACATCCACCGAAGGAGGGAGATCCACCCGGGGATTTTACACCTCATGTGCTGAAAGCGCTTGAGCATCTTGGCGTTGATGTCCTTATTCCGATTGGTGGCGACGATACGTTGAGTTATGCTGTTCGGCTTCATCAAGAGGGGTTCCCCGTAGTGGCGATCCCGAAGACTATGGATAACGACGTCTACGGAACTGATTATTGCATTGGCTTTTCGACGGCAGTGACACGGAGTGTGAATTTTATTACCGCGCTGAGAACCCCTGCGGGGTCACACGAGCGAATTGCCATTGTGGAGCTTTTTGGACGAAATTCGGGAGAGACATCGCTTATCTCAGCGTATTTAGCTGGCGTAGACCGGGCTATCATCTCAGAGGTTCATTTTGATCCAGAAAAGCTTGCAAAGTTCCTTATGGAAGACAAACGGAACAACCCCAGCCACTATGCGATTATGACTATCTCCGAAGGGGCGCAAATGGTTGGGGGGAAAATTGTTGAATACGGTCAGGCTGATGCTTTCGGTCATAAGAAACTCGGTGGCATCGGCGCCCTTACAGGGGAGGCAATCAAGAAACTCACCGGTTCAAACATTATCTATCAGCAACTTGCCTATCTCATGAGAAGTGGCGAACCCGATGCACTGGATCGGATGGTTGCAATAAGCTTTGCAATTCTTGCTACAGACTTGGCATTAAGCAAGCAGTTTGGGAACATGGTCGCCCTTCAACAAGGGAAATACACTACAGTCCCGATCACGACAATCATGGAAGGGGTAAAGCGAGTTGATGTTGATGAACTTTACGATGTTGAGCAATACCGACCCAAGGTCGCTAACATGATGGGCAAACCGATGTTCCTATACTGATATTTTCTTGATGGTTTAAAAAGCCCCGGCTTTAAATCTGGTCGGGGCTTTTTTCTTTTTGGCAACTCAAAACGATGTCAGTAAAGGCTTCGGGGTGTGTTAGGTGGTCGCACTTTATACCCCCGACCCTTCTCTCTCCACGTTTGGGGTGACCTTTAGACTCCTGGAGTGTGACGCAGCAGATATAGTCATTTTTCTTCCGCGACAAAGTAATCAAATCTCTTTGTGTCCCGCCATGGCGGGATACGTTTTGTGCTTGTCGCCTTGTTACTTCTTGCGTCGCAACCTGAGCCAAAAATTCTCTTAAGCAAGTTTGCGATTGCTTTTCCACGCCCACCTGATCAACACAAAGAAAGCTACCATGATTAGTAACATGAGTGCTCGTGCTCCCCACCGGAATGGGAGGTCTTCAGCCTTAACGCTGTCCATGAAGAGCGTTGGTATCGCATCCTGGATTGTCCAGGCAATCATTATAACCAGAAGATAAAGTGGCGTTACGTACTTGATGATCCAGTAGAAGGCGCGGGGGATTTTGAGATCAGCCCCTCTATTAATTTCCTCCCAGCCTCGATCAAGACTCGTGAACCAGACTTTCCACCGCTGACTCTTTGGAGTGTGCTCAAGTCTGTTTCGATCAACGCCAAAGACCCACGAGAAGATTGTTATTTCAATAAGAGCGAAGAGGACAAGCCCGAACGTTCCAGCCCAGTAATCCATTTCGTCAAGGAATCCATGGGAGAGGAAGAAAATCACAGGCTGGATTGCCAGCAAAGTCAATCCGCCGATCAGGGCTGTTGCCTTTCCGTGTGTTATGTGGAATTCATCCTTGATAAATGCGATAACCGGTTGAGCCATTGCTACTGATGATGTGATGCCTGCGAAGAACAGTAAGAGGAACCATAGGAATCCAAAGACATTTCCCAGAGGAATTTGCTGAAAGATGATGGGCATCGAGATGAAGCCAAGATTGAACGCTCCCCCCCTTGCGATCTCTTGTGTTGTTACGGCTCCGAAAAATGCGACGGCTACAGGTATTGCGATGCTGCCGCCAAGTATAACTTCTGCAAACTCGTTTGTAGCGGCTGTTGTGAAACCTGAAAGCGCAATATCATCATTTTCTTTGAGGTAACTTGCATATGCCTGAATTGTTCCCATTCCGAGGCTCAACGTGAAGAAGATTTGCCCTGCGGCTGCCAACCAGATCCTTGCCGAGGAGAGCTTGCTGATATCTGGATTCCAGATGAATCCTAATCCGTTAGCAACACTTCGGTCAGGGAACTGAGGATTCGGAGTGCCAAGTGTAAAAACGCGGATAACAAGAATGATAGCGAAGAGGAAAAGAAGCGGCATCGCAATCTTCGCTAGCCTCTCTATTCCTTTTGAGATCCCATGATAGAGGATGTAGAAATTTAGTCCAACAGTGAAGAGCATGAATCCATACGCGGGAAGAATTGAGGTGAAATAGTTTTGTTCGACCCCTTGATAGCTCCGAAGGAAGCCCCCCATATTTGCAAATGTTGTTTCTCCGAAGTATGTCTTGAAAAGAGAGAAAAAACTGAACCCGAGTGTCCACGATTCGATGTATGTATAATAGATGAGGATGATCGTTGAGATAAATAAACCGAGTGACCCGAGGTACTTTGCCACCGGGTTCTTCCACATGACATCAAACATTCCGGGAGCTGATCCATGTCCATACCGGCCGCCGTATCGACCTATTGACCATTCAACCCACATGAGTGGAATGCCGAGGAAGAGAAGTGCAGTGAAGTAAGGGATCATGAATGCTCCGCCGCCGTTCTGAGCGGCTTGAACAGGGAAGCGAAGAAAATTTCCGAGACCAATAGCATTGCCCGCCATCGCAAGAATTAATCCAATGCGTGTTCCCCATCTTTCACGAGCATGTTGGCTACCTTGTGTTGTTTCCATACGGTCCTCCTTTTTGAAAACAAAAAATAGCAAAATCCCTTTAATGAATCAAATGATAATTGCAATTCACTTTCAAATCGGATATCTTAATTTCATTGGGATATGCTTTAAACCTCTATCTCTAAAAACATTTCGCGGAGTTCTGTGAGTTAGGCGGGTCGCACCGTAGGCGGGGTCAAATTGAAGATTGAAAAATGAAAGATAAAGATATGAGCAATTTAAAATTTCTGCTTGCCCTTCGTGAATACAAGCTATCAGGCGAAACGGCAGTAACCTCAGAAAGGAGATGATAATCATGAAGACTCGACGCATTTTTTTCTACTTAGTCAATGTGAGCGCGCTCGCGCTACTTGCCACATCGACATTTGTGGCACTTGGGCAGACAAAAGGAGGCACGCTGTCACAAATCATAATTTACAAGGGAGACACGCCAGGCACAGGTGTCGGGCTAACAGCGTTCAAACTTGCAGTCGGTGAAGAAATAACTGTGACAGCTAAAGGGGTAGATGCGGAAGGCAATGATGTTCCAATCTGGCCAACTTGGAAGGCGGATAAGGAGCTCTCGATTAGAGTGGTTGAAGGGAGAAGTAAAACTGCAGTCATAAAAGCTCTTAAGGAAGGAGCTCCTGTCTTTTTCAGCGCTATCTATATTACTGACGAGGGGAAAAAGGTAATTGGTGAAGTAATGGGCGAAGTTACGAAGGCAAAAAAATGAAGACATCCGACGACCCGTGACGTATATTAATTCGCCGTTTCGCCCGTCAATTGAATTTATCTTAGGCTTTTTTAAGCTGTATGCGTTTCGTTGTCCCGGCTGCCGCTATTTGAAGAGGTGAAACAACGGGACAGTGGCCTATCTATCCGGGTGAGGTTTACCGGGGTGTCTCAGATTGCCAGGATGCGTTAGCCAAGGAGAGCGAAAGAAGGGCAATTTGCCAACATCAAGGGGCGATCCGATTTTCTGGCGGAGAGAGTGTTAAAGCATTGGAGAAAGTCGGATGAAGCAGGGGAACAGACATAATTGGCATTCTATCATGTTGGAGGATATGATTATCCTCAACGTGTTCTACCAGGCTTTGTGAAGCATTTTCAGTTAATCTTGATTGAGGGAGAAATGGAACGAATTGGCGTTTACACGAGTGGTGGTGATTCACCTGGCATGAACGCTGCTATACGCGCTGTGGTTCGAACAGCTATTTATCACGGAGTAGAGGTTTATGGAATTTACCGCGGCTATGCCGGGATGATTCGTGGGGAATTTGTTCAGCTTCATGCGCGATCGGTTTCAAATATTCTTCAGCGGGGCGGCACGATTCTGAAGACGGCTCGTTCTGAAGAGTTCAAGAAGAAAGAAGGGCGTGCAAAGGCTGCGCAGAAGCTTCGCAAGCGCGGGATAGAAGGACTTATTGCTATCGGCGGGGATGGGACATTCCGGGGTGCAATGGAGCTCTACGAGGAGCATGGAATCCCTGTTGTCGGTATCCCCGGAACGATCGACAATGATCTTTATGGAACTGATTTCACAATCGGGTATGATACTGCCATTAACACCGCTATGCAAGCCATTGATAAAATACGTGATACTGCAAGCTCGCACGATCGCTTGTTTTATGTCGAGGTAATGGGTCGCGACTCAGGATTTATCGCACTTGACGTTGGGCTTGCAAGCGGGGCTGAGTACATTGCTATACCAGAAACAGAGACGAACATAGATGAATTAAAATCCCTTCTGAGAAGCTTTCGGAAAGATAAATCAAGTGCGATCATTGTGGTTGCCGAAGGAGATGAACAAGGGGGAGCCTTTACTCTGGCAAAAAAGGTGAAAGATGCTGCCGGTTATGAGTATCGAGTTGGCGTGCTGGGACATGTCCAGCGTGGAGGGTCGCCTACAGCGCGCGATCGCCTCCTTGCAAGCAAACTTGGTCATGCTGCCGTTACCACACTCTTGAGCGGTGCCTCGAATGTGATGGTTGGCGAGGTGAACGGGTCTGTTGTTCTTACCCCCTTGCGCGAGACATGGGAACGGAAAAAGACAATTGATACAACTCTGCTGGAACTTGCCAGAATCTTATCGATGTAAGAAGTAAAGACCTTTCTGGAAAAAATTGTATCGGAATTTCCCTCTACGGCGCTCGCATCTCATTGATTTCATTGCTTCTTAGCGATGCTATGTCTATATTGAAAAATGCAAAATTCAGCCAAAGGCTGATGAAGCGGAGTCCATAAAGTTAAAATATTTGCTAAGTGGCCACCAAGAATTTGCATTTCGCAGTTTTCATTTTTCAATGGAGTTAAGCGTCAAAAGTGGTTCATTTCAGTCAAGCACGTCTTGAAGAGCTTTTTCATCAATTCATCGGCAAGAGGATTGCAGTTGTCGGTGACCTCATGCTTGACCGCTATTTTTGGGGAACTGTCAATCGTATTTCCCCTGAAGCCCCTGTGCCCGTTGTCGAAATAGAGTCAGAGTCTGCACGGCTCGGAGGAGCCGCGAATGTTGCCAATAACATCAAGTCGCTTGGAGGCGAGCCTCTTCTCATTGGCACAATTGGGGACGACAATAGCGGTGCGATTCTTCGCGAGTTAGTCCAACAGAGTGGATTCTGTCTGGACGGGCTTATTGTTGATTCATCCAGACCAACGACTGTCAAGACGCGTGTCATCGCTCACGGTCAGCATGTGGTTCGTATCGACCGAGAGGTACGTAAGGATATAACACGTGAAATTCAGCAACGGATACTCGACGTCCTTTTTCAAAATTTGCCAGCACTAAATGGTGTGATCATTGAGGACTACAACAAGGGGGTTATCGTTCGGGAGCTGATTGCTGATATTGTGCAACATGCTCGGGAGCATAATGTCCTTGTCACCGCTGACCCAAAGTTTAATAATTTTTTTGCATTTAAGCATGTGACAGTGTTCAAACCGAATCGAAAAGAGGTGGAAGAGGCACTTGGGGTCCGTCTGATGAACGATGAACATGTTGAGGCAGCGGGGAAAGAAATTCTCAGGCGACTTGAGGCGGAGTCTGTTCTTCTGACCAGAGGTGAGAAAGGTATGTCGCTGTTTGAATCTGACGGAACGGTGACTCATGTCCCGACGAAAGCTCGCAAAGTTGCCGATGTCTCTGGGGCAGGGGATACAGTAATTTCCACTTTGACAATTGCTTTAGCTGCTGGAGCTTCCCTCCGTGAAGCTGCATCGTTGGCAAACTTTGCGGGTGGTGTTGTCTGCGGGGAAGTTGGGATTGTTCCAATTGATCTCAACTCACTAAAGTCAGCGATCCTCGACGATGAAAACGGAGTGTGAGTCGATGGGATGCGTTTTAGCTCGACGTGAGTTGATCGAGTTGCGGAAAGCACTTCGCCAGGAGGGGAAACGGGTTGTTTTTACAAATGGCTGCTTTGATATTCTCCATCGAGGACACATCGAGTATCTAAAGCGCGCTCGAGTCTTCGGTGATGTGCTTATCGTTGCTGTGAACTCCGATCTTTCCGTTCGTCGATTAAAAGGGGAGCAGCGTCCTATTATCCCGGAGGAAGATCGTGCTGAAATCGTTGCTTCTCTTGGTGTAGTTGATTATGTGACGATCTTCGATGAAGACACACCGTATCATCTCATCCTTGATCTTGTTCCCGATGTGCTTGTCAAAGGGGCTGATTGGAAGGCGGAGGAGGTAGTAGGGCGCGATGTTGTTGAAGCAGCCGGTGGACGCGTGGTGACAGTTGATTACATCCCCGATCGATCAACCACGCGAATAATTGAAACTGTTCGCTCTCGGTATTGTTGAGAATACCTTCCTCTTATGGCGCGTGGCAAAAACATCTTTCGCACGCTTCTCTATGGTGTGATCCTTGCTATTTTCATTGGAGCTGCCCTCCTTGGCTTTACTCAGACTAAACTTTTTCGCTCCTACCTTCGAGTTTTCCTTCTCACAGAATTTAGCAAGGTTACATATGGCTCTCTATACCTCGGCGAGTTCCACGGGAGCATCTTTACGGGACTGACAATTGATGGCGTTGCCCTCCAGATTAACGGAACTTATCTTTTTTCTGCAGAGCGGGTGAGATTGCGCTACGACCCCATCTCATTGATCGAAAGGCGGATTACGTTTCACGAGATTATTCTAACTGAACCCCGAGTCCGCCTCGTTCGATTTGCCGACAGCACATGGAATTATGAACACCTTTTCCTTCCAAAGGAGCAGAAGCAACGCAAAGGGCTTCCGTGGACATTTGCTGTTCGAAATTTCCAAATACAAGGAGGGATTATAACTGTTGTTGATTCCACAACACCTATCTCCGATACATCATCGGATGTTCTTCACTACACAAACTTTGTTGCTCGTGATATTAGTCTTGCCCTTGTGGGTCTGATCGGACCGAAGGAAGCTCGCGCTCAGATTGAGCATGCGGCTCTTCACGTAGATTCTCCACCTATCACAGTGCACAATATCATCGGGACAGTCATCGCCTCTACAAAAGGAGTTGTCGTTGACAATTTGCGCATCGACCTTGAGCAGTCGCATCTACAGGTAATGGCACGCCTGGATGGCTTAAATCTCTTCGGTGGCAGCATACAGCTTGCATCGCTCCGAACGAAATCAGCTACGTTCAATATCGAAGCCGCTCCTCTTGACTCTCGTGAACTGCGGAAATTTATTGCACCCCTGTGGTTCATGGATCAACAAGTGTATCTTCATGCGCAGGCTACAGGAACATTCGGGAGCATGGTTGTTCATGATCTTACGCTGAGGGCTGATTCAACTGAGATCGCACTGCGAGGGAGCGTCGATCATCTTGATGAGCCCGCCAACCTTTTCCTCACTGTGGAGTCGACTCGGGCACTCATCACCTATGGCGATGTTATGGAATTGTTGCCAGGCTTAAAGCTGCCAGACTTTTCACACCTCGGTCAAATTGATGCAACCCTCCAATTCGTTGGAAAGCCCGTTGATTTTGCAGCGAAGGCAATTCTCAAGACTCGATTTGGAACGATCGATGCAAAGCTCGCATTGAATGCTGCCGCTCCGACCTTAAGGTACAATGGCAGCATGACGATGCGCAATGTGAATCTTGAGTTGCTCCCCTCTAGTAGGCTTCGCAGCAAACTCAATGGGATTGTGACAATTCGCGGCAGCGGCACTTCACTCAGGCAAGCTATAGCACAATCGATGGTACAGCTTGATACTTCGTCCCTGGGAGACATACAGATCAAAACTGCCATTGCACGTATGAGTGCTGCCTCCGGGTCTGCGCAGGTAAATCTCCAGGTCAACACCAGCGTTGGAGCAGGGAACATTGCCTTCGCTACCGCTCTATCATCTCCACAATCTACTAGATTGTCGTATATGATTGATGGTGCATTTTCTTCGATCAATTTAGGGAAGCTTTTGCACAATCCATTTTATGAAAGCTCGCTGAACTTTACACTCCATGGCGCCTGGTCAGGTTCGAGCATTGAGGAGTTCACTGGATCAGCTTCCATCCAGCTTGAGTCCGCCAGAGGCGGACTGCTTCGAGCGAGGCCTGTGGAAGCCATACCTTTGCATCTCGCTGTTACCCGCTCAACTGACGGCAAGCGGCAGATCAACATTGAATCTTCTGTTGCCGATTTATCCATTGGCGGTCGTTTTACCTACAGCGGTCTTCTCTCCTCATTGACTAAAATTGCCTCGCATATTTCGGATGAAATTGTCCGCCGCAGCGGAGGGAGTGGAGGAGTGGAGGAGAGGCATAGAAGGTCCACGGTCCCGACCTCTGTGAGGGTCGACACAACCTTTGAGTTTGCTCATTATAATGTTCAGTTAAAGAATATTTCACCAATTGCAGCATTTTTTTCTCAGGATGAGATTGACGGGACGGGGAGCTTAGTTGGGAGCGTTACCCGCAAAGGATCGCACGTATGGCTCCGTGACAGTCTGTGGGTGGATTACTTTGCTCGGGTTTCATCAAAAGGTGCGCTCTATTTTCGGAACGCCGAAGTCGTAATTGACCTTCACGATGATACCTTTGCGTCGCTTGCAGATTCCCTTGCGCTTGTTGTCGCCGCTCGCATGGAGAAAAATTTTCTGAACGAGCACGAGTTTAGGGGACTGAAGTTTGATTTCGCAGTGTCTGACCGGTATGGGGAGTTGAAAAGTTCTGTCCTTTTTGACTCCGCGCTTTTCGTAAAGCTAACTTCTGCAGTTGATCTTCGCGATTCCATTTCCAGGATTATCATCGATACATTGTTCGTTGATTACAGAGAGCATCCCTGGCATCTGACGTCACCTGCGATTCTTCTTGCTATGCCGCATTCCCTTTCTATGGCGGAAATGGTGTTCGCAGGCTCTTCTGGAGAAGTTAGGCTCTCTGATGTTGCCATAATTAGTGGTGCACTTTCCGGCAAGCTTCAAGCAATGGGGCTTCGTCTGCGCGAACTTCTATCGATGTTTATGGACACAACGCGGTATCATCGTGTTAACGGTGGCATGAACCTGATGGCAACGTTCTCCGGAACTTTCTCAGCACCCGAGCTCCAGGCAATGCTTACACTGGATAGCGTCTCTTATGGCGGCGCAGCAGTTGGAAATTTTGCTGGGGATGTGAAGCTCCGTGAGGGATATCTATCCGGGTCTTTTGCGCTCCGGAGTCCGCCTTCGGCGGAGTTGTCAATCCACCCTCAGCGGACTGTACCTCTCCGGGTCCGTGGAACATTTCCTCTTCGAAGCGAGGATGATACCCTCGACGTGGAGATTCTTGCAAGCTCATTTCCACTTGAGACCCTGGCACCTTTAGTAAGCGTGGCTGATAATCTGACAGGGAATCTGACCGGGACATTGCTAATTCGAGGAACCCCAAAGTCGCCGCTCTTTTCAGGATCTCTCGAGGCAGATGCTTCTCTGCTTTTTCTTCTGAACGGGCTAAAGTATACAGTTCATTTGTCAGTGACACCTGCGGGCGATCGCCTGGTCGTTGACAGTCTTGTGGTTCTAAATGAAAGGAGCGAAGCGCCGGAAGGGAGATTCGTTGCAACGGGTGAAGTGTTCATGCATGGATTCCAAGTCAATTCATTTTCAACAGCAGGCATTGGCGAGCTTCTCATCATGAAGAAATCCGTTTCAACGTCACAGGAGATTTCGGGAACACTTTATCTGACAACAGGCTCAGATAGTCTGCGACTTACCGGGACAACTGAAGAGGCTGCTCTTCGTGGTGTTGTGAAAGTCAAGGAGGCAAGCATTGTGTTTCCTCCTTCTCCTGCAGCAAGTGAAGCCGCCATGGCAGAAGAGATCAATTACGTCTACCTTGCTACAACAAGGATGGAAACTCCACAAGAGCGGCTTGAAAGGCTCATCGAAGAGAGGCGCAAGCGAAGCCGGGAGCAGATGTTAGCCTCGCATTTTCTTCCCCGATTTTCCTATGATCTCACCATTGAAACGCTGGGCAGGACTGAAGTTCGTTTTCTGATCAATCCTATTACTGACGAAGAGCTGTTTGCTGTTCTCAACGGCAAGCTTCATTTGTTTAACGAGAGAGATATGGTGAAGCTTGTCGGAGACATTGCCATTGGCGAACGCTCGTACTATTACAATTTCTACAAGAAGTTCGCTGCCACTGGCAAACTCCGTTTCACTGGTGATCCAGTAAATCCGGAGCTTGACGTGACTGCAACATATTCCGGGACCCATGCGCACGCTGATACAGTTGAGCAAGTCGCTGTTGTTCTGCACATTACGGGGACACTTACTAAACCTGATGTAGCAATGAATATGACCATCAACGGGAAATCTCCACCTCCGGGGAGAGACGTGCAGGCTGATGCAATCTCATATATAATTTCAGGAAAATTTAAGGACGAATTGCTTGGACCCGAAGGAACGCAGCTTTCCTCGGATGTGGGGACTACTCTTTCTCGGTCTGTTATTTCGGGCGTCTCAACGTCTCTGCTTTCAAATGCCCTGTCGAAATTTCTCCGCGAAACAGGATTCATTCAGTCATTGGAGCTGAGCTATGGGGGTGGGGGCGTTTCTTCCACAGGGGTGCGGCTGAGCGGTGAGATTGGGAGCGCCTACTGGCGATACGAAGGGAAGGTTTTCAGTGATATCACCAATGCTGATATAGTTGTTCAGTTTTCGTTAGGTGAAGTATTCCATTCTGCCAGGGGCGGGCTGCGGAGCCTGGTTCTTGAGCTTGCCCGACGAAGCAAGCAATCGTTTGAGGCTCCAGAAGAAAAACAAGGAATCTACGAGGCACGCATCTATTATAGGATCACATTTTGATGAAACAAAAAGCCGGTTCCACGGTTGAAAACCTGACGTTCCAGGTCCTTAAATTATTCCAGCGTCGTTCCACCGATTCATTTCGGTGTGCCGAAATCGCCACCCTGCTTGGTCTTCAAAGCGAAAGTGACAAACGGGCTCTCCGCAAAGTGCTTCACCATCTTGTTGGGACAGATGTTATTCAGCGGGTGAAGGGGAAAGGGTATCGGTATATCTCTAAGCCTTCGCGCATCATCGGCAGGCTTACTGTCACAAAACAAGGGACAGGTATTGTGGAAGCGGAGGGGGGAGAGGTTGGTCGTGTTTTCATACCACATCGTTTTCTCGGCACGGCGCTCGATGGTGACCGGGTGAGAGTTGCCTTGTTTGCTGAGCCATCTTCTCGAAGAGCCCAGAGGAGCTCCAAGGAGGAAATGCCTGAGGGGGAGATTGTCGAAGTGCTTGAGCGGGGGAGGAGCCAGATTGTGGGAACAATGGAGAAGAGCCACGGATTTTTCTTTGTTGTTCCTGACAACACGCGGTTAACGCGTAACGTTTACGTTCCCAGAGGGCACACGAAAGGAGCGCGCCCTGGAGAGAAAGTTGTCGCCGAGTTAATGGAGTGGAACTCGACTGAACTTAATCCCGAGGGGCGCATAGTTGAAGTTCTTGGCAAAGCTGGCGACCCCCATGTGGAGATTCTCTCCGTTGCTCGAGAGCACAATTTGCCTCTTGCATTCCCACGCGACGTTTGTGCTGAAGCAAAAGCAATTCCTGAATCTCTTCCGGAAGAAGAAATTCTTCGACGCCGAGACCTCAGAAATCTTCTCACATTTACTATCGACCCGGAGGATGCGAAGGACTTCGATGATGCTGTCTCGCTTGAGGTACTCGGTGGCGGCCGGATGAAACTCGGGGTTCATATTGCCGACGTCAGCTACTATGTTCGTGAGGGATCGGCGCTTGATCGGGAGGCGTTTCGACGCGGGACAAGTGTGTATCTCCCCACAACCGTAATTCCCATGTTGCCTGAGAAACTTTCAAATAATCTTTGTAGTCTTCGGCCAGGTCAAGACCGGCTCACGTACTCTGTCCTTATGGAAGTTACCAAAGAGGGGAGAGTCATATCGTATGAAATCGTTCGCACGATCATTCGGAGCCGACGTAGATTTACGTATGAAGAAGTTCAGAAGATCATTGAGACAGGCAAGGGGCGTGTCCCGAGTTCCGTCGAAAGAGACTTCGCTGAGACAATTCAGCGTATGCATGAGCTGAGTCAGATACTCTTGAAGAAGAGGCTACGGGAGGGGAGCATTGACTTTGAGAGTGCCGAGGCGAGTTTTCGTTTTGATGATTGTGGATATCCGGTCGAGATTATCAAGAAGCGTCGAACCGAGGCGACAAGTCTCATTGAAGAATTTATGCTTCTTGCCAACAGAACTGTTGCAGAGCATATAAGCCGCATCCGACGTGGGGGCGAAGCGAAGCCTTTCGTGTACCGTGTTCACGATGTGCCGGATCATGAGAAACTTCGTGAACTTGCGAACTATGTAAAGCAATTTGGTTTTCGATTGCACGTCGACGGAGGGACAAGTTCCAAGTCACTACAAAGGCTCATCGAACAGGTGAGAGGAAGTGAGGTCGAAGAGCTGATTAATGAAATTGCAATTCGATCAATGGCAAAGGCGGTCTACTCTCCGAACAATATCGGTCACTATGGACTTGGTTTTTCGTACTATACGCAGTTCACGTCACCTATTCGGCGGTACCCGGACCTTCTTGTGCACCGACTCCTCACGGAGTACCAGCAGGGCATGACTGCAGCCCGTGCGCGACAGTGGATGGATCGGCTTGATGAGCTGTGCAAGTTTGCCTCCGGCAGAGAACAAAATGCTCTCGAGGCAGAACGTCAGGCAATTCGCGTTATGCAAGTGGAGTTCATGAAGCGCCACATTGGTGATGTCTTCGCCGGTATGATCAGCGGAGTGACGAACTACGGCATCTTTGTTGAGATCACGGATCTTCTTGTCGAAGGAATGGTTCATGTGCGTGATATGGTGGATGATTACTATGTCTACGATGAGAAGCGGTATGCTCTGGTTGGGAGGCGAACGAAGCGTGAATACCGACTCGGGAGCAAGGTTATGGTTCAAGTTGTTTCAGTTGATGTTGAGCGGCGTCAGGTTACACTGGCGCTGGTCGAAGAGTGAAAATGGGCATAATATCCGGGCGAGCCCTCGTTGATTTTCAAGGCGTGGTATGGTAAATTTTTTTATTGACAGTTTTTCTGTTGTTTACTATCTCAAAAATAGAAGGAGTGGTGATGGCAGATTCTCCTCTTCATGAGGGTCGTATAATTGAAGTAGTTGGACCGGTCGTTGATATCGAATTTTCTGACGGCACGTTGCCGCCAATTCTAAATGCGGTAAGGATTCCCCGAAAGAACATCGAGGGGGTTGATGAAGACCTTATCGTTGAAGTCCAGCAGCATCTGGGCGAAGACAGGGTTCGCGCCGTTGCAATGGACTCAACGGAGGGTCTGGTCAGAGGGATGAAAGCATATGACACAGGGACATCAATTAAGGTGCCTGTGGGTCCTCAGGTTCTGGGCCGCTTGCTAAACGTCATTGGCAAGCCGATTGATGGACTTGGTCCAATCGAAACGGAGAAATTCTATCCCATTCATCGTTCTGCACCAGAATTTGATGAGCTCACCACTAATCAGGAAATGTTTGAAACTGGAATCAAAGTCATCGATCTTCTTGAGCCATACGCCAAAGGTGGGAAGACGGGGCTCTTCGGTGGCGCAGGTGTTGGCAAGACAGTTATCATAATGGAATTAATCCACAACATTGCAACACAGCACGGCGGTTATTCGGTGTTTGGGGGAGTTGGTGAACGGACGCGAGAGGGAAACGACTTGTGGCTGGAAATGAAAGAGTCGGGTGTGCTTAGCAAAACCGCCCTTGTCTTTGGCCAGATGAATGAGCCGCCTGGAGCCCGCCAGCGAGTCGGTTTAACAGCACTCACCATCGCAGAGTATTTCCGAGATGAAGAAGGGAAAGATGTTCTTCTTTTCATTGATAATATTTTTCGATTCGTCCAGGCCGGTTCTGAGGTCTCAGCTCTCCTTGGCCGCATGCCATCAGCCGTCGGATATCAACCAACCCTCGCTACAGAAATGGGAGAATTGCAAGAGCGAATCACCTCAACGAAGAAAGGTTCCATCACCTCTGTCCAGGCAATTTACGTACCTGCCGATGACCTCACTGATCCAGCACCGGCAACAACCTTCAGTCACCTCGATGCGACAACCGTATTGAGCCGGCAGATTGCTGAGCTTGGAATTTACCCGGCTGTTGATCCACTCGATTCCACCTCGAGGATTCTTGAGCCAGGCATCGTTGGACATGAACATTACTACGTTGCAAAACGGGTGAAGGAGATTCTCCAAGCCTATAAGGACTTACAGGACATCATCAATATCCTCGGTATGGACGAACTTTCGGATGAAGATAAATTGACCGTCCAGCGCGCCCGGAAAATCCAAAAATTCCTTTCGCAGCCATTCTTTGTAGCGGAGCAGTTCACCGGAACGCCAGGTCGATACGTGAAGCTTGAAGACACGATCAAAGGCTTCAAAGCAATAATTGAGGGGGAAGTTGACGATCTTCCTGAAGCCGCTTTCTACATGGTGGGCACACTCGACGAAGTCTTTGAGAAAGCTAAGAAACTCAAAGCAGTATGAGCTTGTTAGAGACAGGCGATGAATGATAAAACATTCCAGTGTGACCTCATAACTCCTCAGCGTGTCCTATTCTCCGGCAAAGTAGTTAGCGTCCGTGCGCCGGGGACGATCGGGAGTTTTCAAGTGCTCTACAATCATGCTCCGCTTCTCAGTTCCCTCAGCGTCGGGAAGATCATTGTCAGACTGCCGGATGGATCGGAACTGCTGTATGCAACAAGCGGCGGCTTTGCAGAAGTTCGCGAGAATCGAGTGTTGCTTCTCGCTGAGACTGCAGAGCGGCGTGATGAAATCGACGTTGCACGCGCAGAAGCAGCCCGGGATCGAGCACTCAAACGACTTAAGGAACGTTCAAAAGATATTGACCTGGAACGAGCCAGAGCTGCGCTCAAGCGAGCGTTGAACAGACTTCAGATTGCCCGCGCTGGATAACTAATGTTACCCAGGAGCAAATTTTGATCTTCTTTTAAGCCTGAGGCTTATGCGCCTATGGTGGAAAGTAGCGCAAGTGTCTGAGCTCATCTACATACCTTGCCGCTGTCATTCCCGTCGCGCCTCTCCGCGCACCCGGCTCCTGGAGGGGAACCGAGACATCAGTGGGGAAAATTTCATTGCACGTAGAAAGGTTATGCCATGGAAGAAGAGCTCACTCGTCTTAAGCTGGACTGGGAGCGGCGAACGGTTGCTCCAGTAATTGAAAAATTCCCCGAAAGAATTCAGAACTTTGAAACAAGTTCACACATCCCCGTCGATCGCATTTACCTTCCTCGCCCGATTTCATATCGTGAAACACTCGGCTTCCCGGGAGAATATCCGTTCACTCGCGGACCATATCCGACGATGTACCGTGGGAAGCTATGGACAATGCGACAATACGCCGGTTACGCAACTGCTGAAGAGTCTAACCGACGCTATCGGTATTTGCTAGAGCACGGGACGACTGGGCTCTCCGTAGCTTTCGATCTCCCAACGCAGATGGGCTATGATTCCGACCATCCGATGGCAGAAGGGGAGGTCGGGAAAGTTGGTGTCGCTATTGATTCCCTGGAGGATATGGAGCACCTCTTTGAGGGTATTGAGCTTGAAAAGGTTACAACCTCGATGACAATTAATGCGACAGCAGCAATTCTTCTTGCCATGTACATCGCCATTGCAAAACGACAGGGGGCTGATTTTAAAAAAATTTCCGGGACAATCCAGAATGACATCCTGAAGGAGTACAGTGCGCGCGGAACCTATATCTATCCGCCTGAAGCATCGATGCGATTGGTCACTGATGTGTTTGCATGGTGTGGCGAGAATCTCCCGAAGTGGAATGTTATCTCCATCAGTGGATACCATATCCGTGAAGCCGGCGCCAACGCTGTTCAGGAAGTAGCGTTTACAATGGCAAATGCCATTGCCTATGTTCAGGCTGCTATGGCTGCGGGACTTGATGTAGACCGTTTCGCACCAGCGCTCTCGTTTTTCTTCAGCGCACATAATAATTTCTTTGAAGAAGTTGCCAAGTTTCGCGCGGCTCGACGTATCTGGGCAAAGATCATGCGGCAGCGATTCAACGCAAAAAACCCGGAGTCGATGAAACTCCGATTTCATGTGCAGACCTCAGGAGCAACGTTGACAGCACAGCAAATTGACAATAATATCGTGCGCGTCGCACTTCAGGCTCTCGCTGCTGTCCTCGGTGGATGCCAATCGCTTCACACGAACAGCCGTGATGAGGCTCTGGCACTCCCAACCGAAGAATCTGTCCGACTTGCCCTCCGCACACAGCAGATCATCGCTCATGAAAGTGGCGTCGCAGATACCATTGACCCTCTCGGCGGGTCATATTTCGTTGAGTACCTCACCGATGAAATTGAGCAGCGCGTTTGGAAGTATCTCGAAAAAATTGATGACATAGGTGGTGCTGTTCGAGCAATTGAGCAGAAATTCATTCAAACGGAAATTGCAAAGAGTGCCTACGAATATCAACGCTCAATTGAAAATCGCGAAAGGATCATCGTGGGAGTCAATGCGTATCAGGATGAAGAACGAGTAACTCCACCGATCCTGCGAGTTGACGAATCGGTTGCACAGCGGCAGATTGGGCGACTGAAAGCACTGAGGCACCGTCGCAACTCCCAAGCGGTGAACCGCGCACTCGAACAGCTCAAGAGGGGAGCTGAAGGGAAAGCAAACCTCATGCCGCTCATTATCTCATGCGTCGAATCGTATGCCACGGTTGGGGAAATTTCCGATGCACTCCGCTCCGTGTGGGGGGAGTACCGAGAGTGAGATTCGCCAGAAAGGCTGATGATTCCTAAACCATAGTTGTCATTGGGAGGAGTGGCGCCAAAGCCGCACTTCACTGATGGCAAAAGCAGTACGTGTCATTGCGAGCTCCCCTGCCGTCAGGCGGGGGAGCGTGGCAATCCGTTGGCGGTATTCGTGTCCGCCTTCGGCGGATTCGCAATGACAGAAACATTCGGGCGGAGGCCGTACGGATTGGCAATGACGGAACTAAAAGTGTCATTGGGAGGAGTGGCGCCAAAGCCGCGCTTCACTGATGACAAAAACAGGATGTGTCATTGCGAGCTCCCCTGCCGTCAGGCGGGGGAGCGTGGCAATCCGTTGGCGGTATTCGTGTCCGCGTTCGGCGGATTCGCAATGACAGGGGCCGCGAAGTGTCATTGCGAGGAGTGGCGCCGAAGGCGCCACGACGAAGCAATCCCTTGGTGGTATTCGTTGTAGCGGGCAGAATGACGCCACAGCCTCGCCACCTCTGGTGGACTTCATGCTCCCACGATAGCCAACCCTTCTCTTGAGCTTCCGGGGAATGTTAGTTCGAGCTTCCCGAAAAGTGCCCCAGGCTTTAAAGTGACTTTATTTATCCGTCGGGATATGCTAAATTATCTCATAGGTATAAATGACGCAGCAGATGCCAGGGATGATCTCGAAAAATCGGCTTAAGGTAATTCGTCTTCTCCGTGACAGAAAAAGGAGAGAGGCATCGGGAAAGTTTCTCGTCGAAGGAATCAGGGCTGTTGAAGAGGCTGCTGCTTCTGATTGGGTTATCGAATCCGTCCTTTACCTCTCAGGGTTTCGAGATAAGGAGGAATCCGCCACTAGCGGACTTCTCACCTTGCTTTTTGAGCGGGGTGCTCTGCTCTATGAGG
>JBMFJZ010000001.1:0-637116 GCA_049973045.1 Bacteroidota bacterium | reverse complement strand
TTCAAGTAACTCCTTCTTCGCTATTGTCCAGATCATTTCATCTCCTGGTCAGTTAGTATCCCATTTCTGAATTTTCGAATCTCTGTCAAATCAATATTAAACCTCTTGATCCTGTAGTACACCGTATTCCTGTGCACTCCCAATTCCTTCGCTACGCTTTTTATGGACCCGCCACACTTTCTTAATGCTTCTTCAAGCCTGTTGCGCTCTGAGTCATCGTCCTGCCACTCATCAACATCAAACCGTATATCTTCCGGCCTTATTAGTCCTCCGCCGTCACTGAAAAGGACTGCTCTTATGATGCACGACTCAAGCTCTCTTACATTCCCTGGCCAATCGTAAGAGTAAAGTTTTCTAAGAGCCTCATCTGCTAAAGCATTTCCGTCCCGCCCATGTTTGCTGAGAAAATGGTACGCCAACGCCTTGATGTCGTCCTTCCGCTCTCGTAGAGGTGGGATTGAAATGACATGTACAGCAATCCTGTAATACAGGTCGTGCCGAAATTTTCCTGATTGCACAAGTGGCAAAAGCTTACGGTTTGTTGCCGCAATGATTCGCACGTCCGTTGCTATTGGCTTCTCGCCGCCAAGCCGCACTATTTCTTTGTCTTCAATGACCCTCAGCAGCTTCACCTGAAGATGATATGGGATCTCTGAAGTCTCATCCAGAAACAAAGTCCCAGCCTCCGCTTGTTCAAAATAACCCTTATGAGTTGCAAATGCACTGGTGAATGCCCCACGCTCATATCCGAAGAACTGAGCCTCGAACAGTGTGTCAGGTATCGCACCGCAATTGACAGGTAGAAAGATTCGGTTGCCTCGCACGCTCGCCCAGTGAATATAGCGTGCTAATACTTCCTTGCCAGCTCCGCTTTCTCCTACAATCAGGACAGGAGTTTCGGTTTTAGAGGCCTTATAGGCAAGCCCGAATACCTGCCTCATCGGTTCACTGCTGATAACAATCTGCCGATTGAGAAACTCCTGTATGGAAGCATAGTTAGCCATAAGACTTCTTTTTTCGAGTAATATGTTAGCTTCCCCATTCAACTTATCCCCATATACTTCAGATACAGCTTTTCCAAATCTTCGTACCGTAAGTCTTCCTCTGCCAGTTCCATGATCAATGTACCTTCCTTCATGATGCCAACTCGGTCAGCGATTTGTCTTGCGCGGAAAACGTCGTGCGTCGACATGAGAATTGCTTTCCCCTCATCTCTGAGCTGCCTGAGCAAGTTAATGAAGTCAGCCGCTGCTCTTGGATCGAGTCCCGATGTCGGCTCGTCAAGAAGCAATGCGGGTGCTTCCTTTAATATGGCTATAGCAATGCCAAGCTTCTGGCGCATTCCTTTAGAGAATGTCTTTACTCGCTGCTCGAAACAACGCTCCGGCAATCCAACCTGCCGCATTACCATGTGATAGTCCTCTTTCTTCAGATTCTTTCTGCCCGCAAGCTTTGTGAAAAAATCCAAATTCTGTCGAGCAGTAAAATTGCCATAGAGCATGACGTTTTCAGACAGGTATGCGGCGTACTTTTTCGCTTCGAGCGGATTTTTGTTGCAGTCGATTCCATTGATCTTAGCCTGACCACTCGTCGGTGGAATGAAGTCGAAGAAAATGTTGATGGTCGTTGTCTTGCCTGCACCGTTTGCACCGAGGAGACAGTATATCTGTCCCTGTTCAATATTGAGGTTCAAATGGTCAAGGGCTAAGAGCCCATCTTCATACCGCTTGGTTAAATCGATTGCTTGAATCATCGTTTATCACCTCAACAAAGAGTATCTTTAGATAGAGCCCACATTGAGTGTAAATGACGTAAGATGGACAACTGACACTTCAGCCTGTTTCGTTTTTGGACATTCCACAGAAAAGCAATCTCCATGCCAAAAAATATCTGCGGATTTTCTCGAGGTCGCTTGCCGTCTGGTCAGCCTAATGAGTAAGCTTATCCACACCATTGGGAAAGGTATTGCACAGAAGATGGAACACGGACAAAGGGCGACACACGCACCTTCTCATCTTCCCTCTTCCGTGTTGCCTCATTGACTCTCCTATTTGCCGATTCCATATTGCCGCATCTTGTTGAACAGCGTCTTGCGACTTATCCCCAACTTTTCTGCCGCTTTCGTGCGATTCCAGTTGACCTCGTTAAGGGCTTCGAGGATAATTTGCCGCTCGGTCTGTTCCGCAATCGATTGCACACGCTCTTGAAGATTGCCTACGTTATGAAGCTCAGCAATGCTAATACGTCCTGATCTCTCAGTCTGCTCAATATCTGACTCCTCGATACGGTTGCCGCGAGCATTCAGCATTGCGCGCTGAACGACGTTTTCTAATTCCCTTATGTTCCCTTTCCATTCTCGGCTCTTAAGGAGCGCTAATGCCTCATCTGAAACTTCCGTGATGTTCTTCCCCAAGACAGGTGAGAATTTTGCTAAGAAGTGTCGAGCATAAACTGGAATATCGGCAACGTGCTCACGCAGTGGAGGCATGCGAAGCTTCAGGACATTAAGTCTGTAGTACAAATCCTCACGGAATTTGCCGTTAGCGACTTGAACTTCCAAGTCCTTATTCGTCGCCGCAATCACTCTGACATCAACCCTTACAAGCTGGTTTCCGCCTACTCGGGTGAACTCTCTTTCCTGGAGAACTCTGAGCAATTTAGCTTGGGCTTCAAGTGGAAGTTCGCTGATCTCATCCAGGAAGATCGTCCCTCCATTTGCTTCTTCAAATTTCCCTATCCTGAGCGATCGCGCATCAGTGAATGCTCCTCTTTCATGTCCGAAAAACTCGCTTTCAATTAAGTTGGGTGGAACTGCTGCGCAGTCGACAATGACAAAAGGGTTTCCCATCCGTTTGCTTTCGTAGTGAATTGCTCTTGCCGCCAATTCCTTTCCTGTCCCGCTCTCACCTTCAATGAGCACCGTAGCATCAGTGGAGGCGAGCTCCAGAATCTTTCGCTGCACTGTTTTCATAACTTCACTTTCCCCAATGAGACTGTGGATGCCATATCTACCGCGCAGCTCAGATTTCAACTGGTTAACCTCCGTTTTCAGGTGGTGGATTTCTACAGCTCGCCTGACCACAAGAAGCACCTGCTCGTTGTCAAATGGTTTTGTGAGATAATCGTATACCCCCTCCTTGATCGCCTGGACAGCCGATTGGATTGTCCCATGTGCAGTGAGGATAATCGAAATGGCATCTGGAAGTTGCTCTTTGATAAGGCGAATGGTTTCCATGCCATTCAGTTGCGGCATCTGGAGATCAACGATAAGAAGGTCCGGCTTATACACCGTAGATTTTGCTACCGCATCAACGCCATCTCTTGCGGTCTGCACATCATAGCCTTCATCCTTTAAGACCGCTGCAAGAATATTACGAATTTTTTCCTCATCGTCGACGATGAGAATCCTGGCGCTCCCTTGTTGATTTTTCATTTGTTCAGCTCGAGGTTGTTGGTCGCTTGTGATTCATTGATTTTATGCCAGAGGGTGCGTTTAAGTGGAAGCCATATAATCACAGTTGTGCCAGTACGTTCTCCCTTTGTTTGACTTTGTATTTCGATTTCTCCGCCGTGTTTACTGATGATTCCATAAGAGATTGATAGCCCTAGACCTGTTCCATTTTGCTTCGTTGTGAAAAATGGGTCGAATACTTTTGGCAAATTTTCTTCTGGAATGCCGGGGCCTGTATCGCGAATTGCAATGCGAAGGTAGTTTCTCTCTTCACCCCTTCTTTCATTGCCGAATTCTTTTGCAACAGGTTGAGGGTGCGTAGATGTTAACGTCACATCGATTTGTCCCCCTTCCGGCATCGCCTGAATGCTATTCATGAATATGTTAAGGATGACCTGCTTGAGTTGATCTGCATCGCCAATGATTGTGGTATTTTGAGCTTCTATTTTCTTGAAGACTTCGATATTGTGCCTTCTCAGCTCAGAATCAAGCAATAGAAGAGCCTGCTGGATTAGATCCTCAAGATTTACTTCGCTCATATGGAGTTCAGCAGATTTGCTGAACGACAGGAGTCCTCTGATGATTCGATCGATGCGATCCACCTCTTCGACAATCCCATCGACGAGGGACCTCTTTTCATTTGGCAAATCCTTTTGTATGTACTGTACAGTGCTTCGAATTGCTGTTAGAGGATTACGGATTTCATGGGCAGCACCAGCAGCGAGTTCTCCTATGGTCGCAAGCTTGTCGGCATGGAAAAGCTTTTTCAACTTTTCTTCTTGAAACTGATACATCAGAGCATGTTCAATCGCCAGAGCGCTCTGATTTGCAAGTGTCGTGAGCATCTCGATCTCTGACGAGTTGTAAGACCCGCCGTTTATTTTTCTTCCGAAGAAAAGGGCTCCTGTCAACCGATTGACAACAATAAGCGGAATGATAAGCGCAATGCCCGCTCCGCGCAGTAGCGCTTGCTCTTTTTCCGACAGGAATTTTACTACTCCGATGTCTTTCACGACATTAAGGGGGCATCGATTTACGCTGAGCCACTTAATCAAATTTTCAGAGCGAGAAAATGTAAAATCGTGAAGAAATTCGGATTGAAGCCCTCTTGCCACTTTGCCGCCATATCGATCTGTAATCGGATCAAAGATAACAACGTAAAGAGAATCTGCGTCAACGACTTCTCGAAATTTTGAGGCGAGATTTTCGAGGAGTTGATCCAGCCCAATGATGCGGGTTAAAGACTGAAGGAATTCCTGAGAGAAGAGGTCGGTAGCAACATCCATTCGGTTTTTTGGTCTGCCCTGTTTTAGAAACGGATTCTTCATTTTCCCAACCAAGGAACGCTCGATGACGATCTACCGTATAAAGTTATTGTTTCCACTTTTGAGTTTCAACTTCGAGAAAGTCCCGGCAAAGAACAATTCTCGTTGCATCTATTTATTGCTCTTTCTATGTTTATTCTGTTCTAATTTGAAATTGGTCTTTTCTCGAAGCATGTCAGCGAGTGGCTCTTTAGTGAACAAACACCGAGTTTTGCATGTGCTCACATCGGAAGCGTGGGGAGGTCTGGAATACTATGCCTGTACGTTAGCCGTAGCGTTGCACAAGGCAGGGGTTGAAAGCTATTTTGCATGCAACCCACAGAGTCGTGTCGGTGAATTCATACAGGCGCATGGATTGCCATGCCTTCCGCTCTACCGTCGAAAATTCCCGCATCCTTTTGACGTCATGCAGCTGTGCCGGTTTATCGCTCGCAACCAAATCAGCGTTGTCCACTCGCACTACCACAGCGATGTATGGATGGTATCCATTGCATTGAGATGTAAAGCCTTACTCCGCTCGGTGAGATTCTTTCATAGTTTCTACATGGGGATAATACCGAAGAGAGATTTTCTTCACGCATGGGTTTACCGACGGGTTGATGGGTTCTTTGTATCATCTCGGAAATTTCTTGAGGAGGTCAAAGCGTGCATACCCGCCGCTGCAGATAAAGTATTTGTGCTTCCGTACGGGCGCGATCTATCCCAATTTCAGCGTGATTTCTCTCGGCGTGCCGCTGTTCGTAAATCGCTGAATATTGACAAGGACACGCTACTTGTTGGCGTCATGGCACGGATAGACCCTGGCAAGGGGATTCGTGAGTTTGTCGAATCATATCTGCTCCTTCCAGATGACGTCAGGGAGCATACTGTATACCTTGTCCTGGGGGAGCCAACAATACAGCGATCAGGATCGGGGCGCGTCATGTATGAACCGCCATGTGCAGTTTATAACGAGGAGATTCATAAATTTGTAAAACTGTATCGTCTGGAAGAGAGAATCCGATTTGTAGGCTTCCAAAGTGACTACATTCCGTTCCTCGATGCAATGGATGTTTTCGTGTTGCCAAGCCATGCTGAGACATACTCGCTTTCAGCTCTCGATGCAATGGCGATGAGCCTTCCCGTGGTTGGGACGAATTCCGGTGGTACCCCGGAACAGATCAAGGACGGAGTTAATGGTTTCCTTATTGAGCCTAAAAGCGCTGCAGCAATTGCGGCTGCGATTCAACGCTATTACCTTGACCCGAAATTGAGAGAAGCGCACGGAATTAATGGCAGACGCTTCGTTGAATCAAACCACGATCTCCGTCAAACAATCTCACGGTTGTTGAGCTTTTACGGACTATCAAAGGTCACCACCTGAATCCCGCAAAGGGAGAATCGTGCTTCAGGAGTTATGATGAAAATTCCTCTTACAAAGCCACATATACCGGCGAATTTGCTGTCTGGGCTGGAAGCAGTGCTTCGCACGGGTGTTCTTCACGGGAATGGGGAGGTTGGTCAGCGTGTTGAGCGCTGGATGCAACAGACGTACGGCTTTCGTCACGTTCTTTTAACAACATCCGGTACCCATGCCCTTGAGCTGGCAATGATGCTCCTGGATGCTAAGTCAGGGGATGAAGCGATTCTCCCGAGCTTTACTTTTGTGTCAACGGCGAATGCCGTGCTTCGACGTGGTCTTGTTCCGGTCTTTGCAGAGATTGATAAAGAGACGTTGAATATTTCCCCGGAGGATGTCGCCAAGCGGGTGACGCCGAAAACACGTGTGATCATTCCGGTGCATTATGCAGGCGTTGCATGCGACATGGATGCTTTACGATCGATCGCTGATGAGCACAAGTTAGCGATCGTGGAGGATGCGGCTCATGCTATAGGGGCTTCATACAAGGGTCGAATGCTCGGTGGGATCGGTGCGATGGGATGCCTCAGCTTTCATGACACGAAGAACGTTACTTGTGGTGAGGGAGGAGCCTTTATAACAAATGATGATAGATTAGCTGCTCGTGCTGAGACGATCCGGGAGAAGGGGACGAATCGCGCCCAGTTTCTCCGTGGTGAAGTCGATAAATACACCTGGGTCGATATTGGAAGCAGCTTCGTGATTTCTGAGATCCTCGCAGCGCTGCTTGAGGCTCAGTTTGCTGTCATCGAGGAAATTACAAAACGCCGCAAAACAATCTACGAATTTTATCTGACAAACCTGCGTCCACTTGAACAGCGGGGACTCCTGCGTCTACCTGTTATCCCACCGTATGCGCAGACGAATTATCACTTGTTCCATATTCTTCTTCCAACTGAAGGAATTCGGAATGCACTCATGGTTCATCTCCGGAATGCCGGGATTGCTGCGGCATTCCATTACATCCCTCTGCATTCTTCACCATTTGGCAAACAATTCGCTCGCGGCGAGCTACCTGTGACGGAGAGAGTGAGCCAATGCCTCCTTCGCTTGCCGCTGTATCCTGATCTCACAGAAGCAGAATGCTCATACATCGTTGAACAGATCACAAAATTCTTTTTAAAGATGTCTGGGCGAATAAGGAGCTCGTTTCCATAACTATTCGTGAGAAGATAATTCCCGTATCCAAGTCAAAGTAAAGCAGGGGTCAAGATGACGTCAGAGGTGATCGAATCGATTGGCTCATTGGAAAGTTCTGTTGAAGATATCCTGAATCAACTTGAGGCGCAATCTTTTGTTGTGCGTTTGTGGCAGAAAGATCCATCGCTCTGGAAGCAAGATGGGCGACATCAAGCCTTGATCAAAAATCGACTCGGATGGCTTGACTCACCGAAGCTGATGCTGAGTCATGTGGAGGAGCTCATTGAGTTCACTCGGAACGTCTGTGCGGATGGTTTCACCCATGTTCTTCATCTCGGCATGGGGGGAAGTAGTTTAGCTCCTGAAGTGATTCGGTCAGCATTTGGGGTGCGAGAAGGATTTCTGAAACTTCATGTTTTAGACAGCACATCCCCGGATGCGATTCGGGCCGTTGAGTGCTCCTTGCCACTCGAACGGACTCTCTTTGTTGTTGCTACAAAGTCTGGAACAACAACTGAAACACTAACTCTTTATCAATATTTCTATGATAAGATTGCATCGATCAAAGGGAGCGAAGCAGGGAAGAATTTTGTTGCACTCACAGATCCCGATACACCGCTGGTGGCTGAAGCACAGGCAAAAAATTTCAGGCATATCTTTTTGAACCCCCCGGATATTGGTGGCCGTTATTCCGCGCTTTCTTACTTCGGACTTCTTCCAGCAGCATTGATAGGCGTTGACATTAAGCGTTTTCTCAGTCGCGCAATAGATATGCAAGAATTATGTGGACCCACCCGCCTGCCGCGGACTGGTCAAAATCCTGGGATTCGCCTCGGTGCAATTCTCGGGGCGGCAGCGAAAAACAATAGAGATAAAGTCACATTTATTGTGAGCCCTGAGTCCGCCTGCGGCGGATTCGGATCATGGCTTGAACAGCTCCTCGCTGAAAGTACCGGAAAGGAGGGAACAGGAATCATCCCGATTAATGGGGAACAGCTTGGTGTGCCCGAGGTGTATGGTCCCGACCGGCTGTTTGTGGATATAAGGGTGGGTTCTGCATCTGAAGAGGGAGTATCATCGAAGATTGATGCGCTTCGTCTTGCTGGTCATCCTGTTGTTACGATTCTACTGAACGACCTGTACGACCTCGGGCAGGAGTTTTATCGTTGGGAGTTCGCTGTTGCAACAGCTGGGGCTATTCTCGGGATTAATGCGTTCGACGAGCCGAATGTCCAGGAAAGCAAGGATATGACAAGAGAGATGCTTGCAACCTTTGCCGAAAGTGGCTCCTTCCCGGCGGAGCATCCGCGCGCCGAGTGCGGTTCACTCCGCCTGTATGCTGATGACGCAACGTTTGAAGAGCTTAAGAGAGCTCGGAGCGGTCGTTTTCCAGAGATTTCATTTGCTGGGTTACTTGAAGCGCACTTCCATCGAGCGGTATCCGGCAGCTATTTTGCTTTTATGGCATATCTCGCACCTTGTGAAGAATTCGGTCGCTTTTTTGATAATCTTCGAGTGGAGATACGCAAGCATCTGCACGTTGCAACTACATTTGGGTATGGACCCCGTCTTCTTCACTCGACGGGGCAGCTTCATAAAGGTGGACCGAATACAGGGATCTTTCTCCAAATTACGGCTGAAAGCGGTGAAGAGGTGCGGATCCCAAATTCATCGTATACTTTTGGCGTTTTACTTCGGGCACAGGCGCTTGGGGATCTCGAGGTTCTTCGAAGACATCAGCGAAGGGTGATTCGTATCGATCTTGGCGAGAATGTTCTTGAAGGACTCAACATGTTGATGAGCGTTGTGAAGAACATCGTGAGGAGGTAACTTCTCTGGTGCTCCTCGTGGCGGCAATTGCAATTCTGCGTTGTACGCCCGGAGGGATTCGAACCCCCAACCCTCAGATCCGTAGTCTGATGCTCTATCCAGTTGAGCTACGGGCGCAATTCCAGCCACCGTCTGATCCACCTCTGGCAAGAATGTAGCGCTAACGGGAATCGAACCCGTATTTCAGCCTTGAGAGGGCTGCGTCCTAAACCGTTAGACGATAGCGCCATCGTGTTCCGGTTGGGCTCTTAGCGGTGAGCTGCCCGGCCAGGGCTCGAACCTGGACTTTTCTGATCCAGAGTCAGACGTGTTGCCAATTACACCACCGGGCAAGAACATACAAAAGATAACAAGCATTCAACTGAAAATCAAGGCAAAATTAAGCGCTCTCTTATTTCCCATGAAAAAATCGCCTTGCTTTTAAAAATGGCGTTTGTTAGTTTTTATCGTGTCTGAATACATTACCAAATAACCTCTCCGAGACAAAAACACGCATGGCAAAATTCCGTGGAGTCGATTATTATGGGCTTGATAGCCTCCTCTCCCCTGAAGAAATTCTTGTCCGCGATACAGTGCGTGAATTTGTTGATGACAACGTCATCCCTATCATAGAAAAACATTATCGGGAAGGGACGTTCCCGATGCAGCTTATTCCAAAGATGGCTGAGCTTGGATTGTTTGGAGCGACTTTCCCGGCAAAGTACGAATGTGCGGAGATGAACAACGTTGCCTATGGTCTGGTGATGCAGGAACTTGAAAGAGGAGATAGTGCCATCCGAAGCTTTGCTTCAGTTCAAAGTGCCCTTGTGATGTACCCAATTTACACATTTGGAACTGAGGAGCAGCGAACATATTGGCTGCCGAAGTTAGCCCGAGGTGAGAAAATAGGTTGCTTCGGTCTGACCGAGCCGGATTACGGTTCCAACCCAGGTGGGATGATCACACGAGCGCAGCGTGTTGATGGTGGTTTTATCCTAAATGGGGCGAAGATGTGGATCACGAATGGAACCATCGCTGATGTCGCTGTGGTCTGGGCAAAACTTGATGGGGTTGTACATGGGTTTTTGGTTGAAAAAGGATCGAAAGGATTTTCTGCTCCCGAAATGAGAGGGAAACACTCCCTCCGAGCATCTGTGACGTCCGAGCTTGTTCTGGAAGATGTGTTTGTCCCTGAAAGTCACTGGCTTCCAAATACATCAGATCTCCGGAGTCCCCTTATGTGTCTTAGCCAGGCACGGTATGGGATTGCCTGGGGAGCGATAGGCTCTGCGATGGCTACGTATAGCGTCGCTGTTGAGTATGCGAAATCTCGGATCCAGTTTGACAAGCCAATCGGCGCTTTCCAGTTGACTCAGGAAAAGCTGGTCCATATGCTTACGGAAATTACCAAAATGCAATGCCTTACATTGCAGCTCGGCAGGCTGAAGGATCAAGGCAAGGCAAGATACCAGCAAATTTCCCTGGCAAAGCGAAACAATGTGCACCACGCGCTTGAGATAGCACGCATGGCAAGGGAGATTCTCGGTGCTAATGGCATCCTTGATGAGTACCCCGTGATGCGCCACATGGCAAACCTTGAGTCGGTGAAAACATACGAGGGAACTCATGAAATGCAGACCCTCATTGTTGGTGCAGATATCACAGGTATTGAAGCATATCGGTGAAAGAATGAGTTCACGCGTATCTTCACGCAGTCGGATTATTGGCGACGCTATTACGTTTGACGATGTCCTTCTCGTCCCAGCCCATTCGCGAGTACTCCCCAGAGAAACAGATGTTCGGTCGCGGTTTACACGCGCTATTGCACTGAATATTCCATTGGTCAGTGCCGCTATGGACACAGTGACTGAGTCGGAGATGGCGATTGCACTTGCACGGGAAGGAGGGATTGGGGTTATTCATAAAAACATGAGCATCGCTCGTCAGGCTGAGGAAGTTGATCGTGTGAAGCGATCGGAGAGTGGGATGGTTTTTCAACCGATAACACTCCATCCAACGGCAACAGTGGGTGAGGCTCTGGCATTGATGGCGAAATACAGGATCTCTGGTTTCCCTATCGTTGATGAAAATGATGTTCTCGTTGGCATCCTTACAAATCGCGATCTTCGCTTTGAGCCCAGTCCGAATGTTCGTATCTCCGAGCTTATGACGAAGGATAACCTTGTCACAGCTCCTGTTGGCACGACCCTGGAACGCGCCGAGCAAATCCTGCAGAAGCACAAGATTGAGAAGCTTCCTATTGTCGATGAAAAGGGAAGGCTTCGCGGACTGATCACCTTTAAAGATATTCAGAAAAAAAAGAAGCACCCTAATGCTTGTAAGGACGAGCGTGGGAGACTTCGCGTTGCTGCGGCTGTCGGTGTAACTTCTGATACACTTGAGCGTGCAGCTGAATTAGTTCGTGCAGGCGTCGATGCCGTTGTTGTGGACACTGCCCATGGACACACCGAGGGGGTGATCAAGACAGTGATATCTCTGAAGAAGCGATTTCCCGGTCTTCAAGTAGTTGCCGGGAACGTTGCTACACAAGAGGGCACAGTCGCTTTAATTAAGGCGGGGGTTGATGCAGTTAAAGTAGGAATCGGTCCCGGTTCGATCTGCACAACGCGTGTAGTGACAGGTGTGGGCGTGCCACAAGTTACAGCCATTATGGAGTGTGCGAAAGCTGCAGCAAAGTATGATGTCCCGATCATCGCAGATGGTGGGATCAAGCAGACAGGCGATATTGCGAAAGCAATTGCAGCTGGTGCCGACGCCGTAATGATAGGAAGCCTCTTCGCCGGTTTAGAGGAATCTCCGGGAGAAAAGATTCTCTACGAGGGGAGAACATACAAAATCTATCGTGGGATGGGGTCGATCGAAGCAATGAAAGAAGGGAGCAAAGATCGATATTTCCAGGATGTCGAAGATGACATCAAGAAACTTGTTCCTGAGGGCATTGAGGGGAGGGTCCCTTACAAGGGTCCTCTCAGTGATACCGTCTATCAGATGATTGGTGGATTACGAGCTGCAATGGGATATTGCGGCGTCCGTACCATTGAAGAGCTAAAAACAAAAAGCTTATTTATCCGCATGACTGATGCAGGTCTCCGGGAAAGCCATCCCCACGACATAGCGATGACAAAGGAGCCTCCCAATTATTACTTCTAAGAGCACGTGGGCAGCAATGTCGCTATCTCACCTTAATGTTCTCCGCTCACAGTTAGTGGAGAAGCATTTTGATGCTTTTCTTCTGAACGATCCTGCGCTGCTGAGATTTTTCACAGGTTTCACAGGGTCCAGCGGAGTTCTTTTCGTCACGCGGCGTTCTTCGATCTTTGTTACAGACGGTCGGTACAAAGAGCAAGTCGCGAAGGAGGTCGACTCAGTGAGGACCGTGATTGCCGAAGGGTCTCTTTTTGAGACGCTGGGCAAGCATGTGAAACTTCCACACGGAGCTGTTGTCGGAGTTTCAGAGGAACATCTTACACTTGCACAAGCGAAGACGCTTAGAAAGCACCTTCGAGGGGTCAGACTTCGTCCGGCGTCAAGCGTTCTACAGGAAATTGTATCGATCAAGAGGGCGCGCGAACTTCACCTGCTGGTCTCAGCAATTCGACTTTCGGAGTTTGTCTTCAATGAGATCTTAGATAGCCTTCGTCCTGGGGTGAAGGAGATCGAAATTGCCGCAGAGATAACGTATCTACATCGTCGCTTCGGCGCAGAGCGAGATGCATTTGAGCCGATCGTTGCAAGTGGATGGCGCTCTGCCTTACCTCATGCTCATGCCAGCGAGAAGAAACTCAAGCACAGGGAACTGGTCCTTCTTGATTTCGGGTGCTTTGTTGGCGGTTTTGCAAGTGATCTCACGAGAACTGTTGCAATTGGCAAACCTGCGTCTGGTGTGAAGCGAATGTATGAAGCCGTCCTTGAGGCTCAGTCACGTGCAATGGAAAAAGTGGCTCCGGGCATTGCAGGGAAAGAAATCGATCGGACAGCACGCGATGTGCTCACGAAATATGGATACGGGAACTACTTTGTGCATTCCACCGGTCATGGACTTGGGGTAGCAGTTCATGAATCGCCTCGGCTCTCCTCTCAAAGCAAGGATGTGCTTCAAAGCGGGAACGTTGTAACGATCGAGCCGGGTGTCTATATTCCGCATATCGGGGGCATACGGATCGAGGACGATGTTCTGGTCACCGAAAAAAGTTCAGAGCGTCTGACTCGTCTTTCTCGAGATTTGCTGATTGTATGAGCGCTGTTGAAGCTATTTCAAACGAAAAGAGTTTGCGAAAGCGAGTATTGGTGATTGCATACTATTTCCCGCCGATGGGACTTGCCGGCGTTCAACGGACATTGAAGTTTGTCAAATACCTCCCCGAGCGTGGCTGGGAACCAATTGTGCTCACCATAACCCCTACAGGGTACTTCGCCCAGGACTTTTCTCTTCTGCAAGAGGTGGAATCGCTTGGTGTGCGGATCGTCCGCACCGGCTCAATCGACCCGACGAGAGTATTTACACGTGGGAAACAGAGTCCGGTTGTGGTGAAGATGCCCCGCGAGCCAATCCGAAAAGTATTGAACCGCTTGAGTCAGGTGTTCTTCATTCCTGACAACAAGATTGGATGGAAACATGCAGCCCTCCGCTCTGCTCGAAAGATCATTGCTGCGGAGAAGATAGACCTTATCTTCGCGACAGCTCCTCCGTACACAGATTTCCTTATTGGTGCAAAGCTTAAACAAGCAACCGGATTGCCGCTTGTCCTTGATTATCGTGACGCATGGCTTGATAATCCATATCACTTTTATGTTACACCTTTTCATCGATGGATTCACTCTCATTTGGAAAGACATGTTCTTCGGTCTGCAGATAAGATCGTCGCTATCAACCGTCGCATTAAAGAGCTATTGCTTCGGCGATATCGATTTTTGCGCTACGAAGATGTTGTGATAATTCCACAGGGGTATGATCCTGCTGATTTTCACTTTGTGGAGACTCCTGTGCCTCACGGCTCTAAGATGCGCTTTACATATGCTGGTACGTTTTATGAAGATCGAAGTCCGAGGTACTTTCTTCTCGCGTTGAAAAATGTTTTGGACAGACGTCCTGAGATTCGCCCGAAAATTGAGGCATGTTTCATCGGCAATTTCCGTGCTGAGAATCTTAAGCTTGTGCGAACACTTGGGCTCACCGATGTGGTGACTGTTCTTGGGTATAAAAGCCATAAGGAAACAGTGCAGTGTTTGGTTGCTTCCGATGTTCTGTGGCTCATCATTGGAGAGGGGAGGGGGAAGGACATGATGTCAACTGGAAAACTCTTTGAATACATTGGAGCACGGAAACCGATACTTGGTTGTGTCCCGAATGGTGTTGCCCGTTCCACCATTCTGGAATCCGGAGCTGGCTTTGTGACAGACCCATACGATGTGAAGGGGATCGAGAATGCGATCCTTCAGCTATACGGACTCTGGGAGAAAGGGGATTTACCTGCGCCGCGTACGGAATTTACTGAGCGGTATCGGCGTGATCTTTTGACGGCTGAGCTTGCACGAATTTTTGAGTTCTTGACATGAACATTCTTATTCTTGGGGGTGGTGCGCGTGAGCATGCGATTGCTTGGAAGCTCCGTCAGAGCCCATTGGTGAACGACCTCTTCTGTGCCCCCGGCAACGGAGGCATCCAAGAAATTGCCGAGATTATCTCTATGCGAGCAGATGACGGTGCGGCAATCCGGTCATTTGCACAGAAGAATCAGGTTGATCTTGTATTTGTGGGTCCTGAGCAACCGCTCGTCTTTGGAATTGCCGATGTGCTTCGGAAGGATGGTCTCCGGGTGTTCGGTCCAAATCGCGCTGCGGCAGAGATCGAGGGGAGCAAGGCGTTTGCAAAAGCCTTCATGGATCGCTGGCGCATACCTACAGCGTCGCATCGTGTTTTCTCACGAGATGAGTTCAGCATCGCCCACGATTACGTAGCTCGGCAGAAAGTGCCGATTGTGATTAAAGCCGATGGACTTGCTGCAGGGAAGGGCTCATTTGTGTGCGAGAGTTATGAAGAATCGAAAGAGGTAATCAATGATATCTTCATTAAGGACAAGTTTGGAGTTTCTGGATCACGCATTGTGATCGAAGAGTTTCTGAAAGGGGATGAGGCTTCAATCTTCGCATTCACAGACGGCAAGCATATTATTGTTCTTCCTCCAGCACAAGATTACAAGCGGCTCCTCGATGACGACCGTGGCAAAAACACAGGGGGGATGGGAGCTTATGCTCCGACGGCACTTGTTGATGATTTGCTCCTTGATCGCATCATAGATGAAATCATTCTTCCGACAATCCATGGCTTGGCATCTGAAGAGCGACTGTACAGCGGATGCCTGTATGCTGGTTTGATGGTCACTGAAAGCGGGCCTAAGGTTGTGGAATTCAATGTACGACTTGGTGACCCTGAGGCACAGGTTGTTCTTCCAGTGATCGATGAGGACGTTGCAGAACTGGCTCTTGCTTGTGCAACTGGCGACCTTGGAACCGACGCTGTGCTCAAGCCGTCGCGAGCAGCCACATGCGTTGTGATGGCATCAAAAGGATACCCTGATGAATATGAAGTTGGGAAAGAAATCTTCGGGCTGGAGCAGTTTCATGGACGCAGCGATGTTGTGATTTTCCACGGTGGCACTCGGCGAGAAGGTGAGCAGTATGTGACCTCAGGGGGGCGTGTGCTTTCCATAACTGGAATTGCAGATGACGAAGACCTCCCCAAAGCAATTTCTACCGCCTATGGAGCAGTGAATGCTATCACGTTCGCCGGTGCCCAGTTCCGCTCGGATATTGGAGCAAAGGGGATTCGCTATTTGATGCAACGGAGGCATTCAGCGTGAAGATCCTCGTGACAGGCGGGGCAGGCTTTATCGGATCACACGTTGTCGATGCGTACATTGCTGCTGGTCATGAGGTCTGCGTGGTTGATGATTTATCGACGGGAAGTCGTAAGAACCTCAACCTGAAAGCTCGGTTTTACAAGCTTGATATTCGAAGAAGCGAGGAACTTCAGAATGTATTTGCCCGTGAGAAGTTCGATGTGGTGAATCATCATGCAGCGCAAATGAATGTTAGGAAATCTGTGGAAGATCCAAGATTCGATGCCTCTGTGAATATTCTTGGTGGACTGAATATTCTGGAATGTTGCCGGCTTTACGGGGTGAAAAAAGTTATTTTCGCTTCAACTGGAGGGGCGATTTACGGTGAGCAAGATTATTTCCCCGCAGATGAGGAACATCCGATGCGTCCCCTTTCTCCCTATGGTGTTGCGAAACTTGCATTTGAGAAGTATCTGTTCTATTATCATCAAGTTCATGGCTTAGAATACGTATCACTGCGATATGCTAACGTCTATGGACCTCGACAAAATCCTCATGGCGAAGCAGGAGTGGTTGCTATCTTCACAAGGAAGATGTTGGCTGGAGAGCAGCCTGTTATCAATGGTGATGGAACACAAACAAGAGATTATGTCTACGTTGGGGATGTTGTGCGAGCCAATGAGTTAGCTCTCGCGTATGACCGCTCAGCTGTGTTCAATGTCGGCACAGGGATAGAGACAGATGTCAATCAGCTATTCAGGAAGTTATCTTTCCTTACGAATGCCCGTGTTCGTGAGGTTCATGGTCCTGCAAAGGCGGGGGAGCAACTCAGAAGCGTTCTCTCATGGGGAAAAATACATAAAGAGCTTGGATGGAGCCCGGGCATTACTCTTGATGAAGGGCTTCGTCTCACTGTGGATGCCTACCTTCGGCAGGCTGACCAGTCATGACAATGAGCGAGCATAAGATCGAGGCGTTGATTAAGCGACTCGTAGAAACCGACCAACGAGCCATCGCGCGTGCAATCTCGATTGTTGAGAATCTGCGTCCTGAAGCACAGGTACTTCTGAGGTCGGTCTACTTCAAAACTGGACATGCATATCGCGTTGGTATCACAGGTCCACCCGGGGCGGGCAAAAGCACCATTGCAAGCAAGTTAGCTCGCCTGTATGGAGAGCAAGGTCTGAAAGTTGGCATCATTGCTGTGGATCCGACGAGCCCTTTTACTGGAGGTGCACTCCTTGGCGACCGCATTCGGATGAGTGATGTTGAACTTCATGACCGTGTGTTTATTCGAAGCATGGCATCTCGAGGCAGTCTTGGCGGCCTAAGTCAGACGACGCAAGACGTTGCCGACCTGCTGGATGCAGCAGGATTCGATATTATTCTTCTGGAGACGGTTGGTGTTGGACAGTCGGAGCTTGACATTGTTCAAGCGGCGGATACCGTGATAGTAGTTCTTGTCCCGGAATCTGGAGATGCCATTCAAGCGATGAAGGCAGGCTTGATGGAGATCGCCGATTTCTTTGTGCTAAATAAAGCTGATCGCCCTGGCGCCGATCAGGCGGTGATTGCGCTACGCACTATTCTTGCACTTCGACCCGCCACTGATGGGTGGACGCCAGCAGTCTTGAGAGCCGTTGCAAGCGAAGCGAAAGGCATTGAAGAAATCTCACAACTGATTGCACAACACCGTGAATTTCAATCATCAAATAACTTGCTATTAAAACGGCGCACAGCTCGACTGCAAGAGAAAGTGAAGGAGCTCGTGAGACAAGCAATCCAGAGAGATTTCTGGAATGAGGAGCGAAGGAAGCTGCTTGAATCGAAACTCCCTCTGCTTCTTAATCATGTTGTCACTCCGTTTGATCTGGCTGAGGAGTTACTTGCAAATTTCAAGAACGGATCATCGTAAGTTGGTAATTTGATGGCAAGGAAGAAACCGCTATGAAACAACATGAATTCTCCGGGCTTGAGTTCTCCTACACAGATAGCATGAAGATGGTTCAGCAGCTTGCACGCGATTTCGCTCAGAAGGAGATCAAGCCCGTCGTTATGAAATACGATGAATCTCAGGAATTTCCGTTTGAGATTGTGAAGAAACTGGGTGAAGTTGGTTTCATGGGGATCATTTTCCCTGAAGCATACGGCGGCGCTGGCTTTGGATACTTAGAGTACGTTGTGATCCTCGAAGAGCTTTCTAAAGTTGATCCATCCATTGGACTTACCGTTGCTGCGCATAATAGCCTCTGTACGAATCATATCTACCTGTACGGCAATGAAAAGCAGAAGAGGAAATATTTGCCTGCACTCTGCTCGGGTGAGTCAATAGGTGCATGGGGATTAACAGAACCATGGGCAGGGAGCGACGCGGCATCATTGAAGTCAACAGCCGTTCGCAGCGGCGATGTCTACGTTTTGAATGGCACAAAGGCGTTCTGTACGCATGGAAGTGTTGGAACAATTGCCGTGGTCATGGCAATCACTGACAAATCAAAAGGGAAGAAGGGAATTTCCGCATTCATCCTTGAGAAAGGGATGGAGGGATTTTACCCTTCCAAGAAAGAGAATAAGTTAGGGATGCGAGCGTGTGACACATCAAGTTTAGTATTTGACAATGTCCTCGTTCCGGCTGAGAACTTGTTAGGAGAGGAAGGAACAGGATTTGTTCAAGCTCTAACGGTGCTCGACGGAGGACGCATCAGCATTGCTGCGTTGGCTCTTGGTATTGCCCAGGGAGCGTTGGAGACAAGCCTCAAATATGCAAAAGAGCGATTGCAGTTTGGGAAACCTATCGGCGAGTTCCAAGCCATTCAATGGAAGTTAGCAACAATAGCAACTGAGATCGAAGCAGCCCGGCTTCTGACTTTGAAAGCGGCTTTTCTCAAAGATAATGGGAAAGATGTCATCATGGAATCTTCAATGGCGAAGTACTATGCCAGTGAGGTGGCAGCACGGGCAACGACAGAAGCTGTGCAGATCCATGGTGGATATGGGTTCATAAAAGATTTTCCTGTAGAGAAATACTATCGGGATGTGAAACTTACTACAATTGGAGAGGGGACCTCTGAGATTCAAAAGCTCGTGATCGCAAGGGAGCTTTTGAAGATGTTCTGAGAAAACCACTATGGCATTGATTGGCAGCGAGATAAAGCACGACCTTACGTTCAGGCGGTACGAGGATCATCTGAAAAATCTGATCCGCATCCTTCGGGTACGTGAGGAAACGACGAAGCTTGGAGGTGGTCCGGAAGCGATTGAGAAGCTCCATAAGCGCGGCAAGCTCACCGCGCGAGAGCGCATCGCACGGCTTATTGATCCAGGATCGCATTTCCTTGAAATAGGGCTGTTCGCTGGCTACGGGATGTATGAGGAGTATGGAGGGGCGCCGTCTTCAGGGACGGTGGTCGGGATTGGGACGATTCACGGGCGCGACGTCGTTATTGTTGCAAATGATGCAACGGTGAAAGCGGGTGCGTGGTTCCCAATAACGTGCAAGAAGAATCTGCGCGCACAAGAAATCGCAATGGAGAACCGCTTGCCAATCGTGTATCTCGTTGATTCAGCCGGGGTTTTCCTGCCACTCCAATCAGAGATTTTCCCCGACAAGGAGCACTTCGGAAGAATCTTTCGGAATAACGCTGTCATGTCGGCAATGGGGATTCCGCAGATAGCTGCCATCATGGGACCCTGTGTTGCTGGGGGGGCGTATTTACCGATCATGAGCGATGAAGCACTCATCGTTGAAGGAACTGGGAGCGTTTTCCTTGCTGGTCCCCATCTTGTCCGTGCTGCGATTGGCGAGGAGGTTGATATTGAGACACTTGGTGGTGCAACGACTCACTCAGAGATCAGCGGGGTAACTGACTACAAAGTCAAAAATGATGAAGAAGCTCTCGCCACGATTCGGAGCATTGTAAGCAAATTCGGAAGCCGTCCAAAGCTTGGACTTGATCGGGTCGATCCGCGACCTCCTCGTTTTGATCCAGAAGAAATTTATGGTCTCATTCCTGATGATCGCACCCGTCCTTTTGATATGTATCAGGTCCTTGCTCGTATTGTTGATGAGGGTGAGATTGATGAATACAAGGCTGGGTATGGGAAGACAGTTATCACCGCATACGCACGTGTTGATGGATGGGCGGTGGGGATTGTTGCGAACCAACGCTCAATTGTCCGCACTAAGAGAGGAGAAATGCAGGTTGGCGGCGTGATATATAGTGACAGTGCTGATAAAGCGGCTCGCTTCATTATGAACTGCAATCAGAAGCGCATTCCGTTAGTATTTTTTCAAGATGTGACGGGTTTCATGGTGGGCACGCGCGCTGAGCAAGGAGGAATCATTAAGGATGGTGCAAAGATGGTCAATGCCGTTGCTAACAGTGTAGTTCCGAAATTTACTTTTTTCATCGGCAATAGCTACGGTGCCGGAAATTACGCAATGTGCGGTAAGGCATACGACCCGAGATTGATCTTTGCCTGGCCTACCGCACAGATCGCTGTCATGGGCGGCAAACAAGCGAGCGAAACACTTCTCAGCATCCGCCTTAGCCAGATGGAGAAAGAAGGTCGTCAGATAAGCAAAGAAGAACAACAGCACCTTCTTGACGAAATTCAATCCCGCTATGAGATGGAAACGGATCCTTACTTCGCAGCGGCCCGTCTTTGGGTTGATGGGATCATCGACCCACTTGAAACCCGTCCGATCATATCTCGGGGAATAGCTATGGCAAACAACAATCCCGAGCTTCCTCCATTTAAACTTGGTGTCATTCAGGTGTGACAGTCCGCATTTTCCTAGGAGTAATCATTGGGACAATCCTTTTTACCGGATTTGCTTATCCATTACACTCTCTACATCATACAGAGAGATTCTTTTCCGATCGAGACTCAGTTTTGCTTCACGCAGAGCGAGTGCTTGTCGCAATCCGTGAGTCGTATCATCGTTTCTCTATTCTTCGTGCTGTGCGAGAGATTGCCCTCCCATCGTTTCTCGTCGATGCCCTCGAATTACAAGCAATGATTCGTGATGAGAGATTCAAAACAGTACGTGCGCTTGTGACCGACCGGGAGCTTGTCGATCTCCTTTACTGGCAGGCCGTGATCATGAGTGATTGTGATATTCGCCGAGGGCTCCTCCTTACGACTCTTGCGGTGATGGATCACTGGAAGCTTGGCGTTCGAGCACCGCTAGTTGGGGTATTTTGGTTACCTCTCAGTTTGGAGACAAATGAAGAGTTTCGGCTTCGTGTATCGCATCTTCCAAAGAGACTGTTCAGTGACACGCCATCTGATTCATTGGGAGATCGTGACAAGTTGCAGCATTTCTTTGGTTCTGCTTATCTTACATATGGTCCCGGCGGGCGAGAATTTGCTGATATTGCCGGTGAGTTCGTTGAGTGGGGAGAATCTATCTTTGTGGTTGGCGGTGTGAATGACCCGCGTGACGTTGCAGCCAATCGACGTGGCCAAGCATTTGCGAAACGTCTTCTTGAGGACCCGGAGGCTCGTCCGTCGAGTTTCCTCGAAGGCAAACTAAAAGAACACCTATCACACTAATTGGTTTGAACGCATGGGAAAGCGCACGGTACTTGTGGTTGACGATGATGAGAGCATTCGTTCAAGCATCAGCATGATTCTTGAATACGAGGGCTATGCGGTCTCCCTTGCTACAGATGGGGTCTCCGCTCTGCGTGAGTATGAGCCAAGCAGACTGGATGCGGTTCTCCTCGATGTGAAAATGCCGGGGATGGATGGTATTGAAGTGCTTGAACGGATGCAGGAGCGAGATCAAGACCTCCCTGTGATCATGATCTCAGGCCATGGAATGATCGAAACAGCAGTTGAAGCAACAAAGAAGGGGGCATTCGACTTTCTTGAAAAACCGCTTGATCGGGATCGTCTCCTTCTCGTTGTCCGAAATGCAGTTGAACAACGATCGCTCTTGAGGGAGTTCAGAAAAGTTCGGGAAGCAACTGAGAAGCGTGATCGAATTCTCGGTGAAAGCCCATCGATCCGAAAGATCCTTGAGACCATTGAACGTGTTGGACCAACTGATGCACGTGTATTGATTACCGGTGAAAATGGTACAGGGAAAGAACTGGTGGCGCGTGCACTTCATCGTGCAAGTCGGCGTTCACGTGGACCATTTGTTGAGGTGAATTGTGCAGCTATTCCGACGGAGCTAATCGAGTCGGAGTTGTTTGGTCATGAGAAAGGTGCGTTTACCGGAGCGACCTCACAGTATGTTGGGAAATTTGAGCAAGCTGATGGAGGGACTATTTTCCTTGATGAGGTTGGTGATATGAGTTTAGCGGCGCAGGCGAAGGTACTTCGTACTCTCGAGGAGGGAAAAATCGAGCGCGTTGGCGGCAGGGGATTGATCCCCGTGGACGTACGCGTGATTGCCGCAACGAACAAGAACCTGCTTGAACAGATTGAAAAAGGAAATTTTCGTGAAGATCTCTATCATCGCCTGAATGTTATTCCAATTCATGTCCCTCCTCTCAGAGAACGGAAGGAAGATATCCCTGTTCTTGCCGAGTATTTTGTTCAAGATGTGTGCGAGCGGAACGGGATGCCACGGAAATTCTTGACGCGCAACGCTCTCCTTGCTCTGGAACGAAAGGAATGGCGTGGAAATGTACGGGAACTCCGCAATGTCATCGAACGGCTCGTTATCATGACACCACGGGCAACCATTGACGAGTCAGATGTTGCTGCACTTGTTCCAACAGCTCGAAGCGAATTTGAGGATATCCTTCATACAAGCTCAACTTTTCAAGATTTTAAAGAGCGCGCTGAGCGTGCTTTCATTAAATATCAGCTCGATCTTCATAAGTGGAATATTAGCCGCACTGCAGAAGCACTCCAGATCCAGCGAAGCCATCTCTATACCAAGATGCGGCGCTACGGACTGGCGAAAGAAGATAGCTCAAGTGATTCACATGATGCTAAAGAGTAATGCAATGCGCGGAATGGAGAATCGTCAGAAACGCGTTGTCCAGCCGAAAAGCCAGCCGATAAGGAAATCGCTGAATGTAAAGTCGATCAATCGGAAGCTGCGACGAAGAAAAAAGAATGGTGAGCACAGAACTCCTCGGTGAGCCATCCACATCTGCTTATTTTGTCTCTTCTTTCAGGATGACCTGTCAGGAGAGGTTTTTTCTCTTCCGAACAACTTCGTACATGATGAGCGCACCTGCAACAGAAGCATTCAGCGATTCGATCTTTCCATAAAGTGGAATTCGAACAAGAAAGTCACATTTCCCTTTCACAAGCGTGCGTATTCCTCTCCCCTCGTTCCCAATGACAAGAGCGAGAGGAGATGTGTAGTCAAGCTCGGTATAGACTTTGTGGGCTGATGGATCTGCTCCTATAATCCAGAATCCTTTTTCCTTCAATTCATCGATCGTTGCAGCGATGTTTGTGACCTTCGCGATGAGCATGTGCTCGATAGCTCCTGCAGAGGATCTGAGTGTTCCCTCTGTGAGTGAAGCAGCATGGTGTCGGGGAAGGATTACACCATGAACGCCAGCACAATCAGCGGTACGAATCAATGCGCCAAGGTTTTGCGGGTCCTCGATCTCATCAAGAATGAGAAGGAAAGGGTCCTCCTTTCGTTCGCTTGCCCTACTGATCATGTCATCGATTGTTGAATACTCCTTTTGTCCAACTATTGCAATAACACCCTGCGTTGTTGTATCGCTTGCAAGCTTTCTAAATTTTGTTTTTCCAGCCTCAACAACAGGTATATGGTTCTGCTTTGCTAAATGTTTGATGCGCTCGATAGCAGCCCCTTTGGCACCATAGAGAATTACAATCTTTTCGACTGACGCACCGGAGCGTATTACTTCAAGGACCGGCTTTCGTCCGGCGATAAATTGAGTTCCCTTTTGTTCTCTCTCGTTTTTCATTTGGATATTTTTTCCTGCGTCCGGTCTTGTTCGGTGAACTATTCCCCTTTTGGAAAAGATGTCCGCCTTCCTGAGGACTTGAGCATATAGAACCCAACAACACCAATCATAATTATGATGAGCGACATCCACTGCGCTTCCGTTAAGCCAAGGAAAATCTTCGGGTTCAATCGTATGAACTCAATCAGAAACCGCTCGATCCCGGCAAATACGAGATAGGTCATGAATAAGCTTCCTGCAGGCATTGGCTTTTTACGAATTTTCCACAGATAAAAGAAAATAAGAAGAGAGGCAAGTGTTTCATAAACAGGCGTTGGGTGAACCTTAATATCTATGGGGATCGGTTCACCTGGATGCATATCCATGTAGAGATGCCTGAGTTGTGGATTCCTATCTGAAAGGGTAGACACAACTCCGTTGGGATATCCCATTGCCCAGGGAAGATTGCTCGGAATGCCATAGTCACCGTCGCCGGAAAGCTGGCAACCGATTCTCCCAATTCCGTAACCAAGAATGAGTGCTGGAGCAACGGCATCGAGAAGAATAAGGACTGGCAGTTTTTTCCTCTTCAGATATACATACACTACAAGGAAAGCGAGAATTAACCCGCCATACCAGGTTAGTCCACCGGGTGAAAGTGCCATGCCAAATGGATCAAGAATAAATTCACTCCAATGCTCAATGAGAAAAAGCACCTTCGCTCCGACGATACCAGCGATGAGAGCGATGAGTGTAAGTGAGCTGGCAAGATTGGGATCCAGTCTGCGACGTTTCAGATCAAGAGAAAAAACCCAACTTGCTGCAATGAATGCCAGAGCCACCATGAGTCCATAACTGTAAATGTTGAATGGACCGATGCGGAAGAGGATTGGGCACATTGTTTATGTTCCTTTATCTAATGAACCACAGGGGAGCACAGCGATTTCAATGAAAGCTCTTGTGCTCTTTTTTGATTTCTTCCTCGAAGAAAAATATCTCGGTTTTTTCACTACTTGAATAGTATCTTCACCGATGACAATAGTGGATGCATTTTGCTCTCCATCTGGTTTCTCAATAATAAGCTCATAGGTACCTTGAAGATTCTTGTACACCCCTTTCCATTGCGCTGTTCCAGTAGATGGCATTGCCAGAAGCGGAGCATGGAAACCATCGATGTGCAGGAAGATCGTGTGGTCTGAGATAGACTCATGGACGATGATCTCGTATCGAAAGCTCCTGAAAAGTCTTGTCGTCTCAAGTAATAACACCGTGCTTTTTTCTCCTGTAATCTCATCACGGTGTGGAGCGATTGAAAGCTTGTATTCGATGTCAGATTTCCGACGTACCATGTTTGTTTGCAGATAATCCCTGAATGGAGAGCTCTGATCCTTTGCGGGAATCTCTCAGCTTATCGCTCTGTGCTTGAACAATGTGTTGAATGAATTCTATGAGTTCAGGCACCTTCACCTTATGCTGCTCACCGCTGCGCATATCTTTTACGAGCACAGCGCCTGATGCCCATTCATCACCTCCGACAAGAACAACTACATCTACTCGCTGTCGATGTGCTTCGCGCATTTGCGCCTTCAGACTGCGTCGGTGAAAATCCATCTCCGCGCTGATGCCCGCGAGACGAATCCTACGAGCGATCTCAAAGGCATTTTGGATCATATCATCGCTCACTGAGGCGACGAACACAGAAGTTTGTGGAGAGCTACCATGAAAAAGCCCTTGCTTATCCAGCACAAGGAGAAGTCGTTCAATGCCAGCGGCAAAACCTATGCCGGGAGTTGGTTTTCCGCCAAGTTCCTGGGTAAGAAGATCATATCTGCCCCCTCCGGCGAGAGCATCCTGGGAGCCAAGGCTGCTGCTGATAAGTTCAAATGCTGTCTTTGTGTAGTAGTCCAAGCCGCGAACAAGTCTCCCGTCGATTTCAAAAGCGATGCCTGATGCGTTGAGGAGCGATTGAAGTTCTTGAAAATGCATTTCACAATCGCTACAAAGGTAATCCTTGATGAGAGGCATATTCATTGTCGCAGCGCGATCTTGTGGATCCTTTGAGTCGAGGACCCGGAGTGGATTTTCTTCAACGCGGTGTTGGCTATCAGGGGACAGATCGTTGTACACCTTACGGAGCTCAGTTTGCAGCAGCATTTTGTAAGCGGGGCGGCATTTCTCGCAACCGAGTGAATTAAGTTTAAGCGTTACCTCTTCTATTCCAAATGCTTTGTAGATTGAGAGTGCGAGGAGGATAACTTCGGCATCGATTTCTGGGTATTGGCTGCCGAGAGCCTCTGCTCCGAACTGATGGAATTGTCGGAGTCGTCCAGCTTGTGGCCGTTCCTGACGAAACATTGGTGAGATGTAAAAAAGTTTCGTGAGCGGAGCTGAAGAGCCGAGGTTATGCTGGATATACGCACGTATGACCGAAGCAGTCATCTCCGGCTTTAAGGTAAGGCTCGTACCACCTCGATCAGTGAATGTGTACATTTCTTTGCTGACGATATCTGTCAGTTCCCCGATGCTTCGAGCGAAAAGAGCTGTCTCTTCGAACATCGGCGTGCGGATTTCGCGGTAATTGAACTGCTCGAATATCCTTCGAACGGTAGCCTCTATGAATTGCCACTGGTATGCTTCGTTTGGAAGGATATCTTTTGTGCCGCGGATAGTGCGAAACTTCACTTGTAAGACTCCACTCTACATGAAGGCATTGCTCTCAGCCTGTGGTGAGGCTTATTAAGATCCGAAAAATTTCATTAACTGTTTGACCTGGCAGACAACGGTGGTAAATGACTCACCGAAGCTCGATCAGCTTCTATCACACATGCCGTTAGTCATGGAAGCGGGCTTCTTCCTCACGGAAGATAGCAAGGACATCTTTTGGTGAAGAAGCTGCAAGAAGTCGCTTCCGTATATCCTCGCGGTTCATGAGCCGGGAGATGCGGCTCAACAGTTTGATATGCGGTCCTACAGCTGTTCCTCTGCTCACAAGGAGAAACACTAATCGAACGGGCTGTTCATCAAGGGCTTGAAAGTCAACAGGCTCGGCGGTTGTTGCAAATGCTGCGGTGATATCGGTCACGCCATCCGATTTTCCATGTGGAATCGCAAAGCCATTGCCCACCCCTGTGGACATGATGCGTTCGCGTTCAAGGATCGCCTCGCGTACTTTCTCTTTGTCAACGACGTTCTTTGAATGACTGAGGAGATCGATCATTTTCTCAATGAGGTCTTCTTTCGATGAAGCTTCCATATTAGTCTCCACAACATCCTCAGAAAGAAGGTCAGAAATGTTCACAGGTCAGTCTCCTCTGTTTGCTTTGGACGAATGGAAGGTTTATCATGAGTTTGGATGCTCCTCCTTCCATGTTCTTAGTTTTTCTTCATATTCGTTTGCTAAAGCCTCTGTTATCGCAGCATCGGGTCCTTCAGCGAGAACGGTGAAAATGGGTCTCGTTGGATCAGGAAGGAAAAGGGCAGAATAAATTGCCTTATCGATATGCCGGTAAATCTTAACACCGTCAATGAGATCTCGCTCCATTTGTTCAGTATGTTCCATCACGCGGCGCATCACATGCCCTCTCATGCTCCAGGGACAGGGCACCTCGCGAGTTACCCTGTACAAGGAAGGTGTGTTTTCATTGAGCGAACCGAGTCTCCATCCCGTGAGCGCCATTAACTCCATGATCTTTGCCACAGCAAACATTGCGTCTGAGGCGAAGAGGAATTCTGTGAAAATAAAGCCTCCACGAGTTCCCCCAACAAAGGTGAGATCGTCATCAAGTGCGACTTTCATCATAGAGAGATGGCTATCCTTTGTGCGGATGATTTGTACCCCGCGCTCCTGGGCAACCAGATCGACTTCCCGCGTCGCAGATATGGGGACAGCAATACGTTTTACCCCTGGGTTTGCCTCAAGATAAAGTCGTGCGACAAGTGAAAGAAGCCGCTGGGGCTCAATGAAATAGCCCCGCTCATCAACAACGCTCAGCTTCTCTCCTCCAGCATCAATCATCCAGCCAGCGTCGCAATGAAGAGAAGTGACAATGTGAGACAGTTGCTCGATCGCCGAGTGAATCTCTTCTTTGGTCCGAGTCAATCGCCGCGGATCGATGTAGGCATTGAGGGCAACAGCTTGGCAGCCCAGGGCACCAAGAATATTTGGGAAAAGTGTTGCTGCAATTCCATTAGAATAGTCGAGAACAATCCGAAAGTGGGCTTTCTCAATTGCGGCGGTGTCCAACACCGAAAGAAATTTTTCCTGGTAGCTTTCATGTACTCGATCGGAAAATGAAATAGTCCCTACCTGATCATACGGTGCTCGAAGAAAATCTTCGCTGAAGAAAAGACGCTCGATCGATTTTGTTTTGGAGATTGAAAGATCGATGCCATTAGCGTCGAAGAAAATGATATCGGTCATTGTCTTGTCGTATGGCGATTTACGTACGTGGATGCCACCAGCTTCTCGTCCGGCTCTCAGCTCATGTCGCAGCATAGGAATCGAAGTTGTACGCAGGTCGACCACGTTTACTCCTGCGGAGATCAATCCGCATATCAATGCCCGATTCATCATGCGGGAAACGGGATCGGCATCGCGGCTTGTGGCGACTGTCTTGCCTACGCCGAGGGAAGCCCCAAACGCTGCACCGAGTTTGGCGCCGAACTCCGGATTCATTTCAATGTTCGACACCCCGCTTACTCGTGCATGCGTGAAGAGTTCTCGGAGCCATTTATCTTCCCATACTAAGCTGCGAGACAGGACGGCACCATCTTCGACGATTTTCTCTGGCCAAAGCTTAATGTTCGCAGCGAGCTTCGCGCCCTTTCCAATAATGCAGCGGTCGCCTATGAAAACATACTCAGCGATCTCGGCTCGGTCCCCAATTGACGAATTAGAACCAACAACATCTGAAGAAAGAACTGCGTAATCGCCAATACGAACATTGTTCCAGAGAATTGAATTCTCTATTATCGCTCCGCAACCAATGATGCAGTTGTCGCCGATAACGGAGCTCGTGATGCGAGCACCTTCGTGTATCGTCACATTGTTCCCGAGCACAATGGAACCGCGCAGATTTGATTTCAGTGTCCGGATGATGGTGTCAGTTCCATAGTACAGCCGCCCATGAGCGAGTTTTTCGACGCTCCCCTCGATGTTGATGTTCACTTTGCCAGCTAAACAATCCCAATGCGCTTCCTGGTATTCATTAAGATTCCCAATGTCCCTCCAGTATCCATCTGCTGAGTAGCCGTACAGTTTAGCCTCGCGCTCAAGCAGAAGAGGAAAAAGATGCTTGCTAAAATCAAACTCTTCTCGGAGAGGGATGAGGTCGAGCACCTCTGGTTCAAGAATGTAAATGCCTGTATTAATCGTATCACTGAAGACCTCTCCCCATGATGGTTTTTCAAGGAAGCGTTTAATTTTACCATCGCTATCTGTGATCACAACACCGTATTGTAGTGGGTTTGAACTATGTTTGAGAACGATGGTTACGCTGGCTTTTCGTTCCTTATGAAAGTCGATGGCTTTTGAGAGATCGAAGTCGGTGAGGACGTCACCGCTGATCACGATGAACCGCTCGCTTAGTTCCCCAGATACCGCCGCCGCATTCCGGACACTCCCCGCGGTGCCATAATCTTCCTCAGCCTTTACGTATTTCATTTTGACACCAAATGGCTTCCCGTCCCCGAAATAGCTCGTGATATGTTCTGGATGGTAGAAAAGCGTTGCGACGATCTCCGTGATGCCGTGCGACCGGAGGAGAGTAACAATGTGATGCATCATAGGTTTGTTCATCAATGGCGCCATTGGCTTCGGTAGGTTCCACGTGAGTGGACGAAGCCGGGTTCCGAAACCACCTGCCATGATAACTGCTTTCATGACACCTGCTGAAAGAGCATCTCGGTACATCTATCGAATCTAACAAAATGAAGAGATGATTTCAAGAAAATTGAGGTCTCGTATAGTTGGCCAGCGTTGATCAAAAGGTAAGGAATCCGACACCTTGACGGCTGTATAAAAAGCGATGCGACTTCTGGATAAATGCTCACCGGAGAGCCTGTTTCAAGTCCTCAATGATGTCATCGACATCTTCGATCCCCACTGAGAGTCGTATAAGACCATCAGTGATTCCATTTTTAATTCGTTCCTCCCGTGGGATAGAGGCATGTGTCATAGTTGCCGGGTGTGAAATGAGCGTCTCCACGCCACCAAGGCTTTCTGCAAGGGCACATAGTTTGACTCGTTTCAAAACGCGCTTGGCTTTTGCTAAGGAGCCTACGTCAAACGAAATCATACCACTAAAGCCGCTCATCTGCTTCTTCGCAATGTGATGTTGCGGATGAGTAGGCAGACCAGGATAGTTCACCAGAGTAACAGCAGGATGCGTTGCAAGGAACTTGGCAATTTCCATAGCGTTGGCTGCGTGCCGTTCCATTCGGACCGCAAGCGTCTTTATCCCTCGCAGACAAAGCCATGCGTCGAATGGGCTCATGACTCCACCAACTGACTTTTGGATAAATCTTAATCGATCTCGAATGTCATCTCGGTTGGTCACAATAACACCGCCAAGCATGTCGCTGTGACCATTGAGATACTTTGTGGCACTATGGACAACAATGTCGATTCCGAAGCGTAAAGGTTGCTGGAAATATGGCGTGGCGAATGTGTTATCGACAACTGAGAGCAGATTGTTCCTTTTTGCAATGGTTGCAACAGCATGGAGGTCTGTAATCTCCATTGTTGGGTTTGTCGGGGTCTCTATGAATAGCATCTTTGTATCGGGCGTAAGCGATCGTTCGATTTGCTGAGCATCTTTGGTATCAACAAATTCGAATTTGAGACCGTAACTGTTCAACACCTGCATAGCAACACGGTAGGTTCCACCGTAGACATTTCTTGAAACGATAATGTGGTCACCATTTTTCAGAAGGTGGAAAATTGCTGTGATCGCTGCCATCCCTGATGCAAAGGCAAAACCATAGGCACCTCCCTCTAAGGCAGCAACATTTGCCTCGAGTGCCGTACGAGTTGGATTGGAAACGCGGGTGTATTCGTAGCCTTTATGTTTTCCCAACTCTTCCTGAACATATGTTGAGGTGAGATATACCGGAGTCATGATTGCTCCTGTCGTTGGATCAGGCTCCTGTCCTGCATGGATCGCCTTCGTTGAGAACCCCATACGATTCCTTTCTCAAAACAGTTGTTTTGCTATTTTGAAAGATAGTCGATGACATCAAATCGAGTGACGATGCCAATGATTTTCCCTTTTTCTTCTACAAGTACAGCGGGATTCTCTCTCGTGAGAAGTTCAACAGCGTCTTCTATTGTGCTCTCTGCATTCAGAATAGGGAAGCTTTCTCCCATTATGGTGCTTACGGCGACATCGAAGAGGGATTGATTTTTCAATACGGCTCCCAATAGCTCGCTTTCAATAATACTGCCGATCGATCTTCCTTTATCAATAACTGGTACTTGAGAGACGTCACATTCTTCCATGAGGCTCAGAGCTTTGCGCACGGTATCTGTTGGAGCAACGGCGATAAGAGGAGGGATATCCTTTGGTTTTCCCTGTAGTAAGTAGTGGAGCGTAATTCGTTCCGGTTCAAGAAAACGATTTTGTCGCATCCACTCATCATTGTAGATTTTGCTCAAGTATCGTTCACCAGTGTCCGGGAAAATGACCACCAAAACGTTCTGCTCTGAGAAACTCTTTGCCGCCTTCAGTGCGCCAGCCAGTGCTGTACCCGACGAGCCTCCAGCGAGAATGCCTTCCTCTTTCGCTAGTCTTCGTGCCATGAGAAATGATTCCTTGTCAGATACTTCAATAATGTCGTCAATATACTCAAAGTGGAGTGTGCCCGGGAGGAAGTCCTGACCAATTCCCTCCACTTTGTATACTTTCGGTGCGGGATTGAGTTGCTTTGTGTAAAAGTAGTCACGAAGAACCGACCCCTTTGGATCAACGCCGATGATTTTCACATGTGGATTTTTTTCTTTAAGGAATTTTCCGACCCCACTGATTGTCCCTCCAGTTCCAATGCCGCAAACGACTGCGTCAACCTGACCTGCTGTCTGCTCCCATATCTCAGGTCCAGTGGTTTTGTAATGAGCATCGGGGTTTTTCGGATTGAAATACTGATTTGCGAGGATCGAATTTGGGGTCTCCCGCACGATCCGCTTGGCAACTTCGGTGTAGCTTTCTGGTGAATCGTGGGGCACAGCCGTTGGAGTGATGACGACTTCGGCCCCATAAGCTTCGAGAAGTCGAATTTTCTCTACGCTCATTTTATCCGGCATTGTGAAAATAGCTTTGTATCCTTTGATAGCAGCTGCGATGGCAATGCCAACTCCTGTGTTCCCTGAGGTAGCTTCAACGATGGTTCCACCTGGCTTCAATCTTCCTTTTCGCTCCGCTTCCTCGATGATCTCCAGGCCGATTCTATCTTTCACCGAGCCACCGGGATTAAACGACTCGACTTTAGCGAAGATCACTGGCTTAACACCTGCCGTAATCCGATTGAGCCTGACGAGCGGAGTATTGCCGATGGTCCCAAGTATATTTTCGTAGAAACGTATTTTTGAGATATCAGTAAGCATTGTGGTCTCCAAGATTTATCTGTGAGAATCCCCGGTCCTGCGAGAAATCTTCATGTTTTGCCTAAGGTTTGTGGTGATGGCTTGAAGATGCCGTTTTTCAAACCAAAATCCATCGCTTTCATCAGTACTTCCCGACCGTTCTTATGGGTGATGCGTTGTAAGGCATCCTCGTATGGGAGCCATGCATAGCCAATATGCTCATAAGAAATGGTCACTCGTTTTGTCCGCGTTTCCACTAATCGGAAAGTGACAATCTTAAAAATCCCTTTCCCTTGCCACTTGTAAAAATAGCGAATTGTTTCGTGAAATCCACCATGAAACCGTATCTGTTGGATACCAGTTTCCTCGGCAATCTCTCTACGGACCGTATCCTCCACAGATTCGCCTTGTTCCACATTACCTTTGGGAAAGTCCCAGTGACCTAACCCATAGTGCAGGAGGAGAAATTCCGGTCCTCCTTTCGCTCTGCGGAAGAGAACAGCCCCAGCAGAGATTTCGCGCGGCATTTAAGCACTCACCACGTATCTTGGTAAAGTTTTTCGTACCAGTTGTGGAAACGCCCCCGAGAAAGTGCAAGAATCATCAGCCTTTTCATTCAGCGGCAGCTCAAGAACGTTCGCGGCGCCTTTCACGAACATTAAATATAGTCGTTCGACAGAAGACAAGCAATGGAGCAAAGTGACATGGCGAGACTCTGCCGACGTCGAATTGCAAATTGTCTGCCGGAGGTGGGAAAAATACAAAATGCAATGTGGAAGCGGAAATTAAGAACAATCGAAACCAATTTGATCGCGCAAGGCGGTAGGATTTGCAATTGTCATTTTTCATGGAGTGCACAACGGACGGACTTCTGTGACTTCGTGAATGCGGATCAAGAGGGGGCTCCCTCTTGAATCACTTTTTAAAATTTACGAAATTTTTTATAGAGGTTTTTTTCTTATTAGACACAGAAAACCTTGTAAACAGGAGGATACCATCATGAAAGCACTTGGCATTCACATTGTTGGAGACTTGTACGAGTGTGAGGAGAGCCTTCTGTTGAAAGGCGAGACTGGAGAAAAGCTTCTTAACATGGCTGTGGCTCTTTCAGGTTTAAATAAGATCTTCACAACTTCTCAGGATTTCGAACCAAGTGGCTACACCGCAATCGTTGTGTTGAGTGAGTCGCACATCTCGATTCATACCTGGCCTGAATTGCGCGCGGCCCTCATCGATGTGTTCACCTGTGGAGATGAGCAACAAGCGTTCGTTGCTTTCGATGTTCTGGTTGACAATTTAAAACCGGGTCGGGTTGAGAAAAAGGTATTACAACGTGGAACGGAGCGCAAGAACTTCAAGCAAAGGGAAGTATCAGATTCTCAAAAGATTGTTGCGCCATAAGCGCAGGTCAATTTTTGAGCTCGCTGCAGATTATGACGGCACACTTATTGAGTTAACGCGTGACCTTGAAGCACTAATCAGTGAGGGTGCCGTTAAGGAGCGAAACGGCGTTTTTCAGCTTCGTAGGGAGTCAATTCCGGGACACTACAGGAAGCTGATTAGATTGGAGGAACAGCTAAACCGTAACTTTGATGAGCCTTCTCTTGTACGCCGCTTCAGGCAAATCACGTCGGGGAGGCCCAAGCCCAAAAAAGAGCACTGGCAGGGATTCATATCTGCCGAAAGCGCCGTCCGTCGAGCTCTTTTTCTTCACGAGAGATGTGATGACTGCTTGAGCCGCATTCTTCTGATTGGGGACGATGATCTTGTTTCAGTAGCAATATCCTTGCTTGGGCAGGCGGAAGAGATCGTAGTGCTTGATATTGACGAGGAACTTGTTCACTACATTAATCAAATTGCTTCGGCGCATAACTTGCGGATTCGCGCATTTCCTTATGATGCCCGATCGCCTCTTCCAAAGCTTTTTAGAAACTACTTCGATGCGTTTGTCACTGAGCCCCCGGAGACTTTGCGTGGATTGAGATTATTTTTGTCACGAGGGTTCCAGAGTTTGCAAGGGATAGGTTCGGCTGGCTACTTCGGTCTTACTCATATTGAAGCATCGCTCCGGAAATGGAAGCGCATAGAACATTTTATCCTGAGCTCCGGCTTTGTAATAACGGACCTTCTCAGAGATTCCGCCAGATATCCCGAAAAGGAGAACGCTTGGGAAGGTCTCTATGCAAACTACCCAATTGTACAACGGTGGAATGCGAAGCCTCCGAAGATCGATTGGTATCGCTCGTCGCTGATCCGCATCGAGGCTGTGGAACAGATCAAGATTCGAAACGTTAGTGTAAGGTCGCTTGCGGAACTTTTCGTGGATCACGAGAGCTGGGCAACAGACAATGTATTTTACTCTATGAGCTCCCAGAAATAATGAACTGCCGACCCAGATCTTGTTATAATACCTCAGGTAAGCTTTGCATCCGCCTTAGGCGGAATTGTTGTAATAGTTGCTGTAGCACGTTGATTATGTTGCTAAAGAGAAACTGAGATTTTCTTCCTTGACATAATTGCCGTCTTGTTTTATATTTATTGTTGATTTTCAGATTGGTTGCCTTTGAGTTCACGCTACGGAGATAGTATATAATGCTCACTGATTTCGGGCGAGTACTTGCCTTTCTTCTCGTTGCCATTCTCTTCGTTGCCGTTGTGATGTTCGTTGCTCGTTTGTTACGTCCCCATCGACCATCTCGAGATAAACTTCGAACTTATGAGTGTGGTGAGGAACCTGTCGGCGAACCGTGGGTAAAATTTAACATACGATTTTATGTTGTTGCTCTCATATTTGTTATTTTTGATGTTGAGGTTGTTTTCCTTTTTCCATGGGCAACAGTATTTGCACAACTTGGGTGGTTTGCATTTATTGAGATGATGGTGTTTATCGGAATGTTGCTGGTTGGTCTTGCGTATGTTTGGGCAAAAGGGGACCTTGAGTGGGACAAGCCGCAGCCGCAAATTCCCCGGCTTCAGTCCGCCAGAGGCGGGCAGCCAGCTGAGAAAAGTCTTGTGGGCGAGCAAGAAGAGGTTACGGTTTGATTCTCACGGAGGTTCCTGATGGGTCTTCTCGATAAGCGGTTCGAAAATAGTAATGTCCTTATCACTTCTGTAGAAAATCTCTTCAACTGGGCTCGCCTTTCTTCACTGTGGGGAATGCAGTTCGGTATAGCATGCTGTGCCATAGAGATGATGGCTACGGGTGCTTCCCATTATGATCTGGATCGATTTGGAACATTTTTCCGCGGCACTCCTCGACAATCCGACGTGATGATTGTTGCAGGCACCGTGACGCTGAAAATGGCTTCACGCATCAAGAGACTATATGAACAAATGGCGGAACCCCGATATGTGATTTCGATGGGAAGCTGTGCTACATGCGGCGGTCCATACTGGGAGCACGGCTATCATGTTCTCAAAGGAGTTGATAGAATTATCCCCGTTGATGTGTATGTTCCAGGATGTCCACCTCGACCCGAGGCGCTTCTTGAAGGACTTTTGAAACTTCAGGAAAAGATCCGAAATGAATCGCTCGTGAAAAAGGGACATGCTGTTTCTACTGTGACTTTCTGAAAAAGGGAGAACGTAGGAATGCAATCGTCAGAGATATATGAAATCTTAAAGAATGAATTCGGGGAGTCAATCCTTGAATTCAAAAAAGACGCTGTTGTCGAGCCATACATAGTTGTCGTTCCCGATCGCATACGCGATATAGCTTATTTCTTGCGTGATGATGAGCGCTTGCAGTTCACTTCCCTGATGTGTTTAAGCAGTGTTGATTACAATGATGGGACATTGGGGGTCGTGTATCACCTTCATTCAATGACGCTTGGTCACAAGATTGTATTGAAGGTTCGTGTCCCGAAAGAAGCCCCTCATGTTCAGTCGGTGGAAGCAGTTTGGAAAGCAGCAAATTGGCATGAGCGGGAAGCATACGACCTAATGGGCATTGCATTTGATGGTCATCCTGACCTTCGACGAATACTTCTCCCGTATGACTGGGAAGGGCATCCGCTTCGGAAAGATTACAAAGTTCCAGAATTCTATAACGGCATGAAAGTCCCCTACTGAATTTGAAGACGTATTTTCCTTCAAGAGCGCTCAATGGCTGAATTTCGCACCGAAGAGATGGTCCTGAATATGGGACCGCAGCATCCCTCCACTCATGGGGTCCTCCGTCTTGAAGTGGTTCTCGATGGAGAGATCGTTGTCAATGTTGTCCCCCACATTGGATACCTCCATCGGTGTTTTGAGAAGCACGCTGAGGCAATGACGAATTACCAGCAAGTGATCCCGTACGTCGACCGTATGGACTATGTTACATCCATGAACAATGACCTTGCGTACGCGCTTGCAGTTGAAAAACTTCTCGGTATCCAGGTCCCGGAACGAGTAAGTTATATCCGCGTGATCATGGCGGAGCTGAATCGTATCGCAAGCCATCTGATTGCCATTGGAACGTATGGACTTGACATCGGTGCGTTCACACCATTTCTCTTTTGCTTTCGCGATCGGGAATTGATCCTTGACCTTTTCGAAATGACCTGTGGAGCTCGGTTACTTTACAACTATATTTGGGTTGGCGGGCTCTCGCATGACCTCCCTGATGGGTTTGTCGAGAAGGCACGTGCTTTTATTAAAACATTTCGACCCAATATCAAGGAACTGAACGATCTCCTTTCCTACAATAAGATCTTCATCGATCGGACAGCAAATGTCGGTGTACTCCCTGCTGATGTAGCAATTAACTATGGAGTGACAGGTCCGATGCTCCGTGCCTCTGGAGTGAGATGGGATCTTCGGAAAAATGATCCATATTCGCTTTATGAGCGTTTTAATTTCGAAATCCCTGTAGGCACGAACGATATTGGTGTTGTTGGGGATAGCTGGAATCGATACATGGTTCGTGTGAGGGAAATGGAGCAGAGTCTCAACATCATAGAGCAAGCGCTTGATAATCTTCCGAGCGGCGATGTGAAGTCGGCGATCCCAAAACGCATCAGACCCCCTGTGGGTGAAGCCTACGTCCGCTCTGAATCACCAAAGGGTGAACTTGGGTTTTATGTGATCAGTGATGGCTCAGGAAGTCCATTTAGGGTGAAAGCCCGCTCACCCTCATTTTGCAACCTGAGCGTGTTGCCGGAGATCTCTCGGGGAGCAATGGTTGCTGATCTTGTTGCAATTCTTGGGAGCATCGACATTGTTTTGGGGGAAGTGGATCGATAATTTTGTGATTCTGAAAAACATGGTGCGATGAATGCAATCAATTCTTGAGAATCCGTATCTGGTAGCTGTGCTCGTTGCGCTTGTCCCGCTTCTTTGGATTTTGCCGTATGCACTCTTTGCTATTTGGTTGGAAAGGAAAGTCTCTGCCCACATGCAGGATCGACTTGGACCGATGCGAACCGGTGGATGGCATGGTTGGGCACAGACGATTGCGGACATGATTAAGCTCCTGCTGAAGGAAGACATTATCCCTTCCAAGTCGGAAAAGTGGCTCTTTATTCTTGCACCATATATTGTGTTTGCTGGTTCCTATGCTGCTTATGCTGCAATTCCATTTACAAGCGTTTATATTGGTAGCAATATCAACGTTGGCGTCTTTTACATCGTTGCCGTTTCATCACTGGTTGTCGTTGGGATTCTAATCGGTGGATGGGCATCAAACAACAAATGGTCACTTCTGGGTGCAATGCGATCAGCGGCGCAGATCGTCAGCTACGAGATCCCGAGCACTCTTGCAATTCTTACTGTTGTGATGGTCGTTGGTACGCTGAATTTGCAGGAGATCGTTAAGTCGCAGCAAGGCTGGTTCTGGAACTGGTTTGTCTTTCAGAAATTCCCGTTTCTCTCCATTTCTTTTCTGATTTACTTCATTGCTTCACTTGCGGAGGTCAACCGGACCCCCTTTGATATCCCCGAGGCGGAATCGGAGCTGGTCGCCGGATACCATACTGAATATTCGGGGATGCGATTCGCGATGTTTTTCCTTGCTGAGTATGCGAATATGTTCGCTGTCTCAGCCGTGGCGGTCTCGCTTTTCTTCGGAGGATGGCAAAGCCCGTTTGGAATGGCACTATCGGGACCGACGTGGGGGGTGTTCTGGTTCCTGTCGAAAGGGTTGTTTTTCATTTTCGTTCAGATGTGGCTGCGATGGACGTTGCCACGACTTCGTGTTGACCAGCTGATGTACACAAGCTGGAAGGTTTTGATGCCATTCGCATTTGCGAATATCGTTTTCATTGGTTTATGGATGATGTTTTCACACTGAGTGCAGGATAGAAAGGTGAAGCAGTACTTCAAGAACATTTTCCTTGGTGTCTGGACGATCTTGGTAGGGATGAAGGTGACATTGCGGCATCTTTTCATCCCGGCCGTTACCATTCAGTATCCTGATGAGAGGAGACCAATCCCGGAACGATCGCGCAATCGACTGTATGTGAACATCGATGACTGCATCGGCTGCGAGCAGTGCGCAAATGCTTGTCCAGTTGATTGCATTACCATCGAGACGGTCAAGGCATTGCCCGGCGAAGACCTCGGTACAACATCAACAGGTCATAAGAAACGACTCTGGGTGACCCGGTTTGACATTGACATTGCAAAGTGCTGCTTTTGTGGACTCTGTGTGCCTCCATGCCCAACGGAGTGCATTGTCATGACCGATGTGTTTGAATTCTCTGAATATGAACGGAGTAGATTGATTTACAGCTTCAGCGCCATGACTGAAGCAGAAGCTGCAGCGAAGAAATTACAGCAGCAACAGTGGGAGAAGGAACAGCAAGCTAAAAAGGCGGCTGCTGCCACGAACATTCCACCAGCACCAACTGGAAGCTGAGGTAGGTTCTCTTATGGATTTCATTGATCTCGTGTTCATTGTCCTTGCTCTTGTAACGGGTCTCTCCGCGTTCATTGTCGTTTACTCCCGAAGCATCATTCGTTCCGCATTTTCTCTTCTCTTTACGTTTCTCGGAGTAGCGGGATTCTACGTTCTGCTTGATGCCGATTTCCTGGCTGTCACCCAGGTTCTGATTTATGTTGGGGGAATTTTAGTGCTTCTTCTTTTTGGCGTTATGCTGACCCATCGCGTTGTCAATGTTGAGATTAAGACAGGTACATTGCAAACCATCCCGGGTGCAATTCTTGTTGCTGTTCTTTCCGGAACTCTGGCAGGGGTGTTCTGGCTCACCGATTGGAGTGTTTTCCCTACAGCAGCGCATGAACCCACCACAAGGATTCTCGGAAAACTCTTTATGACGGAATATCTTTTGCCTTTTGAAATTGCCTCCATTGTGCTGCTCGTTGCATTAGTTGGGGCTGCGCTGATAGCCCGTCGTGAACGAAAAGCAGGGGGGAGTCGCTGAAATGCACATTACTTTGTTCCATTACCTGTTCGTGAGCTCGATACTTTTTGGACTTGGGATCTTCGGTATTGTAACACGGAAAAACGCTGTTATGGTGCTTATGGGTATTGAGCTTGTATTGAATTCCGCAAACATCAATTTCCTTGCGTTTGCAAAATTTGGTGGACTTAATATGGCAGGGCAGGCTGCTGCTGTGTTCGTCATTATTCTTGCAGCCGCAGAAGCAGCAATCGCCCTGGCGATCATTCTTAATATTTATCAGAATTTCCAGACCGTCAATGTTGATGAAGTAGATAAACTAAAAGAATAATTTGCGTGGAGGGTTAAAACATGAAGCGCTGGTGGATTGGTTTAGTCGTTGGCATCGCAATTGGAGCTGGTGTGATGCTTACGCTCTTGGGATCATCAACTCGGCCTGCTGCTTTTGCTCAGGTGCCGGCACGTGATAATGGCAGATGGCAACTCACGCAAGCACGCTATGTCGAGGAGACAAAAGGAACAAGCCGTCCCGTTGAGCGTCTGCTCTTGCTTGATACCGCAACTGGCGATGTTTATCGATACCAGTACTATGTCGATGACAAGGGTGAAGCAATTGGCTGGTACTACATGGGTGAGCGAAAACGGTGAAAAATCCCGTTATGCGGGATCGGCGTTAATGAGGAGACTCTATGACAGAAACTGATTTGTTGCTACTGAGTCTTACAGTTCTACTTCTTCCTCTCATTGGATTTGTCCTCCTGCTATTTTTCAACAAGCGATTACCCCGCCAGGGGGATATCCTCGAGGTCGGGTTTCTCTTCCTGAGTCTTGTTGCTTCCCTTATAGTGTTCTTCAGCAAGCTCCTTTTCTTCCGTGATGTGACCATTCAATATTCGTTTACCTGGGTTGATTTCGGAAATGTTCCAGGCATCGGTCACTTTCCAATACAACTGGGGATTATGATCGACAACTTAGCTGCTCTGATGATGGTTGTCGTGACTGTTGTGAGCTCCGTTGTTCATCTTTACTCCATTGACTATATGGAAGGGGATGTTCGGTATGGCCGCTACTTTGCTTATCTTGGTCTCTTTACCTTTTCGATGCTTGGCATTGTTTTCGCCAATAACTTCCTGACATTGTACGTTTCATGGGAGTTGGTGGGGCTGAGTTCATACCTTCTTATTGGACATTGGTATGAAAAGAAATCTGCAGCCGACGCAGGGAAGAAAGCGTTCATAGTAACCCGCATTGGCGACATCGGAATGTTCATAGGAATTTTAATCCTTTTCGCGACGTTTCACTCTTTCCTGTTCGACGATATTTTTGGGTCGATTGCACAAGGGCATATCCCATATGGAAGTCCCGGGTGGCTAACGGCAGCAGGGATCTTAATATTCGTGGGAGCTGTGGGGAAGTCTGCGCAATTTCCTCTCCATGTCTGGTTACCTGATGCAATGGAAGGTCCAACTCCCGTGAGTGCGTTAATCCATGCTGCGACAATGGTGGCGGCTGGTGTTTATCTTGTTGCACGGACGTTCGCAATGATGACCGCCGATGCTCTACTGGTGATAGCATACGTCGGCGCGATTACAGCTTTCATTTCCGCAACCATTGCAATTGCACAAAATGACATTAAGAAAGTTCTCGCTTACTCGACTATCAGCCAGCTGGGCTATATGATTCTTGGTTTAGGGGTTGGTGCATATACTGCGGGATTTTTCCACCTGATGACGCATGCGTGGTTCAAAGCTGGATTATTTCTTGCCGCGGGTTCCGTGATCCATTCTATGCATCATGCTCTTCATCATGGCGCTGAAAGCGCCACCGATCCGCAAGATATCCGTAATATGGGAGGATTGCGAAAGAAAATGCCGGTGACTTATTGGACGTTTCTCATTTTCACACTGGCTATTTCCGGGATTCCGCTCACTTCAGGCTTTTTGAGCAAAGATGAAATCCTCGCCGGGACGCTGGCTTTTGGAAAGATGAGCGGGCACTACCTTCTTCCCATTATTGGTTTCGGCGTCGCTGGTTTGACAGCCTTGTATATGTTCCGACTTTTAATTCTGACTTTTCATGGTGAACACAGAGATCCATCGCGCCTTGAACATATCCATGAATCGCGCTGGGTGATGACGGTGCCGCTTGTCATTCTTGCGACTCTCTCAGCGTTCGTTTTCTATAGCTGGAATCCATTCAACGCATCGATAGGCTGGGTCTACAAGGTGCTCCCGATGCCGACCAGTGTCGTTCCGATATCGCAGCAACCTTGGTTCTTGATCAAAGCAGCCGCTGAAGAACATGTTCAACCAGCTGTCGTGATGGAAGAGGCAATTCATCATGCTCATGTAGTGACCATGATTTTTTCACTAACTATGGCTGGACTCGGTATTCTCATTGCGTTCCTCGGATATGAATGGAAGCGAATTGATGTGGAGAAGGTGAAGAACAAGATTCAGAGACTTTATACATTTCTGTTGAATAAATGGTACTTTGATGAGCTTTACAACGCTACGGTGGTTGCAACAACGCTCCGCATTGCAAATGCATTTCGATGGTTCGACCTCAAGGTGATCGATGGGATTATTAACGGCACGGCGGCATTAACAAGGAACTTCTCCTCAGGTACGGGTCGGTTCGATAATGTATTCATCGACGGACTTGTCAACGGCGCAGGGTACGTAACAGGTTTCTTCGGGCTCATGTTCAGAAAGATTCAAACAGGTAAGGTTCAAACATACATTGTTTTTGTTCTTCTTGGAGTTGTAGCTTTGTTTTTCCTCTTCCGTTAATGGGAACGGGAGGAAAGACATCAACGTAGGAGGATAAAGCGTCTATGAGCTTTCAATTTTTGGGTATTGGAATTCTTTCGTGGCTGACATTTCTACCTATTCTTGGGATGGCGCTGATTCTGTTGCTACCACGAAAAAATTATGAGGCAATGCGATGGACCGCAACAGTAGTGACGTTAATACAGGTTGTGCTGGCGTTCATTGTTTACCTGAATTTTAACCGTGGGTTAGCCGGGATCAATACTCAGGAAGGGATGCAATTTGTAGAGAAGACAACATGGATTGATGTGGAAAGCGTCGCCTGGTTTGGCCGCGTCCACATCGATTACTTCCTCGGCATCGATGGTATCAGCGGACCCCTGGTGCTCTTGACTGCTCTGATCTCCTTTATCGGTGTTGTTGCCTCATGGAACATCGAGAAAGCGGTCAAGGGATATTTCGCCATGTATCTTCTTCTCGATACGGGAATGATGGGCGTTTTTGTCGCACTGGATTTTTTCCTCTTCTATGTTTTCTGGGAATTGATGCTTCTGCCAATGTATTTTTTGATTGGAATCTGGGGAGGACCGCGACGCGAGTATGCAGCAATTAAGTTCTTCCTTTATACACTTTTTGGAAGCGTCATGATTCTTCTTGTGATGCTGGCTCTTTACTTCAGTAGTTGGGTCTATGTTGATCCACATACTGGCGCAATTATTTCCGCAGAGCTTGGGAGACAGCTTGGGCTTGAACCAGTTCATACGTTTAACATGTTGGCTCTTATGAATCCAGCGAACTACGTTCAGGGTTCGCTTCTTGCTGGATTGAATACAAGCTGGCGCTACATTGCCTATCTCGCGCTTTTCGTCGGCTTTGCCATTAAGGTTCCAATTTTCCCGTTTCACACATGGCTACCCGATGCTCATGTGGAGGCACCGACACCTATCAGTGTGATCCTTGCAGGTGTTTTGCTGAAGATGGGAACGTACGGCATGCTTCGAGTCAGCTACCCAATCTTCCCCGATGCAATGCTCGCCTATGCACTTCCATTGGCAATCTTTGGAGCAATCAACATTATCTACGGCGCTCTTGCAGCGATGGCACAGACAGATTTTAAGAAACTTATAGCCTATTCGAGCATCAGCCATATGGGGATTGTTGTCCTTGGAATGGCAGCGCTTAACACCCAGGGAGTGAGCGGAGCCGTTTTTCAAATGTTCAACCATGGGACGATCACGGCTATGCTCTTTTTGATTGTGGGGGTAATTTACGATCGGGCACATACTCGTGGGTTAGATGAGTTCGGTGGCTTAGCAAATCAGATGCCGAAATATACCGGCGTCATGACAGTTGCCTTTTTCGCAGCGCTTGGGCTACCGGGTTTAAGCGGATTCGTGAGCGAAGCGTTCTCCTTCATCGGCGCATTTCAAGTTTTTCGAACCGTCACCATTATCTCCACTGTCGGGATCGTTCTCACGGCGGGCTACATGTTGTGGACGCTTCAAAGAGTTTTCTTGGGTCAGCTTCCCGAGCGATGGAAAACCTTGCCAGATATTAGCACAAGGGAGCTTATTTCGCTTGTACCTCTTGCGATTATTGTCATTTTCCTTGGCATTTACCCTTCACCGATGTTGAACATGATGAACGCTTCCGTTAATCATTTAGTTGAGTTTGTTCGAACATCGGGTAGCATGGCTCTTGGATTCTAAAGTATAGAGGTCGTTGTCCACATGGTTGAGCAAATACAAACGAGCATTTCATATTTTCTCCCGGAAATTGCTCTGGCAGGGACGTTTGTTATTGCAATTCTCACTGACTTGATCTTCAAACGTAAGCCAGTTGCGGTTGCTCTGGTCGCAATTGTCGGACTTCTTGCAGCGGCTGTTCTTGTTGGTCTGGAACTTAATGCTCGAGCATCGATTTTCAGTGGGATGTATGTTATCGATCCCTTCTCGGTCTATTTCAAGTTTGTTGTAATAGGCTCGGCTCTGCTCATCGTTCTTTTTTCATTGGGATCAAAGGAATTAACTTTGTTCCCCAGGCGGTTAGGCGAGTACTACTCACTTCTCATTGCTATGTCACTTGGGATGGTCTTGATGACAGGGGCATCAAATCTTTTGATGATGTACCTTGCGCTGGAGCTCACGAGCCTCAGTTCGTACATAGTGGCTGGGTTTACAAAAGAGGCTCCCGATTCGAGTGAAGCATCTTTGAAGTACGTGATCTACGGCGCTCTCTCTTCAGGGCTCATGCTGTACGGATTTTCGATTCTCTTTGGCCTCACAGGAACGCTGAATATTTATGAGATGAACCGCGCATTGCTTGGCATCCCACCATTAAACTGGCTTGCGCTTCTTATTGCATGTATCTTAGCGCTTGCCGGGTTTGGTTACAAGATTTCAGCCGTACCATTCCATTTCTGGACTCCCGATGTCTATGAAGGCGCACCTGTAACAATTACTGCATTTCTTTCGGTGGCATCGAAAGCCGGTGGGTTTGCGATGCTTATGCGTTTTCTCAAAGTGACATTTATCGATGTGGCAGCCTCAACTCAGCTCGCTTCCGGGATCTGGGCAACACTCAGCGGGGTCAATTGGCAAGTGGTTCTGGCAATTCTCTCTGTTGCAACGATGACTCTCGGCAATCTTGTCGCCATCTGGCAAAACAATTTGAAGCGACTCTTAGCGTATTCCAGCATTGCTCATGCAGGATATATGCTCATGGGACTTGTTGTTCTGAGCAATGAAGGTTACGCTGCAGTTTTGGTCTATTTTGTTGCCTATCTTTTCATGAATCTCGGTGCATTTTATGTTGTGATGATTGTAGCGAACCAGACGGGGAGTGAGTCCATCGAAGAGTATCGCGGGCTCGGGTATCGGTCACCACTGCTTGCCGTCGGTATGACAATCTTCTTGTTTTCGCTCACTGGAATACCGCCGACATTCGGTTTCATTGGCAAGCTGTACCTCTTTGCAGCGCTGATCCATCAGAAAGTGATCTGGTTGGCGGTTGTTGGCGTGATCAACAGCGTGATCTCCCTCTACTACTACATGCGCATTGTAAGAAACATGTTCTTAAGAGACGTGGGCGGGCAGCAGGCTCTATTGACGGTCTCTCCAAGCTTAGCAATTCTGTTACTGGTCTTGGTCATCCCGACGCTTTTGCTTTTCCTCTACTTTGGTCCTCTTGTAACAATTGCTCAGGCATCTGTATCGATGTTTGGAATGCCGTAGATGAGCGCTGTTAATGTTGGCGTCATGGCGCGGGCTTACTTTAAGGATTTAACAGAGGCTGCCGGAGGATAGTAAATTCGACTCTCCGGTTTTTTTGTCTTCCTTCCTCAGTATCGTTGGGAGCAATTGGTTTTGTCTTCCCGTAGCCTTTAACTGCGATCCTATTCGGCGAGATCCCCTGCTGAACAAGATAGTTTTTGACAGTTTCTGCGCGTCGAAGTGAGAGAGCCATGTTGTATTCGTCACTTCCTATCTCATCAGCATGTCCCTCCACTCGGATAGCAAGCTCGGGATTAGCCCGAAGAATCTCGACAATTCGGTTCAGATCGGGCATGTATTCCTTTTGAAGTGTGGCGCGGTTAAATTCGAAAAGAGGATTCCGAATGACAAGTCGTTGGCTCTCTGCGAATAATGGAAAATGTGTGCGTAGAAGTGTATCGCGCCGAGATGTATCTTCGAGAACGAAGAGTACGGTATCGCTGAAGGTGAGCTTCGAGTGGTGATATTGAAGTGCCCATAGATCCCGAGCAGATTGGCTGACCTCGTCCAGGACCGAGGAAAAGTCGGACCTGATATCAAAGACCTTTCCTCCTGTAACGTCAGCGAGGATTTTGAAGCCTTTAACGTCCAGAGGCGCAACGCAGTATGTCCGGATATTAGCATCGCGGAGAAGAAACGCCATGCCTTCAGCTGTGAAGTTAGTTGTTCCATCGCCATGCTCGCCACGCTGGTGGAATGCAGCATCGGTGATAAGTATGAAGACGCGTAGAGCGCCAGGTCTGAAGGGAAACTTCATCATAGCGGCATTCAGAGCTTCGAGGCTATTTTCTTTTTCGTCGCCCCCTCCCCAGGGATGAATCCGATCAATCCAGTTGATGAACGTCTCCACGTTCTCTGTAAACCCATACTTTGTTCCAACAGTATCAGAAAATGTAAGGAGCCCAATTTGGAAGTCGGTCCCCTGGCGGCTTAACCTCTCAGCGAATATGTGGATGTTCCGCCGTACATCATCGATTTCATGGCGCATGCTTCCAGTCTCGTCAAGGACCATGACGAAGTCGATCGGTATACGGTTGTTCTTCGTCACCCGGGAAAGCGTAAACCGGAGAGGGACTCCCGCTTCACTGGCAACTAAATGGAGGTGAGAGACTATGGAATCAGCATGGAGACGATTTTTAGCCTTAAGCTCAAGGAGTATATTGATGTTCGGAAAATCGCTGAGGTCGTATCCACGAAATGTGAACTGGACTGGAGATGAATTTTCTGATGTATCAATGAGGATTAAAGTGTCGCCTTGGTGCCAGCGCTCCGGTGCTACTTGAAGACCACCTAGCTCAGAGAAGTTCGTGAGTGCTGAAGCATCATGATGCTGATATGTCGGCGTCATTTGGGCTGCAACAGGAAAAGAGATGCCGAGGAAACCCGCAAGTACTATCAGCGAAAAATTAAGAACACTGCGAAAAGCGTTGAGTTGAAGATTCAATGTATTCTGTGACACGGTGGAGACTGTCAGGGAGAGAGTTCAAGAATAGCTCACCTCAGAACGTGAAGACAATCTTTGGTGACAGCGCAATAAAATCTTGATGCTCCCATGGTTTCGGATCTCTGAAAATGACACGAGAGTACTGGACTTCAAAACTAAGCCAGTCAAAGATGTTTATATAAGCATCAGTAAGTATTGTCTTGTTGAAATATTGCAGAAGCACACCGTATTTGGTTCCAGTTAAATGTTGATAGCTGATCTTTCCAAAAATGCTCCATGTCTGATTGCGATTCGCTGCTCGGACTGTGCTCAGGTTTGGTTCAAAGAAAGCCTGCTGAAGCTGTAGAAATTCTCCTCCAAGGGAGATGCTCAGATCAGGACCGAGCAACTGGGCTAAATTAATTTCGTAGGCAAGAAGCGCATTTCCACTGACGTAGTAAAAGGCTGTCGATGTATCTTTCACGAGTTCCGATGAGGGACTGAGAATAGGGACGTCACCTCGTTTTGACAGCGTGCCAATTGAAAATGCCCCACGGATATAGTTGCTCGTGATGATGGGAACAGTAAACCCACCTGTGATTCCATAACAGCCATTGAGTTTCCTGCTACGGAATTGGAGAGGTCCGATAATCGTCAGAGGAGTCTCACCTGGATTGAACGGAACAGTGAATCCGAGTTTGTATTCCTGATCAACAGTTGGTTTATAGAGACCTGTGATATTCCACACTCCTCCAGAATAGAAAGGCAAGTTGAGATCGTTGCGGTCGATTGACACTTTGACGCCAACAATTGAGCTATCAACATTGAGATCAACGCCGCCGCCGAGGAGGGAAAGACTGATCCGCGCAAAGTATGGAATTTCTCGGACAAGCACTTCAGTCTTGGACTGGTAAGCGTATTCGTTACGGTTCTTTATCTTATCATAAAGTCCGCCAAAGGTATTCTTGAGCCGGCGGATTCCCTCGATGCGCCGGATCATCTCGCGGTCATTCCCAATTGAGACCTCAAGAAGCTCACCGTTGTTAGGGCTCTCGACAACAGCGATTTTGTATTTGTTATTCTTGACCACATCATCGACGATCTGATCGGGAACATTGAGTGTTGTGAGAATCTGGACTTGCAGCGGTTTGTCTTCAATGTACCATTGTGGGAAGAACTCTTTTAGTTTCGGATTTATCTCAAGTGCTTTGACTATAGCTGAAAGGCGATTGTTTTCTTCCTCAAGCAGAGGGATAGCCACGACGATAAGCTGCCGCATGGCTTCAGCCTCTCGTGCGGTTGCTGGCTGGTATGTGACGAGAGCGTTGAGAACGTCCATATCTTCTACCATAGACCGAAGCTCAGCCTCTGTGTAGTTTGATGAACCGCCATCAAGTTTCTGAAGTATTGCGCGGAGTTTCACTTCCGCAGATGGTGTTTGAGCGAACATGCCTGCTGCTGAGACCAGCGTGCCAAGAAAAACAAAGAACCAGTATCTCATTTGGGTTCTCTCTCCGTCATGTTATCCTATCAAGGGAAACGTTGAATTGGCGCGGGTTGAGTTGTTGAAGTTGTCCCGCTTTGTGTGGGTTGCTGACTCGGAGGGCTTGCCTGCTGAGCGGGTGTAGATTCTCCCGTTCGAAAGAGCGACGAAAGGTCAAACCGAAAACGGGGAGAAAACATAAGTATGGCAGGACTCTCCCACGGTCTCAGTTCGCGAAGTGAACCAGCATATAACCCCTCGATCCAGAACGTGTTAGGAATGATCTCGAGCCACGCGCTTCCAACAATCCGCATGTTGTAGAATTGCAGTGAAATCCCATATCGATTGGCTGCAACTGCATTAAAATAGTCGATCTGCACATACGGGCTGTTCTCATCGCTGACTTTCTCGGACACAATTGTCCCTACATCTTTTTGAGTAACAAGTTGTCCAGCCATGTAAGTCCCAACGTCTTCCGTCCCCACTACGTGCCCGGCGTTGACTCTGTGGTATTGATATCCAAGCCTGATCTGGAGCACATTCGCCTGTCCGCTGTTGTTGCTCTTGAACATAATTGGATAATAAAGTTGCACAGCCGTTGGGATATAATAAAAATTCTGCCGGTCTGTCAATGAAACATACGGCTTGGGAATTTTCCCTGTCATGAACGATCCACCAAAAGCGAAGGGAAAGAATTGGGTCAACTCAAAGTCGCCAGCAAGACCGTAAACTCCGTTTAACTGTCTTGCCTTAGCTGCAACTGGACCTATGAGGTTCAGCTCGTATCCGTGTCCGAGACCAATAGGGAGGGTTACGCCGAGGTGTGCTTGCGTCTTGTAGCCAACAAGAATATCCATAGATCCAGACGACCATAGGGGATAGCCGAGCCGACCCTGGCCCAGGTGAGCTACGATGTTCCAGTTCTTTGTAAACGTGATAAAGCTCTTGAAGAAAGAAAGGTCAATAACAGGCCAGGGGAGTTCCTGAGAGGAAGCTTCTGGTGTTCGACCTCTTCTTGCTTGCTCACGTGTAATTCGTCCGCCTGGTGAGATAGCCCGACTCGTGACTCCGGCAAAGCGCAGCTCCGTGCTGAAGCCAGCAAAGACTAATGAAAGCTGGTCAAGCTCTGAAGCATCTTTCACCACGTAAGGACCTCTTTCAGGTGGTGAAAACGGTTCAACCGGTAAGGTGAAGTTTTCCTCCTCAGGTTTTTTCGCTAAAAGGTCTATAGACAAAGTTGGATCCTTGTCCAACAGAAACTTGAGTTGAGTCCCTATTGCCGAGAAAACTTGAAGTGTGGGCGTCCCAGCAACCCATGTTTTGAATTCCTCATCCCAAATGGGTTCGCTTACCTGCTTGAGAACTCGGATTTCCACAAGCTCGAATTGTGGATCGGAGGAGCCAAGAAGCGTTTGCTGAATCGGAGCAACATAGGCTTCGGTCCAGACTGTGCTGACAAACCGACCCTCTTTGGAACTGGATGTTGTGTCGCGCAAATAGCCAACAAGCCCGGAAGAAAAAACGTCTTCAATTCGTTTTGTAAGTGATGGGTCAGTAACTCTAAACATCGTTACGCGCGTGTAATCGTATCCAGTCCACTTTCTCCTCATATCAGCATAGTTGTCGATGTCTTCGCTCGACCGTTCTCGAGAGCGAGAGCTGATTGCGCTATTGAGAGCGCTGTTCTTTTTGAGGTCACCCTGAAGGTCTTTCTGCAATTTATCCACATCTTGACTTAACACTGGATAAGTCAGGAGGGTACCTCCCAAGAAGACTGCTACGATGAGAAACCGCACAGTTTGCATCGGAAATTCCTTTAAAGAAAGGTTCAACGATTTTCAATAAACAAGAGTTATCTCCCGCGGCGGTGATAGCACACCCGGGACGCCAATGGTGATTTTAACCTTATCACCAGTTTCGGGGTTGATCAGCCCCGCATCTGGATTGAGCACGATAGAATAATCGTAGTCACCTGCTTTGCGGACATCAAGCAGGAAAACGCTGGTCACATCGTTTCCGCTCTGGCTGTCAATGATTTTCACGGTTGGTCGTGCCTCTACAGGCTCTCGGTAATCTACATTACAAGCTCGGTAGACTCGAAACTTCAATTCGCTCCGAAGCGACGCTTTTCTGGGCCACTGGAGAAAGCCAGTGATAAGTATCGGTTTCGGATTTATTGTCCAGGTGAAGATGGATGGTATCAGGGCTTTTGTTTCTTCGTTGTAGTACTTGAAGAGATGCCCATTATAGTATCCTTCAACACGTACTTGTGTGCCGGCACGGAGGTTCTTTAGAGAGGGGGCATCTTTGAAATCATATGTGGCGCTTGATACACCTGAAGTTGCCAGATCCGGAACTTCTTTGTCGTTTACAAAAAGTTTGAGGCTGTAGAGATTAGTGCGGTCGAGTCCGTCCACATGGACATTCACTGTGAATGGTTCACGCTCGCACAATTGTTTTGGGAGAGGTTGCTTTAATTTCGGGACAACAGCGTCGACGGTGAACCTGCATGATGCCGGTCGGTTCAACCGATCCGTTGCCTCGACAACTATTGCTGAACGAGTTGCTCCTGAAGGTGTGCCAACCCAGACCCAGCGATAGACTTTGCCGTTTGCTCCGCTGATCCCTTTAATTTCTCCAAAGCCTTGCCTAACGTGCATTTCTTTGATGTCTTCTGAGCCTACGTTCTCAACGCGAATCTCGTTCTGTGCTTCATTTCCAACAGCAGCTATGACGAGACTATCAGCTTTGAGAACGGGCGGGTTCGCTATGCCAGCCGGCCTTGAAGAGTCAATTACTGCTACGTAAAGCTGGGCTACTGGATTTTCCAACTTTTCTTTGATCTCGGCAGGAGATTTATATGCAGTGCTTCGCACAACCAGATCGTACGGGAGCGTTAACTTCCCGAACTGCACTGAGTCCGGTGCATCTTTTCCCGGAGGGATAAAACGAATTCTGTCCACATTGAGCTGGAAGGTGAACTTGTAGATTCCGGCAGTGCTTCCTTTCACATTCCAGCGGAGGGGAACATCAACGATAGTCGGATCAACTGCATCTGTGTGAGCAGCTACAAGGGATACTTGTGGGAGTGTCGATAGGCGGGTGGGTACTAATTTCCCTTTTTCATCCAGTTCACGCACCTGCTGGTCTGTAAGAACCGACAAGGTTTTGTCAAACAGAATTGGTCCAAGTGCAACGTTCTTGAGGTACCGTGTATCTCCATCCAAGCCTTTTACCTTCAGCGAAAGATCGATTGATCGATCTGTGCGAACTGCCCCAGTCTGGTCATCTGCATCTACATAGACGCGTGTGACCTGGCTTTCAATGCCAACGGTTGGGGGATTTGCAATGTACTTGATAAGCTCCATGTTTGCCTGCCGGACGCTTTCAAGATTCCGCTTCAGTTGATCCTCAGCTTCATCTCGATCAACGATGACAATGAGCAGCTCAATGATTACAGCGAGATAAAGAACAAAATAAATTCCAACCTTCATGGCCTTTTGAACCTCAAGCAGTGATCCGAACTATCGTCCCCTATCGGGAACGAGAGGATAATTCAATGATTCTTCTGGCTCTGTTGATAGCTTCATGTGCTTCAGCAAGTGTTTCGGAGAGTTGTCGTAATTCTTGTTCAATGCTTTTCTTCACATAGTGGTCAATCAGCTCCTTCTCCGTGTCGCTAAGAGATCTGGTACCAGTTGTTTCATGGACTTCCTCGGGCTCATAGTACGTGAGAAGGGCAAGCAAAAGCAACAGGGTAAATTCGATCTCAAGTGCGAGGACAATCAATCCGGGATAATCTGACGGAATGAAGCGGATACCCCGCAAGCCAACCATGACGATGAGGAATGCTGCCCCGGCATAGGCAAAACCCTGTACGTTATTTTTGTATCCTCTGACCATAACCTCGATCATCCAGCGTGCAAATCCCGTTCGCTTCCCACTTTCATGTGCGAGGTAGCGTTTAAGCTTCTTGAGTGCATCGCCAAGTGTTGAGTCCTCGAAGAACCAGGCAAGTGCATCAGCCAGCGCCCCTTTTGTTACAGCAAATTCAAGGAATGCGAAGAGGACGAACAAACCAAGGATCACCGGCACGAGCCAGATCCACCATACGAAGTAGGCGTTGAATGAGCCGAAGTGAACAGGATAGTAATCCGTGCCACCGGTGAAAAGGATCGAAAGAACGGCGGCAAGCCCCAAAAAGAGGATGAAAAACAGTAAAACTCTACCGAAGAATCTCATGGATGCCTCTCTTCAAATTGATGGTTCGTGATAAGTGACATATTCTCTCCCTCAAGTGATGAACCTCAGACACCGCCACAAGCTGTCAAGGTTTGAGAAATTATACGAAGATAAAATACAAAAGTCAAGCGAAGGAATAGGAAATCTGACACCATTGGGGATGCGGGTTGACGATGTTATTACGTGAGCGTCTGGGCGTTATGCTCCGATTACAGGTGCATCCGCGGCTGGCTTATTGAGCCATGACACCCCTCGGTTGCCGGACACCGGCGGTCTTGTGCCGTGTGAATGCTGAAGGAGCATCGAGATTCAATGCAGAGCTTAGGTCGGGAAGGCGACTCGCCGCGCGTCGTTTCACCTGTTGCAATGCAGGTAAGAGGGTCCCTTAATATGCATTGGAAAAGTTGACAATTATTGACAAATTGCGTTGAAATAACTAAATTTCAGTTGTTTCCGGCTATTGGAGGGACCGGGTATTGCTATCAAACTTTGATTCCTCATTTCGAATTACCGCTACTTCTCTTGCTTTGCTACTCAGCTCAAGCCTCATCTTAGGTGCAGGTTGCACAAGAACTCGTCACCGCACCTCAGAGCAATCGACACGTTTTACTCTCCCCTCTCAAGCCGCGTCTCGGTTCAGTCAACTGCGAGCTCCCTCAGAGATGAGGAGGTCCCTCAGTGGAATGCAGAAGCGAAGCATTGTCCTTTACAAGAACCCGAGTTTATACCCGATAAACGGACTCACCGTTCTCGCCCGGAATAATGTATTTGCATATACTGCGAACTCTATTCTCCATTTTGACGGAGTAAATTGGAGAGTTCTCTACACAGCCTCCGGCGCAAATTTATTAGCGCTGGATTCTGACGGTGAATTTGTGCTGTTCAGTCTCGATTCACTCGGACTCAATGCACATTTTCTCCCGGCTCTGTTTGTAAGCAGGGTCATTTCACGTGACGGGGTGGTGGAGCTTTCTGAGCCGATCCCTGTGAAAGTCGGCGTCACACATGATGTGGCTGGAATTAAGTTCTTGAAGCGCGGGGTCGCCTTAGCAACCGCGATTTTGGAATGCGCTATTTTACATCTGTCCCTTCAAGATTCCGGCAAAGTCTCAATCCGATCGGAGAGCAGCCCCTTTGTGGCAATACCAACCTTTCAGAGCTTGCGCCATGGGACATCTGCCGTGAGGGGCTACTCAATTATTTATGCACATTACGGAGCCGCTTCCGTGCGCCTGCGAGACGATAAGTTGTATGTAAGCCGGCTGTTTGATCTGCGTCAAGCCCTCGAAGTTAAAAATGAGGGTCCTATTTCACCCGTGTATCTTGTTGATGTTAGCATGTCGGACAGCAATTTTATATTTGCTCTTACCAGAGACCACTTGATTGTTTCTGAATGTGGGATCTCTGGCAGTGGCCATGCCCAGGCTATCGATTCGCTATGCATTAGCGGCTACGGGACAATCCCGGCGAACAGCGTCCAGGCAGTTTTAGCGACGCGCGGACGCGAGGCGTTTGTCATCACAAAAAATGGCTTTCTATTACGAGGGAGATTCCCGAGCACTGGCAAGAGAAATATTTCCTGGGATGTCATCGCTGCAGATTTGCCGCTGTTCTACCCTTCTTCTATAGCAATGCTCGATTCGAACGAGATACTGGTTGGTGGTGAAGGGATTGTCAAATGCAGCATCCCAGCTAACGAGTCTGCGAGCGTTTCCAGATCAGTCAGGGAACTTGGCTCCGGAGCTTTCTGGACACTGGCCCAAATATTTGAGCCGGGGTCAGCGTACGGTATTGCTATAGCCCATCTGGATAAAACGGCAGCGAACTGGGTCTTCGCTGTGGACCTGCTTGGTAAAAACAAGCTTTATCGGATATCAGAATTGGACCTGCCATTACCTGCGCTTAATAGCGTAGTAAATGTTGCAGATAAACGCGGCTTGAGTGGCAGAGGTGAGAAGAACACTCCAGAAAACGAGTACATAAATTGTGACGTCGGTGCGGTCGCTGGTGATGTTGACGAGGACGGAGATGAAGACATCATCGTATCATATCTAGATGGATCGAGTGAGCTGTATCTCAACAATGGCGACGGATATTTCCGAGACGCCACTAACGAAGCCGGACTGAACGTATGGGTCGGAAGAAGTGAATGCGTTGCACTTGCAGATGTCAATAATGACGGATATCTCGACCTGTTCACGACAAGCTTTGTGGGTGCGAACAGACTGTTCATGAACAAGGGGGGCGGCCGCTTTAAGGATGTGACACAAATGAGCGGCTTTGATTCTAAAAATTTAAATGTATGTGCTGCCTTTGGAGATATCAATGGAGATGGATACCCAGATTTGTACGTCGGCAGATGGGACATGGAGAACTCAATGTATTTGAACAATGGCGATGGGACATTTAAGGAGATTACGCAGGAGAGTGGCACAGGTTGTGGGCCATTTCATAAAACGAATTCCGTTCTCTTCGCCGATTTCAACAACGATGGGAAGCTCGACCTGTTCGTTGGTAATAGAGGGGGAGATAATAGACTTTTCATCAACACTGGGGAGGGACACTTTAAGGATGTAACGATGGAAGCTAACTTGACAGATACGGTGCGCGCCTATGGGTCTGTGTTTGGTGATTTTGACAACGACGGATTGCTTGACCTCTTTGTAGCTGGTCTTGGTAAGATCGCACTTTACAAGAACTGTGGAATTGGTAGCCACGGTGTTCCGTTGTTCAGAGATATCTCTGGTGAGGTTTTTCCGCCAAGCATTTACTACCTCGGGTACAACACGGGTGCAGCAACGCTTGTGGAAGAAGGTATGGGTAACCTTGATATTATTGTTGGGCAGGCTGAGGGACGAACGTATCTCCTGAAAAACATGATGAACACTCAGTACTGTAAGATGCCACATTTCATAGATGTCAAAGTGACCGGTGTGAAAAGCAACAGAGATGGAGTGGGGGCGAAATTGATTCTTTATAAAGATGGACGTATGGTTGCCTACCGGGAAGTGGAAAGCTCGTATGGATATGCAAGCTCAAGTTCAAAGACGCAGCATTTTGGCATACCCGACGCTCGAGGTATTTACAAGCTTGAAGTTCTCTTTCCAGCAAGCGGAGTAAAAAGAGTGTTGCAAGTGACTCCGGGTAGTTTCATTGAAGTCGGAGAACTTGAGGGAGCGGAGGCACTGCGCAGTTATTTCCTCAAAGGCGTCACCAAGTTCTTCATGGACCAAGATTGGATATCACTTGTCTCTATGCTTGGATTGGTGCTGGTCGAAGCGGTCTTGTTAGTAGCTGTGAAAAATTCACGCCGCCGTCGGGTGGGGAATCAGTATGCTGCACGCGAAGGGTTTGTCATCCTCAAGAGCGCACTTATCGCCTATCTCCTTGTTTTGATCGGCCTGTTTGCAAGAGAACAATTCTTCGTCTCACCTGAAGAGTGGATGTACGGAGGGAGAAATGCACTGTTAGACTGGATTCTCCCGTTAGGCGCACCTCTGGTTGCAGCGGCACTCATAGTGAGAAAAATTGACAATGACCGACGCAAGCTAATGCTAAGATTCGAAGCTTATCATGAGCTTCATGTCGCTTTGAGAAGATTTGCACACGGGGAAGGTGGCGCATCAAACTTAACAAGGCTTTCTCTCTTTGTGCGTAACTTGAAGCATTTGTTGCCGCCGGGGATTGTACGTGATAATGTTACCGCTTCACCAGCGAGGTCGCTAACAGGCTATCTATATTTGCTGCAGCATTTCTTTAAGGTTTCTGCAGGACAAAGAGAAGGCTGGTGCCCGGGAGCGACTGAGGCTCTGAGAAGCAAATTGCAGAGCGAGCAGTGGCAAAGATTCGAGTCCGCAGTGAGGGAATTCAAGATCAAGGTGTATGAGGAAATACAATCCATCATCACACTTCTCAGCTTGGTAGGCGATGAAAGCAATGAGCTTAAATGGGTAGGGATGGAATCAGGCAGGTTGACAATCGCCGTGGAGAGGCTCAGGACCATATTAGAAAAACTGACGATCCTTTACCGCACAGGTGATACACATCCCAGGGAGATCATGCATCTGCAAAGAGATGCATTGGAAAGCTCGAAGGCTGTTCAAGATGCCATCTATGCTATTACGCTGAAGTTTGAAGAGCAGTTCATCACGGATGTTACGCAAGCAATTGATTCCGAGCTATCGAAGTTCAGAACACCTGACGGAGATATTCAAATCAAGTTCAACGATGTGTCTCCAAATGCACGGGCGGTGATAGGTGCATCGGAGTTCCGAGATGTGCTATCAATTCTGGTGAAAAACGCTCTGGACGCTCTGTCGGAGAAACAGCTTGAGCAAGGAGAAAAATATGTGTTACTTACCTCTTATGCCGACGAGGGGAAAGTCGTCGTTACTGTGGAAGACAATGGACCTGGGATTCCTGAAGAGTACGGGGATTTGATCTTTCACTCGGGCTTCACTACCAAGCGGGGGAATCATGGGTTCGGCTTAAATTACGCCAAGCGCGTGATGGATAAATATGGTGGAAGAATTTACCTCGACGATACTTATTCAAAGGGGGCACGCTTCTTTCTCGAGCTTAAAAGAGCTGTCTGCTGAAGGAATCTTACAGGCGAAGGAGAAAAACTATGGAGGCTGGAGAGACCAAAACAATTCTCATGATCGATGACGATGTGGCGTTGATGAACGATCTCCAGTCGTTGATAAAAAGCCAGTACCAGCTTGAGAAAGCAACCACAGGTAAAGGTGGTCTTGAAGCCTTGCGCTTGAAGGACGTTTCCGCAGTCCTGCTTGATCTCGGACTTCCCGATATCTCCGGAATGGAGGTGCTGAAAAAAATCCGTGAGGAGATTGACCCGCACATACCGGTGATCATCGTTACAACTCACCACAATATTGATGAAGCAGTGCAAGCGATGCGGAACGGTGCATCAGATTTTGTGACGAAGGACCTTGACATCGACGCACTGGCAGAACGGATTCGAAAAGCTCTGGAGCATCGCGAGCTTGAATTGAATCGAGAGCTGACGAGACGTGGGTACGTGAAGTCCGCCACAGAATTTGTGTTTGCCAGCAGCGAGATGAAAAAGGTCAATCTGGAAATAGAGAAGGTTGCAAATAATGATCTCGATGTATTGCTCATCGGTGAGACCGGTGTCGGTAAGGACGTTGTTGCGGAGGAGATTCATCGGAGGAGTCGGAGGAACAGGGGATTATTTGTTGAGTTTTCGATAGCAAGCGTGCCGGAAAGCTTGCTTGAATCTGAGTTATTCGGCTACGAAAAAGGGGCATTCAGTGGTGCTGAGAGGAAACGGGCTGGCGTCCTTGAGGGAGCTGAAGGAGGGACTGTCTACTTCCCTGAGATAACAGCCCTGCCGAAGCAGACTCAGATAAAACTTCTCGGCTTCCTCGAGAAGAAGAGGATCACCCCGGTTGGCTACAATTACAAAGGAAGGGACTTTGGCAGGTGCGTTGATGTCAGGCTGATCATGGCAACAAATGATAGCCTGGAGAGACTCGAAAAATTGGTCGAAAGTGGAGAGCTTCGCAATGACTTTTATCAGCGGATCAAAGCGATCAGGATTATCATCCCTCCTTTGCGAGAGAGGTTGGATGACATCGAGGTACTGACCCGGCATTTCTTGAAAAAGTATTCATACCAGTTCTCTAAGAGGAAGTTTCAAGTGACTGATGAGGTGATTGATGAGTTCAAAAATTACGCCTGGCCCGGAAATGTGAGAGAACTTGAAAATGTGCTCAAGAATGCAATGGCTCATGCCGATAGTGAGGTGCTTACGCCTGAAGACTTTCCCGATGTTCAGAGAAATCGCTTCATCATTGGTGGCGTGACTGCTGCGAGTCATATCGGTGAATTTCCAACCTATAAGGAGGCAGATTTTCACTTTCGCTTTGAATATTTCAGCAAGCTGCTACGTGCTGTGAACGGCAATATAGCGCAGGCTGCGAAGAAGGCAGGTCTGACCCAGGCGGGGCTGAGGAAAGCTATGCATCAGCTCGGCCTACGGCGGGAGATTGGCAAGCAGAACCGCAAGAGTTCTTAGCGAATTTACATCCGCGACTGTGTCATCCTTCGACAGGCTCAGGATGACATTTCCTTCGATCCGCCAGAGGCGGAGTTCGCAATGACAGAGAGGGGTGAAGTGTCATTGCGAGCTCGCCCGCCGTCAGGCGGGGGAGCGTGGCAATCCCTTTGTGGTATCGGTTGGAGGGGACGAAATGACGGCATAGCCTTTTCCTCTTGGGTTACCGGATGCCGTGGCACGCCTCGATCTGCCAGAGGCAGAGAGTAAGCACGGAGTGTCATTGCGAAGAGTGGCGCCGCAGGCGCCACGACGAAGTCCGCCTTCGGCGGATCGAACCATCACATGCTGACTACACGGCAATAGCGTATATGGAGATCAAGTAGCTGAGCGGAATCGATTTCTTCGTTCATTTTCTCTTGCTCGTCCAGATGTGCCGAGCCTTCACGGACGATCTTGTAAGCCGCGCTTGCTTACCCGCATACACGACAAAATCGTCTACCACCTCTATTAGCGGGACTAAATTTTCGCAAGGGGTTTCGATGCTTCTGTCCGTGACCTTTGTATCCCCACGAAAGTGCGGACCGTGTAGAAACATCTGTTTCCTATCCCCATTCTTCCAACCTCTTATCTTACAGCGTGTTACAAAGAAGCGAAACTACTGTTTCCTCGGTCTGTAAACTTTTGTTCCCTTTGCTCTGAACGAGCATTAGATTCAGCCAAAATTTGAGGAAAATTTTGTGGCACAGGAGTTGCAAGTTGTTATACAAATCAATAGATCGGATAATGGAATGGAACATGCAGCAAAGAAGAGAGTTCCTCGGAAGGCAAGTATCACGGAGATAGACAGGTACAGGCTATGTCCTCGGTGCGGATATTTCACGCACGAGTCCGACGGCGTTGAATTTTGCATCTATTGTGGGGCTCAGTTGATTGACGAGTGTCCGAAGTGCCGTGAGCCAATATATTACCCGACGGCGAAGTTTTGTCCGGTGTGTGGGGAGAGGTATGGGGGGTGAAGTTTTACTTAAATCTACCGTGCCAGATGGTCTGGCACGGATGTGTAACCTAAACAATTTTGGGGGTATCATTGCGCTTGACGTAAGTGGGGAAGGACAGTTAAGGGATATCGAACTCGTGAAACCAGCCAGTATAAGGGATTACGAAAGTGAGTGAGGAAATCCGGGGTAGCACTATAGGTATGCGAAGTGATGGAACCCCGGAGGGCGGCGTTCGGGCTGGCAGGCGGGCAGGTGGAAATAACAAGGAAGAAACCGGCGCTTCATTTTTGATGCACAATAGTGGTCGCTCAGCTCTCTTTTTCGCAATTTGTTTTTCACCGACCACCACAGGGAAATGAGTCGGTTGATAAAGGTGGGTGGGTCATGATTTTGCAGGTCGCAACACCACCGCGCTGTTTTGCTAAACGTTGCACTCCATTAGTGATAGCATAGGAAAGGAGACGCGGCATGAACCAAGTTTTGACAATCTTTGCTGAAAATCTTCTGGCAATCACAATCGTTTTCGTGGTTCTCTTTCTTGCCATAGGGTACTTGTTCGCGAGGGAGAAGTTCACGCAAATGCTCTTAGGGATTTTGCTGACCATCGCTTCGCTTTTCTATAGTCCGTTTCTGTATCTGAGGAATGCTTTTCTTGAGCTTGCGGAATACGGAGCCAAGGGAGAATCGGAATTTGTCAAAACGAAACAGTATCTGCTGAACAAATTTCTGTTTTCGCTCCAAGCGCTGCTGGTTGTGGGCTCCATTGTTTCGCTTGCCTCGGGCTTTGTTTCGAGTTGGAATCAGATGCTCCCGCCTAAGCCGCTGCGTGAATCAATCAGCCAATTGAAGGACCAACTCCGAAAGGAGCGTCCTGAACTGGCTGAGATAAACCCCAGGGTTTCTCAGATGGAAACTGCGTGGGCGACTCAAAAAGGTGCTCTTGTCAATTCATATAATGGCGAACGCGAGAAGAGAGCTGCTACGGCAGCGAAGGAAAATGAGGAGATCGAGCGCACTATCCGTGGTACCGACGAGTCAACCCGCTATCTTTTCAATGCCGTCAAGTCCTCGCTGGCTTGGTATGAAACCTATTATGGCAATCCTCGTGTCTTTGAGGATGCGCGGACCTCAGCCAGGTATAGCGTCGAGCGCTCGCGCATCTCTGACGACAATAAGCAGCTATTGCACAAGTACTGCGATAACTGGTACTTGACGATGCTTGCCAGATTTGACATCAGCTCTCTGACTGAGGCGCAACTACGCTCAGCGGTACAGCCTGAGTACCGTACCCTGAAGAACAGAGCGCAGGTTCTCCCGGAGCTAATTGCACGTCAGGAGCAAGAGCTTGCATCGCTGAAGTCTGAGGCAAAGTATAACGTCCCGGCATTGTTGTTAGGGGTGGTCATTAGTTTAGTAAGCTTCATCGTGCTTATATGGGTCATTGGGCTGATCATAGAGGCTCTTTATTTGCTTGTGCATCTGGCAGTTGATATCCACAAAATTCGGGAGCAATACGAGCCTAAGTTTGCAGTTAAGCCTTGAGAAGATGTTAGCGGCATGAGTAGAATCTAACGGCCAGTCTGGAAATGCGGTTCGTTCGAGCGGGGGTAGTCGGTAGTTGATAGTGGATAGTTGGAGAGGTGACCTGTTTTGAGATAAAGAGCGTGCGGAAGCGGGCGGAGGATTTTGGGTGCTTAGGTTCCATCCGACTTTCTGCCGCCTCGGCGCTACTTGATATGAGGAATTTATGCTTTTGTCTAAGATAAGTTGTTAAGAAAAGGATATGCTCGACCCGTCGCTTCAACAGGGATAGACAACGAATAACAGCACCTTTTTAGTTGCGTCTTTAACTTTACCGGGACTTTTCTCTGAAGCAACCGCACAAGATTTCTGGCAGGAGGCGGACAACGGACTTTACGGAGGACGTGTCAGTTCTCTTGCCATCAATTCAAGCGGGCAGATATTTGCCGGGACTGATGGTGGTGGTGTTTATCGCTCAACTGACAATGGTGGTAGCTGGACGCGAATCAATAATGGCTTGACGAGTCTTAGTGTCAGGTGTCTTGCCACCAATTCAAGCGGGCAGATATTTGCCGGGACCCGGGGTAACGGTGTTTATGGGAGCGTGAAACCTTCAACTGGTGTGAAAGAAATGGCTGGTGAGATTCCGGGTTCGTTTGCCCTTGAGCAAAACTACCCCAATCCGTTTAACCCCTCAACTACTATTTCATTCGACGTCCCCAAGCAATCACATCTGAGACTTGCGATATATGATGTGCTCGGTAGAGAAGTCAAAACTCTTGTTGATGAAGAGAAGAACCCTGGCAGGTACTCCGTCACTTTCGATGCGAGCAATTTGCCAAGCGGAGTGTATCTATATCGGTTGGAAGCAGGCAGTTTCAGCGAGGTGAGGAAGATGGTGGAGAGTGGGAGTGGTGACTTGTTCTGAGATAAAGAGCGCGCAGAAGGCGGACAGATGAAGACGTTCTAAGGTTATTATTCTTCGTTCGTGCTCTTTGTGTGCTTCGTGGTCAACAATATAGTTGGCAGCGGCAATCAGATTGGCGAAGCGGTTGGCTGGGTCAATTGCAGGCAAAAATAGAGGTCTGGCGCCGGGAAACTAATTTGTCAATCATTGGAGAAAGCTATTTGCAAATGAGTCAGCCGAATTTTAATATATTTTTTGTGGAGGGAGAGGTATGAAAAATCCATCATTGGAGATTTTGCCAATTATTTTCTCACTGGTTATACTCGCATTCTTTCTCCCTTTTATTAACGTTAGCTGCAGCCGGCAGAAAGTAGCCAGCGTCACAGGCATTCAACTTGTCTCTGGAACTGTGATCCAGCGGCCCGGTGGCTCCGGCAAAGTTGACAGCCAACAAGTCAAGCCCGAGCCAGAGGCAATTATTGCCTTCGTGAGCGGAATCCTTGGACTTGTGGTTAGTTTTGTAAGAGGCAAACCAGGTTATGTTGGATCGGCTGGAGCAGGCTTCGTGGGAGGTGTTGCGTTGCTATTGCTGAAGTCAAGGCTTGATAAGGAAGCAGTGAAGCATGCAAGCAGCATGCTGGTTCTTGAATACGACATTGGGTTCTGGGTTGCATTTGTGCTCTTCCTTGCAGCTATAGCGGCAGGAACATACTTACACACACACGAAAGAACGAGAGAAGCGATTGCAAAAAGACTGTCAGCCGAGTCCGGAGGATCAGGGGAAAGCCAGTGCTATAGCTTATGGTGAGGATGAATCATGTCCCAAAAATTTTAGCCTCGAAGGAGGGATGAAAGGTCATGTCTCATTTGTATCGCAAATCAACTGTTACGTCTCGTGTTCTTCATGCTCTAGCATTTGTCAGGTATGGATCTGAGGCGTGTGTTTCCTTACGGCAGCACGTACGTTGCTGGGTTGGTGTTGTACACCTTCTGTTTAGTTTTCTATTTATCGTTTCTGCAGATGCGCAAGGTAGTTCCACTGTTGGATGGATCGCGCCAAAGCCTCAGGGGAGCACCTTGAATCGGATTATCTTTCAGAACAATCAGTCTGCGTGGATTGTCGGCGACTGCGGCACCATTATGCATTCCCGTGATGGGGGCTCTACATGGAGGCTCGTTCCTTCTGGCACATCGAGCGACCTGAAGGGAATCACATTTGCTAATGATGAAATCGGCTGGATTGTTGGTGACAATGGAACCATGTTGAAGACCACCGACGGTGGTAGCTTATGGGAGGTAGTTCCATCTTTAGTAGAGACAGGGTTAACAGACGTTGCATTCCAAGATGAGAATAATGGTGTTGTGACTGGGGAATTTGGAGTTGTTCTTCGCACTACAGATGGTGGATCTCATTGGTATTTTGCCCGATATAATGACCCACGTGACTACAATCGCATTGTCCTTGGAAAGGACCTAACTGGAGTCATAATTGCAAGCGATGGAACAATTTCTGTCGTCGACAAGCTAGGTCCCGTTTTTCCAGAGGTTGAGAAGCTGTGTAAGGAATCACTTGTTGATGCGGCGGTTTCCGCCGATGGAAAATCCGTTGCTGCGATTTCGCGTTCGGGCGGAATTTTCGTTGCGAATGACCTTAACGATTTGAATGACTGGTCAGAATATGAGCTTCCAGCAGGCACGAGCTGTGCCTCTGTCGCAATGATTGGGCGAGGGAGGTTTCTAATAGCAACGGAAACAGAGCTTATCTATCTCCAACCTACCTCAGAGAATTCGGAGCTGCACATCGATTTACCTCCGCCGACGATGTATATTCGGTCAATTGTGGTCCGTGACGACTCAACCGCTTTTGGCGTAGGGGTGGATGGAGCGATTGTCCGTATAGACCTGATGAGCTATAGAGCGACGTTGTCAACGCAGTATAATCTGCCTCTTCTAAAGCGCGTAGCCTTTCTTGATCAGAATAACGGTCTGGCTCTTGCACAGGATGGGAGGCTGTATCTCACGACGGATGCCGGGAGCACCTGGCTGAGCGAGGGACAGGCGCCTATCCTGAAACGAACGTCCGCACGTGGAGTACGTTTTATTTCAAAAGATGTTGGGATTGCTCTCTCTGATGAGGGTTTGCTTGTCACCAGAAACGGAGGAGAGGAATGGAAGCCCGTACGTCTTCCAGCCCCTCTTGAAGCACTTTCAATTGGCACCTTGACACCCGGGCGTGTTTGGTTCTCCGGGTATGGCTTCATTGGTGTTTCGAAGAGAGGCGGGAACACAATCGAGCTCTTGATCTCAAAGGAATTACATATCCCGTCTGAAGAGGAGATCTCTGACGCTTTCGAGAGCTCTGCAGTAAAGGTTGTCGTCAAGAAATCGATCCCGTTTGCAGACACAGTTGAGTACGTACTTGCCAAAGGTGAAGAAGAGTGGGGTGCTCTATGCAGAAATGGTTCAAGATTCTATACCAACGATGGGGGGCGTGAATGGAAATATATTGACAGAGGTTCTCAAGAAGTAGATCCAATATCTGAGCTTTTTGGCAGCTTGTTGCAAATGCGGGAAACAGGGGTGGAGGAAAAGGCTGACCAGAGATACCCAAGGTCTACGCAGTTCTTTTCATCTGCTGTTGGGTGGATACTCCTGGGTCATGGTGTTGCCTTGAAAACAATGAACGGTGGCCTCTCCTGGGAGAAGGAAGAGCTTCCAACCAATGATGACCTTACTTCAGTTTCGTTCTTGTCAGATAGCGATGGATGGGTTGGAACAAGTAAGGGAAGAATTTTTTCAACCCGTGATGGTGGCCTGACCTGGCACGTCATGGGGACGGGAATCAGCGGAAACATCAAGTCACTTCAGTTTATCACACCTTTGTTTGGCTGGGCTGTAGATGCGGCGGGGAAAATCTATTCAACGGAAGATGGTGGCGAAAATTGGACTGAACGGTTCCTTCCCTCTTATCAGCGGATTGCTGACATTGTGCTGGACCCTTCGGGCGGTGCTGTGTGGGTAGCTCAAGGGAATAGTCTTAAGATATTTACCTCCGCGAGTGGACAGCCGCTTGCACCAATTAAGCTTCCTATCAAAGGGGGAGTTCAGTTGCTGGGCATAGGGGCAGACTCGTGCGTTTTCTTCATGAGCAGCATGGGTGAAGTCGGCTCAATTTCTTTGAGCAATCCTATCCCGTACGTATTTCCCTCTGCATTGCCTACAACTGCGGTCAATTCAATTGCGGGACCTGACCAATTTCACCCCGTCCTCGTTGGCCCCTCTGGGCTTGTCATCCGGCTTAACCCGAACACGGAAAAGTGGCGAGAAACAATGGAAGTAACAAATTACAAGACCATAAATGATTTTACTGCGATTCAGTTCCTCGACAGCCATAGCGGGATCATAGGTGCCACTTCAGGGAGACTATATGTGATAGAAATAGAAAATGGAGGATTTGCTATCCATGAGCAGCCCCTATCAACCTTTTCTACCATAAGAGACATCGAAGTGTCCGTGAGTCATAGTAATATTGTATGGGCGACAGGTGATAACGGGACGCTGCTTGCTTCAAATGATGGAGGCCACTCATGGAAATCCATCGTCGTTCCGTTCAATGAGGCTATTATCGGCGTTCAGTTCTTGCCGCCTGATCTGCTCTTCATCTATACAAGGAATGGCAAACTAATTTGTTCAAGCACTTTTGACCTTGCAGTGAAGGAGAGATAACCATGCAGCTACGTGTTCAAGGATTTGTTTTCGTAAGCCTTTGGTGCATTGGATTTTTCTCAGGAACTGAGGCTCGCTCACAGATGGAGGATGTTCTGCGCCTTGAAGTGGCGACCGCTAAGACTAAGCATCCAGTTGTGAAATTTACCTCTGTTGGTCCAGGATTGCTTAAGGTGATGGTTAGAGATGAGCTGCGGCAGCCGGTTCCAGGGCTGCAGAAAGAAAATTTCACGATTCACCGCGGCAAAGTGAAAGGGGAAATTCTCAGCGTCAAGGAGAACGTTGAGGTGAAGGAACTGGCTCGACGCGTGGTCTTACTCATCGACAACAGCGGCTCTATGAGACCCAGTAGAGATGATGTTGTGAATGACCTTGATAGCTTAATCGCTAGCTTTGGGAGAAATACGTCGGTCGCCGTGCTGCTATTTGCGGAGGGTGCTACAGGACTGGGGACTAGATCACTTTTCGAGTACAAAGGAACTCCGTTGAAGCTCAAAGGTAAATGGTTCACGACAAACAAAGGTGAGTTAATGCGTTACCTTCGTTCTGAATTTTTTGAAGCGAGTCTTACGAGTAGGACGTATCTTTTTGATGAAGTATATGCCGGGTACCAAATCTTGGAGTCTTCTCGTGAGCGAAATTCAGACGATCTCGCCATCGTTCTCTCTGATGGGGAAGACAACGCAAGTGAAACGACGCCAGAAGTTATCCGGAGGTTGTCATGGGGCTCGACGCCATTCTACACGATAGATTATCTGAGAGGAGAATCAAACGAATTTCTTGTATCACTTGCTCAGACGTCCGGCGGGAAATACTTCCGTGCGGGGAGCATTTCGGACTTGCGGAAAATTTTCAAGACGATCTCTGAGCAGATTGTAAGTGGTGGATACGAGGTCAAATATCGTTTACGCGAGCCACCGCGCGGTACGCTGACGTTTTATGCTGCATCGCTTGACATCAACGATACAAGCCGTGTAGGTACCAGGGTTGATACACTGACGGTTGAAGAGCAAATTGTGCGGCAACAGTTCCCTTTGCTCACGTACATTTTCTTTGACCAGGGGAAAGCAGATATCCCGCCAAGATACTCTGCTCTTCACTCACCTGCGGAGATCGAGTCATTCGATGAGAGCAGGATACCGGGAGGCGCTATTGAACATTATTATCATGTTCTGGATATAATTGGTTCAAGGCTGCGAGCAAATCCGCAAACCACTATCACACTCGTTGGTTGCTCAGACGGCACCCCTGTTGAGAACGCTATTCAGGGGCTTAGTAAAAGGCGCGCCGAAACAGTTCGGGACTATTTTGTAAGCATTTGGGGGATAAGCGAGAAGAGGATAAGGCTCGAGACGCGTGGACTTCCTGAGAATCCATCAGCAATTTCCTTGAAGGAAGGGCAAGAAGAAAACCGTCGCGTAGAAATACTTTCCTCAGACTGGGAGATTATGAAGCCGGTGGCGTTTGAATCCCGCGAGTACCAATCAACCCCAAGTGCTGCCATCTTCCAGATACACTTTCAACTTGAAGAGGCTCTGAGGCTATGGAGCCTTGCAGTCTATTCCGAGGGAAGGATGTGGAAAGAGTTTACCGGAACCACCGAACATAATGCTGAGATTCGCTGGGATTGGAGAAACGACAATGGTGATTTGCCGCGAAGTTCACTACGATACCAATGTACAGCGGAGGATCTATCCGGGCTTGCTGGCACGATCGCTACGGCGACTATTCCTGTGAGATTTCTTTCATTGGAACGGAAGCAGGTAGAGCATCTGGCGGATAAAGATATAGAGAAGATCAGCTTGATTCTGTTTGACTTCAACAGTGCGGTCCTAGGTTCAAAAAATGAGAAGATTCTACAGCTCGTCTATTCACGTGTTTTGCCAAAGTCCTCTTTGCTGGTCATTGGCTCCACCGACGTGATCGGTGACGAAAAGGCTAATTTGATTCTCTCGCAGAGGCGAGCTCAAGCAGTCTACGAGCAATTAGTTGCCTCTCTTGGACATTCGACCCCTATACGCACAGTTGGATACGGTGAGTCGTTAGCCCCTTTCACGAATTCATTGCCTGAGGGGCGATTCTACAACAGGACTGTGCAAGTTGTCATTGAGACCCCGCATGAACAACGGTGAAGAAAGAATTTTCTATATCGCCCTGGCGAAAAGAGGTGCTGTTGCATTCATTGCTCCTATCTGTGCTTGTGCCATTAGTCATTTTTCTATTCGTTACCATGGTGCGGTTAGGACTATATAATAAGCTTTCCGATGTGAGTTTTCTTGATTTTGCCTTCCAGGCACGCGGGCAGCTGAGAGGAGACAATAGGATCGTGATTATCAACATCGGGGCAGTGCCAGCGCGTCGCGGCGACATTGCAAAGGCCATTAAGGTTGTAAAGAGATGCCAGCCAAGCGTAATCGGGCTTGATATTTTACTTGATCAAGCCAACGGATCAACGGAGGATATTCGCCTCAGTGAAGCGATGGAAGGGGCGGTACCGATTGTAGTGCCAAGTGGCCCAGACTCTTCGTTTCCTAATTCTCTATTTCTTCACCCAAATGTCTATTTTGGATTTGCTGACTTGCGCTTGGGAGGTGACCGTGTTGTGCGGCGATTTGTTTCTGCTTACCAGCACGATAGCCAGTGGCAACCTTCTTTTGCAGCAGAGCTGGCAGCGCTGGCAGGTGAGCCGATTTTTAGTCAGTTTCGGCCCAATAAGGATTATTTGATCAATTTTGTGGGCAATGAGCAAAGTTTTTCTCATTTTCATTTGTCCGACATCATTGAATACGGAAATTTATTTCGCGATAAGCTGCCGGATGAGATCATTTCAATTTTCAAACGTAAAATCATTCTTTTTGGATACTTTGCAGATGAACTCACCTCGTACCCTATTCTCAGCGACCTCTATTTAACCCCTATAACACCTTTGTTCTCGCGTTCGGTTACTAATGGGATGTACGGGGTCATTATTCACGCGAATATTCTTAATACGATGTTGACTGGTCGCAAAATTATCGAAGTAAAGAGCTACTGGGGTGTCGGTGTAGCGGTTGTTTTGGTCTTTGCTAATCTTTTCGGAAGGTATTCTTTTCTTCGGATTCCTCGTCGCCGGCGGCGGTTGATTTTTCTTGGTGTCTACCTGACGGAGCTGCTGGTGTTGCTCGGTTTTCCGATTTTTGTATTTTACTTTTTTGATATTCATGTTGCAGTTTCCGTCCCTCTTCTTTCGCTTCTCATCTTACCTCGTGCAGAGGGTTGGTACTATCGGTTTGTTGATAATACGGGAATTCCGATCCGAAGGCTCAGTCTGAAAAAATTTCCCTCATTCCTCAGTCGACCATACATTGCTGTTTTTGAAGCTTCTCTGCTTCGGGATCGCCTGAATGCGGCGTTGCACATCGGGTCAATTCTACGTCCGTTCGCCCGATTCCTTTTGTCTGATGAAACAGCGGTGCCACATTCGGAGTCTCGATTCATGCTAAGGAGTGGTAATGCCAGAAAAAGCCTGCAGGAGGCGTTATCGCATTTGGAGAATGTGCTCTCGAGGCTGGGGTCACTTATTATACTCCAGAGCCGCCTTCGAGAGGCTGGCAAGGAGTTTCTACTCGCGCACAGCTCCCTCGACGAAAAACTGGATGAGCCGAATTTTTCAGACGATTCTTCGTCGCTGCCTCGGCGGCTGACTGAAACATCCATGGCCGCACTGCCGGTACGAGAATACGACATCCGCTATGAAAACTACTTCCTCGAGTTATTTTCAGCTGTGAAGCGGGTTGTGCGCGAACTGCGACCCGTTTTGCGAGAAGCACGATGCGAAGTGGTAAGAGCAGTCACCACGTCAAGCTCCAAAGACCCCCGGATCTATTTGGTCTATAAGAACGGTAAAATGGCAGAGTTGTTTCCATTTGTGATTGTTCGCAGATGTCAAGTTCATGGGGAAAAGGAATTATTTGTTCTCAGTCATGAGTGGCAACTTGACTCCGAATGGGAATTCGACGGAAGCAGCTACCTTGGTCCGCAGGTAGGTTGCTTTTTCCTTGGAAAGATTTCTTCTTTTGAAAATATAAGCACGTCGCAAAACGAACAACATGGGAGGGAAGGTCATGCGTAATTTATTCGCTTTAGCAGTTATTGTGTTGCTTGTCGGTATGGTTCAAAGTGCTGTTGCCCAGGATTCTTGCAGATTTATAGCTTTTGTGGTACGCGGTGATGTGCAATACTTGAAGCAAGGTCAGCCAGTTCAACAAATGAAGCCGCTACAGTTTATCCTGCCGAATTCTGAGATAGTGCTGGGAGAAAATGCATATGTAAAAGTTGGAGAAAAAGGGGGAACATTTATTGAGCTTCATAATAAGGCTAGAGTTAGTTATGAAGAACTCAAATCGATTTTTGAACAAAAACCCGCTGTACCTCAGAGGACTCTTCGGACGCTTCTCGAGTATATGTGGAAGCGTTTGATCACTGGTATATCCTTAGTTTCAGAGAAGGGCAAAGAAGCGCTTGTCCCCGGGGCCGTTCGTGGGGCCGGGGCCGAAATTATCGGGACGATCCTCCTTACGCCAAGAAACGGAGCGGTTATCGGAGATACGATAACGTTGTTGTGGTATGATGGACAGTACGACGGGGCTCGGACTCTTGTGCTCCGTGACAAAGATTTTGATACAGTGTTTAGGACAGAGGTCACAGGTTCCTCCTTTACAAAGAGTGTACGTGAGCTCCATCTTGAGCCTGGGGAGACCTACTTTTGGTCTGTCACTCGGAATGAAGGTGGATTCCGTGACGTTGCTTTCAAGCTCGCGGATAGAAGGCTGGCGCAGCAAGTAAATTGGGCAATCGGAGAAATTGAACGCTTGACGGGCTCACAAGGGGCAGTTCGTCGTGTGGCAAAAGCTTTGATGTATGAGAAGTACCTATGCTTCGGGAATGCGTACTTTGAGTACGCTTCCGCAGCAAGAGATGATCCTAATGGAATAGCCGACGCGCTGTTTGCATCTTTTCTTACTGATAAGCTTGGGTTGGCTCCTCTTGAGGCGGCGGCTGTCATTGCTTCTGTACACAAGAATTGATGCTCTGAAGTCGTGTGTGCTGATCCATATTTGGTTCGACTAGTCCAACGGTTTATTCTTCTGGTTTCAGCTTGTGCATGGGTGGCTCTTTCCCAAGCACCAGTTGATTCTATGTTGGAAAGTGCCCTCCGAGCAGAGAGGGCCGGGAGGTTTCAGGCAGCTGCAGGACTGTACGAACAATTCCTGAAGCTTCCCGGCGGAAACTCTTTTGGTAGTTACCGTGAGCTTGCAGTTGTTTTGAATAGACTTGGCAAAATCTATTACGAGCATCTTGGGATGCCTCTCCGCGCGATGGAAGTCTGGAAGCATGGCCTGACGATTTCTGAAACCCACGGAGATAGTGCTCTTGTTCTGTTGTTTTCGTACAATGCAGGAATTGCGTCTCTTTGTACAGCTCGGTATGCGGATGCTGACTTATTTTTTCAAAAAGCTGAAAGCCTCGCAAGCACAATGGGAGAACAGACATTTTTGTATAAAGTCTATCAAGCTCATGCGGCACTCTACGAGCAGCAGGGTGACACTGCGAAAGCTGAGGAGATTCTTGAGCGACTGAGTCTGTTACCGGGTGCCGGAAGACCAGTCGACTTAGCGATTCGTTCTTTGCTGAGGCGGGCAGATTCCGCGGTTGTTTCTGATGCGAAAGGGATCGCATTCTCGCTTTTGGACAGTGCTATTGCACTTGCACAGCAGAAAGGGGCAAGAGAGTATGTACTGGCTCTCTGGAGTAAAGGAACAGCGTTGCAGCATTTTCAGGCATGGGACAGTGCTTTGATGGCTTTCCGAAGTGGATATCAGGTCGCCTCACAGGTTCAAATTACCTCAGGTATGGCTGACTGTGCGTCTGGGGTGGGAAGCGTGTTTTACAATATGGGGAGGGTGGATTCAGCACTGCATTATCTTAAAATTGCAGTTGACCTCCACTCACAGATTCAGAATAGCGAAGCTCTTGCTTCAGACTACTACAATTTAGGTCTGTTGCTCCAGCTAGCAGGAAAGGGTATTGAAGCAGCCAACGCGCTGGAACGCTCGGTGGCTCTCTTTGAAGCTGTACGATCCCAGGTAGCTGACGTATTCACCCATGAAAGACGGAGAATGTATCTTGCGGAGCGGTCGAATGCATATGAGCAACTACTCGCCGCCTTGCAGGCACTTGGCCGTACGGACGAGGTCTTTGAAGTGCTCGAATTGCAACAGGCACGGACATTATATGAGACACTACTGGGTCTCGCAGTGGAACAGGAGGAGTTCGAGGGCGTCCCCTTCGACACAGTTGTAGTATACGCACCGTCGGGTAGCGATGCGCTACGCGTTGCTTATAAGCTGGCACAAGGCGTGAGCATGGAAGAGATCCGCCATGATCTCCTTGATAAGGAATCAGCTCTCATTGAATATTTTGTTGGGAGTGCTCATTCGTACGCATTTGTTCTCACCAGGGATCGCGCTACAGTTGTTGAACTTGTTCCGCCGTACGAGATCTGGCGCATGGTCAAAGCGGTCCGAGCCGTTGTGCAGTTTCGCAGCATACCTGATGTTGTCTCGGCGCTGGGGAGGCTCTCTGTTGCTCTCGTCGATCCAATTTGGAAGGAGTTCCAAGGTAAGAGACGACTGTTTATTATTCCAAGTGGTCCCTTGTGGCTCATTCCTTTCGAGGCACTCTTGTGTGGAGGTGAGGCAAGGCAATCTTTTAGCGCAGACTCATTTCAGAGAGTTGATTTTCTTGTTAAGAGGTTCTCGATTACTTACGGACCCTCTGCAGCTGTATTAATGCACTCTTTGGCTAGGACAGAGCCAAGCGGTGGATCACTGCTGTCATTCATCGGGGTTGCTGATCCATCAAGGCCATATTCAATTAAATCGCACAAAGCTGAAATCTCGCTTGGAACAGAACGAGACAGTGTGCTTGCAGCGCTTCCCTTTGCAAGAGAAGAGGTCAAACAAATTGCCGCACTGTTCCCATCGGAGCAAACACTAGTCCTTGTAGGTGACGAAGCGTCGGAGACGCATGTCAAGAAGGTACTGGGGGAGAGACCGGCGAAGATCATACACTTTGCAACCCATGGTTTTCTTTCAAGGAGTGGCACTGAGCAAGTGGGGCTATTATTGAACCCCTCGGCGGAGGATGATGGGATTCTGCAGAGCAACGAAGTCACACACTTTCATATGAACACAGATTTAGTTGTTCTGAGTGCCTGTCATTCCGGATTAGGTACAATAATAGCTGGTGAGGGGATCATGGGATTTGCAAGGGCTTTTATGCTTGCTGGTGCGAGATCGGTGGTCACTACTCTGTGGAGCGTTCCCGACAGGTCAACCTCGATGTTGATGAAGAGGTTTTACGGGGAGTACGTGGAAAGCCAAGCAAAGTTGCCTGAGGCGCTGCAAAAGGCAAAGCTTTGGCTTTTGGAAAGTGGTGATTACGCTGCGCCTTATTTTTGGGCACCGTTTATCGCAATTGGGTTTTAAAGCATTAGCATGGTGTGAGTTGTGCGCTGCGATTGAATTGCTACTGTTTCGATTCACCTGACTGCTGAGAATAACTATGACAAAGAACAAATGGGGGCGACATCTCTGCGCTGCCACCGGGGCAGTTATGATGCTTGCGACGATTGGGATGCTGAGAGCGCAGGAGAGAATGAACGACGCTGTGCGGCTAAAGGATGGCACAGTGTATCTTGGGATTGCTATTGCCGATACAGTCGAAAAAAAGCTTCAGATTCGAACGCGCTCCGGCGACTTGAAAATTGTACCGTTAGCGGACGTTGATCTCGTGACAACCTATGAGGAAGTGAGAATTGCACCGCGACGAGGGATTCAGCATTATGGCTCAGTCAGACAAGAGGTGCCGTGGACGTGTGGGCGAGAATATCCAATTGTTTTTCTTGAACTGCGCGCGGAAGGGATGAAGGCAAAAAACCTTTACTTTGGAGGCGAAGGTGCTGCAGGGATTCGGCTGGGAAAACTCTCGGTCGGATTCGGTGGAGCAGCACTGTATATACAAAAGAAACTCCGCACTCCTGCATACCTTCATCTCAAGTACGCATCTGGGGAGGGATGCATTAATCCTTACATCTTTTTCGACATAGGATATCCATTCGATCAATTTGTTTCAGCCTATAAACTTAAACCGTCGCTCTCGCGCATAACGCATCTTGGTCCGAAGATCATTGGAGTCGGAATAGGCTTGGATTTTAAGTTGACAAAGTTCATGGACATCTCAGCTGATGGTGGCTATCGCTACTTTACGCTAGCAAATGAAAAAATTGCCCCATCATGTGATAATCTTGTTGTCTTGGGATATGACGAACTCCACTCAGTATTCTTCCGAATTGGAGTAACATTCTGAGAACCGGGTTAATGAAAAAGGGGATGATATGAAGCTTGTGTATACGCACTTGCGGTGGAGGTCGAAATCAATCATCGGCGTGATTAGTGTTACGCTATTAATGCTTTTGTCGTGCGAAAAGGAAATGCCCGTTGCACCCATTGCCCAGAGTCGGACGGTGGTGGGCACAGTCGTTGACTCGCTAACAGGGGTCCCTATTGATGGTGCAACGATTTCAGTCGTTCCAATGGGGCCGGTACAGCGAGACACACTCTGGGGGGCAAGTAATGCAAGCGGCAAATTCTCTATAAGTGGGGTACCAATCTTGCCATCCAGTCAGCCTTTCCGCCTGCGAATTCAGGCAATTGGATACGTCTCAAAGGACACGATAGTCAGTTGCAATTGCGCAACATTGAGCGCAGGTGTTCTCCGGCTAAGAAGATTAGCATGTTTAGTTCAGTTTCAGCCAGCGGCTATCTCATTTGGCTATGTTGCCGTTGGTAGAGAAACTACACGTACTGTTCAGATGACTAATCCGACTCCGCTGTCGGTTGTGGTAGAACAGATTGTCCTTCAGCCTGCGAGTCCGGATTTGAATTTAGTTTCGCAGTCTTTACCTTCTCTTCCTCTCGCGCTAGGCCCGCAGATGAGTGCTACGCTTCAAGTCCGTTTTGCCCCGACAATGGAGCGCTCGTACTCCGGCACACTCAAGGCAATAACGAACTGTGACCCGACTCACCCATCAACTGCATTAGTTAGTGGAAACGGCGAGAGTCCTCACTGCAACATACGCACTATCCCAAGCCCGCCTCCATTGACATTTAGAGTGTATACAGGAACAGCTGACACAGCGCATGTTCTCATTCAGAATATTAGCCACGTTGCGGTTCTCAATATTCTTTCTTACACGCAGTCTCCACCCTCTCCGCCGTTCGCCGTTCTTCCATTGCAACTGCCGCGAACCATACAGCCAGGGCAGACCGATACGATCCGGATCATATTTAATCCAAGCCAGCCTGGCCAATACTCGGCTCAGCTTAGTATAGATACAGATGGTGACTGCGATACCACTATCGATATAATTGCCACAGGAAACGCGCGGCCATCACCTAAGAACGGGGAGACACTCAATCGTTGGTTGCCTGGTCAGAACCCTAAGTACATGTGGAAAGGGGTGCAATTTCCCGAACCTCCGGATCCAAGTAAAGTTCCACTTGTTGTACCCGATTCAGTCGATATTTGTAGCGGCGTTCTCTTTGGTCAACACCAGGCGGACTTCCAATTTGTTGCAATTGATAGCACATACTACGGCTATGATCGAGGATTTATTCGGGCTTTCAATGGTTTGCAGAAAGTTGGGAATGTGCTCATTGACAATTTAGACTTTGATGCAGCAAATTATGGTTCAAGGATCGATCCGAATAGCTGGGAAAGCGGATGCGCGAAGGTATTTCGTGAAGGTGATGTTATAGCGATTAGAACACTCAGTGGTCGATCTGTTCTTGTTCTCATTAAGGATTTTGGGCGAGACCTGTATAATTACGACCAACTTATTTGGGCCTACATTGTCCTGTAAAATTGGGCGCAAACAAATTTGTTCGTTTGAATGCCTGTACTTGGACAAAGGGCTCTTTATGGCTAATTAGGGAGAAGCTGCGATGAGAGATTCCACAAGACGGTTTTTAATGTTTACACTTTTGCCAGTAGCCGCCGCAGCCTTGATTCTGTGGTTTACAGGCTGCCATTCCTGCCTCACAATTCTTCATATATGGCATGAGTTCCCGGCAGGCAATCTGGGTAAGTATATCAACTCGTCCGACGATGACTTTGCCCCTTTCCTTCTGGATTCAACGACGCTGCTCTTTACTTCGAATCGCGGCGGTACCGGCTCGGGATATATAAGCCCAGAAAACCGCTACGGTGAAGATATCTTTGTGGCTAATTACGAAAGTGGGAAATGGTCTGAGGCTAAAATTCTTCCTCGTCCAGCAAGCAGTTCACTAAATGAAGGAACGCCCGCGATTGCTGCTGACGGGCGCACAGCGATCATAGCGCGTTCGTACGGGGAAAATAGTGTGGGAGGAACAGATCTCTATAGAGCAACGTTTGATGGGAAGACCTTTGTTCATATTGAGAACCTTGGAGCTGCTGTGAATTCAAAGTACTGGGACTCCCAACCAACCCTGTCACGGGACGGCAGCATGCTCATTTTTGCTTCTGATCGACCAGGAGGTTATGGCGGAGTTGACCTTTGGATGACAATCCGTGAGAAAGGAGGGGTGTGGAGTGCACCAGTTAACTTAGGTGCCACTATCAACACCCCGGGCGATGAATACTCGCCGTTCATTGCTTCTGATGGCATCACTCTTTTCTTCGCGTCTGATGGCGGAAAAGAGAGCACTGGCAAACTTGACATATACTATGCATACTACCAGGGGGACATCCACTGGTCAGAAGCGCGCGCATTAGGGGGAATTTTCAATTCACCAAGCAACGACGCATTCCCCTGTCTGTCATCCGATAGAACTAAACTTTATTTTGCATCCGACCGGCAGGGAGGTTGCGGTGGATATGACCTTTATGCTGGATTGCTTCCACAGGACGTATTTATCTATCGAGCTACACTTGCAGGGACAGTTCGCGATACTCTGGGGGCTCCTCTTGAAGAATCAGTCGAAGTGATGATTCGAGAGAAAAAGACGAACAAGGTTGTAGCAAGTATTCAAACGCATCCTCCTCAGAGCACATATGAAACACCTTTGATGGCAGGTGCTACATACATTCTGACAGCTAAAGCTGCAAATTTTTATGAATCGCAACCTGCAGAAATTGTCATTGTTCCAAAGCCAGTTGATCAGCGGCTGATCAAGGATGTTTTTTTAGTGCCCCATCGTCTTACGCTGCAACCAGGGGGTTACGTGGAATTTGATTTAAAAGAATACAACATCCCATTCTTTGTGACAGGTTACTATCGTCTCAACGTCCCAGAAAACTTGACAAAGCTCAGGCAGCTCTTCAGCACGAAACTGAAGGGTGTGCCTTATATTGAGTACCCGGGCTCGAAGTACGATGGATATGCCCTTGAAGTGAAGCGGATTTTCAACGATTCGCTTGAAGTAGCGATGGTTGACACAATATTACCGATGTTTCGCAAGCGCGCGAAACCTAACGAATATCTTGAAATTCAAATCGTCGGGTACGCCGACCCGAGGGAGATCAGCGGACGCTACGTTGAGAATGACATTTTCTATGGGAACATCGTGGTTCGTTTTAATGACCAAATGACCAACGAGACCCTTTCAGCCCTTCGGGCATATTACACGATGCAGTATGTCGATGAGATACTTTCTTCGTCTGCAGACTATGCGGCTTTGAAGTCCAGCGGCAAGATACTGTACGTGATAAAAGGAGCTGGTGTTGACGTCTCACCTGGTAAGCCATACGACGCACGTCGCCGAGTAAAAATTATTGTATCGAGGAAGGTGCGCTGACGACTGTGTATTTGATACTGGAAAATGTATTGTCAGGGTATCATCCACAAGAATTTGAGGGGGTTATTATGGTAAGAGGTAACCGTAGATGGGTTTTCACAGTTCTCATTGCTATGGTGGTTTTCCTTTTCCCCGTTGCATGTCAGGTTCACGCCCAGAGCGATGAGATGCTTCGCGCGTACCAAGACAGCCTCGTATCCGTCGAGTCGAGAATATTAGCTACGCACTCTCAAACTGACCAAGTCAAAAAAAACTTGGAGCAGGTTAGGGAGGTAAGGCAAGGTACAGATCCGCTCCGCACCGTGGCTGGTCTCCGGGTCCTTGTGGATTCGCTTGCTGCCAATAGAGATACCATGCTCTTCTTTCTGAACTCACACGAGAAAATAATTGAACAGCTTTCCTCGTTGAATAATGAAGTTGAATCCGCTCGTGATAAGCTTGCCGCAATCGACTTGTCGAAGCGCTCTTCAAAACAGAAAGCGAAAATGCTAGAAAAACAAATTGCAAAGGTAAGTGGAGCTTATGATAAACTTGCTGCACCGTTTATGCGTGATTTATGGCAGGAGCTTGACGATCTTATTCAACGCTATGAAATAACTATTCGAGACCTTCACCGGCGAGAAACACTTCTGAAGATGCAGTATGAGGGCCTGCTCAAGAAGATTGAGATGGAAAAACTTTACTTGAGGGCAGTTCAGAGCTTCTTATCATCGCTACGCGGAACATCAACACAGTTGTGCAGTTCCTACGCCCAACTGGTCGAGGCATCCCAGCAAGATCAATTTCACAATTACGATTCCCTCTTTACTCTAGCGCGGCAAGCAGCTGACACGATGCTGGCTGGTGGGCTTCTCGCCCTGCACAAGAATGCCGGAGTAATTATCCCGGGTGGACAATGCGTGTTATCAGATGGCCGTGAGTATCAATCGGGCAGCATTGTTGTCTCGACTGTCCCCATCATGACCTCCGAGCTTCAGCTGCTGCAAATTGCCAAAGGGGAGCGTTCACCGCAGTTTGCTCAAGCGCTGAAGGGGAGTGTCGATAAGCCAGTAGAGAATGCGTCGATAGGTGAATTATCAGAGCTTATGATAAGGTTCGGCGGTCGACTGCTTACCAGCGAAGAAGAGGAATACGTGAATGCAAGTGGCTTTGCTAGCGTATCAGAAAAAGAACGGTATGGAGTTGTCTATAACCTTTATGGATTTTCCCCAGACCCCAGATATAGATACATCTGCTGGGCAGAGGGTTTGGAAAGTCCCGAAATCAAGAACCGTCTCGAAGCCATTGGGGACAAGATTGACAAGGAGCGGTCAAGAATTAAATGCGAGGCGTGGCAATATGGGCTTGTCCAGAACCCAAAGCGGTTGCTTGCAAGCATTTGGATTAGTGGGGGCGCTGTTTTTAATTCTCGATTTCAATATGACAAAGAGATCTCCGCGGAATTTTCATTGCTTTTCGGGTATCGGTACGCGATCGAGGGCACGGAGCGGTCTGGGGAAAGATACGGGTTCGTAGGGTTGCGCTATTCGTATCAGAGTTTCGCGCGTGCGGTCCAGGACATGTTTGGGCATGCAAGCTTCAGTGCTCATGACATCTCATTGCTTTTCACACTCGGCAGAGCTCTTTACATTGGAGTTGGGCTATATCAGAGATACTCCGGTTCGTACAAACTTGAGAGACTTTACAGCTTTCCAGTTGGTTTGCTGCTCCGCTTAGGGACAAATAGCGCCCTCAACATAGGAGGGAAAATCTTTTTGCCGGAATCCCTTTCTTTCGATCAAGCAAGCTACGAAGCAGCATTGGGCTTGACAATAGATGTCCCTATTATAAGATTCATGCACTAAGGAGAAATTCACAATTTTATGGGATAGTGGACGTTAGGAAAGATACTTGCAGGTCTTAGCTTTCTCGTCTCTTCGGAAGTTCTAGCACGGATGTCCTGATACAACGTTTTTGCCTGAACATTTTTGGCAAATACAATGAAATGATTCCGTTTGATGTGCTAGAGATGCGCGCCCGGAGGGACGATCGCTACATCGACCAGAAAACCGGGCGAGGGACCGCGATCTGTTGCTTCTGGGTGTGTTTAGGAATTACGAGCTCCGGGCAAGTCATGCGTTTGCTGAACCAGCAAACATACAGCTCAATCCACCGAAAAATTCGCGCTTGGAGCTTACATCAAAGGACAGACTTATTGTAATTGCCGAGGATTATGCGACGTTGAAGAAAGCGGAGCAGGACATGAATAAATAAATAGATAAAGAACACAGAAGCTATCCGTTTGAGCCTGTTCACGTTTTGAAAGTTTAGAGCGTCTGAGGGATAGCATTTTGGATAATCCAATGAGCTCAACTACGAGAATGAAGTCCATCGTCAGAGGTTTCTCAATTTTGCGGAGGTTCTCATGAAAACCATTCTTGTTATCGAGGATGACATCGGTCCCCTCGAAGCTATCAGAGATGCCTTGTCGGGGGAATATAATTTGGTTGAAGCCACGGATGTTAATTTTGCTCTTGAAAAGCTGGTGGAGGATAAACTCCCCATAGACTTGGTTATAACTGATTACCATCTTGGAAAAACCGGTACTGCTTCAAATTTGATGCAGGTTATTCGCAATGAGCCAGATGAGCGATTCAAGAAGCTTCCAGTAGTTGTTGTATCTTCTGATGAATCTGTCCGGGCTCAACTTGAAAAGCAAGGTTGTATTTTTATCCGTAAACCAATGAGGCCTGTCGAACTTCGAAGGATTGTCAAGGAAAAACTTGGAGAGTAATTGATAAGGGGGTTAGCATGCTTAGCACCGAAAGCCGTCAATTGAAAGTGCTGCTCGTCGACGATGAAGAGTATGCAAGAAAGATAATAATGACGGAGATCAGTCGGCTGCTTCCTGGCTCCGTCTTCTACGAGGCTCGCGATGGGAACGAAGGTCTCGAGCTGCTGGGGAAGCACGCTGATGAATTAGATCTCATTACGCTGGACATTAACATGCCAAATCGGAACGGGAGAGATTTCTTATTGGCGAAACGCGAGAACCCAAGTTACTCCAACATCAAGGTGCTAATTGTGTCGACTGAGGAAGCAAAGCAATCGTTCCCGGAACTCCGGGAATTAGGAGCGAATGAGTTCTGTGAGAAGCCAGTCACTGGCAAGCTTGCCCCAATTTTGCAATCACTTCTAAACGTTGAACTTGCTATTCCAGAAGCCCTTTCTTCGGAAAACATCCTTACCGCAACCCAATTCCTGCAGCAGCTTCGAATGGTGAAGTTAGCAGGTGCGGCTGGCGAGCGGAGGGACGTTGCCGAGGTGCGGGGAGATATACTCCGTGCGTTCAACGAGTCATATCTTGAACCGCGGCAGAAAGCCTTGCAAGAACTGCAGCGCGTGCTGCATGAGATCGAGTTGATTCCTGTTACTCAGGCGAGTGGAGAATCGAAAGATGCTGCGCAATACCTTTCAGATGTTCAGCGCATGATCGAACAGAGAGCATTTGGTGCAAGAGAAAAAGTAACCTCCATTGACCTGTCGCTCGATACACTCCGCGAGGTGCAAACCTATCTGACGCGTCTGGCAGCACTTCTGACAGGTGGTTTTTTGACTGCTGAGGTGCTTAGTATTTGGGACGAGGTTTTTCAGAAGCTCCACAATGTTAAAGGGCACGTGGTGCCTCCCCTTATCCGCGACATTTTCAAATTCGTGAATACTGAGTTGATGAACCTCGCTCGCGACTTTTCGAGCAAGGGAGGTAGCCTGATCCAGGTCAAAGATGTTGATATGTTGAGTGACGCGATCGACTGGCTTATGAAGGTCTTAACTGTAGAACAGGTGCTTCAGAATGTCAAGAACGTGCATCAGCAGATTCCTAAAGTGAATTCTGAGGAGAGGGAAAAAATCAAAGGTATCCTTAGCAGATTGAGTGCGTCGGTCAGCCTATCCGACGTGGAGGAAGGTAGGGTAATGATCGGGTTGCTCGGGGGCATTCGGACAGGTCTCAATGTAGTCAAAGTGCATACAGCTCCGATTAAGCGTGCTGGAATAACACAGCTTGGTGATCTGGCATCTGGGACCGGGATGGTCAGAATTACAGATTACGAGTGGCGACTGCCCGAGAAAGGTGGACAGGGACCAGGCAGGCGCTATGAATTCGTATTTCTTTCGGAAAGTGCTGATGAAGAAAAGATGCGAAAAATCTTTGGTGACTTGGTTGAGCATGTCGAGATTATTTACAGAGGAGCTCCTGTGCAACGAAAGGCTGTTAAAATCGGATTAGAGGAAGCTCTTTATGCTGCCACAATCCCTGTCAAGATCGAATCGCTTGAGAGCATCTACCGAAATGTTGAGCGGCTATCCATAAGCAAGTCTAAGGTCTATGAGATCCGCCAGAAAGTAGAACATGCTGAGTCTCCGCGCGAGTTCACCCATGAACTCGATGAGGTAATCAGAGGTCTCGGTCAGATCACTTACGATATCCAGGGTCATTTGATCAGGTCACGCTTGGTGCCACTGAGCGAGGTTTTCCGAAGTATTCCGAGACGTGTTGCGGAGTTAAATGCAAAGTACTCAAAGAATATAAGAGTCGAGGTCTCCGGAGAACATGAAAAACTCGACAAGAAAATCACAGATGAGCTAAAGGAATATTTCAATGTTCTGATTGATAATGCTCACTACCATGCGTTCGGTGAAAATGCTGAGGGGTTGATCAGTGTCCGAGCTGAGTCGAGGGAGGGAAACGTTATCATAACTGTAAGTGACAATGGGAAGGGGTTGAAAACAGATGAGATACTGCAAAAGGCAAGACAGAAAGGAATCTTGAAGGAAGGCCGCGAGTATAGTCGGGAGGAAATCCAGAACTGCATCTTCACAAAGGGTTTTAGCACGGCTCACACAGAGTCCGAGCTGAGCGGTAAAGGAATCGGTATGTATTCTGTAAAACGGATGGTGGAAAAATATTTTGGCAAAATCACCGTCCAGTCGGAGGAAGGGAAAGGATCAACATTCAAGATGGAATTCCCAAATACCATTTCGATTGACGAAGCGCTTCTGGTGAGAAATAGAGTCTTTGACAAGGAGAGTCTCTACGCTATTCCGCTGAGGTTTGTTCTCGACGTAAAATCTGTTCGAGGGGAAAATATTAGCTGCTACCACAAAGATTTTTACTACTGGGAGATAGAGAAGCAAAAGTTAGGTATTGCCTCAGGGGGTGATGGAGGTGTCCATACTATCCTGCCAATTGTCGATATTAGCCATTATTTAGATGAGAAGGCACCCAAACGCTCGATAGAAAAAAGCCAGGACTACGACTTGGTGATAATCCGGGAAGGTGGTGAACTTGTCGGTGTTCTTGTTGACAAGGTTGAGCGACGCGAAGAAATTGTTCTCAAGCATATGGGGGAGTATCTTCGCGCAATGCAACTTGCGAGCGGCGGACAGTTCCCGTATCGGACATATACAGTCCTTGGAGATGGTACGCTAGTGCCTCTTCTTGATGTGTCGCCCATTTTGAGTCTTGTTCGTAGGATGCGTGCCCAAATCAAAGAGCTTCAGCAAGAGCTTGGAACAAAAGCACCTCCGAAGCGAACGAATGTCCCGGACATGTTCTCCTTCCAGGTAGGTGGCGAACATTTCGTCATGGATGTTAGCTGCGTACAAAGAAGCTTTCTATATGCAGATGTACAAAAAGATATCCACGTGGATGAGCGCTTGCGGGAGCGGTTTCCTTTCGTGGTTGGTGTCGTCCTATCGTCACAAGGGAAATTCGTTCTGGCGGATGCGGCAAGTGCCCTGGGTATCAGCCGTGAAAATGAGAAAAGCAAGAAAACAGGATTTGGGAAACAGGATATAATAAGCGTTGAACTCGAAAACGGGAACGTTGTTGGTTTGCTTGTGGACAAAAATGAGGGAATTATTGATGGGGCGCACCTGGAGGAGGAAGCATTTGAAGGAAAGATCGATGGCAAGAAGACGGTGTACTACACTGACAGAAGCACGCAAACTCACTATAAGAAGTTCCAATCTGAGCCTTTACTTTCTTTGCCTAAGCCTGAACTTGTTGTCCCCTCTGTCTCAGACCTGGACACTGCGGTAGCAATGCCGACTGAAATCGAGAATGAAGAAAAGAATTTACTTCTTTTCGCAATCGGGGGCTGGCAGTTTGCTATACGATCGTCTTTGGTTTACACAGTACAGTTGCTTGACGAAGAAACGCGGAGTCGGATCGGTTATTTTCCGCGATTTGCGAAATACGTTGAGGGATTGACGAACGTCAATGGGCAAGCAATGCCATATGTTCATTTGAAAGAGCGAATCGGCCTGGGTGAGAGGACGGGCGACGAAAAAAATGTTGTTGTGGTTCAATACGGCCGTGAGGAAAAAGAGGACAAGGAGTTCTTTGGTTTCATCGTTGATGGGGTCTTCTCTGTTCTCTCAGGTGATGATTTTACCGTCAGTGGTCGGAAAGACCTGCCGCCATTACTGGACCCAAAGTATGTTGCTGACGTGGGTCATTTGTCAAAGCGAGATGATAGTACTCGAAGCTCCGAGCGAGAGGTATTTTTCATACTTGACGTTGCGGAGATCCTTGAGTCAGTGAAAGCGGAAAATGTTTCGCTTTAATATGTTAGGCAACCAATAAACTGGAAGGGGATGTCGTCATGAAACGGAGCATACTTCAACAAACGCGGCTCACATTTGCTTTCTTTCTTCTGGTGTTTCTTGTGAGCTTGGGCATGGTTATTTTTTTCAGTGTGAGAGGTCAAGACCTGTCGGAAGCAGCTCAGGACCGTTACCTCCAATCATCACTGAATCTTTCTGCTGCTTCGTTGATCTTGCAAGATGCCACAACAGAGGGATTTGCTGTTCTTGCCACGAGGAATCCAGTGGACCAAAAGCAATTTATGATCGACCAGCAGTTGTTCATGAATTCATTTACTCGGGCGCTTGATAATTCGCTTCATGCATATACTACGCCAGAAAAGCAAAGATGGGCAAACGAACTCTCGGAGAAATTTTCTACATATATTGCTTCATTACGCGAGGCAATGGTACCAGGCGCTGTTGAGCTTCCATTCATCCAGAACATCCAGGATATGCGTCGTCAGCTGGCGCAGAGGCTTCAAACTCAATTGGAGGCAGAACAACGTCTGCAGGAAGAATCTGCTAAGAGTGTCCAAAGCACATTTGGAAATATCCTGACGGCAGGCATCGGTTCGGGCTCTCTCCTAATTTTTCTGTTTGCAATTATCTATCTTGCTGCATTTCATAAGCCTATCATGAGCGAAACAAAGAAGATTGGGCAGTATGTGGAGCTTTTGAAATCAACCAATCATATTGGTGGTCCGCTTCGTTTAGACTCTGTAAGTGAATTTGCCCCGGCGGTAAATATGCTCGGCGAATCATTCCTTGCATTAAGACTCCTGCTGTTAAAAAGCCGAGACATCACAAGACAGGGGCACGTGAGTCTTGATGAGATGAGAGACCTTTTCACACAAGTGCATCAGGAGGCTGATGCTGAAGTTGAGAAGCACAGGGAAATGAGTAGACTTTTGGATGCCACGCTTGAAGCAACCTCTCAAAGGGAGAACCAGGTAAATACAATTTCTCAGACGATAGGCGAAACCTCCAGTGCGATCACCGATATCAAGAAGCGGCTCGAGGCATTAAGAGATGGGATCAATAAGATTTCCGTAAGTGCCGACGAGAATTTGCATCAGCTTGCCGATATTGACGAGAAGACTACAAAGGTCTCTGATAGCACAAGTAATGTTCGGAAGGCAATCAGCGAAATCAGCGACAGTATCAAAGAGATGGCTGAAAGCGCCGAGGAGCGCAACCGTTCGCTCGGAGAAATGAGGGCCTTGCTGCAGAAGGTTGACGATTATGTCAAGGGGATAAGTGAATCGAGCGAAGAAATCGACGCTCAGGAATCATCCCGCCGGGAGATTATGAAAGAGACGAAGGAAGATGCTGAAGCAATGGTCGAAGAGCTGCATGAGATAGGTCTGGCGGTGGATGGTGTTAGCAGCAGGGTCAACGATCTTGAAAGTAAGATACAAGGGATTAACAGAGTTATCGAGAGGGTGAACGAGATTTCACGCAAGACGGACATCCTGGCGCTGAACGCACAAGTGGAAGCTGCGAAAGCTAAGGAGAAGGCAAAAGAAGGTGGAGAAGGATTCGGAGTCATCGCTGATGAGATAAAAAGTTTGGCAGGTGAAGCGAGCAAGCTAACGGGCGATACAGGACAGATCGTCGAAGCAATTCAGTCGAGCATCAAAGAGGTGAAGCAGTCTCTTGAAGTGAGTATGGCGAAGATTGAGAAGAGCCAGGTGCAGTCCTCTAAGACCAAAGAGGAACTGGGCCGAACCATCGCTGCGTCTGAGTCGACTGCTGAACTAGTAGCTAAAATGAAGGAGTTGATCAGCCAGGCTAATCGCTATAATGAGGATGCCGCGAAACATGTTGATTCAATCCTTGGGAAGACCGGCCAGGTAACAAGTGCCCTGGCTGAGCAGTCTCAGGCTATTGCTCGGATCACTTCTGGTGTGAAGGAACTTGATGAGATCACCACTGAGGTCAGCGACGGAACAGCTGAAGTCAAGCTCGTGATAGAACGCCAGATCGTTGAGAGCATCAAGAAAATTTCGGCAGAGATTAGCGAGGTAGCTGAGGCAATCGCTCAACAAGATGAAGCAACGGATATAGCGGACCGAGCTGTGAAGGAGCTGAAGAGCTCATACGAGGAGGGACGTCAACAGCAGAAAAGGCTTAAAGATGCCGGTGAAACGCTGATGCATCTTTTCGAACAGGAAGCACGTTCCCTTGACCAGCTCATAAACACGTTCAAAGAGGTATGCAAAATGAGTGACTCTCAAGCTCGCACGCTTCAGGCTCTCGAAGCAGGAACCGTATACAGCGTGGTGCAATACCATGAACCAAGCATTTGAAGACATTCGAAGAACTCTCTCCAGCGAGGATTGGCAGGAACGGCATCGCACGATTGAGCGGCTCTCAAAGAACGAAAGTCCCGAGCTCATCGACTTCCTGAAAAGGCATCTCCATGACCCGGACATCAATGTGCGGAATGCGGTGAAGACTATCTTTATCCGGATTGGGAATGCCGCACTTATCAGGGACAAACTTTACGACAGCGACCATCATGTGAGAATTGCTGCCGTCAATGTCATTGGTCAGATTGCTGATCGTAAATCGCTCCCCTGGCTGCTTGATCTTCTCAAAAAGGAAACCAATCCTAATGTTCGGTTATCTATCATAGATACGTTCAAAGGTTTCCAGGGAGAGGAAGTGGCGCCAGCTGTTCTATCTATCTACAACGATCTGCATGAAGAAGAAAAGCTCCCGTTCATTTACCTCTTGAGTGATATACGCGCAGATCTGTCCGGTATCCTGCCGGCCCTTTACGATGACTTTTCAAACGACCTTCTTCGTCCGGCAATCATCCGGGCACTTGGTGCTTTTGGAGACGCCAATTCCCTTCGGTTCCTTCTTACAACTCTAGATGACCCAAATACTCTCATTTTTTCCGAAGCAATTCTTGCCATTGCACGAATTCTTGAACGAGATGCCAAAGCGTCGGAGAGCATAGTGGGGCTGCTTGAGCATTTGGGTAAGGGGGAACGGCGGCGACTCTGGGAACGAATCGCCTCCTTACCGAAAACTGGAAAAGACTATGCCACTGCCTCTTTGTCTGTACTGCGTGTCCTCGGAAAGGAGGAATCCTTGCCGGAGGTACTTGAACTTCTTCATGATTATCGAAATGATGTGGTCGAGTGCTTAGCGGCTTATGCACGAGAAACCCCCAAGTATTTGCTTCCTTATCTTGAAGCAAAAGATCCGCTCGTTCGAGGTGCCATTGGTTTGGTCTTAGCAAAGGAAGGTGATGCTGCAATAGCTCGAACGGTTGCCCGGACACTGACCGATGAAGATAATGTAGACGCTTTACGATCAAAGCTCCTGGGACTTTACCACCGCGGTGACCCGTCCATTTCAGATGCTATTCTTGATGCCGCTGAAAAAATCTTGCACAAACCCGAATTTGCACCTGTGAAAGGTGATTTGGAAGCAACAGTTGTGTCGTTGGGTGTGGAGACATGTGTTAAGCGTTGTCAGCATTACCTTACTCAAAAGGGCGCAATTTCTGAGTTCGCCCTGGCTGTGTTAGCACGCTCAGGCGTTGTCCCCAGTCTTGCTGACGTCCGTCCTTTTGTTGATTCACCCGATGCGGAAGTGCGGAAAAACGCAGCCGTCTGTCTCGGCAGAGTTCACAGGAAAGAATCCGCCATGCTCCTTGCTAAGATGGCAAAGGATAGCAATAGCATGGTGAGAAAGCATGTTGCATCAGCGTTGGGTGGTTTCTCTGACCGACGGTCATTGAACGCGTTATTACGACTTCAGGAAGACAGAGAAGAGGCGGTTGCTTCTGCTGCGATGCTTTCTTTGGCGAGACGGAGATATACCGGTTCGCTCAACCTTTGGAGTAAGTATCTTCAAATCCCCCCGAATGGCTATGCCCGCACCGCTGTGCTTGCTTTGGGGCTTGTGCGAACACGTCGTGCTCTGGAGGCGCTCCGCGAATATTTTGAAAAAGTTAAAGTTGTGAATCCAGATTTGGCAGAGGAAATAAATCGTCAGCTAAAAGGACCGGTTAGCGCACATGACCGATCGGCAATTTGATGAATTCCGAAAATTGATCTCGCAGCGGATAGGGATCGGCAAAAGCACGACGCGAAAGGACATAGTGGAATGGGACTTAGGTGTTGAAATCCTTTCTGAGTTGCGATCTTCTTTTGATGAAACATTGAACATCTTAAGGATGGCTTCTACTTCAGAAGAGCTGTGGCAGAGGTACGCAGCAAAACTTTGCAATCCTGAGTCATACTTCTTCAGAGAGCAAAGGCAACTCGAAGCAATTGCAGAGATCCTTCGTACATCGAAAGAGCGCTCGCTCCGTATTTGGTCTATCCCCTGTTCAAGCGGTGAAGAACCATATTCTCTGGCGTTGCTGCTTTTGCGAAAAGGTGTAAGAGATTTTCAGATCATTGGCTCCGATATACGTATAGATCTGCTTAGGATAGCAGAAGAAGGAACGTACGAAAAAACCACATATCTTCATCCGTTCCGCACCATGCCAGATGAATTCTGGGGTTTTTTCTATAGAGATGGGGCGGAAGGGAAATACAGGATTTCCGAGAATGTCAAACGCTTCGTAACATTTGCGCAGGCAAATATTCTTGAGCCGGAGACGATGCCAAGGGGGTTATTTCAGGTTATTCTTTGCCGCAATCTATTGATCTACTTCGATTCTGATGCCAAGGCGAAAGCCTTGCAACAATTGTGGAGAAAGCTTCTGCCTGGCGGTTACCTATGTGTGGGAGCGAGTGACTCGATCTACGACCAGCTTGAAGCACTGCAGGGTGTAGACGACACGGTTGGAAACTCGATATACAGAAAAAAGGAAAGATGATGCGCTATCGATGCGTCATCATAGGCTCATCGACCGGCGGACAAAGTGCTCTGGCAGAGATTCTGCCCGGTCTTAGCCCATCTTTAGGTGTTCCGATACTCGTAATCCAGCATAATCTTAAAGGAATGAGTGACTTTATGGTTTCTTCGCTTCAACGTTTGACAAGCATACCTGTTAAGGAAGCGAAAGGAGGGGAGATTCTTGTATGTGGTCAATCGACAATCTATGTTGCTCCTTCCGGATATCATATGAGGATCATCTGGAATCGGGACCATAACCCCATGATCGTTGTCCGAGAAGGCAAAGGCAACCCGAACCTACTCCCCAATATCGACGAAACAATGACGACAGCCTCCGAAGTTTTTAACTCTTCTGTTCTTGGGGTAATTCTCACAGGGATGGGTAGTGATGGCACGGAAGGGATGAAAGCTATTTGGAACGCAGGAGGGACTACACTGGCACAAGATCCAGCTACATGCGCTATCCCAAGCATGCCAGCCTCAGCAATTGCTGCAGGCGTTGTGACGTATGTTGTTGGCCTTCAATACATGGCAGGTAAAATCAACTATTTAGTTCTCTCAAAGGCGTGATCATGATAGTTCCAGAGAGACCGATAAGCTACACACCAGCGCAGTTGGAAGCTCTCCGCAAAAGGTGGCTAACACCTGACGGACAAGAGCGTCGGAGACAGATCCAGAAGATGCTTACAGAGGGGAATACGGAACTGGGGGATTTAGCAACTTTCCCTGATGATGATTTGCCGCCAGTTCCTCCGGGGAAAGATCTCCGTGGGATTATACTATCGGCGGCTTTCCCTGAGAATCTGGACATGACCTCCTTTCATTTATCAGGGGCGCGGCTGGAGGCATGCGATTTTACGGGAGCTGATTTCTCTTTTTCGCATCTGGAGTTTGTCAGTTTTGCAGGATCCATTCTTAACGGCGCCACTTTCACACGAGCCTTTCTGACGCAGCCGAACTTCGTTGGGGCGGATTTGGAGCGGGTCAATATTTCTGAAGCTATTGTTGATGGGGTCCCTTTGATTTCTCATCGCGCATTTAGCAGCGAGGGGTTTGCTGATTTCAAAGCTAATATCGGATTCATTGATAAGCAATATGTTTTCTACAGCATCATAAAATTTAAGTACAAATCTCTCGGCAAATACAATGAAATGATTCCGTTTCATCTCCTCGAGATGCGCGCCCGGAGGAACGATCGTTACATCGATGAGAAAACCGGGCGCCGGAGGATTCAGTGGTACCTTGACCTCATCGCTTTTGACCTCGTTTGCGGATATGGAGAAAGATGGGCAAACGCATTACTTTCTGCTTTGATTGTGATCCTTAGCTATACTTTCCTCTACATGCCTTTTCCTCTCCTGACCCCTTCAAATGACGTTACTTCGCGCGTTGTCGACTATTTATATTTCAGCGCTGTCACATTTTCAAATCTTGGATCGCCGGACTTGCTCCCCTACAACGCATATCACCGTTTTCTTATGTTCTCAGAGTCAGTGCTGGGGCTATTCCTGGTCACGATGATCATCGTCATCTTCACAAGAAAAGTGATCCGCGAATGAACTTCTGATAAAAGGCTGTAGCTTGGAATTCCTCATCCACTCTATTTTCTGTGGCGAAGAGGAATAAAAATCGGGGAAGTTTATCTCACTCCCTCGGATTCCTCTCCACAATTATCCTCACCCCCTCTAAAACTAAACTCGGCTCTATGTGATCGATGATTTTGGATTGTGAGCTGACTGTGTTTACAAGGCCACCGGTCGCAACCACTGTTGTTCGCTCCACGCCTAATTCCTCCCAGATTCTTTTTACAATCCCCTCCATTGCATCCACTGCACCGTACATAATTCCAGATTGCATGCTGCTAATTGTGTCTCGCCCTATAACCCGTCGTGGGAAATGAAGGTCTATCTTAGGAAGTTTTGCTGCGCGCCTGTGGAGGTCTGCTGCAGCGGTTTCGATTCCGGGAGCAATCACCCCACCTAAGTATTCCCCCTCGGCTGTCACCACATCAAACGTCGTTGCCGTCCCAAAATCAATGATGATCACCGGTCCGCCATATTTTGTGTACGCCGCCACTGCATCACAAATACGGTCAGCGCCAACAGCCATCGGATCATCATAGGAGATCTTGATACCAAGTGCGAGGTTTGCATGAACTACAAGCGGCTCGAGAGAAAGGTATTTCCTTGACATCAAGATATAGACATCTGTGAGATTTGGAACGACGGACGATACCCCGACGTGGCGAATGTGAAGAGGGTCAATGCCCCGACTCTGGCTCAGGAGCAGCAGAAGTAACCAGCACTCATCTTCTGTACGGGCAGTGGAAGAAGTGATGCGCCAGTCAGCAATTAGGCGGTCCTTTTCGTATATGCCAAAAACAGTGTGTGTGTTCCCTATGTCAATAGCAAGAAGAAGTGATGATCTCATTGTAGCACCTGGTAAATTTCACCAGCATAAAAGTGACGGATAACTCCCATCCCATCGCGTAGAAGTAATTCCCCATCTTTTCCCACACCCTCTACGGTTCCCACGATTTGCTCATTGCCGAGGTCAAGTTTCACTGTTTTGCCAGTTAAGAGAAATCGTCGTTCCCAAGCTTGAAGAGCATCATTTACCTCTAGCGCCAGTGCCCCTTCCACGTTTTTCAAAAGGTGCGCCAGTAATGGCTCTCTTGGAATTTCTCTCCCCGTCATTAAACGGAGTGAAGTTGCTCGCAGGAGAATATCCGGCGGGAAGTCTGTTTGATTGACATTGATCCCAATTCCTGCCACAATCTTTGTCGGATCATTCGGCACATTTTCCAATAAAATCCCGGCGAACTTCCGTCCATTTAGGAGCAGGTCGTTGGGCCACCGCGTCTCAACCGGAAGACCTACGTAAGTTTCTACCCCTACTGCAATCGCTGCGGAGATAATCAAGCTAAGCGCCCCCGGCTGTTGTAAGGTTTTCTGGTTTGGAACGAGAATGGAGAAGGTGAGGTTGAGGTAGGGAGATGAAATCCATGCACGATGGTGTCTGCCTCGACCAGCCCACTGGTACTCTGCAAGAACGCAGGTCCCAGTGTTCGCTCCCGAAACTGTTAGAGATTTTAAATAGGAATTGGTTGAATCCAGTGCTTCGAAGATGTATATTGGCTTGCCAATGTATGCAGTCTTAAGCTCAGCCTGAAATTTTGAAAGTGAGAACATGAGCTCTTTCATTAGTCTCCGCATAAAGGATAGAAAAAACAAACGTTAAAATCAAGCGCTCATTATTTTCTGCCGAATTAGCATGCCTCAGACAAAATGAGATAAGCTTGTCAGCATGTCATATTTTTGGCTTCTCATTTGCGTCCAAGAGAGGGTTAGGGTTGCTGTTGAGCATTGTAATTTCTTTAAATTTAAGGTATTTTTTGGGAGTTTAGTTTGGCACGTAGATTGTGGTATGCAAGATGAAACCTGAATTTTCATGAGAGGGATTTATTATGGGAAAAATTATTGGCATTGATTTGGGGACGACGAACTCCGTCGTCGCTGTGATGGAGGGGAACGATCCTATTGTCATTGCAAACTCAGAGGGTTCCAGGACAACCCCATCCGTTGTTGCATTTAGCAAGACGGGTGAACGCTTAGTTGGGGCTGCAGCGAAACGGCAAGCGATCACCAATCCGAAGAACACGGTCTATTCAATTAAGCGGTTCATGGGGCGCTTTTACGACGAGGTTCAGGAGGAGATGAAGCGTGTTCCATATACGGTTGTTCGAGGACCGAATAACACAGCTCGTGTGCAGATTGGTGACCGGATTTATTCACCGCCAGAGATTAGCGCAATGATCTTACAGAAGATGAAGCAAACTGCCGAGGATTACCTTGGTCAGAAAATTACCGATGCTGTGATTACAGTTCCCGCTTATTTTAACGACGCTCAGCGCCAGGCAACAAAAGAGGCTGGGGAAATTGCTGGATTGAATGTTCGGCGAATTATCAATGAGCCCACGGCTGCGGCCTTAGCATATGGCTTGGACAAGAAACACAAGAACTTAAAAGTCGCTGTGTTTGACCTTGGTGGTGGAACATTTGACATCTCCATCCTCGAACTGGGCGAAGGCGTATTCGAAGTACGGTCAACAAATGGTGATACGCATCTTGGCGGAGATGATTTTGATCAACGCTTAGTTGATTACATTGCTGATGAGTTCCAGAAGCTCGAAGGAGTCGATTTGCGGAAGGACCCAATGGCTCTCCAGCGACTTCGTGAGGCTGCAGAGAAAGCAAAGATGGAGCTTTCTACTCTTCTGCAGACGGAGGTGAACCTTCCTTTCATTACCGCAACTTCGGAAGGTCCCAAGCACCTTAACATGACGATCACCCGTGCGAAATTCGAGCAACTTGTCGACGACCTTATTCAGAGGACTGTTCCACCTGTTCACAGAGCTTTGCAGGATGCTGGACTTACTCCAAGGGACATTGATGAGGTTATCCTTGTTGGCGGAATGACCCGCGTGCCGAAGGTTCAACAGCTTGTTCAAGAGCTTTTTGGACGCGAGCCTCACAAAGGAGTTAATCCTGATGAAGTAGTTGCGGTTGGGGCGGCAATCCAGGGTGGCGTGCTCGGCGGCGAGGTTCATGATGTGCTGCTGCTCGACGTCACTCCGCTTTCACTCGGAATTGAAACTCTCGGTGGAGTTATGACAACATTGATTCCTGCAAACACGACAATTCCGACTCGAAAAAGTGAGATATTCTCAACTGCTTCAGATAACCAAACCTCTGTTGAGATCCATGTTCTCCAGGGTGAAAGGCCTATGGCGGCAGACAACCGTACGCTGGGTCGCTTCCACCTTGATGGTATACCTCCAGCACCACGAGGGGTTCCTCAAATTGAGGTAACCTTTGATATCGATGCCAATGGGATTCTTCATGTCTCCGCAAAGGATAAAGCGACAGGGCGCGAGCAGAGCATCCGAATCACAGCCTCAAGCGGCTTGACGAAAGATGAAATTGAGCGAATGAAGAAGGAAGCGCAAGCTCACGCCGAAGAAGATAAACGCCGACGTGAAGAAGCTGATCTTCGTAACCAGGCTGATAACCTCTCGTTCCAAACTGATAAACAATTAAAGGAGTTTGGTGACCGTCTTACCCCTGACATGCGCTCGAGGCTTGAGAGTGCAAACAGTCGTCTCAAAGATGCTCTCAAGGCGAACAACATCGGCGAGATTCGCGCTGCAATGGATGCGCTTAACGCAGCCTGGAATGAAGCCTCTACACAGATGTATCAGCAAGCAACTGCGGGTAAGCAGTATGCTGGAGCTGAGACAGGTGCTCAGGGTTCATCGCAGCAAAAAGGTACCGGGAGAAATGTAGAGGACGCCGATTTCGAAGTTGTTGATGACAAAGACAAACCATCGTAAATAATTTCCCTTCCGCCGAAGGGCGACTATGGCAATTGCCTGAAGGCATCACCCCGCGCGCAGCGGGGTGATGCTTTTTTGTGAGCTTCATCATCTAATTGGTGAACAGCTGTCCGGCATTTCACTTGTGCAGTGTATGGTCTCATCCACCTGCCGAAGGCGTGCACTTACTCTTTGAATTTTGCGAACAGCTTTGGTAGATTTAATTGATGTGGATTTCACTATCTCTAAATAGTGCACAGGCTTTATGATCGCTTTAATTGTTCATGGAGGTGCATGGGATATCCCGGACGAAGTGCTTGAAGATCATCGTTTGGGGGTTGAACGAGCTCTTCTGCATGGTTGGAAACTTCTCAGCGAAGGTCTCTCAGCTGCAGATGTTGTTGAGACAGTTATCATGATGCTTGAAGATGATCCGACATTCGATGCCGGGCGAGGGTCATTTGTTAACGCTGTTGGTGAAATCGAGCTTGATGCTGCTATCATGCATGGTGGAACGTTTCGTGCAGGAGCAGTTGGAGCGGTGCAGAACATTCGTCACCCGATCTCACTGGCTCGGAAAGTGATGGAGGTGAGTGAGCACGTGATGCTTGTTGGAAGTGGGGCTGTCCGATTTGCGAAAGAAGTGGGAATAGAGCAGTGCCGGCAGGAAGAGTTACTGGTGGGGCGAGAACTTCAGCGTTGGCAATCTCTCCAGCGTGCTGAGAAGTTCTCCACGAAGAGCGCATTTCAACATCGTGGCACCGTGGGAGCCGTTGCCTTGGATCAGGAAGGGAACCTCGTTGCTGGAACTTCTACGGGCGGAACCCCGAACAAATATCCGGGTCGCATTGGCGATTCTCCCATTATTGGCTGTGGAACATATGCCGATAACCGGGTGGCTGGAGCATCGGCAACTGGATGGGGTGAGGCAATTATCAAGGTTGTGCTCGCTAAAACAATTCTGGATTTTATGGAGCTCCATCATCTAAGTGCACAGCAAGCCGCTGAAGAAGGGATACATCAACTTCACAGTAGAGCCGACGGATACGGCGGGGTGATCGTCCTTAGTAAAGATGGGGAGATCGGTTGCGCATTTAATACACCCCGAATGGCACGCGGATACATGACAAGTGCAATGGATATTCCGAGAGTACTAGTTTAAATCTCTTCTTGAGCCGAAGAAGATAGAACCCTGTCGATGCAAATGTGCAGGAAGTGCTCCACTTCGTGATGGCGCACCTAAGCAATTGTGATCCAGCAAGGCGGGATTCGAAGGAATGAAAGGCACATCACTCATTGGACACATTATTGAGCTTTATGCGCTGACTCAACGTAATCACCGCGCGCCAGATGTGATTGCAAATGAGTTTTTTCGCAGTCATCGGTACCTCGGGTCGCACGACCGACGATTTATTGCTGAAGCAGTCTACGGAATGATCAGATACCAGCTTAGGCTGTCGCGTATCCTTCAAGATGTCCTTGAGAAGATCGATGGTGGTGCATCGATTCAGTCCCGGGCTTTGTTAACGTATGTGACATATCTAATCTCGGTCCGTCAGGAAGACCTCGCCTCTATAGCCGATGAGCTTCAGTCGATTTGGAACGTGATGTACCCAAATCGTTCATTGTATGATCTTCTTGAAACTATTGAGCAGCGTGCCAATGCGACACAGATCGGTCAGTCTTTAGCATCACAGCTTGCAGAGAGATACTCCTTCCCTGAGTGGTTTGTAGAGTCGCTTATCCAGCAGCATGGGGCAGAGTGGACTGAGGCGTTCTTAGATGCAAGCAACGAGTCGGCACCTGTGACGATTCGCGTGAACGTGAATCGATTTCGTATCGATGAGGTGCAAGCGAAGCTACTAGCATACGGCATCACGTCGAAACGGACGCGATATTCTCCATTTGGTTTAACGCTGGAAAAACGAGTGAATCTTGAATCATTGCCGCTGTTCAAAGAAGGGGCGTTCGAGCCTCAAGACGAGGGGAGCCAACTTGTGCTGCTCTTGGCGAGTCCGCTGCCGCAAGCACAGGTTCTCGATGCCTGTGCAGGCACAGGAGGAAAGACACTTGGGTTACTTGCGCTTATGACTGCAGGCGGAACTATTGTTGCAACGGATGTTTCGCAGGATCGGTTGAGGGTGCTAAAGAGGCGTCTTGCTCGTGCGCAAGTTTCCCAATCACAGTGTGTCAGAGTAAGCGACGTGAATGAGGTCGATGGCATGTTCGATGTTGTATTCATTGATGCCCCATGTAGTGGACTTGGAACGGTTCGTCGGAACCCATGGCTGAAGAACGTGGTTACGGAAGAAACAGTTCGCGCATTTCATCGTCGCCAGCTCTCTATCCTCAATGAGCGAGCGGGAAATGTGAAGCACGGTGGGCGGCTTGTTTACGTTACCTGCACAGTAACTCACGATGAGAATGAATCAGTGATCGAGGAATTTCTTTCTTCTCATCCGGAATTTCGAATTGTACCGGCAGGAGACGTACTTGATGATTTTGGACTTCGATCTCTTGCTGGGGATCAATTCCTTCGGCTTTATCCTCATGTTCACAGCACTGATGGTTTCTTCGGTGCTGTGCTGGAACGGAATGAGTGCTAAAGCATCGCGGTGTTCAGAGCGCGACGCTTTTAGCGCCATTTGAACAGAGTTTAAAGAAATTCATGAAATATGCGGAGGTCTTCTTTTGAGCAATGGCGAAGAGTTATATCGGAAGTATCTCAATCCGGAAATTGTGTCTCATCTTTCAAATATGGAGCTACGTGCGAGACTGGTTGTGGAAGGATTCATCATTGGGCTGCATCGGAGCCCTTATCATGGATTCAGCGTTGAGTTTGCTGAGCACAGGCAATACATGCCGGGCGATGAGATTCGGCATTTAGACTGGAAAGTCTACGGTCGCACCAATCGATACTACGTCAAGCAGTACGAGGAGGAGACAAATCTTAAGTCGTATCTTTTGCTTGATGCAAGTCGCTCGATGGGATATACCTCGGGTTCTCACTTAACGAAGCTCCAGTATGCGACATATCTCGCAGCCGCTTTATCGTTCTTGATGGTAAGGCAACAGGATGCGGTGGGTCTAACTGTTTATGACGGATCTGTCCGTTCCTATCTTCCTCCTCATGCAACTAAAGGATATTTGAGACAGATCCTACATGAATTGGACATCACAAAGCCAACGAATCGAACGGCGACAGCGGCATCACTGCACGCTATTGCCGAGCGTATTCATCGCCGCGGGCTTGTTGTGGTGTTCAGCGATCTGTTCGATAATCCAAATGAGGTCATGACGGCGATACGTCATTTCCGGCATAAGAAACATGAGGTGGTGGTTTTTCACATCCTTGATCCATTTGAACGAAGCTTTGCATTTGATTTCGATGCGATTTTCCGCGACATGGAAACTGAGGAGGAGATTTCGACGCAGCCGTGGCATCTTAGGGAGACTTATCAGCAGGCGATGTCGTCATTCATCGAATTCTACAAAAAGGAGTGCCACGAGCACAGTGTGGAATATGTTCTCCTTGACACAACTACGCCGTTTGATGTAGCTCTCATCAGCTATTTGAATAAGCGAAAGCAGATCAACGGATGAGTGTGTGCGATGTCGGAGCTTGATCGTATTATAATCCGGGGAGCGCGTGAACATAATCTGAAGAACATCAGCCTTGAGATTCCGCGGGATGCCTTTGTTGTTATCACGGGGCTCTCAGGGTCGGGGAAATCGAGCCTGGCGTTTGATACGATTTACGCAGAGGGTCAGCGGCGGTACATGGAGAGCCTTTCTGCCTATGCCCGACAATTCCTGGGCATCATGGAGAAGCCCGATGTGGACTTCATTGAGGGATTGAGCCCTGCGATTTCAATTGAGCAAAGGACAGTCAGTTCTAATCCCCGCTCTACTGTTGGAACTGTGACGGAGATTTATGATTATCTTCGATTGCTCTTCGCACGCGTGGGCACGCAGTTTTGCTATAACTGTGGTCGTGAAGTGACAAAACAGACGACGGATCAGATCGTTGAGAGCATTCTTTCCTTGCCAGAAGAGACGAAGGTAACCATTCTTGCCCCGGTGGTTCGTGGGAGAAAAGGGCACTATCGGGAACTCTTCGAGCAAGTCGCCAAAGATGGTTATGTCCGCGTTCGGGTTGACGGAAAGATTCAGGAAATCACCCCCGGGATGAAGGTCGAACGATTCAAGATTCACAATATCGAAGTGGTTGTTGATCGTGCAGAGGTTCGAAAAACAGCTCGAAGGCGGATTGCTGATTCCGTGGAGAATGCCCTCCATCTTGCCTCAGGCATGATTATTGTAAACGATGGGAAGGTCGATCGCCTTTACAGTCAACATCTCGCCTGTCCTACCTGCGGAATCAGTTATGAAGAGCCTGCACCAAATTCTTTTTCATTTAATTCCCCTTATGGAGCATGCCCAACTTGTGATGGTCTTGGAGTGATGCGCGAATTCTCCACCGATCTCATTATCCCTGATTGGACATTGTCAATAGACGAAGGGGGACTTGCACCATTTGGCAAGCCACGCGACACGTGGATTTTCAGTCAGTTACATGCAGTTGCTAAACGCTATCACTTCACTTTCGCAACTCCGCTTGAGAAACTCTCAAAGAAGGCGCGATCGGTTTTGCTGTATGGTGGAGGAGATGAAAAGTTCGACATCGAATATCATTATTCTGGCGGACGCGCTATCATCTACAAACACAGATTCAATGGGATTATCGACATACTTAGGCGGTACTACGAAGAGACAACTTCGGGCTCCATACGTGAGTGGGCTGAATCTTTTATGGCTTCGAAGGCGTGCCCAACATGCGGTGGCGGCCGCCTGAAGAAAGAAAGCTTGGCAATCAGACTTGTTGATGCAGCGACGGGTGAGAAGAAGAACATTTTTGACATTGTGAGCATGCCGATTAATCAAGCATATCTCTATTTTCAAACCCTTGCGTTGAAGCCCCGCCAGGAGGAGATTGCTCGACAGATTGTGAAGGAGATTCAGCAGCGACTGAAATTTCTTGTGGATGTTGGACTTGATTATCTCACACTCGATCGACCGTCTCGTACTCTTTCAGGCGGTGAGGCACAGCGTATACGGCTTGCGACTCAGATCGGCTCACAGCTCGTTGGGGTTCTCTACGTGCTCGATGAGCCAAGTATCGGTCTTCACCAACGGGATAACCTGAGACTCATTCGTTCATTGAAAGAACTGCGCGATCTTGGCAACACTGTGATGGTGGTTGAACATGATCGCGAAATGATCCAGAACGCAGACTTCATTGTTGATCTTGGACCGAGGGCAGGGGAGCATGGTGGGTATGTCGTAGTTACCGGTTCGCCACGAGAGCTTGTCCGTCGAAGCAAATTAGGCGGTGATGGAGGTACTTTAGGCTCGTTAACACTGGAGTATCTGAGCGGTGCGAGGAAGATTCTGCCGCCTCCTTTGCGGAGAACGGGTAGCGGCAAAAGTCTGGTTCTCAGGAAAGCTTCCGGCAACAATTTGAAGTCCATCGATGTGCGCTTCCCATTGGGTGTATTCATTTGTGTTACAGGTGTGAGCGGCTCAGGAAAATCGTCACTGATAACTGAGACACTGTATCCGATTCTTGCGCGGGAATTTTATAAGTCGAAAGAAATTCCGCTTCCTTATAAAAGCATTGAGGGTATTGAGCACCTAAAGCGTGTTGTTAACGTCGATCAATCGCCAATCGGTAGAACACCACGGTCAAATCCAGCTACATACACTGGTTTGTTCACCTCTATCCGGGATCTCTTTGCTCAGCTTCCGGAAGCGAAAATGCGCGGCTACTCGCCGGGTCGATTTAGTTTCAATGTAAGAGGTGGACGGTGCGAAGAATGCGATGGAGACGGTGTCAAGAAAATCGAAATGAATTTTCTTCCTGACGTGTATGTTCTATGCGATGCATGTGGGGGTAAACGCTACAATAAAGAGACCCTTGAAGTTCTTTACAAGGGGAAATCTATTGCCGATGTTTTGAATATGACAGTAACTGAAGCACTTGAATTTTTCGCGGATATCCCGGCGGTTCGTAGAAAGCTGGAAACACTCCATGATGTCGGCATGGGTTACATTCGATTGGGGCAACAAGCTACAACATTAAGCGGCGGAGAGGCTCAGCGCGTAAAGCTTTCAACCGAGCTTTCGAAAGTGAGCACAGGTAAGACTCTATACATTCTCGACGAACCTACTACAGGGCTTCATTTCGAAGACGTTCGAATGCTCCTTGCAGTGCTCAACAAACTTGTTGACAGGGGGAATACGGTGATCGTCATCGAACATAACATGGACGTTATTAAGACGGCTGATTGGATCATTGATCTTGGACCAGAAGGCGGGGACGCAGGGGGATACATTGTTGCGGAGGGACCTCCTGAAGAAATTATAAATGTTGAAAAATCTTATACAGCCCGCTTCCTCCGTGAGGCATTGAGTATGTAAAGTTCATCCCTGCTGCGTGTTGTTTACCGGTTGAGACTCTGGGGCAACTGTACGACAACCAAGCCATTGGTGATTATAGCGGATCCGATATTGCGACTTCAGTTAGGGAGCATGGTATTTACTCAGCCTGAAATCTTAACCAACACGAGCACATGTCGAGCGGAGCCTGTGGGCCGTGCGGTTCAGATTTCGTAACGTCAAGCCTGCCGACTAAATCTAATTGCTGGATGTTATGCATTGTGGTCGACCCTTAGGCTCGGCGGTTGAACTTTCCTGTGTCCAGTTGCAGTCGATGCTCTGCATCCTCTAACTTGAATAAAAGATCCGGTAGCTTTGAGTCACATTTCCTCTCGTAGGTAGCGATCGACTTTTTTAAGAAAGCTAACAAATCGTTCGGGCGATCTCCAACTTAAGACCTGAGCATAGACAACTTTCCCATTCTTGTCGGCGAAAAGAGCAAAGGGAAGAGTTGGAGGAACGGGAAGGAAGCTAGAAAGTTCCCGGGTTCTATCCACGTAACAATGATTTTCCAGCTGGAACTTCCGCGCCAGAAGATATGCTCGCCGTCCTTCATCCATCGAAACGATGAAGAAACCGAGCTGCCGTTCTAAAGAAGAGGACGCAGAAGCCTTTTTCCAAGTAGCCAGTGTAGTCTCAAGACAAGTACTACACGTATTCTCCGGTTCAATCACGAGTATGGAGTAACCGGATAATTTCAAAAGACGCAGAAGCCCTACGGTATCTCCTTCAGTATTTCTCAGGATATCGTTCGGCAAACGTGCCCCCTCGCGGTCGTCAATCCACGTGCTCGTCCTCTGGTACGAGGTTAATGAATCTATCGTAGTTGTTTGTTCTGCTAATTTCCTTTTCAGGTGAGCATTCACATATGCTGAATATGCTGCGAATATTAGAAGAACTCCGGATGTGATTATCTGAAATAATGCTTTCCGATGGACCATTAGCCTTCTCGCTTGATACCTACGGGATAAGTTGATACCCATGAATTTTAGGATTTGCGAACCCGCCTTTTGAGCCCTGAATCAGAGAAGGGTACTCAACAAAGTAGAGAATATCCTTATAGGCTGATCTACAAACCTCAAGGTTCTGCGGCACTTCAATTGCTCCGGTTAAGAAATTTCCCTCTCTATCGAAGAGTTCAATCCATTGGGACGCGGGCTGTGTTCTTGTGAGGAATACAGCGAGGACGCCTGGGGAAAGTGCAAAAATCGAGCTGACTGCTGTGAAGGATTCCAACTTTTCTCTGTCAGAGAATGATACCGGGGGCTGCAGAGGCTTGTAAACCGGTGAATCTCTCCCGAATTCCTTTATGAACCTGCCTTCGCTGGAATACTTTCGAACCTTGAACTCCGAGGCTTGGATGATGAAAATTTCATTATCAAAACGGGCCATCCCCCCACCTCCAATGGGAACTCGGTCGATGATAACTTTTGGCCAGGGAGAACCAAAACTTTTCACAAGATTTCCACTGGAATCGTATTTGAAAACAACATTTCTCTTGCTCTCAGGTGGAGTTAAGTAATTATAAACGTAAAAACCTCGATCTTCTGCAGTTTTAAGAACGAACCCGTATTTTACCTGGCACGAGTTCACATAACGACCTGCTGAATCAAATCTTGAAACCATGTTCAAGCTGTTATCAAGGCAAAGCAACTCATTCCTATCGTTTGTTGCCAAGCTTGCAATACGAACATATTCTCCAGGGCCTCTGCCAAATTTTCCAACCTGAGAGATGAAATTTCCAAAACGGTCGAACAACAAAATCTGATGTGAAGCGTTGTCGCCAATGGCAAAATTTCCGTTGTTGAAAAAAGCCATCACATCAACTCTTCCAACTAAATGGCTTGAATCTGTTCTAAGCTCTATGACACCAACGGGTCTGAACAACTCGTCGAATCTGTGTTTGGCAGCAAGGCGTTCAACCGTCTCCCTCGGAAGATTACTCCGAGAAGAGGGTCTTTTTGTGCAGCCCGCTGAGAAGAACACCAATAAAACGCTGCTTGATATCACAAGTAGGCAATGAATGCTCACCTTTTTCATTGATTTGTCCTCATGCCTATATTAATAGATGATATTCCTTAGAAGTAGAATCTTGTCTCGGTTGCCACGACACTCCGGCGTTTACACAGTTCCCTTTCTCGGCGCAAGAGTCGTATGCAAGGGATCGAGGCTTAAACCCATTTACATCAGATCAACTGATGTGTGTGATTCCCGCGAAGTCTTCAACCAACTAGTAGCTTCCCCAGCCTCACTGGTGGACCGTATCGCCTATCCCCTCGTTTAACATCTCCGTGCACTTCCTCGGGCAACCTGCGTGATATTGAGGGGGCATACCGAAAAATTCTCAGGGCGCCCCCCATTTTCAGCAATCACAGTTTGCTCCAGCTGTGCCGCAATCGGTTGTCATATCTCGAGCACACCCTGTGTAACTTTTCTTTCCATCAATGCAGTAAATCAATCCGCATTTAGCTTCCTGGGTGGCTGTCGCTACCGGGATTAAGTCGAAAGCGATACTTGCCAGCATGCAGAGGGACAATGCCGCAATTACCAGCCGTGCGACGACGCTCATGCGTCTCATGTTTCAGTCCTCCTTATTGTTTGTGGTTTTTATTATTGTTACTACCAATCCACCGATGAGCATAGTATTCTCTGCAAAGAACTTCCAGTCAACTGCTCGGTGGATCAGTGTCCCAAAACATCCGCATTCAGATGTGTCGCCTGAGGTATATCTAAGAAGAGTAAAAAGGGTAAACACTGAGACCATAAGCAATAACGTTAAGCTTGAAATCTTCGGCAGGTAATTCAGGACTAACATCAATCCTAAAACAAACTCTGCAAATGCTACTAAACTTGAAAACAGAATTACAAATGCCTGAGGCAGAATGTGGTAATCTCTGACAATCTTAGAGAAGCCATACACATCCTTCATCTTTGCTCCACCTGAACGCAAGCCCAGGAAACCTTTGCAAGAATCTTCCGACCAGCCTGCTCAGACCAAGTAAAACCGTGATTTTTATCGACATTAGAATATAACAAAAAAAACACCTTGTCAAGTAGCGGGACAAAAAAGTTGACAAACGTAATAGCTCTTCAAAGAATATGAGCGCTCTGAGTGGTGAGCTTCAGAATGGAAGATAGTCTACTTTCGATGTCTTAACCAAGAAGCCCAGGGGGCACATTATCAACTGAACTCTTCAAAGAAAGGCCCATCACCGTCTGGTTGAAGGGTTAGAAATGGAGGTTTTTCAAGTTGCGCAAACTAGCTTTTCACACAGTCTGATGAGCAACACAAAATGAGCATCGACGCGCGTTTGTGCTGCAGCACCAAATGGAATTGCAATCTCGAGCTCATAGGATGGATGTTTGATCTTCGGGCGTGGAACGGGATTATTTTTTATCTCTGAAGAGGAAGCCACCAAGTTGGGCTAAAGGTGCAGCGGCCTGGGCACCGTCCTCTGCACTCGTGTTTTGCCACCATTTTAAAGCCTGAATCTATTATCACCTACTCATTAATCGAATTGGTATAACAAATCCAACATTTCCATTCCGGTCGGTGACGCTCACTTCTCCGGCAAGATAGTAACCGAACGGAGGCTGCGGCAGCGGCTTCTTTGCGCTGACGTCAAGCACGACAGGAAAATCAGGATAAAATGTCATCAAATGCGATCCTCCTGAGGTGACACTGAACGGTACGGGGTCCTTCAGCACGCGACTTTCTATGATACGAACTACAAAGGGTGTCATTCTGTCGTAGTTTGTGAAAGCTCCCATTACTTCAAGGGTGTACAATGTGGTATCTCCGGGTGAGAAAGTAAAGGAGATTTCACCACGAGCTTCCTCCAAACTTTCTCTTGACACCCCTTTACCTTGCTCATTGTAAATGTTGACGGGCACATCGGTGAATTTGTTGTAGTCCTCCCGGCTCATTTCAATTTTGAACCGGACTGAGCTCACGAGCGAATCGCCTCTAAACGCGTAAGTGAATCGGTCGCCTTTCCTTACTGTGTCAATAATTTCTCTTTCGAACGACGAGATTGAAGCAACGCCGGAGCCAGTAAAGGGGGCTGAGAAGGTGTTCGTCACCAGCACCGTCTGCCTATGGCCGCCTTCGTTCAGGGAAGTAATCCCCGAGGGATTAAGAGTAAATCCATTGAAGTTTATGGTTATTCTGTATTGCGATGGTGTAGGTATGACGAGGTTTGAGAGAATGTCAATTTCCCAGATGCCTGGCGTTAGCTCGGTTCCACGTCCGCCTATGGCGGACCTTGACTGCAAAATTCCATCACGTGTTTCAATTGGTGGCGTACCACCGCGCTTCTTTCCGTCAGGGTTAAAGAAGAAAGCGGCGCTGAGATGACATTCTCTGCCCTGAAGCGCTTCTATAGAAACATTCATTGCTGTTGCTCCTGGGGGCACAGCGATGAAATACCGTTTCAGAGCCCCGCTTCCTGCAAGAGAATCATCGAGTGTGAGTGTATAACCATTGTTTGGTCCAAAAGTGTAGGGTACAACGATGGTATTAAGAAGTTCAAATTCAGGAACGTCAGCGATCGGCTTTGGAGCCCCACGACGGAAAGCAAGAATCTTACCTGTGTAAAGTCCGGGCTTCGCGAGTTTAGCTGTCTCGTACTTGACGGTAACTGTGGCTAACTGGGACCCACGAAGATAAGTCAGATGCTCGATTGGCTTGAGCCAATCGGCAGTTGATCTGATAGCAAAAGCCCGAAAAAAGAGCTGTTTTTCTTTCTCGCTCATCCATTCAGGGTACAATCCCTTCACGTGGAAAGTTTGTTTTAACTCTCCATGCGGAAAATAGACGCTTCTCCAGTATGCAGTATGTCCCTCATTATCAGGGAAGATTGGACTTTCAGTGAACGCTTCGTAGTCAATGGTTTCTTTGATAGCATTATTGTCGATGAGTTTTTTCAAGAGGTCAAAAGCAGCGGGGACAGAAAGGACCCCATGGCCTTGATCGAGCATTGAGTAGCCCGGGAGTGGTTTTGCTGAATACCAGAGGGCTTTCTTCAACAGTCTGAATGGGAGAGTAATATCGGGGTGGAGTTGTTTAACAGCACTTAGAAGGAGCGCCATGACGCCCGCTGAGTATGGAGACGCCATGCTCGTGCCGTTCATTCGGTCACCATGCGCAAAATGTGGCACGGTGGAGACAGCAACGCCAGGAGCAACTGCGTCAGGCTTTGGGACATCCCCGCCACGCGAGCTAAAGAAAAATATCCGGTTCTCTAACATCTCCATTCCGTAGGCATCTCGCGCAGTCTCTCTCGGAAATAGTGCCCCCGAGGTCCAGACAAGTTGGGAAGCTGCCGGTGTTCCGATGGAGCTAATGCCGGGGCCATTGTTTCCTGCTGAAACACAGATCGCCAGGTCTTCGTTTTCTGTCAGAAGGCTATCAAGGAATTCGTCAATGTCGCTGTGACCAGCAATCTCGGAACCGATGCCATAGCTCATATTGATGACCGTCGGCATGTGGTATTTCTTTGAGAGCGTTGCGGCATAGAGGTAGGCTCGCTTCATGCTCCCTGTGAGAGTAGAACCCCCTGAGTAGGTGTTGTTGCCAATTTTGAGTGCAATGATCTTTGCCCCAGGTGCTACCCCGTTAAATCCTGGCTGCCCGTTGATTTCGTACCCTGCTGCAATTCCAGCAACATGTGTCCCATGCCCTCCATCGTCGAAGAAAATTGAAACTTTGCCATCTCCGGAATCTTCCGGGGGATAAAAGTTCAGTGCTAACGTCAAAGGGTCCTTTTGCTTTTTGTGCGGCTTGCTGACAAACGTGAATGTATCATGGTTCAGCTCGTAGTCTCTCAATGGGCGCTCATCGGAAATATCGCCATTGCCGTTCGTGTCGATGTAAACGACCCACTGGGTACTATCACTCCTCATAGAATCACTTACGGTATCTTTTTCAACTTTTGGCAATGCCACCTGAAACGCGACGACAGCAAAAGCATCCTCCGATGTTCCGTTTCCATTGAAATCGTTGACAGCCCCGTTCTTAAAATTCGTTTCGCGGAAGACTCCAATGTAGTACACACCGTTTGCCGGTTTGAACGGAAGTTTCTGAACGTTCGCAACCTTAATTGAGCTATCTGGAGCGGAGAGTCTTATGCTGCTGTCACCTTTGTCCTTGTTCAGAATGGCTTTCTCAACTGGAACATCCCCCTCACCAGAGAAATCCCTTACTTCAATGATTTTTGTCTCACCGGTGGATGTTTTCATCAGCCCAGGAATGCCTACGTCGACACCAGTATCGAGGATGATTATTAATACGCCTCTCCCATCATACGTTGGATGTTCGCCAAGAAATTGGTCAACTCCACACGTTGAAAGGGAAAGAAAGCTCCATGAGTATTGATCTCCCCGGAGGTCACCAGTTAGAGCCTGTGAAATCTCAGCCATAGGAGGATCAGCCTCGGGCTGAGAAAAAGAGGTGAACACTGTTAGTGCTACAAAGATAAAGCCTACGAGCTGTAACGCACAGAGGACTTTAACAAGAAATTGTTTCATAAGCGTGCCTTATTACTCTTGAACGGAACGAATCCCTGCAGTGTTCATAGATGTCCATCAACACCGGGCATTAATTTCGATAACTTTCGATAACTCTCCGTATTGCTCGATTGCATACCGGGTCGAACTTGTTCAACGTTTTTGAAAACATGATGCAATCGATCGATGGGCGGTATAAGCCTTTTGCTGCGTATCCAGCGCCTTCGAACGCCCCGACAGTCGGGAAAGGATACTTTGCTGAATCCGGTGGCGTTGGGATGGGGGTGCCAGCGGTAACCAGGTCTTTCCACTTCAGTTCCGTCGGATTAAGGAGTGCGGTGATGTTTGGTTCCCAGGGCTCGACACCACGAGGATAAAACTCGTTATATGTGACCTCTGACGTGTAGTATTCATCTCCTAAGCCGGCAAACGAATGGCCAAATTCATGAACGAAGACGTAATTTGACCACTGGTTATCGGAGGGACAGGTCGCATAAAGATTGTAAATGCCTCCGCCTCCATATTTCTGGGTGTTCACAAGTATGATAATTGCGTCATAAGGGATTGACCCGAGATCGTCCCGCATTGTCTTATTATCTGTTGTCATAAGGTAACGAGCGAGGTCAAAGAAATTGAACGTGGTTTCCAGGGCTGTACTTACCCACACATTTTCACGCGGCTCATCAGTGCCCGACTGCGATGAAATAGTCTCGACGAGGTACACGTTGAACGCCTGTCTCATTGTATCGTAAGGTGAGGTGGAGAAGAGGACTTTCAGCAGCCGATCTGCATCGCTCTGGAATTTTTTCATCTCTTCTTTTGTGTATCCTTCAGCAAGTACGGCGAGATCAACGTGCGTTGCTTCGGCGCCGTTTTTCATCCACGTCGTGTACGGGATATTTTGCCCATGTGGAGTCCGATTGACGAACCGTGATGAAGGATCAATGCTAAAATTCCATTTTTCAATGAAATGATTCCAGCGATCTCGTGCGGCTATGACGAGCTGAACTGGATACTTTGGGTAAGGGATAAGAACAGATTCAGAAAACGTTCGGAAGACATTCTGGGCAGCTTCGTCGGTGGTCCTCCATTCGCCGAAGATACTTGAAAATCCGTGAGAATAGATAAGCTGATTTGTTGCCAGATCGTAGACACGCACTTGGTACGTGCCCAGGTTGAGCGTGTCGATGAGATTCGTTCGACTGCCAGCCCACACCGGTTCCTCATAGACTTGGTCAATGCTGAAAAATTCCTCCGTTTTTGTTCCCGTATGGAAGTAATCAATTCGCATGCGCTTCTCAGTGAAAAACTTGTTGTAGTCTACTCTCTGAGCATTGCCAGTTGCGAGTGCAAATACGAGAAGGAAAGCAATCGATCGAGACTTCATCGAAGGCTCCCTGAAATGTGATGTGCTATATGCGTTGATGGTTCGCTCAAGCTTGTCATAACCATCCTGCAGTCTTATACCATGCGACAGTTTCTGCTACGCCTCTCTCAATTGGTGTTTGCGAGGAAAACCCAAAATCCTCATGGGCACGTCTTGCTGAGCACGTCCAGTTAGGTTGGATCAAATCCCGTATCTTCTCGACACTCAAGAGGGGAGGCTTGGAAGAGAATATCGAGGTAGCTTGGACGAAGCAACCTACTCCAAGAGCAATTGACTTCGGAATCCAAACGGCAACGGTCCTCTTCCCGAGTGCATTTGAAATGAGTACGCCAAGAAGGTTCCAATCGTATACTTGGTCATCGGCGAGGAAATAGGTTTTTCCGGCAGTTGCTGCATGTTCAGCTGCCATTATAATTCCCTCGACGAGGTCACGAACATAAATTAATGAAGCCTTTCGTGATCCCATGATTGGTCGAATGCTGTGTGAGATTAATTTGAAAAGCGCGTAGATGTCACGATCTCGGGGACCATAGACTGCTGGTGGACGTATAATTGTGATTGGAATTTGGTCGAGCACTGCATGGCAGTATTGCTCTGCAGCCATCTTGCTTTTGCCATACGCCGTGATAGGATGATACGGAGTGAGCTCATCCACTGGGGCGCCGTCGAGGCTGGGCCCGACAGCGGCGAGACTGCTTACAAGCACGAAGCGTTTTAATGGAGCTCCGGAGTGAACCGCTGCGGTGAGGAGGTTCTTTGTTGATTCAGCATTCGCTTGAAAATATTCTTGTGACCTCTTTGCCTTTGTTATGCCAGCAACGTGGAAGATGTATTCAACGTCGGCGAGGAAGGGGAGAAGCGAATCAGGGTCACTCAGGGAGCCGTGGACTAACTCCAGGTCCAGTGTCTTGAGCCAGCGAGTGTTGCTTGTTTGTCGTATCAAGCAACGTACTGCATACCCCTTTGAAATGAGAGCTTCTATGAGGTGGCTACCAATGAAGCCCGTGCCACCTGTGACGAACGCTTTTGGATTATTTAGCTTGGTAGCTCGTAGGCCCATCTCTTTCATTGATTTTTAGAATGTAGAGAATTATATTCAAAAAAAGCCTGAGAAGCAATGTCAGGCAAACGAGTCATACCAAGAGATTCAGATTCTGGAGGGACATTGGATCTTTTTGACAAATGCAGGAACTTTACCCGGGCTGAGGAGGTAAAGAAACTTGGATACTACCCTTATTTCAAGGTGATCGAGGCTAACGATGGACCGGTCGTAACAATAGAAGGGAAAACGGTGATCATGGCAGGTTCTAACAACTACCTCGGTCTCACAACGCATCCCAAAGTAAAAGAAGCAGCAATGAATGCTGTAATGAAATATGGGTCAGGGAATTCGGGTTCTCGGTATTTGAACGGTACACTCGACCTTCACGTTCAGCTTGAAGAACGCCTTGCTAAATTCGTTGGAAAAGAAGCTGCACTCATCTTCAGCACCGGGTATCAAACAAATCAAGGTGTAATTGCAACACTTGTCCAGAAGGGTGACTACGTCATCAGCGACAAAGAAAATCACGCCAGTATAGTTGTGGGAACACTCATTGTCAAAGGTGGCGGGGGAGAGCTTTTACGATTCAAGCATAATGACATGGATGACCTTGAGCGGTTGCTCTCGAAAACACCGAAACATGCTGGAAAGTTAATTGTTGTTGACGGTGTGTTCAGCATGTCGGGTGATATCGTGAACCTGCCCAGGCTTGTAGAGATTGCCGAACATTACAATGCACGTATTATGGTTGATGATGCCCATGGGTTAGGCGTGCTTGGAAAAGGGGGGAGAGGGACAGCGAGCTACTTCGGTCTGGATGACAAAATTGATCTCATTATGGGAACCTTCAGCAAGTCTTTTGCTTCGCTTGGTGGATTTGTGGCTGGTGAGCGGAAAGTTATTGAATATATCAAACATCATTCTCAAGCTTTGATTTTCAGCGCAAGTCCAACGCCCGCTGCAGTTGCTGCGGTTCTTGCCGCACTTGAAATTATTGAGCAGGAGCCGGAACGTATTCAACGCTTGCACTATAACTCAGAGAAAATTCGGCAAGGTTTGCAATCACTCGGCTTTAATGTCATCCCCGGCAAAACGGCTATTGTCCCTGTGATCATTGGCGATGACATGAAGACGTTTATCTTCTGGAAAGAACTATTTGATGCGGGAGTGTTTGTGAATGCGGTGATCAGCCCTGCTGTACCGCAGGGGATGCAGCTCATTCGTACCAGTTTTATGGCGACCCACGAGGAATCACATCTGGATCAGATTCTCGATGCCTTTAGCAAGGTGGGAAGAAAACTCGGTGTTATTCACTGAGTCTATGCTTATCATTCTTTTTTCAGACTTCTCGCGCCACGGCGACGGTATGGTGCCGTGGCTTTTTTATTTTATACCTCGTTGAAAGTTGCTTTGAAGTATGCGTTAAGTGAACCAGGTTTTGTACATTGAACAAGAGAGGAGGCTATATTCCATGAGTGATGTAACGATCCACCGCGTTGAAGGGAAGCGTGATCTGAAGCGCTTTATAAAGTTTCCCTGGAAGATCTACGAGAACGAGCCCATGTGGGTACCACCCCTTTTAATGGATCGCCGCAAGATCGTTGACACTGTGCACAATCCGTTTTACCGCCATGCTGATCTTGCTCTTTTTCTTGCTTCACGTGATGGTGAGCTCGTCGGCAGAATCGGGGCAATTATGAACTATGCTCATAACCAAACGCACGGCGAGAACATAGGCTTTTACGGATTTTTTGAGTCAATAAACGACCAGCACGTTGCTAATTCTCTTTTTGATGCTGCGCGTGAGTGGCTAAAGTCAAAAGGTGCGACTGCCATGCGTGGACCGGCTAATCCCTCTGTGAACGATGATTGGGGACTTCTTATCGAAGGATTTGAGTATCCTCCCGTCATTATGATGCCGTACAATCCGCGATACTACATCGAACTCACTGAGGGGTACGGCTTGCGGAAAATTAAGGACCTCTACGCTTACCACCTTTCTAAGGATAGGGTTATTTCTGATAAGCTTGTACGTGTAGCCGAAGCAGTGAAGCAACGTGAGGGGCTCCGTTTCCGAACGATTAATATGAAAGATTTTGATAATGAGGTGAACCGTATCAAGGAGATTTATAACCGGGCATGGGCAAAGAACTGGGGCGCTGTGGCAATGACGGACGAAGAGTTTTATTACCTTGCAGAGGATCTGAAGAAAATTGTCGTTCCGGAGCTTGTGATCATCGCTGAGTCGAAAGGTAAGCCAATAGGGTTTGCTCTATCACTACCCGACTTAAATATGGCATTGAAGTACAATAAGAAAGGGAGGCTGATCCCCGGAATGATTAAACTCATCCTTCACAAGAAGGAGATCACGTGGCTGCGGATTATCGTTCTCGGAGTTATCCCTGAGTATCAACGCGGAGGAGCAGCATCGGTCCTTTTTTATGAGACAGCCAGACGGGGGATCGAGCTGGGGTATGCCGATGCTGAAGCGAGCTGGGTTTTAGAAGACAATCTGATGATGAACCGAAGTGCTAAATTATTGAATGCCGAGCTTTACAAGAAGTACCGACTCTACGAAATCCCAATCCCCGCGTAGGCGGGGGACCGGTGAAATTATCACTGGAAAACAGGTCATTTGATGCTGAACGAGCATCATCATATTTTTTGAGCAAAAGGAGGTTCCTATGTCCATTAAACCAGTTGCAAAGATCTGGATGAATGGAGCGTTGGTAGATTGGGCAGATGCGAAGATTCACATTCTTTCTCACGTTATCCAATATGGGTCTGGGTGGTTCGAGGGGATTCGTGCATATGAGACAAAGCGGGGAACTGCGATTTTTCGACTTCAGGAGCATCTAAGGCGGATGCATGATTCATGCAAAATCTATCGCGTGGAAATTCCGTATACGCTTGATCAACTGAAGGAAGCAATCATTGAGACAATCAAAGCAAATGGGCTCAAGGCTTGTTATATCCGTCCCCTCGTCTATCGGGGCTATGGTGATGTTGGCGTCGATCCATCCGGCATTCCTATAGACGTTGCCATTGCTGTCTGGGAATGGGGAAGCTACCTTGGTGCTGGTGCTCTAGCAAATGGGATTGACGTGCGGCTTTCTTCGTGGCATCGTGCTGCACCGGATACATTTCCTACTTATGCGAAGTCGACAGGTAATTATCTTAACTCACAGTTAATCAGACTTGAAGCTGCTGCTGATGGCTACGCCGAAGGAATTGCTCTTGATGCCTATGGCTACGTAAGCGAAGGGAGTGGAGAGAACATATTTATGGTGCGCGATAGAATTCTTTTTACCCCACCGCTTACACGCGCGGTTCTCCCAGGGATTACGAGAATGTCGCTCCTAAGAATAGCGAAAGATGCGGGATATGAAGTACATGAAGTCGACATCTCTCGCGAGATGCTCTACATTGCTGATGAGCTTTTCTTCTGCGGGACCGCTGCTGAGATTACCCCCATTCGCTCCATTGATCGAATTCTCATCGGCGATGGAAAGCCCGGGCCGATAACGCTTGATTTGCAGAAGCGGTTCTTCGAGATCGTCAGGGATGGAGAGGACCCTTACCAATGGCTAACGTTCGTCGAATAAGACAAACGCCATCCCCTGTTCGGATAAAGAAAATTCTTGTTCCAATTGATTTCTCTGAACATTCGAAATACGCGTTTCAATATGCAGCACGCTTTGCTGAACTGTTTAATGCTGAAGTGCTTCTTTGCTATGTTGTTGAGCCAGTGATTTATCCTGCTGATTTTAGTATGGGTCAGGTGGGGATTCCAAATGTTGAGGATGAGTTGCGGCTCCGGGGTCAGGAGGAACTTGACAAACTTGTTGTAAAGTATCTTAAAAAGCGTGCGGCTGCCAAAAAGGTTCGTACTTTGGTCCTGACCGGCAGACCATCAGCAGAAATTGTTCATCTTGCTGAAACAGAAAATGTCGACCTCATTGTTATTGCGGCGCATGGACATGGGGCGGTTGAGCATCTCCTCTTTGGGAGTACTACGGAGAGAGTTGTTCGAAAAGCCCCATGTCCGGTATTAACCGTCCGTGGGGGAGCTTTGAACGATCCCCGTTTTGCCGTTTGAGTGGTGATCAGCAGTATGGTGGTTCCTTTTGTCCTGGAGATGAAAGATCCCCTCCGGCACATTTGTTATTACTGTTACCGTCTTACTGCCATCGCGAACCCGCGGAAAGGAGCGTGAAGGCACCACGTAGAAATCTCCATGGAGATCGCAGTGCTGCATTATTGATCGGACTGCTTCGTCGCGGAGTTTGTACTGAGCTTGTTGAAGAACTCCTCGCCGTGACACAGGTGTTAGAATCTTGTTCTCGTTCCAATGCTATGCATTGGAGCGCACGACTTTCAGCTTAATTTGTCCGCGTGACGACGAAGTCGACCAGATGGAGGAGTGAAGTCTTACTCGGCGAGTCTGGCAATGTAGAGAGGTGCGCCTTTGCTTGAGCGGCGAATTCTTCAGCGCGCTGCTTTGCGTATTCAATTCCACCGTGTTCATTTACGAAGTGGACTACTCTTGCAATGTCCTTCGATTTTGCACCATTTTTGATGATGTTTAGAAGGCGGCGAGATTCAGATGGCGTGGCGTTTCTCAGTGCGTAAATGAGTGGAAGTGTGATCTTCTTCTCCTTTAAGTCGCCGCCGACAGGTTTGCCGAGGAGAGTTGATTTGCCGATGAAGTCCAGCAGGTCGTCACGGATTTGAAATGCTATTCCAAGGTTTTCGCCGAAAGAGCGCAACTGCATTCTAATCATCTCGCTATTCGTTGCACTGAGGGCTCCTAATTCTGAGCATGTTGCGATTAGGGAAGCGGTTTTGTCGGTAATGATATGGATATAAGTTTCTTCGTCAATATCGAGTTTCCTGCTTTTGTAAATCTGCAAAAGTTCCCCTTCGCTCATTTGCCTAACGGCTTTCGAGATGATTTTCAAGAAGAGGAAGTCGTCGTTTTCTAATGATAGGAGGAGACCTCTTGCGAGCAAATAATCGCCCATAAGGACGGCTACTTTGTTTTTCCAGATCGCATTCACGGAAAGGAACCCCCTTCGAGTATCGGCATTATCAACGACGTCATCATGTACGAGTGTGGCAGTGTGAAGGACCTCCACGAGTGTCGCCGCACGATAAGTACTTTCCGTAATTCCCCCACTGACGTTAGCAGAAAGAAGAACAAGAATGGGACGAATCCGTTTCCCCTTACGTTTCACGATATAGCGTGCTACCGTATCTACAATTCCCACCTTCGAGCGCATGGTGGATTTGAACAAGGCATCGAAGGTGGCAAGTTCGTTTTTAATTGGGGCTGTAATGTCTTTCAGGGTCACAATATTCTCATGCTGTTCCCGTTGATTTTTTCTGTGCGATCTTCGATATCCATATGCTTATCTCGTAAAGAAGGACAAGCGGGACTGCGAGGATTACCTGACTCACCGGGTCTGTCCCTGGTGTGAGAACTGCTGCAAGGATAAAGATGACCACAATCGCATGACGTCGATAGTGTCGCATGAAAGCCGGTGTAATGACTCCCAGCTTTGAGAGGAACCACGAAACCATCGGCAATTCGAAGACGATCCCGGCGCCGAGCATGGCGCTGATGATGAAGCTCATGTACTCGTTAATAGCAATATTGTTTTCGATATTGACTGAACCGAAGTGAGCAAAGAATCTCAGTGCCATGGGGAGCAAAGCGAAATAAGCAAAAGCAAGTCCTGCAAGAAAGCATATAGAACTGAAAGAAACGATGGCTAATACTGGTTTACGCTCTCTTGGGAATAGTCCCGGAGCAATGAATCTCCAGAGTTGGTAAAGAATAACTGGTATTGCGATGATGATTCCACCGATGAATGCTACTTCCATGTAGAGCAGGAGTTGACCAAACGGTTTCAGATTTTGAAGATGTATGCCAGCGCTCACTGCTGGACGAATGAGAACAGAATCGATGATCCAATCGATGAATATCCAGCATAGAATGGCTCCTGCCGCAATAGCGAGCAAAGATTTCACGATACGCCAGCGAAGTTCCTCAAGGTGATCGAGGAAGGACATTTCCACCCCTTCTTCGAAAACCGTTCTCGGTTCACCATCGCCCGATCGCGGCGAGTCCTTGACCTCCGGCTCTATGGGAAGTTGTTGATCCACTGTCTCCTTTATTGCAATTCAGGATAGAGTGGAAAGCGTTGGCAGAGTTCTTCTACATTTTTTCGAACGTCGGCGTAGACAGCTTCGTTCCCAATATTTGTGATCACTCGGTCGATTAATTCTGCAATGATTTCCATTTCAGGTTCTTTCATTCCCCGCGTTGTAATTGCCGGGGTTCCGAGGCGAATCCCGCTTGTGATCACAGGGCTCTGATCGTCAAATGGGACCATGTTCTTGTTCACGGTTATACCGGATGCATTTAGAGCATCTTCTGCGGCTTTGCCCGTGACACCTTTGTTCCGTAAGTCAATTAACATGAGATGGTTGTCTGTCCCACCGGAAACAATGTTGTAGCCTCTGTCGATTAGCTTCGCAGCGAGATGCTTTGCATTTTTGATAATCTGTTCAGCGTACACACGAAAACCCGGCTGGAGATTTTCTCCAAAAGCGACAGCTTTTGCAGCTATGACATGCATCAGTGGTCCACCCTGAATACCAGGCATAACAGTGCTGTCCATTACCTCAGACATGAGTTTGAGTCTCCCGGACTTTGGTGCGCGGATGCCGAGTGGGTTTTCCCTGTCTTTCCCTATGAGAAGTAAACCACCTCGAGGACCCCGGAGGGTCTTATGAGTTGTTGAGGTGACAACGTCGCAGTAAGGGAGCGGATCGCTCATCAGTTTTGCCGCGATGAGTCCGGCAGGGTGAGCGATATCTGCCATGACATATGAGCCGACTTTATCTGCGATAGCACGAAATTTTTCATATTCGTAGTCGCGGGAGTAAGCACTTGCCCCAATGATGATGAGCTTAGGCTTTTCTTTTTTTGCAAGGTCTTCAACCTGATTGAAATCGATACGCCCTGTTTCGCGATCCACACCGTATGAGACAATGCGGTAGAGTTGACCAGAGAAATTCACAGGGGAACCGTGTGTGAGATGCCCTCCATGGGAGAGATTCATCCCCATAACTGTGTCTCCCGGTTTCACGAACGTGAAATACACCGCCATGTTCGCCTGCGAGCCAGAGTGCGGCTGTACATTGGCATATTCCGCGCCAAAGAGTTTCTTCACGCGCTCGCGAGCCACATTCTCTGCAATATCCACGAATTCACAGCCGCCGTAGTATCTTTTCCCCGGATACCCTTCCGCATATTTGTTTGTCAACACGGAGCCCAACGCCTCCAGGACAGCAAGGCTGACAAAATTTTCCGAGGCTATAAGTTCAAGTTTGGAATTTTGTCGGTGGATCTCATTTTTCAGAGCGGCAAAAATTTCCGGATCGTGTTCTTTCAAAATTGAAGATTGCCCCTTCTGTGGCGACAGGGAAGGCATGTTTATCTCCTTCTCTAATTCAAAGGTTTGTTAATGTATGAATCTTTTCAACACGTCGTTCATGGCGACCACCGTCAAAGCTGGTGGAAAGAAAAATCCGTATGATTTGCTCCGCTGTTGCCCAATCAATGAGACGTTGACCAAGTGTGAGAACATTGGCGTCATTGTGTGCACGACTTAAGCGCGCCGCTTCTGGAGTTTCGCAAGCCGCTGCACGAACACCCCGGTGCTTATTTGCGACGATTGACATACCAATGCCAGTTCCACAAACGAAAATCCCACGATCGCATTTGCCCGTGGAAACAGCAACGGAGGCTGGATGTGCATAATCAGGATAATCCGTAGACTCCTCAGAAAATGTTCCGAAATCTTTATATGCAAGGCCAAGAGTTTGCAGGAGCTCCTTCGCCCTTTCCTTGTATTCAAACCCCGCATGATCACTGGCAAGTGCAATCATTATCATTCCTCGGGACGCACGAACCACCGTTCGCTGGCACTGATCATGATGCCGAGCCGGATTATTCTGTCATTTATAAGATTTTCCCCTTCCGGTGCCCGACGAGCGTATTCCACAGAAATTCGCATCATTGTTCCGCTTGAAAGGGGTAAGCCGATGCCTCCGCTCAGCCCGTACTCACGAAGGCTGTTCCCATTTACAGTCTCATAGAGCGTTGAATAAAATATTCCAGCACGAAATTCACTTCGATCAAAATAGGCTGCACCCGGTTCGATATAGGGAGAACGTTGAATTCCGAGAGCAATGCGATGGAGATTTTCAAACGGTGATGAGGGGCTCAAGGGCTTGGACTTCGACCAGGGTTGAGTGAAGAAATCCGCTGCGAGAAGTGTTCGCTGAGCAATCGGCAAAGCTATGCCGATACCCAATGAGAATGGAAGATCAACGCTTGACGATGACGTGGCACTTGTATCCTTTTTCTGAGCATACGTATAATATGTCACTCTCGAAAGATTGAGTTTGCTCGGTGTTGTGATGATAAAGCCAATCGATGCGGACCTCAGTAATCTCATCGAAAGAAGTTTGCCAAGGCTATCGACAACTGCACCGAGTGTAAAGTTAACTCCATAGGTGCTGAGCTCCTTTCGTGCTGTTCCTCCAAAGAGTTCATTAGCTTGAGGAAACGAAAGAGAAGTGTTGAATCCCAGCGTTCCGAAAATGTAGTTAAATCGCGAACCAATATGAAAATCCGACATGAGGTCGTATGAAAAACCGATGGTAGCTATAGAAATTCCGCCATCTCCATAATAGTGAGAAATAGCAGGCGTGGAGAAAAGCGAGACGGAGGTCTCGATGTTGTAATTCATCGTCGAGTAAGGCAAGAATCCTCCAGCTACAGTTAATCCCTGGCTGGGAGCTACTGGGATGGCAAAGAGAAGACCACTGAAATTCCCAGAGCTCTGGAACACGCTCACTTGTTGATCGTCTGTTTGGAATCCCTCATAGAGAAAGCCAACGTCGAAGCGCGTTCTGTGAATTCCAGCCCAAGCTGCAGGATTAAGTGCGCTGATCTCATTAGGATGGACAACGGCAATGCCGGTATTTGCCATTCCAATTGCTGCCGTCCCAGCAAAATATCGAAGGTCACCTAACCCAAGTCGTGAATAGGGTGAGCCTCCACCTGTAGAAAAACTTATAAGTGGAACGAAAGCGGTGAAGAAAAAAGCCAATCGAACACGCATCATAGCGACTGCTCACTTTATGGATGTATATTTGATAAATAACCGCGGCTGCAATAGGGAATCTGCTGTTACGCTGTAAAAAGCGAACCTGTCAAGACGGGAATTTTCCGCTGCAGCACGGAGAATTATTCCTTGGTTTGGCTCGCCGGAAACCCACCTCTGGACAATTGGTGCAATAGGAATCTCAACGGTTGTTTGGGTAAGGGCCCTCGGAGAGCTGAAACGATAACTAACTTCGCTGACCGTCCTGTTAGTGGAATCAGTCACGAAATATGCAATGACACTGTCGACTGAATAACTGTTAAGCTGCGTTTCATTCGGATCGAGGCTGAGCACGAGTTGCGCATCATTGATGAACGAATGAGATGGGATAGAGTGAACATCAAAAAGGAGGAATCCTCGCAAGCCAGTGCCACCTTGAACAACGAATTCATTTGAAGGAGAAATAGGTGAGATAGGATGTGCGACGTAAGCATTGGCACCGCTGCTGAGTCGGATTGTATCCTGACTTCCATCCTTTATGTAAATTACTTCAAGCGCTGGAGGGCTTGATGATTGAAATGTCCCAAAGCCTTTGACTACGTTTTTTCCTTGTGGCGCGACAAGGGCTAAACCATAAATTGGGAGTGAATCGGCTTTGCGTTGAAACCATTTCTGGAGAAGAGAGGGGTCAAGTGAAATGCTCACCGTGCCGGTGTCTGGCACATTTCCATCGAAGGATCCAACTGGGTTCGATTGGTAGAAGCCCGGTGTGATGGAAGCCCATGTGACGCTGTCAGCTTTCCAGGCTTGCGCGATCTCATAGATGTTCATCGTGAATGGTGTGAGCGAGTTCCCAAATGAATACCGGGGAGATAGAACCAGTGTAGCTGATGTTACAGAAGCGTCTTTCAGAGTGTCGGGGACACCATCAAACGATAGGAGCCCAATAGATTCGCCATTTTGGAAAGTGCCCACAAGAAGCACATTGGCATGCCCAGTGTAGAGAGTATCCAGGAATGTCGTTGCTTCAGAGGCAGTGACAACGGTGCTATCGGGTGCGATAACATCGTCTGGTGGTAGGATCCCAATCCCTGTTGAATTTGGTTTTTGGCTACAGGACCACAAAGTCAAGGCGAGGAAGAGAATAACGCAAGCCCATCTCACTTGCAGAGTGACGGCGAATGAGTGCTTCCGTTTCAGTAATTTACTCATGGGTTTTCTCGAATAGTTTGATGGTTCAGCGAGAGAATGTAATGAACGGCATCAAGTAAGTTTTGCGCAATGTATTCCGGTTTCACCATGGGAGAGGTCTCAAGTTGCGATCGTTCAGTCCTTCCGTATCCGGTCAGGACAAGAATGGAGCGAGCACCTCCGTTGTAACCAGTTTCTACGTCAATGAGCCTGTCTCCGATGACAAATGACTGCGAGAGGTTGACTCCATGCTCTTGTTGTGCTTTCAAGAGCATCCCCGGCTTGGGCTTTCGGCATGGGCAGACCGTATTCAGTGGAGGAATTCCGACTTCTGGATGATGTGGGCAATAGTAGATATCGTCGATGAACGCCTCTTCTTCGGCAAGGAGATGAAGCAATCGCTTATGTACCTGGTGAAGATCGATTTCGGTAAGATAACCACGGGCGATACCTGATTGGTTTGTGATAATGAAAACCTTGTATCCGTGTTGCCGTGCTTCTCTGATAGCTTTTGCAGATCCCGGGATAAGTCGAACCTCGTTCGGGGAAGAAAGGAAATGCACTTCCTCGTTGATCGTCCCATCGCGGTCAAGGAAAAGAGCACGAGAAGAAGGCGTTATGATTTCTTGGCGAGCTTCTTGTAAAGCGAGAGGTATTTCTTTGCGGATGTTTCCCACGAGAAATCCCTTGACATTCCTTCCTTCATGATTTTCCGCCAGAGTGCCTGATTTTGCCAGGCTTTCAACGCTCGGTCAATGGCTTCGAGAAGGGCTGATCCATTGTACTCGGTGAACTTAAATCCCGTTCCTTTGCCTGTTTTCAAATCCACATCTTCGATGGTATCGGCAAGTCCCCCTGTTGATCGAACAATCGGAACTGTTCCGTATTTCAGGCTATAGAGCTGATTGAGCCCACATGGTTCGTATCGTGATGGCATAAGAAACATATCAGCGCCGGCTTCGATTAGGTGGGCAAGTTCATTATTGAAACCAAGATACACGCCGATCTTAGTGGGATATTTCTTCCTGAGTGACTCAAATAGCTCGTGATATTTCTTTTCGCCCGTACCCAGAATAACATACTGGAGGTTTCTTTTCATCAGCTCCTCGGAGACTTCAGCAATGAGGTCGAATCCTTTCTGGTCTGCCAATCGAGAAATAGAGCCGATAAGTGGCTTTGTTGGATCAAATTGTAAGTTATATTTTCTTAGCAGAATCTTTTTATTTTCGGCTTTATTATCGAGTGTGTTCAAATTATAGCGATATGGTATCAGAGAATCGACGGCGGGATTCCAAACGCTGTAGTCAATGCCATTCACGATCCCATAAAGGTCGTTCCTCCGCTTTTGAAGGATGCCAGTCATCCCGGCGCCGTATTCGTCGAGTGTCCGGATCTCCTCTGCGTACCGTTCGCTGACTGTGGTGAGTATGTCGGAGTAGACCAAACCTGCCTTTAAGAAATTGAGGTTGCCATAGAACTCAACCCCGTCCGGGGTAAATGTCTCCGCGGGGAGACCTGTTTTCTCGAACGATGATCGAGGGAAGGATCCCTGGTAGGCGATGTTGTGGATTGTAAAGATGGTTTTTACATCTTTGAAGAATGGGTCGCTTTTATAAATTGTCTTGAGATAAGCTGGGATCAATCCGGTTTGCCAATCGTTGCAATGGATAATATCCGGTTGCCATCCGAGGCGTTTGAGCATCTCCAGAACGCTGCGGTCAAAGAAAATAAAACGCTCATCGTTGTCAGGATAATCTTTCTTTGTAGAAGAATCCACATACAGGGAGTCTCGGTTCCCAAAAAAGTTGTCGTGCGAAAGAAAGTAAACCTGAACCTTTGTTTTTGGTCCGACAATGAAGGCGGATCTAATACATCCAACCTCAGTGCGATGTCCAACTGGGATTGGTATATCGCGCAAACGGATTACCTCATGTAGTCGGAATTTCTCTTCGTCTATAGCTCCATACCTCGGCATTATGATCCGTACTTCGATGCCCAGTTCTTTTAAAGCTTGAGGAAGTGCTCCTGAAACATCGGCAAGGCCTCCGGTCTTAGCGAACGGATCGACTTCACTGGAAACGAAGAGAACATTCAGCATTTTCGACATCGACATAGACCCTTATCATGGAAAGGGTGTAAGACTAAATTAAGGTACGAAAATAAGGGCTAAGAATCAACCAGCACGTGGAGGAGTTTGCAATCTCCGATTCTTTTGTTAAATTTTCAAGCGGGGTAGTTTCAGCTTAGTGAATCCAGCCTTTTGTCCCGCGACATGTAGCACTAAGCTCTCTGGGGTTGTCAACTGCGGTATGAAAGAAGCGATAAATTGGGTTATGGGACTTTTAGCATCGTTGAATCAAAGCTGGAAAGAGAGTAATTTTATGTTTGCTACTTTTTACATACTTAGAGGTGAAACATGACGAAGAAAAGGTTGCCAGATATTCTATATAATCCAATTAGCCTTGTTGGTGGCGCCATCGCGGCTGTAAGCTTTGCAATGATTGTGTTCCTCATGCTCGTTGATTTGGTTACCACTGCAACGGCGCCCTATCTCGGTCTCATTACGTACATTCTGCTTCCAGCCATTCTCCTTCTTGGTTTATTTATCGTTCCCCTTGGGGCATTGATCGAACGCCGTCGTCGGCATCGTATGGCTGGGGTGGAGAAGCCTCCTCTGCCCAGGATTGACCTCAATGATCCGAGGCAACGTTCCGTGTTTTTCTTTTTCTCAATTACAACACTTGTTCTTCTCCTTTTTAGCGCGGTGGGGAGTTACCGTGCTTTTGAGTATACAGAATCGGTTCAGTTCTGTGGTCTGACATGTCACAAAGTGATGAAGCCTGAATATACAACTTACCAACACTCCCCTCATGCTCGAGTAGCATGTGTGGAATGCCATGTGGGTCCTGGGGCAAGCTGGTATGTCCGATCAAAGCTGTCCGGCGCATACCAGATTTACGCTACAGTTTTCAATAAGTATCCTCGCCCCATCCCAACCCCTATTAAAAACTTGCGCCCTGCCCGTGAAACCTGTGAAGAATGCCACTGGCCAAGGGCGTTCCTCGGTGAGAAGAGGATCATTCACGAGTACTTTCTTTCAGACACTGCTAATACGCCATGGACTATCGATATGCTGTTGAAGATTGGGAGCGGGATGATAACGGAGGAACCCCGCCCCGGTGTCCACTGGCATGTGTCAAATGCGGTAGTCCGATACTTTGCGACTGATTCAGCACAGCAAATTATACCATGGGTTAGCCTCGAATATCCGGGACGCAAGCCAATTATTTTTATTTCTGAGGATAGTCCAATTTCTCTCGAGGAGGTGCAGAAAGCAAAAATCTCCACTATGGACTGTATGGATTGCCATAATCGTCCCACCCACATAATCAAGACTCCCAACGGTGCTGTTAACGAAGCGATTGCCAGAAATCGCATCAGCCGTGACCTCCCGCTTATTAAGCAAGTTTCTGTGCAAGCCTTAATTCCTCGTTACACGACCGCAGAGAATGCTCTTGACAGTATCGCCTTATATGTGCAAACTTTTTATAGACAAAACTACCCCGACATTTACATTTCTCGGAGACTGGCTATTGATTCTGCCATTGCCTCTCTACAGTCTATTTATCGAGAAAATTTTTTCCCATCCATGCGAGTTGACTGGCGTGCGTACCGGGACAACATAGGTCATCACAGTAATCCGGGATGCTTCCGTTGCCATGACGGCAAACATAAGAGCAATGATGGTCAGATAATTTCTAATGATTGTCAGACTTGTCATATTATACTTTCGCAAGGGAACAATCCCGTTCATGACGTAAATCTTTCAGGAGTCCCCTTCAATCATCCGGTTGACATAGGAGATTCGTGGAGAACATCTTTATGCAGTGATTGCCATGATGGGACACAATGACGTTTGTCTTTGGTGGCGGTTTTCGGCTTTGCGTTTATCTTGACTTTTTGAAATATTCAGGCTATATTTTTAGAGGTGATCTTTTTAGGATAAAAGCTGCGGGAATAGCTCAGTTGGTAGAGCGCAACCTTGCCAAGGTTGATGTCGCGGGTTCGAGTCCCGTTTCCCGCTCAAGGCGTTTTTCGGAAAGCACCTCCTTAGGGATGGCCCCGCAATCCACGAACTTTGGCATGCTGTTAAGGAGCGGGGCTATTCTATCTCAGCACAAGGTCTCTACGGCGCCGTACCCAAGTGGCTAAGGGAGAGGTCTGCAAAACCTCGATTCGGCGGTTCGAATCCGCCCGGCGCCTCAAGGTCTACTTTGTTTGCAAGTGCAAAGAGGAATTGTTGAAATGTTTTTTCCATTAATTCTGATTGTCATTGGTGTTATTTTTCTTCTAAAGAATTTAGGATTCATCTCAGGAAGTGCGTGGGACGTTATCTGGCCCAGTTTATTGATTATCTGGGGTCTCTCCATGATTTTTTCTTCCCGCCAACGGCGGGAGCAATATTGGTGGAGCTGGTATTGGCCTCGGTCATCGAGGAGAGCGCATTCTCCGGAAGAGAAGCAGCACCCGCAGCAGTGAACCCGAAAAGTTAAAGTGGCTCATATCTTGAATACAGCAATTCACTTTACAGTCGAACAAGAAACCAGAGTTCGCCGGGGTGGCGGAATAGGTAGACGCGAAGGACTTAAAATCCTTTTCCCCAGAGACGGGGAGTGCCGGTTCGATTCCGGCCCTCGGCACACCCATCAGCCTCATTCCCGTTGATTTAATTTGATGAAGCAAGATCCAGGTTCTCATAGCTTGCTATAGGCGGGTTATAGGGATTGACTGAAGGGATTGGGAAATTATGTTTTGTTTTAGTAAATTGTTCAAGTTCAGTTCTATGGGCCGTTAGCTCAGATGGTTTAGAGTGCTACCTTGACACGGTAGAGGTCAGTGGTTCGAATCCACTACGGCCCACTGGGTTAATTCGCTTTTGAAAGGATGGGAAACATTCGGATAACATTACCTGATGGGAGTAAAAAGGAATATCCCTCCGGGATCACTCTCTTTGAGATCGCGCGTTCCATCTCTTCTCACTTAGCAGAGGAGGCACTTGCCGCAATTGTTGATGGGAAAGCCGTTGATCTCAGCACCCACCTTTTTCATGATGCCACTGTGCGTATTCTCACATTCGATGATCCCGAGGGACGCGAAGTTTACTGGCACAGCACATCTCACTTGATGGCACATGCGGTCGAGGACCTTTTCCCTGGTGCAAAATTTGGAGTTGGACCTGCCATTGACGAGGGTTTCTACTATGATATTGATGTCGACAAGCAGCTTGTGCCAGAGGATCTTGCGCAGATAGAAAAGCGTATGCTTGAGCTGAGCAAGAAAGACGAACCATTCGAAAGAGAAGAACTTACAAAAGAGGCGGCTCTAAAGCTTTTCTCTGAAAAGCAGGATCCGTATAAGGTCGAAATTCTTAACGAGATTGATCAATCTTCGGAGACGGTGAGCATTTACCGTGAGGGGAATTTTGTTGACTTATGTCGAGGACCTCACGTTCCGTCTACAGGAAAGCTAAAGAATTTCAAACTCCTCAGTGTTTCATCCTCGTATTGGAGAGGCGATAGCAAGAATAAAACGCTTCAGCGTATTTACGGAATTTCGTTTCCTAAGAAGAGCGATCTCGATGACTATCTCCATCGTCTTGAAGAGGCGAAGCGAAGGGATCACCGGCGGTTGGGGAAAGAATTAGAACTGTTTGTCTTCCACGAGGTTTCTCCGGGTGCACCCTTCTGGTTGCCAAACGGCATGATCATTTATCGTGAGCTTGAAAAATTTCTTAGAGAAGAATTAGATAGACGTGGCTATCAGGAAATTAGCACCCCTATACTCGTCAAGAAAGATTTGTGGGAGCAATCGGGGCATTGGACACACTATAAAGAAAACATGTTTCTTCTTGAAGTCGATGATGAGATCTACAGCTTGAAGCCAATGAACTGCCCCGAGAGCACATTCGTGTACAGACAAAAAGTGCGCAGTTATCGCGAGTTACCGTTGCGATACTCCGAGATCGGTCGGCTTCACAGGAACGAGATTTCAGGTGCACTTGGTGGAATGTTTCGGGTGCGGCAAATCACAATGGATGATGCTCACATATATTGCCGACCAGACCAGATTCTCTCAGAAATTGGCGGGCTACTTGATCTTGTTTTGAAGTTTTATTCTTTGTTCGGTTTCTCATCAGAATTCAATCTTTCTACTAAGCCAGAGAAAGCAATGGGTGATCCAGCTCTCTGGGAGAAAGCTGAAAGAGCTCTTGCCGAAGCCCTTGAGGAGAAAAAGATTGCCTATCAGCTGAAACCGGGTGAGGGAGCTTTTTATGGACCGAAGATCGATGTGCAGATCAAAGATGTACTGGGTCGCTCATGGCAACTGGCTACGATCCAGTTAGATTTTCAGATGCCGGAGCGATTTGGGTTAGAGTACGTTGATGAAGCCGGCAAGCGTGTTCGCCCTGTGATGATTCATCGCGCAATTTTTGGTTCATTCGAGCGATTTGTTGGCATTTTGACAGAACATTTCGGCGGAGCGTTCCCTCTTTGGCTCTCTCCAGTTCAGGTCGTTGTTATCCCAATTACAGAAGGGCAGTATGAATACGCTGAGCACGTGCTGCATCAACTTCAGTCGTATACTGTTCGCGTTCAGCTTGATGATAGGAATGAGAAAATCAACTACAAGATTCGTGAGTGGGAGGTGAAGAAGGTACCCTACATGCTGATCCTCGGTGAGAAGGAGAAAAATACCGGCACGGTTTCGGTGCGTCAGCATGGGAAAGGAGATCGTGGCGTGATTCCAACGGAGCAATTTGTCAAGAAAATTGTAGAAGAAATCGAAACAAAGGTACTCACAACATAGGAGACGGCGTATCCCGGACAATCGGATTCGAGTGAATGAAGACATTCGTGCCCCAAGGGTTCGAGTTGTCAGTGAAGATGGACATCAATACGGAATCATGAGTGTTCCTGAAGCTCTGCGGTTAGCTTCGGATCAAGGGTTGGATCTTGTAGAAATTGTCCCTAATGCTGATCCACCAGTCTGCAAAATCATAGATTATGGTAAGTATCGCTATGAACAATCGCGTCGTGAGAAGCTGCAGAGAAAACATCAGCAGACAACGTTGGTGAAGGAAGTCCGATTCCATGTCAACACGGATGAACATGATTTTGCATTTAAGGTGCGCCATGCACGCAAATTCCTTGAAGATGGACACAAGGTGAAGGCAAGTGTGGTTTTCAAAGGGAGAGAGATTACTTACCGGGAGCAAGGAGAAGCACTTCTGCAACGCCTTGGCGAAGCCTTGGGTGATATCGGAAAGATAGAACAGGAAGCCCGAATGGAAGGGAGGATGATGAGCCTTCTCTTCGCGCCGGATCGTTCGAAGAAGAAACCTTCAAAGAAACCTCCCCAGGATCAGTCACAGCCAACGCCAATGTAGAAAGGATAGAGTAACATGCCAAAGATGAAGAGCAATCGCGGTGCAATGAAATCGTTTCGTAGAACCGCTTCTGGAAAATACAAAAGACGTCACGCATACCGCAGCCACATACTTACCTCAAAATCCAGAAAGCGAAAACGTCACTTGAGGAGACCAGCTCTTGTCTCAAAGGCTGATGAAAAGCGTGTGAAACAGATGATTATTGTGTAAAGATTTTAATGGAGGAAAAGAAATGCCACGGGCACGAAATAAACCGGCATCACATCGCAGACGGAAAAAGGTTCTGGAACAGGCAAAAGGATATTGGGGTGCACGAAGCAAAGTCTACACAATTGCAAAGCATCATGTAGATAAAGCGCTCCAATATGAGTATCGTGATCGGCGTACAAAGAAACGGAATTTCCGACAGTTGTGGATCGCTCGTATCAATGCAGCCGCACGAGCTCACGGGATTTCGTATTCAAAACTTATCGCTGGACTTAATAAGAAGCATATTGAGATCAACCGCAAGCTCCTTGCAGATCTCGCAGTGCGAAATTCTGATGCATTCGCCGAGATTGTAAGATTTGCTGTTGCATGATTCACTAATCCCCTTTGTCGTATCGGTGGCTTTGTAGATAGTCCCCTTTGCTGAGCTACTAAAGCCACAGCAAAAGGGGTATTTTTATATCTCGCAAAGGATTTACGTTGAACCTTCAGGAAATTCGAAATCGGGCAGAGTCGCTTCAGCGCGAGTTTGAAGAAGCACTTGTACGCGTTGAGACTCTAAGCGATCTTGAGGCTCTCCGTATCCGGTTTCTTGCCCGGAAAGGTGCTATCCCATCTCTTTTTGATGAACTAAAAACCTTACCGCTGGAAGAACGCAAACAAGCGGGGAAAGTTCTCAACGATCTTAGGGATTACGCCCAAAGCGAATTTGACTCGCTTAGGAGCCGTTTGTCTGCTCCCCATCCGGCGGAACTAAAGATCGACCTCAGTCTTCCCGGACGACGTCGTCCTTTTGCTTCTCTTCATCCTCTGACACAGACGCTTCGTGATATCAAGCGGATTTTTCAATCGATGGGATTCAGTGTTGCAGAAGGACCGGAGGTTGAAGATGATTACCATAATTTTGAGGCGCTCAATTTTCCGCCAGATCACCCTGCCCGCGATATGCAGGACACATTCTTTATTACGGACACGGTGCTTCTTCGAACGCACACTTCACCGGTGCAGATCCGGGTGATGGAGCATTCGAGACCACCAATTCGGGTTATCATTCCCGGACGAGTGTACCGGAACGAAGCCATCAGCGCACGAAGCTACTGTCTCTTCCACCAAGTTGAAGGTCTAACTGTCGACCATCACATAACTTTTGCTGAGTTGAAAGGAACCCTCGCATCATTTGCAAAGCAATTCTACGGTGAGAATCTCCGCTATCGGTTTCGACCAAGTTTCTTCCCGTTTACTGAACCGAGCGCTGAAATGGACATTTCCTGCTTTCTCTGCGGTGGAAAAGGTTGTCGCGTGTGCAAATATACTGGCTGGTTAGAAATCCTTGGATGCGGTATGGTCGACCCAAATGTATTTAAGGCTGTTGGCTATGATCCCGAAGAATACACTGGCTACGCCTTCGGCATGGGGATAGAGCGTATCGCTATGCTGCGCTATGGTATTGAGGACATCAGGTTGTTCTATGACAATGATCTGCGCTTTCTTGAGCAGTTTTAATTTTACAGGAATTGATCACAAACAATGAACATTTCTCTCAACTGGTTACGCGAGTACGTCGATATTTCGCTTGAACCCTCCGAATTAGCTGAGACTCTTACGATGCTTGGGCTTGAGGTTGAGAGTCTGGAGGAGCGTGGAGCGAAATACGCAAACTTCGTAGTCGGCAAAGTCCTTGAGCGAACAAAACACCCAAATGCGAATCACTTGAGTGTCTGCTCCGTGGATGTAGGGGGGGAACAGTTACAGATTGTTTGTGGTGCGCCAAACGTTGCAGCAGGACAGAAAGTTGTAGTTGCACGTGTGGGAGCAGTTATCCCTCGAAACCAGCATGACCCGAAAGGCTTGCCATTCCAGCTTGAGCGCACGAAGATCCGGGGAGTCGAATCAAATGGAATGATCTGTTCCGCGTTTGAACTCGATCTTGGCGACGATAAAGAAGGGATTCTCGTTCTTGATCAATCGGCGGAGGTGGGAACGCCATTCGCTGAGTTCCTCGGCTTATCTGATGTTGTCATGAGCATTGGAGTAACGCCAAACCGTCCCGATTGTCTGAGTCACATTGGCATTGCTCGAGAGATCGCTGCCGCAACCAGGTCGATGTTGCGATTGCCTCGTGTTATTGTGCAAGAGAGTGATTTACCCGCCTCTTCAGTTGCCTCTGTAGTGATTGAAGACCTGGAAGGATGCCCGCGGTACTCTGCGCGTGTGATTCGCGGTGCGAAGATTGGTCCTTCACCGCGGTGGCTGCAGCAACGCCTTGAAGCTGTGGGACTCCGCCCAATCAACAATGTTGTCGATGTGACGAACTATGTCATGCTGGAGTTCGGTCACCCCCTTCACGCTTTTGATCTTGATAGGCTCGTCGGGCATCGAATTGTTGTCCGCCGTGCAAGAGATGGTGAATATTTTGTGACACTGGATGGGAAGGGGCGGACTCTCGATAGCGAAGCTGTGCTTATCTGCGATGGAGAACGGGGCGTTGCTATTGCTGGCATAATGGGTGGGGCGAACTCTGAAATAAGCTCGTCAACCACGAACATTTTGTTAGAGAGTGCATACTTCGCTCCGTGGCGCATTCGACGCACCTCGAAGCGACTTGGGCTTACCACAGATGCTTCCCAACGCTTTGAACGCGGCGCTGATCCGAATGGAACAATCGTCGCCATAAATCGAGCTGCTCAATTGATTGCTGAGCTCGCAGGGGGAGAGGTTCTATCTGGTGTGATTGATGTTTACCCTGAGCCTTTTAGCCCGCGACATGTTTCGCTGCGTGTCTCTCGTACGAATGATATCCTTGGAACGACCCTACATGCCGAAGAAATTCAGTCCATTCTGGAGAGGCTTGGATTTCATGTCTCCCAGGAAACCGCCGATATTTTCGATGTTGAAGTCCCCACATTTCGCATTGATATAGAGCGAGAAATTGATCTCGTTGAAGAAGTTGCCCGGCTCTACGGCTTCGGGAAAATTCCAGATCAGCTTTTCTCTCAGATATCGTTTAGTTCGGAACCACCAAGAGAGCATCTCCCTGATACGCTCCGGGATTTTCTAACAAGTCGTGGTTACTATGAGGTTTATACGAACAGTATGCAAGACGAGGAGCTTGCACGAGTATGGGGCATCGAGCCGATCCTGGTAAGAAATCCTCTAAGCCGTGACATGGCTGCTTTGCGAACTAGCCTGTTGCCAGGTTTACTTCAGGTAGCGAAGCTTAATTTCAACGTTGGTAGGAAATCCGTCCAAATCTTTGAGATCGGGAGAGTATTTCGCAAGGCGACGGAAAAAAATCAGCGTGTTCTTGTCGATGAAATTCTTGAAGAAGAGATGCTTGGGCTGGCTATTGCTGGTGTTGCTGAGAGGGCTAACTGGTATTCTTCTGAGAGGTTGTTTGACTTATTTGATCTAAAAGGTGAGGTCGAGAGCCTTTTCGAGAAGATTTTTCTTGACAAAGTCCATTTTGTTTATTATTCTATAGATGGAATGGCTGTTCAGCCGACGGTGTTCTTTGAACATGATGGTATCCGTTTGGGATACATTGGGAAGGTAAAGCGGGAACTAAAGCTGCGATTCGATCTTGAGTACGACGTTTACTTTGGCGAGTTAAACATTTCTCTACTCGAACAGTGCCGTAGCCATTCGAAACGGTTTAGAGAGCTCCCAAAATATCCGAGCGTTGTACGGGATGTTTCATTCCTCGTCAATGCTGATATGTCGGCTGAGGAATTGATGGGAGCCATCGAGAGGAGTGGACTGAAGGAGTTACAGAGCGTTCACTTATTTGATTTGTATGAGGGGGAGCGGGTTCCGCAAGGGAAGAAAAGCATGGCGTTTTCTTTAGAATTTCGCTCAGATGAGCGGACGCTGACTGAGGAAATCGTCGATCAGATGGTTCAGCGGATAGTTGAAAATGCATGCTCGATTGGAGCAGAGCTCCGTTCCGCCAGCCAAAGTCGGATCAAATGATGGTTTCGTCATCAAACTATCAAGACGCTAATGTTGCAACTGATCCTAGTGCCCATGCAATGAAAGAAGCGTTAGAAGCTATCGGGGAAGTTGCAAAGAGAACTGCGTCGAGATTGCATGAGCTTCATGAAGAGAATGCTCAATTGCGTCTTCGAGCGAAGAAGTTGGAACAGGAGATTGAATCATTGCGTCGCCTTCTCGAGCGTAAGGATGCTGACATTTCAAAGCTTAAGGGTGCCTCACTGCTCTCGCAGCGGGATGGGAACGAGGGGGTGTTTGCAAAGGAAGAAGTAGAAGCTCTCAAGGCGAAAATTCGGGATTTGCTTGTGCGGATTACAACGTATCTTGGTTCGTGACTGAGATGGTCAGCGGGCGTATAGTGCAATATTCATGCATATTGGATTGAAAATGGATGGTCGTAGCATCAGGGTTACTATTTTTGGTTCCGAGTACCCCCTGCGTGGAGAGAGTGAGGAGTTGACACGAAGCATTGCGCAGTATGTAGACGAGATGATCCGTACGATCCACGCAAAAATTCCTGACCAGCCACCGCTGACGATTGCGGTTCTTTCAGCATTGAATATTGCAGAAGACCTTTTTAAAGAGCGAGAGAAGAACCAGTATCAGATTGAACTCTTTTCACGAGAATTGAAGAAAATTGCTGGATTTCTTGAGCAGAGTTTATCTGAAGCAGATGCCAAGGGGGTAGTTGGTTAAAAAGCGCCCGCGACGTAATGACCGGTTGCCTGTTCTCTGACATAAAAGTGTTGTCGTGACGAGTGTAATCCGCACCGTCAGCTGTGGTCAAACGAAAAAAGAACCTGACAAGTAATATGTACAGGGAGTCCTGCTCATGGATGAGGAGTGCAGGCCGCACCCCGACGCAAAGGGGCATCTTGCGGTGACTCTCGAGCGAGCTCGGGATGAGCAAGTGCAGCGGAAGCGCGAATTTTCCAGGGGGACACCCACCATGTTTGATAGAGGTTCTTCAGAACCTTTGTTCATGGCTGAATGTGTGCGGATTTTTGTTTCATTGAGTGGTAAGCCCGCTTACATGCGGGATAAGGAGGAATTATGGATATATACATTCTTATACCAATGGTTGTGGCTATTGCCGCTATTGCTTTTTATGCGGGATGGCATCTCAACGCCCGTTCTGGCGAGAATCGTATTGCGAGTGCCGAAGCGCGAGCAAAGAAGATTCTCGAGGATGCTGAGCGTGATGTTGCCGCCCTAAAACGCGAGAAACTTCTTGAAGTAAAGGACGAATGGTACCGGAAGAAACAGGAGTTCGATAGCGAAGTCCAGAACAAACGAAGCAAGCTCCAAGCCTATGAGAAGCAGCTTCTTGCCCGCGAAGAGAATATAGACCGAAAGCTCGACCTTCTCAACAAGAAAGAAAAGGAGGTCAATCAGCTTCGCCGTATAGTTGAAGAAAAAACTAAAGTTGTGAATCAGAAACAAGAGGAGCTGAACCGGCTTATTGAGGAGGAGAATGAGCGACTCGAGCGTGTCTCCGGTGTTTCTCGGGATGAGGCAAAGAAGATGCTTATCGAGAACATGGTCAGTGAGGCGAAGCGCGAAGCAGCGCAGATGATCAAGGAAATTCGCGATCGGGCGCAAGAAGAGGCTCAGCGCGAGGCACAGCGCATTATCATCCAGGCAATCCAAAGAACCGCTGCTGACCATACCGTTGAGACGACGGTCAGTGTGTTGAACATTCAAAACGACGAAATGAAAGGACGTATCATCGGCCGCGAAGGACGAAACATCCGTGCCTTCGAAGCAGCAACGGGTGTCGATGTTATCGTAGACGATACACCAGAAGCAGTGATCCTCTCCGGATTCGATGCCTTCCGGCGAGAAGTTGCACGGGTTGCCCTGGAAAGACTTATTGCCGATGGGCGCATTCACCCGGCTCGGATTGAGGAGGTTGTCGAGAAAGTCCGCAAAGAACTTGAAGAGGAGATTGCCAAGGTTGGAGAGAATACATTGCTTGAGCTCGGAATCCATGGCATGCATCCGGAATTAGTGAAACATATTGGGAAAATGAAGTACCGCTCGAGCTACGGGCAAAATCTTCTCCAGCATAGCATTGAAGTGGCGTATCTTACGGGGATTATGGCAGCAGAATTAAGACTCGATGCTAATCTTGCAAAGCGGGCTGGACTTCTCCATGATATTGGAAAAACCGTTGACCGTGATATTGAAGGACCACATGCGATCCTGGGCCATGAGCTCGCGAAGAAGTACAATGAACACCCACTTGTGGTGAATGCAATAGGTTCGCACCATGAAGACATACCGATGGAATCGCCAATTGCTGCTCTTGTTCAGGCGGCTGATGCGATCAGCGGCGCTCGACCGGGCGCCCGACGCGAATCTGTCGAAGGATATGTGAAGCGACTGGAAAAACTTGAGTCACTTGCAAAGTCGTTCGAAGGGGTGGCTAAAACATACGCCATCCAGGCCGGACGAGAAATTCGGGTGATCGTGGAACCAGACCGGGTTGATGATGCATTTGCTGACCAGCTTTCTCACGACATTGCGGCACGAATCCAGCAAGAAATGGAATACCCTGGACAGATTAAGGTGACGGTTATCCGCGAAGTTCGAGCTGTTGCTTTTGCAAAGTAACTGATGAAGCAACGAAAATCTCGCTTTATTATGGAAAAGGGACCTCCGTCCGCTTTGTTCAAAATTGGCATTACCGGACCAATCGGCAGCGGTAAAACAACTGTGGCTGAGGAGTTCGAAAGAGGAGGAATCCCAGTTCTCTCCGCTGATGACCTTGCAAAGAATATTCTCCAATCGGAGGAAGTTTCTCATGCTGTGGCTGCTCTATTTGGGGACGGCATCCTCCGCTCAAACGGAACAGTAGACACCAGGGTCCTTGCATCTATCGTTTTCAATGATCAGGAGAAGCTTTCCCAGCTTGAGTCACTTGTACATCCAAGGGTTTTTAATTTCCTTGAGAAAAAATTTGATGAACTGGCTGCGGAGGGCAAGAGGATTGCGGCAGTTGAAGCAGCTCTTATTTTCGAGACAGGCTTTGATAAAAGCCTCGATTTTATTATCGTTGTAAATGCGCCACATGAGGATCGCTTGAAACGCGCTGCACGCAAATTGCACGTTCCAGAGGAAGAGATCGAGAAGCGAGAGTTGCGACAAATGCCAGCTCCGAAGAAGATTGCAAAGGCTGATCTGGTTATCTACAACACCGGCTCGAAAACTGAATTGCGGCATCAGGCAAGGTTCGCTGTTCGCCTTGTGAAACGGATCGCAGGACAACTCAGGATGGAGCATGATGATACAAAAAGCAACTGAAAATGCCATTATGAATTTTCTTGCTGCACGAGAATCGAAAATTTTTTTCCCAACATATAAGCGCCTGCCATTTGAGGTTGATCATGGCGAAGGAGCTTACCTCGTCACGCCCCAGGGTGACCGCTACTTAGATTGCTTCACAGGCTTGGGTGTGAACATCCTTGGATATGGGAATCAGAGAGTACTTCAAGCAATCGCTCAACAGTCCCGAAGATATCTGCATCTCTCCAATCTCTTTCTTCAAGAAACTCAAATCGCCCTCGCTGAGAAACTGCTTCAAGTTACCGGATATGCTAAAATCTTTCTGACTAACTCAGGAACGGAAGCGGTAGAAGGTGCACTTAAACTTGTAAGGAAATGGTCAAAGAAGAATGGAAAGACGATGATCTTCGGCATGACCAATGGTTTCAGTGGAAGAACAATGGGTGCACTCTCTTTGACAGAACGACAGAAATATCGTGAAGGGTTCGAGCCATTTATCCCTAATATTGATCACATTCAATTCAATGATGTCGCCGATCTGCGTAAGAAAATTGGTGAGAACACAGCAGCTGTTTTTCTTGAATTTATTCAGGGAGAGGGTGGTATACACGTCGCTTCTGGGGAATTTGTTCATGAACTTTTCAAGCTGAGGGAGAAATTTGGTTTCCTCGTGGTTGCTGATGAGATTCAATCAGGGATTGGAAGAACAGGCAAGTTCTTTGCATTTGAGCACTACGATGTTCGTCCCGATGTTGTGACAATTGCTAAGCCAATAGGAGGGGGACTTCCGCTGGGGGCTTTTCTCGGTGCTGACCGCGTCGCAGACGTGTTCTCGACAGGTGTTCATGGAACGACCTTTGGTGGGAACCCGGTTGCCTGTGCCGCTGGAATCGCAGTGCTGGAGGAACTTTTCGAGAATGGATTGCTTCAGCATGTGCAAACAGTTGGAGATCTTTTGCGAACTGGTTTTCAAAGGCTCGCAGAGAAATATCCGCAGATTATCAAAGAAGTCCGTGGACGCGGACTGATGCTCGGCATAGATTGCTGCATGAATTGTAGCTCACTGGTTGAAGAAATGCTCAAAAGGCATATACTCATTAACTGCACCAGCGACACTGTACTTCGCTTCCTTCCTCCATTTATTCTTACAAATGAGCAGGCAATGGAAATTATCGAGGCATTAGATGACGTCTTTTCTTCAATCCATAATTAGCGCCCCTTCCACAGTTCGCAACTGGTTAGGGGAAAACTGATCCACAAATCATTAGGAGGTACCACTATGAAACCCGCATTACGTTTTCTCACTCTGTTTGTAGTACTTGCAATTCCGGTGGGATTTTTATCTGCACAGGAGATCAAACCACAAACAGGTGCCGGCTCAAAAGCCGTTCTTTTTGAGTTCTCCGGTCTCTCAAATCTTGGCGTTGCACCATTTCATGGTGGGATAGGGCTGAAATACTATCTGGCGCCAATGATGGCTCTACGTGGCTCTATTGGTATCGGATATTACAGCAAGACCACGAAGGGTGCTCCGGGATCTACAGATGAAAAACAGAGCACAACGGAAATTCCAATTGGTGCCGGACTGGAGTATCACGTGCTGAATGCCAAGAATGTTTCAATGTATCTTGGGGGTGAACTGGGTGTGGGTTTGAGTTCAGCAAGCACGTCAGAGTCTGTTCCCGTCGGGAACCCTGAGCGATCGACGAGCGCTTCTACGACAACATTTGGGATTGGTGGGATATTAGGAGTTGAGTACTTCGTCAGCCAATCAATGAGCGTCGCTGGCGAGTACCGGTTAGGATTCTCTACTTCCAGTGGTAGCGTTGAGGCGAAAATCGGTGGTGTTTCAGTGAAAACGGATCTTCCAACTGAGACACGTTTTGGCACTGGCACAGCAACTCTTACTGTTGCTATATATTTCTGATGAGCCAGGTTCAGGAGCGGCGCCCTTCGGGGCGCCGTTTTTCTTTCAGAGATGGAAACGACTCGGTCAGATTTCCTCGTCATCGGCAGTGGGATCGCGGGGCTTTATTACGCACTATCCGTTGCTGAGCACGGCACCGTTGCCATTGTGACAAAGAAAGAGCGTGCGGATTCAAACACTAACTATGCGCAGGGAGGCATTGCCTCAGTTGTCTCACCTGATGACTCATATGAGTTACATATAGAAGATACTCTCCGCACGGGGGCAGGCATTTGCAACAGAACTGCAGTTGAGGTCACTGTTCGGGAGGGTCCTGATCATCTGAAGAAGTTGCTTGACCTTGGAGTCGAATTCACAATGCATGATGGACGGTTTGACCTTGGCAGAGAGGGTGGACATTCTCGAAATCGGATTGTACATGCGAAAGACCTCACAGGGAGAGAAATTGAACGTGTTCTCTTAGCTCGTGCAAGTGAGCATCCAAATATACAACTGTTTGAGCATCATGCAGTTATTGAGTTGATAACCGATCATCATCTCATATCATCAAAACCGGAGAGTGAAGACAAATCGCCTCGCTGCTACGGTGCATATGTTTTGGATGAACGGTCAGGGAAGATATTGGCGTTTGTTGCATCTTCAACACTCCTGGCAACTGGTGGCGTGGGGCAAGTTTATCTTCATACGACGAATCCGACGATCGCAACAGGGGACGGCATTGCAATTGCCTATCGCGCAGGGGCTCGAATCGCTAACATGGAGTTTATACAATTTCATCCGACTGCGTTGTATAATTCCGGATCTCCGGCGTTTCTGATTTCAGAGGCTGTCCGTGGATTTGGGGCAGTCCTTCGAACAAGGGATGGGGAAGAATTCATGACCCGATACGATGAACGAGGATCGTTGGCATCACGGGACATAGTTGCACGCGCTATTGATACGGAACTTAAGAAACGAGGGGACGATTTTGTTTATCTTGATCTCCGACATCTGTCGGCTGATGCAGTCCGTGAACAGTTCCCCTATATCTACACAACGTGCAAAGAACGTTTTAAGCTCGATATCACAAAAGAGCCTGTGCCCGTTGTGCCTGCGGCTCATTATTCATGTGGCGGTATTGCCACCGATCTTCACGGCCGGACAACTATCGGTGGTCTATATGCTGCTGGTGAAGTCAGCATGACCGGATTGCATGGAGCAAATCGGCTTGCGAGCAACTCGCTTTTGGAGGCTCTCGTCTTTTCGGCACGTGCCGCAAGATCTTCTTGTGGTGCTTTATCGGATTTCCGCGCACGAGGGAGACACCTGGGAAAAGTAGATGTACCTGTGTTGGAAAATCGCGAGCTTACAAACTCCGATGAGTGGGTTCTTATTTCACATAACAGGAAAGAGATTCAGCAACTGATGTGGGATTACGTTGGCATCGTTCGCTCCGCGGATCGGCTCAAGCGAGCGCTACGGCGAATTCGGTTGATTCAAGCGGAGGTCGAAGATTTTTATAGACGAACCCGGCTCAGCACCAGCCTCCTTGAACTGCGGAATCTTGCTTGTGTCGCTGGCATCATCGTCAAGTCGGCGCTGAGAAGGCAGGAGAGCCGTGGACTTCATTACATGATAGATTTCCCCTACGTCGACGACGAGCATTTCCGTCACGATACAGTGCTTGAGAAAGAAAAAGATGACCCCTTATGGGAAGAGATCTCACTGTGAAAACTCGGGAGCCAATGGCATTACCATTCTTCTTGCTTTCAGCGTTTTTCTTTTCAGTCTCTCCTGCGTCTCGGCTGTATGCACAGATTGAGTTGGGAGGATACCTTGGAAAGGGGGTTACCGTTTCAAGTGACCTACATATTGTTCAGCCTTCACAAGGGACCGACGTGATGTTTTATGATGTTCACTATGAAGATCGCTCATTTCAGTTTCCTCTTTATTACGGCTTGCGCCTGGGATATTTTCTACCGGGCATCAACTTTATTGGAATAGAGACGGAATTCATTCATCTGAAGGTTTATTCTAACCCGAATGAATCCGTTTCTGTTTCGGGTCGCTGGCAGAACGCCCCCGTGGCTGGAATGGTGCGTCTCGGTGACAGGCTGCAGGAATTCAGCATCTCTCACGGACTGAATCTTCAGCTACTGAACCTCCTCATGCGATACGGATTTCCTAAAGATGCCCACGGACTGCAGAAGAGAATTCATGCTGTGGCAAGGATCGGGGTGGGCGCTGTTATCCCCCATACTGAGAGTACAATAGAACAACAACACCAAGAGCAGTATGAACTGAGAGGACCTGCATTTCAGGCAAGCGCTGCGGGCGATGTGAAGCTCGTCGGAGAGCTTGCCTGGTTTCTTGAGTGTAAATATACTGTTGCAAGAGTTCAGAACGCAGGTGTTCCTTCAGGGAGGCTTTCCACAACACTTCAGAGTTTACACGTTGTATCCGGATTCGCGATCCAGTTTTGAGTTGAATCACGTCTAACTGCAGAGTACATCCCACCAGGGTGGGAGACAAAGGGGAAAATAAATTTAGAAAGTATTTGCGCGTCCGCTCTCGGCAGATCCTTTGGGGCGAACGAGATGAGCAAACCATCTTTAGCCGCAAAGTACACAGAGAGCACAAAGAAAGAAAATTTAAAAAGTCTTTCATGGTATGTAGTACATCGGGTTGGGCAGTTTAAATGCTCTTTCAGCGTAGCCTCCTTCAAGATCGCTATACTGGTCACCTATGTTCGCTATGATTGTATACCCCTCTTTTGAGATCTCCTTCCGTGCGTTAGTTTTAAACTGGACGGTTGTCATTTTTGCATCAGCGGGCTTGAAGTATATCTTTGTCCAGCTAACGTACCCCGCTCGACTTAGGTTTAAGACTGTTGGATCAGTTGAAAGATTGGGCGAGAGCTGCTGTCTACCAGTGATGAAGAAGACAGCTATGTTCTTCTCTCGTGCCCACTGGACAAGCTCACGCGTCGCTTTGATTGGTTTGGCTGTCTCTTCTTTGACCCAATTGTTCCATGCATTCGGTTCGTATCCGAAGTCATACTGATATTCAAAAGAGAGATTTGACAAAGATGTCTCATCTATGTCAAGCACGATGGCAGGCTGTTGTACATCTGCGTACCGGATTGAAACATATGCTCGTGCTGAGTCGATTACTCGCCCTATGTCTGCTTCGTAAGCGCCCGATTCGATATAATACCGGATTGTCTGCTTGAGAATACCCAGATTAGGTGGCTCTGGCATTGTTCCGTAAACGTGACCCTGTTGTGCCTGAAGCAATGAGGATAGGAGTATAAAGAGCAACAGGCTCGTAAGAGCTGCAAGTGGCGAGCGAGCAATCTTTTTACTTCCGAGTGTTTCCATATCTTTGCTCCTGCTTATTTGTTTCAAAGAATTTCTGAAATAGGATTGAAGTAATTGTAAAAAATCTGGCGCTGAGATGCAAAAGGTGTGCATGTAGGTCACGCCCTGAGCCGACCGTCCACTGGAGGCGGGTTGAAATAAAACCTGCCGAAGGCGAGCTTAGTTCCATCTCTGGAAGACTCGCGGTGAGGTCCAACTATTGCAGAGTTTGTCACGCTATGGTGCTAAGAAGGGCCATGCTTTGTACTGAGGTCTTACAATCGCGAAGATTTCCGACGTGCAAAGTGGTCTCTTTCTTGATTATACACTTCCTGTTTGCTAATTTCTTTTGCAATTCACAGATTGTCTATAAATGACGTAAGGAGGTTGCCATGGAAAAAGTTCTCCTTGTTGCTGGTGATGCTGCTGAATCGCTTGAGGTGATGTACCCGTATCAGCGTCTGAAAGAAGAGGGGTACGAAGTCCACATCGCAGCCCCAAAGAAGAAAGTGCTTCAGTGCGTTGTTCACGATTTTGAGCCGGGCTTCGATACCTACACGGAGAAACCCGGGTACCGTGTTCCGGCTGATGTTGGGTTTGAGGAGGTTGATCCTGCCGAATATGTGGGTGTAATTTTCGCTGGTGGACGTGCGCCGGAGTGGATCCGGAATGAGAAGGGAATGGACAAGATTGTCGACCACTTCTTCGAGAAGGGAAAACCTGTAGCAGCAATTTGTCATGGTCCGCTTATACTGGCTGCCCATGATAAAGTGAAAGGCCGCACGCTGACCGCCTATCCCGTTCTGAAGCCTGATATCGAGAAAGCAGGCGGAAAGTTTGTAGACCAGGAAGTTGTTGTGGATGGTAATCTTGTCTCATCTCGTGCCTGGCCTGACCATCCGGCATTTATGAGAGAATTTATCAAGTTGTTGAAAGAGAAGTAATCGTTGAGATTTTCATCGGATAACCTTTTTGATCACCGCACGTGACCAAGATGCAGATGGCTTTCAGTCATCTGCATCTATTTAATGTTGCATAGGACAAAGTTCGAGTATCAACTGTGTTGTCGCCGCAACTTCTGAAGAAAATCCGCAACATCGTCGGGTCTGAACGATACCTCGATTCCGACGAGCACAAAATAGTTTACTCGTATGATGGTACCCCATTAATTGCACATCTTCCCGATGCAGTTGTATTCCCTCGATCCATCGAAGATGTCTGTGCGTTGTTGAAGCTTGCAAACGAAGCGAACTTTGGAATTGTGCCGCGTGGCTCCGGGTCAGGCTTGAGTGGTGGCTCTATACCGCAGAAAGATTCCATTGTCATTGTCTTCACAGGATGGAATAGGATCTTAGAAATTGATAGCGAGAACATGACAGCTTGGGTTGAGCCTGGTGTCATCACTGCCGAACTTCACAAAGCCGTCCAGGCTGTTGGATTATTCTATCCACCTGACCCGGGGAGCATGAATGTTTGTACCATTGGAGGAAATGTTGCTGAAAATGCAGGTGGATTGAGGGGTCTCAAGTACGGTGTTACCAAGAACTATGTGATGGGGATGGAGGTGGTTCTCCCGAATGGTGATGTTCTTGTGACAGGGGGAAAGTCGGTGAAAGACGTCTCCGGATACAGTCTGAAAGATTGGTTTATTGGGTCCGAAGGAACACTTGGAATTTTTACTCGAATTCTTCTTAGGCTTATTCCTCCGCCAACTGCCTCGCGGACGATGGTAGCCTACTACAACACCATCCGTGATGCCGCGGAAACAGTTTCTGCAATTATCGCTGCACATGTGATTCCTGCAACACTTGAATTTCTGGACAATACGACTATTCGAAGTGTGGAAGCCTATGCGAATCTCGGTTTGCCAACCTCGATTGGAGCATTGCTTCTCATCGAAGTTGATGGGCGGGATACTGAAGTTACTGAGGACGCTGAACGTGTTCAGGAAATTGTTCGGAGCCACAACGCTATCAGTGTACAGGTTGCAAAAGACGAAATGGAAGCTGACCGCCTCAAAGCTGCTCGCCGTGCAGCTCTCGCAGCTCTTGCCCGGGTGAAGCCGACGACAATCCTCGAAGATGCAACAGTCCCGCGAAGTGAAGTTGCTCCAATGGTGGAATCGATTGACCGTATCGCTCGAAAATATAATCTGACGATTGGCACCTTTGGCCATGCAGGAGATGGTAACCTCCATCCCACATGCCTGACGGACGAGCGCGATGCCGATGAGATTGTTAGAGCTGAGAAAGCTTTTGAAGAAATCTTTGCGGAGGCGCTTCGTTTGGGAGGCACCATCACAGGTGAGCATGGAATTGGTCTTGCGAAAAAGAAATTCCTGCCTCAACATGCTGGTGAAGCTGGGGTAGAACTGATGAAAAAAATAAAGTGTAGCCTTGATCCAAACAACGTTTTGAACCCCGGCAAGATCATCTCAATTAAGCCACGCTGTGAGGGCTCCTTACCCCGAAACCAGGAACAAATCAAGAAGTTTGCTGATGCATTTCTCTAAGCAAGTGCCAAAACACCATGATGTCAAATCGCCACTTGATCGGATAAAGCCGGCTACTACCCCATGATCCCGCTGCATGATTCCATTCCCTCACGGACTGTCCCGGTTGTCAACTATTTGCTCATTATAGCTAATGTGGTGATCTTTCTTTTCGAGCTTTCACTCGGTCACCATCTGCAGAGATTTATTGCTGCAACCGCGTTCGTCCCGGCTGCATTTACAATGTCTGTTTATCAAAACAACATCACTCTCTCTACGTTCACCCCTGTTCTTGTCTCAATGTTTCTTCATGGAGGTTGGTTTCATCTCGGCGGCAATATGCTTTTCCTCTGGATTTTTGGCGACAATGTTGAAGATAGCATGGGCCATTTTCGCTATCTTATTTTTTATTTGCTTTCGGGAGTTGGAGCAGCAGCGATTTACTATATTGTGAACCCCATTTCTCAAGAACCAATCATCGGTGCAAGTGGAGCCATTGCGGGCGTTTTGGGCGCGTATTTTCTCCTCTACCCCTGGTCTCGTGTTCTTACCTGGTTTCCAATGTTCATTTTCTTTGTCGTCGAAATTCCAGCAGTTGTGTTTCTCGGTATATGGTTTATTCTACAGATGTATAGCGGTCTTTTGAGTCTTGAGACCGGGACGGCGGGAGGCATTGCCTGGTGGGCACATGTCGGAGGTTTCATAGTCGGAGGGACATTAATCGGCTTCTTCAAGAAGCGAGGCTATTACTTCTTCTGGCAGCAGTGAACAAGGCGATTTCTATCATGAAGCGGAAGTCTGCATTTCTTGTCGGGACGTGGAGCTCAGCCGGCACTGATATACCAAGCTACGATTTTATTTTGAGCTGCATGCATTGCGGCTTGTGCTTACCTACATGTCCAACGTATCTGCTGACTGGCGACGAGCGCTCATCTCCACGAGGCCGTATCCGACTGATGAAAGCGGTCGCTGAGGGGCAACTTCTGATAACTGATGCTTTTGCCCGGGAAATGTATTTTTGCCTTGATTGCCGCGCATGCGAAACCGCCTGCCCCGCTGGTGTTCACTACGGTGCATTGGTCGAAGCAGCGAGGGTGCAAATTGAACGTGCCGGCTATGGTGGAATGAGGCGCCGGCTCTTGAAGAGAATCTCTCTGGATTGGCTGTTTCGGTCAAGAAATCGGTTTCATGCAGCGGCGCGGATAGTCTATTGGTATAATACCCTGGGACTGCGTCTGTTCGTTGCGAAGACGAAAATTGCTAAGACGCTATTTCCAAAGCTTTCAAAAATTCAATCGCTAATACCTCACATTGGGAAAAAATTCTTCAGTGCGACCGCTCCGGAGGTGCTCCGACCGGCATCGAAGCCACGTTACCGCGTTGCGATCCTCACAGGTTGCATTATGGATGTTGCATTTCCAGATGTCAATCAAGATACTGTGGAGGTGCTTCTAAGAAATGATTGTGAGGTGGTGATTCCGAAGGCTCAGGAATGTTGTGGGTCAGTTCATGCTCACAATGGAGACGTTGAGACAGCTCGGCTCCTTGCTCGCCGCAACATTGATGCGTTTCTCAAAAGTAATATTGACTATTTGGTCGTGAACGCCGCCGGATGTAGTGCGTTCATGAAAGAATATGGCAGACTCCTTCACGACGATCCATCCTATGCTGAGAAAGCGAGGATACTTTCTGCAAAGGTCCGCGACATTACCGAATTTCTCATCGAAATTGGATTTAAGAAACCTACACATGAAATCCAGCGGCGTGTGACATATCACGAACCGTGTCATCTGGTTCATGCGCAGAGAATCTCAGCTCAGCCAAGGGAAATTATTCGATCCATCCCCGGTGTCGAATTTGTGGAATTGCCGGAATCCTCCTGGTGTTGCGGAAGCGCCGGTATCTACAACATCATCCACTATGAAGAGTCTATGAAGCTGCTCGACAGAAAGATGGAAAACGTCAGGAAAACTGATGCCGATATTTTGGTCACCAGTAACCCCGGATGCCACATCCAACTCGAACATGGATTGAGAAGGACAGCACAAACGGAAGAGGCAGGTCAGCAAAGAAGAAGAGTTGAGTTGCTTCACATTGTGACGTTGCTCAGGAGAGCATATGAAGGAGATCAGAATCAATCTGGTTAAGAGAAGATATGAGGATTTTCAATGAGAGCATATCTTTCAGGCGGAATGGAGCATGCGCCCAATCATGGTGCCTCCTGGCGAAAGGAGTTAGAAGAGTGGATTCGCTCGCACCTGGGTCATGAGGTATTTAATCCCAATGTGGAGAGTGAGCGCTATTTTGCTGCGCTCGGCATCGATGATGAGTATTTCCGTAAATTGAAGTTTGAAGACATCGACCGATACAAGGCGATCGCTTCCGGACTCGTTGAGCTTGACATGAATGAAATAGCCCACCGCACTGACTACCTGATCTGTCTCTGGGATGAATCCGCACAGCGTGGGGCAGGGACTAAAGGTGAACTTTCGATTGCGAAGTTCTTTGGGAAGCCTGTGTTTATGGTAATGGCGCACAGAGCACCACTAAACGAAATTCCCGGTTGGGTTCTCGGGTGCACGACGAGGATTTTTCGGTCGTTCGATGAACTTAAAGAGTTTCTTTTGACGCTTGAGGGCGGAGCGTGAGCGCTGTTTGTCGAAGGGGAAGGATGAATCGTCATTTGCGAAAGCAGGGATTGAGGAGGACTATAAAGGCACTGAGCGGTCACTTACCGCTTGCGACTGTCACCAGAACCCTCGGGACGGTTGTTTTCGCTTAAACCAGTCTAACCACAGGGCGCACTAAAGAGCGTAACACAAGGATGATGAAACTGCCTTTGCGGTCTAAGCCTCCTTTGTGCCGAAGGTCGGAGTCGAACCGACACGGAGGGGTTAGCTCCACTGGATTTTGAGTCCAGCGCGTCTACCAGTTCCGCCACTTCGGCATGCAAAACGACTGCTAAAAGATGGCGCCTTGGTGCCACTTGTGTTCGATGTTCAATCTTTGTAGATTAAATTACGGTGCTTGATTCAAAAGAGCATCGTAAATAAAATATAACTGATTTTTCCCAAGAGGTCAAGTTCGTCGTCCCGTTGCTACGACCATACTTAAATGGCTGATGAGGATTGTAGTTTGTGCACTGGAATCAAGCCATGCATCAAAATGGCCGTACAGCGGGTCCCGCCATTGCCTGGGAAGGTTTGCACAGACCTTTTTTGACGATCTTGTGCGGAATTTCTTTGCTCTCCACCACAGCTAACTTTGCGCAGGCGGAGCAGCCCCTCGGATCCGTCCCCTCTAACGTGTCGGATGATAAAGGTACTGTTTTCTCTTATACAATTGCTCTTCGCGATTCGATCGTCCCTCTGCCGGCGTCTTTCCAGCTCCACACAGGCAAGCAATCCCTTTCTGTTTACCTCGATTCATTGCTCCTTGTCGAAGGGAGCGAGTTTACGATTGACACAGGGACAAGCACATTGCATCTTCGACCTGAGCTATATCGCCGTATTATTTCTCCAATTGATTCGCTGCATGCCGTGGCTTCCTCACATTTTCTCCGTCTCGAGTTAAGAACTGTACAACCATTTATAAAAACGCATTTTGTTCAGTCCGCCAGAGGTGGGTTGGTCTTCACCGATTCAATGAGACGAGATTCAGCTATGTTCTTCTCTTCTGAGCCATTTCGAATCAATGAGATTTTTGGGTCGAATCTTTCTCGGAGCGGGAGCCTGAGTCGTGGCATCAGCGTCGGGTCAAATCAAGATCTGAGTGTAACGTCAAATTTTCGCCTACAGCTTTCAGGAAAACTTACGGACGATATCAGCATACGTGCGGCGCTGACGGATCAGAATTCTCCAATTCCACCCGAAGGCACGACAAGAACCCTTCAAGAATTCGACAAGGTATTTGTTGAGATAAATTCTCCGCGAGTTGCTGCCACTCTGGGCGATTTTGATCTTCTCAGGACTAACGGCGAATTTGCAAAAGTTCAGCGAAGGCTTCAAGGGGCAGAGATGCGTATTTCTCTTGGTGGAGTTCTCAGAAATGCTTCAGATGGGATTCTCCAAAACATGAGCGCTTCGCTTCAAGAAAGTGGAACGGGTATTGACATTTCGGCGGCTGTTGCGCGAGGGAAGTTTACAACGAACCAATTTAACGGACTCGATGCTGTGCAGGGTCCATATCAATTGACCGGCGCAAATGGTGAGCGAGGAATTGTCGTTGTTCCAGGGTCAGAGCGTGTTTACATTAATGGCGAGCTTATGCTTCGCGGGGCAACTGATGACTACACCATCGATTACAGTCTGGCGCAGATCACCTTTACTGTGAAGCGCCCTATTACTGCTGCATCGCGTATAAGCGTTGATTTCCAATATGTAGATCGCAAGTTTACAAGAACCTTCGCTGGTGTGGAAGCAATTTCAGATGTTGCTGGATTTCATTTTGGGTTATCATATTATCGCGAAGCTGATAATCCAGATTCTCCTGTTGATGTTTCTCTTTCGGATAGCGATCGTGCAGTTATCGCGGCGGCAGGGAATAACCCGCTGGCAGCCTCAAAGTCAAGCATTCAGTACGTTGGTGTTGACTCATTGACGGGGATACCAAAGGGACGCTATAAGCTTGTTGATACGCTTATCAACGGCACTGTAAGGAGAATTCTTCGGTACTCGCCGGGAGATCCCGGGGCTCTTTACAATGCGACCTTCTCTTATGTTGGAAATGGTCGAGGAGATTACGCGCGCCAACAGATTGGGGAATATGTCTACGTCGGTCCTTCAGCCGGTAGTTACTTGCCCATCGTTCTTCTCCCTTTGCCTGAGATGCATCAACTTGCGGATATATCATTTGCATGGGATGGCGGTTCCTTGCTACATGCTGAAGGAGAATATGCATTCAGCAGCTTCGATCCAAACAGACTCTCGGCAATTGCGAACGAACAAAATAGTGGTCATGCGTTCAGAGTTGGGGTCTCTTTAAAACCTGCTCGTATTCAAATTGGGAGCACGGTACTTGGCGAAATTGGCGCCAGCATATCAGACCGCTATTATGGTGCGACGTTTCGTCCATTAGATCGAGTTCAAGCAGTGGAATTCAATCGCATCTGGGACATAACAGATACTCTTCCCGGCTCTAAAAATGTGGCGTTAGGAGAAATTATTTATCAGCCTTTAAAGGTGGTTCGGATTCTTAATTCTTTTGGCTTTCTTACTTTGGGTTCAGGGCTTACATCATCAAAGTTGTCTGCATCGCTTCTCATCGGCACTGATACAGCCCGCATCGTTGACTATAAAATTGATTATGTCCGTCGGCGTGGTGATATGGCTCTCCGGAGCAGCTCTTGGTGGCGGCAGTATGCAACGGCACAACTCGATGCTGGTTTTATAAAGCCATCTTTTCACTTTGAAATGGAAGATAGACGTGAATATGGGACTGATACGTTGACCCGGAAAAATGTTCTTAGCAGCACAAGTTTCCGTTTCTATGAGATTGGTCCGCAAGTTGTTATACCTATCTTATCTCGTTCGCTGTTACATCTCAGTGGTTTTTTTCGAGTGGATGAGATTCCCGATGGAGACCGTTTTGCCCGTCAATCTACGTCGGTCGGCTATGGAGCCTCCTGGAGATTTGCCAATTCTATCGGCGTCTCTTCATCCCTCGATCTGACAAAACGGTCAAGACGCTTCAGCGGACTTGCTCGTTCTTCCAGTGGCGATGTGAATACCTTGCTCATCCGTTCTGTCTCTCAGTATCACGATAAGAAAAACATCCTTGCATCGGACCTCTACTATGAGTTTTCAGCAGAGCGAGCAGCGAAATTGGAGAGGGTCTTCCTTCGAGTTGAAAGGGGGTCGGGAAATTATGCATATCTTGGCGACCTGAACCATAACGGTGTTGCAGATGACAATGAGTTTGTTCCGGTCCGCTTTGATGGAGAGTACGTGCCAGTAACTGTTCCTTCTGATAGACTATATCCTGTGAGTTCTGTCAAGAGCAGTCTTCGTGTACGATTTGCTCCGTCAAGGAGTTTCGGAGCACCGAGGTCCTCTGACAGATTCATCCAAAAGGTCCTCCGCAGCATTTCGTCTGAGACGTATATCAGAGTTGAAGAGAAGAGCATGGATCCTCATCTGTCGAATCTCTATCTGCTACGATTGTCAACCTTTCTAAATGATTCGACGACGCTTACAGGCATGGATCTTTTCTCTCAAGATGTGTATCTTCTTGAGAACAATTCATTCTTCTCGGCACGCGGGCGCTTTCTTATTCGTCGTAGCATGTCGCAGTTTGCGAGCTTTATTGAGCGGTCCGGTTTGCGGGAACACTCTCTTCGTTTTCTGCTGAAACCGTTGGAGGAATTTTCTCTCCAGCTTGAGTACCTTCATCGGGTTAACCGACTGAATTCGACTCCTTCGACTTCGCTCGGAACAGGGACAACTTCAGGGCGCACATATGATGTGAGCGGAGATGCAGGTTTGTTTGATTTCTCTTATCGTCCCCAGCAAGATATTGAGTTTGGTCTTCATATTGAAGTAGGTGAGAACCGGAATCAATCCACAGCCCCAGTGCAAATAGCTGACATAAACGTAGAGGGAATTCGTTTTGTTCGATCAATCGCTGGGCGTGGACAGTTCAGAGCGGAATTAAATCGTGAAGAGGTGAATCTAAGTCCGAGTGCTGCAGGTCTTTTTGAGCTTACCAATGGTCGTTTACCGGGGGTCCACTATCTCTGGGCTATTGGAGGAGACCTCCGCTTTGCTGGATTCATGGAAGCCACATTCCGGTACGATGGCAGAACTGATCAGAGCAATCGGGTTATAAACTCTGTGCGTATGGAGGTTCGTGCCTTCTTCTGAGAATTTGTGTCAATTTTATGCAACCATGTTTTGCAATTTATTTAGAAAATCTTATCTTAACTTTGTCTGGTGGAGGGAAGGGATGGAGTTCCAGATGTCGAACTCACGCTTCTGCGCAACACGAGGGGCTTTGTGAATGGTACCTTTGATTCTTGGTGTTGTCATTGGCTTTGCTTCTTCAATTCCAATCGGTCCTATAGGCGTTGCAGTTATGTCTAAAAGCCTTCGGGATGGAGTTCATGCTGGATTTAACCTTGCCCTTGGCGCGGTGGCAATGGATTTCCTGTACGTTCTTATTGCTATGATGGGAATTTCTGCATTCATAGATCACTCGATTGTCCGAATAGTTTTTGAGGCTGCCGGATTTGTTCTCCTTCTTTACTACGGACTCCGGAACATTTTTACCAAGCTTCACCACTTCGAGCCACAGCCCAACGGGACAACAAATGGGTTACAAAAGAGATTTCACAGCATCTTTCTTGTCGGCGTTGTGCTTTATCTTTCAAATCCAACTTTCCTCGCTTACTGGATCGCTGTTGCAGGGGTGGTGCATGGACATGGGCTTGTCCCGGTGGAGACAGCAGCCAATGTTCTTTTTGCTCTTGGGGTTGGAATCGGCACGGCGCTCTGGTTCTATGCAGTTGTTCGTATTGTTCATTACCAAAGACATATTCTGAGGCTTAACACTATACACCGACTCACTCAGGCTGCCGGGTATACATTACTTGCCTTTGGCGTTTATGTCGGGTATGAGTTGTTTCTGGCGCTCCGTGGTGGAGTTCCTCTATTTTAATGGTCAACTCCTGTTCCTTTCTCCTTTATTGACATGGAGACTGCTTATTGCACCTCTTTTCAGTCAAGCATTGGCACGATCTATGTAGCTTCTACAGATCGTGGCATTTGCAAGATCAGTTTACCTCGCGAGACGAAGAAAGATTTCATTGCCTGGCTTCATCAACACTTTGATGACTATGCAGTCGTAGAGAGCCGGTCAAAGAACAAGACCCTCATTGATGAGCTCTCGAGATATTTCAAGCGACGTCTGGTGCAATTTACACTTCCTCTTGATGATCGCGGTACGCCATTTCAGCGGAAAGTATGGAGAGAACTCCTCAGAGTGCCTTATGGACGTACGATCACATACAAAGAACTCGCCCGGAGAGTCGGTGCGCCGAAAGCCTATCGAGCAATAGGACAAGCCCTCCATGCAAATCCTCTCCCCATTCTCGTTCCATGTCATCGCGTCATCGGATCTGACGGATCGCTGAAAGGGTATACAAGTGGTGTGAAGACAAAAGAATTTCTCCTCCGCCTTGAGGGGGCGCTCATGCTGTAAGGGAGGTTGCATTGTAAATAAGGTTTGTGTAGTTTTAATGTGTTTTGACAAAGAGCCGCTTAGATCCACAGCGGCAATTTTTTCTTTTGGCCTGAGACTGGATTTCCTGTAGGAATTTGTGAAAGCGATGAGTGCTGAATATATCTTATCTCAACTAGATCCCGCCCAACGTGAGGCTGTCCGCGAGATCTCGGGTCCTATTCTGATCGTTGCTGGGGCTGGAAGTGGAAAGACGCGAGTCCTTACTTATCGCGTTGCCTATATGCTGGAGAAGGGGATACCTGCCTCTTCCATTCTTGCATTAACATTCACAAACAAAGCCGCGAATGAGATGCGAAGCCGGATCATTGATTTAGTCGGACCGCGGAGTTGCGAGGTCTGGATGGGAACGTTTCACTCTATGTTCGCAAGGATACTCCGCATGGAAGCAGAAAAAATCGGATATTCTCGTTCCTTTACGATTTATGACTCGGAGGATTCCTCGCATTCAGTCCGATCAATCATGGCTGACTTAGGTATTTCTTCGCAGCAATTTAGTCCTGAAGCAATTCGTTCTCGCATAAGCGGTGCAAAAAATCAGTTGGTTACGCCAGCTGCCTATGCTCAGGTTGCCTCAGATTTATTCGAAGAGAAAACAGTTGCCGTCTATGAAGAATATGAGAAACGCTTGCGTGCACAAAATGCTATGGATTTTGATGATCTTCTCATTAAACCAATAGAACTTTTTCAAACGAACACCCGGGTCCTGGAAAAATATCAGGACCGTTTTAAGTTCATCCTTGTTGATGAATATCAAGACACAAACCGTGCTCAGTTTGTTCTTCTCAACCTCCTTGCTTCAAAATATCGGAATCTCACTGTTGTTGGAGATGATGCTCAGAGCATCTATGCCTTTCGCGGAGCTGACATACGGAATATCCTTGATTTTGAGCGGACGTATCCAGATTGTAAGATCTTTCGGCTTGAACAAAACTACAGGTCAACGAAGAGAATTCTCAGCGCAGCCAGCACAATGATTAGCAAGAATCGCGACCAAATTCCGAAAACACTGTGGACGGCAAATCCCGAGGGAGATCAAATCACAGTGCTTGAATGTGACGACGAAGTTGATGAAGGTCATCAAGTCGCCAAGGAAATAGAGAATCTTCTTGCACATGGGCGATATACTTTTCGGGATTGTGCGGTTCTCTACAGAACTAATGCCCAATCTCGATCAATTGAAGATGCACTGCGGCGTAATGGAATCCCTTATACTATCATCGGAGGGATTGAATTCTATCAACGGAAAGAAATTAAGGATGTATTAGCATATCTCCGTATCATTGTGAATCCACTCGATGACGAAAGCCTTCTACGGATAATCAATACACCACCTCGTGGAATTGGAGAAGCTACTCTGGGAAATCTCAGGCGCTTTGCGGCTGAACATCAGCTATCTCTCTTTCAGGCGCTGAAACAGGTCGCCGAAGGTCAGTTTGTAAAGGAGATACCATCGTTTGCCGAGCGAAGCAGAAAAAATCTGCAGTCGCTTGCTGAGCTGCTTACGAAGTATACCTCATTCCGAGACAAAATGTCCGCAAGTGAATTAGCTCGCACCCTTGTTGATGAGCTTGGCTTCCTCAGCACGTTGAAGGCAGAGGGAACTCCTGAAGCGCTCTCACGCTGGGAAAATATTCAGGAATTGCTTTCAGCAATATCTGAGTTTTCCTCAAACAATGCAGAAGCAACACTGGCGGATTTCCTTGAGGAAGTCTCTCTCGTAAGTGCTATCGACCGGTGGGAAGATGACAGAAGCACAGTCACTTTAATGACACTTCACAGTGCGAAAGGATTAGAGTTTCCCGTTGTTTTCATCGTTGGATTGGAAGAAGGACTTCTCCCTCTATACACAAATTCTCTTGATCGGTTCAACTTAGAGGAAGAGCGGCGCTTGTGCTATGTCGGCATGACTCGAGCAAAGGAAAAGCTCTATCTCACGTACACGCGGATGCGATATCGTTTTGGCGATCTGAATTCTTCAAGACGTTCACGCTTCATCGAAGAGATCGACCAGAACCTGCTGGAGTTGAGGAGACCCTCCCTTAGTGGCGCCACAGCCAGCCGGTTTTTCCCCGAGAAGCGAAGTGATCCGAATAGTGCAAAGAAGACGATCCTTCAACGGGTAAGGGGGTCTACATACTTGTCACGAAGAGATGGGCATAAGGCTGAGCATCAAGAAAATGGCACCAAGGCGCCACAAGAGATTAACTCTCTCAGCACTGGCATGATAGTTTACCATGACTCTTTTGGGCGTGGAAGGATTGTGGATATTTCAGGAGAGGGGGAGAATGCGCGAGCCGTTGTGAACTTTGATGAGGTTGGGCGAAAGCTTCTGCTTCTTAAGTATGCCCATCTTCGCAAAGAGGAAGAGTAGTTTTCCATTCGTCATGCAATTGAGCCCTGCTCAGTGCAGTTAATGGTTTGATTTGCCCAAGACCTTTTCATAATATGCTTCGTATTGTTCAACAATTTTCCCTGCCGGGAAATGCTCTACAGCGGGCTGGCGCGCAGCTCGAGCAAATTTTCTTCTCTTTTTCTCGTTTGTCAGCAGCTCAATAGCGTGATGTGCCATTTGCTCAATATTCCCAACCTCACTCATATATCCAGTTACTCCGTGGACTACGAGTTCGGGAAGACCACCAGCGTTTGAAGACACAACAGGGACTTCGCATGCCATAGCCTCCAGAGCAGCTAAGCCGAAACTTTCGGATTGACTTGGCATGAGCATGAGATCGGAAGCAGAATAGATTCTTACCAGATCAGCTTGTTTGCCAAGAAACAAAACATCGTTGTTGATACCAAGCTCGTAACTGAGCAATTCACATGATGAACGTTCGGGTCCATCTCCAACTAACAGAAGTCTCGATGGAATTGATCGATGAACAATCTCAAAGATCTTGATGACATCTGGCACGCGCTTCACGGGACGGAAGTTTGAGACGTGGATCAGCACTTTTTCCCCATTGGGTGCAACAGATTCTCGGCATGAATCACTATCAATGCGTCGATATTTATGAAAGTCTACAAAATTCGGAATCACCTCTATCTCTTTGTGAATATTGTAATTAGTGAGCGTCTGTTCGCGGAGGAAATGCGAGACCGCTGTGACACCATCGCTTTGTTCAATGCTGAATTTCATCACCGCCAGATAGCTTGGTTCTAAACCGACAAGTGTGATGTCAGTTCCGTGCAGTGTTGTTATGATTTTTAATTGATCACGTCCGACGATCTCGCGAGCCAAATAAGCACTGGTGGCATGAGGAATAGCGTAATGAACATGGAGGAGGTCCAGTTTTTTGAACAGCGCCACATCCGTCATCTTGCTGGCAAGAGCTGGCGTGTAGAGGGGGAACTCAAACAAAGGGTATTGAGAGATTTCAACTTCATGATAGAAAATATTTTCGCTGAATTCGTTGAGCCGCATTGGGATAGCGTAACAAATGAAGTGTATCTCATGCCCTCTTTTGGCAAGGGCTTTCCCGAGCTCAGTAGCGATAACGCCACTTCCTCCGTACGTTGGATAACACGTAATCCCGATTGTCATGCTTGATGGTTCCCTCAATAACATTTTAATTTACTTCTCCTTGATGAGTTCCGCAATGAGTGATTCCGTAGTGGGCAATTTCCCCTGATCTTTTCGTTACTGCAACAGGGAATTAGATGACATGGAAAACGATTCCTACATTACTATTGCAAGATTCTCAAGGAAGGAACTCAAAATCAAAGGATCACGTTTCATTGCATCTGCACTTCCTGTGAGAACACGTATCGAAGCTGAGGATTTTATTGAAAAGATCCGGCGGGAATTCCGTGATGCAACGCACAATTGCTTTGCCTACATAGTTGGGTATCCAAAGAAGGAGATTCGCACGGGCGACGATGGTGAGCCCACCGGTACCGGAGGTCAAAAGATTCTTTCGGCTATCGAAAGCAGAGGATTGAGCAATGTAGCTGTTGTCGTCACTCGGTATTTTGGCGGTACGAAACTTGGCATCGGTGGATTGAGCAGAGCGTATCGGGATGCAACACTTGCTGTGCTCGATGCCGGTGGCGTCGCTGAGCGGTACCTTATGGAGCGATTGGTACTAACTTTTCCCTATGAGCGCGTTGGTTCGGTCATGCATATCGTTGAGCGGTGGCATGCACTCATTGAAGATGCTGCCTATGCGGAAGATGTTACACTTACAATTTCAATTAGAAAATCAGCGGCTGATGCCTTTTATCATTCAATCATAGATGCAACAGCGGGAAATATTTCCATCAGGCTCGTATCTTAATGCTACCAGGCAAAACCTGATATTACACAAGAGTGCGGTCAGCAAAGAGAGATCTTCATGGAGATTTGGTGGTCACTAACTGAGCGTGGGCTGCGCTTGCACTCACCATTTGCCGCACGATTTTCGCTGTGTCGATAGCGATGACAAGTTCTTCATTTGTTGGAATCACGAGCACTTTGACAGGCGAGTCATCGGTTGAAATAATTTTCTCTCGGTCCGGCGAATAATTTTTCTTTTGATCGATTTCAATGCCGAGAAACCGCAGATCTGCGCATGCTGCCTCACGAACCTCGGGGCTGTTTTCTCCAATGCCACCGGTAAAGACGATTGCGTCTAACCCTCCCATTGCGGCTGCATAAGCTCCGATGTATTTTTTCACTCTGTAAGCAAAGACATCAAATGCGAGTTGAGCTCGTTTGTTCCCTTCCTTCATTTCGGCGATGATCTCTCTCATATCGCTGCTTATTCCGGAAATCCCCAGAAGTCCACTGTGTTTATTCAACAGGGTGCCCGCCTCAGAAAGTGCCAGCCCTTCCTTTCCCATAATGTACAGGATAATGGAAGGGTCCATGTCTCCAGAACGCGTTCCCATAAGGAGACCCTCAAGAGGTGTGAACCCCATAGTTGTATCGATGGACACGCCACGGTCTACAGCCGCCATGCTGCACCCGTTGCCGAGGTGCGCGGTAATAAGCTTAATTTCGTCTTTCTTGACCCCAAGGATCTTATACGCTCGCCTCGAAACATAATAATGCGAAGTTCCGTGGAAACCGTAGCGCCGAATTTTGTGCTGCTTATAGAGCACATAGGGGATACCGTAGAAATAGGCACGGGGAGGCATCTTCTGGTGGAATGCGGTGTCGAATACGGCGACCTGAGGTGTATCAGGTAAGTGAATCTTGCATGCTTGAATTCCGCGCAAATTATGGGGATTATGGAGCGGTGCTAATTCAATATTTTCGCGTATTTCCTTGATCACTTCATCGGTGATCAGCACCGAATCTGTAAACGTTTCACCTCCATGCACTACTCGGTGCCCGATAGCGTCAATTTCCGATTTGTCTTTAATGACGCCATGGGTTCGACTCAGGAGAACGGCAAGGATGTACTCGATCGCCATAACGTGGTCGAGAATGTCGCCACTGATTTTGATTTCGTCTCCGTCAAGTCGTTTGTTCGTCAAGACAGCTTCGGACATCCCAATTCTGTCGACGATCCCTTTTGTGAGAACGGTCTCTGTTTCAACATCGATGAACTGGTACTTGATGGATGAACTTCCAGAATTAAGGACGAGTATTTTCATAGTTTCACTGTCGAATGTGGTTATGATTCTACGGACTTAGCTCAAGGCGATTGCCATTTTCATCATATCGGAAGAATCCCTGTCCTGTCTTTTTCCCAAGGTGTCCCTCACGAACAAGACGGCGTAGAAGTGGACAGGGGCGGTACTTCAGATCTCCGAGTTCGTGGAAAAGTGTTTCCATCCACGCAAGAAGTTCGTCAAGTCCCATCGTGTCAGCAAGCTCCAGCGGTCCATAAGGCATATTATAGCCCAACCGCATGGCTGTATCGATTCCATCCGCTGTTGCAACTCCTTCCATCAGCACATGAATGGCTTCATTAATCATTGGGACTATAACACGCGTTGTAACAAAGCCTGGATACTCATAGACTTCAACAACGGTTTTCCCAAGTCGCTCCGCAAATTTCTTAACGGTCGTGAAGGTGTTATCCGATGTCTTAAGGGCACGCACAATTTCAACCAACGGGACTTTGGGTACTGGATTAAGAAAGTGCATTCCGATTATGCGGTCGGGACGATTAGTGGCGTTGGCTATTTTTGTTAGACTGAGCGTTGATGTGTTTGAAACGATAATTGTTCCCGGAGGACAAATTTTATCGAGCTTTTGGAAAATCGACTTCTTTAGTTGAAAGTCCTCATCAACTGCTTCGATGACAAGGTCATAGTCCTTGCAGTCGTCTAAATCTGTTGAGCCATGGATGCGAGCAAGGATCGCTTTCTTTTCGCTCTGAGTAAGTGCCCACCTCTGAATTTCGTAATCAAGCTTCTCCTCAATGCTTAGCTGGTTACGCTCAAGAGATTCCTCATCTTTCTCTACAGCGAGGACTTCAATGCCAACTGCGGCTATGGTTTGGGCGATCCCTTGTCCCATAACACCAAATCCGACGACGGCAACTTTATCGATGCGATCCGATTCACGCCCTATTTGTTGAATACCAGGAAGGAGATCTTCTATGCGAATATTTTCAGCTTTCATATTTGCTTTTCTTCTATGTTAACACAGTGCAATCTTTCAAGACTCAAAACGCACAAAAGTAAGATACTGAACGCCATTGTGAGATTCAAGGAGATTTTGTCGCGGGTAGTTCGATCTGGTTTACAGGTTCACGAAGAAACGCATTTCCGATGCAAGGCTTCTGTCCCGTCGACCCTCGAGTGGGAAGTTTGCTTTCGCTCAAAGTTTTTTATAATTTCAAAGTGTGGAACTCTTGTGGATGCATGTGTGTTAATACATTTGAGGTTGAAGTTAAGCCTTTTATTTTTGGCAAGAAACACGACTTTCTAGGTCGCATTTTGATGCTCCGGTTATCGAAGAAAGTAGAATACGGACTAATCGCAATCAGGCATATCGCTATGCAACCGGTAGGTTCGGTAACCACTGCGAGAGAGATCGCAGCGAAGTATCGTATACCGTATGAGTTGCTTGCGAAGATACTCCAGAGTTTAGCGAAGAGTGGATTGATTGTGGCGCATCATGGTGTAAAGGGGGGTTATCTGTTAGCAAAGAGTCCAGCGCAAATTCCGCTGTCTCTAATTGTTCGTGCTATTGAAGGTCGCCAGGTTGTAGCAGAGTGCATTGCACAGACTGATGAAGATTGTCCAATCTCTGATACTTGCACAATTAAATCGCCTCTCCATAAGATTCAAAGCAACCTTGATCGAATTCTTTCAGATATGACCCTTTCGGAAATCGTGTGAGGTCGTTCTATGACAAGCCCGGTTCACATTATCATTCAGAATGATGGTGAGTTCTTGCGTTTCCTGAGGTCAAAGTATCCATTGTTTGATAGGTCGAATATCTTTTTCAGAGACTTGCAGTACGGAGTAATGGGGTATTTGCACGAGCGCGGGATAAAGGTTAGGTTGACTAAAGCAGAGGAGATCGCTCGCGAAGTCATAAGGGAATTTGAAAAGAGAGGAATTCTTCGCCAGGTAAATCAGCAGGGGTGGTTGTTAGACTATCCTGAATTTCGAGCGACTCGGCGGGAGAAGGTTCAGGAGAGATAAATCCCTGTGCATCCTGTAAGTGGATCTCGGTAGTTATGAAGTGCTATGGATGTGGAAAGTCGTTTTTCTATGGTCAAACTGTACTGTTAACCATCAAAAATAAGGAGGATAGTTATGCCTTACGAATGGAAATTTAATCCACGCCCGTACTCTGATGCGGAAGCCAAGGAGCTGTTGAAGAACGTTATCTCTCCTGAGACAGCGGACTGGCACTATAATACCCACCATAAGGGATATGTGACAGCTCTTAACACGATTGAGCAAGGTCTTGAGACAGCTGACCGCTCAAAAGCCAATGGAAATTACAGTGAGATTGGGGAGCTGAAACGTCGGTTTACCTGGAATCACTCAGGAGCGCTTTTGCATGATGTCTACTGGGAAGTAATGGGAGGCGACGGAGATCCATCAAAAGGGCCGGACGTTATCAAAGCTCTTGAGAAAGAGTTCGGTTCGTTCGATGCATGGAAAGCCGATTTTCGGGCAACGGCGATTTCAGCGAAGTTGAGTGGCTGGGGGTTGCTCGTCTACGATGCTCTCTATTCGCAGAGGCTTCTCAACGTCCTTGTAGATGAACACGCTTATGGTGCAATATGGGGTGGAATTCCGTTGATTGCACTTGATGTGTTTGAGCACGCATACTACCACAAGGACGGACCAGCCCGCGCGAAGTACATAGATAACTTCATCGCTAATTTGCACTGGGGTAGAATCAATGAACGCTATAAGCGGTATGTGAAGAAATAAATGCCGCAGGAGCACCTGCTTCATCCTTTTGCGATGAGGCTGGTGCTCCACCAGTAGATCATTGCAGGATCAGATGTAGGAAAGAGAAAAATTATGGGAAAGACATTAGAGGTTAGAAATCTCCACGTTGAGGTCGAAGGGCACGAGATATTGAAAGGAATTAACTTGAAAATTTCAACTGGAGAGATTCATGCCATCATGGGGCCAAATGGGTCAGGTAAGAGCACACTCTCATACACTCTGCTTGGCCATCCGGGGTACACTGTAACGCAAGGCGAGATTCTTCTTGACGGAGAGAATATTCTTGGGCTCTCGCCCGATGATCGTGCTGCACTTGGCTTGTTTCTTGCCTTTCAGTACCCAGTGGAGGTACCAGGTGTCACTCTTGCAAACTTCTTGCGCACAGCGATCAATTCAGTGCGAAAGAAACAGGGCGCGCGCTCAGGTCAACCCGTAAAGGAGATGTCGGCTATTGAGTTCTACAAACGTCTTGAAGAAAAGATGAAGCTTTTGCAGATGGATTCGTCGTTTGCGCGGAGGTATGTGAACGATGGATTTTCTGGTGGTGAGAAAAAGCGTGCTGAGATTCTACAGATGGCTATGCTGGAGCCATCAATTGCGATTCTTGATGAGACAGATTCCGGATTAGACATAGATGCGCTTCGGATTGTCTCGGAGGGTGTGAATGCGCTATTCAATGCAAACGTAGGAGTGTTGGTAATCACACATTATCAGAGGATTCTCCGCTACATCCAGCCACATTTTGTACACGTGCTTGTGGATGGGAGGATCGCTCTTTCAGGAGGTCCTGATCTTGCAGAGCATCTTGAGGAACATGGTTACGATTGGCTGAAGGATCAATTAGGTGAAACGGCTGCTCTGCAGGATAGAGGAATCTAATTTTTCTTATGAATTAGGAGATACAACCATGGCAAATACATTTGATTTGAATCGGAAAGAAACCTATAGAGAACAGTATGGTTTCTATGACCCGGGAACATATGTGTACCGCACAAAGAAGGGATTGTCAGCCAGAATTGTTGAAGAAATCTCTGCAATAAAAAATGAGCCAGATTGGATGCGTAACTTCCGCCTTCGGTCGCTGGGCATCTTTGAAAAGAAGCCGATGCCAAACTGGGGAGCTGATCTTTCAGGTCTCAATTTCGATGAGATTTACTACTATATCAGACCTGCTGAACGGAAGGGAAGAAGCTGGGATGAGGTCCCTGAGAAAATAAAGCAGACGTTCGAGAAACTCGGGATTCCGGAAGCTGAGCGAAAGTTTCTTGCTGGTGTTGAGGCACAGTATGACTCTGAGAGCGTTTATTCGAGTTTGAAGGGTATCTGGGAAAAGCAGGGGGTTATTTTCTGCAGCACAGACGAAGCCGTTCAGAAGTACCCCGACATCGTGCGCCAGTACATAGGAACCGTCGTTCCGCCAGGCGACAATAAATTTGCAGCGCTCAATGGAGCAATGTGGAGTGGAGGTTCATTCGTTTATATCCCGGCAGGAGTCCATGTAGAGGTGCCGTTGCAAGCTTATTTCCGAATTAATTCAGAGAGCGCAGGACAATTCGAACGCACATTGATCATAGCTGAACCTGGAAGTTTTGTGAGCTATGTCGAAGGGTGCACAGCCCCTGTCTATGCTGTCGATGCTCTTCACACCGGAGTCATTGAAATCATTGTAAAAGAAGGGGCACGTGTTCGATACACGACCATCCAGAACTGGTCCGATAATGTTTACAACCTTGTTACACAGCGCGCGTTTGTTTATAAAGATGGCACAATGGAGTGGGTCGATGGGAATCTCGGCAGCAAAGTGACTATGAAATATCCTGCAGTTTTTCTTATGGAGAAAGGAGCGCACGGTGAAGTACTTTCCATTGCATATGCAGGTGATGGCCAACATCAGGATGCTGGAGGGAAGGCAGTTCATTTGGCTCCATATACATCTTCCCGTATCGTCTCAAAATCGATTAGCAAGGGGACGGGACGATCAAGCTACCGTGGTCTACTGAAGGTTGGAAAAGGCGCACATCATGTGAAGGCGAACGTTCGCTGCGATGCGCTTTTGCTTGATGAGAAGGCTCGTAGCGATACCTACCCGGTCATTCAGGTTGATGAGGACGAAGTTGAAATTGGTCATGAAGCCACGGTGAGCAAAATTGGCGAGGAGCAATTATTTTACCTCACAAGTCGTGGTCTCAAAGAGGATGAAGCCACAGCGCTCATCGTCAGTGGGTTTATTGAACCTATTGTGAAGCAGTTGCCTATGCAGTACGCCATTGAGCTGAATCGATTGATTGAGCTTGAGATGGACGAATCTGTCGGCTAAAAGTTCGAAAGCAGGGTCTCAGTTTAAACGAGAAGGGCGCATGCAAGAGTTATTGATCAACCAAGGATTCAGTCGTGAAGCAGTTGAAGAACTATCACGAATAAAAAGTGAGCCTGAATGGCTTCGGAAAATGCGGCTGCTGGCATGGTCGATTTATGAAAGTTCCTCATATCCCAGCTGGCGTGGCATTGATTTCTCCGCTGTTCGCCTTGATGAGCTCCATATTCTTCCTCCTCTTGAGAAATCTAAACCGGATGTTCAATCCCTCGACCATCTTTTCCTTCGTGGAGCACCCGTTGCGGGTAACTTGCTTCAGTTGAACTCATCTCATCTTGAAGTAATTATGGACGAATCGCTGACCAATAAGGGTGTTGTTTTTACCAGCCTGGAACGAGCTGCCATTGAATTTCCTGAGATGGTCAAGCGATATTTCTTCACAGATGGAGCGAAGTTTACCGAGAACAAGTTCGTTGCAATGAATGGTGCACTTTGGAGCGGGGGGATGTTCTTATACATTCCACCTCACACAGAGGTTGCGCAACCACTCCAGTTTTCTCTCATAGCTGATGAGAACCGGGGTGCTCTGTTCCCACACCTCTTGGTTGTTGTCGATGAGGGGAGTTCCATTACACTGGTAGACCATTCGACGGCGTTAAATGGGGAGGCTCCGGCTTTTGTTTCCGGCGTCGTCGAGATCTTTGCCAAGCCTTCATCCCGTATTAATTACCTTTCTGTGCAGGATTATGGTTCGATGTCGTGGAACTTCACCCTAAAACGTGCGATCCTTTCCAGAGATAGTCAGATCCTCTGGGGAGAGATTGGCTTGGGAACAAAAGTATCTCGAGTCGGTGTTGAGGTCGTATTGCGTGAACCTGGTGCAAATGCACAACTCATGGGTATATATTTCGGCAGAGATGGGCAGCACCTTGAGTACGATACGTTGCAACTGCATGAAGCTGCACATGCAAAGAGTGACCTCCTTTACAAGGGAGCATTAAAGGACAAGGCACACTCTGTATTTCATGGTCTCATCCGTGTGAATCCCGGGGCTCAAGGGACGGATGCCTATCAAGCAAATCGGAATCTCCTTCTCAGCAATCAGGCGAGAGCTAATTCTCTTCCGACACTGGAAATTGAAGCTAATGATGTCCGATGTACGCATGGTGCGACAGTAGGACCTATTGATCGTGACCAGCTTTTCTACTTGATGGGGCGTGGAATTGATCGGCGCCTTGCGGAGCGACTCCTTGTGCTTGGATTTTTCAATCAAGTTTTGCAACATATTCCCCTGGAATACGTGCGGGAATGGGTTCAGCAGTACATTGAACAGCAGATGAAATGATCTCTTCACTTAAATTCGTTACCATATTGCGGGAGTGTTTTTCATGCTCGATGCCGACGAGATCCGACGCGATTTTCCTCTTCTGTCGCGTGAGGTGAACGGTAAACGTATCGTTTACCTTGACAGCGCAGCGACAACCCAGAAGCCATATCAAGTTATCGATGCGATCCGTCAATATTATGAGAACGTAAATGCCAATGTTCACCGCGGGGTCTACACCTTAGCGGAGGAAGCCACGGAGAGATTTGAGTCTGCCCGCCGAAAAGTAGCCGCGTTCATCAATTCACCAACATCACAAAGTATCGTTTTCACTCGGAATGCGACGGAAGCGATTAACCTCGTTGCGAATTCGTGGGGGCGGTCCAATCTGAAGCCCGGCGACGAAATTATCCTCACTGAGATGGAGCACCACAGCAATCTTGTCCCGTGGCAGTTGATTGCCAAAGAGCGAGGAGCTATCTTGAAATTTCTCCATATCACGGATGAAGGGACACTTGATATTTCTGAACTTGATTCGCTTCTTTCGGAACGGACGCGTCTTGTCGGGGTGGTTCACGTTTCCAATGTTCTCGGGACAATTAATCCTGTGAAAGAAATTGTGAACCGGGCACATCGCGCTGGGGCGCTTGCCCTTGTCGACGGAGCGCAGAGCGTTCCACACTTACCGGTTGATGTTCAAGCCATCGACTGCGACTTTCTGGTTTTCTCGGGACACAAAATGTTAGGACCAACCGGCATCGGTGTCCTATATGGAAAAACAGAGCATCTTGACCGCATGCCCCCGTTTCTTGGCGGAGGTGAGATGATTCGCGAGGTACAATTAACATCGGCAACATATAACGAGCTGCCGTGGAAATTTGAGGCGGGGACACCCGATATTGCTGGTGCAATCGGTCTTGGTGCAGCTATTGACTACTTGAATCGTATTGGTATGGAAAATATCCGTGCATATGAAGAAAAACTTACCTCATACGCACTCCAAGTGCTCCACGAAATTGATGAGCTTGAGATTTATGGACCACTAAAGCGAACAGGGGTGATCTCTTTTTGTTTCGCTGGAGTCCACGCACATGATATAGCGACTATTCTCGACCAGGAAGGTGTGGAGATTCGAGCAGGACATCATTGTGCGCAACCACTTATGCGGCGTCTGAATGTGCCCGCAACTGCCCGAGCAAGCTTCTATCTTTATACTACTCACTCCGAAATTGACATTCTCGCGGAGGGTCTGAAAAAAGTGAGGGAGGTTTTTGCTCGTGTCGCTTGACGACTTATATAGCGAAATTATCCTTGACCATTTTAAGAACCCTCGGAATGCCGGGACTATTGAGAATGCAGAAATCCAAAGCGAGGGAGCCAACGAATCGTGCGGCGATGAGGTCACGATTTTTGCTCATGTCGATAATGATGGGAAAATCGAAGACATCCGATTCTACGGGCATGGTTGTGCCATTAGTCAGGCTTCCGCCTCGATGATGACGGAGCGGATGAAAGGGAAAACCCTCTCTGAAGCTGAAGAATTTATCGAGCACCTCCGGAAGATGCTAACAGGAGAGGAACCGTTTTCGGAAGCAGGAGAATTTGATGAGCTTGCTGCTTTGCGAGGAGTAGCAAAGTTCCCAATGCGGGTCAAATGTGCCACTTTAGCGTGGACTACATTGAAAATGGGCATAGAGGTGTACCGTAGCAATCATTCCAAGGAATCCTAAGTTAAATAGAATTTATCTTAAATCCATGAATCATTTGCGCCCTGTTGATGCTGTACAGTTGACGGGGCGTTTTTGTTGGTATTCAGGAAAATTATCTTGACATTTGTTCTAAAACTTCTTAATATCGAATTATAGCGCTGGATGTATTCAACTTCTGCAGGCTCAATGGAGGGACCTCGCATGCGTATTTATCGATGGTTTTTTCATATGTCGCTTCTGTTGCTGTTAATCCCATGGAATTTGACCGCACAAATGCGCTTTGACCCAGCCGCATCTACACTGTTTCTAACGGTGTATGACAGTGTTGGGACGCTGATACGTAACGGGTTAGGTGTGGCAGTCGTAGATGCCCACCATGTGCTTACCGCTGCTGATCTTTTGAGAGATGGTGCGCGCGTAACAATTAGAACCACAAAAGATGGCCGTGGAGTTGATGTTTCAGTTGTTGACTATATCGACTGGCAAAGCGGTGTTGCACTCCTCCGTTTACCTTCGGATGTTGGAGCTTCTGTAGCAGCGATTTCTGAGGATATTCCAGCAGCGCGGGAAAGTGTTTTCTACGTCGCACAGGTTTCTCCCTCAGGCATTGCTATCCGTGGAACTGTGCTTGATCGTCAGGTACAATTTGGTCCTCTTTCAATCGTTTTTCTCTCACCTCGCCCCGAAGGGGTTTCTCTTGGAGCTCCCGTTTTTCTTTCCAATGGGACATTATTAGGTATCGACGGCTTCCGGCTTGATACCCCAGTTGTGGGGCAGATAGAAATGATACCTGCTTTGAACTACGCACCATTTCTTCAAGCAGGAACGAGTATGATACCTCTGAAGAATTCAGCTTCGATTTTTCCATATATGGAAATACGGCGTGCTGTGACGAACCACATTCTCGGCAAGGCGCCCGAAGCAATTCGCATTCTCTCAGATATTATCTCCCGGTATCCAGTATATATCCCGGCCCGCTTGTTTCTGGCATATATGGTATGGGAAGATCCCAGGCGAGCAGCGCAGATCTTAAACGAAATACCGTTAGGTTTTACTGATCCATTTATGCTGCATTTCAACCTTGGTGTGGCTCTGTATCATTTGAGGGATTTTGAAGCTTCGAGAATCGAAATCGAGAAAGCTCAAGCCTTTGCCGAAGGTGCATCTCAAGCAGAGTATTTTCGAGGTCTTCTCGCTTTAGCAGCCGGGGATTCTGCAGAAGGGATGAGACTCTTGCGGTCTTCCGCTGAGAGAAAAGATGCGACTCTCCCCTCTCTGGTAAATTGGGGATCGCTCCTCTTTCAGCGAGAGGATTATAGTTCTGCCTTCAATATCTTTACGCAGGCGGCGAAGCTCAGTCCACGCAATCGACAAGCACTCCTCGGCTTAGGAGCTTCGCAATTCGCCCTCCGCGACTATAAAGCAGCGTACGGATCATTCCAATTAGTGCTTAAGGATTCGCCTCAGGATCCAGATGCTTCTCTTGGACTTGGACTCGTATCTCAAGCCCTTGGTGAATTTTCTAATGCTTCTGCTGCACTTCGAGTATATCTAAAGGCACACCGGGATGAGCCCCGTGCACATGAGATTCTGGGAAATGTCCTGCTCCAGGCAGGCGACTACAAGGGAGCTATAGATGCGTATAAAGAAGCTATTCGTCTTGACCCATCATTGGGGAGTGAGTTAGCAAGTCAGAATGCGTCGTTGGTTGAATCTACTGCTCGGACGTTAGCACTGAAGGCTTTTGAGAAGATAATTGTTCCAATGCCTGAATATGTAGGGCTTACAGCTCAGGTGCAGAAGCTTGGGAATCTTGAGCTCGCCAGACAACTCCAGGAGGTTGCTTTTCATTTGCCCTTGATTGCCCAGGCTTGCTACGCACGTGGAATGCTCCAGGCAACTTCGGGACAATCAAATGATGCTCTCAACAGTTTCCGTGCTGCTATTGAATTTGCGCCTGCATTCGGTGCAGCTTACCAGCAACTTGGCATCATCCAACTCGCAACTGGCAGAATTTCCGACGCAGTGGCTACGTACAAAAAATCTGTCGAAGTGGAACCAGCCAATGCAGACGCGTATTACGGATTGGGTCTTTCATATATTCAGGAGAAGGACTATAACAATGCAATTGCGGCGCTTAATAACGCACTTCGTTTGCGCCCCTCCTTTGGCGAGGCTTACTATGCTCTTGGCTCCGCGTATCTGTCGTTGAATAACCATCGGGCTGCAGTCGATGCCCTGAAAAGCGCTATCAAATATCTGCCAACAAGTCCTCGCGCTCATTTTGCACTTGGGGAATCTTATGTCCAACTGGGGGATCGAACGAACGCCCTTGCTGAGTATGAACAACTGAAGAAGCTTGATCCCGATCTGGCTGCCCAACTTTTGTCTGAAATTTACAAATGAAGTGATTCTCCTTTTGCCTTTGAAGTAGGTCTTTCGTTAAGGCAGTAACCTTTTGGTGACTGTAAAACATGAGTGCAGAGCATGACACTCAGGGCACGATTTGGTTACTTTCTCCAAAGAGAAACCAGTCCGCCGACGAAGGCGGATCGGACACCGTATCAAGTCCTGGCATTTTGGTGCCTGATCTTTTCAACCGGCTACGTAGATACAAGTTGTTTCTGAATGTAATTTTTCTTAGATTAGTAATGGTAATTGTTGGAGTAGAATATGGCACGAGTATGTCAAATCTGTGGAAAAGGCCCTATCAGCGGCAATAACATCAGCCATGCTCACAACCGTACTCGACGTCGTTGGTTACCGAACTTGCAGCGGGTCCGCATTACAGACGGGAAAGCTACGCGGCAAGTTTATGTGTGCACAAATTGCTTGAAGTCAGGGAAAGTACGGAAAGCGGCTTAGCCTTTCAGAGATGGTTCTCGAGCATTCAGAGGCAGTTTCATACAGTCTGAACTGCCTTTTTTATTGATAGCGGACACAAGAATATTTAATCATAGCTCATCATTATCTTTGAATCTTGCCTCTTACGTATAAATCAGCAGGTGTTAACATAGCTGCTGCCGAGCAGATTGTTCGGTCTATCAAGCCGTTGGCACGAGAAACCTTCTCACCTCTTGTGCTTCGGGAAATTGGGCACTTCAGTTCCTTCGTTAAGGTTCCTCTGAAAAAGTTTCTCTCGCCGGTCATCGTTGCAAGTACTGATGGAGTTGGCACGAAGCTGAAAATAGCATTCGAAAGCGGCAATAATGGAACTATTGGGCAAGACCTTGTGAACCACTGTGTCAATGATGTTGCTGTTTCGGGAGCGACGCCTCTCTTTTTTCTTGATTATTTTGCTACTGGAAAGCTCAGTCGTAAAATTGTCCTGGACGTCATTAAAGGCATTGTGATTGCTTGCAAGGAAAATTCTGTTTCTCTTGTCGGTGGTGAAACAGCGGAGATGCCGGGACTTTATAAAGGGAGCGAATACGATCTCGCCGGGACGGTCGTGGGCATTGTTGAACAGGGGGAAATTATTGATGGCAGAGGGATTAAGCATGGCGATGTGCTGATAGGGATTCCTTCGAGCGGTCTTCATACGAATGGATTCTCTCTTGCTCGCAAGGTTCTGCTTAAGAAATACCGCCTCGACCAATTTATCCCAGAGCTTGGTACAACTCTTGTGCAGGAGCTGCTGAGGATTCATCGCTCATATCTCAAGCTTATTCGTGCTGTCATAGCGCCGAGGGCGCCACGGTTTAAAGTCGCCGGCATTTCCCACATCACTGGAGGGGGGATTGAAGGCAATACACAGAGGCTTCTTCCAAAAGGAAGGCGCTTGAAGATCGACTGGAGCGCGTGGGAGCGCCCACCTATCTTTCAGTTAATTCAACAAATTGGCAAAGTCTCCGAACCGGAGATGAGGAAAACATTTAATCTTGGCATCGGATTGATCTTCATTGTTGCGAAGACCGATGCTGACGCCGTCATGCGAATCGTGCGAGCAAGAGGTGAGAAAGCGTTTATCTGTGGCGAGATTTCCTAATGGCGAGGCGATGGAAGTTATTTCTCATTCAATTCCCTTTTGCCGCCGTTTGTTTTTCTTGCAGTTTTCTGAGAACGTCCTTCAAGATTGGCTCCCAAGCCTGTGGGGAAGCATTGAGGACGTTAATTGTTTTCTGGAATTGTTCTCTTGTTAATCCGTCAGCGTGCAGGACACTGTCGACTCGGGCTGCAAAGAGGGAATCCCGCTGTGGAGTGCCGGGTTGAAATTGATTATCCAGTGCAGCAACATCAGCGTAGGCGTTCACGAATTTCTCTCGTTCCACCGGAAGCTTTATGTTCTCTTTTCGAGAACACGCGGAGAGGCTGAGTATCAAAAGCCCTGATAAGAAGAGTTGAGATTTCATACACATTGAGCTGCTCCTTCTAGTAAGTTAGCATTTTGAACATTGTGTTGCAACCTAAGGATGTGGTGCCTTCGCGCTATTTAGTAACGTCATTTTAGATTCGCCAATACAGGACAAGCAGGCAGAAAGTGCCTACAATAGTTGCCGATATGGTTGAAGTATCGGTGTTTCGGTTTGTGGGAGATCGAGTGGAATACCTACTTCTCCGCCGTTCCGATAATGAGCCGCTTTACCCTCGGCTCTGGCAGTTGATCACCGGTATCATTGAGGACACAGAAACAGCTCTACATGCAGCGTTGCGGGAGCTCCGCGAAGAGACGCAATTAGTGCCGATTCGTGTTTGGGCTGTCCCGTACAGCAGTTCCTTCCTTGAGCCAGAGAAAGATGTTTTGCATCTTGTCCCCTTGTTTGCAATTCAGGTAGATAGCAACTGCGAGCCAAAACTTTCGAAGGAGCATAGTGCATATTTATGGCTATCATTTGAAGAGGCAGTCCGTCGTTTAGCCTGGCCCGGTCAGAAAGAGGGTTTGCGAGTGCTTCGCGAGTTCATCGTAAAAGACTATGAGGTGGGGAAGTTATTGGAAGTGGAAATCCCGGCAGATTTTCGCTGACTGTTTTCGGTTTTGACTTTGTGCTTTCCTTTTTCTGGGATTTTCTCAGAGGGATTCTGGAATCCTTGCATTTCCTCGCCGTTTTTTCTAAATTGAAATAAATTCCGTCGCTTGCGAGTTAGCCTATGTCTGCTGTGCCAGCCGCTCAGTCACTTAGCGGCAAGATTGCCATTGTGACAGGTGCTTCCAGTGGAATTGGAGAGGCAACCTCACGAGTGTTTGCTGAACGTGGAGCGCAGGTAGTTTTCGTGGCTTGCCGTTCAAATGGTCTATCAAACGTAGCCGATGAAATTGCTCCGCCCGCGGCGTGGCGTATTCAATCGCCGCTGATGTCACAAAGGGACCTGATAGAAGACGGATCATCTCTGAAACTGCGCAGCGGTTCGGGGGGATCGACATTCTTGTCAATGGTGCCGGGGTCATCGCATCAGGCACCATAGAGACAACGAGCGTTAGACAATAGGATACCATGATGGAGGTTAATCTTCGCTGTTCTATTTCTTGTTGAGCCACAGGGAAATGTCATCAATGTTTCCAGTGTCACAGGAATGCGAGCTTTCCCTGGCGTTTTAGCTTACGCAGTTAGCAGGGCTGGCTTAGACGAGCTTAGACGTTGCGTTGCTCTTGAGCTTGCACTGAAGAAAGTTCGTGTCAATGCGGTCAATCCGGGTGTTATGCGCAATGGCGGATATGATGATAAACGTCAGAGGTAGGATAACATTTAAGAGATGAGAGGGGTTATAGCGTTAAAAAACCTTAAACGAGGAGGTTCCTATGGTAAACAAAATTAAAATATCTAACTTTCGTTCAATAGAGAATGCAGAGGTTGAAATTGCACCTTTAACTGTCCTTTATGGACCAACTGCAAGCGGTAAATCAAGTTTGCTTTATGCCTTGATCGTTCTTAAGAACTTTATCATAAACCCCAATCAACAATCAGACGGCTTCTTTAATCTTGGTTTTATGAACCTCGGAGGATTTGATAACTGCGTATTCAATCAAGATAAAGAAAGGTCAATAGACATTCGCTTTTCCGTTGATGATGGAGAATACGGGATTTCTTTGAAAAGAAGTTCTGCTGACATTTCCTTGAATTCAGAAATTATAAGAATGAATGCTAAAGTTAGCATACCTTATGCACTGAATCAAAATTTTGCATTTACGATTAAAACCACTAAAGACAAAGAAGAAGAATATAATGTCAATTGGAATGGCATTTTATTATCAGTTTCCCCTAAGCAACCTACTGCGGAAACCCAGCAGAACGCAGCGGAAATAAGTCAAACTCTCAACCAAATTCCAGAATATATAAAAAAGATTGACATTGCACCCCATAAGAGAGGATTTTTCAAACTAAACTATTCACCAACTCAAATAGGCCCAAATCCTACATCAGAGGATGAGGTGTCAACTATTATTATAAACGACCCAAACCTCGCGCCCAAAATAAGCGTCGATTTAGAAAATATACTCGATAGAGATTTCAGAATCTATACGCCACCGGGAACTGCAACGGTATTTTTCCAGTCAACAGATAAATCTGCAAGAACTCCTGTTTATCTTGTGAATGAAGGATTCGGGGTAAATCAGATTGTCTATATGCTTGCAAAGATTCACAGACCTGAAATCAAAACAATTCTGATTGAAGAGCCGGAGGTTCATCTTCACCCTTCTATGATTCGTGCTCTTGTTAAAACGCTTTGCTCTATTATCAAAGAAGAAAAGAAACAGATTCTTCTGACTACACACAGTGAGGTTTTTGTAAGTTCAATTTTAGCAGCAGTTCGGAGAAGAGATATAACATCCCAGGATGTAAAATGTTATTTAGTTAAAAAAGAAAAAAAGGCTACAAGATTTGAAGAACAAAAGATTAACGAGAATGGACAGATTGAAGGAGGACTCTCTTCTTTTATGGAGGGTGAACTTGAAGATTTAAAAGTGTTTTTTGAAAAAAGTTGAGATAAGTGTACTCATGTCTGAAATTTTTATAATAAATGAATGGCTCTGGTCTGACTCAAACGGTGATAATGGCATACAAAAACAAAAAGAGGCATTTTCTTTTCTTGAAACTCTTTGTAAAAGATGTGATAGAATTGCTGTTGCAAAAGGTTCAAGGTTTCAACGAAAGGCATTGGATTTTTCAAGAAACGCAGGTGAGTCTGCTGATGTAATAAAACGAGGAATAGCGAGGTTATATTTTCATAAGATTATCTTTAATTCTCTAAAATATGAAGAGGTGGATATTGAAGGGAATGAGGTTGTTTTAGAAGGCATAAATCCAGATGACGCCTATCTTGTAAAAACACATTACAAAACGAAGGCTCCAATAATTACTACAGATAATAAACTGATGACCTTTCTTCAACCAAAAAATATTCCGTGTAAGTTAAGGGACGCATTTTTAAAAGAGTATTTATGAAGTATTATTTTTGCATTAGAGAAAGAAACCCGATACCGCCACTACATTTAACACAGCATAAAAGGCTCCTGCCTTGCAGCAGTCACGCAAATTCCGACTTCGGCGGAACTCCTTTTATACTGGAAATCTTATGCGCATTGGCTCTGTGCAGAATGCAAATTGAAAAATGCAAAATTCAAATGAAGAAAAAATAAAACGATTTTGCACTTTGCAATTTTCATTTTTCAATGGACTGAAGCGACAAGTATTCACGCTGGGCTTCGCTTGCCCTTCGGGAAATCGCCTTCGGCGACTTCGCGAATATGAGACGTTGTCCGCACCAATTTCCATCGGTCTTGGAGAATGAGTGAGGATGAGTACAAGGAGTTCCTCGAACGCAGCCAAAGCACTCATCCACTTGGCCGGGTTGGAAATCCTGAGGAGGTCGCTTCACTTGTTGCGTTTCTTGCTTCCGATGAGTCAGCCCGGATAACAGGGGTTCTCCTACTGCATCGATGGTGGGAGAGCACAAACGCGGTAGCCATTGATTTGCAACAATTCATTTCAATTATCTCTGGAACTGCTTGAGTATTGATACAAATGAGCACATCTCCAACCGAGGTTTTGTTAATCTCCCCTCAGGAACTTTTGATAAAATGGAGTGACGGTAAGGAATGCGTGTATCCGCTTGAGCATCTTCGTCGGAGTTGCCCATGCGCATCATGTCGTTCAATGGCTGAAGAGTTTCAAGAAAAAGGTATCCCTTTTCTGCTCAACTCGCATCAGGTACAATTAAAAAGTGTAATTCCCGTGGGATCATATGCGCTCCAGCTCGTGTGGGGTGACGGGCATGACACTGGGATCTACTCATATGAATACCTCCATCAACTTTGCACGCATTAAAAGTGTTTCTCTGATGAAAAGGTTTTCGTGGGCTTTTAAGTTGTTTGTGTTTATCTTAGCGGGGAGTGTCTTGGTTTTCGGCGGTTGCAGTGATCGGATCATTCCACCAGAAAACCAGGCATCAGCTCGGGGAGCAGAACTTGGATACTTCGATGCAAACATGCTCTCTTCTGCTATTCGGTGGGATGGAGATTTCAGTGCAAGTCAAGCCACAGCAGGAACTTTGTGGCCCCGCTCAGCACCTGTCCCGGCAATTTATGATATGGGGATATGGATAGGCGGAGAAGTTTCTGGTTCTGTTGGCGTCTCCGGAGTAATGTACGGATCGGAGTTCACACCCGGGAAAATAGGTACAGCAGGCTCCGCCGGGGTGTTCAAGTTGATTCGGGGAAGTGCTTCACATGCAGATAGCGCAGCTTGGCCCATTGATCTCGGTGCCCCACATGATTCGTTAGGCGAACCACTGATCTACGGCGATGAAACGTTGTGGACTATATACAATGATTCCGTGCCAACTGCACATTTTCGCTTTCAGACGGCGCCCCTCTATGTAGAAATTCAGCAGACTGTGTTCGGATATGGAGCAGGTGATCCCTGGACGAATACAATGTTTATTAAGTTCCAGATAACAAATCGGGGTGGGCTCCCAATTGATCAAATGTACATCGGGTTCTTTGCTGATGTTGATCTCGGTAATGCATCGGACGATTTTGCTGGTTGGGACGCAGGGAGAAGCTGCGCCTATGGATACAATTCCATGACCGACAGCTCATGGCAAGGAGCTCCACCAGCCCTTGGCATTTATTTTTTGAAAACTCCTGTTGTTCAAACTATGGAACGAGGGACGACGGCTTTTCTTAGCTTTGTACGTACGGGTGATCCACAGACTGCCGCTGAGGCATACTGGATGCTCCGAGGTCGGAGCCCGGCTGGTGCACCTATTATCGATCCAACAACCCAAAGAGCAACGACCTTCATGTATGCTGGTGACCCAGTCGCACATACAGGATGGATTGATTCGGTTGGCGGCGATAAGCGACTCCTTTTGTCTACCGGACCAATTACTCTTCTTCCCGACGAAACCCAAACGTTGCTTCTTGGCATTACGATCGCACAAGGGGCAACTGCGCTCAATAGCATTTCTCAATTGCTTCACTCTGTTGAAATCATACGTTTGTCACGAACATTTTGGGATTTTTGACATGGGACTCGACGTTTTTGAGGAGATTCCTCGAATTTCCTTAGCTCAGTTGCCGACTCCTCTTGAGCAAGTCACAATCCGCGGGTTCGATATCCTTATCAAGCGCGACGATCTCACTGGGTGTGTAACGTCCGGAAACAAAATACGGAAAATGGAATTTCTAGTCGCTGACGCTCGCGAACACAACGCAACAACTCTCATAACCTTCGGAGCTGTGCAGTCGAATCATGCGCGGACCGTAGCAGCCGTCGCAGCAAAACTTGGCTTCAAATGCGAACTGTATTTGTGGAGCGATTCCGGTTCCCCTTCCGGAGGAAATTTTTTCCTGAGCCGTCTTTTTGGGGCAGAGGTTCACGTGCTTCCTAAGGCTGAGTATGATGTTCTTTACCGACAGATGCTCTCGGAGGAGCATGAAGGTAAGTATGTGATCCCTGAGGGAGGATCTAATGGATTTGGTGTCCTTGCGTATGCATTAGCTGTGAGCGAGATAAAGGAACAACTTCCGAAATTCCACCGTAGCATCGATGTGATTGTCACGGCGGCTGGAACAGGAGGGACAGGCGCTGGGCTTCTTCTTGGGGCGAAGCTTTTTGATGTCCGCGCCCAGGTCGCTGTGGTCAATGTCCTTTACCCAAGACCAGAGATCCTTCATAGGGTTCGGGTTCTCTTAGAACAAGCTTCAGCCCAATTCAGTCTACCTGTGCGTGTTGACTGGGAACGAGATGTGCTTATTCTTGATGGGTATTCCCGAGAAGGGTACACAAACATTGCTCCGATGAAGGCAAAATTCATTATTGATATGGCGCAGGAACATGGTCTTGTTCTTGACCCTATTTACACCGGGAAAGCACTGTATGGGTTGACGAGGGAAATGCGCCGTGGTGGACTGCTTGAAGGGGCGCGTCCTCTCTTCGTTCATACGGGCGGTATCTTTGGTCTCTTCGCTAAGCAGCAAGAGTTTGAACGATCACTCCGATAACTGATCATATGTTACTGAGCGACGCTATTACGACATGAACAAACGGAGGTTTCACCATGCGAGAAATAAAATATGAAGATGTTGTCGCAACTGTCCGTGAAATGTCGATAGAGGCAAATTTATTCCTCAAAGACGATGTGAAGAATGCTTTAAGAGATGCCTACCAACGCGAGCAATCAGAAACAGGGAAGAGCATCCTGGAGATGATTTTGAAAAACATGGAGGTTGCAGAAAGAGAAAGACTCCCCCTCTGTCAGGATACCGGTTTAGCGGTCTTCTTCGTGGAGATAGGGGAGGACGTAAGGGTGAGTGGGAAAGGGCTTACTGAAGCAATCAATGAAGGAATGCGCCAAGGGTACAAGGATGGGTATCTGAGAAAATCTGTAGTCGCCGATCCTCTACGACGCACAAACACAGGAGACAATAGTCCGGCTATCATTTACTATTCATTAGCTCCGGGGGATCGACTGAAGATTGCCTTTGCACCAAAAGGTGGCGGATCAGAAAACATGAGCACGGTGAAAATGTTTCCACCTTCAGCAGGTTGGGAAGGTATAAAAAAGTTTGTCCTCCAATGGGTGTTCCATTCAGGGGGGAATCCTTGTCCCCCTACAATTCTTGGAATTGGTATTGGGGGGAATTTTGAGCTTGCTGCCCTCAATGCGAAGAAAGCTGTTGTCTTTAGAAAAATTGGGGAGCGTAACCCTGACCCGTTCTGGGCTGAAAAGGAGGTGGAGCTCCTTGAAGATATCAACAAGCTCGGTGTAGGTCCTATGGGATTAGGTGGCACCGTCACAAGCCTTGATGTTTTCATTGAAGTTGCACCATGCCACATAGCATCATTGCCAATGGCAATTAACACGCAATGCCACGCTAACCGGCATGCGTTCAGAGAATTGTAATGAGGTGACGTCATGGTACCTAAGAAATTAACTACTCCTTTAACTGATGAGGTTGTTCTTTCTCTCCATATTGGAGATCAGGTTCTTCTTTCCGGAATTGTCTACACAGGCCGTGACTCAGCCCACAAGAAGCTCATAGAGCTTCTGGACAAAGGGGCATCCCTTCCATTTGATGTTGTCGGTCAAGTTATTTATTATGCTGGTCCTTCACCGGCACCGCCAGGGAAACCGATTGGCTCAGTAGGTCCAACGACATCATACAGAATGGACGCGTTTGCACCGCGACTTCATGAGCTGGGTCTTAAGGCAACGATAGGAAAGGGCCCGCGTAGCAAGGAAGTGATGGACGCTTTGGTAAAGCATACGGCTGTGTATTTCACTGCTGTCGGCGGGGTGGCAGCGCTTCTGGCAGCGCGGGTGAAAGAAGCTGAGCTTATTGCATTCGAAGATTTAGGACCTGAGGCTATACGCCGTCTTGTTGTGGAAGATCTGCCCCTAATCGTTGCTGGAGATGCATACGGGAAGGACCTCCACATTGAAGGCGTTAAAGCATGGCAAAAATTGAGCGTCGAGAGCTGGTGATGAATGACTGTCTGAAGGCTGCAGAGGTAGGTAGAGTGGATTATCGTATTGAAAAAGATTCGCTGGGGGAAAAACAGGTCCCACTGGATGCTTATTATGGGGTGCAAACGCTTCGAGCGATGGAGAATTTCCCGATCAGTGGATTGCGTCCAAAGCCTCGCTTTATCGATGCAGTGGTAATGATTAAGAAAGCTGCTGCAAAAGTAAACAGCGACCTAGGATTGCTGGAGAAGAAAAAGGCTGATGCTATTGTCCAAGCCTGCGATGAAATCCTGAGTGGTAAGCTCCGTGACCAGTTTGTCGTGGATGTCTATCAGGCAGGTGCTGGCACCTCGCACAATATGAATGCCAATGAAGTCATTGCGAACCGTGCCATTGAGATACTCGGTGGAAAAAAAGGGAACTATTCAATTGTTCATCCGAATGATGATGTCAACATGGCGCAATCCACAAACGACGTGATTCCAACTGCTATTCGCATCGGTGCACTTTTACTCCTCAGAGATTTGCTTCCTGCATTGGAGAAACTCGAAGAGGCGTTCCACCAAAAGTCGATCGAGTTTGACCACATCATTAAGTCAGCGAGAACACATTTGCAAGATGCTGTCCCAATTCGACTTGGGCAAGAATTTGGTGCTTACGCTGCAAATATACGGCGGCATTACAAAAGCATCCAGCAGTCAACTGAAGATCTTAAGGAACTCGGTATTGGGGGAACTGCAGCAGGTACCGGGCTTAACGCTCACCCGGAATACAGGGGACGCATGGTTGCTGTACTTTCGTCCGATCTTGGTTTTGATTTCCGGATGGCTGAGGATTACTTTGAGACGATGCAAAGCATGGCTCCTGCCGTTGAGGTCTCTGGTGCGCTCCGCAACTATGCGCAGGACTTGATTCGTATAGCGAACGATTTACGGCTTCTCAGCTCAGGACCGAAAACAGGACTGTATGAAATACAACTTCCTCCTGTCCAGCCTGGGTCTTCAATCATGCCAGGGAAAGTTAATCCCTCAATTCCTGAGATGGTCGATATGGTCGGATTTCAGGTTATCGGGTGTGACTTGACGGTGACGCTTGCTGCGCAAGCTGGTCAACTCGATTTGAATGTCATGATGCCCGTGATCGCATTTAATTTATTCCATTCGATTGAGATTCTTACAACGTCTTCAAGCGTTCTCGCTGAAAAAACAGTTGCTGGCATTACTGCTAACGAAGAACTCTGCAGGCAATACGCGGAAGGGAGCATGAGTGTTGTGACTGTACTTACCCCACACATCGGATATGCTAAAGCAGCAGAGATTGCAAAAGAATACCTTGCCTCAGGAAAATCTATTCGCGATATTCTCAAAGAGAAAAAGTTATTCTCCTCGGAGCAATTAGACGAAATTCTTGATCTTTGGAAAATGACCGAACCCGGTATTCACTGATGCAGGAGGCACAACAATGGCAACCAAAACAGAAAAAGCTGAGCTCTTTACTGCAGGCAAACTTGCCACACAATGGAAAGTTTCGCAAGCCGACGTAAAGAAGGTCATCAAAGCGCTTGGGATCAAGGCTGACGTGGTGAAGGGGAACTGCTCATACTATAGCGCTGAGTCCGCCGCAAGGATTAAGAAAGCACTTGGGAAATCATAGATACCGCAATAGGCGACATAGTCGCTCAAACCGTTTAACCGCCGGTCGTGTCCCCGGTCTTTACAACCTTGTTCTCTACCTTCAGCGTCCTTGCGTAATTCAAGTTGGGAAGTTAGGAAGATTTCACTTCCAGCGTGGCTACTACATCTACACAGGGAGCGCACGAGGTGGACTTGACCAGCGGCTCCGGCATTACTGGAAAGAGCCCTCTTCTCTACGGTGGCACATTGATTACCTTCGCAAGCATGCCAGACTGATAAAAGCTCTTTGCTATCCCAACGCCGGGATAGACGAATGCGCCCTGAACGATGCTATACTTGCTTTCCACGGGGCAACCATCCCTGTGAAGGGCTTCGGCTCATCTGACTGCTCTTGCATCTCTCACCTTGTCTTTTTCTCCGCCGAGGGCGGACTTCCAGCCGAAATCCAGAAAGCGAGCGGATGCTCTGTCAGAGTTCTCTGACCGACCGTTATCTTTTGATTCTCCAAACGCTTTTCGTGGTTTCCCTTCCGCGGGTTTGGTAAGGCTGACACCTTGCAAGTTGCGCGTAGGTGAAGTATATTTTTTTGTAAGCCCTGTCCACGGGCTTTTCTCATATTGGTTTATGATGGAAACAATACGCAATTTTTGTATTATTGCACACATCGACCACGGTAAGTCCACGCTCGCCGATCGCCTCCTTGAGCGAACCGGGACGGTTCCCGAGCGACAGATGGTGGATCAGATTCTGGATGACATGCCTCTTGAGAGGGAACGAGGGATCACCATCAAGTCGCACGCAATCCAGATGAAATACCTGGCACGGGATCACCGTGAATATACGCTTAATTTGATCGACACCCCGGGGCACGTTGATTTCTCTTATGAAGTCTCGCGTTCCCTTGCTGCTTGCGAAGGCGCAATACTTGTCGTCGATGCTTCCCAAGGCGTTGAAGCACAGACTGTGAGCAATGCTTACCTCGCTATTGAAGCAGGATTGGAGGTTATTCCTGTGATCAACAAGATCGACCTCCCCGGTGCCATGGTGGATGCTGTTAAGCATCAAATAATCGACCTTATTGGGTGCCATGAAGATGAGATCATTCTTGCAAGTGCAAAAGCAAATATCGGTATAGATGACATTCTCGAAGCAATTGTCCATCGAGTTCCTCCACCAATGGGATCTCCTGATGAACCACTTCGCGCTTTGATCTTCGATTCGGTCTTTGATGCATATCGCGGTGTCATTGTTTATCTGCGAGTATTTGAAGGAACCCTGAGAGAGGGCGAGCAGATTCTCTTTTTCAGCAATGGGAAACAATTTCAAGCTGAGGAAGTTGGTGTTTTTGAACTTAACCGTGTACGGACTGGGGTGCTGAGCGCTGGTGATGTAGGATATTTGATTGCCGGCATCAAGGACGTTCATGATTCGAGTGTTGGTGATACAATTACGCATGCAGATCGACCTGCGTCTAAAGCTCTACCGGGTTATAGGAAGGTGAAGCCGATGGTGTTCAGTGGGCTATACCCATCGAATGCCGAGGATTTTGAGGCGCTACGTGATGCCCTTGAGAAGCTTCGTCTTAACGATGCTGCAATTGTCTTTGAACCAGAAACCTCAGCAGCCCTTGGGTTTGGTTTCCGATGTGGCTTCCTTGGTCTTCTCCATATGGAGATTGTCCAGGAACGGCTGGAACGAGAGTATCAGCAAAAATTGATCACAACAGTCCCCAATGTGGAGTATCGTGTTCGTATGCGAACAGGGGATATACTTTTTATCGATAATCCAGCTCAGATGCCTTCTCCTGGGGAAGTTGAAGCAATTGAGGAGCCTTTTGTTCTCGCCCAGATCATCACTCCTTCCGAGTACATCGGTGCGCTCATGAAGCTCGCCATCGATCGGCGGGGCGTGTATAAGACGACAACATATCTTGATCCAACACGAGCCGATCTTCGGTTCGAACTACCACTTGCAGAAATCATTTTTGATTTCTACGACAAACTGAAATCGACGTCACGTGGATACGCTTCCTTTGATTACGAGTTTCTTGAGTATAGGGAATCTGACCTTGTGAAGCTCGATATTCTCTTAAACGGTGAGCCAGTCGATGCGCTCTCAACAATTGTTCATCGCAGCAAGGCATATGACTGGGGTCGCCGCTTGTCTCTCCGGCTTCGAAAGTTGATCCCTCGACAATTGTTCGAGGTTGTCATACAGGCGGCTATTGGGAGCAAAGTGATCGCCCGAGAGACTATAGCGCCGCTTCGAAAAAACGTACTGGCGAAATGTTACGGCGGTGATATCACTCGGAAACGAAAATTATTGGAAAAACAAAAAGAAGGGAAAAAGAGAATGAAGCAAATCGGACGTGTGGAGGTTCCACAAGAAGCCTTCCTGGCGATTCTTTCAGCGGAGGAGGAGTGATATGGAATCTCGAAAAACTCCTCAGCGCTTTTCATCATCGTCCCGTAAAGGTAAGCAACCAGTTGACCAGAAAAAACCAAGGACCCCAAAAGAAAAACTGGTTGCGTTCCTGAAGGAGGTCCTCTACGTCGGAGGTGCTTTCCTCATCCTCAACAGCTTTGTGCTCGCCTCATTTGAGGTTCCTACTGGATCGATGGAAGACACAGTGATGCCGGGGGATTTTCTTTTCGTGAATAAATTCATCTTTGGAGGGACGACACCAAGGACAATTCCCCTTACCAATGTCCGTATTCCACACGTGAGCCTGCCGAAACTTCGCCAGGTTCATAAGGGTGATGTCATAGTCTTTGTGTGGCCCGGCATGCCGAATGAAATCCGGCCGCCTGAGCCTACATATTATCTGAAGCGATGTGTAGCCGAGCCGGGAGATACAATCCAGATCATCAACAAGGTTGTTTTCGTCAATGGAATTCGTCAACCGCTTCCTAAATACGCGAAGTTTGATCGACCTTACATCATTCCTAAGGGAGTTCCTGATAGCCGAATTTTTCCACCTGGATCGGACTACAACGAGGATAACTACGGACCGCTCTGGGTTCCTAAAAAGGGGGGGACAATCAAGATCACACCAGCGAACCTTGAACAGTGGCAAATTTTCATTGAACGCGAGGGTCACACTGTCGATGTCAGCAATGGCTCAGTTACAATAGATGGAAAGCCAACGAACAGGTACACCGTAGAACGCGACTACATATTCGCAATGGGTGATAATCGCGACAATAGTCTGGACAGCCGGTTTTGGGGATTTGTCCCAGTCGATGATGTTGTCGGTACTCCGATGATCGTTTACTGGTCATGGGACCCCAGCGTACCAATTTTTGATATAATTACAAAACTTCAATCGATACAGTGGGGAAGATTGGGTACAATCATTAACTGAAAAACGCTATGTCGAAGGACTTGAAGAATAACGCCGCTGAATGCGTTAAAGGTAATGACAAGCGAAAGTCGCTGCAAAGAATTCGCGACGTTGTTGAAATCTTCCTTGCGGCTATTTTTGCTGCTCTCGTTCTTAAGACCTTCTTCATTGAAGCTCTTTGCATTTCATCAAGTTCGATGGCAAATACTCTGCTTCCTGGCGATTTTGTTCTCGTAAACAAATTCATTTACGGCATACGTATGCCTGGAACGATTCCATTCACATCAGTTCGGATTCCGGCAGTGAACCTCCTGCGGTTGAATTACCCAGACCGGGGAGATGTGATAGTCTTTCGCCACCAGAAAGATCAGGACACATTTAACTTCGCCTCAGACATTAATTTTGTCAAACGATGCGTTGCAATAGGTGGAGATACAGTGCAGATCATTGGGAATGTCCTTTACGTAAACAGGCTTCCGATGTTTTATCCCTCGCCTGCGAATTTTCGTGGTCGCTTGCTTTTCTCGGGAGCAGTCCCAGAAAATCTGGACTTGGAGACTTCCACAACTTTTATGGAAATGAGCCGCCAAATCTCAGTTAGCGGAGCGAAACTTGAGGGTGCTGACTACGGACCTGTTGTCGTGCCAAGGCGCGGCGATACAGTTGCGATTTCGGCATCTAACATTGACCAGTGGCGAGCTTTTATTGAACGAGAGGGGCATCGAGTTGGCGTCAGGAAAGATGCCGTGATGATCGATGGGAGACCCTCTACTCATTACGTTGTTGAGCGCAATTACCTTTTTGTTTTAGGGGACAATAGAGAAAACAGTTCGGACAGTCGGGATTGGGGTTTTCTGGCGGAAGATTTTGTGGTCGGCCGCGCAATGATTGTGTACTGGTCGCTGGATTTCCCTCAATTCCAAAGGGGATTTATGTCAGCTTTACAAGCCATCCGATGGAATAGAATTGGCACGATTGTACGATGAATCAAGCAAGCCTTTACATCCATTTTCCATTTTGCATACGGAAATGTTTCTACTGCGATTTTTATTCTGTTGAATCGCTGCGAAGTTTAGAACAATTTCTTCAGGCATTGAAGCATGAGATTGTCCTTCGGCGTGCGCTTCTTACCGACGATGTGGTTTTCGAAACGATCTATTTCGGTGGAGGAACTCCATCGCTTATTTCCGCGGAGCAACTCGCTGAACTTTTAGGTACGCTGAGTTCTTCATTTGAATTTTCTGATGACGTCGAGATCACCATCGAAGTAAATCCAGGTACAGTTTCCCTCGATTGGTTTTCAAGGGCTCGATTGATCGGGGTGAATCGTGTTAGCATAGGGATTCAGTCCTTCGATGACCAGCTTCTGCAGTGGCTTACGCGAATCCATTCGAGTGCAGACGGTGTACATACCTACCTGGATGCGCGGGACGCGGGCTTCGAAAATGTGAGCATTGATTTAATGTTCGGTCTCCCAATCCAATCCATTGCGCAATGGGAGTGCACGCTTCAGCGAGCTGTTGAGCTAGGACCTGAACATATTTCGACATATAGTCTCATTGTTGAACCAGAGACTCAGCTTGAACGCCTTGTTCAAGCAGGAAGGGTGAAGTTGTTAGATGACGATGCCGATGCGGCGATGTATCAGCTTGCTATCGAGTTGCTGACTTCATCGGGCTATGAGCAGTACGAAATCTCAAACTTTGCAAAACCTGGTTTCCGATCACGGCATAATGCGAACTATTGGAATCATAAGCCCTACCTTGGGTTGGGTCCCTCTGCGCATTCATTCTGGAAAGGTGAGCGATCCTGGAACGTCCGCAGCATTTCAGAATATATTTGTGCCTTGAACAAGAATCGCCTTCCTACATCTGGAGCAGAAATTTTGAGAGAGACTGAGCAGTTTGAAGAGAGCATTTATCTTGGGCTCAGGCAAGGGCGTATTGATATGAAGGCACTCGCCTCCCAATTTGGAATAGATTTAGCAGCTCAAAAGCGAGATCTTTTAGAAGAGTGGGAACGCCTCGGGTTTATTTTCTCTGATGGGGCTGTTCTTCAGCTCACGCGACGGGGATTTTTAATTGCTGACGAACTTGCCAGGCAACTCATTTGAACTTTTGGATAGGCTACGCTAAATTATATCGCTCTCAGTGATGTAAGATGGAGAAAGGGGTATCATGGACTTTCGTCGAATCAATTTGTTTATTGGCTTAGGAGTTTTTTTCGTCTCGTTTCTGACCTTCTGGCTGACAGTTCAGCCGAGTGTATCATTCTGGGATTGCGGCGAGTTTTCTGCCACAGCCTATACTATGGCTGTTCCACATCCACCAGGTGCTCCCTTATTCCTTATAGTTGGGCGATTTTTCCAGATGATCCCATTCGTACATGACCCCGGATTAAGGATCAACACGATCTCCGTGCTTGCAAGTGCCTTTACCGTAATGTTTCTCTATTTCATAGTTGCCCGACTCATCAAGCAGTGGCGTGGGGAACCAAAGAGCGTTATCGATTTGCTTATCGTATTTGGTTCAGCCGTGGTGGCTGCGCTGACATTCAACTTCAGCGACACGTTTTGGTTCAACGCCGTTGAGTCAGAGGTATATGCCTCGAGCATGTTCTTTGTTTCCTCTGTTGTGTTGCTGGCGCTTATGTGGTATGAGCACGCTTATGAACCACAAAGCGAGCGTTATTTGCTTCTCATTGCCTATTTGATGGGACTCTCCATAGGCGTTCATCAGTTAAGCCTGTTAGCATTCTTCACAGTAGCCTTCCTGATCTATATTCGCTACTATGAGGTTACGAGCAAATCGTTTATCTATTTTTCCATCTTAGCAGTCCTGGGGTTCGGCGTAATCTTTCCGGGTATTGTTAACTGGCTTCCGGACTTTCTGGATGGGAAAATTGGGACGCTGAGAGGAGGGGAAGAAGGGAGCGATCTTATTCGCATGATACCAATATTCATAATCGCCGGATTGATTTATCTTGTCTACTGGGGAACAAAGCAGAAGAACAAAGTTGTGGTGACCGCATCTATGGCGGCAGTGCTTATTGTTTTGGGATACGCTACATACGCAATGGTGATCATCCGGGCAAACGCTCAACCACCCGTCAATGAGAATAATCCAAGCAATCTGAATCGGTTCGTGATGTATATTAACCGGGAGCAGTATGGTGAGCAGCCATCGATCTTCAATCGAATGTGGAATCCGGAACCAGAAAAGCAGGCAAATTATCGGAAATATAGCGGCCCATGGGACTTTTTCTGGCGATATCAGCTTAATCATATGTACCTGCGTTACCTTGGGTGGAATTTCATCGGTCGCGCTGGAGATATACAGGATGCTCCGGTTGCACTGTTCGGCAGCAAGACTCAGTGGTCGGATAGCCGCGCATTCCCTAACCGCTATTTTGCTCTCCCATTCATTCTCGGACTTATCGGCGTATTTTACCACTTCAAAAAGAGCTGGAAATTTGCCCTCGCGCTTCTTGCGTTGTTCGTAGTGATGGGATTTGCTCTTGTGGTATACTTCAACATGGCGGAGCCCCAGCCTCGTGAACGAGACTACTTCTATGTTGGGTCCTTCTTTGCATACGCCATTTGGGTTGGGCTTGGAGCGGCAGCTCTTCTTGAATTTCTCGAGGAAAAAATTCGGTCACATCGGATAAAGCCCATATATCTTGGTGGAGCACTTTTTCTTACTCTCTTTATTGTGCCGGTGAATATGGCAGTCCAGAATTGGTGGGATCATGACAGGTCACGGAATTATATTCCGTGGGATTATTCGTATAACCTCTTGCAGAGCTGCGAAAAGAATGCTATTCTCTTTACCAATGGTGATAACGATACATTCCCACTGTGGTACTTGCAGGAAGTCGCTCATGTTCGAACTGATGTTCGGGTCGCAAATTTGAGCCTTATCCAAACACCGTGGTATGTAAAGCAACTTAAGCATGAACGGCCTCACGGCGCTCTCCCCGTTCCAATTTCTCTTTCGGATGATCAGATTGATAACATCACGCAGCAGGGGGGTGTTTTGTGGAAGACACGAGAAATCACGCTCCCTGTTCCTCCAGAGGTTTTTCAGCGCTATGGCGTGACAGACACGGCTGCTCTTCACCGTGGCGGAATTACATTTACTGTTCAGGGGACCAAGCTCCAGGGTGCCGATGGACAACCGTTTGAGATACTCTCTTCACAAAGTGTTATGGTGCTCAACATCATTCAGAACGCCGGATGGGATCGCCCCGTGTACTTCGCGGTGACAACTCTTCCTGAGAGTCGCATTGGCTTGGAAGACTACTTGAGAATGGATGGCCTTGCCTATAAAGTTACTCCGGTGAAACGAACGTCCGACTGGCAAGCCATCTCACCTGAAATTCTTTCTCAACAGGTGATGTACCAGCCGGAGGGTTACTACACTGACCAGCATTACGGGTTCAAGTTTCGTGGCTTGAACGACTCCACGCTATATATCGATGACAACGCAATGCGGCTCACCTTAAACTACCGCAATGCCTTTCTGAGACTTGCACTCTACTATGCTAACGCATTCAAGGACACGGCAAAGGTCCTTCAAATCCTTAATAAAATGGATGAGGAGATACCGGATCAGTGGATTCCAATGGACTATCGGCTTCTCATGGATGTTGCAAACTTCTATAACTTTGCAGGTGACCATGAGAAATACTTGGTGTTCTCCAAGCGACTTGAGCAACGTGCACTCCGCTTTATTGAAATGAGCAGGCATGAACCACTGACCCAATATAATCCATACGTTGTTTTAATGAATCTCTATGATAGCCAGGGGGAGTACGAGAAGGAAATTCAAATTCTCAGACAGATAAAGACCGAGTACGGAGACCAGCGTGGCATACCGGAGTGGACGGAGTCTCGTATTCAGCAACTTGAAGGCATGGTGAAGGCACAGAACCAGGGTGCCGATACTTCTCGGGGAGTTCATTGAGCGGGATTGATGAAGAGAACGTCTCAGCGCAATCACTGGGAGAAATTCTGGGGAGAGAAAGCGAAGGGTGGTGGAGTTCAGGAGATTTATTCAAATGCTGACCGTGTGCTACGCAATCTCCTGTCTGTTACTGATCTGACTCGAAAGCAGGTTCTTGAAGTTGGTGCCGGAACAGGACGTGACAGCTTTCAACTCATTGGCAAAGGGGCTGTTGTGTATCAACTGGACTACGCAGAAAATTCTCTTCGCATCCTCCGCGCTTACGCTCAGGAACTTGGAGTCTCCGCATCTTTAATTCGCGGGGATGCGTTTGCACTCCCTTTTAGAGACGGATCATTTGACATTGTCTTCCATCAGGGGCTTCTTGAGCATTTTCAGCCATCAGTTGCGGCAGCGTTGCTCCGCGAAAATGTCCGCGTGCTGAAACCTAACGGATACCTCCTCGTTGATGTGCCCCAGAGGTATCATGTTTACACTATCGTAAAGCATGCTCTCATTGCACTCGGACTCTGGTTCGCTGGATGGGAACGGGAATTTTCTATAAACGAACTGAACCGCATTGCCGAGGAAGCCGGGGTGACTGTTGTTCATCGCTATGGGGAATGGATGTATCCAAGCTTCTTGTATCGCATGCTACGAGAGATGATGAAGAAGTTCGGCGTGCGATTGCCATTATATCCGAGAATTCCGTTGCTGAGCCAATTGAGACGATGGGTTCGTCAGAGATTGCTCCGGACACCTTTACCACTTTATACGGGGCTTTCAATTGGGGTGATTGGGAAAAAGTATGCCGGGGGCGCATCCCCAGCCAGTGGCGGGACTTAGATAAACCATGTTCTTAGACAACAAGGTCTTTGTCGTGAAGGGACTATCAATATGAAAACAGCATTGATCACTGGTATCACAGGTCAAGATGGTTCATACTTAGCGGAGTTTCTTCTCTCAAAGGGCTATCGCGTTTTTGGGATGGTTCGGCGAGCCAGCACTGAAAATTTTGAGCGCATTGAACATATTCGCGACCAAATTGAACTCCGCCAGGCTGACCTTCTTGATCAACTCTCTATCATCGAATTGATTGAGGAAGCTCAGCCTGATGAAATCTATAACCTCGCCGCTCAATCATTTGTTCCTACCTCGTGGACTCAGCCGACGCTGACTGCTGAATTTACTGCAATCGGTGTGACGCGAATGCTCGAGGCGATCAAACTCATCAATCGGAAGATACGTTTTTATCAGGCAAGCAGCAGCGAAATGTTTGGGAAAGTTCGGGAAGTCCCGCAAAATGAAAACACCCCATTTTATCCACGTAGTCCTTACGGCGTGGCAAAAGTGTACGGTCATTTTATCACTGTGAATTATCGAGAAAGCTATGATATGTTCGCCGTTTCAGGTATTCTCTTCAACCATGAGTCACCGCGTCGCGGATTAGAGTTCGTCACACGTAAAATCTCTGATGGTGCTGCAAGGATCAAGCTGGGACTTGCAAGAGAGCTTCGGCTTGGGAATCTTGACGCTGCGCGCGACTGGGGCTATGCTGGCGACTATGTTAAGGCTATGTGGCAAATGCTTCAGCAGGAGGAACCTGAGGATTTTGTTATCGCCACAGGAATATCGCATACCGTGCGCGATTTCTGCCGCCTTGCATTTAGCCACCTCGGCTTGAACTGGGAAGATTACGTCGTTTCCGATGAGCAATTTTTCCGACCTGCAGAAGTTCACCAACTGCTTGGCGACTCAAGCAAGGCAAAGGCGAAGTTGGGATGGCAACCTACTGTGGGCTTCGAAGAACTTGTCAGGATGATGGTCGACGCTGACCTCGAGCGGCTCCAGAGGAGACAAAAGTAATCTCTGGTACCATCCCAGATAGCCATTTGAACCCTTTGTAGCTTCACTATGCGAATACTCATCTTCAATTGGCAAGATATTAAGAATCCCCTTGCAGGGGGTGCAGAGGTCCATCTTCACGAAGTGTTCTCCCGTATTGCTCGCCGCGGACATGAGGTCGTTCTCTACTGCTCGATGTTCCCTAATGCGAAACACGAGGAGGAGATAAATGGCATCCATGTTATCCGAGAGGGGAATCGGTATCTATTCAACTATCTTGTGCCAGTGCGATACTGGTCCCGGTTTCGTAGTGAGGGCTACAACATCATCATAGACGACTTGAACAAGATCCCTTTCTATACCCCGTGGTATGTTCGAGAGCCTCTTCTCGGTATTACCCACCATTTGTTTGATAAAAGTATTTTCCTCGAGGTTCCATTTCCATTAGCCGCCTATGTCTATCTTCATGAACGTGTCGCTGTACGGGTATATAGAAACCTACCGTTCATCGTCGGATCGCCAAGTACATTTCATGAATTGATAAACCATGGATTCCCTAAAGAGAACGTTCACATTGTGAACTACTGCGTCGATCATAAAGTTCATTATCCCGGGGATGGGAAGAAAAGCGAAACTCCGCTCATTGGTTATGTGGGGCGATTGAAGAGATACAAGAGCATTGAACATTTGCTTGAAGCCTTTGCTATTGTTCTGAAGCGGATACCAGCGGCTCGCCTGCAAATTATTGGTGAAGGGGATCACCGCCGGAATCTCGAAGAATATGCAAGAAAACTCGGTCTTGTGGCGCGCCAGCGCAATGCCGGCGATACGCCGGCACTCGCCAGTACGGTTGAGTTCACCGGGTTTGTTTCTGATGAAAAAAAAGTTGCAATGCTTCAGAAAATGCACGTTGTTGTGAATACCTCATCGAAGGAGGGTTGGGGGCTCACTGTTATTGAGGCAAATGCCTGTGGCACACCCGTGATCGCAAGCAACGTGCCGGGCTTGCGCGATTCTGTGCTCGATGGGAAAACAGGCTTGCTCTATACTTACGGAAATATAAACGAGTTAGCAGAAAAGATTTTATTACTTCTCAACGATGATGACTTGCGTCAGCGATTAACTCAGGAAGCGATTGCCTATGCACGCACATTTGATTGGGATGTCGCCGCAGATCAAACTCTTGAGATTATCGAGAACACCATTGCACGACACCCCTGTCGCTCTTAATCGATGTGAATAGGTTGATGCGGTCGCGAGCTATTATAGTTCTTGCCTTTGCATTGATCTGCCTCATCTGGGGATCGACCTGGTTAGTTATTAAGATCGGATTGCAGAGCATGCCCCCTTTGTTTTCCGCAGGTGTTCGCTTCGTTGTCGCTGTGACGATACTATTCATTCTCATTAAGCTCCGCGGTCTATCTCTACCAAGCGATAAAGTATCGCGCTGGGTATTTCTTTCAGCAGGGTTGCTATCTTTCGGGATACCATTTGCGCTTGTTTACTGGGCTGAACAGTATATAGCCTCGGGGTTGAGTTCGATCTTGTTCGCCTCTTACCCCTTCATGATTGCCATTTTGAGTTATTATGTTATCAAGGAAGAACCCCTGACACTGCTAAAAATCATTGGCATAACCCTCGGGTTTATTGGCATAATCGTAATTTTCTGGGCTGACATTCATCTCACGAATCGTTATGCTTTCTTGGGAATGGTTGGTATTGTCCTCAGCGCATTCTTGCAAGCTATCTCTGTTATTATTATCAAAAAATATGGAAGGACACTCCACCCATTTGTTGTGAGCTTTGGTGGAATGCTCCTTGCAGCGTTTATCTTGCTCACGGGGTCGCTGTTGTTCGAAAGGCGCTCACCTTTAACATTGAACGTCACTGCCGTCTGGACTGTTTTATATCTCAGCGTCTTTGGCTCTGTGGTAACCTTTAGTATCTATTTCTGGCTGTTGAAAAGGATCCCCGTTGTTGTTCTTTCCTTGAGCGCGCTGATCACGCCTGTTATCGCTGTGCTCCTTGGTGGGATCGTTCTTTCAGAAATTTTGACAGCACGCACATATCTCGGAGCTACAATTGTTCTCCTTGGGGTACTTGTCACGAATATCGAAGATTTTTGGAAAGCCCGCCTTTGGTGGATTTGAACGTGCTGTTCTGCAGAGCCAATGTTGATGGCTCTGAATTACAAGAATCGGGTGCTATTTCTGAAACTCCGGCATACCATTCATGTTGCAAGAAATGGACTTTCTGATGTTCACACCTCAAAAGATTTGATGGAGGTGTCAAAATGATAAGTTAAGAGAAAAAGATCAGAAAGATAATTTTTGAAAGGCTTGCTCCATCAGCAATATCTGTTAAGAGTGTAATTCTTTTTGGTCGAAAAACTGAGGGCACTTCTAAAAGGTATAGCAAATGTGACTTTTCAGTAATAATTGATAAGCCAAGCTGTTAAGGGGCGGGTTAATAAGGGATTGGAGGATTTTAAAATAGCTAAACATGAGTTAAGCTTCCCTGGAAAATGAAATTTCATCGTCAGCAAGTAACTGAAAGATTATTGAACGCTTGCCTTTGTTGAGAAAAATATGGATTTTCAAGAGGCAAATGATTTGGAGCACCTGTTAGACCTTTGTGCAAAACAGGACACGGGTTTTACCAAATTGTATGTCGGTAATCTGACATTTTGTGCGGTAGTAGTGAAATACCCTGATGAATTCTGCACACTCACAGCTACTACATTAGCACCGCCAAAGAGTTATGCGCAACGGCTCAATGCAGAATGCAAACTGAAAAATGCAAATATTAAAAAGCAAAATCTCACAAAACAAAATTTTACTCTTGCCTTTTGCACTCTTCATCTTGCAATGGAGCCAAGCGACAGGTCTTTATATTGGCTGAAATTGGTGGAGAGGACCGACTTAATTTCTGGCAGGGAGCTACAGCCATTATTGGCTGAAGCTAAGGAATTAATCAAAATCCTTGCAAAATCCGTAGTCACTGCGAAGGGGGAAATGACTTTGCAGTTTGCATTTTGCAATTTCCATTTTTCAATGGAGCGAAGCGACAGGTATTCACGCTTCGCTTGCCCTTCGGGAAATCTCCTTGGGCGACTTCGCGAATACAAGACGTTATCCACTGAAGAAACAAAAGCGAGAATTCTGGATTCCTCACCTAAAAGGGAGAAGAATTGTGTCGTTGCTAATGTCCGTATCTGACCGTCAGAGAACTTGACATAGATTGAAACTGTTTTCATTAGTGGAAGAACCAATCCGCTAAACAGAGCGACGGTGAAGAAATGAGAATAGACCTGGTGAATAAGTTGTTCTCGGCAGCTCTCTGCTTAACGAGCATTTCATACAGCCAGAGCTTTAATGTTCAGGGCTTTCCACAGAATGTTTTTTCCGCGGCATCCACCAGGAGCTTTGCAACCCAACTCCCCTCATTGCTCAAAGAGCAAGAAAATAATCGCAGCTTCGATGTTCTGCGGTACGCTCTAAATCTTCACGTCCCGATGAACACCTCTTCCTTCAGTGCCGTTGAATCTATCATTGTTGTTCCGCATGATATGCGGACACAATTCGATTTTGATGCAGGCCAGCTTCTGATAAATTCCGTAACATCTAATCGCGGGAATGTCTCGTTTAGCCTTGACCAAGCTGCAGAAAAGCTGCACCTAATACTTTCGCAAGCACCCGCTGTCGGAGATACTGTTATCTTTGTGATTAGCTATCAGCGTACAGTTCCCCCTGGAAAAGGATGGTACTATTTCCAGAAGAATCCATCTCAGAAAATTCTTGAAAATATTGGTTACACAATGTCAGAGCCTACCGATGCTCATTACTGGTTTGTTTGTGTTGATACACCATCTGTGAAGGCAGCGTCCGCTGGAATTTCCATCACCGTGCCAGATGGTTATACTGCTGCTTCAAATGGTGCTCTTGTTGACGTGAGAAAAAATCCTGACGGCACGACCACGTTTGTGTGGAATGAGGCATATCCAATCACTCCGTATCTCATGTGTGTAACGATTTCGAAATACTCGCACTCACAAACAACGTATCAGACAGTTGACAAACGTTCCATACCAATAGGTTACTACACGTGGCAGGAGGATTCGAGTACTGTGGCGGCATATCTTCCTAAAGTAGTGGACATGGTCGATTATTTCAGCAAAACATTCCGTGAATATCCTTTCGAAAAATATGAAATGACAGGGGTCTATCCATTCTACTATGGAGGAATGGAGCATCAAACACTTACAACGCTTCACAGGCAATATTTGACACGTGAGAGAGTTGTTTCTCATGAACTGGCTCACCAGTGGTGGGGTGACCTTGTGACCTGCGGTACGTGGGCAGATATATGGCTCAACGAGGGATTCGCGTCATATTGTGAGGCACTTTATGCAGAGCATACATCAGGAGCTGATGGACTTAACAGCGTAATGAAGAGCTTCCTTGGTAGCAGAGAGTTTGATATAGCTACTCATTCTCGTACAATCTACAATCCCCCGTTCGATTCTTTGTTCAACTGGACCGAGTATGCAAAGGGTGCCTGGGTCCTTCACATGCTTCGCTATGTTGTTGGGGATTCAGCGTTTTTTCAGATACTCAGGAACTACGCGAATCAATTTGCCTACAGTAGTGCTGTCACGGACGATTTTATGCAGGTGGTGAATGCAACAACAGGGACAAACTACGGTTGGTTTTTTGAACAATGGGTATTTCAGCCAGGGTATCCAATCTATGCAGCCACGTGGAGTGTCCATCCGACCTCAGGTCAGTGGTGGACTCATGTGGTTCTCGAGCAGCGGCAATCGCCATCGTACCCGGTGTTCAAGATGCCGGTGGAACTTCAATTCAGCGACTCGGCTTCAGACACAATTGTCACGGTGATGAACGAAGCTCGGCAACAAGCGTACGATTTTGTCTTTTCATTTGCTCCAAGCACTATGACCGTTGACCCTGGTAACAGAATTCTCAAGCAAGTTGCTGCTGTGGCAATGTCCGCACAGGTGAAAACCCCAATAGCTCACGTATTCCGACTTGAGCCGAATTATCCTAACCCGTTCTCCGCCACAGGTGGGTCCCCCTACGGCGGAAACCCGACAACAGCAATTACTTATGAACTGGGTACAAAATCAAGAGCAATACTTCGCGTGTTTAATGTGCTCGGGCAGGTGGTCTGGAGTATAGACCAAGGTGACCAAGATGCCGGAGCTCATACAGTTACGTTTGATGGAAGTTCTCTTCCAAGCGGTGTGTACTTTTATCAACTTGAAGCTGTGCCGCTCGATAATAGGACGCCGGTGTTCCAGGAAGTTCGCAAGATGATTCTTTTGAAATGAGAATATGCCTTTCAGGAAGCGCCAAATTGCAGTGGCTCTTATTTTGGTTGCCCTCTTCCCTTCACCTCTTTTTGGATGGGGAAGAACAGCGCATCGAGTCATAAATTCATCTGCAGTGAAGCATCTCCCAGCAGATCTGTCGCTGTTCATCAGGAATGCTGCATATCTTGCTGATCATTCTTCGGATGCGGATTACAGAAGGGATACTGAACCAACAGAGGGACGAAAACATTATCTCGATATGGAGAATTTCTCCGAGTACTTAACCCATAGTTTTCCATCCGACTACTCCGTTGCACTTGCGAAATATGGTGAAGCTACTTTGTCCAGCTACGGAATTAACCCGTGGGCTACCGTGTGGACGCTTGACTCCGTGACAGCATGCCTTCAGCGGGGCGACTCAACGAAAGCTCTTGCTTTTGCGGCAGATCTTGGTCATTATGTAGGAGATGCCCATCAGCCACTTCATGCAACAAGACGATATAACAACGATCACAACGTTCACACTCGGTATGAGACATGGATGGTCGATCGCTATCAAAGCGAAATCGCTGTTAGACCTGGGGACGCACACTATGTGAAGGACCCATTTGCCTTTGTGATCAATTATCTGTACGCATCAAACGCGCTTGTCGATTCATTATACTCTGCAGATGCTAAGGCATCTCAAGCTGCAAGTTATAACTATGACAGTCCGACTTACTATGCTGTTCTGTGGTCTGAGACAAGGTCTTTCACCCTCAGGCAAATTCAATCTGCTTCAGTAGACTTTGCAAGCCTTCTTCTCACAGCCTGGATGAATGCCCAGAAGAACACCGATGCCGGTGACGTTCGACCGGCAATGCGGCAAGAAAGCTCTCCCTATCTGGCTGTCTATCCGAATCCATTTGCGAGCAGAGGCTGTGAACATGTCGGACCAGTAATGGAATTTGCGATTGCGTCGCAAGCACTGGTAAAGCTTATTGTGTTCAATGTATTAGGGGAGAGTGTTGTAACACTATTTGATGAGTCTCTTCCTCCCGGGAGATATTTTACGCGGCTTGATAGCCCGAGGCTTGCAAGCGGCGTTTATTTTGCGCTTCTTCATGTGAACGATAGAACGATCTCAAGAAACCTTGTTTTTCTGAAATGATTAAGAAGATCCACCACTTGGGAATAGCCGTTCGCAATATCCGTGAGTCGGAGAGGCTTTTCACGCAGCTTCTTGGTGTATCTCCATACCATGTCGAAGATGTAAAGAGCCAAGAAGCAAAGATTGTCTCATACAGAATTGGAGAAGTGACAGTAGAACTCACTGCACCGACTTCTGATGATTCCCCTATTGCAAGGTTCATTGCGAAGCGTGGCGAAGGATTGCATCATGTTGCTTTCGTAGTTGATGATATTCATTCTGAGATGGATAGACTCCGTCGGGGAGGATTTCATCTTGTGACGGAGGCACCTGAGATTGGTGCTGAAAGTACGCAGATAGCTTTTCTTCACCCAAAGTCAACGGGCGGTGTGCTTGTTGAACTTGTAGCACTTCCACAGGGTAAGAGCACGAATGGAGCGCCGTCGATGAAGGATTCTTCTCGATGAACTTGAATAATCTCGTGCTTGCTCTGTTATAATGCTTGGAGAGAGTAAGTGGGGAGAATTTGATGGACGCTGGAATTATTTTCAGAGTAGATGTAGATCCTGTGACGTTGGAGGAGCGACTGCAGAGTCTGCCAGGCGAACCCGGCGTATATCAATTTCAAGATGCTCAAGGGAAAGTTATCTACGTTGGCAAGGCTAAGAACCTCAGAAGCCGCGTAAGACAATATTTTCAACGTTCTCGTCCTTTTGATCCACGGCTTGCGGCACTTGTCTCGCGTATTGCAAATGTCGAAATTATTGTCACTGACTCTGAAGTCGAATCCCTTATCCTGGAGGCAAATCTCATTAAGAGGCTCAAGCCTCGCTACAACGTCAATTTAAAAGATGATAAAAGCTATCCATACATTGTCGTGACGAATGAGCCTTATCCTCGTGTTGCAGTTACACGCCGCATTGTTCGTGATGGCTCTCGTTATTTCGGACCGTTCACAGAAGTGAAGACGCTCCGCTCTACACTGAAGACGCTTCGGGATGTCTTCCGCATCCGTAGCTGCAGGTACTACATTGATGAGGAGGTTATTCAGAAAAAGAAAATTCGTGTATGTCTTGATTATCACATCAAGAAATGCGATGGTCCCTGCGAAGGATTAATATCGCAGCAGGCATACAACGATATGATCCGTGAAGTTGAGAAGCTCCTGAGTGGGCGAACCGGCTCACTTGTTCGTGAGCTTGAGGCAAGGATGAAAACTCTTGCTGATGAAATGCGGTTTGAGGAGGCAGCCGAAGTACGAGACAAGATAGAGGCATTGAAAGTATACGAAGCGAAGCAGAAGGTTGTCACGCTGGAGAAGGAAGATCGCGATGTGATCGGAGTAGCCAGCGCTGAGGACGATGCCTGCGGAGTGGTTTTCAAGGTCCGTGAAGGGAAGCTCATTGGGAGCCATCATTATTATCTGACAGGAGCAGAAGATCGAACACTCGAGGAGCTTGCCAGTTCCTTTGTGAGCCGGTACTATCTTGATACAGATGATGTTCCACGGGAGGTGCTTTTGCCTGTACAGCTTTCTGCGGCGGAATCTGTTGAAGCCTGGTTAACTTCGAAGCGTGGTGAGGAAGTTAAGGTAATGGCACCGCAGAGCGGCGACAAAGTTGAAATTGTTAAGATGGCTGTAACGAACGCGAAACTCCTGCTCGACGAGCTTCAATTGCAGCGTGCGAAGCAAGCTGACTTTGTCCCTCATTCAGTTCAAGCTCTCCAGCGCGATCTTCGGCTTCCTGTCCCACCTCGACGTATTGAATGCTTTGATATCTCGAATATTCAGGGTTCTGATACTGTTGCATCGATGGTGACTTTTGTTGATGGGTCACCCAAGAAGAGCGAGTACCGGAAATTTAAAGTTCGCACCGTAGAAGGTCCCGATGATTTCGCCAGCATGCGGGAGGTAATACGACGAAGATATCAACGCATGCTTGAAGAAAACACTGAGCGCCCTGATTTGATTATGGTTGATGGCGGTAAGGGACAGCTCTCGGCGACTGTCGCAGTGTTGAAGGAACTACAACTGGAATCAATTCCGGTCATTGGATTAGCTAAGCGATTGGAGGAGGTTTATGTGCCTTATGCCTCTGACCCACTGCAGATTGCAAAAACCTCATCGGGGTTGCGCCTGCTACAGCGCATCCGGGATGAAGCACATCGATTCGCGATCGCCTATCATCGGCTCCTGCGTTCAAAGCGAACTATACGAACTGAGCTTGAAGCAATTCCCGGTATAGGTCCTAAACGAGCGAAGAAACTTCTCGAGCATTTCGGGTCTATGAAGATGGTGCTAAAAGCAAGTGAGGTGGAGCTTGCCGCAGTGGTCGGGAAATCTGTAGCGCAGAAACTTAAGGAAGCATTTGCCCAGGTTCCCGAAAAACAGATAGGGGGCGAGCTGAGCGATGAAAGCGGTACTTGAGTCTTGATCGTGATGCCCATAGCGCCATGAACGTTAGATTCATAACCAGTCGTTCCTTTCGTGCCTGCGGTGTTCATCACCTCAGATAGGTATCTTGCAAGTCCATAGCATATTGAGTATATTTTTTGTGTATAGTCGCTTTGCACGACAAGCTGTTTGCCATCGTAGCTCAGGGGTAGAGCAATCGCCTCGTAAGCGATAGGTCGTGGGTTCGAATCCCACCGATGGCTCTGTGAGTGAGGCGCCAAGGCGCCACGCCAATTTGATGAAAACCCTCGACGTTGTCGGAGTTCTCTCTGCTTTTCTTATTCACTTACCTGAGCTTCGGAGAGTCATTATGAATAAGAAAGGAAAACTGGTACGAAAAAAGCATCGTCGGAAAGAAAAGAAACTGAAAATGAAGCTGAGGCAAATGGGGCTGGAGCAACAGCGAAATCAAGAAACATCCCCTTCGTCTTGACGTCATGAGCAACCCTTTTCTCATGCACCTTGGCAGTCGGGTTATTGACCTTCGTGAGCGAACTTATGTGATGGGCGTCCTCAACGTCACCCCTGATTCCTTCTCAGACGGAGGGAAGTACATGAGCATTGAGTCGGCTGTAGCACGGGCTGTGGAGATGGAACATGAAGGTGCGGATTTTATTGATGTTGGAGGGGAATCAAGCAGACCAGGTGCAGACCCGATCGGGGTGGATGAAGAGATCCGTCGCGTCGTGCCTGTGCTCGAGGTATTAAGGCATAGCATCAATGTCCCACTGTCAATCGATACGTACAAGGCTCCAGTAGCAGAGGCCGCCCTTGATGCCGGTGCTTCCTTTGTGAATGATATCAGTGCGTTGACAGCTGATGAATCAATGGGCAAGCTCATCGCTGAACGAGGTATTCCGGTCGTATTGATGCATATACGAGGAAATCCAAAGACGATGCAGGATAACCCGATCTACCGTGACGTTGTTGCGGAAGTCAAAGCGTGGTTGCGGAACAGAGTTACGATTGCAGAGAGGCACGGGATCGAGCAAGTGATCATTGACCCTGGGATCGGGTTTGGAAAGAGGGTGGAGGATAATCTTTCATTGCTGAATCGCCTTGATGAATTTCTTGAGCTTGGCTTGCCTATCCTTGTAGGTCCTTCGAGAAAATCATTCATAGGTGCGATTCTTGACCTTCCGGTTGAAAACCGCTTAGAAGGGACCGCTGGTGCAGTTGCAATATCAATTGCTCGAGGAGCAAACATTATCCGCGTTCACGATGTCAAAGAAATGGTGCGTGTGGCACGTGTTGTCGATTCAATCATCCGGGAGCGGGTGATAAAGCCTGCTCCCCAGTTCGCCTCGGGTGGATCTGGCAATCCTCATCAGGACCGTAGTCCAGCACCTAATCGATAAGGAGCAGCATATTGGAGCTTTTCCATATTGGTTTTGTCAGTATTTCAATCATTGATCTCCTTGATATTGCTATTGTCTCATACATTTTTTATCGGCTGTATGTGGCGATGCGTGGTACGGTCGCTGCTCAGATTTTTGTGGGATTTGTTTTTCTCATCGCACTTTTCTTTGTTGCGCAAGCCCTTAATCTCAAAGCACTCGGTTGGCTGCTTCGGACAGTGACGGATGTTTGGGTTATTGCTCTTCTTATCCTTTTCCAGCCAGAGATTCGGCGTTTATTGATATTATTCAGTCGCGGGCGTTTAATGCGTTATTTTGTTAAACTTGACGTTACTGAGTCGATTGATGAGGTGGTTGGCGCTGCTGTAGAATTATCGAAAAAGCGACATGGAGCCCTCATGGTGATTGTGCGGTCGACTGGGCTGCGTACATTTGCGGAATCAGGAATTCAACTGGAGGCTCGTATCAGCAAGTCACTTCTGATTTCGATCTTCAATCCGAAATCACCACTACATGACGGAGCTGTGATCATCAAAGACCGAGTTGTTGAAGCAGCACGGTGTACACTGCCTTTTTCAACGACCACAAAGCTTAATGATGTCCCCCTTGGGATGCGTCATCGTGCAGGGCTGGGGATTACAGAGCAAGCGGACGTCGTCGTGGTCATAGTGTCTGAGGAGACCGGTACAATCTCTGTTGCTGAAAATGGCGTACTTGAACGGGGCTTCACCGGAGAGGCGTTGCGACAGCGTTTGCAAAGGAGCCTTACAGCCTCAACAACACGATGGTCATTGCGGCATGTTTTCTCCACATCGCAGCTTAACAGCCCAACACGTTGAGAAAAGATCGAGGAAGCGTGGAAGAATATCCTCTGTCTCGAAATGCTGTAACGCGGTTTGACCAAGAACGTGAAGAGATGATTCAACTCCTTCGCGAGCGAGGCATCGCCGATGAGCAAGTAATACAGGCAATGCGCCGCGTCCCTCGTCATCTGTTTGTTCCTGAAGCTTTTGTTTATCACGCTTACGAAGACCGTGCTCTGCCAATCGGGCTGAACCAGACCATCTCGCAGCCTTATACAGTTGCCTTCATGACACAGGCGCTTGATGTACACGAAGGAAATAAGGTGCTCGAGGTTGGAACAGGCTCCGGGTATCAAGCTGCGATACTTGCGGAAATGGGTGCTCGCGTTTTTACCATCGAGCGTTACTTTGAACTTTTGCAACAAGCTCGAAAGACCTTCGAGAAACTCGGATATCGTGTTGCTTCTAAAGTTGGTGATGGCACGGTCGGTTGGCGCGAATTTGCACCATTTGACCGCATCATCGTCACGGCAGCTGCCCCTGAGGTTCCTGATCCACTTCTCAAACAGCTCAATGATGACGGCAGACTCGTTATTCCCGTTGGCGATCTCGATGTACAAGAACTGACCATAATTTCTAAAAAGGGCGAAGAGCTGTCAGAGGAGAAGGTCTTTGGATTCAAGTTTGTCCCACTTATCGGCAAGAAGGGGTGGCATGGTGTTCGCTAAATTCACTCTCAACCTCATGTTGATGGCGATACTTTTCTATTTCCAGTGAGTATTCGTGGAGTAGAACGGTTTTCTCGATTCGATGAGTACAGATGAACGGCGCGTTCTGATCATAGCTGGTCCCACTGCCTCCGGGAAAAGCGAGGTTGCAGTTTATGTTGCTGAGCTTCTTGGCGGCGAAATCATTTCCGCTGATTCTCGGCAAGTGTATCGATATGCTACGATCGGTACTGCGAAACCACCAAGGGAGGTCCTTTCTCGTGTGCCTCATTATTTCATTGATGAGTACGAGCCGGATCGTACGTTCAGCGCCGGTGAATTTGGAGAAAGGGGGAGGGAGATCATCGAAGGGCTGTTCCAGCGTGGCGTCGTTCCTGTAGTGGTCGGCGGTTCCGGTCTCTACCTGAAATCACTCGTTGACGGTTTCTTTGAAGATGTCCCTGCTGAGCCGAGCGTCCGCCAAAATTTGAACGACCGCTTGCGGAAGGAAGGTCTTCCGGCACTGGTTCGTGAACTCGAGAAAATTGACCCTGAAACAGCAGCACGGGTCGATCGAAATAATCCGCGACGCGTGTTGCGCGCTCTTGAGGTATTCTATGTGGCAGGTGAACCTCTCTCATCGATTCAGCAGAAAAAGAAGGTTAACGTGAAATTTTCTTCCAGTTGGTTTGGTCTTGCATGGGACCGGGCGAAGCTTTATGCCCGAATCAATGAGCGGGTCGACTGGATGATCAGAGCCGGACTTGTTGAGGAAGTGAAGAAGCTGCGCTCAATGGGATATGATGAATCAAATGCAAGCGCTCAACTCTGGGAAAGCGTGGGTTATGCTGAGGTCCTCTCCTATCTGCGCGGTGACATCGAATTCACAGAAATGGTCCACCTCATCAAGCGAAATACTCGTCGGTATGCAAAGCGTCAAATGACATGGTTTCGTAAAGAAAAGAGAATCCGATGGCTTCACCTGCTTAATGAAAGCGAGCTAAAGGAGGCAGCGGCAAAAATCGCTGAGGAGTTTGGAAGTGACCGAACCAAGCGTACAACTCAATAAATGATGTTATGCAAACAAGTCGCCAGCGGCGAGTTTCGCGTAAACCGTTACTTTTGATGCCGGAGATTGACCCATCTTTTTGCATCAACAGGAGGCGGACCGACGATTTCGGAGACCTCTCGTCCATAAAATGGCACAGGACGGTCTCTGCAATTGTATAGCCACCGAGAGCACATGCCTTCAAAGAAAGTCAAGACGTGTCCTGTGTACCATCGGTCGATGAATAGCTGAGCATTGGCCTTCCTTGGGCCTCTCAGTGAAAATGCGCCTTATCCAGCAACCGCGAAGTTTGTTCCCTAGGCTTTTCATGCCCTCCTTAGTGCCCTTGCAAAGTCGTTTTTCAAATCCTCGACATCCTCAACACCAACAGAAATGCGGATCATACCCGGAGTTACACCATGTTGTGCAAGCTCTGCCCTTGACATGTGGATGTGGGAGGTAAGGACTGGGATGCTCACCAATGTTTCAACGCCGCCAAGACTTGTGGCATTGACTGCGATTTGAAGCGAGTCTACGACTCGAATTGCGGAGCGAACACCGCCTGAGATTTCGATGGTGACCATGCCCCCGAAGCCGCTCATTTGCTTTTTGGCGATCTCATGGTCGGGATGTGAAGGAAGACCTGGATAGAAAACGCGCTTCACCTTAGGATGCCCCTCAAGGAATTTCGCAAGCTCCATTGCATTCTCGTTCTGTTGATGAATTCGAAGGTGAAGCGTTTTCAAGCTTCGCAGAAGCAGAAACGAAGCAAACGGATCAGGCGTGCCACCAAGATATTTGGCGTATCCACTGATAATTGAAACCAGCTTCTTCTGTCCAGCAACTACCCCTGCAAGCACATCATGATGTCCGCCAATGTACTTTGTTGCACTTTCCACAGTCAGATCAACGCCGAGCCGGAGTGGACGCTGATTGAATACAGTTGCAAAAGTGTTATCAAGGACAATAGGTATATGTTTGCGTAGCCTCTTTTGTGCTTCTCTAACTCGCAGCACGACTCCTTTTATGTGAACAATTGAGAGAGTGGGGTTTGTCGGTGTCTCAAAGTAGACAATACGAGTGCGCTTTGTGAGAAGCCGTGAAAGCATATCAAGATTTCGCGGGTTGAAAAAGTGTATTCGTATGCCGTGGTTTGGGGCTATGTCTCGAAAGAAGCGATATGTGCCTCCATACAATGCTGAGGCACTTATAATCTCGCTCCCTTGCGGTGCAAGCGCAAGGATTGTAGTTGTAATTGCTGCCATTCCGGAAGAGAAAATATGAGCGTCTTCGGCGTCTTCGACTGCCGCAACCGCCTCTTTCAAGTGCTCAGTTGTTGGATTTCGGTAGCGTGAGTAGATGTAAACACTTTCATCTCCTCTGGCATAGCGAAGCGCATCGGAGGAGTTTGCAAATCGATATGTAACGGACTGAACAATTGGCTGGACAACCGGTGCCTGAAAAGCACCATAGGTCGTACCGTGCACTGCGCGGGTTGCATCCCCTGTCTTTATTAGTCGATATCTCATCTAAAACTCCTGAAAAAGTGGCAAGAAATAAAGGATTATTCTTCATGTTTGTGTGTTGCCGCTCGGCAGAGCAGGCTTCACAATAAGGACTTCCTCACGGTCAACTATGACTTCTCCGGGTGCTGAGCCTTTTCGCTTATACACATATTTTCGTTCCGCGACAGTTACAGGAGTTAGGGACGACGTTCGCGCCTTGCTATAGTAAGCAGCAATCTGTGCAGCCTGGTGAATAGCTTCTCTCGGTGGCTTACTCCCTTTATTGCGGACTCGTAGAACGACATGTGAACCTGATACACCTCTGGCATGAAGCCAGAGGTCATATGGCTTTGCATATTTTGTGGTTAGCTCATCGTTAGAAGCACCATCTTTCCCAACCCACACTTCATAGCCACCTGATACAGTAAACGTTCGGAAAGGGGCTCTCTCCTCTGTTTTCTTTTCCAATGCCTGGAGTGAAGGGAGCGATAGCAGCTTATGAAAGCGGCGGCAAAACCGTTTCAAAGTCGGTGCGTCAGCAACTTGCTGAAGTTGCTCAACAGCACCTTGAACCTCGGCGAGCTCTTGTCTCAATCTCTGGAGACGAGCCAATTGTTCTTGCCGACGCCGTCGACTGCGCCGCGCTCTGTCAAAATATGAATCTGCATTTTCTGCAGGCGACAAATCTGGTTGAAGAGGTATCACCACAGCTTCGCCGCGTGAGCTTAAATGCTCATTCTCCTTTTCAGATGATGAGAAGATGTTCGTCAAAGAGACTGAAGTAGCCCCACGTGGAACCTCATTGAGATGGATTTTCAAAAGCGTTGCATAGAGTTCATAGGTGTCAGCCTTCGGCTCATCCTGTAGCTCAGCGTCGATCTTCTCAATTGCCGTGCGTAGTCTGTGCTCCTCATGTTGCAAGAGCATCTCAATCTGTTTTCGTTCTGAGCTGAAAAGGTCTGCGGAGTTCGACATTTCAATGAAGAAACGAATTGCGGCATTTACAGAATCGAATTCCTTTGAACTATAGCCAGCAAGATGTTTCAGTGGTATCAGAGACAACCTTTCTGGAACGCCATTGGCGAAATAAATACGTGGAAGGGGGTGGCGAAGTTCGTCGTAAATTTGTTTCAGCACCTGAAGAAGAGAATTGATTGATTCCTGTGTCAATGCAGCTACCGGGGTGTCCTTATCAATTCCAGAGCGGAACAGTACCTCACGAAGAAGTAAATTTCCAAGATGGGAGTAATGTTGCTTCAGTATCTCAGTAACAGAAGAAGTGGAGTGAGCAAAGATTGTCTGGAATTCATTCTCAGCAAGCTGTTCCTCTATCGGAGGAGCAGATCGGAGTTCGAGGGCTTTGCCCACATATTCCCGCGGTTTCTTGAACGACTCTTTGATGATGCCATGTTGGTCGAGATGAACAACATTGGCTTTTGCACCCCACAGAGCTATTGCGATTGCCTCTCCGAATTGAAACTCAAGCAAGATGACTCGGTCAGCAGGATGCAATCGAACTTCTTTTAGTGGTGTTCCGTAGAGCGACTGAAAAAATCTGATGGTGTTTTTGCGCCTACGTGGGACCTCCTCACGGAGATAAAGAGCATTCCTTGAAGCCGTGCAAGAGACGATCAGGCTTTTCTCAACTTCAGGTGATTGTAATGTGATAACCAAATTGTCCGAATGTTGTGAAAATGCATCAATAAAGCGGTTCCCTACAAGTCCGCTTTTGGCGAACTCTGAGACAAGCAACTCAAGCGTTTTCCTATGGGCAAGCATCACAAAAATATAAGAAAATAGCAACAGAAAAAGAATGCATCTTTCGCTTTCAGTTGATACCGCCGCAGGCGGGTGGATAACTATGATTTGCCTCCTATATTTGCGTTTTCTGATTGATTCTCTTAGATTGGTCGATGTCAAAAATAATACCTTCCTTCAGAATACAAATAGTTCAATTGAAAGGGGTATCGAATGAGAAGCATACTTAAGGAAAAGATTGAGCAAGTATTCAATATCCTTCGTGAGAAGCAGATTGATCTTTGGCTTATTTTTGTTCGCGAAAGTGATACAACTCATGACCCATCTATGGACATGGTTATTGGTACAAGTGTTACCTGGCAGACAGCGTTCCTATTCACTAGCTCAGGTGAGTCTATTGCCGTTGCTGGTAGCCTCGATGTGGCTAATCTGAAATCGAGAGGGATTTTCTCTGAGGTTATTGGCTATGTTCAATCCATCCGTGAGCCTCTGAAAGAACAGCTCATACGTCTTAATCCAGAAAAGATCGCTGTGAACTATTCCTCGAATAATGTCCTTGCCGACGGGATTACGCATGGCATGTATCTGCTGCTTGTTGACATTCTGAAAGAAACGCCATATCTTGATCGGCTTATATCCGCCGAGGAGATTGTCACAGCGTTGCGCGGACGGAAATCTGCAACGGAGTTAAAGCTTATGAAGCGGGCGATTGCAGAGACTCTTAAGATGTTCGATGCGGTGACTGCGTATATCAAGCCAGGGCGAACTGAGATTGACGTCGCAAATTTCCTAAAGAGGCAGGTAAAAGCATTTGGTGCAGAGCTGGCATGGGATCCGGAGTATTGTCCCTCGGTGTTCACTGGACCGGAGTCAGCGGGAGCCCACGCCGGACCTACAGAACGAAGGATTGAGCGCGGCCATATCTTGAATATTGACTTTGGCATCAAGCTAAATGGCTACGCTTCGGATTTGCAGCGAACGTGGTATGTTCTACGTAAGGGGGAGACAAAGCCTCCGAAGGAGGTGGCTCGTGGCTTTACAGTGATACGAGAGTCAATTCAAAAAGCAGCAGCATTTCTGAAGCCCGGGGTGCTCGGTCACGAGGTCGACGCCATTGCACGCAGCTATATTCTTGAGAACGGGTATCCTGAATACCCTCATGCCCTCGGTCATCAGATTGGTAGACTCGCTCACGATGGTGGCGGACTTCTCGCCCCAAAGTGGGAACGTTATGGGAATTTACCTTATCTCCCGGTGGAGGAAGGGCAGGTCTACACCATAGAGCCGCGTTTGACAGTGGATGGGTATGGTGTCGCCACTATTGAAGAAGAAGTTGTGGTTACACATGATGGATGCAAATTTCTTTCTAAGCCTCAGAGGAGATTGTACCTCGTGAGCTAAGCATTGAAAGAGTGGATGGTCCCGCAAAGCGGGATCACTTTTTCTAACTGTTCGGAGGTTAATCATGTTCAGGAATTCATTGTATCTCGGCCGCATTCTTGGAATCCCGGTGAGAATTCATATTAGCTGGCTAATAATTTTTATTTTGATCACGGTTAGCCTCGCCGCAGACTATTTCCCGCAGGAACATCCTTCTTGGAGCTTACAGCTTGATTGGGTCGTTGGCATTTTGACGAGCTTCCTGTTTTTTGCCTCGGTGCTACTACATGAACTAGCCCACTCAGTTGTAGCGGTGAAACAGGGTTCACCTGTCCATGATATTGTTCTTTTCATCTTCGGCGGAGTTTCTGAGTTGAGTGAAGAGCCAAAGTCGCCAGCGAAAGAATTTGTGATGGCACTGGCTGGGCCCCTCACAAGCTTTGCTATTGGAATTCTCTTCGGCATCCTATGGCTTATAACAAGAGCCTCTATTGAACCCGTTGCTGCCATATCAAAGTATCTTGCTTACATCAATATCTTGCTCGGAGCATTTAATCTTATTCCGGGATTCCCACTGGATGGTGGTCGAGTGCTCCGTGCAATTCTTTGGGGGCTCAAAGGTAACTTGTCGCAAGCAACTCGTTGGGCGTCAGCGGTGGGACAGGGTGTCGCGTTCCTTTTCATCTTCGCTGGCATCTGGCTTGTGTTTGCCGGACACTGGATTAATGGACTATGGATTGCCTTTATCGGCTGGTTCCTGGATAACGCAGCCATGTCAAGTTACCGTCAGGTTGCGTTGCAGAGTATGGTCGCAGGGCATACGGTGCGCGAAGCGATGTCCACCGACTATCCTGAACTGCAGGCAAACGTAACACTCGAGGAGCTTGTGCTTAAACATGTCCTCGGGTCGGGAAGGCGTGCGTTCCCAATCAAGCGAGAAAATCAGCTTGTAGGATTGCTCACGCTCCATAATATCAGAATGATTCCACGTGAACGATGGCAAACCGCGACAGTCGAGCAGGCGATGATGCCCATCGATCAGCTAAAGACGATTTCCCCCAATAGCGACCTCTGGCAAGCACTTCAAGAAATGACAAGCGAGGGGGTCAATCAGCTTCTGGTAACAGAAAATGGAAATATGGTTGGGATTCTTGCCAGAGACAACATTCTGACATTTATTCGGACACTGGCTGAGCTGGGAATGTGACTCTGCTTTGCCGGGCTGGGTACAATAGCCAATTTCCACAGAAAAGGATTGGCATTTAAGCTATTGCGACATTCTGATCTTTCTTAAGCTCTGTCTAGCTACATTATTGTGACGGGAACCTATAAATGGCGAAAAAATGTTCCAATGTATTATTTCCAGCATGATATGAGTGTTTTTTGTTTTAGCACGAATTTCGAAGCTTGAGTATAAATTGTCCGTCAGAATATTGTAGCTTGGAGTAAAAATCCCCCATTTGCGGTATTGCATGATGGATGCCTATTGTGTTATTTTCTAAATACTCGTATCTATGAACCGTTCAAAGTTCTAATTTATTGGACATAAATTGCGCACCGAGACTTTCTTTTCTGGCTTCTTCTATTGGCTAGTTCGCCTTCGGCGAATTCATAAGGTGCGCTGATATTCAATACATTGTGCAGGAGGTGTTCAATGTCAGGCATTCAACCATCTTTTCTTCGGAAACTTCTCCACTGCCTTGGGGCAGCCACTGCGGTGCTACCTATTGCAACGTTGTCTTTGCACGCTCAAGCCGGGTGGACCGCAACGATGACAATACAGCCTTATCCATCCCCTTACGTGAGTGACTGGCAGAGCAATCCAACAATCGCTATCCTGACTGTGAATAACGCCGGGCGACCATCGCAGATCAAAATGTTCCTCACAATTACCAGGCGCCCCGGTGGGGAATTTGTCGGGAGCGGGGAAAGTAATCCGATTTTCGTTCCCGCAGGTCAAACGGTTCTCAATAATACCTCCATGGTTAGCTGGGGCTCGCTGAAATACGATAAAAGCCTTGAAAGCCAGATCGTTCAAACAGGAAGACTGCCTGAAGGCGAGTACAGAGCTTGCGTGGACATAAAGGATTTCAGTGGTAATACACTTGTCGCTCAGCTTTGCGGCGATTTCACAATTGTCTATCCCGACCCACCGTATCTTGTTGCTCCAGCAGATGGCGACACTGTGCAAACTCAGTATCCGGTGTTTCAATGGACGCCCTGCCAAGTCCCGGCTCAATATCAGCTTCATTATGGGCTACGCATTGTTGAGGTTCTTCCGGGGCAGATTCCAGAGCAAGCCCTGGTGGCGAATGTGCCGCAATATGAGAATCCCAACATCCTGACCACAAATTTTCAGTACCCAATAAGTGCTCTCCCGCTACAGGCGGGGAAAAAATATGCATGGCAGGTGCAGGCACTGGATCAATATGGCTTGCCACCAGCAGCTAACAATGGGAAGAGTCAAATATGGAATTTTGTTTATCGAGTCGATACGCTGGGTGTTGGAGGAAGAGCCGCCGGTGCTCCCGTGCGTGGTCACGGCAACCGGCGCCTTGCCGGCGTTTTGCGCGATTTCTTCACAAACGAACCGGTTCCAAATGCTACAGTTGTGTATCACCAAGTTTCTCGTGGAATCTATACAGGATTTGCTGCTCGCACTCCGTACACATATACTGAGACGGCGGACTCCCTCACGACTCTCACTGATAGTGATGGGAAGTTTGAGTTCCTCGGTGTGCGTGACTCAACATTCTTCAGCCTGCGGGCAGCAAAGTCAGGTTACTTACCTGCACTCGACATCGGTCCGGGACAGTACCAGGCCGGTGATATCACGAATTACACCCTGATAATTACCCCAAATTATTGGACGCTCACCGGGCGACTTGTTGACTCGGTGAGAAATACCCCTGTAAAGAACACGACAATTGAGCTACAGTGGCAATTTCCCGTCCCGCTTGGAGTTGGAGTGGTGTCCATTCCGATTGCCTCTGCGCGAACCGACAGCAACGGGTATTTCCGGTTTGAGCGTGTCGATGGTAATGCTGGATACTACTTCAAGGTATCCGATCCGCGTTATAGGGTTCTTGTCACATCGCGATTCAGCATCCCCGGTACAGCAAGATCATTCATTGGTCCTAGTGGCAGAACGTTGAACAAGGGGACCTATCTACTAATACCAAAGGTCGGAACCATAGAAGGATGGGTGAAGGAGGAGGGAACAAACAAACCTCTACCCGGAGCTCAGGTTTACTTGTACCCGGACGTAGGACCTGCAATTATCGGTGGTGCTCGGTTTTTGGGCTCGACAGGGTTATCGAGTAGGGGCCTTGACTCAATAAGCTGGAATCCAGCTCTTGGCAATGTTTCTCAATATCGTGGCTTTAATTCATATTTGAACTCGCGGTCCAACAATTTCCCCTATGCCTGGCCATCTGACTCTACAGCAGCTCGCTTCAATAACGAGGAAGGTGGAGGGGGAGGTGGAGGAGAGGGGGAACCCCCAGAACAAGGTCCGCAGCATCAGCAGGAGCAAATAGGTGGCTGGGCTGATATGAGCGCATGGAGCCCACGTCCATCTCAATTAGGTGGCGCGCAGCCTCCACCGAGGAAACCAGATAGTCCCCCGCTTCTCGGTCCAGTTCAGACCGATGAAAACGGCCATTTCGTCTTGACAAATGTACCCATCAATGATCCATACCAATCTACAGACCGATATGCAGTTTGGGCCCAGACACCGGGTTACTATGATGCATGGAAATCTGCGCGAATCTCAGCAGAAGGCCAAACAGCATCTGTAACAATCACCACGAGGAAAGCCAAGGGAATGATCTACGGCAAAGTAACGAGTGCGGCGGATAACAGCCCGGTCGCAAATGCAAGAGTTGAGCTGCAGGTCCCCGGAGGTCCGAGTGTTGGTTCGTACATATATGTGTTCGGTGTTCCAATACCTTTTCTTGATAACTATACAACAGTAAAGACTGCATACACAAATACGGATGGCTCATACACTCTTTTCGATATTGACAGTGGATCGTATGCTCGCGTGCGGTTCATAAAGAGCGGGTTTCAAACGTACATTGCCCAGGGTCCTATAACCATTGGAAATGGAACATTCATAGAGTTGAACGTTGCACTCACTGGGAACTTTGGCATAGTGAAGGGATCTGTGAAAGATGATGGTAACCATCCGCTCTATGGCGTTACAATTAATTCGCCTGATGCTCCCACAATATCTGCAGTTTCGCTTCGGGATGGTACCTTTTTGATCCCGAACGTTCCCGAAGGCAGGATTCGATTCGTGTTTCATCAGCCCGGTTTCAGTGATGTACTGGATACGGTGAACGTTATTCGCAATGACACGGCACGAACAACTGTAACGATGACAGGCTACAAAGGGAGCATTACCGTCTTGGTTCAAGATTCCACCAGCAATCAGCCAATTGTCAATGCTCGGGTGAAGCTTGGAGGCATGCCGACCCGAGTGACGGACAATAGAGGGCGGGCGGCTTTTTTGAATGTCCCAGTTGGACCGAAGTCAGTGCAGGTTATTCCTCCTTCCTCACCCTCGGATTCACTCGATTATCGCTCACGTTCGACGAACATCATCATCAGCCAGGGAGTAAACTCACCTCTGGTTCTCAAGCTCTTGCGTGGGACACGCATCTCGGGAACCGTCGTGCGGGGCGATGACCCGTCGGTGAAAATTTCGGGCGTTGAGGTTGCTCTTGAGGGGGTGCCCGGTATCAAAGATACAACGGATAGCAACGGTGAGTTCACACTTCGAAACGTCCCAGCTGGAGATACCTTGACTATTGCAGCGACTAAGACAGGATTCAAAAGCAGTTATTTAAGACAGATTTTTCTCAGTGCCGGGGAACATCGAAGTGGCATCCAGATTCAGCTCGAGGTTACTCCAATTGATTCCATCTTCGGGTTCGCAGTACAGGTTGATTCAATCCGGGACATTGATGGAGGGCATAAGCTTGTACGTGGGGCACTTATCAACGTCCCATCGAATCCGGTTGTCAAGCTTAAGGATGCAAGTTTCAAATTCTACTTCGATTCACTTGAAGTTGATGGGAGCTTCCATCCAACGGGAAGCGCGGTGGACCTCTCAGTTACAGAAGCCCCTGTGGAGATATTCGGGATGAAAGGAAAATTGAAAGATACCACAGGAGCATTCTTACGTGTAGCGTGGATTGATTCCATTCATACCGGTCACATCAAAGGTAATGCCGTTGTTATGGATCAACTTATTCCGAGCTGGATTCCTGGTTCCCAGTGGGCGACTGAGAAGGTAACTGCAGGCGTTGGCATGCTGTCGCCGGGCCTATGGGCTGATGGTGCATACCATGGGCTTTCGAACCTTGGTATCAACGTAACCGGTACGTCGGTGCAAGCGAAGTTCTGGGGGTTCGAACTGAGCGTCGATTACACAAAGACAACTGTTAACTCATCGGGCTTCCACTATTACGGTTCACTGAAAATCCCCGGCATTTCATCGGCGATTGTGTTCGAGGATCTTAATATTAAGAAAGATTCAGCCGGAGGTGGAGTAAAGTTCGACCATGTAACTATCAAGACAACTCCTCCTATCAGCTTGAATCTAGGTGTGTTTACCATCGTTGATAGTTCTGCTTCCTGGGATGCGTCAGGCTTCCGCGCAAATGGGGCAATCGTTCTTACAGCTCTTAGTAACCGAAAATTTGGCTTTCAAGATTTGCGCATTGCACCGAATGGAGATTTCCTCAGCATCACTGTGCACGCCGACCCAGCGTCGGGAACAATCACAGTGCTTGGCGCACAATTCCAGATACAAAGTGTAAGCTTCGGAACAGACGGCTCTTCGCACAAGAAGTTCTTTTCCTTCACTGGTGGGCTGACACTTCCACGGTTGAGCAATCCAATCCAGTTCCAGAACCTGAAATATACACAGGACGGGGATTTCACCGGGACTATTCAGTTCAACCAATCGGTGACGTTCGCATCTGTTGTTAGACTTGAACTGTGGGTTGTCCAGTTTTACCAGGGTAGCCACGGGAAATACATTTTCGTTGGCGGTGGTATCGCATTCAACATCCCTGCATTACAGGTTCAAGTTGGCAACTTCCGGTTCTATGAGGATGGAAGTTTCGCTCTTGACCGTATCGGCATCGGATTTACCGCTGGACCTGTTCAAGTTGCTATTTCCGCTTCATGGTCGAACAACGTATTCGAAGGAAGCGGCACACTTATCGTGCAGCCTGCTTTCAGTGCGCAAGGGGAGTTCCGCTACGGTGGGTCCAGTAACTGGTGGATAAAAGTGAAAGCTGGGGTCAATATCCCTGTTGGTCCATTCACGATTGTTGGAGTATCCGGAGAACTCGGACGTAACAACAATGTCTGGACGTTTGGTCTCGGAGGCTCCGTTACCGTTGGGCAAGCTCAGCGGGCAATCCGACTTGATATTTACGTCCAGGTTGTAACTTCGCCGAGTGGTCCAGTTATCAATGGCAGCGCTGACGTTATGGTGATGTCGAATGTTGCGATTGGGCACGCGACTGTGACACTTGATTACCCGAATAACCGCTTCGCAGGCAATATCAATTTCGGGTGGAGTCGGCTAGGCATCACGGTTAGTCAGCAGGTCGATATCGAGGTCAGGTCGGGACAGTACTGGTTCGTAGGGGCAGGGGTGAATCTGAACATTTTCAGCTTTGCATCGCTCCATGGCACTGTTTACGTCGCACGAAACTACAGCGGATATATGCACACACTTCCAGTGATGTACCATCCGGATAATCAAGCCATAAACGGATTGCATCTTGATGTGACGTTTCATCTGGGAGCCAGTGGTTCGCGATGGAGCATAAATGCCGATGCCTGGGCTTTTGCTGCAGTTGACTGGAACCAGAACCTCTCAGGGGGCGTACATTTAGCCGCCAGCGGCCATTTTGACATCTGGGTTGTCAGTGGAAATGGGAATTTCGATCTGCAAGCTGCTCTCCAGTATCAAGCTAATCAATTAAAGGCTCATGGCAGTGTGTCATTTAGTATGAAGCTATGGACATGGCCATGTGACAGTGGTACTGATTGCGGGGACTATTGCTTCCCGACAGGTGCCACTAGGTGCTTTGACATCTCCGTTACCGCTGATTATAGCAGCGGCTCAGGTTGGAGCTGGTCGGTAAACTGGTAACTACGGAAATTAGGCTATGATATCTGTGGAGAAAAGAGAGGAAGGAACTATGATGAAAACCATACATGCCCTCTTCGTTACAACACTCTCCTTGCTCGTATGGCAAGCTTCTTCAAGTGAAGCTGCTAATTTAGCGCAGCAAACGTCCGTTAGAGTTGAGGCGCTTTCAGGACCTCACGGAATCATGTTGATTATCGATGGCGATGTGCTGCATCCGAGGACTGCAGCACAGACCAAAGGATGGGTAGGCTATAACATATATCGCAAGGCAGCAGAAGGAGAGTTCAAGAAGCTTACTCCTACGCCCCTATCACGCGTGAACTCACTCAGCGATCTTCAGAAACGCTTTGGCACGCAGGTTGGCCTCTGGGTCGGCATGTTGAAGCTCAAGGACGCTGAAGAACTCTGGCAATTGTTTGAAAAACTTGACCGTAATTTGATCAAGTTCAGCGTGTTAGATCCGGCGCTGAGAGAGGCACTTGGATTAATATACTGGGATACTAACGTCCAGAGCGGCGTGAATTACACGTATGAGGTCACTCTTGTTGACGCCCAGGGGAAAGAGTCAGATCGCTCAGCCCCTTCATCGGCGACATTTGGAGTCCCACGGCTCATTTTGAAAGGACCAATGGGGGTTACTGGAGAGGCTGGGGATAATCGCGTCACTCTTCACTGGCAGCCGAATCCTGCCGATAGCGCCGCGTTTAGCTACTCCGTTTACCGAGCACTTGAAAGAGATGGGCCATTCATAAAGTTAAATGACAGACCGATTGTGATCTTCTATCAAGTTGGATCCAAGAAACTACCAGAAGGAACGTTTATCGATAGCACTGTGCACAATGGAAGAGTTTACTACTACGCCGTTGTTTCGACTGACTACGCTGGAAATGAGAGTGCGAAGGAACCGGTGCTCGATTTCCTGCCAAGGGACGTCACTCCACCGACTATACCTCAGGAGGTTGTGGCACTTCCATCTGGACTTGGAATCACAATCACATGGAAGAGCGTTCCCGATACCGATCTTGCCGGGTATAACATCTACAGAAGTTTGAAACCGGACAGCGGGTTCGCTAGGATCAATGAGATTCTAGTCCCTGTAAGAGATTCTGTCGACTACTACGAAGATCCTGGAGTGCATCCGAATGTCCAGTATTTTTACCGCGTGACAGCTGTGGACCGTTCTGGCAATGAGTCAATACAATCGGCCACAGGGTTTGCGGTGTTTCGAAACTTTCGGCCGCCACTCCCGCCTCAAGGTGTGAAAGCGGAGGGACGGAAAAACGGAGTGTTAATTCGATGGAAGAAAAATGAAGAAGAGGACCTCCAGGGCTACTTTGTGTTTCGTGCGGAGAGGATGAATGGAGAGCTTGTCCAGGTTTCACCACTGATCCCTAAGGATACAACATTTTTCCTGGATGCAGATCCACATATCTCACCAAAAGGCTCATACTGGTATCTTGTGCAGGCGATAAATTATACCGGCGTTGTGAGCAATTTTTCTGCCCCGGTGGTATCGTCTCCGGCAAAAGAGGAATCCCCAGAAACATCGACTTCTTTTTACGGCTATCCTGACGCCATCGGGAATCGGCTTTTCTGGGCACCACCTGAGGATAACACCGCTGTCGCATACAATGTCTACAGGGCTCGCCCTTCTAAGACTCCGAAGTGGGAGCGAATCACGAAGGAGCCTGTCCCTTGGAACTATCGCACCTTTACTGATCAAGATGCAGAGCCAGGTGTAGAGTACCTGTATGCGATCCGCTCTGTGAACGATCGCGGGATCGAAGGTCCACTTTCGCATTCTGTCACGCTCACTCGCTTTGAACCGCCGCCGCTCCCGCCTGGAAATGTTATGGTCACTCAATTTCGGGACGGGCTGAAGATTTCCTGGGATGTTACTCTTGAGCCTCGCGTGAAAGGTTACTTTGTTTATCGGCGGAGCGGGAGGGAGCCAGCACGTCGTCTTACACGAGATCCACTTCCAAAGTCTGTATTCGAACTTCGAGATGTCACGGTGCGGCGCGGAACAAGGTATTTCTACTCTGTCTCCTGCCTCGGAGAGGACGGGCGAGAAGGGGAGCGAAGTGATGAGGTGGCATTCTATGTGCCATGAGGAAGGGGGCAATCAGTTTGTTCTTTCGTTTCTTCAAAAAAGGAGGGAAAATAATAATGAAGAGGCTGAAGGATTTGACGAAGACCTGCGGAACAATCTTCACTTTGGGTTTGCTCTGGACTGTGAGCGCACGAGCTCAAATGCCTCCACAAGCAGATACGACGAAGCAAAGTTTCTTTCAAAGGTATGTGAAGCTAAGTGGTGAGATTGGCGCCTATGGGGAGCTTTACAGCATCTCAGGCAGGGAAAGACGCAGGCCTGCAAGCACGGGTAGATTATATTTTCGACCGACGGTCTCTCTGTTCAATGCATTTTCCATCTCCTTTGATTTTCTCCTCTCCACCGAAGGGAGCTCAGCTCGGCAGAACATCAATCAACTTGGACTGAATCCTACGTGGAGTTGGGGCGCAGCCCACATTGGTGACTTTACAGAGACTTTCACACCGCTGACATTCAGCGGTGTGCTCATTCGCGGCGGTGGCATCTCTATCAATCCGGGCTCATTTCGGTTTGCGGCAGTTGGTGGCTTCACAAAGCGTGCAGTTGCTGGCGGTGCTGATAATGGAAGCTACGAACGGTATCTTTACGGCGCGAAAATCGGCGTTGGAAAAGAATCAAGCTCATTTTTCGATCTGATGTTTATCCGCGTGCGGGATAACCCCTCTTCGCTCCCACCACCCTCACCTTCGATTACTGTAATTGCTCCAAATGGAGGCGAGGTTTTGCCAGTGGGAACAAGCCAAACAATCCGTTGGACTGCTGCAGGCATAGGTGACCAGGTCAAGATCGAACTTTCCAGAGATGGCGGGAATTCATTCGAGACACTTTTCTCAAGTACACCAAACGATGGCTTCGAGCAATGGATGGTAACGGGTCCGCCAACGCTGAATGCTATTATCAGAGTTTCGAGTCTAAACGATTCACTGAGCGATGTCAGTGATGCACCATTTGAAATTGGCGGTGCACAATATCAACCCGGCACAACTCCTGCCAATGTCTCTGACCCATATGCTGTGACACCGCAAGAAAATCTCGTCATTGATGCAAACACGATCATTCGTCTTTTCCGGAATGCGCTGACACTGAAAGGTGAAGTGAGTGGCAGCGTGTACACTCGGGATATGCGTGCGGCGGATCTGGAAAGCAAAGAAATCCCGTCGTTTGTGAAACAAATCTACAAGCCGCGTGTGAGCACGCGGATCGACTATGCGTATACGACGGAGATAAATTTGAATTTATCACACTTCAGCGCAAAGGCGGGGTACCGCTATCTCGGGCCAGGGTATACGTCGCTTGGCGTTGCCTCGCTCCTCACCGACCAACAGGAAATGCTCCTTGGTGCGGGACTCCGATTTCAGCGCTGGTCCATCACCCTTGATGGCGGAAGGCAAAATGATAATCTCCTTGGCCAGAAGCTTTACACCACAACCCGCAATCGAATTGGAGGCTCTTTGAACATCCGCCCGCTGAATGAATGGAGTGCGACAATTCTTAGCAACTATCTGACTATGGAAAACGATGCGAAGAGCGACACGATGCGCATCGCTTATTCTAATTTGATGGTGGGAACAAACCATACGGTCATGTTTGGGCAACAGGCTTTTGTCCAAACAGCAACAGCAAGCTACATGTATCAAACCTCTGCAGACGAGAATCCCTTGCGAAAGAACTCAGCCTCCACCTCACACACAGTGAATCTGAGTTTGGCTCTGGCTATAGCACCTAATCTAAGTGTGACTCCCTCAGCCGGCGTCGTCAATTCGCAGTTTGGCGATGCAGGGTGGACAACGACACAAACATACACTGTAGCCTCTCAATACCGTGCGTTCGAAAGCAAACTCGTCACCTCGCTTTCAATCGGTGCTTCCATTGTGGGAAATACGAATTCACTTCAAAGCATTCTCTCCTCCAGTTATCAAATAACCAGCGCGGATGTGGCTACGCTCTCCATCCGTGCGACGAACTACAGAGGCGCGGGCAAATATGATGAATACATGGCAAATTTGACTGTTTCGCATCGGTTCTGAGCTCTGCGTCCCAGTTTAGCCCTTCTTTCGCCAATTCGGAAGTCACCAATTATCGGAGCCTTCCAGAGCGGGAGGCTCCTATGCTTGAATCTATCGACTTTTGTTGCATAAATTTAAACACAAAGCGTATATTGAGAGTAGGACAATCACTGACAAGGCAAAAGGGACGAAACTTAACAACAGGAGGTATCGGGGGACACCCAAGGTGGATAATCATGAAGGATTTTATGAAGACCTCTATTCTCGTTATCTTGTTTCTTGGGATTCTTATTCTGACAGTAGTATTTATGACTAGAACTACGCAACGCGTGGCTGACATTATACTTTACAACGGCATAGTTCACACGCTGAATCCGGCTCAGCCCAAAGCCGAGGCCATTGCGATTTCGGGCTCACGGATTCTCGGTGTTGGATCATCAGCGGAAATTCGCTCAGCATTTACCGCGAAGAAGGAGATTGATCTCCGCGGCGGAGTCGTCTTTCCTGGTTTTATTGATGCGCATGCGCATCTTGTTGAGTTAGGGGCAAGTTTATCGACGTTAAATCTCGTCGGCACACGATCGGCAGAGGAAATTGCCGAGATGGTGAAACAACGTGCGGCACAGCTGACTCCCGGTACGTGGATCAACGGTCGTGGATGGGATCAAAATGATTGGGCAGTGCAACAGTTTCCAACGCATGAAATTCTTGACCGGGCAGCACCGAATAATCCTGTGTATCTGATCAGAATCGATGGGCATGCTGTATGGGTAAATGCTCGTGCTCTGGAGATAGCACACATTACAAGGGAGACTGTTGATCCACCCGGGGGTAAGATTCTCAGAGATACTCGCGGCAATCCAACTGGTGTATTGGTTGATGCAGCAGCGGAACTATTGGCGCCGTATGTTCCACCTCCTACAGAGGCAGAGGTACGAGAAGCGGTCAAACGTGCCACTTCTCTGTGTGCCAAACTTGGGATCACTGAGGTACATGATATGGGGGCGGATAGCCGCGTAATTGCTATTTATAAGGACCTTGTTGACCACCACGAGCTCCCTATTCGCTTGTATGTAGCGATCAATGGTGAGGGGGAAACATGGGATGCGTTTCTGAAAAGCGGTCCCCTCATCGATTACGGTGATGGAATGCTGACTGTCCGCGCAATCAAACTCTTTGCTGATGGAGCACTTGGGTCAAGAGGAGCAGCTCTGATCGATCCATATTCTGATGATCCTGGTAACCGTGGGTTGACATTAATGAGCACTGATGAAATTGTCGCGGTGGCTAAGACTGCTCTTCAACATGGTTTCCAGGTTTGCACCCATGCAATAGGCGATCGGGCAAATCATATTGTTCTCAACGCCTATCAAAGGGCGTTGCAAGAGACAGGGAAACTTGGGACTGACCATCGTTTCCGCATCGAGCACGCTCAGGTTCTTGATTCAGCTGATATCCCTCGCTTCCGAGAGCTTGGTGTTGTTCCGAGCATGCAGCCGACGCACGCAACTTCCGATATGCCTTGGGCTGAACACCGGCTTGGTTCTCAAAGAGTACGATTTGCTTATGCTTGGCGATCACTTCTTGAGACTGGTGTCCACATTGCTGGTGGTTCAGATTTCCCTGTTGAGGATCCTAATCCTCTGTTTGGACTCTATGCAGCAGTAACTCGAGAGGACCCAAATGGGAATCCAGCCCGTGGCTGGCATCCAGAGCAGAGAATGACAATGGAAGAAGCGCTTCGAGCATTTACAACCTGGGCTGCTGAAGCTGCATTTCAGGAGCATAAGAAGGGGATGATTGCCCCCGGACGGTGGGCAGACCTGGTGGTCTTAGATCATGATGTGATGAATATTTCTCCAGAATCCGCCTATGTCTTACCCTCGACGAAGGTACTTATGACGTTTGTAGGGGGAACAGTTGTCTACCAACAGAATGAACTTGCTGAGGTGAGCCATGAAATTCGCCGCTGATGCTATGCTGGGCCGACTCGCGAAGTGGTTGCGCATGATCGGCTACGACACCACGTATGACCGGTCGCTCCCGCCGGAGAAACTCGCTGAGCAGGCAAATCTCGAGGGGCGTATCGTATTAACGCGGACTCGTGAATGGCAATCACCAATTGCCCCGGAACATCTTTATATCCTGACCGCACATCGCTACTGGGAGCAGCTACGTCAGGTTGTGGAGCATTTCCAATTGGACTGGAAGGTGAACGCCTTCACGCGGTGCACAGAATGTAACGTTCCTCTACAGAAGGTTGCAAGAGAAGCAGTGATCGACCGAGTGCCTGAGAAGGTAAAAACATTGGAGACCGATTTCTTTGAGTGTGAGCAGTGCAAGCGAATCTACTGGCGCGGTGCTCATGTTATCAATACCTTGCAGCGACTTGAACAATGGCTTGGACCCCGAGGGAAAGAACCCTCCGCCCCCAAGCAATGAGCGCACCGATAGCGGTGGCGGGATTACCAGGGGGCATGTTGAATGTGCTCCGTCGAGAGCCCTGGCGCGTTCGCGTGATGCCCTGAACCCGTTCGACTGTACCGGCACTTTTACGTTTTTGTTCATAGATCCCGTTCAGGAAACAATAATGGAGGGACTCATGAAGCCGATAATTATAGCATCAGCAATGATTTGTGCGGTGTTCGGTATCAGCACAGATGGACACCATGAAACTACTTTTGAATCTCTGGAGGGGAAACCAATGGGCACTGAAAACATTCACTGGTATGGACAGTCCTCATTTCGAATTACAGACGACGGGAAGCAAATTTACATCGATCCATGGAAGCTTCCCAATGGCCTTCCAAAAGCATCAATCATTCTTATCACCCACAGCCACTATGACCATTTTTCACCTGATGATATTGCAAAAATCCGAACCCACTCGACGGTTGTATTTGCTCCTGCCGATGTTGCAAAGAAGCTGAATGCAAAAAGCATCATGCCAAACGAATCAGTAACCGTAGATAGGGTGAAAATCGCAACTATCCCCGCTTACAATCTGAAGAAACCGTATCACCCTCGCACAAATAATTGGGTTGGCTATATCGTCACACTTTCGAACGGTGAGACAATTTACCATGCTGGAGATACGGACTTCATTCCCGAAATGAAGTCGCTCAAAGTTGACGTTGCTCTGCTTCCCGTTGGAGGGACATATACGATGGATGCGAAAGAAGCCGCCGAGGCAGCTAATAGTTTTCATCCGAAGATAAGCGTCCCAATGCATTATGGTGATGTAGTTGGAAGCCTAAAGGACGCAGAGACATTCAAGAAGCTGGTGCACGGAGAAGTTGTGATTTTACCAAGATCGAAAGATTGAAGAGACCAGGCAACACCAACACAGACCTGGAAAGAAACCCAAGGCAGATAAATTTCTGAAGAGAATGCCATCATTCTAACTCCTTTCTCTTCGACTTAAAGGACGGTTCTTTTGGATGCCCCGGGGGACATGATAAGAAATTTTTCTTCCTTGGGGGGGCGGGACTTGCTTGCCGCATGGAGTCAGCAGCCCATCCAGAGGGGCGACATTGGTCGGGCTTAAGCTCGACCTGCAAGTAAAATTGACACGAATACTGCGCCTTCTTGATTTTCAGAGATCTCGTGAGTATATTTTTATGGTAATGTTTTAAGGAAAGCATGGCAACGACATCTGATTTCCGTGCAGGGATGACGATTCGCTTTAACGGCGAGCTCTGGACGCTGGTGGAGTTTCAGCATGTTAACCCCGGAAACTGGCGTGCATTCGTCCGAACGAAGCTAAAAAATCTTAAAACCGGGAGAGTCATCGAAAATCGGTTTCGAGCTGGCGAAGAAATCGATGTTGTCCGTATCGAGCAAAAGGAGTATCAGTATCTATATCGAGACGGTTTGAGCTTCGTTTTCATGGATAACGAGACCTATGACCAGATAGCGGTCTCGCCCGACATTATCGGGGAGAGCTCTCGATTCCTCAAAGAAGGGGAGAGAGTTACAATTTCATTCAATGGTTCTGAAATTGTTGGGATAGAGTTGCCAATTCTTGTCGAGTTAAAGATTGTTCAAACAGTACCGGGTATAAAGGGAGATACTGCCACCGGAGGGACAAAGCCCGCAACCGTTGAGACTGGAGCCACGGTTAATGTTCCTCTCTTTCTGAATGAAGGGGATATCATCCGCATCGATACGCGTACAGGTGAGTATGTGGAGCGGGTGAAAATCGAATAAAGCGCATTGGAAGAGGCAGAAACAGACTGAGAAAGTACAAGCATGGATTTAGGTTATCTACGGCGTCTGATTAAGTTAGTCGATGAAAGTGGAATCAGTGAGTTGGAACTTGAGGAAGAGGGGACAAAGATCCGTATTACGAAAGCAAAGTACAATTCCGCACCTGATACCCAACGTGCAGAGCTATTGGCTTCCCAAATTGCCTCATCTCATGTACCGCCTTTGCCTGTTGCTCAGGCAGATGCGCCCGCATTGACACCATCTGCACCGCCGCAAGTTGAGCTGCCGGTCGCCGAAGTGGCTCCTCAGTATCACGAAATTCGTTCGCCAATTGTCGGGACCTTTTACAGAGCACCTGCTCCTGATGCCGAGCCGTATGTGCAGGTGGGCCAGATTGTTCAACCCGGGCAGGTGCTTTGCATCGTTGAGGCTATGAAACTGATGAATGAGATCGAAAGCGATGTAGCAGGTCGTATTGCAAAAATCCTCGTTGAGAATGCGCAGCCTGTTGAATACAACCAGCTTCTTTTTCTTATTGAAAAAATATAGCCTGTATCCTTCCCCTGACCTCGGAGTTACTGGTGTTTCATAAAATTCTCATTGCAAACCGAGGCGAGATCGCCCTCCGTATCATTCGCACATGCCGCGAGTTAGGGATCAAGACCGTCGCGGTTTACTCAGAGGCAGATCGATATGCACTCCATGTGAAATTTGCAGATGAGGCTGTCTGCATTGGTCCGCCCTCAAGTCGTGAAAGCTATTTAAATATCCCGAGGATCATTGCAGCAGCGGAGATCACAAACGCAGATGCCATACACCCAGGTTATGGATTCTTAGCAGAGAATGCGAGCTTCGCTGAAATTTGTGGAAGTTCAGGACTTAAGTTCATCGGTCCGCAACCTGATTCTATTCAAGCAATGGGGGACAAAGCCTACGCGAAAGAAACGATGCGGAAGGCTGGAGTCCCTGTAATTCCCGGCAGCGACGGGGTTGTGACTGATGTAGCGAAAGCTCGGGAGATCGCTGAGGAGGTCGGATATCCTGTGATGATCAAAGCTGCTGCAGGCGGCGGGGGGAAAGGAATGCGTATTGTCAGAGATTCGGAGGAATTCGAGCGGGCATTTCAAATGGCTCGCGCAGAAGCGGACTCAGCATTTGGAAATCCGGAAGTCTATATTGAAAAATTTGTAGAGCAACCGCGACACGTTGAGGTGCAAATCCTTGGCGATCAATATGGGAACGTAATTCATCTGGGAGAGCGCGACTGCACAATTCAACGGCGCCATCAGAAACTTATTGAAGAATCTCCCTCGCCAATTGTGGATGAAGAGCTTCGAGAACAAATGGGTTTAGCGGCTGTGAAAGCAGCAAAGACCGTTCACTATGAGGGCGCCGGGACAGTTGAGTTTCTTGTTGACAAGCAAAGAAATTTTTACTTCATGGAGATGAACACACGTATACAGGTTGAGCATCCTGTGACGGAGCAAGTCACAGGAATCGACTTGATTCGCGCTCAAATTGAGATTGCATCCGGCGAGCGTATCCCTCGAAAAAAGATTCGTCCCCACGGCAGTGCAATTGAATGCCGCATCAATGCGGAGGACCCATATCACGGCTTTCGTCCGTCACCTGGACGCATTACCAGTTTTCATATACCAGGCGGATTCGGAGTTCGGGTAGACACTGCTGCCTATGCTGGCTATGAAATCCCACCATATTACGATTCACTCGTCGCAAAATTAATTGTCTGGGCTGAGACTCGAGAGCAAGCCATTAACAAAATGGCAGTTGCTCTGGATGAGTTTATCATAGAAGGAATCCATACCACTATCCCCCTTCATCAAAGAGTTTTTCAAGACGCTAACTTCCGCAGCGGACAGTATGATACAAGTTTCATTGAATCCCTTGAGATTGAAACTGTACCGCAAGCAGTTTGAAAATTCGATTGAATACAAAGGAGTGGAGACGTGCCCTACATAGCCGTGGATTTGCAGAAGACGATGTTTGCAGTAGTGTCATGGATATAAGGCGAAAAAATTCAAGCAGCACTCGATGAAAGATTGCGAGGTGTTCACAAGGAGTTTAGTTCGAACAGTTTCTAAGCAAGTTGCTCAGAAAGATTTGGACGTAAGAATGTCTATTTTGTGTCCAGCAACAAGCAAAGATCAGGTTCTCTACTGGCTCAGCTACAGAACAGCAAAGCAAAGTCCCTCAAGCTGGATGAGCCGCGTAATGCTTTTGGTACAGCAGAAATCGCGGAGGCTAACATCAAGCCGCTGCAGGATTGGATCATGGACTCTGGCTCTGATAAAAAACTCCAACTCGCTGACAATCTCACTCGTGACGAGATTAGACACAGCCTTACCTTTTCTGAGATAGACAGTTATGCTCAGTATTGCGATTACGTTTCCAGTAGGAATTATGATCTGTCATTTAGTTGGTGATCGAGAGCAACACGGCGAACTATTAAGTTGTGCTACTTCCATAGGTGCATCTTCGCTCTGTGTTTATAGCCTCGTTGGGTGTGACCTTGTAGGTCTTTGGCTTAGGACGGGATAGAAAAATAAGCATGATGAGAGCGCAGGGAATCAACCATGGTAGTTAAGTCTTTGAAGCATACAGACGCTCTTGCCATATACCTTCTTTCCATCTCTATGGTCTACATTTCTGTGAAGGCAAATGCGCAGCAGAATTTTGGGGTTCGGACAAGCCGTCCTTACGGGGTCAAAGCTCGTGCCCTTGCCATTAATTTGAGCGCCCACATTTTCGCGGGGACTAGTGAGGGAATATATCGTTCAACAGACAACGGTGACAGCTGGCAAGAGCTAGGCTTGAGTATTAACGCGGCTAACCAGGGGACCGGCACCTTAGCCATCGACTCTACAAGAAATGAGGAAAAAGAGGTAAGCCCAAAATGCCATTCAACGAATAGCTTATATGTGCCTGAAGATGAATCTTTTAAGATTGAATCTGTGCTACAAATGCTGTGAAAAAATTTCTATCACAGAAAGGAGCTACGAATGAATATTCCGGATACTCTAAGGTACACGAAAGACCATGAGTGGATTCGTGTTGAAGGAGATTATGGCGTTGTTGGAATTACAGATTACGCACAGAGTGAACTTGGTGATATTGTATTTGTGGAGCTGCCGCAGGTCGGTTCATCATTTTCGCAGGGGCAGAGCTTTGGGACAATCGAAGCAGTTAAAGCGGTCTCTGATTTGTTCCTCCCAGCCTCTGGAGAAATCGTAGAAGTGAATGCAAATCTCGGTAATGCTCCCGAGCTCATTAACAAAGACCCTTACGGGGAAGGATGGATGGTGAAGATTCGTATCAAGGATCATGCAGAGATTGATACTCTGCTCGACGCAAAAGCATATCGTTCACTCATTGGCCAATAGGAACAGCCAAATAGCTTGGAGTTGCCCATGTCTTTTGTCCCTCATACGGATGCAGAACAGCAAGAAATGCTGCGCATTATTGGAGTCTCTGACATTGAGGAGCTTCTATCCACGATCCCTGAGTCAGTCCGCCTCCGCAAGCCCCTGCGGCTTCCAGAGGCAGTTTCTGAGTTTGAAGTGCTGCGGGAGTTGGGAGCACTGAGCGCTCAGAACGCCTCCGTTGATCAGACCATTTCTTTTCAGGGAGCAGGAGCTTATGACCATTTTATCCCTTCTGCAATCAGCACGATAATTAGCCGCTCTGAATTCACGACTGCCTACACACCCTATCAACCTGAAGTGAGTCAAGGAACATTGCAGTCAATGTATGAGTACCAGTCAATGATCTGCGAGCTCACAGGAATGGACGTGGCGAATGCATCGATGTACGATTGTGGAAGTGCATTGGCAGAAGCATGTCTGATGGCAGCAGGACATACAGGGCGGGATGAAATTCTCGTTCTGGGGAAGGTCCATCCCTTGTATCTGGAGATTGTCCGAACCTACACTCATGGGCAAGGGATCCAGGTGCGAGTGATTCAGCACCGCGGCGGTGAAGCTTCTCTGGCTGATGTGGATGATGCCCTTTCCGACAATACCGCTGCAGTGATCATCCAGCAACCAAATTTTTTCGGTATCATTGAAGATGCTGAAGGGATTGGAAAGAGGGCTCATGATGCTGGCGCCTTGATGGTCATGGTTGTGGATCCGATTTCCCTCGGCATTATGAAGTCGCCCGGAGAGCAAGGTGCGGATGTCGTTGTCGGAGAAGGGCAAGGGTTAGGGATCCCACTCAGTATGGGTGGACCATATCTTGGTATTTTTGCTGTTCGTGAATCTCTCATTCGAAAGATGCCGGGCAGAATGGCTGGCATGACCGTTGATGTTGAAGGCAACAGGGGATTTGTCATGGCTCTTCAAACACGGGAACAGCATATCCGACGCGAAAAAGCGACTTCAAACATCTGCACAAATGAAGGTCTCATGATGCTCGCAGCCACCGTCTACCTTTCGCTGATGGGGCCCGAAGGTTTGAAAGAGGTCGCCACTCTCTCATTGCAGAAAAGCCATTATCTGGCCGATCGCATTACCAGTATTCCCGACTTTCAACTAAAATATCAAAAACCATTTTTCAAAGAGTTTCTTATCGATACCCCTCTGCCAGCAACTGAAATTATCTCTCGGCTCAGCCAGAACGGTGTCATTCCTGGTATCGATATAAGTTCGCTCGATCCTGAAGAGACAGGGCTTCTTATCGCTGTGACTGAGAAGCGAACTCGAGCCGAATTGGACAGATTCGTTGAACTTCTCCGAGCCCTGTGACAGACGCAGGGCTTTTGAGTCTAATTTGAAGATGGATCTTTCTGAGCGCATTGTTATTTTAGATTTTGGCTCCCAGTATACACAGCTTATTGCTCGGCGTATCCGGGAGTTAGGTGTATTTTCGGAGATTCATCCGTATTCAACTCCGTTGGAAAATCTTCTCGCACTTAAACCAGCCGGCATCATCCTTTCCGGTGGTCCGGCAAGCGTTTATATGGAGGATGCCCCTTTACCAGACCGCCGCATCTTTGAGCTTGGCAAACCTATTCTCGGGATTTGCTACGGATTACAACTCATTGCACACCTCCTTGGCGGAGAGGTTGATCGCTCAGTCAAACGAGAATACGGTCGAGCACAACTCATCATCGATGATGAAAGTGATCTTTTCGCCGGTATAGGTGAGTATACATCTGTATGGATGAGTCATGCCGATGCGCTGACACGAATGCCTGATGGATTTGTTCGACTTGCTCATACAGCAAATTCTCCAATAGCTGCACTTCGGGACGCAACAGGGACGGTTTATGGTGTCCAATTTCATCCCGAAGTTGCCCATACGCCGAGGGGGAAAGAGATGCTTGCGAATTTTCTTTTTCGCATTTGCAAATGCCGCGGAGGTTGGAATGCACGCTCATTTATCGAGCGGACAGTAAAGAACACTCGACAAACTGTAGGTCCTGATGAGCATGTTTTGCTTGCATTGAGCGGCGGAGTTGACTCAACCGTCACTGCGGTACTTCTCCATAAAGCCATCGGCGATAGGCTACATCCAATTCATGTTGATAACGGTCTTATGCGGCGTGGAGAAAGTGATTCTGTTATCTCGTTCTTTCGCGGACAATTTTCCATTCCTATCGATTTTGTTGATGCCTCACGGCGCTTCCTTGATCGGCTTCGTGGAGTTCTTGATCCTGAAGAAAAACGCAGGCGCATTGGGGAGACGTTTATTGAAGTTTTTGAAGAACGGGCACGGCAGTACCCAAATGTGCGATATCTGGCTCAAGGGACGCTTTATCCTGACGTGATTGAATCTCATTCTCATAAAGGTCCTTCTGCAACAATCAAGACGCATCATAATGTTGGAGGATTGCCGCAGAGAATGAATCTAAAGCTCATCGAGCCGCTTCGGGAACTTTTCAAAGATGAGGTTCGAGCTATTGGTCAGGAGCTCCATATCCCCGAGAGCTTGTTGCGCCGTCACCCATTTCCGGGTCCAGGATTAGCTGTCCGTGTCTTGGGCGAAGTGACCTCTGATCGAATAGAAATTGTTCGCACAGCCGATGCAATTCTCACCGAAGAGCTGGAGAAATGGAACCTGTATGACAAGGTTTGGCAAGCGTTCGCAGTTCTCTTGCCTGTTCACTCAGTCGGCGTGATGGGGGACGAGCGAACTTACAACAACGTGATAGCTTTGCGGGCAGTGACAAGTCTTGATGGGATGACAGCTGATTGGGCAGCTCTGCCACAGGAATTTCTTGCCCATGTCTCTAATCGAATCATTAACGAGGTGCCATGTGTAAATCGCGTTGTATATGATATCAGCTCAAAACCACCGGCAACGATCGAATGGGAATAAGATGTCAGGCTGGTTGAATATCTGGAGAAAGAGCGCATCAGTTTATTTTCCATTGGTTCTTACATTTCTCTTTTCATACTTGCCACAATCGGGGTTTTCTCAGGAAACCACTTTCTATTCCACATCCGCGGAACAGAAGTTTGCTACTGCCCTCTGGCTCTATGACAGATCGCAATTCGACTCGGCGGCAATTTTGTTTTTGGATCTGAGCAATACACCGGGTCACCATCGTCAAAGCGCTGCTTTGATCATGGCTGCGAAAAGCCTCTTCCGAGCTGGAAAATATGCCCAAGCACGAGCTGAACTCGACCGCTTTTCTGCCAAAGGCGGACTTTTTCAACGTCGACACGGAGCAGGATGGTCAAGCTTCACAGCCGACGCTTACTTTACCCGAGCTCTCATTGATGCTGCGGAGGATAAAGTAGTTTCCTCAATTTTGAATCTGGATAGTGCCCAATCATTCTCTCCCGCTCGAAAGCTGGCGAACGACATTGATTCATTGACGTGGTTTATCAGTCATCGCCTTGTTCAAGAGATGCAAGTGGATTCGATCCTGTCCGCCGTCAGTGGACTTCAGAATCAACGGGTGCGGAGCATTGTTTCTGTTCAATTCGGATCGGCTTTATTGTCCCGGGGCGATTTGCAACGAGCCAGAGATATCGTTAGCGGCATCGAGCGTGATGCATTGCCGAGTTGGCTTCGCACCATTCACGATACGATTGAACAAGAACTTGCAACAGCAAAGGTGGTAAAGGTTGGTGTCCTCCTTCCATTAAGAGCGTCTGAGGAATTCGTTTCGCGAGCTGCTCAGGAATTGCTGGAGGGAATACGACTTGCGGTAGAGCTGGCAAGGGGTTGTTGCGATTCCAATCCCATTGGTAATTCCGGAAAGGAGAAACAAAAAGAGCTTCTGAGTGCTCCGCACCATAGTGCTCTTGGCGCTACATGGTTCATTGACCTTGATGTGAGGGACACACGTCACGATGGAAATCGGGCTGTTAATGAGATGGGAAAGTTGGCAGCGGACTCAGCGGTCATATTTGTTCTTGGACCGATGTTCAGCGACGAGGTCCGTTCCGTTGCTTCGGTGGCTTCTTCTGCTGGCCTTGCTCTGATCTCTCCAACGGCAAACGAACCAAGCCTTGCCTCCTATGGGAAGACAGTTTTTCTGATGAATCCAGATGACCAAATAAAGATTGAAGCCCTTGTACAGTTTGCTGTTCGTGATCTCCATGATTCAGTGTTTGCCGCTCTTGCCCCCGATGTAATGAATGAGCGCGCTGCAGCACAGCGGTCAGAAATCGGAGTGCCGAATTTGACTGATAGAGTAAGCATCTTTACAAAGTCGGTCGTGAAGGCAGGAGGACGTGTAGTGGCAACTGAGCGCTATGATCCCACAAACGGAGACCTATCACAGCAATTTCGCTCTCTTGAAGCATCGCAAAAGCAGTCACCAATCCAGGCGCTTTACGTCCCTGTTAGCACTTCAGATGAAATTGAGATCGTTGTATCACAGCTTGCCTATCACGGCTGGAAAGTTCAACTCTTAGGGTCGGATGAATGGAATAATCTATCCGCTCTCTACGCGCAAAGAAAATACGCTGCCGGAGTTGTCTTTCCATCAGACTCATACCTTGCTGACTCAGCTGAGCTCAACCATCTTCAAAAGCTTTATGAGGAGCGCACACGTAAAGTGCTCAGTCGATTTGTTCTCTATGGCTACGACACTATGAAGGCTGCCCTCAAAGCTCTTTCAAATTCTGATGGAACGCGTAGCGGCTTTCTTCTTGCACTGCAGAAGCTTCCGCATGTTAAAGGCGTGCATAATGATATTTGCTTTCTTGGGACTCAGGTCAATCACAGTGTTCAGATTCTCCAATTTACCGGCGAGGATATCGTACGTCTTGTCCCATGGATCGTAGGAGGGATGCATGGTTCAGAAACGAAAAGATAGTCCAGAAGTTCACGAAGCGATTCAGTACCGCGTACCGATAAAGGAGTGGCCTGAAGATGATCGCCCCAGGGAAAAACTTGGTCGCCTTGGTGCCCAAGCCCTTTCTGATGCTGAACTCCTGGCAATTCTCCTGGGAAGCGGGACACGTAATGCTACCGCCGTCGATGTCGCAAAGTATCTGCTCAAGCAACACGAATCGCTTCATCAATTGGCTCGATATGGGGTCGCTGAATTTCAGAAGATCAAGGGAATTGGGACTGTGCGTGCTATCACGCTTGTTGCCGCATTCGAACTTGCTCGTCGATTACATCGCCCTGAGAAAGTGAGCAAGCCTATCTTTTTGTCACCGGCAGACGTTGCAAGCTACATGGTCCCTCGTTTGCGCGACCTGCGGAAAGAAATTTTTGTAGTTCTTCTTCTCAACAGCGCCAACCGCCTCATACGCGAGGTGACAATTTCCGAGGGGAATCTCAATAGCAGCGTTGTTCATCCCCGTGAGGTGTTCAAAGCAGCGCTTGACGAACTTGCTGCTGGCATCATTCTTGTACACAATCATCCCAGCGGACGGTTGCAGCCAAGCCAGGAGGATATTAGCATCACAAGACAACTCGTTGAAGCGGGACGCATCGTTGGGATACCCGTCCATGACCACGTCCTAACTGCTGGTTCAGAGTACGTAAGCTTTGCTGAGCAGGGATTGCTCGGAAGCACACAGCATCACTGACGGGTTTCAGCTTGTCAGCTCAACAGCATGCTTAAAGTTCTTCTCTGTGTAGAAAGCGATGCAAAATGTCTCTGCGGCTTGATTTTGTTCGGCGAGGCGAATATATTGGTAATAACTGCAGCTTGCGGTGAAAAGGTATCTATGCTCACCATGACAGGTTCAACGGTCAACACGAGGATTTGAATGCAACTTCGTTTACTGGCGTTTACATTTGTTGTCGTGATTATATTACTCGCTGGATGCTCGAGGGAACAGAGCGAAGTTGTCATCCGTCCATCACATGAGTTCACCTTCCCTGCCCTTGATTCCTCTCAGCTCGTTGTTCAAGTTATCGATGTCCCGCAGTCAAGTGCTCCTTCAGCACGGGATTCGATCATCTCCAGAGACCTTTCAATTTTTGAAATGCTCGATGAAGCTCGGAGCCATTACGTGCAAGCTCTTGAGCTCCAGGATCAAGGCGATTCGTTGCGCTCCGCAGACGAATTCGAAAGAGCTATTGATATCCTGAATGAAATGAGCTACTATCCGGACATTGAGTCAAATCAGGACTTCAACGATCTGAGTCGTAGTGTTATCGAGGATTACGAGAAATACATTGCTCAAGTCAGCGAGTTAGGTCCGGGAAGCTCAATTTTTGCTCTCCGTGAGAAGTTAAATCAGGAGGTTGACACACTCAGTATAACCCATGAGATGTTTCCAGCCAAGATACCCGCCGGGGGTCAGATCCCGCTCGTAATAAACGATGTTGTGGAGCGGACTTTGACGTTCTTCAAAGAGAAAGCCCGACATCACGTCGAACGCTGGATCAGAAACTCCGGGAAATATTTCCCTTTGATAAAGCGAGTCCTGAGAGAAGAGGGAGTTCCCGAAGAATTAGCGTATCTGGCAATGGTAGAGAGCGGTTTAAACCCTCTTGCACGTTCATGGGCAAGAGCTGTAGGGATATGGCAATTTATCAAAGGTACTGCCAAGCTTTACGGGTTGAATTCCTCATGGTGGTACGATGAACGACGGGACGTTGAGAAATCAACACATGCTGCGGCAAGGCATCTCCGCGACCTTTACAATAACTATCATGACTGGTACCTTGCACTCTCTGCGTACAATGCCGGTGTAGGGAACGTAGATCGTGCAATTCGACGTGCGCAATCGACTGATTTCTGGGTATTACGAAAATATCTGCCGCGAGAAACCCGCAACTACGTCCCTCAGTTTATCGCTATCGCCTTGATGGCAATGAGCCCTGAAGATTTTGGTCTCGATGGCATTGAAGTTGCAGATCCCCTCTCGTTTGATACCGTGACGGTGGATGACTGTGTGGATCTAAGCGTGCTCGCAAAGTGTGCTGGCACAGATGTAGAGACCCTCCGTGAGTTGAACCCGGAACTCGTTCAGTGGTGTACACCGCCAGGATACAAAGGATATGTCCTTCGCATTCCAAAAGGGAGAGCACAACTTTTCACAGAGAACTATGCTAAAATTCCGCAAAGTGAGAAAAAGAACTTTGCTCTTCATAAAGTCAAGCGGGGAGAAAGTCTTGGCTTAATTGCAAGGCGGTACGGTGTCCCAGTTAGCGTGTTGAAAGAAGTGAATCACATGAGAAGCAGCTGGCTTCGAGCTGGGAGAACACTCGTGATCCCAATCTCAGCAAGCAAAGCTTCTTATTTCGCCTCCGCAGCAGCGAGCCAATCGGACAATGAAGAACCCACGAAACGCTCTCGGGTTCTTAGAGTGTCCGGAAAGGGGAAGCGGGCAATTGCCCATGTCATCAGGAAAGGTGAAACACTTAGCACAATTGCTGAGAAATACAGGGTGCGGGTCACAGACCTGCGAAACTGGAATGGACTCTCTTATCGAAGTGTAATTCGCGCAGGTGAAACACTTACAGTATGGATTCCTGTGTCACAAGCCACGCACTTAGCAGAGAACGCAAATGCAATGACTGACCCACTACTGTCTAAGAAAACTCAAACTGCCTACGAGGACCGAAATCAGAGAAAAGGTGGTTCTTCGCGTTGGATTCAATATCGTGTGAAGCCCGGTGATTCGCTTGAAAAAATAGCTCAAGAATTCAACGTAAAAGTTGAGGATTTGCGTAATTGGGACAGAATTTCTGGCAGCAAGATCAAGGTTGGTCAAAAGCTGGATATCTACTCTGTCCCCGAAAAGCCTGCTGAACCCGCATCTATTGAACAGAATGGCACAACTCGCACTCACATTGTCAAGCCCGGCGAGACACTCACATCCATTGCAAAGAAATATGGGTTCACCGTCGGTGCCTTGCGAGCTTTCAACGGCTTAAGCTCCGACAAGATCAAAGTCGGCGAAAAACTCTCTCTACCATCTCCTGACCAAGCTGACATATCACCGAAAGGTTCCAAACAAGGCAGCGTGAATAGAAGAGTGATTACGCATCGCGTTGCCCCGGGAGAAACTTTGGGGCAAATTGCGATCTCCTATGGCGTCACAGCAAGCGAGCTGCGTAAGTGGAATGGTTTGAAATCGAATAAGATCCGCGCGGGCCAAAAACTAAAAATCTACTCAAAGAACTCAACTTCTGAAAATCAAGCCTCACAAGGATAAGAACCTGTTAGCAACGACATGACGCATCTATGAGACACAAAAGGGCATCGCTTCTTATCTTTATTCCTCTTATTACAGCATTCGTAAGTTCTATACCTCTGTTCTCTCAACAAATCACGGATAACAAAGCGACTGATATTGGTAATGTTGGGTTAACAGTTACCAGTTTTGGTCGAATCGGGAATGGATTTAATGCTTCATTCTGGCCTGCACAACCTTCTTGCGAATTTCCTGTTACCCCTGTTCGTTCGCGCATCGAGCATCTGTTCAATGGCGGTCTTTGGATTGGTGCTATCCGTGGCGGTCAACTTGGAGTGACAACAGCAACAATCGACCGAAATTTCGCAGTGAGGGAATTTACCCAGCAGCCTGGTCAGGGGCTCACAGAACGGAGCTCCCTCCTTGATTCTAGATACTACAGTCGGGATGCCGTAAGCCACCAAGACTTCGTTGCCGACTATACAGACTCAAATCTTGTGAATCCACAAACAAATGAGCGCCTTGTCGACCATTTCCCCCTCTACGTCAGCGTTCACCAAGAAACTTATGCGTGGAAATATTCAATAGCAGATTTTTTCGTTATTCTGAATTTCAAGATTCGCAATGTAGGAACAACTCCCCTCGACAGCGTCTACGTTGGGTTTGTAACTGATTTCGTCGTTCGAAATACAAACTACCGACTGCCGACTGAAGGATCACCGTTTTACCAGAACACAGCCCTTGGCTATATCGATTCACTCCGAATGCATTATGCGTTTGACTACGATGGGAATCCAACTTATGATGGCATTACAGATAACTACATCGGCTTGAAACTCCTTGGAACCGAACCACTTCTCACCTCGACCCTCGATTCACTTGCTTCGAAATGTTACTACCAAGCGTGGGGATTTCGACTGAGTACCGGTGACCCAGACCTGCAATCTCCTGTAAATGATCAAGCACGATATGAGAAAATGTCAACTCGCTTCCCTACAAGCGGTCAGAATGTGGAGCAGAAATTTGCTGACCTAAAAAAACCTGGTAACCGGTACACCCTTTATTCGGTGGGACCGTTCCCCGTGCTAAATCCAAATGATTCCATTACAGTGACCTTTGCAGTCGTGCTTGCAAAGAAGTACGGAGATGATCCACAATCTGAAGACACACCGCTCAGTAAGAAGACGCTCGTCGAAAATGCAATCTGGGCGCAGAAGACATACAATGGCGAGGACGTCAATGGAAATGGCGTACTCGATCCAGGCGAAGATCTGGATGGTGATGGGAAGATTACACGCTATATTTTCCCAACGATTCTACCTCCTCCAAAGGTGAAAATCGTCGCCGGCGACCGCAAGGCAACACTCTACTGGGATAACTCAGTGGAATCTGCGGTCGACCCAATTCTGAATAAGAAAGATTTTGAAGGATATCGCATCTTCGGGACGAAAGCTGGTTATGATTTTGGACTGGTATCAGGTGCTGATCCATACATTCTTCTGGGCGACTTTGACCGTGCTGATGATAGCATTGGCTACAACACTGGATTTACTCTACTTCGATGCGATACAACCTTCCCGGGTGACCCAGTGCACTATTCGTACAGGTATGAGATTCCAAATCTGCTCAACGGCTGGCAATATTCCTTTGGCATCGAAGCATATGACCAGGGTGATCCAGCAAATAATCTGCCAAGCCAGCCAAGTATACGTGTAATCCAGAAAGTGATTCCGGGAACACCGGCAACATCGAATCCAGAAAAAGAAGTCGGAGTTTATCCAAATCCATATTACGTCCATGCTCTCTGGGATGGAACGCGAGAGCGAGAACGGAAGCTCTATTTTTACAATCTCCCCGCGAACTGCGAAGTACGTATTTACACGCTGGCTGGTGACCTTATCGCCAGTTTTGAACATCATGCCGATTCCTATAACGGAACAGGGATCCAATGGTTCTCGAAGTACGCAGATGGAACCCAGAAAATGTCAGGAGGTGAGCATGCATGGGACCTTATCACGAAAGGGGGACAGGCTGTGGCAACTGGTTTGTATCTGTTCACAGTGAAAGATATGGACACGGGCGATATCAAACGTGGAAAGTTCGTGATCATTAAATAGAGCAGAGAGAAAGGAGGATAGCAAAATGATAAGACGTTATGCAGTGGCATTCATGCTTTTGCTGATAGGAGGTGGTTCCCTCAAGGCACAATATCCTTCTGTACCAATCGATAGTGTTCAGTATGTACCACTGGATTCACTTCTCAGAGCAGATTCATTACAAGGGAGCTCTCCTGTCACTATTGAAGATTCTCGTTATTTTCATTATCCGACCTACGGTGATACGGTTGTTATTACAGGTATTGTGATGGCAAAGCCGGGGATTATTTCCCAGGGAGCAAGGTTTACCTCCTACTTACAAGATACCTTAGGCGGGATGTGGTCCGGTGTTAACATACTTACGCCGGATACCTCTTCGAACGCTCAAGCTACTGGTATCACTAGTGCTGATAGTGGCTACGTAATTCGCATGACCGGGTGGGTTGATGAGTATCCTCGCACCTCAGTGAATGGGGCAACTGAGATGTGGTTGATTATTAATCCTGTCATCCCAATTGAAATTCTTGATGTCCGCTCGCGACCTGCTCCGGTTGAATTATCAGTGACAGAATTTAGCGAAGGAGCCAACCCTTTGAAAACCGCACCAGCAAGGGTGAAATACAGTACCGGTGAACGCTGGGAAGGCGTGTATGTAATAATCCGGAATGTGTACGTAGCAAGCCGATCAGTGCAGACCAGCGGGCGGACATATTGGTCAGTCCAGGACGAGCAAGGAAATGTGCTCAGCGTCTCGGACCAAGGTCGTTATTTCCGTACGGGTTCGGAGTCGCTTGATCCGAACTGGGATGTGCCTCCAGTTGGAACATTTCTTGAATATATCCGTGGTGTAATCTCGACGACCGGTTCTGGCTATGTTATCATGCCCCTTTACCCCGGCGATGTGAAGATTGGCTCAGGTCCACCTGTGATTCAGACAGACTTTTCAGAACGTCAAACCCCTACGCTTCCGCAGCCAGGGGAGAACGTAACTGTGAAGGCTATCGTTACTCCGCTTCAGTTCGGTCCCTATAGTCCGGTAGATTCTGTTGCGGTCTATTATAGCGTTAACAACGCTCAATATACAAAACTTCCAATGGCAAAAGAACGGGACTCGCTTTACACAGCAACCATTCCCGGTCAGCCCCTCGGGAGCGTTGTCCGATATTTCTTCTGGGCAACTAATGCTTTAGGGAAAGCAACGTCGTTTCCCGATTCAAGTGCAAATCCGTATTTCTATCATGTTATCTCAGGCGAGCCGAAGATCAAAGATGTTCAATTTACGGTTCTCCGCAACGGAAATTCAGGTCTGCAAGGCTTGAGCGTCACATTGAGCGGTGTAGTAATGGCTGATTCTACAGATATCCCTGGCGTTCAAAATCTTGATGGGACGACAACGCCCTCTCGAGTCTTTATTCAGGATGCTGCTGCTCCATGGAGTGGAATCTGGATTGCTGGTCCGGGTGTCTCAACTCTGCGGCGTGGCGATGCTGTGAGGGTGACCGGGCTGGTTCAAGAAACAGCGATCCTGGGGAGCGCAGGAACTACCCGGATTTATGTTTCATCCGTCACGAAAACCGGCACAACTACGCTTTTCCCTCCAGTTCAACTGCAGACAAGTGGATACAGCGCAATGGCTAACGGCGATACAACTGCAGAACAGTGGGAAAGCGTGCTGGTCGAGTTCAATAATGTCTATATCACTGATGATGATCCGGACCATAACAACCGGAGATACCGTGAGTTCATCGTAGACGATGGGACAGGACCTTTGCGCGTTGATGATGACGGAAATACGTCGTACTCAATCAATCCGGCTGATACAGCACGTGGGAAACAAATCCTGCAGAAAGGTTGGAAGATAGGTACGTTGCGAGGCATTTTCAGTCAAACTGCGACTGAATACAAGCTGGAACCAAGGACAAATGCAGACTATATCAACATTATTACTTCCGTCAATGAAGATCGCTCGGTTGTGCCCAAATCGTATTCACTTGCCCAGAACTTCCCGAACCCGTTTTCCGCCAGAGGTGGATCCGCCTACGGCGGGAATCCATCCACTGCGATTCAGTATGAGCTGCCAACGATGGAACACGTTGTATTGAAAGTCTATAACATTTTGGGGCAAGAGGTCTTCACACTTGTTGATGAAGTCCAGAATGCTGGGCGATATACCGTGAGGTTCGACGCCTCCCGGCTGACCTCAGGAGTCTACTTTTACCAGCTCCGCGCAGGGAGTTTTTCTGCAACGAGAAAAATGGTGTTGGTAAAGTGATCGTGCCTGTTGTACAACGCATCGAAAATCGGAAACTCCCTTACAAAGCTCTTTGTGAGAGCTGATACACCGGCGTCATGGCGCTGCATCACATGACGGGGAGAAATTTTAGGTTCTTAAATCGGGCGAAGTGGTATCCGCATTTTTCATGAAAAAGAAAACAAGCCGGTTGTTTAGCACTGGTGGTTTTGTGGCACTGGTGTTTCTGCTTTTGATCGCTGGCTGCTCGAAAGAGCATCCATCGCAGCCGTTTGGGAATCAATCGCCGCAATCTTACATAGCACTTTATCCTTTTGCTGACTCAACTCAACCATCCTTTGCAAAGACGACAAGTCGGCAGCATCTCCACTGGTGGGGAGAGGACCCTGATGGCTGGGTCGTTGGATATCTCTTTTCATTCGATGGAAGGGATTGGTATTGGACCACGAAGAACGATAGCATTTTCGCTTTGACGATTTACGGAACAGATACAACATACACGTTTTTTGTTTCCTCCGTTGATAACAGTCTATCGCGACATGGGGTAATAGCAACTTCTGACTCTGGTCCAATTGCTTGGACGCCCGGCACAATTCATCCGCGCTTTGGTGATGCCCTCGATCCAACTCCAGCGTCGATTCGTATCCCGATCAAGAATACACCTCCGGAAGTTCGATTTGAAATGGTGGGGGATGTCTTCGGAACTCCGTTGACAGTTCCTGAGACGACATTCACAGTTGTCTCATTTCAGTGGGTCGGGACCGACCTCGATGGAAACAATACCATAGCGAAGTACTCAATTGCATTAAATGATACTACATCTGCCAGCTGGCTTGATTTGCCCGGAATTGTAAACTTCGTTACACTGAAGGCGAGAAAGCCAGCACAGGGTCAAACCGTAGTCGACGCTGATGTCTACGCCAATGTAATTCCGCAACTCCCCCAAGCGCCGTTGCCGACTCCGATTCATAACTTTAAGTTGAATTCGGAAAATGTCTTGTATCTGCGTGCCGAGGATGTTTCAGGTGCAAAGAGTGCAATTGCACGAATGCCTGCTGAGGGGAAACATTGGTACGCAAAGCAACCAAAAGGCGATCTTCTCATCATCGATGATTATTCAGTGACTGACAACTCTGCACAATTCTACTCTTCGATTTTCGATACACTCGGCATGAGTCACTTTGCAGGAGCATATGATATCTGGGACATCAAGACAGGATCGCGATTCCCTCAGAAAGGGAAGTACGTACCGACCTGGATCAATCCGACTTTCACCGAGACGCTCAAGTTGTTTAAATACATTTTTTGGTACACCAGCGATGAGCAAGACTTCGACGTAGCGCAGCGTTCGTTATCAGAATTTCGGAAAGGAGGTGGAAAAGTTCTTTTCTCATTTAATCTTCCTAAGAGTTACAGCTCAGGAATCAATGTCAACGAGGCGCTGAAAGATTTTTCGGGCGTTGTGGACAGCCTCAGTGCAGATATTATTCCAACCACGTCAACAGGGTTTGTTCTCCCCAGGACACAAGTGGTTCCCGATAGTCTCACTGGCGGGGGGTATCCACTCCTTGTGCGTGATGATTTTACAAGCAATCCGGTTGACGGCGGGAAGGTCGTCGCAAACCTTCGGGAACTGTATCCCTCAGTTGGTTCTATAATTCTCTATCGGCTCCAGCCATCGTCGACTGGAGCATATCCGGGGATGCCTGTGCTCGGCGTAAAAGATGCTCAAAACAGCTTCATCCTCATCGGTATTCCACTATATCGATTCAATGGAGGAGATAAAAACGTTGGTGCGTTTTTCAATCGGGCATTTAAGGACCTGGGTGCGTATTGAAAAAGGAACTTTTTGCTTGGACCATCTCGTTTTGAAAAGCTCGCTGGTTTTCCTGATGAAGGCGCTCCTGATTGCTGCTCAGGTGGTCCATGCTCAGCCCTCAACCAAGGGATCTATTGAAGGCATCGTGACCGACGCGAAGACTGAAGAGGGCTTACCAAATGTGACCGTCCTTGTAAAAGGAACATACTATGGGGCAGCGACAGATCTTGATGGGAAGTATCGTATAGTCAATGTGAATCCTGGCGAGTACACGTTGACTTTCTCGATTATTGGATACAAGACTGTCGAGTATACTGGGGTGAAAGTGAAACCCGGAGAAAAAACGAGCATCAATGTAAAGATGGAAGAAACTGTTCTTTCTCTGGGACAGGAGGTTGTGATTATCGGAGAGAAGCCCCTTTTTGATATTCAGGAGACACAAAGTCGACGTGCGGTGACACGGGAGGATATTGCGATTTCCACTGTTGAGAATGTTCGCGATGTGGTAACGCAACAAGTTGGAGTTGTACAGAGCGACAATGAAGTTCATATACGAGGAGGTCGGTCATACGAAAATGCTTACATTGTTGACGGTGTTTCTGTGCAGGACCCGCTTGCGGGGACAGGTTTTGGGCTGCAGTTAAGTGCGAATGCACTTCAGGAGGTTGAGGTCATTACTGGCGGGTTCAATGCAGAGTACGGACAAGCGACATCTGGAGTCGTTCGGGTGACAACAAGAGATGGAGGACCGAATTTCGAAGGTGATATCTCGTATAAGAGGGATAACCTGTATTTCAACAGAAACTCATCTTCAAACTTTAACACGAGCATTTATGAGGGGTGGCTGAGCGGTCCTGAACCGCTTACGCATTATATCTTACCGGCAATCGGGATACGTATCCCTGGCGAGGTTTTCTTCTTTGGCGATCTCTACGTGGGGCTGTCTGACGGTGACATTTATGGACGGGCAAGGAAGAAAGCAAATCAACTCTTCTCCTCCACCTTCTTTGGAACACGCTTTGCTCCAAATGAGGAGAACAACTGGTATGCGTTCGGAAAATTTACATGGAAACCGTCCGCGATTTTCAAACTCAGTTATAGCTATTCACAATCTGTCACTATTAACCAGAACTCCCAGACACTACAAACCACTCTGGAATATGTTGAGCCGAGCCCGGGCTTTCAATATCCGTTTGAGAATATTCTTGACAACGCGACAACCTTCACTCATAACTCAATTGTTCATTCATTAGTTCTCACACATACACTCAGCACAAAGACATTTTACGAGCTGAAGCTCAGTCGCTTCTTTACGAGTCTACGCGCCGATGCAAATGGACGGTACTGGTACGAGTATCGAGAGCCTAAAGATGTAGTCACGCTTCCTCCAGAGTATTATAACACAAATCGTGACACGGTTGGGATTATTCCAGGTGATGGGCTGTATGACACCGGAAATAGTTTCACATGGCATGACCATTATGTAAAGGAATACACAATAAAGTTTGACATTACATCGAACCTTTCTGAGAAACAGCGTCTAAAGACAGGCTTTGAGTCAAGCTTCCAGGAAATGCAGTTGGCAGATATCTACAAGCCGTGGATCGGTCAGCTTGGACTTAATAATGACATCTACAGAGTCTATCCCGCGTTTGGGGCTTTCTATATTCAGGACAACATAATTTTCAGCGGTATGATCCTCAATGCTGGGGTGCGATTTGATTACTGGTTCCCGGGGAAATATGTAGATGATGCTGTGAATAACCCCGCGGTAATCACAATTCCTGAAGAGCTGCGAAGGAGCTACCATGAACACACATACAATTTCTTCGGACGTCGTTGGAAAGGACGCATCGCCCCAAGGCTGGGGATATCGCATCCTGTATCTGACAATCAAACGTTGTTTTTCTCTTACGGCATTTTCTCAAAGCGTCCTAAACCGCAGTTCGTCTATGCGAAGCTCTCCCCAACAAGTGCACAATCTACATTTCAGACATTTGGGAATCCCGACTTGAATCCCGAGACAACGGTTGCCTATGAACTTGGCTTGCGGAACCAGTTTACGGAAAACGACGTACTGACTGTCACTGCCTATTACAAAGATATTTTCGATTATGTTTCTACTCGACAGGCTCTGATCAAGCTGGCTGGCCAAGCGGGGTTGAATTTTATCACTTATGTAAATCAGGACTATGCACGAACGCGGGGAATCGAGGTGGAATACAAAAAGCGGATCGGCAGATGGTTCAGCGGCACTGTGAGCGGCTCATACTCAATCGCTACGGGAAAGAGTTCCTCCTCGGCAGAGGGTTTATTGGCAATTCAGCAAGGACAGGAACAACCAGTTGGGGAAACGTATTTAATCTGGGACCGACCTTTGCAACTTTCTGTTAGCGGACGATTCTTCGTGGGTCCAGGGAAGGGAATTCTTGGATTCGGAAAGGGATGGCTTGATAACTTTAACGCCTATTTTCGGATTTTCTTCGAGTCCGGTAAGCGATACACTCCTCAAATTTTCGCAGGGTATGCAGCAAATGGAAAGCCTTTGTATTACCCTGACGCCGCTCACCCAAATGGGGCTGTCGGAGCGAACTGGTTTTGGGTAGATATGAACATCGAAAAATATATCCGGGTTGGAAGCAACGAACTTGTCGTCTTGCTTGAAATATTGAACCTCTTCGATAACAAGAATTCCACGATCATAAATCCCGTGACAGGAAGAGCCTATGAGTACGGAGATCCAACTCCGGCTTCATGGAATGATCCTTTGTATCCGGAGCTTCAGGCTCCGATTGACCCGTTCCCGTTTAATCCAGCACGGTATCTTCCTCCACGGAATATCAGAGTTGGAATATCATGGAAGTTTTAGGCACGTTATGCGTATGGATCTGGCTTATTCAATGCAACGTTCCTGAATGCAGAGTAAGAAGCGATCTTTCGGAGGAATGATGACAATCAGAGCAGAAATGCAGAGCTTATCTTCTGTTCGAAAGGCAATCTTTTTAATTCTGATGGTGCTTCCAGTTTCCGCTTCGGCACAACTTCTACCAATACTTGGCGGTCAACGTGCCGGAATTTCTTCACTCCAATTTTTGAAAATTGGTATTGGATCACGCGCCACTGCAATGGGGGAGACTTTTGTTGCAATTGCGAATGATGCTTCTGCACTCTATTGGAATCCAGCCGGCATCGCTCAGTTTCAAGAAAATTCAGTCCTCTTCTCTCACTCAGAATGGTTAGTTGGACTGAAACACGAGTTTGCAGGAGTGGTATATCATCTATCCACAAGTGATGCTATTGGTATCTCTGTTACTTCACTGCACACTGAGGACATGGCAGTGACAACGGAGACGATGCCGTATGGTACTGGAGAGTACTTCCGTTTTGCCGACATAGCAATTACAGCAACCTACGGTCGGCGATTTACAGAGCAGTTCAGCGCTGGAATGAGTGTTCGCTATGTTCAGGAATCGATTGCGGGTCTCTCAATGCGTGCTCTCATGGTCGATTTAGGCACGTTTTATTGGACAGGACTTGGGACAAGCCGCTTCGCAGTAGCGGTTTCAAATTTTGGTGCAGAAGTTAAACCAACAGGTACCGTCCGTTTGACTGGCGATCGCACGTACAACGATTTCCAATCCTTCTCTCCTCCGACGATTTTCCGGATAGGATTTGCTTTTGAACCATATCAGACAGAAACACAACGCGTAACAACTGCAATTCAACTCAACCATCCAAATGACAATTCGGAAAATGTCTCTGTTGGAGCCGAGTATTCCTGGACAAGCCCCATTGGCATCATGCTGGCAGGTCGAGCTGGCTACCGCTTCAACGTTGATGAACAAAATATCACGCTTGGTGCAGGAGCATCGGTTCCCGTATCAATGGTTCGTGTCGGGGTGGATTATTCTTACGCCAACTTCGGCCGTCTTGGAGACGTTCACAGGCTTTCTTTGACAATCGGTTTCTGAAATAACATAGTGGAAATGAGAAACTTATATCGCTGTTTCTTTGTTGCTGCAAGTTTAATCATCTCCTTAGGGCTATCAGTAATTGCCGGAGGCTGTGGTGAACAATTTGACCTTGACCAGTTGCCGGTTGCAACTGCCAAAGGTGCTGTTGGGGATACGCTTTATGTTTTGCAATCCCCAGTCTGGACTGGATTCAACAAACCGCAGGATGTTCACATTGGATATGACTTTCTTCTCTATGTAGCTGATACAGATAACGACCGCATTGTAATGATGGATCTCGCCGGCAATGTTCTCGGATATTCTCAGCCTATACGGCATCCTGTAGCTATCACACAGGACCATAGATTTAACCTCATCGTTGCGTGTGAATTTGATACTGTTGTAGCTGGACAACTTTTAACCTTAGGAGCAATTGCTAAACTTCGTTTGCTTGATGTTCATCATAACATTGCTGCAGCTCCCGTTGAGATTGTTTATCATGAAGCTGTCAACAAGCCCGCTCGGAGGTACACCGGCGTAGCTGCATTGTATGATAACAGTTATTACGCAACTCGCATAGGTCCCGATAATACCAGTCCTGTTGATCCAGATCAAGGCGTCATCCATTTCGGAAAGAACGACGTCCCATATCCCCGTGACTTGATCGATCTCTCACCAGTTTTGAAAATTGGTGGCACAGGTCTCACTGTACTTGACTCGCCCAGCGGAATTACGACGTTTAATGATCGCCGTTACTTGACTGATTTCATATTAACGCAGATCGGAAACCAAAGCTTGTACAAGGTGCAATGGTTAACTTTCAAACCGGGATCAGACTTCAGTATTCCGAGCTGGGAATCACGCTTCAGCCAGATCGCTGATGCCGGAAAGACCATTGTGACAGATAATTTCTTCTCGCAGCCAGAGGATGTTACCTTGGACGAACGCGGAAATATCTATGTTATTGATGCTGGTCTAGATAGTCTTGTGAAGATGAATTCACAAGGACAGATTCTCAGAGAATCATTTGGTCCCTTTAAATCAGGCAGAAGTCTGAACCACCCAATGGGTGTTGCGTACTTTGATCGGACACTTTACATTGCCGACACAGGTAATAATCGGATTTTGCGATACCGACTTTCGACTGATACTCGTTAATGAGCCGTCGGTCTTCTCAGCGTCCCCACGAAAGGATTATATAGTTTCTCTTGCTGAATAGTTGTGATAGGACCGTGTCCCGGATAGACCCTCGTCTCTTCGGGCAGCTTAAACAACTTAGTTCGGATCGAAGAGAGAAGAAGCTCCCAGTCCCCGCCCGGCAGGTCAGCTCTTCCAACTGAGCCCGCAAAAAGTGTATCACCACTGAATAGGACAAGCTCGTTTGGGAAGAAAAAGCATGCGCTTCCGGGGGTGTGCCCCGGGGTGTGAATTACATTGAGTTCAATACTGTTATTTGTGAGTGATGTGCCATCGTCCAAATAACCATCAGGAAGGACAGGATCAAATTGGAAAGTTATGCCTTCAATGATCTCTTGAGGATGGAGAAGATATGTTTCGTCCAGCTTATGGATGAAAATTCGTGCAGTTGTCCGAGCTTTCAGAAGCGCACTATCGGCGACATGATCCCAATGTCCATGGGTGTGAATGATCTGCGTAATGGCTAATTGCCGCATTCGTGCCTCGTTGACAAAATCTTCGACCGATTCTGGCGGAACATCGATAGCAATCGCAACATGCGTTTCCGGGTTCCCGACGAGGTATCCGTTCGTTTGAAATGGTCCCGAAGTGATTGTGACGATGATCATATTTCGGCTCAAATCAATTATTCCCTAAAATGTTCGGTAGTTTCATAACTGCTTATTTAATTTCTGTAGTGGATTATACAGTTGCAAAGCGGGTTATCTGTCAGTAGACCATAGATGAAATCAGGTGCGTAATTGAATAAAAGTTGCAATTTGTGCTCTGAACATGTATATTTATTTAGGTTTTGATAGCCCTAAGCTGGGCTATTTTTTTTAAGAGGTAAGGATGGACAGCCGGAACATATTGAAAATTAAGGAGATAGTGGAGCCGGTCGTCGACGGATTGGGAGCGTTTCTGGTAGACATCGTGGTTCGAGGGGATCGGCGAGGCGCTGTGCTTGAGCTTTATGTCGACACTGACGCTGGGATCACCATTGACGAGTGCGCCGAGATCAATCGCCGCATTCTCCCATTGCTGGAGTCGACCACATTGCTCCCTGAGCTAAGCCGTGTACAGGTGTCATCACCTGGGGTGGATCGTCCATTGAAATTTATGCGCCAGTACCGACGGAACATTGGGCGAACTGTCGATGTAAAGTACCGCGCTGGCGAAATCGAACGTACTATACATGGGTATCTTGAAGACGTTGATGACTCGCTAATCGTTGTTAGAACTACGGAAGGTGATCAGGTCGAGGTCCCGTTTGATGCGATTACCGAAACAAGAGTCGAAGTTACACTGAAGCAATAAGGGATCATGATGTTCGGATTCAACGATAAGAGCCGGCGGGGGTAATTTGCTGAAGCTATTAAACTTGTCACGTGTTGATGATTTGAACCCTTCTAAGCTATAGGCTTATCAGCCTCAGGCTGAAAAGTTTTCAAATGGGAGGTTACGATGAATTACGAAATTGTTGAATCATTTGCTCAGATGGTCAAAGAGAAAGGGATCGATAGAGATATCCTTGCCGGTATTATAGAGGATATCTTTTCGATGCTTATGAGAAAAAAGTATGGACCTGACGCCAAGTTTGATGTCGTCGTGAATATGGATCGCGGGGATATTGCAATATATTTGGAACGAACGGTTGTCGAGACTGTCACGGATCCGAATCTTGAGATTGACATTGAAACAGCCCGGCGGAAATCTGATGATCCAATTGAACTTGGGGAAGAATTCGTTGAGGAAGTTGATCTGGCAAGTTTCGGGCGTCGTTTAATTGTGAGTGCGAAGCAGAATTTGAATCAGCGCATCAAAGAAATAGAGAGGGAAATGATCTATAATGAGTACACAGCGATGCTTGGAGAAATTGTTGTTGGTGAGATTTACCAGGTTCGAAGAGGGGATGTGCTGGTCATTCACAATCGGAATGAGCTTGTCTTACCAAAGAGCGAGCAAATTTATCGCGACCGTTATCGCAAGGGAGACACCTTGCGCGCCATCGTGAAAGAGGTTCGAAAAAATAGCGGCGGTCCATCTGTGATTATCTCTCGCTCAGACCCAGCTTTCCTCAAAAAATTATTTGAGCTGGAAATTCCTGAAGTATATGATGGTATCATTGAGATCAAGGCTATAGCAAGGGAGCCGGGAGATCGGGCAAAGGTCGCTGTTGAGTCGCATGATGATCGCATTGACCCGGTAGGTGCTTGTGTTGGGATGAAAGGAGTTCGTATCCATGCCATTGTCCGTGAATTGAGCAATGAGAACATCGACGTCATCAACTACAGTCCAGATCCAGCAACATATATTTCTCGCGCGCTTTCACCAGCTCGTCCTGTACGAGTTGAAGTTGATAAAGCGTCCAGAAAAGCTCTCGTGGTGGTGCCGAATGAACAACTCTCTCTTGCCATTGGCAGAAACGGGCAGAATGTCCGGCTTGCTTCGAGGCTTACTGGATACGAGCTTGAGGTTGTTAAAGAGCGCGAAGAGCCTGAATACGACATTGAACTTGTTGAATTTAAAGAAGAGCTTGGTGAAGAACTTTATATGAAGCTCATTGAGGCTGGATACGATACCGCTCAGGAATTTCTCTCGGCGAATAAAGAAGACCTCCTGAAAATTGAAGGATTAACAGAAGATCGCCTTGAGGAACTCTTTGCGATGATGAAAGAAGATCTTGAGGGAGGGGAAGAAGAATCCGAAGAAGAGGTAAGTGAAGAAGGTGAAATGGTGTCTGAGAAGACAATCACGGAATCTGGAGAGGTGGAAGGGGAACCATCAAAAGAAGAGAGATCAAGTGAGCCACTCCGGGAAACATCGGATCTCTCGCAGAACAGTCCACGTTCGGCGGAATAGCAGAGGCAAGAAGAAATATCAATGGCTGAATCCTCGAGTGAAAAAATAAGACTTGCTAAGCTCTCAAAGGAGCTTAATGTGAGTATCTCTACGATATCTGAGTTCCTTTCTAAGAAAGGCTACAAGGAAAAACTGCGCCCGACTTCAGTGATTGATGAAGCTCTTGCACGTGAGATAGTTCATCATTTCAGGAAAGATAAAGAGACTGCCGAGCGACACCAGCAAAAAGTCAAGCGCTTTAAGGAAGCGCGTCAGAAGGTCGAGAGGAAACCCGAAGAAGAGGGTGCAGCGCCACCTTCTGAGAAACAGGAAAAAACTCGTCCTCATAAAAGAGAAGTGCCACATGAGGAAGTCCCAGCAGCGGCGCGCGTGATCCCTACTGAATCCCCTGCTGAAGAACAGCCAACCGTCGTTGTGGAAGCTCCCCCAGCAGCTAAAGAAGCCTTTGAGGCTGCTGCTGCGGAAACCCCTTCAGCAGAGACTGTTGAAAAGGAAACCACGGGTGCAGAATCAGCCGAGTCCGCTGCAGGCGAACTGGAGCCGGGGAAACTTCGTGGGCTGAAAGTAATTGGTCGGGTGAAACTTGAGGAGACTGAGGAAAAAGCTCAGCTTCCGATTCTCCCGCCTGAGTTCACTGAAGAAATTGTGCCGGTGAAAAAGAAAAAGAGGAAAAAGAAGAAAAAAATCCGTGAGGAAGCGCGCAAAGAGAAAGCCCCTGAACAAGCCGAAGAAGCCCCGAAGAAAAAACGAAAGAAGATTCGTGGAACAGCCATCGATGAGGCAGAGGTTGAGGAAGCAATCCGGCGCACGTTTGCATCAATGGAAGAATCCACTCTGGCAGCGCGCGCCCTATTTCGTCGCCGGAGGAAGAAGGAAAGAATGGAGGAAGAAGCGCGTGCTCTTGAAAAACTTGAACGGGAGAGAGCAAAGCTTCGGATCGCTGAATTTGTAACCGCCGGTGAACTGGCACGACTCCTTGGTGTTGATGTCTCTGAGGTCATCTCGAAATGCCTGGGGCTAGGTTTGGTTGTATCCATCAACCAACGGTTAGACCGAGATACAATCACATTGGTGGCTGATGAATTCGGAACGGAAGTTGAGTTTGCAGAAGAATTTGCCTTAGATGTTCTGGAGGATACCCCCGACGATCCATCGACACTGGAACCCCGCCCACCTGTTGTGACAGTTATGGGGCATGTCGACCACGGAAAGACCTCGCTTCTCGATTACATTCGCCAGAGCAATGTTGTGGCTGGTGAAGCAGGTGGAATCACACAGCACATTGGGGCATACCAGGTTTCACTCGAGAATGGAAGGCAAATCACATTTTTAGACACTCCGGGACATGAAGCCTTCACGGCGATGCGAGCACGTGGTGCTCAGCTTACAGATATTGTAGTCCTTGTTATCGCCGCCGATGATGCAGTTATGCCGCAAACGGTAGAAGCAATTAACCATGCTCTCGCTGCTAAAGTGCCTATCATCGTTGCCATCAACAAAATTGATAAACCGGAAGCTAACCCGGATCGAATTCGACAGCAGCTCGCCGAACATAATATTCTTGTTGAAGAATGGGGAGGGAAGTATCAATCAGTGGAAATTTCTGCCAAGACTGGCAAGAATGTAGATGTCCTGCTGGAAAAGATCGCTCTCGAGGCTGAAATCCTAAACGTCCGCGCAAATCCGAATCGCCTTGCCCGTGGTGCTGTTATTGAAGCGAAGCTTGACAAAGGAAGGGGAGTTGTTGCGACTGTATTGGTGCAGAAAGGGACACTTCGCATAGGTGATCCCTTCGTGGCAGGCATCTACAGCGGAAAAGTCAGAGCAATGTTCGACGAGCGCGGCAATCGTGTTGAAGCGGCAAAACCATCGACTCCAGTACAGGTTCTTGGATTTGATGGCATGCCACAAGCAGGAGACACGTTTGTTGTAGTAGCTTCGGACGGTGAGGCGCGTGAAATCAGCGCCCGCCGTCAGCAATTGAAGCGCGAACAACAGTTCCGCCAGCTCCATCGGGTAAGCCTCGATGACCTATCCAAAGAGATTAAGGCAGGGGAGGCAAAAGAGCTTCTCGTAATTGTCAAGGCAGACGTAGACGGTTCCGTCGAAGCACTCTCGGATGCTCTCATGAAGCTCTCAACCGATGAAGTGAAGGTGAACGTCATCCATCGCGGTGTCGGAGCTATTTCAGAATCAGATGTCCTGCTTGCTGCTGCCTCAGGAGCAGTGATCATCGGGTACAATGTTCGCCCCAACTTGAATGCAAGAAAACTCGCCGAACAGGAAGAGATAGATATACGACTTTACACTATCATTTATGATATTATTGATGATGTCCGGAATGCATTAGAAGGATTGCTTGCTCCAGAGGTGAAAGAAGAAGTTGTGGGCACTGCAACCGTCAGAGAAACCTTTAAAGTATCGAAGGTGGGGACAATTGCTGGCTGTTACATGGAGGAAGGGAGACTTGGGCGAAATAGCAAGGTGCGTCTGATTCGCGACGGGATTGTCGTGTACGACGGAACTGTAAGCTCACTGAAACGTTTTCGTGACGATGTCCGCGAGGTTGAGGCGGGATTCGAATTTGGTCTCGGTTTAGCAAATTTCGATGACATTAAAGTTGGTGATGTGATCGAAGCCTATAAAGTCGTAGAAACAAAACGAACACTTACGCAATGAGGGGACAATGTCGATTCGGGCTGATCGGGTGGCGTCGCTCCTAAAGGAAGAACTCAGCGCATTGATTGAGCGAGAGTACAGCGACCCTGCATACGGAATGATCACGGTGACAGCAGTAGAAATGAGCGGTGATCTTCGCCATGCAAGGATTTTTGTTAGCTTATATGGTAGCGAGGAGACTAGAGAACGAACCTTCGCACTTCTGGAAGATGACAAACGCCATATTCGAGCACTCTTAGCTTCACGAGTCAGGTTGCGGTACGCCCCGGAAATTGAGTTCCGGATCGATGATACTCTTGACCGTGTTGATGCTATCAACTCGCTTTTAAAGAAAATCCATAATGAACTGCCATGAACAAAATAGCTTCCGGTACGGATTTCAACGCTATTTTGCTTGTTGACAAGCCGCTGGGGTTGACTTCGTTTGGTGTCGTGGAAAAAATTCGTCGTACTCTCTCAGGGGCAAAAGTTGGTCATGCAGGAACTTTGGATCCATTAGCAACAGGGCTACTCATACTGGCCACCGGAACAAAGACTCGTGAGCTTGCAACCATAGCAGGTTTTGAGAAAGAGTACATTGGAACTTTGGAGCTTGGGAAACGTTCATCGACATTTGATTTAGAAGGTGAAATCGTAAGCGAGTACCCTGTTCCACTTTTTACTGGCGATGAAATTCACTCTGCCTTCAAACATTTCATAGGTGAGATTGAACAAATCCCACCAATGTTTTCCGCAGTGAGGGTTCGTGGCAAGAGACTGTATCAGTATGCACGAAAGGGGAAGGTAATACAACGAGAACCACGGCGTGTGACTATTTACGAGTTTTTACCAACAGCTGTAAACCTTCCGTTCATAGATTTTCGTGTGCGCTGTTCAAAAGGAACATACATACGAACGCTTGTGGATGATCTTGGTAATCATTTAGGATGCGGCGCTGTCCTTATTTCACTTCGCCGGACGAGAGTAGGACCTTATGATGTTGCACAGGCTAAGACTATCGATGAGATTCTAAATTCGTTTTCAGATGTCTCTGTCCCTGAGGTGAACTGATGGATGTCGTGCATTCACTTACACAGATCCCTCACGATCCGAACTCAGTAGTAACAGTTGGGATGTTCGATGGGGTGCATCGTGCCCATCAGCAAATCCTGGGCGAGCTTCTGAAGAGGTCACAGGAACGGCGTGGGCGCAGTGTAGTTATTACCTTTGACCCTCATCCGAAGGAGGTTCTGGGCGGAAGGGGTTCTGCACTAAAATTGCTCACTACATTCGACGAGCGTGTAAATCTCATCAAAGAACATGGCATTGATTTTTTGTATGTAATTAATTTTACGTGGGAGTTTTCGCGCCTTGCGGCTGAGGAATTCTATCGATCGTACATCATCGATGGAATCGGCGTCAGTGAAGTCGTTGTAGGTTATGATCACATGTTCGGAAAAGATCGAAGTGCCGGGCTTGCCGATTTACAAGCCATGGGACAGAAATACCATTTTTCTGTTGTCTCAATCCCCGCTCTTAGCGTCGATGGTGAAGTTGTCAGCAGCACAAAGATTCGGAAAGCTCTTTTTGCCGGTGATGTTATGAAAGCCTCTGCTATGCTCGGAAGACCATACAATCTGAGTGGAGAAGTAATAAGGGGCGACAGGCGCGGGAAGTTGCTCGGAATCCCAACTGCCAATCTCCGGCCATTGTCTGCGGAGAAACTTATTCCGGCTAACGGAATATACTTCGTTCGTGTAAAGAGTGCACGGTGGCTTTCGTATGGCATGCTCAGCATTGGAACGCGACCAACATTTTCAACTGATGATAAACAGACTATCGAGGTACATGTGTTCGGGATTAACGAAAATCTATATGGAGAACTACTGACCATTGAATTCATCCAAAGACTTCGTGATGAACGAAAATTTAATTCTCCAGAAGAACTTGTCCAGCAAATACGAAAGGATCAGGAGCAGTGCGAAGCGTTGTTGAAGCAAATGGAAATAACCGAAAAGTCATTGTCAAACTCAAACTGAAAGTGAAAATCAAAGGCGTTGCAAAAGTCGACCCTGTTCTGGAATATGAAAATGGGATTTCAGAGGAAGATTTACCTCTGAGAGTTACCAAGACGTAAATCAGTGATGTTGTCAAGGAGGATTTATACTATGGCATTAGCGAAGGAACAGAAAGCAGAGTACATCAAGAAATACGGTAAGCATGAGCGCGACTCCGGGTCTCCTGAAGTTCAGATTGCAATCTTGACAGCTCGTATTAATGAGCTGGCAGCGCACTTTGACCGGCATCGAAAAGACCATCATTCGCGGGTCGGATTGCTTAAGATGGTTGGAAAGCGCCGCCGCTTGTTAAACTATCTCAGTAAACGGGACCCGGAGCGCTATCGGAAGGTTCTTGAGGAACTGGATATTCGAAAGTAACCGGCAGGTCGTCGGTACTTTTTAAAGTAGAGGGAAGGGCATATGGTGTACACAAAGACTTTGTCAATCGGTGGAAGGGTCTTGGCCCTTGAGACCGGGAGATTTGGCAAGCAAGCTGATGGTGCTGTGATGGTCCAATACGCTGACACCATGGTGCTGGTGACAGCTGTGGCAAGTAAAGAAGCTGTCGATGGGGAGCAGGATTTCCTTCCTCTGTCTGTGGAGTATCGCGAGAAAACTGCGGCCGCTGGAAAAATCCCTGGCGGCTTCATCAAACGTGAAGGGAGACCAACAGAAAAAGAAATTCTCTCCGCCCGTCTGATCGATCGGCCACTCCGCCCCCTGTTCCCTAAGACATGGAACTACGAAACCCAGATTATTGCCACTGTTTTTTCCTCAGATCAGGAAAATGATGCGGATATACTTGGTGCAATTGGGGCTTCCGCTGCGTTGATGATTTCCGACATACCTTTCGACGGTCCCGTCGCAGAAGTTCGTGTCGGTCGAATAAACAAGGAGTTCGTCATTAATCCAACATTCCATCAGCTTGAAGAAAGCGAGATGGATATTGTTGTTGCCGGCACAGCAGACTCGATTGTGATGGTTGAAGGAGAATCGAAAGAAATCACTGAACAAGATATGGTCGAAGCAATCAAGTTCGCTCACACATATATTAAGCAGATTTGCGAACTTCAGATTGAATTGCAAAAAGAAGCAGGGAAGCCAAAACGGCAAGTTCTTGAAAAGGTGATTGAGCCAACTCTTGTTGAAGAGGTAAGGACTCTTGCAAGTGAAAGGATTCATCAACTTAATCGCACAATTTTGAAGAAAGAGGAGCGAAGCATCCAGCGCGAAGCAATCGAGCAAGAGATCCAGATTGCGTTGGCGGAGAAGTTTCCGGATCAGTCTTCAGCAATCTCTGCGATTCTTCATGATATTGAGCGCGAGGACATGCGGACAATGATTCTTTCAGAGGGTCGTCGTTTGGATGGGCGCGGGCTCCGTGATATCAGACCAATTTCAATAGAAGTTGGTCTTTTGCCTCGTACCCATGGGTCTGCATTGTTTACACGCGGTGAAACGCAAAGCCTTTCTACATTGACTCTGGGTACAAAAGTTGATGAACAGCTGATCGATGGTTTACTCCCTGAGACGGCGAAGCGGTTCATGCTTCACTACAACTTCCCTCCGTTCTCCGTTGGTGAAGTCGGGCGGCTTGGGGCTCCCGGAAGGAGAGAAATAGGCCATGGAAATCTCGCTGAGCGTGCTCTTAAGAATATGATCCCACCCGAAAGTGAATTTCCCTACACACTCCGAGTTGTCTCGGATATCCTTGAATCAAATGGTTCATCCTCTATGGCAACTGTGTGTGCAGGAACGCTCGCTCTTATGGATGGTGGGGTGCCGATTCGGAAACCCGTCGCAGGCATCGCGATGGGACTTGTCAAGGAAAATGATCAGGTTGCAATTCTTACGGACATACTCGGGAATGAAGATCATCTAGGTGATATGGACTTTAAGGTTGCAGGCACCGCCGATGGCATCACAGCATTCCAGATGGATATTAAGATTAAAGGGATTTCCTACGAGATTCTCTCCAGAGCCCTTGAACAGGCTCACGATGCGCGACTACACATACTCGAAGCAATGACGGCTGTTCTACCGGAGCCAAGGAAAGAAATATCTCCCTATGCACCACGCCTGACAACTCTCCAGATCCCTGTGGACATGATTGGCGCAGTGATCGGTCCCGGGGGGAAGACAATCCGTGCTATAACGCAGGAAACCGGAACTGAAATCAGCATCGAAGACGATGGGCGTGTGACCATTGCTTCTGTTTCAAAAGAAGCGAGTGAAAAGGCAAAGGCATTGATCGAGCGAATCGTTGAGGTTCCAGAGGTTGGGAAAGTCTACAAAGCAACTGTGCGACGCATCATGGATTTCGGTGCGTTTGTTGAGTTCCTCCCCGGAAAGGAGGGGTTACTTCATATTTCCCAGATTGATAATCGCCGGGTAGAAAAAGTTTCTGACGTACTGAAGGTCGGAGACGAGATAGAGGTCAAACTCATCAAGGTGGATGAAGAGGGTCGCTTTGGGTTAAGTCGGCGCGCGCTACTTGTACCCGAAGGGACTACTGATAGCGAACATGGATTGCCGCATCGTAAATCAGCACCTCAACAGCGATCCAGACCTCGTGATTCTCGTCAGCGACGTTCCTGAAGGAGCTGTAAGTTGGAAGTGTGCTGAATTCGCCTTTGGCGAGCAACGATGACAATTGCGATGGAACCTTACAACATGATAACTCAGACTATTGACGATTTGAGGAATCGCCATGGAGGTCGTCATTACTCCTTCATCTGGTCTTCATGGTGAGCCTAAAATCCCTCCTGATAAATCCATTAGCCATCGTGCCTTGATCATTGGCGCGATCTCGAAAGGGACCTCTGTTGTTCATAATATATCATGTGCCGCTGACCCGAACAGTACTCGATCGTGTCTTGAAGCCCTCGGCGTGCGCATCGAGGATTTCGATAGCGGTGTGAAGATTTATGGAGAGGGGCTCCGTGGTCTCCACAAACCATCCCAGGTACTTGATGCACAGAACTCAGGGACGACAATGAGAATGCTTGCCGGTGTGCTTGTGGGTCAACCTTTTGAAAGTGTGGTCACTGGTGATGCCTCGCTCCAGCGCCGACCCATGCAACGTATCATCCAGCCGCTGAGATTGATGGGAGCCAAGATCTACGGCACAGAATCACTTACAGCGCCGTTACGAATTTTCCCACCAGAGGGATTACATGGTATCACATACGAACTTCCAATCCCCAGTGCTCAGGTCAAGTCTGCTCTCCTGCTTGCAGGTCTCTACGCCGAAGGAAGCACCACAGTAATTGAGGGCTTCCAGACACGTGATCATACAGAGCGGTACTTAGGGTTGGAAAATGAGCGAAGAGGGATGCAGCGAGTAATCCGGGTAACCGGGGGTTACCAGCCGGAGGCGCAAGTTGTAACAATTCCTGGAGATATTTCTGCAGCAGCTTTCTTTCTTGTTGCCGCGCTCATCGTTCCCAATTCAGATATCGTGATCAGAAACGTTGGATTGAATCCAACCCGCCTTGGCGTGCTCGATGTGTTGCTACGAATGGGAGGAGCAATCGATATTCTTGATCTCCGCAAGAGCGGAGGAGAGCCCGTAGGCGATTTACATGCTCGATCAAGCTCGCTTCGAAATGTTCCTCTCCCCAGAGAAATCATCCCGAACATTATTGATGAAATTCCTGTCCTTGCCTTTGCAGCGACGAGTGGTGAAGGGCTCTTCGAAGTGCGTCATGCATCCGATCTGCGAAACAAAGAAAGCGATCGAATCGCTGCAGTTGTCAATAGTCTACGAGATATGGGGGCAGAGGTACAAGAGTACGAAGATGGGTTTGCTTTCGAGGGACCCGTGAAACTCCGTGGAACTGTGCTCAGCGGTTACCGCGACCATCGAATTGTTATGGCAAATGCAGTTGCTGCATTGAGGGCTGAAGGACCGACTACAATTCTCGAGGCTGAATATGTCTCAATTTCTTTCCCGGAATTTTGGTCGGAACTACGGAAGCTTACTGGTGAATCTCCGGTGAAAAGTTAATCCAGACTACCTGAAAATCTTCAGAGAAAATGCGAGGTAACAATGGCTGACGTGAAGCTTGAGCATGTCACAAAGCGCTACGAAAATGTGGTAGCGGTCAAAGACGTGACATTCGAAGTTGCAGACAGCGAATTTGTCGTTCTTGTTGGACCATCAGGATGCGGCAAAACAACGACTTTACGAATGGTCGCCGGACTTGAAGAGGTCACCGAGGGATCTATCTACATTGGTGGGCGCCTTGTCAATGATGTGGATCCAAAGGACCGCGACATAGCAATGGTGTTCCAGAATTATGCGTTGTATCCTCACATGACCGTCTACGAAAACATGGCATTTGGGCTTAAATTGCGGAAATTTCCGAAAGCTGAAATCAACGCACGAGTTCGTGAGGCTGCCCAAATTCTCGGCATCGAAAATCTTCTTGATCGAAAACCCAAGGCTTTATCTGGGGGACAACGCCAGCGAGTTGCTGTCGGACGTGCGATTGTGCGAAAGCCAAAAGCGTTCCTCTTCGATGAACCATTGAGCAATCTTGATGCAAAACTTCGGGTTCAAATGCGGACAGAGATCTCTCGTCTTCATCAACGGCTTGGATCAACAATGATTTATGTGACACACGACCAGACTGAAGCGATGACAATGGGAGATCGAATTGTGGTCATGAGAGATGGCATTGTCCATCAAATTGATACCCCTTTGAATCTCTATAATCACCCACGAAACAAATTCGTTGCAGGATTTATTGGCAGCCCAGCGATGAACTTTTTTCATGGCATCGTCAGACGAAGCAACGGCCTTGTCTTCGAAGAACAGAATGGTGGAACGCACTTTTACTTGAGCGCAGAACTGTCAAAACATCTTGATCGCTATATCGATCGCCCAGTTATTCTTGGCTTGAGGCCAGAGCATATTGGGATTGCTGGAATAGGAGCACCACCGCTATCAGAAAGTGCTTCAGTTCGTGCACGCATTGATGTTGTTGAACCAATGGGAAATGAGATGTTCATCTATTTTTTCACCGGAAGTGGTGTCCAGTATATCAGCAGAATTCCAACCCTTGGCATGCCGCAGCCCGGTCAGGAAGTGGAGTTCGTCTTCGATCTTTCACACGCTCACATCTTCGACCCTGATACTGAAGAGGCACTCCTATAAGAGAAGCTTTGATATTGAAGCTATGACAGATAGAGAATTTGGTGTTCAAATACATTGTAGCGAAGTTCCGATTGCAACCAATGCGTAAATTGGAAACCATATTTGTTGAGAAAGTGCAACGGGGATAGCCATCGTTCCTGCAATTGATTATCTGGTATGATGTGGTTTGCCGACTTTCGTACTTGATTTATAAGTGTTTCATTCTTCCTTTTCTGAGCCGCTACTGCCTTTTCTCTGAGGCTCGATAAATTCGTATCGATCTTCGACCGTGTAGTTTCTAAGGCACCAAGAAGGGTTGGGTCGATGTGATTGAGACCAAACTTGAGCTCAGTTAAAGCCTCACCCACCTTTGTCTTCACCTCCTTGAATAATTCATCAAGATGTATATTTGATTCCTGTTCCAGTATCCGTTGTTCCAGTTCGTCAATGTCTCCATAGAAGTCGAGAACGGAAAGGCTATAGCGATCCAAAACCTTTTGGATTTTCTCCTCAAGAATTGTTGCACTGGCTCGAGGATATATGATGGGCATCGGAATTCGAAAGTGTTCGTAGAGCGGTTTTAGCTGTGCAAAATAAGCGATCTCTGACGGTCCAGCAACATACATAGCTGTAGGTAGCAGCCAATCCTGAAAGATGGGCCGCAGAATGACATTGGGGCTGAGTAGTTCAATCGATTCGTTAAGAACCTGCATGATCTCTTCGCGCGTGAATTTTTGCCGAGACCCTTTAAGGCTAAATCCAGACTCGCTGGGCTCGATCAGATATCGGCCTCCTTTATGAAAGAGGAACAGATTGATTGCTTTAGGTTTTGCCTGGGCGTGGTACACTGCTTCAAGATGGGCACTCCGATCGATGACGAGCTCGCACAAATTCGGAAATGTCATCAACTCTTCCTCGAAAATTCTTCGAGCAAGCTCTTTAAGCTCGCGGTTGTTTGGATCAACAAAGACCAATCCGCTATCCGGAAAGAGATAGTTGATGAATCGTACAAAAGCTTCGTTCAGCGATCTACCAACCTGATAGATTTCACGCAGTGCTTCAAACAGCGGCTCGCTGAATTCTGTTGAGACAAGTGATTGCCGAACCTGCTGGAAAAAATCTTCTACCGCACTGGTGAGTTGCAATGCTCCAACTGCTCCAGGATTACGGTCGAGGGGTCTACCATGAGGAAGGTATTGAAGCTCCAGCAACCCGTTTTCTTTTGTGATGGTTCGAATGTAGCTGACCTCCTCAAAATCGTGGTCTTCACCTTCCAGCCAAAAGATTGGAACAAACCGATACTCAGGGAAAAGATGGCTTAACTGAGTAGATAAATTCAGCGTTGTGATAATTTTGTAAAGTGTGTAAAGCGGACCCCCAAGGAAACCAACCTGTTGTCCCGTAACGATCGCAAATGTGTTCTGTCTCCTGAGAAGATGGATGTTCTGAATAGCAATTGGACTTGATCCATAGGACGCATTTTGTTCAAGCAGGACGCTAACAAGCGCTTCGCGATTTCTTGGGAACTCCGCTATCCTTGGGAGCATTGCCCGAAGTGCTTCGATATTGTGGAAGTCCCCTGCGTAGTATTCCGCAACTGCTTCAAAGTGGTCGATGTAATCAAGAAAGAGATCTGAAAAGTTGTCAAGTTCAGCCGGAAAGCGGCGAAAATTAATTGTCTGCATCGATATCTCGCTGAGTGTGAACTGATGCCAATATATGTGCTTCCTTCAATAGAATCAAGAGAACATAATGTGTTGCAGTCACCGGTTTTATTGCAAGAGCTGTTTCAACTAGTAAATCTCGTTTATGCAAGCTCTTCCAGGACCTCTGTCATAAACATTGTGAACCGCTTTCTTGCTTTTGCAGCAGCGACGGTAACATCTTCGTGCGACAGTTTGTTACCACTAATACCTGTGGCATAGTTTGTAATCAACGAAACCCCGAGAACCTCCATCCCCAGTGAGTTTGCTAACATTGCCTCGGGAACAGTGGACATCCCCACGACATCAGCACCAATTCGGCGGAACGCCTCGATCTCTGCGGCAGTTTCGTACGACGGACCTTTTACCCCTACGTATACGCCTTTCTGAATGGGGATCTGGAGATTCAGAGCTACCCTTTCAGCTTTCTCAATTAGGACCGGGGAGAACGGAAACGGAGTTCCGCGAACAGTACCGATGATGTGCCGAAGAACGTGCAGTGGATTCTCCAGCGTCATATTTATATAATCGGCAATGAGCATGAGGTCGCCCGGGCGGAAAAGTTTGTTGATCGCTCCCGCCGCATTTGTCAAGATCAACTTACGAACTCCAAGCAGGTGGAGAACTAGAATAGGGTAGAGTACCGGTTCATACGACCCGGACTCGTAGAAGTGAACCCGTCCCTGAAGTGCAATAATTGGAGGAGTTTTCTTACCTCCACGCTGTAGCCTGCCAAAAATCACTTTGCCGGCATGGCCTGCTACAGTGGAGGCAGGATAATTTGGGATTGATGAGGCTTCGGCAGTTCTCCGATCAGTGAAGCGGGTTGCAAAGCCGCCCAGTCCCGAACCAAGGATAATAGCAGCTCTTGCCGAGCCTTGGAATTTCGTTTTCAAATATTTGACTGTCTCTTCGAGCGACTTCGCTGTGATCATACTCAAGTTCTATCTGACGGGGCGCCGCGACTGCAAAAGCAGTCCATTGAACGAAAGAAGCAAAAAGGTTAGACTCGGCGTATCGTCCATGATAAGCTCTCCGATCCTAATGCATTAAAATCGACTAGCTCTGATGCTCACTCGGAGCGTTCCAGCAACGGCGACAGCGTGCTTCGTACATGTCAGTCCCACCGACCAAAACTCGGTCACTTGATTCTGTGATTCGCTGGGTGCGATCAGCGGGATTACCACAGACCATGCAGATTGCAAGTGTTTTTGTCACATACTCGGCAACAGCCATAAGTTGGGGTATAGGTTCAAATGGCTTGCCGCGATAGTCCTGATCCAAGCCAGCGACGATGACACGTTTTCCCGCGTTTGCTAATGCCTCGCAAACATCAACAAGATCCATTTCAAAAAACTGACCCTCATCAATTCCAACAACCTGCACATCTTTTGATTTCTCCAAAATTTCCCTGGCTGATGAGACCACGGTGGCATTGAGTGTTTGCTCATTATGAGAGACGATCTGATCAGCGCTGTAGCGTGTATCGATGCGGGGTTTAAAAATTGCTACTGTTTGTTTTGCAATTTGTGCTCTGCGTAGACGACGAATGAGTTCTTCAGTTTTCCCGCTGAACATGCAGCCGGCGATCACCTCAATCCAACCTGTCTGTCTTGGTGTACTATGAAGAGGCGTGTCCATGTTCTCAAATCCTTTGCCATTGAGTTGCTGATCTGTTCGATAATGAACCAGTTCATGAAATAAGCTCTCAGTGAAAGGAGATAAATTCAACCTGCTTTTTCCATTCTGTCCCTTCCATTGTTCCCGTGGATTTTATTTATAACGCTTTCTAGATCTTTGCAAATGCTTTGCTGTAAATGGTTCGGGCAAGAGTGTGTGCAGCTTTGTGATTTCCAAATCGCCGCGGGAATTGCTCATGATAACGTCGATGTCACCGGCAAGTTCCCATAGTGCCTGGCGACACGCGCCGCAGGGGGGAGTGAACTCCGTATCATCGCTCACCACAGCGATAGCAGAAAATTTCTTTTCCCCTTCAGATACGGCTTTGAAAAGCGCTACACGCTCAGCACAGATTGTCAATGAGTAGGAACTGATCTCAATGTTGCTCCCTGTATAAATTGTTCCAGATTCACAAAGTAGAGCTGCACCGACACGAAAGTTTGAATAAGGAGCATGAGCGTATTGCATTGATCTCTTGGCTCGTTTAACAAGATCGTGATACTCCATGGAACTCCCGCGACAGTTACTGGATTAATCAACTGAAATTCAATATATCGAAACATCCGTACTGATGCAATTTCATTGGAATTACAGGCAAGCCTTTAGGCTTGCCGATTTGCTTCAATCGAATGGGCAACTAACTTTTGAGGAGGATTTTCATTGAAACTATAAGATTTTTTTGTAAATTCAAACATATAGGTCAGCTCAGGAGGTTTAATGCACATAGAATTCGAGAAGATGGTAGCAGCCGGCAATGATTTTATCGTTATTGATAATAGCGATGAGCACTTGACTCCGTTTGCAAGTCAGATAGCAAAGGCAATGTGTGACCGTCACTTTGGGGTGGGTTCGGATGGGCTTCTACTCTTCGAACGAAGCAACGTTGCCGATTTCCGCATGCAGTTTCTTAACCCTGATGGTTCCTCTGGCATGATGTGCGGCAACGGGGGTAGGTGCATTGCTCGGTTTGCTCATCAACGGAAAGGCATGGGGAGAAAAATGCATTTCGAAGCTGCCGGGAGATTATACGGCGCAAATATTCTGGACGGCGAGGTGGAGCTTCTTCTACCTATGCCTTCTATTCTCCGGTCAGACTGCGTTTTGGAGTCAACACAAGGAAAAATCCACGGAACACTGGTTGACTCGGGTGCTCCGCACTTTGTGATCGAACTGGAAAGCTTGGAGATTCCTCTGGATAAGCTCGATGTAAATTCATTTGGCCGAGAGATTCGCAGCCATCATGCGTTTTCTCCTGATGGGACAAATGTCGATTTCGTTCAGCAACGAAGCGCCACAGATGTGTATATTAGGACATATGAGCGTGGGGTTGAGGGAGAAACTCTGGCATGCGGCACAGGGGCAGTGGCTGCAACATTAGCTCTCTTTGTGGCAAAACGGGTTCGATGCCCATTGCAGCTTCACACTCGGAGCAACTCCGTATTGAGTGTAGATTTCGTGAAGGATAACAATGAGCGTTATGCTGCACTTCGCGGTGATGCAAGATTTGTATTTCGTGGAACGCTTGAGTTCGACACAGTGCACAAATCAATTAACAATTCTTTTTGAGGACATATGAGGGAGCAACGCAAATTCATTTTCATCGCTAATCCGTTCGCTATGCGTGGAAAGGGATTGCGATTCATCGCACGGCTTGAAAATGAGTTGAAGCAACGTGGCATTGCGTACACATTGCTCAAGACTGAGCATCCCTTCCATGCATTTTATCTTGCTCAGGAAGCCGCTGAGCGCGAGCCTGAAGCTACGATAGTCGCTGTTGGGGGAGACGGAACTGTCAATGAAGTAACGAACGCAATTCACAATCGTGGTCCAACCTTAGGTGTAGTCCCAATTGGTTCTGGAAATGATTTTGCAAAAGCTATTGGACTCGCCCCGCTGGATGTAAGCGCTGCGGTGGAGACTCTGCTTGCTGGCAACGAGTTTACCATCGATGTTGGACATATCGTGATAGGCTATGGAAAAGAACCTCGTGTTGAGCGACTATTCGTCAATGGAGTTGGCATTGGCTTCGATGGGTATATCGCTGTGCAAACGCTTCGGTATAAGCGACTCCGCGGTTGGTGGCTTTATTTGATTTCTTTCCTTCGCTCGGTTTTCGTCTTCCGAACGCCAGACATGATAATAAGGCTTCCCGGCAAGGAAATTCATAGTCCGCACCTGCTCGTTGCCATTGGAAATGGATTTAGCTCCGGAGGGAAATTCCTTCTTACACCAAAAGCTGTACTTGATGATGGAGAATTAGATATCTGTCTTGTAGATAATGTCTCCGCTGTGAGAATTTTCCGCATCTTCCCTTCGGTCTTCAAGGGTCGCCATGATCGTTTCTCTGTTGTTCACTTTCTCCGTGCACCGAAATTAGAAGTGATCGGTGCCAAAGGTCTCTATGTTCATGCCGACGGAGAAATTATTTCACGAGGTGACATCTCCCGATTTGAAATTTCAACAATACCACATTGCCTCAATGTTATTGGGAAAGCCTTGTATCGCCCAACGAATTGAAAAAGGACAGTCGATGCCTTTGGATTGCAGTTTGCAAATGCTGTTTGTAATTTTTTAGTGACAAATATCGGGAGAAAGACCGTGAGGAAAGGGAACAAGCTTATAGCTTTTCTTTTCTCTTTCGTAGCTATGGTAGCGAGAGTGGATGCAGTTGACATGGAAAAGGTTGTTTCGCTTGACGGCAAATGGTTGTTTCGCATCGATCCTGCTGGGATTGGAAAAGCGGAGGCTTGGTACGCTCCAGGATGTGATCGAAGTGCATGGGAAAAGATCGATGTGCCCGGATATTGGGAGCGCCATGCTCAGTTTGCAAAATATGATGGCACTGCGTGGTATGCCACCACGTTCAAGTTCGACAGCCATCAGATTGGTTCAGTGCTTTTCTTCTCAGGAGTTGATGATGACGCAGATGTGTGGCTCAACGGTGCGCACGTAGGCTCTCACGAAGGATATGCCGAGACGTTCTGGTTTGATGTGGGAGGAGCTCTTCGGGATGGAGAAAATGATCTTGTTGTTGCTGTCCATGACCATGGTGGACCTGGAGGCATTTATAAGCCGGTGGCACTGGTTTCAAAGGATTCTTTGGAATATTATATCAAAACCCCGGAATCTCACCAATTTGCACGCCCCAGCCCCACCTGGGTGAAAGATGGCGTTATTTATGAAGTCTTTGTGAGAGATTTCTCGAGAGAAGGCACATTCAAATCCTTAGAGGAGCGTTTGCCCGAACTCAAAAAACTTGGTGTCACAATATTATGGCTGATGCCAATAACACCTATCGGTGAGATGCAACGTAAAGGGACCTTCGGAAGTCCATACGCTGTGAAGGATTATATGACTGTTGATTCCAGCTACGGGTCATTAAGTGATTTCCGGAAGTTCCTGCAGGCTGCACATAAAGAAGGGATGCACGTTATCATTGATCTGGTAATTAACCATACAGCTTGGGACAATGTTCTGCTGAGAAACCATCCTGATTGGTACATGCACGACGTGCAAGGAAATATTATCTCCCCGAATCAAGACTGGACAGATGTTGCTGACCTGAATTATGATTCCCCAGCGCTTCGGCAATGGATGATCAAGATGATGAAGCACTGGATCTATGATGTTGGAGTGGATGGGTTTCGATGCGACGTTGCTGAGCTTGTGCCAACGGAATTTTGGAATGCTGCCCGTAGCGCCATCGATAGCATCAAACCAATTTTTATGCTTTCTGAAGGAGCTCTCCCTGAGCATCATCTCCATGCGTTTGATATGACATATTCCTGGAATTTGTACGACGCGCTGGTGAAAATTATTCGAAGCGGCTCGCCCGCCTTTTCTGCAGCTGACGTGCTAAAAGCCGAGTCATTGCGGTATCCGAAAGGATCGCTTAGAATGCGATTTGTGGAGAACCACGACAAGCCCCGTGCAACCACAGTGTTTGGATATGCAGGAAGCAAAGCTGCCGCAGTGATTGCATGGACAGTTCCGGGCGTTCCATTGATCTACAATGGACAGGAAGTTGGTGATACAGCGCGGCTTTCTTTGTTCGAAAAGGACACTATTCGATGGAACAACTCATTCGCGAGCGATTTTCGGTCCTTTTATGAGAAACTGGATAATCTTCGGAGAAGGCACGCATCGCTGCGGGAAGGGGATTTCCAGATTCTCCACAATACCGCACCGCGGAGCATCGTTACATTTCTCCGTGAAATGAACAACGAACGCATTATCGTTGCTGTAAATCTCACTAACCAAGAAGTTAATGCCAGCGTTCTTTTACCCGAGAAAGATGAAATCAGGCACTTTCTGAAACTTCCAGTTCTGTTTGCATCAGCAAATAGCAGAATAGCAGTTGAAGATTCTTCGTTCTCACTTTCTTTTTCTCTGCCCCCATTTGGGTACTGTATTGCAAAAATTGATTGAGGATTTGACGTGAAGTTCACTACAGAATATCTCTGGTTCAACACAAAACAGCATCGCGAATATATAAACATCACATCCGAAATTGAGCAGATCGTTCGGAAAAGTGGTGTGAAAGAAGGCATGGTGCTGGTCTCTGCAATGCATATCACCGCCGGCGTTTATGTCAACGATGCTGAATCCGGTCTCATTGAAGATATTGACGAATGGCTGGAAAAACTTGCCCCTTTTAAGCTCGGATATCGTCATCATCGTACAGGGGAGACGAATGGCGATGCTCATCTTAAGAGCTTGTTAATCCATCATGAAGTTATCCTCCCGATTACGAATGGGAAACTCGATCTGGGTCCGTGGCAGCAAATTTACTACGCAGAATTCGATGGACAGCGCCGGAAGCGTGTAATTGTGAAAGTTATGGGCGAGTAACATGCATAGACCCGGGACATACATTGTTTCTGTTATAGCACAATCGCTGCTTCTTGTGCAGTTGATGGCAGTCGGCGATCTCGCTGCTGCTCAATCTGATCGATCTGTAGGATTCTCATTTGATGTGGTTCGATTCTGTGGAGATTCGGATCGAGTGTATGTGGAACTCGCTTATGCATTCCGGGAAGGGGCACTGCGCTATGTGCAGTTCGATTCAGTCTATCAAGGCGGCATCCTGCTGGTGTGCTTCATGATGAAAGGAGAGAGCACCATAGTGAACCAGACATGGCATGTACCTCACGCGATCCACGACACAGCCGATGTGATGCACTCTGACAGAAGTCTCGTTGGGTTGCTGCGGTTCCTTTTGAACCCGGGTTCGTACAGAGTTCATTTAGCAGCTATTGACGTTAATGATCGTGCACGAAAAGACTCTGTCAGTTTTACGCTTTTCCTCCCAATGTATCGCACCGATTCGCCGAGCATGAGTGACCTGGAACTCTGTAGCTCAATCCGAGAAGCACTTCCTGGGGAGAAAAGCGCTTTTTATAAGAATACGTTTGAAGTAATCCCAAATCCCGGAGCTACATTTGGCAACAAACTACCTTATCTGTACTATTACCTTGAGCTTTATGGCCTTCAGCATGTTGATGCATCGACATATTCAGTCACAGCATCAGTTCTCGATGCAACTGACAGAGTAGTTTTCAAACATCAACGACGTAAAGTTCGAAGTCTCCAATCCACAGTGGAGGTGGGGGTGTTTGATGTCTCTTCTCTTCGATCAGGGGTTTATGTGTTGAAAGTCGTTCTAAGCGATTCAGTGCATGGGGAATTGGCTGAGTCGCAGAGGAAATTCTTCGTCTATAATCCATCAATTGAGCTTGCTGATACTTCGGAAAGAGAATCAAGCAAGGAATATCTTGCTTCAGAGTATGGGGTAATGGGTGAGGATGACATGGACCAGGAGTTTGCAATCGATCGTTATATTGCTACTGGGGACGAGGTGAAAAAGTATTCCGAACTACACTCAGTTGATGCAAAGCGGGAATTTCTTTATTATTTTTGGAAGAAACGCGATCCTGATCCATCCACATCTGTAAACGAAGCAAAACAGGAGTTTATGGCTCGTGTGCGCTATGCAAACGATCAGTTTAGCAGCGGGATGAAATCAGGCTGGAAAACCGACCGCGGTCGAGTGTATATCACGTATGGCAAACCAGATGAAATTGAGCGCCACCCCAATGAAAGTGGTGCAAAGCCCTACGAGATTTGGTATTATCACGGGATTCAGGGTGGCGTCGAGTTTGTCTTCATTGATAGGACCGGCTTCGCCGACTATATGCTTGTCCACTCAACACACCGAAACGAACTCCATGACGAAGATTGGCAAAGATTACTCGGATATCCCTGAACTATAACGGCAAATTCCTTATCGTGCAAAGAGTTAGGCTGAAAGATATAATCGAATATATAGCACTAATCACCGCTGGTCAAATCCTGAGGCTTTTCCCGCTGCGAACTGTCCAGCGCCTTGGTGCCTGGTGCGGCTCAGTCGCGTTTCACATCGTTCCGATCCGTCGTAGGGTCGCTTTAGAAAATTTGCAGAAGGCATTCCCTGAGAAAACCCACAGTGAAGTGTGGAGAATAGCCCGGCAAGTGTACAAGAATTTTGGTATAGTGTTATTTGAAGTCCTGTGGTTTCCTAAAATCAAACCGGAAGATCTTCAGAAACTGGTTCATGTCGACAATCTCCAACTGATGGAGAAAAAGCTGAGCGAGCAGAAGGGACTCATCATGCTGTCCGGGCATTTTGGGAATTGGGAGCTTCTTGCCCTGGCGGTCGGATACTTGAGCGGACATCCACTTTCCGTTATCGTACAGGAGCAACGAAATCCTCTGGTCAACTTGCTCATCAACCGTTACAGGTGTCGATTCGGGAATCATCTAATTAATCTTGGACGAGCAGCAAAAAACACTATCGCAGTCCTGCGAAAGGGGGGTGTTGTCGCGATGCTTGCTGATCAGAGTGGACCTGAAGATGGGTTGTACGTTGAATTCTTTGGGCGAAACGTGGCAACACACGATGGACCTGCGCGTTTTAGCCTGAAAACTGGAGCACCATTGCTGATGGGAGTTGCTATACGTCAGAGCGACGGCACATACCATATGCATCTGGAGGAGGTGGAACAGAAAGATCTTCCTGAGGATGCAAATGAAAAAGTAGAGGAGCTAACACGCAGACACGTTGCAATTTTAGAGAGGTATATTCGTGCATACCCTGACCACTGGCTATGGCTTCATCGACGATGGAAACATGAGGCTACCGTAAAGAAGGGAGATCCTTCCGCGAAAGAGGTTCTTCCCATTCGGCAACTTAAGCGTGGCACTCCGGGCGCCATGCAACGCACTCAGAAATCTAAACTGTAGCGCTAAATGAAGAGCATCAGATGTCGATTCTACGCAAGATACTAATTGTTCAAACTGCATTCATCGGGGACGTTGTACTCACTCTTCCGCTTGTGCAGGTATTGAAAAAGCACTTCCCTAACTCCACCATTGATATGGTTGTCACGCCACGCGCCTCGGGACTTCTGGAGAACCACCCAGACATTCGTAAGGTTCATATTTACGATAAGCGCGGATCAGACTCGGGTATTGTCGGAATTCTTGCCATGATGCAGAGAATTCGACATGAACGCTACGATCTGGCGATAGTGCCTCATCGATCGTTTCGCAGTGCTCTGCTTGTCTGGTTGAGCAGAATTCCAAGGCGTGTGAGTTTTAATCGAAGCGCTGGATGGTTTCTTTACACAGCGACCGTGAGCTACGAGCCGTCACTTCATGAGATTGAGCGAAACCTGAGACTTCTAAGAGCAATCGGGGTCATATGGCGTGGTCGTGAACTACCTGATCTTCATCCGGATGAGGAAGATCGAGTTAGAGTTGGAAAGCTCCTTGTCGAACATGAAATTGGAAATGTTGAACGACTTGTAGCTGTAGCTCCGGGCTCAGCATGGAACACGAAACGGTGGCCAAAGGAACGCTACGTCCGTCTGATCCAGCTCCTTATTCATGAGGACTACGAAATTGTGTTGGTTGGCGGGCAGGAGGATGCCAGCTTATGTGAGGAGATTGTGCGCGATGTACGGATGAAAGAAGTTTACAGCGCAGCCGGAAAGTTAACACTCCTCCAGTCAGCAGAACTTCTTCGCCGAGCAAAAGTTCTGATCACAAATGATACTGCTCCAATGCACATCGCTGTTGCCATGCGTACACCTGTCATCGCCATCTTTGGACCCACCGTCCCCGAGTTCGGATTTGCCCCCTATGGTGACCATGATCGCGTTGTCCAAATAAAGGGCTTAAGCTGCCGCCCCTGCAGCATCCACGGAACGAAGACATGTCCTGTAGGCACTTTCGAGTGCATGCTCGACATCGATGTTCTTCAAGTTTATGAACATGTACGAGACCTCCTGCATACCCCAGGAGTCGGCGCACGCCGTACAGTTTGAATGGGACGCTTGATGACCATTGAGCGTTCATCTCCAGCAGATGAAGTAGTCCGATCTGCTGCTGAGGTACTGCGAAAAGATGGTGTGATTATTTATCCGACCGAAACATTATATGGATTCGGCGCAAGGGCAGATAGCCCAAGCGGCGTTCGACGAATTCTTGACATCAAAGGAAGAGGAAAAGAAAAGGGGATGATTTTGCTCGTTCCATCCGCCCAGTTTGTCCAGAAGCTTGCGGCGTTTATCCCGCAGTTTGCCAGAGCTCTTATGGAAGCATTCTGGCCTGGTCCTCTCACTCTAATCTTCCAGGCTGATCCATCTATTGCTAAAGATGTTGTAGGAGAGTCGGGGACTGTTGGCGTTCGCCTGTCCTCAGAACCGTTTTGCAGAATGCTCCTGAATAAAGTTCAGTTTGCAATTACATCGACGAGCGTAAATTATAGTGGACAGCCGCCACTGTGTCGTAGCACTGAAATCCGAGAAAAGTTTGCGGATGCTGTTGATCTCATTATCGACGCAGGTGATGTAATTGATGACCGCCCTTCGACTGTAGTAAGCTGTACTGAGGAACGCCCTAAACTGATTCGTGAAGGGAGAATTTCTAAATCGCAAATTGAGTCCGTTCTTCGGACTTTATTGTAACAGCATTTTAAGAGATAGGAAGGTGATCTTTATGCAACGCAAGATCATTCGAATCGCTGCGGCGGGAATATGCTTGCTCAGTTCATTGTTCGCTGCGAGTAAGGAGGAGGGAATGGATGGTGGTTGGCAGCGGGCACCAGTTGACTCAGTGATTCTCAAGATTCGTAAACAATTTGCTCCGGATTTCCGATTAACTCTATTTCGGGTTACCTCACATGTGGAGAAAAGCCGTGTTGTTCTGGAAGGATTTGTGGAGTCACAGCAAGCCCGTGCGGCTGTCCTTCAAGCCGTTCGGAGAGTGGCTAAGAGCCCGGTTGTGGATAAGATTGTCGTTGTGCCTGATGCTACACTCCGCGGGAAGACGAAAGGCATAGTTCGAGTAAGTGTGGGCAATCTGCGTGCAGAACCTGAGCACAGCTCTGAATTAGTTTCGCAGGTGCTCATGGGGATGGTTCTGGAACTTCTGCATTACCATGATGGATGGTTTCTTGCGCACGCTCCTGATCGATACATTGGTTGGATTGAGTCATCAAGCATAGTGCAGGGCGACAATGCGCTTCAGGAGGAATGGTTGAAGAGCAAGCGGATCATAGTTACATCTCTCTTTTCAGTAATAAGGAGCAGGATGGACGTTGCGTCTGAACCTGTGAGTGATGCAGTCACTGGATGCCTACTCCGAGCCCGTGGTGAAGCTTCAAACGGATGGGTTCCAGTTGCGTTGCCTGATGGGCGGGAAGGGTATATCTTAGAAGCTGATGTCATGTTGTACGAAAGATGGAAAGGGACTCGTGTCCCAACTCCGGAGTCGATACTGAGCACTGCGAAGATGTTCATGGGGGTGCCATATCTGTGGGGAGGGACATCATCGAAAGGGTTCGATTGCTCGGGCTTCACAAAGACGGTATTTGCTCTCCAGGGGATAGAGCTTCCGCGAGATGCTGGTCAGCAGTATGAGGTTGGAGCTGCTATTGATCCGGGTGCACATCTTGAAAATCTTCGCAAAGGTGATCTGCTATTTTTCGGACGAAAGGGGAAGCATGGCGCACCTGATACCGTCGTTCATGTGGCAATCTATGATGACAGCAGCCGCTACATCCACTGTGCCGGAATGGTACAAGAAAACAGCTTCGACTCCTCTCGGAGCGATTTCAACGCATATCGGCTGAGAACTTTTTTAGGTGCGCGAAGAATACTCTCCAAGTGATTGTAGCGGACGGTGGCAGCAATCCGAAGACTTCTCAAGAATCTTCAAGATTAGAAAGATGACGCTGCTATATGTGTCCACCACAGGCGGATTATTTTCTGCACTCAGGTTTGATAAAGTTAGACAATTACAGTAACTTTAAAGGTGTTGCGTACAAAAGCGAAGGCAAAAGTCCGCCGAGCCGGAGTATTTGCATGCGGATGTTTTATACACCTCTTCAATTGAAATCCGCGTTTCAATTGATTATGCATAAACTTTTCGTGCGTGACGGTCTAATTCATGATAGCAATAGGCACACAATCAAAAGAGAGGAGAACCAAATGAAAATCTTCGTAGGCAATTTGTCTCGCGAAGTTACGGACGACGATTTGCGTCAAGCTTTCGAGGCTTTCGGGAAAGTTGAGACCGCGACTGTTGTAAAAGACAGGTTTACGGGGGAAGGGAGAGGATTTGGGTTTGTGGAAATGCCCCCTACGTCCGAAGCCCAGTCTGCAATCAGCGGTATGAATGGAAAGGAGTTGAAGGGGAGAGCGGTCAATGTGAACGAGGCTCGTCCAAAGGAAGAGAGACGTGGAGGTAGGGGAAGATCGGGAAGTGGGCGACGTTACTGAGCTCCTTTTCCACCACTCCGATGTCCGCCTGGGCGCGGGCAGAAAGGTGGTTAATTATCCGCCTTGAGCGGAAACAAAATTCAGCGAGGAGGCTTTCAGGATTTTTGAAAACGTAGCGTGTAGATAGAAATCAAGGGTCCCCAGATCCCCGCCCTGGCCGGACTTTCCCGATTGCAGCCAAGCTGAGAACCACAACGCTCGAGGCTTAAGTCTGCCGGCGGCGGATGGAGAGTCTTTCGGACGGAGAGGGGCTGCAGAAGAGGCACCCCGACATATATATCGGCTCCAGGAGCGCCTTCTATTTCTAAGGGAGTGAGGAGACATGGCAAGAAAGAAAAAGACCCAGGGAGAAAGTCACGTTGGGGATTATCGCCACGAGCAGAGGCGCAAGAACAATCCGCCAGCCGGAATCGCGCCTGCCTATGAGATACGTGAGCGGGAGGTGAAATCGTACGCTTACGATCCACACTTGGATCCGCAACTTGAATGGGCAGGCAAAGCAGAGCACCCGTCCTTTGATGTGGACATTGTCCCACTCCACATCCACGAGCGCATCTCCACCAAGGCGATCCTGAATGCCGTCCGCCGCCCGCAGCCGATCAACCTCGATCTGTTCGGAGAGACGCCTTTGCCCGCCGACCAGCAAATTGAGTTCTACCAGCACGAGGTGGGCTGGGCGAATCGACTCATCCTCGGCGACTCCCTCCTGGTGATGAATTCGCTCTTGGTCAAGGAGGGGATGGCGGGTAAGGTGCAGATGATCTACCTGGACCCGCCCTACGGTATCAAGTACGCCTCCAACTTCCAGCCCCGCATAGACCGCCGAGATGTGAAGGACAAGGACGAAGACCTCACCCACGAGCCGGAGCAGATTAAGGCTTACCGGGACACTTGGAAGCTGGGCATCCACTCCTACCTCACCTACCTGCGGGACCGCCTGCTTTTGGCCCGCGAACTCCTCACCGAGAGCGGCTCCATCTTCGTGCAGATCAACGACGAGAACCTGCACCTGGTGCGGTGCCTGCTGGATGAGGTGTTCGGGCGGGAGAATTTTGTGGCGGTGGTGGCGTTTAGGAAAACCGGAGCGAAAACCGCCAGGGGTTTGGACACGATTTGCGACTATCTGTTGTGGTACAGCCGAGACAAGACGCAGATGAAGTATCGCCAACTCTTCCTGCCTTCGTCCCTGACCGAAGGCAAAGGGGAGCAGTACAGCCATATGGAGATGGCAGACGGTAGTAGGCGAAGATTGACCGGCGGTGAGACTCTATCGCAAACCGAGTCTCGGCCGTTTCAGGCGGTAGCAATAACATCACAAGGCTGGACTGAGAGTGGCTCATTCAGCTTTCGTTTCAATGGGCGGGATTTCACACCTCCGGCAAACAGGCACTGGTCGACCTCTCTAGAAGGCCTAAATCGTTTGGCGCATGGGGACAGAATCGTTGCAGCAGGCTACACGGTCCGGTATGTGCGCTACCTAGACGATTATCCCGTTGCGCCTCTCACCAATGTTTGGGACGACACAATGGGCGAGCGAGATATGCTCTACGCCGTCCAGACCAACACCAAGGTGGTCGAGCGCTGCATCCTGATGACCACTGATCCGGGCGACCTGGTCTTCGACCCAACCTGCGTGCGGAAGGGGACGGGGGTGTGGGTTAGCCCCACCCCTGCCCTCCCCGCACGCGGGGAGGGAGCCATCTCGTCCCCCCGCCTGCGGGAGGTTGATAGGGGGGCTGATCTCTCCCCCCGCTTGCGGGGGGACTACAGGGGGGCTACCCTCCTGCCCATCGAGTCCATCCAGCCCGGCGATTACGTGCTGGCTCATGATGGACTGCCTCACCGTGTCCTCCGCGTTATCCGACGCACCTATCGGGGATTGATGGTGGGCGTTCGGCACGGACACTGTGAACGGACTCTATGGCTCACTGCTGACCACAAAGTCCTGGCTCACCGACGTCCCCACAGCCTGGGCGGTCACGCCGACTGGTCGGGCATACCGAAGATACTGCGAGGTAGAAGCCGGGAACTGCGCAAGGAGATGACCCCTCCCGAACGCAGGCTGTGGAACGCCTTGAGGAAAGATGGAGTGGGATTTACCTTCCGTCGCCAGCACCCGATTGGTCCATATATCGCTGACTTTTACTGCCGCGAGGCGGCGCTTGTAGTGGAAGTGGATGGAGCAATGGCTCATGGTAGCCAAGAGGCTGCCGAGCGTGATCAGGCGCGAGATGATGTGATGCACGCACTCGGATTGAAAGTGTTGCGCATCCCGGCTGTGGAGGTAATGCGCAACTTAGAGGGTGTTTGCAGCGCTATCCGGGAAGCCTGCACACAACAATTCTCCATAGAGTATGCTCAATGGATAGAGGCAAGAGAGTTGCAAGAGCGAGATATTCTCTTCTATGGTCCCGACCGTATCCCTGTCCGCATTACAGAGGTTGAGCTAGAACACTCCGAAGAAGAGGTATACGACCTGGAAGTAGAAGGAGCGCATTCTTTCGTGACTGAAGTGTGCGTGGTGCATAACTGCGGTTCCGGCACCACCGCCTACTGCGCCGAGAAGTGGGGCCGGCGCTGGATCACCTGCGACACCTCCCGGGTGGCCCTCGCCATTGCCCGCCAGCGGCTGATGACGGCTAAGTTCGACTATTACGAGCTGCGCGAGCCGGAGCGCGGTCCGGCCGGCGGCTTCATCTACGAGACCGTGCCGCACATCACGCTGGAGTCCATTGCCAGGAACACCGAGATTGATGCCATTGCTGCCAGGTACCAGCCGGAGATCGATCAGGCGCTGGCGGAGCTGAACAAGGCCCTTCGCAAGAAATGGCAAGAATGGGAAGTCCCTCGCGAGGTGCCCCATCCGGTCTGGCCCAAGGAAGCGCGCGATGCTTACGGGCAAGTGCTGAAACCTAAAAACTCTGGAGCGCTGGGGACCCAGGAGAAGGCAGCGCCATTGCTGGAGACGATCTATCGCCTGACTGGTCACCGCTGGGAGCGCCTCACCGATGTGCCGGACTCCATGCCACCGGAGGATTGGCCCGAAGAGGCAAAGGAAGCCCTGCGCCGCTTCTGGGAGCTCAAGCGGGCCAAGCGCCGGGAGATTGACGAGAGCATCCAGCAGAACGCCCCACAGGAGGTGCTCTAGACCGGCCTAAAGTGGTGCGGGGCGTGGTGCGAGTCTCCGGGCCCTTCACGGTGGAGGCGATCCCCGTTCCGGCGGTAGAGGACCCCACCCAGGCGCCCATCCCGCAGTTCGAGGAATCTGTAGGGGCAGACCTCGTGTCTGCCCAATCGGGTCCCATCTCCGACCGGGGCGGGGATTATCTGACCACCATGATCAACTTCCTCAAGCAGCAGGGCGGGGTTCTCTTCCCCGGCGGGAAGCGGCTGGAGCTTCAGAACATCCGCCCGCTGAACCTGGGGTATCTCCATGCCGAGGCGGAGGCCCCCCTCCCGTCCTCCCCCGTGCACGGGGGAGGTGCAGGTGGGGGGCTGCGGGTGGCGATCAGTTTCGGTCCTCAGCACGGGCCGGTCATCGCCCACCAGGTGCAAGAAGCGATCCCGACTGCCAAAATGAACGGCTACCAGATGCTGATCTTCGCCGGCTTCGCCTTTGACCCGGAAGCCCAGGCGCTCATTCAGAAGGCCCCAGTGGCGGGGCTTCAGGTGCACTTTGCTAACGTCTCCCCGGACGTGCTGGTGGGTGATCTGCTCAAGACCACCCGGGCGAGCCAGATCTTCACCGTCTTCGGCCAGCCGGATGTGGAAGTCCGGCATGTAAGGGCAACCCTCGTGGTTGCCCTTCGCGGCGTGGACATCTACGACCCGCTCACGGGCGAAGTCCACAGCACCCGAGGGGAGGATGTGGCCGCCTGGTTCCTGGACACAGACTACGACGGGAAGACCTTCCACATCTGCCAAGCTTTCTTCCCCGGCGACCCCGACGCCTGGGAGAAGCTCCAGCGGGCGCTCAGGGCCCAGATCGACCCCGAGGCGTTTGAGAAGATGCGTGGTACCGTCTCCTTCCCCTTCCAGCCCGGCGAGCATAGGCGCATTGCGGTGAAGGTGATCGATTTTCGGGGGAATGAGGTGGTGAGGGTGATAGCGTTGGCTGGAGGAGGGTATGATGTTTGACTCAGAACGTCACCACCGGCGCAGTATCCGCCTCAAAGGTTATGATTATAGCCACCCTGGGGCGTATTTTGTGACGATTTGCACACAGGATCGGGCATGCCTCTTTGGCGAGATCGTGGATGGAGAGATGCGATTAAACGATGCGGGCCAGATGGTGCATGGGGTGTGGAACGATTTGCCCCATCATTACCAGGGTGTGGACATAGACGCATTCGTTGTCATGCCCAACCACGTCCACGGTATTATCATCCTCGTAGGGGCAGGCCCCCGTGCCTGCCCAGGCCCCCGTGCCTGCCCCGATATGGGGCAACCACAGGGGGTTGCCCCGACGTTGTCGTTGCCGGATGTGGTGCACCGGTTCAAAACAATGACGACCAAACGGTACATCGATGGCGTCAGACATTTCGGCTGGATGCCATTTCGTGGGTGCGTTTGGCAACGCAATTATTACGAACATATCATTCGCAACGAAGAATCGCTGCATCGCATCCTAGAATACATCCGAACCAACCCGCTGCGCTGGGCTATGGACATGGAAAATCCCAACCGAACAGGAGCAGACGCATTTGACGCCTGGCTGGATAACCTTACTAAAGGGAGTCACCACGATGTTAGTTAATAATCCCATCCTCAACTCGCCATTTGACGAGCCTAGCCGCTACTGGGCTTACGAAGAGGGCCAGCCGGTTCTCAAAGAGGGGCGGCGGCCGGCGGGCTATTACCTTAAGGCGCGCACCCGTCGACCGCACACGACCATGCTGGAGGAGGAGTTCGTCCCGCTGGAGCGGGTCAACACCATCCGGGAACGGGTCAGGGCCTGGCGGGCGCGGGGCTATCCCGGCGTCACCCCCATCACCCGGCAGCTCCTTAACCACTGGAGCAATCCGGAGCGTGAGCGCAGGCTCTTTTTCTGCCAGCGGGAGGCGGCCGAGACCCTTATCTGGCTGGTGGAAGCATCGGTGGCGGAAAAACAGGGCATCAGCATCCCCAGGGATAACGCCCTGGTCCGCTACGCCTGCAAGATGGCCACCGGCTCAGGCAAGACCGTGGTCATGGGCATGGTCATTGCCTGGCAGGTGCTCAATAAGCTGGCCAACCCCCAGGACCGGCGGTTCTCCGATGCTGTGCTTTTGGTCTGCCCCAACCTGACCATCCGGGAGCGCCTGCAGGTGCTGCTCCCCTGGAAGCCCGGCAACTACTACGAGAAGTTCGACCTGGTGCCGCGCGGGATGCTGGAACGCCTCCAGCGGGGCCGCTTCCAGATCACCAACTGGCACCTCTTCCAGCCGCAAGACGACACCCGCTCCAGAAGTGTGGTGCAGCGGGGTGTGGAAAGCGATGCTGCGTTCTGCCGTCGGGTCCTCAAGGAACTTGGCAGCAAACAGAACCTCCTGGTTATCAACGACGAGGCCCACCATGCCTACCGTCCGGCGCCCTTGCCCGAGGAGATACGGGAGCAGCTTTCCCCAGAAGAGATCGCCGAACGGGAAGAGGCGACCGTCTGGGTGAGCGGGCTGGACCGCATCCACGCTGTACGGGGCATCAACTTCTGCGCCGATTTTTCGGCGACACCTTTTTACATCAAAGGCAGTGGCTACGAGGAAGGCGCCCCGTTCCCCTGGATCGTCTCGGATTTTGGCCTGGTGGACGCCATCGAATCGGGCATCGTGAAGATCCCGAGGGTACCGGTGGACGATAACACCGGAGCGCTGATCCCCAAATACTTCCGCCTGTGGGAGGCGATCAATGAGAAGCTGCCCGCCTCAGAGCGGCAGACCGCCCGCCGTCGCGCCAAACCCGAGTCGGTGCTACGGGAGGCAGAGGGAGCGCTGGCGACCCTCGCCTCGGAGTGGAAGAAGACCTTTGAGGAATTCCAGCGCGCCGGATCGCCTGTGCCTCCCGTGATGATCACGGTCTGCGACAACACGGACTTATCCAAGCTCGTTCACGAGCACATCGCTCGGGGCAACGTTCTGCCTGAACTCGGCAACGGCCGAAACGGCGAGGTGACCTTCCGGATCGACACCAAACTTCTCGCCGAAGCTGAAGCGGTCATCGAGGGTGAAACGAAGGCTGAGGCGGCAGAGCGACTGCGCAAGGTGGTGGACACCATTGGCAAGTTAGAATGGGAGGGCGAAGGCGAGCCGCCTGGCAAGCCCATTCGCTGCGTGGTCTCCGTGGGGATGCTCAATGAGGGCTGGGATGCCCAGAACGTCACGCAGATTCTGGGCCTGCGGGCCTTCACCTCGCAATTGTTGTGCGAGCAGGTGGTGGGACGGGGCCTCAGGCGGCTCAACTACGACGACTTCTCGGAGCCCGAATACGTGGACGTCTACGGCGTCCCATTCGAGGTGATCCCAGTGAGAAAGAAGCCCCTGAGCCGGACCGAGGTGGCGAAGGTCTCCATCCTCGTGAGGGCGCTGCCAGAGCGCAAGCACTTGGAAATCACCTTCCCCCGCATTGAAGGGTACGTCGTTGATGTACGAAGCCGTATCCGGCTCAACTTGGACGGCGTTCCCTACCTTGAGATCGACCCGGGCAGCGAGCCCACGGAAGTGATGGTCAAGCCGGCGGTGGGGTATCGGATCGGGCGGCCCGACCGTCTGGGTCCGGGACCGGAGGTGGAGCACGACCGCAACCCGTTCCACCGGGAGAAGCGGCTCCAAGCGACGGTGTATGAGATTGCGGCGGAACTCGCGCGGCGACTCAAGGAGAGGCGCGAGGACTGGGGAGCGAGGCACACCCTCTTTCCCCAGGTGCTCGGCGCAGTGTGGCAGTACCTGGAAGAGCGTGTTGTCCTCAAACAGGACGCCCCACTCGAGGAGGTCGCCCTGCTCAAATACAAGCAGCGGATCCTCGAGCGCCTGACCGATGCCATCCAACCAGATACCGAAGCAGGAGAACCACCTATCCTCCCGGTGATCGAGAGATTTCGCCCGGTCGGTTCGACCGCCGAGGTCCTCTTCCGTACTGTGCGCCCTTGCGTCGGCACGACCAAGAGCCACGTCAGCCACGTGGTGCTGGATGCACCCAAGTGGGAACACAGCGTGGCGTATCAGCTCGAGCAGATGCCGGAGGTGGTCGCCTACGCCCGCAACGATCATCTGGACTTCACCATCCCCTACGAGTGGCAGGGTGCGCGACACGAATACCGTCCGGACTACCTTATCCGCTGGCGCTGCGAAGACGGGCATAAGGTTGTGGTAATCCTGGAGGTCAAGGGGTTCGAGACGGAGCAAGACCGCCAGAAGGAAACCGCTGCAAGGCGGTGGGTCAGGGCGATTAATCACCACGGCGAGTTTGGCCGCTGGGCTTACGCAATTTGTAAACACCCGCAGAGACTGAAGAACTGCTTGAGAGACGTTGCTGCCTCTCATTCGATAAATCACAAGAATTCACCTAACCCATGACCCACTCTTACCACCACACAACAATTCCTCTCAAGCATGGCTTAACGAAGTACCTTGGCACACTGAACCAACGTTCTGCCGGGTCAGGATCCTAATTACGTGCGACACCCTTCATAGCCTTATTTGATCTGAAAACAGAATAAAAGATGTACTTCTTCCGCTCCTTCCGCGCAAGTTTCTCAACATATCGCATCAGCGCTGTTGCAATACCTTTTCGGCGATACCGCTTATCAACAGCACCGTAGGGAAGACAGAAATATCGTCTCCCTTTGTAACCAGTAAGATATCCAACAACATTCCCATCCAGTTCAGCAACAAGTAAGAAAGCCCAGCCCTTCCGAGGCGGACTGCGATCAGGTCCGCCAAAGGCCGACCGCAAAATCACCTGCACTCATTACCTGCCCTGTGTAATTTTCCAGCTCATGGGTCTTCGCACTTATTTCAACTATCCGCACTACATCCTCAAAAGTAGCGTACCGAATCAGAACTTGTCTTTGCTCCTCAGACCGCGGGAAGCCCTTTGAATTCTTCTCTCGACGCATAAGATATTCCGTAATGTTTACGATCGGTGCTTCAATGTAATATAAGGAAGCATGCACGGAGAACCACGCTAGTACTATTCTCGATCCGTTATCTTGCCACAGCTGTTTTGGTCATTAATTAAGATGATTGGCTCATTGATTTAACTCATATAGTTTTATATATTAAGTAACGCATCAAAAGCGAACTTATCCCTTGCGCCCGTAGCTCAGCTGGATAGAGCGACAGCCTCCGGAGCTGTAGGTCGCGCGTTCGAATCGCGCCGGGCGTACAATAGAATGTCTGAAAATCTGAGAGGAACGACATGCTGAAACCAAGAAAAAAGATTACAAAACGCGAGCTGAAACAAGATGCGCTTGTAACAAACTACTTCAAAGCATTGGAATTCTACGACAAGTACAAGCGGTATATTGCATGGGGAATTGCTGGAATTGTTCTCATTATCATTGCTATTGTGATATACACGAATAACCAGCGAAACGCTGACCAACGGGCTGCAACTGCTCTCGGTCAGATCATCCAGATTTACGACCGAGGTGATTATCGTCTTGCGTTGAATGGTATACCTGAGCAAAATGTGGTGGGCCTCCAGCGCATTGTTGACAATTACGGGGGGACTGCCTCAGGTGAACTGGCAACATTCTATGCTGCTAATTGCTATTTCTACCTTGGAGACTATGATAAAGCCCTGAAGTATTACAAAGAATTCGATGCTCCTGGAAAAATTCTTGAATCTGCTGCGAAAGCGGGGATTGCTGGCTGCTACGAGGCGAAAAAAGATTTCCGCACTGCGGCTGAATACTTCCTGAAAGCTGTAGCCGTAGACCCCCATGGAACTCGAGCAGCTGAGTATATGCTGAATGCCGCACTCGATTACAAACAAGCAGGGGAGAAGGAAAAGGCAATTGAGCTTTTTCAGAAGTTGAAACGTGAATATCCTCGAGCAAAAGAAGCTCGCCGCGTCGATTTCTACCTCGGTGAGCTGGAAGCTTAGTTGAACTACACAAAAACCAAAGCCGCCGGCAGGCGGCTTTTTCGTTGCAGAATGAAACAAAGATGAAAGATTTCTCGAATACCCTGTAGGGACCTAAGGAAACCGTCTCGTCGAGAAGTGCTGTATCGGTGTTATCAAACACTGAACATAGCGAAAATTGGCTAAGAAGAATTGCGCTTCTCGGCGCAGGGGTTCTTTTAATACTGATTCTCCTCGTTGATGTTGCCAGAAAAAGCGTCGCCCCAACGCTCTTCGGCGCTAACATCATCGCTGATGCTCTTTCCATTGCGATTGCAATTCTCTTGCTCCCTTTCGTTGACGAACTTATCTACGAGCGACGAGAGACACCACTTCGCCTGCTATCATTGCTGACCGTCACTCTGGTCACTGTAGTTGCAATGCTTATAACCGCCCTTCTCTTTTTCCCCGAAGAGCACTTTGATATCACCAACGGATGGTATGTACCTCGCACGTACAACGAGGTGTTCATGGCAGTGGCAATCGGAGCCGCAGTTACAGTCGCGTCACTCGTTTCGCTGCTCTCCTTTCGTACCCTGTTGCTTATACGTGCAAGTAAATCGACCAAATTCATGGTGAGCGGTCTAATTGTTGTACTTGTTGTCAATTCGCTCAGCCGAATTGGAAGTCCACCTACTCATCAGAGCACGATACAAGTGATCCTTGAGGGAATTGCTATTGCTGTCGGGATTATACTTTCATTTCGTTCACCATGGATTATTGAACTGCATCGCAAGCAAAAGCTCATAGCTCTTGGATCTGAGTTTCTTCTCATGCTTCTGTTTATCGGTTTGCGTGTCCCTCTTTCAGGGGATTCATTCACTGCCCGATCTGTTAGTTATTTTTCAGCTTGCCTCAGCGCATTCATTTCACCTGTTGCAGTCATAGGAATTGTGTATTTCTTTTTCGCATTCGCATCCACCCTTTTTCACCTTCCTACTTCTGAGATTTATGAGCGTCGAGTGGCTCAGATATCCTCGCTCAGAGACTTCGGCCACATTTCAACACAAATCTTTGACCGTGATCAACTGGCTCAGTCTGTGATGAAGCTCGCAAAAGAAATCACAGATGCCCGCGGTTGCTGGCTTGAGCTTCTCCCCGAATCAGAGAAATTCGATGGATCACGACCTTCAAGGCAGCAGAGATTATCCGAAGCTGCAAATGACACAGAAATCAATTCTGCACCACTGCCTTTTGATGAGCTTCGGAATGAGGTGTTGCTAAATAAGAGTTTGGCGCTGAGGGGAGAAAAACCTGAGGTGGCCAGCAAAAGATCGTTAAGAAAGTACATCGACAACGTATTGAAACCACAACACTCGTTGCTTGCAGTACCACTTCGAGTTCACAACACGATGCATGGCATACTCTATCTTGCGAAGACACCCGGTGAATCATTTGACCGTGAAGATATAGCATCCGTCATGACACTTGCGGATAATGCAGCAATGGCGTTTGAGAACAGCCGCCTTTTTGAAGAGGCTCTTGAGCGACGCAGACTTGAGGATGAACTTGCCATAGCTCGCTCTATTCAACACCAGCTTTTACCTGCTACATTTCCGCAAATTCCACATATTGAAATTGAGGCACGCTGCATCCCATCCGCACAGATTGGCGGAGATTACTTCGACGTGATTCGTATAGATGAGCGACGCCTTTTAGTCGCCATCGGAGACGTGTCAGGAAAAGGTATTCCTGCCGCACTCCTTATGGCAAATCTTCAGGCTGCAGTTCACACAATAGTGGATGCCTCGCTTGACTTAGTCCGTGCAACTGAGCGACTCAACGCGGTAATCTTCAGCAACACCCCCGTCGATCGCTTTATAACATTCTTCTGGGGCATTGTGGATTCTCAAGATGAATTATTTCAGTATGTGAATGCCGGGCATAATCCGCCCCTCCTCCTACGATCAAGTGGAACTGTTGAGCGTCTCAGCATAGGTGGACCACTGTTAGGTGTGATAGGGAACAATGTCTGCTACGAGCTTGGGAAAGTTCCATTTGGCAGGGGGGATGTACTTCTTATCTTCACCGATGGGGTAACGGAAGCAGTCTCAATGAATCATGAAGAGTTTGGAGAGGCGCGACTGCTTGAGAGCATTGAGACAGCAAGAAATCTCTCCGCTTCAGAAATTGTTGAAGAGATCCGGCGTCGTGTAGTGGAATTTTCCAGTGGGCTCCCGCAAAATGACGATGCTACAATGGTTGTCCTCAAGGCTGTGTGAATCCGCCCGTGTGACAGCTCCCTCCCATAATGCTCGTTGATTCTCGAATAAGAAATAGATAAATTAATTCTTTGTACAGCCGTTGTGCTGAAGTTGTAATACCACAAGGAGTAATACTAATCAAATGAAGTATCCGTTTAAGGAAATTGAACACAGGTGGCAGAAGTACTGGGAAGAGAGGGGAGTTAATAAAGTCGACCTCTCAAAAACGGAACGGAAACTGTATGCCCTAGTAATGTTTCTATATCCGTCCGGGGACAAACTTCATATTGGACATTGGTATAATTACGGTCCCACTGACACCTGGGCTCGTTTTAAGAAATTGCAAGGGTTTAACGTCTTTGAGCCGATCGGTTATGATGCCTTCGGATTACCAGCCGAGAATTATGCCATCAAGACTGGCGTGCACCCACAAGACAGCACGAATTCCAATATCGATCATATCCGTAAACAACTCAGGTCCATCGGGGCTATGTATGACTTTGACTACGAAGTTAATACCTCAGCCCCGGAGTATTACAAGTGGACGCAGTGGGTTTTTCTTCAACTTTACAAGAATGGACTTGCCTATCGTGCGGAAGCTCCTGTGAATTGGTGCCCGAGCTGTCAAACTGTACTTGCAAACGAGCAGGTAATCGATGGGGCGTGCGAACGATGTGGAACCTTTGTTGTTCAAAAGACAATGACGCAGTGGTTTTTCCGAATCACAGCGTATGCGGAAGAGCTACTCCAGGATCTGGATAAGCTTGACTGGCCTGCAAAAACAATAACGATGCAACGAAACTGGATTGGGAAAAGTAACGGGGTAGAGATAACATTCAAGGTTAAGGATACAGGGCACGAATTCAAAGTTTTCACAACACGTCCCGACACGTTGTTCGGCGTCACCTATGTAGTTCTTGCCCCTGAACATCCATTAGTTCAGAAAATCACCTCTCCAGAGCAGCGCGAAGCCGTTGATGCTTATATCGAAATGGTGTCACACGAGACAGAAATTGAACGCACATTCACTGAACGCGAAAAAACCGGCGTATTCACAGGTTCATATGCGGTCAATCCTGCCAATGGTGAAGAAGTTCCAATATGGATTGCTGATTATGTCTTAGCTCGCTATGGGACCGGGGCTGTGATGGCGGTTCCTGCTCACGATGAGCGTGACTTTGAATTTGCTACGAAGTACCATCTCCCGATCAGAAAGGTTATCCTTCAACCGGGAACGCACGCGGAGGACCCTCTTGCTACAGCATACACCGAGCCGGGGATCATGATTGCCTCAGGTAAGTACACAGGTTTAAACTCAGAGATCGGGATCGAACGTATTACGGACGATCTCGAGGCATCTGGCGTCGGACAAAGAAAGGTGTACTACCGACTGCGTGACTGGCTTGTATCGCGCCAACGATACTGGGGAGCCCCAATTCCCATTGTTTATTGTGCTAAGTGTGGGGAAGTCCCTGTCCCGGAAAATCAGTTGCCTGTGAGCTTGCCATACAATGTTGATTTTAAACCAACAGGCGAGTCACCCCTTGCGCGATCAGCAGAATTCGTGAACACACGTTGCCCATCTTGTGGAGGTCCGGCAAAAAGAGACGTTGACACAATGGATACGTTCGTCTGCTCCTCATGGTATTACTTGCGCTACCTGTCCCCGCATCTGGACACTGCTCCATTTGACAAGGAGCTTGTCGCCCGTTGGTTGCCTGTGGATAAATACGTCGGGGGAGCTGAGCATGCGGTCATGCATTTGTTGTATGCTCGTTTCGTTACAAAAGCACTGCGCGATGCTGGGTGGCTCTCGTTTGATGAGCCTTTCACAAGCTTGGTTCATCAAGGAACTATTACCAATCGCGGTGCGAAAATGTCGAAGTCACGCGGCAATGTTGTCAATCCTGATACATTTGTGGAACGGTACGGCTCAGATACTTTTCGTATGTATCTGATGTTCATGGGCCCTTACGATGAAGGGGGTGATTGGAGCGACAAAGGCATTGTTGGTGTACATCGATTTCTGAACCGTGTATATGATTTCGTTGCGACCAGGAAATCTCTCCTGCAAAATGCTCCTCATGTTGACTTCTCCTCTGAATCCGTTCGTGAAACAGAGCGCCCGCTTTATCGTAAGCTTCACCAGACCATCAAAAAAGTAACTGAAGACTTAGAAGCCTTCAGATTCAACACCGCAGTGGCTGCCTTGATGGAACTTTACAACGAACTGTCCGGAACTTCCTCGCTGCTGGAGAATGGGGATATTTCTCCGGAGTTCGTTTCCTATGTTACCAGGCAATTTGTGGTATTGCTCTCCCCATTTGCTCCGCATCTTGCTGAAGAACTTCATGCGATGATTGGGGAGAAGGGGAGCATCTTTTGCATGGAATCATGGCCCGGGTACGATGCGAAAGCAATTGTTGCAGAGGAAGTGACCGTTGTTGCGCAGGTGAATGGGAAAATTCGAGCGAAATTCCTTGTCCCGATCGATGAAGATGAAACTCTACTGAAGGAGCGCGTTCTCGCTGATCCAAATGTGAAACGGCACATCGAAGGCAAAGAGATCGTACGTATGGTAGTTGTGAAGAATAAACTTATCAACGTTGTTGTGAAGTAAGGATATGTCTGAACAAGCTATGTCATCGCACCGAGTTCCTCTGTCCGTGACTATCATCACAAAAGATGAGGAGCAAAACATCGCTGAATGCCTTCAAAGCGTGCGGTGGGCTGATGAGATTATCGTTGTGGATGCAGAGAGTGTAGATAAGACTCGCGAGGTTGCGTTGCAGTGGACACCGCACGTCATTGTGCATGCCTGGGAAGGATATGCACAGCAGAAAGCATTTGCTCTTTCTCAAGCAACCCACGAGTGGGTATTCAGCATAGATGCAGATGAACGTGCTACCCCTGAACTCCAGGAGGAAATCGCATCGGTACTCCGCAATGGGACATCTTGTTCAGGCTTCTACATTCCGCGAAAGAATTTTTTCCTTGGAAAGTGGATTCGTTCTTGTGGATGGTATCCTAATTATCAGCTGCGCCTCTTTCGGCGTGAGGCAACGCAGCTTACGAATCGTCTCGTCCATGAGGGGTTTGTCGTGAAAGGGAATGTCGGATATTTGAAAAGCGCTATTCTCCATAACACGCATCCCTCCATCGAGCGAACGGTCAAGAAAATCAATGAATATTCAACTCTTCAGGCACAGGAAAAGGCTGAAGGCAAGCGGATTAGAATTATCGATGTGCTGTTTCGTCCGGTCATTGCCTTCTGCCAGCATTTTTTCTTACGACGAGGATTCACAGAAGGGTTCTACGGTTTCATGGTATCAGCGTTTCATGCAATGACAAATCTATTAACCTACATGAAGGCTTGGGAGCTCCAGCATAAAGAATCAAAAAATCCACAAAAGAAATCATCTCCATGAAAACGTTCCTGAGACTCGTCCGATATCTCTGGCCACAACGTCGTGAGCTTGCACTTGCAAACTTTATGATGCTGTTCTACGTCCTTTTTAGCGTCGTCTCAGTTGGGTTCATCATGCCGTTCATCGACGTTCTTTTTGGCCAGGGAGTATCTTCGCCTGCTGGAGGTTCGACTAATCCGGGAGCTTTGTTTGATATTAAGGCTGTACTACAGCAGGCATTCAACGCTATTATAAACCAATATGGACGTTTGACGGTGCTTACATATCTTTGCATTTTTATTGCAGTGGGTTTTTTGTTGAAGAACTTATTTGCTTACTTTCAATCGTATTTTATGGCAGGGGTAGAGCAGGGGATCATACGCGACATACGTCTCCAGTTATACACCCATCTTCACCGCCTTTCGTTGAGCTACTTCACAGAGGAACGGAAAGGAAACTTAATTTCCCGCATCATCAACGATGTCCAGATCATCAATGCATCTCTCATTGCGGTGGTTAACAGCTTATTTCGCGATCCGCCGCTAATCATTGTATACAGTGTGGTTTTGTTTCTCTTCGATTGGCAGCTCACCATGATGGTGTTAATCCTTTTGCCGCTCACGGGGGCTGTTTTAGCACGGATTGGTAACTCACTAAAACGAAAGAGCATTCGCTCGCAGGAAAAGATCGCTGACATCACGACGATTCTGGATGAGACACTCTCGGGAATTCGTGTTGTGAAGGCTTTTGCGATGGAAAAATTTGAAGTTGCGCGATTCAAGCGAGAAAATGATGAATATTCGCGCACTCTGGTCAGCTTGATGCGGCGGAGAGCCTTAGCTGCACCAATCACAGAGTATCTTGGTGTTTTTGTTGCGACATTTGTGCTATGGTTCATCGGTCGGGGCATCATTACTGGAACATCATCAATGAGCGTGGGAGCATTCATGCTCTACCTCGGTATTGTTTTTCAGATCATGCCGCCTTTAAAGCAATTTGGTCAGGTGTTCAATAGTGTGAAAGAGGGGATTGCTGCTGGTGAGCGGGTCTTTAATATTCTTGATATCGAACCAAGGATCTTCGACCATCCGAACGCTGTGGAGAAGCGAAGCTTCTTGAACGAAATACGCTTTGAACATGTGGCGTTCGCTTACAATGGGAGAGACCCCATACTCAAGGATGTGAATCTCATTATCCGTAAAGGAGAAATTGTTGCTATTGTGGGCCACAGTGGCGTTGGAAAAACGACGCTTGTTGATCTCATTCCCCGGTTTTACGATGTTACCTCCGGCACCATAAAAATCGACAATATCGACATACGGAAGATACGAATCTCATCTCTAAGGTCGCTGATGGGAATTGTAACCCAAGATACTATTCTCTTCAACGATACGGTGAGAAATAACATTGCCTACGGCGTTCTTGATACCCCTCTTGAAAAAATCATCGGGGCGGCGAAGGCAGCGAATGCTCACCACTTCATCGAAGCCATGCCAAAAGGGTATGAAACAATCATCGGAGATCGGGGGGTAAGGCTTTCGGGTGGAGAACGCCAACGTTTGGCAATCGCACGGGCACTCTTGAAAAATCCTCCCATCCTCATTCTCGATGAGGCTACATCAATGCTGGACACTGAGTCTGAACTCCTCGTTCAGGAAGCCATAGAGAGGCTTATGTATGGCCGCACATCCATTGTGATCGCTCACCGCCTTTCTACCGTGCAAAACGCGGACAGAATTGTTGTCCTCGATGATGGCTACATCGTCGAGGAGGGAACACACGAGCAATTGCTGCAACTGAATGGGCTGTATCGCAAGCTCTACGAAGCACAGTTTCGAGTCGAGGCTTGAGCAAAGGATGAAGCTATAATTTCTATGAGCCTCAGCCCTTCCAAAAACCCACTTTCAATGCCTATCTGGACAGAAACCTCAGAGGTGATCACGACCAGATTTGACTTAAGAATACCTTTTTTCTTATTGCTGGCAATTGCTTGCAGCTTTTTAATTTCGTTATTCCTGCTGCAGATCTTTGTGGGCTTGCTCTCTTTAATCTGGATATTCGAGAAGCTCGGCAACAAGAGGAAAGCCCTTGATAGGTTTGGCATACTGATATTGTTGTTCGGTTTTGTAAGACTGTTGTCAATTATTTTTTCAAAATACCCCGAAGTCAGCGTGCACTCACTGTATAAGGAGGCACTTTTTTATTTCGGTTTCTTCTCAATAAATTACTATTTGAAAGTGCTGGACAAGCAACGACTCATCTACATAGTTTACGGTTTTATCATATCGGCTTTTGTCGTTGCGGGTATCGGCGTGATTTTATTTAATCTGGGAAGCGTTGAGAGAGCACAGTCTGTCACATCTGGTTATAGTGCTTTTTCCTCGTATCTCCTCACCGGGATCGGGCTTTCACTCTGTGTCCACTACAGGTCCGGTAGAAAATATATCGCGTTAGCCTGGCTCACTGGTGTCTCATTGATCTTTGCAGGGATAATCACGTCGTTGGGAAGAACGAATATAGCAATTGCCATTGCTCTATTTGGACTTGCCCTTTTGTTCAGGAAGATCGAGATCAAGCCTGCCATCCTCATAGCTACTATCACGCTTGTTCTGTCATCGGTTTCTTTTTATAACAACAGGGGAGGAGTTACTGAAAGAATCGAAAACCCGGTAGGTCTCTCTGACCGTGATATAATTCTGAAAGGAGCGAAAGCTCTGATTTTGGAGCAGCCCTTGATAGGATTCGGTCCGAGAACTTTTCAGAAAATTTTCCCATATTCCGATCAGCTATCCGACAAAGGAGTTGGAAGTTGGCATAATGACTTCCTTGATGTATATTTTGAAAGTGGTATTTTGGGCTTGATAGCATTTCTTCTCATTATTTACACTGTGCTTCGAGAAGCGATTCGATACTTGCGGCAAAAACAAAGTCAAGAGACATTTTATAGAGACATAGTTATGGGCGTATTTTTAGCAGTCATCGGCTTAGTTCTTTCGGCTATGACCGCAGGCTTTATCAATTCTCCAACTCTTTCAATTGTATTCGCCTTTTTGATTTCCCTTTTGTCCGCAGTTATTTTCCGACAGCGACAACAATTAAACCAGCTTTTAACAGCACATCCTGGAATTACTGCTAATGCCTGATGTATCTCTGATCGTTTCATTCTATAATCGTGTCGATTATCTCAGGTTGGTTCTGGCTGCCTTGAAACGACAATCATTTCAAGACTTCCAAGTCATCATTGCTGACGATGGCTCAACCAAGGACGCTGTTCGGGAAATCGAGAAGCTCTCAGCAACGGTTCCGTTCGAGATGATACACGTTTGGCAAGAGGATCATGGATTTCGAAAGAACAAAATATTAAATAAAGCAATCACTGTTGCTGCCGGCAACTATTTGATTTTCATTGATGGTGATTGTATTGCGCATAAAGAGTTTGTAAAAGAGCATTATAGTAATAAAGCCCCGAAAACTTGCTTGACCGGACGAAGAGTTAATTTGTCGGAGGGTTTAACAAACCAGCTCACACCTAAGAAAATTGAGGAGGGTTATTTGGAAACCCACACGGCAAGCCTGATCATCGACAGTATCTTTGGAAAAACATTTGATGTTGAACAAGGATTTTATTTTCGGTCCCAGTTTTTACGACGCATCGTCAACCGGAAAAAGCGAGGTATACTTGGATCTAACTTTTCACTTTACAAAGCTGATATACTGAGCATCAATGGATTTGATGAACGGTATGAGGAGCCAGGAATTGGAGAAGATACTGACATTCAGTATCGGCTTGAGTTATCAGGTGTTCAAATGAAGTCGCTGAATAATATTGCAATTCAATACCATCTGTATCATGAGCTCCAAGAGCGCTCAGGCAAGAACCTGGAACTTTACACCGAAGTAAAAGCATCCAAGCAATTTTTTACACCCTTTGGGATAGAGAAATCAGCTTACCGAAGCCTCACTCACTTCGGCGGAATCTAAAAAAATTGCGCCAGAAGTGCGTGACTGATGGTAGCAAATGGGGTTTGAGATTAATAACTTTTTGTCAAGGCTGTAAGCAAAGGATTAGCGATGGAGAAAGAGCTATGGAATCTCAGCCATCAAAATTCGAGGCACTCTTTATTGAGCTTGTGCTGATTTTCCAAACAGCTGCAATGCAGCATATGGGTAAGGTAAAAAATCCACTCACAGACAAGATCGAAAGAAATCTTGAGCAAGCCCGTGCGGCAATTGACATGCTTGAAATGATCGAGCAAAAGACAAAGGGAAATCTTACACCTGAGGAACTCCGTTTCCTTGAGACAACGCTGCGAGATCTCCGTTTGAACTATGTTGACGAGGTAGCTAAAAACGAGGCTGCACAGAAATCGAACATGGCATCGCCTCCACAGAAAGGTGAATCAAATCCATGAATATCGGGGTCATAGGAAATCTTTCAAAGCCTGAGCTTCTCCCGGCTGTTGAGAAACTCTTGTCGCATTTTCAGAGAAAAGATGTCACGGCAGTTCTTGAGCGCACATTGAGAGAGCTTGTGCAAATCCCTAGTGATGTGAATATGCAGGAGATAGAAAAGTTCGATGATTCTGTCATGTTCCCCGGAAACCTGGACCTCATTATTGCTCTTGGCGGAGATGGAACAATTCTTTCTGCTGCGCGGCGGATAGGAGCAAGTGGCATCCCAATGCTCGGCGTAAACTTGGGAAAGCTCGGATTTTTGGCAGAAGTCTCTGTTGACGAGCTTGGTGAATGCGTTGATGAAATTTTGTCCCACAATTACAATATCGAAGATAGAACTGTTCTGCAAGCAACTGTTCAGACGGCCAAGAACGAGCTGTTTTACGGACTCAATGATATTGTCATACACCGAGGACCTTCGTTTCGTGTGATACAGCTTGAAACCTATGTCAACGGTGAGTACCTTATCACATATACTGGAGATGGCTTGATTGTTGCAACTCCCACAGGATCGACTGGATATAGTCTTGCCGGAGGCGGACCTATCATTGTCCCTTCTTCTCCGGTATTTGTTCTGACACCGATAGCACCCCATACGCTGATGGCACGTCCTGTAGTTGTCCCTGATGACCGGACAATCATTGTTGTTTTGAATATGCCCGGACGAAATATCCACTTCACAGCCGATGGACAGGTGGATCGAATCTACGAGTCGCCTGTGCAAATTGAGGTGCGGAAAGCTCCTTACACTGTCAGATTAGTGAAGCGGAGAAGGCATTCATATTACGACTTGCTGCGGACGAAGTTCATGTGGGGAAGAGATGTACGAGAAGTGTCACCGCATACGCGAGGAGAGGAATAACCATGCATGATTGTAGACGAAAGCTTATCTTGATATTATTAGTGAACCTATTCATAGTCATGGGATGTTCGGAGAAGTCCGTCTTCGGCGGTTACGTTGTTAAGAAAGATCAGCAAGGTACTGAGATGATCGTTGGACAATTTCCTCTTTCTGTGCTGAAGGCTCCAGCGTTCCCCTGGTTTGAGAAAAACTTTCAAGCTTATATCCCTGATTCCCAAATTGTCCAGAATATCAAAGGGAAATGGGATGAAGTCTGCGTTCTTATCGTTCTTGGAACCTGGTGCCCGGATTCAAGACGGGAGGTACCGAGGTTCTACAGGATTGCAGAGGAAACAGAGCTCTCCTTCTCAAAGATCGAGCTTTACGGCGTTGATAGGGACAAAATGGGGACAGATGCTACGCCCGGGATCTACGGAATTGAGCGCGTGCCAACATTCATTTTCTTGAAGAATGGGAAGGAAATCGGGCGTATTGTCGAGTCACCATCAACAGCCTTAGAAAATGACATCCTCGAGATACTTTCCCGGGCAAATTAGACTGCCGTTCCCTCGAGGCAAAGGGCTTGACGCTGACAGATGTCTTAGTTATTTCGTGCCCCCTCAAGAATCCATTGACGGATCCCATGAATTTGATTGGCATTTAGTGTATCCCGATATAAAGGCATTCGAGGGGAGAGTCGTCCATCAATCCGCTCCACAAGAATGCTGTGGTCAGGATCACCGGGGATAATAATTCCGGGCCGTGCCGTGGCATTGTTATATGAGGTGAGGCTGAGGTTACTTGCTTGTGTAATGTCATCGTGGCAATTCGACAGTGCACAGGTTCGATCAAACAGCGGCTGAATTGATTGCGAATAGCTGATGTTCTTGTCTGGAAAGACAATGGGTGTTTCAGTTCCGGCTGGGTTATTCGTACCGCTGCATGAAATGAAATTCGAAAATAACATGCCGGCAAAGAAGAAATGAAATAAATTAAAACGTAGCTTATTCATGAATCTCCACACGTTTCTTTTCTTTCGGGGTTTCATAGTTTCTTCATCTCGATCTTTATTTTACAAAGTGGAATGATTTGAAGCAATGCCTCGGGTCGGACTTGCTTTTTTTCCATAGAAAGCGTATACTTTTTAAGCATGGGGCTGTAGCTCAGTTGGGAGAGCGTGGCGCTGGCAGCGCCAAGGTCGAGGGTTCGAATCCCTTCAGCTCCACAGTTATCACGGCAATAGGTGGATTGGAAGAATAGACTCACTGGAACAATCTTTAAGCGAAAGGAAAAACTCCTACTGATAGACGTTAGAAGCGGATAGAAGTAGGAGTTTTTCATTTGTTCTCACTATGCGCGGAGGAAGACAAATGCCATGGACTCGAGAACAACTTGGCAGCTCGGTGCGCGATAGCTTACGCGGTCGTAAGCTTATCATTGTCTCCAATCGCGAGCCATATATACATCGTTTCGCTGGGCGAGTTATCTCCTGGTCAAAAGCTGTCAGTGGACTTGTGACGGCACTGGACCCGGTTGCAAGAGCGGTAAATGCTCTCTGGATCGCTCATGGGAGCGGGGATGCTGACCGAGTGAACGTAGACGAAAAGGGGAGATTATCTGTTCCGCCGGATAGTGCAGAGTATACGCTTCGGCGTGTATGGCTAACGAAAGAACAGGTCGATGGTTACTACTATGGGTACGCAAACCAAGCTATCTGGCCTCTTTCCCATATTGCCTATCGGAAACCACGGTTTCTTCGCGAACACTGGGAGCACTATGAAGATGTAAATGAATTGTTCGCTGACGCAGTGCTAGAAGAATTAGGATCAGGTGATGATCTCGTTGTGCTTCAGGATTATCACTTAGCGCGTGCTGCATTTCACATCAAAGCATCTCGCCCGGACGCAATGGTTGGACTCTTCTGGCACATTCCCTGGCCAAATGCCGAAGTATTTCGAATCTGTCCCCAAAAACAAGAATTGCTCGAAGGACTTCTTGCAAATGACCTTCTTGGTTTTCATATTCGATATCACTGCCATAATTTTCTCGAAACAGTCGAAGAAGAACTTGAGGCGAAAGTTAACTGGGAAGAAATGTCGGTTCTCTATAAGGGGCATAAGACGCTGATTCGACCATTTCCTATCAGCGTCGACTTTGATGAAATTGTATCTCTGGCTTCGACCTCACAAGTACAATCTGTGGTTGATAAACTGCCTGAGATCATAGAGCCCTCATATGAATTTCTCCTCTTAGGTGTGGATCGGCTGGATTATACAAAAGGACTTATTGAGAAGTTTCTTGCAGTAGACCGCTTTCTTGAACGATACCCGGAATATCGTGGCAAGGTTGTCTTGCTTCAAGTATGCGCCTTAAGCCGAATCCGAATTCCAGAATACAAAGAGCTTGTTGATAATCTTCATGCCTTGGCGGAACAAATCAACTGGAAATATCGAGAAAACGGCTGGCATCCGATAGTCCTGGCAATCAATCGATTCTCGAAGGCGGAAGAGTACAATGCATTATATCAAGCAGCGAATGTATGCCTTGTAACTTCTCTTCATGATGGACTTAATCTTGTTGCAAAGGAATTTGTCTCATCGCGAGTTGATGAAGATGGCGTTCTTGTGCTGAGTCGGTTCACCGGGGCTGCCCGTGAACTTGAAGACGCCCTTCTTGTCAATCCGTTTGATGTTGATGGACTTGCTGACGCAATCCATGTTGGCGTCACGATGCCCGCTGAAGAGCGGAAACGTCGAATGGTGCGGATGCGAAACATCGTTGCCGAGAAGAACATTTACCGCTGGGCAGCAAATTTTATTTCCAAGCTGCTGGAAGTCGCCGACCGAAAGAAACAATAGAATGCTCTCAAGCTCAAAAATCGGGGAAAAGAGGTAAACAGTATCAATGAACCGAGAGATTTACGATTGGGGAAAGACATTACTTGATTACGCGATACCGGCGGGAGTGTTGCTGGTCACCATAGGTGTTGGGTTGGGGCTGAGATACTTCCTATTCCGATTCCTGCGAGCTCACGCCGCCCGCACAGCAACCAAGATCGACGACATATTGATCGCCTCACTGCGCGTGCCAATTATCTTCTGGTTCATAATTTTGGGGCTGGACCTTGCTTCCAGAACTGTTCCCTTCAGCGAAGCGATTCTGAAGGTAATTGATAGGGCAATGCTCGTTCTCTGGATTACTTCATTGACGATGGCTGCGGCAAGCTTTGCTATCAATGTGATCAAAGAATATGCTCATCGATTTGCAACACGCTTAGCCGCCACCGGAGTGATCCAGACAATTGTTGGAATTTCGATCTATGTTCTCGGAGCACTGTTCATCCTTGACCTGCTCGGGGTTTCCATTACGCCGATAATTACAGCCCTTGGAATTGGCGGTCTGGCTGTGGCTCTTGCTCTTCAGGATACGCTGTCGAATCTCATCGCCGGTTTTCATATTACAATGTCAGGAACTGTCCGGGTCGGGGACTACATCAAACTTGACAGCGGTGCGGAAGGGTATGTGCAAGATATAGGCTGGCGCAGTACGACGATCAGGCAGCTCTCAAATAACCTGGTGATCGTACCGAACCTAAAACTTTCGCAGTCGATCATAACAAATTACCACTTGCCAATGCCTCAACTCTCTGTGCTCATCCCCTTTTCAGTCAGTTACAACACTGATGTAGATTTTGTCGAAAAGGTTGTCGTTGAGGAAACGAAAGCAGCGGCAGAGGTGATTCCTGGTTTGCTCACGGACCCAGAGCCGTTTGTTCGGTTCATTCCGGGGTTCGGGGAGTCGGCGCTCCAGTTCACGCTGATCTGTCAGGTTCGAGAGTTCGTCGACCAGTATGCTGTGCAACATGAAATCCGTAAGAGGATTCTCAAGCGGTTTCGCAAGGAAGGCATTCAGATTCCATTCCCGACGCATGTTGTTTACCTGTCCGATAAGCGTAACCCATGAAGCTTGCCACACCATCTTTCATTCTGGACGAACTTGCGCAGAAAGAATTTCATCTGCTGGTCCTCTTGCTTGACTACGATGGAACGCTTGTTCCCATTCAGAGGAATCCGGAAAGAGCGATACTGTCTGAGACCGCTCGAAAACTGCTGTATGTCCTGGCTCATCACCCCAAGGTACGCTTGGCGGTAATGAGTGGAAGAAGTTGCAGCGATCTCAAGAAGCTTGTGCGAGTACCAGATGTAATTTACGTGGGTAATCACGGTGCTGAAATTTGTATGAACAATAGAGTGCTCATCGACCCACAAGCAAAAAAAGCTCGGAGCCTTCTAAAAGCAGTACACGAGGAACTCGGAACAAAATTGCGATATCTACAGGGTGTTTTCATTGAAGATAAGGGTTTGACGCTCACAGTCCACTATCGGAACATGCGCAAAGGGCGAGTCAAGGATATTAAGGCTGCGATTGCTGAGACGCTTTGTGAACTTGAATCAGAAAAGAAACTCGAAATTCGGCAGGGGAAAAAGTCACTTGAGATTCGCCCATTGGGAGGAAGAACAAAGGGAGGTGCAGCGCTGTGGATTGTCCGCATGAGCAGCCGTGAATCAGCACTATTGCGACCTGGTACTACATGGCGATCGAAAGCCGCGATCATCGCCATTGGAGATGACAGAACAGATGAAGATATGTTTCGGGATCTTCCGAGCAATGCTATAACAATTCACGTGGGAAAGGAAGGGCAATCCTCAGCTCGGTTCAGATTGAAAAGTCCCCGGAGCGTGCGGGACTTCCTTGCTGGCGTCGAAAGATTTCTGATGGAATGAAGTTCAAATGAGAGGTAAATTCTTGTGAAACGTGCCAAACATCCGTTCGAATTCCGTTCTCATCTGGTCCTCGTGGAGCTAACTGGCTGGACAGCGAAAAATCTTACTGAGCTCGTCGAGAAGCTTCGCAACGCTCCTGACAGCGTGGTGTATCATCACACACATCATTTCCTCCAGCAACATCTTTGGCTTAGCCCTGAGCCACCGAACGATTTCGCTTACTGGGTCCGCAATAGTCTTGAGGATGATCTCCTTGCTGAGAAGCTTGCCGCTATTAGTCCTCTTGAGTCCCAATCTGTGAGCGACTTGCGGGACAAGATTGTAGCAACGATTGTCGACCACATTCGCAAATCTGGAAATAGCCGGCAATGCCCTGAAGGTGAGGAATTCCGCTTTATGAAAGCCACCCTCTTCATTATCCCGACCTCGTTTGTAGCATGGACCATAGAAGAGTTCGCTGATGCGATCGAGCATGTGTCGATCCATTCTCTTTACTATCACATGGTTGAAGCCAGACTGCGGCTTGGGAAGCCAACCAACGACTTTTCATTTTGGCTTAGTACCTCCCTTGATGAGAACTGGTTGGCTGGGGCTCTGAATCGCATCGATCCATATACATATACAATGGAAGGTCTCCGTCAGAAGATCTTGGAACTCGTTCAATCGAGGATTGCACGAAGCTGAGAGAATTTCACACATGCCCTCGATAAGTGATTATGAACAATTTACAGGGCGCTCTGTTATCGAAGAGCTCAAAATTCTCTCAGAGCGACTTCATGGGAAGCGGGTCGTGAACGTCAATTCAACGGCTACGGGAGGAGGTGTTGCTGAGATTCTCCATCGGATGATCCCGCTTCTCCGGGAGCTCGGTGTCGATGTAGAATGGGAAGTTATTAAAGGAGGGGAGCGCTTTTTTGCAGTCACAAAAAAAATTCACAATGCACTCCATGGAGGACAGGAAGTTATCTCATCGGATGACTATGATCACTACCTCGATGTAAATCGCCACAACATTGATGAGCTGAAGCTTGATGCTGATATTCTCTTCATCCATGACCCTCAGCCAGCAGCCCTCGTTGAGTCTCGCAAGCAGGTTGGGGGGAAGTGGATCTGGCGGTGTCATGTCGATTTTTCGATGCCACGTCCTGATGTCTGGTCATTTCTAAAACAATACATTGAGCAATACGATGCGAGTGTTTTCTCCGCTCCGAGTTTCGCACGTGACCTTTCCATTCGGCAAGTTCTCATCTCACCATCAATTGATCCATTGAGCGATAAGAACCGAGAATTACCTTCAGAGCAAGTCAGGAATATCTTAGAGCGGTTTGGCATTGATCCCGAGCGGCCTATCCTCACACAAATATCCCGCTTCGATTATTTGAAGGACCCTGTTGGAGTCGTTGATATGTACAGGCTGGTGAAAAAATATTCCGATGTTCAGCTTGTACTCGCCGGTGGGGGAGCAACGGACGATCCGGAAGGAATGAAAGTCCTTGCAGAGGTTCGGGACAGGGCGGGCGATGATCCGGACATCCATATACTGTTTCTCCCACCTGCCAGCGACATCGAGATCAACGCACTTCAGAGAGGGTCAACGGTTATACTGCAGAAGTCGCTTCGCGAAGGATTCGGGCTGACAGTTGCAGAAGCGTTATGGAAAGCGAAGCCTGTCGTTGCCTCAGCAGTAGGGGGGATACCACTACAAATTGCGCACAAGTACAGTGGACTTCTCTCTCGAACAATAGAAGGGACCGCCTTCTATGTCCGACAGCTTCTCCATGCTCCTGAGTATGCAAAGAAGTTAGGAGAAAATGGACGCGAGCATATACGGAGTAATTTCCTCATCACGCGACATCTGAGGGACTACTTGTTGTTGTTCCTCTCCCTTTATCACCCAGAAGAAATCGTTTACCTCTAAATCCACTTCAGCTTCCTACCGTCAGAGTTTCTCCTCTTGATAAATTCTTCTAAGACGGATAATGAGCCGCGTCCAAAAATAAAAATCCTCCCGGCTGGAGGGAGGCATTAAGAGGTTAGGAGGCAATTTGCCAGCCGGGAGGGGGAGGGTGTTTAGGAGGTGCTTTAGCGCAGTAGGATCATTTTCTTTGTGATTGAAAAATTGCCAGCCTTCAATGTGTAAAAATAAACTCCACTGGGCAAAGTACTTCCTTCAATACCTACACGGTATATTCCGGGTTTAATTGTTCCGTCAACTACACGTTGGAGCTCTCGACCGAGAACGTCAGTCACTGTAAGTGTAACGTGTGTAACTACCGGTACTGAGAATTCTACAGTTGTCGTTGGGTTAAATGGATTCGGATAATTCTGAGATAGAGTGAAAGATGACGGGACTGCTTCAGACGTTTGCTCTGGCACACCGGTTATTGGAATCACAGGCAGCGTCCCATTGTAGTGCCACTTCTGGATCGTCCAGCCGTACATGCTCTGCGAATAAATGTTACCTTTCTCGTCTTCATCAACATCGTAGGTGCTGGCGTAGTAGCCTGAGTGGCCCGTCTGGTTGGTCCAACCAACATATCCAGATTGCATATAATTCCAAAAGGCTTCATCAATAGTATCGATCACCGCTCCTGTATTTGGGTTAAGCATCCAAATCTTCGAATAGTGATTCGACCACTCAGTCCCATTATGCGGCGTGGGTGGTCTACCATAGCCTAGCCAGAATGCCGATGTAGCGTAAAGGAGATTATGTTCCGCGTCGTAACACATTCCAAGCAAACCAGCCGAGTCCCACCCAGCCCATTGCGTTGCTGAATCAACATGGAACGTACCCGGTATAGAATCTGCAGCAGTTAGATGGAAATTAAAATTCACCGCAGGTTGATATCCTGTGGCTGGACTTCCAACGAACTTAAAGATTTTTCTGAGGTTATAGCTTGAAACAAAGACGAGTGTTCCGGGACCGTTAACAGCGACGCCACGATAGATACCATCGGGGAGATCAATGGTTGCGATCGGCTGGTCATCGTGGGTTGTAGCCCAGGATGTGTTAGGTGCGTTGAACCCTCGGAAGACCTTAAGTTCCTTTGAGGTGTTTGGAGTAGCCCTCTCAGTGACCACGTAAACATATCCGTTATAGTCCACATCGATAGCGAAGATCTTCTCCGGTCCCGTCTTCATTCGGTAGTCGGTAGTTTCAACGCTATCGGCTCCAAGTTTAAAAACTAAGATGTTATTGTCGGGATCGGCATTAGCAACGTAGATATAGTCTTCTCCAGGTCTCGCTGCCGCTTGCCATGCACGCCAGAGATAGACTTCATCGAACCCGCTGTACCATTTTGTGAAAACTCCCGACAGCTCAGATGTGCCGTATTTGTCATATACGTATTGACCCGGCAATTTCCCGGATGCCGAATCGTGCACGCCACGATAACCGACGAGAAAATTCAACCTGCTGGAGTCATCGTAGGCATTGATATTGTCATACGGGGTAGTAAGGCCCTTTAAGGGCATGGGATTATTTACCAGAGCCGCAAAATTGTCCTCAGAGACAACGGCTACGCTCGGCGTCTGGTGCCCTGGGCCGCTTCCTGCAGGGGGCCTATCGTCCCATGTCGAGTAGACACACTGCCAGGGTGTCTGCCACTGCGAGTATGCGATCCCTACAAGAAGAAGAGATGAGAGTGTTAGTAACAACGCTGTTTTCATATAGAAGTCCTCCCTGATTGTGGTTGATATAAATTAACATAAATCCTCAAAAATATCAACTCCTTCATCTGAAAAAATAAAGCCCGCCTAGCTTATGGCGGGCGTCAACCGCTAAAGAACACGATTTTACCTGACGAGCGTCATTTTCTTGGAGAGCTGGAAATTGCCAAACTTAAGTGTATACACATAGGTCCCACTTGGTGCATCTTGACCAACGTTGTTTTTCCCATCCCAGACAACTGAGTGAGCACCTTGCTGCAGATGCTCATTGTGCAGCAACGCTTTTACCTCTCTGCCAAGCATGTCGTACACTGTGAGACTCACCACCTTGTCAATAGGAAGGTAGAAGCTGATCTTAGTTGACGGGTTGAAGGGATTGGGGTAGTTTTGATCAAGACGATAGTCGGACGGAGTAATAACTACGTAGTGTTTCTCTTTTACCCCTGTGATGTTATCGGACTCAAAGATTCTGAAAACCCAGCGATGGTCTTTATTAGGTGCGGTCCTTTGGGAATCAGTTACCCATAGATGTGAGCCGGGGTCATAGTGCATCCATATATAAGTAATCGAATCAGGGAGGGATTGATATGGAGCAACAATCTCCTGTTTGCCGTTCCCATCAAGATCACATCCAGCGAATATCTTAGATGCAAAACCGTCCCCTCCTGTTTTGACCGTGTCTCGAAAGCCCACGGAATCACGGTAGGTGTACCTCGAATAAAACGCGCCGTCTCCTGTATATATCACTCTTTTTTGCCAGTTCAAAGAATCTCTCGGGTCACCCCCCTGGAATTCGAGTTGAACAATTTGATTGGGATATGATGAGCCGATATAAATTTCTCTTTTTCCATTCCCATCAACGTCTGCAACGGTGGGTGACATAAAACAGTTTTGGCTTGGGAAGCCGCTGGCGATCTTAAATACATGACTGGAGTCGACAATCAAAGGATCATCGCCTCGATTGTATTTCAGCATCCAGACGTCACCGTGATAAAATGCCGTAAAGAAAACCTCATCTGTTCCGTCCTTGTCGATGTCGCCTACTGCTGAGCCAAAGAGCGAGACGTCATCATTGAGTCCATCTGTTGGGTAGAACGTGTAGCTCTTTTGAGGCAGCGTATATTGGTCTTGCCCTGCCACCTTTACAGTAAAAACCTGGAGAGCGTTCCACGCCTGACCAACAAGTTCTTTGGTACCGTCACCATTTAGATCTGCGCTCACGAACGAGGACGGGCTGCCACCAAGACCGAGTTGGTTACGCTGAATAAAAAGTTCCTGGCGAGGTGCGACAAAGCCGGTGGAGAATTGACCATCAAAGCTGTATACGTAATAACCTTGCTCTGCAGTCGGTACAGCCGGACCAGCAAATCCACTACGTTTGTTAAACATGAGCTCCTGGACGCCGTCTCCGTCCACATCAGCCACCTGAAGCTGCTCCTCTGAGTTCCAGGCAACAGTCCCATCTTCCCGGAAAACGTAGATCGGACTGGTTCCAAAGTTATGACTTCCTGGTATTCCATCCCATTCGTAGAAAAGATGTCCAACGTTTCCTGAGCTGACGATTATCTCAGGTTTCCCGTTCCTGTCCATGTCACCAAACTGCACGTAGCGTGGGGTGCTCCACCGGCTAACGATAAATCCCTTTGCTGTAAGCAACGTCTCTGCAACTGTTGGATTGAAGGGGGTGTTCCAGAGAAGCTCAAGCGTGTCAGGTCCAGTCGCCTCAAAGAGATTAATGCGTCCTCCCCAGGAGTAGTCTGTCACAATTAATTCTGGTTTGCCATCCTGATCAAGATCGGGCGTAACCCAACAGCCCCGAGCCCCGCCACTGAGTGAACTCCAGGCACTGTCAGCAGGGCTATCGTTGTAAAGCTTGAACACATGATAACCCGACGACACCTGTTGCGACATCAGATGGACAAAAGCAAAAGGCAGGAGCATCAAAGAAAGAATGGTACGAAATCGTAACATCATCGGACCCTCCTTGAAGATTGGCTATTTGTGTTTGGTTCGTTTCTTCAACTCTCAACTACTCGAAAGCGAAAAGTGATCGATGTAATTGGAACAAAACAAACCGTCGCCCACAATGATATACTGAATGTAAGAGAAACAAATCACAATGTCAAGTTGCCGACTTAGGCCATGGATATCTACAAAATCGATCTGTTGCAATATTTGGTTCCTCTGCGAGGTCCTTACTGATTGTGCTGCAGGGTGCGCTGAGCCAGAGGCGACGGAAAATGAATCTTTCGTGAGAACGGAAGGTTAATATCGTTTTAGAGTGCGAAGTTGCAGTGACTTAAGTTGGAGGGCAGAATCAGCCTCTGCAAGGTTCACTGTTCGTGCGTTGAAATCCTTGACAGCTTATAGAATGTTCTTGCATAAGTTGCACCGAATGAATACCTTTAATTCTACATATGCTATGAACACAAACAAAAGAGTAAAGAGGTGAAACATGGAGAGAATTGATCATCAAGAATCCGGTTTCCTGTATCGAATTGTCTCATTGTTGTTCATTTCACTCATAATAGTTGGTTCTTATGCTGCTTTTGCAGACGAAGGCATGTGGACATTCGACAATCCCCCTCTGAAGCAGCTCAAGGAACGCTATGGATTTGTCCCGACAAAGGAATGGCTTGACCATATCCGACTTTCCAGCGTACGCTTTAACGACGGTGGATCCGGTTCGTTTGTGAGTCCAAATGGATTAGTCCTTACCAACCACCACGTAGCCCGTGGTCAGTTACAAAAAATGTCAACCCTTGAGAAGAATTATGTGAAGGATGGATTCTATGCGAGAACGCAGGCTGAAGAGATCAAGTGCCCGGACCTTGAGCTGAACGTTCTGGTCTCGATGGAAAACGTGACCGCACGTGTAGAGGGCGCGGTCAAGAAGGGTATGAGCGACAAAGAAGCTCTGGAGGCGCGAAAAGCCGAGATAGCAAAAATCCAGAATGAGAGCATGGAAGCTACCGGTTTACGCTCAGATGTTGTCTCTCTATATCAAGGAAGTGAATACTGGCTGTACCGCTACAAGAAGTATACTGATGTTCGCCTGGTGTTCGCACCTGAAGAACAGATTGCCTTCTATGGAGGCGATCCTGATAATTTCACCTATCCTCGATACGATCTGGATATGGCAATCTTCCGTGTATATGAAAATGGGAAGCCAGTGAAAACTGAAAATTACCTTAAATGGAATCCCAGAGGAGCATCTGATGGTGAACTTGTCTTTGTCTCGGGTAACCCGGGTTCCACAAGCCGTCTTGAAACTCTGACGCAACTTGAGACAAAGCGTGACTATATTTATCCACTTCGGATTAAAGCCATCAAACAACGCCTGGAGGTTCTGCGACAATTTGCAGCACTCGGAGCAGAACAAGCGCGCCAGGCTTCAGGACAGATCTTTGGACTTGAGAATGCTTTGAAAGCGCTGACTGGCGAATATGAGGGTTTGCAAGATAAAACTCTCATGGCAAAGAAAGAGAAAGATGAAAAAGACTTCAGGGCACTCCTGGCAGCGAATCCTGAGTGGGAGAAAGAATATGGCGGTGCCTGGGATGCCATCGCTCAGGCAGAAAAGAAGATGGTCGAGGTGCTGAAACCAATGCAATATCGCTCATTGCGGTATTCACGTCTTGCCAGTTATGCTTTAGCCATCGTCCAGTATGTTACAGAGGTGAAGAAACCAGATAGTGTGCGACTTGATGGATTCCATGACTCGCAACTTGAGTCGTTGCGATTTCGACTTCTCTCTCCAGCTCCAGTGTACCTGCAATTAGAAGAAGTCTCGCTCGCTGAAGCGCTGCAGGAATCATTAAATGAGCTCGGACCGAATGATCCCTTCCTGCGAATTGTATTGAAAGGGGGCTCTCCAGCAGAAGTTGCAAAGGCACTGATCACGGGGACTAAGCTCGGTGACCCTGCCTTCCGAAAATCTCTGATAGACGGAGGAGACTCAGCCGTCGCTGCATCTAAAGACCCGCTTATTGTTCTTGCGCGTGAAATTGACCTGCTGGTGCGAGAGATGCGTAAGTGGGTTGAGGATAATATTCAGAGTGTCGAAGTTGCTGCTGGTGAGAAAATCGGGAAAGCCCGCTTTAAAGTCTACGGAAAATCAATGTACCCGGATGCGACCTTCACACCTCGACTTGCCTTTGGCACAGTGAAAGGATACCCTATGAACGGTACCGTCGCCCCATCAAAGACAACACTCTATGGTCTCTATGACCGTGCATACAGTTTTGATATGAAACCTCCCTTCGATTTGCCAGAGCGTTATCTGGCACGCAAAGCGTCACTCGACCTTTCCACGCCGATAAATTTCGTGAGCACTTGTGACATCACGGGGGGAAACTCAGGCTCGCCAGTGATTAATAAAAATGGGGAACTTGTCGGATTGATCTTCGATGGCAACATTGAGAGCCTTGTCGAAAAGTTTATCTACGACGAGACCAAGAGTCGTGCCGTTGCTGTGCATACCGCTGCGATGACCGAGGCGCTGCGCAAACTCTATGACGCCGGTCTACTGGCTGATGAATTGGAAGGAAAGGTCAGCCGTTGAGCCGAATAGCTCAATGCGAAATGCAAATTGAGAATTGAAAAGTGCATAATAAAGATGACTTTGCACCTTACCTGTCTGCAGTTCACAGCAAAGTCGGGCATTTTGCAATTCTTCATGCTACAGTCCGCCTGTGGCGGACATTTTTTCAACAGAGCGAACAGCAAGGTTGCTCTCTAAAGCATACAGTTGAAAGGCTGTTTATCCATGGTTAGACATGGTCTCTCCGCTACAGACCCGAATTACCATCCAGAACCCCCGCGCACATATCGCTGGATCGTTCTTATCTTCATCAGCCTGGCAATGTTTGGTAACTACTACATCTACGACAGCATCAGTCCGCTCGCCGATGTTCTGAAGCGCCAGCTTAGCTTTTCCGACGCAAATATTGGATTGCTGAATGCCATTTACAGCATACCTAATGTCTTCATGGTGTTGATCGGTGGGATTATCATTGACCGAATTGGCACGAAACGAGCAACACTGCTCTTTGCTGCGCTTTGCCTTCTTGGAGCTTTTCTTACAGCATCGTCAGGAACTCTTGCAGTGATGGCCGCGGGGCGTCTGGTGTTCGGACTTGGAGCTGAATCGCTGATCGTTGCAGTGACAACCGCAATTGCACGGTGGTTCCGTGGTAAAGAATTGAGCTTCGCCTTTGGGGCTAACCTCACGATAGCACGTTTGGGATCATTTGCCGCACTGAACTCGCCAACCTGGGCTGAGCCACTTTACGGCAGTTGGCGGCTTCCACTGTTAATTTCCGTTGGCTTCGGTGTTGTCTGTGTTGTCGGAGCTGTGCTCTATTGGGTTCTTGAATCCCATGCAGAGAATGTCTACAGTCTTGGCAGGGTTGAGAAACCCGAAAAAGTCGTTCTCAAGGATATCTTCAGCTTCAGCACCTCGTACTGGTTCATTGTTGCACTTTGCATAACGTTTTACTCAGCGATCTTCCCTTTCCAGACATTCGCAGTGAAGTTTTTCATGGAGACCCATGCAACTACTCGCGAGTTTGGCGGATTTCTCTCCAGTATGCTCACACTCTTTGCAATGATCTTCACGCCGTTGTTTGGATTGCTCGTGGACCGAATCGGGAAGCGATCGCTCTTTATGATGTTCGGCTCAGCCCTGATCATCCCTGTTTATTTAATGATGATGTACACGCACGTTACGCTTTACGTTCCGATGGCAATGATGGGAATTGCTTTCTCACTCATTCCAGCGGTGATGTGGCCCTCGGTGGCTTATATTGTTGAGCAATCGAAGCTCGGCACTGCATACGGATTGATGACGATGATCCAGAACATTGGCTTGGCAGGGTTTAACTTGCTCATCGGGTGGGCAAATGATTTTTCAGGTGCGAGCGCAACAAATCCTGAGGGATACGCCTTAGGAATGTGGATTTTTTCAACTCTGGGGTTCTTTGGACTTCTTTTTGCTTATCTTCTGCGAAGAAGTGAAACAGGTCCACATGCCCACGGACTGGAAACAATTACCGCAAAGGCAAAATAAATTTAGCAAGGCTGCATTTGCTCAATCCACCCCAGGCAGATTCTTTCCGTTTCCAATTGAATTGGGACTAAGCTACCGAAGCATTAAAATACCGCTTGATAAAGTACTGTGATTTTAGTATTTTCTAATTCGAATTAGGTGAAGCAAATTCTTGCCATAATAAACGTCACTCATCATAAGGGAAAAGAACCATGAATCGATTGTTACTTCCGCTTTCCCTCTCCGTTTTCTCTCTTGTGTTTATCCTCCCATTGACTCTTTTCGCAGGCTCCACAGGAAAAATTGCTGGTCGTGTTATTGACGCCGAAACAGGGCAGGGGATCCCCTTTGCCAATGTTCTGATTGAGGGCACGACCATGGGAGCAGCAACGGATGTTAACGGAGAGTACGTTATTCTCAATGTACCCCCTGGTGTCTACACAGTAGTTGCATCCATTGTAGGTTATCAAAGGATGCGTGTTACAGATGTTCGCGTCTCAGTCGATTTCACAACGCCCCTTGACTTCAGATTAAAGCCTGGCGATATTCAACTTGCCGCTGTAGAAGTAAGAGGAGAAAGTAACCCTCTCATTCGCCAAGACCTTACCAATCCGGTCACTTCTGTGACAGCACAGGACATACGTGAACTACCTGTGAACGAGATTGCGCAAATTGTTGGCTTGCAGGCTGGCGTTACCATAGGCGACGATGGCTCCATCCACATCCGCGGGGGTCGCTCAAATGAAATCCTTTACACTCTGAACGGCATCTCCGTGAATGATCCCTATGCAAATACCAGAGCAGTCGGTCTCGCAACTAACGCTGTGCAGGAAGTTTCTGTCTCAACAGGAACGTTCAGCGCCGAGTATGGCAATGCCCTCTCCGGTGTTGTAAACTATGTAACGAAGGAGGGCGGACCTCGGTTCACAGGGAGTATACGGGCGTACACAGGGGACTACGTGAGCAATCATAAGGACCTCTTCACGAATATCGACAAGATTGACCCACTCAATACCAGCCGCCTCGAGCTAACTCTGGGAGGACCAATCCCGGTTTTCTCTGGAAACAGGCTAAGCTTTTATGCATCAAGCGTTGTACAGCGAGATCTCGGATATTTGTACGGTGTACGACTATATAACCCAACAGATAGCTATCTTTCACGGGAATCGTTCCCTGCCAGCGACCCACGTGCAGGCTCAGCCTCTGCACCATGGTACTTTGGACCATTAGTCCACCCGGACACAGACCTCGTCGGAGGACCAACGGGCGACGGTGCCCTGGTATCCATGAATCCGAGCACCTCGTACAACGTTCAGGGAAATGTTTCTTTCCAAATCACTCCAACAGTCAAACTGAAGTATGAAATTGTCTACGATCGAGCCTGGTGGAGAGATTACCTCAGAGCTTATACTTATAATCCTGACGGTGCTCCGAAAGATTATTCTACAGGTCTTGTTCACGCTGTTGACTTCACTCACGCAGTGAGCGAGCATCTCTTCTACACATTGAAAGGCTCCCTCATCACCGACCGCTTTAAGGTCAATGCCTTTGATGACATCAAAGACCCTCGCTATCTCCCCTCGTTTTACCAGCAGTCTATTCCAAATACAGTGTTCCTCACAGGAGGAGTTTCACTCGGGAGATTCGCGAGGTCAACAACAACATTTGCGGGAAAATTCGATCTTGTAGCTCAAATTGGTATCCACGAACTGAAAGTTGGTGCAGAGCTTCGTGCCCATAAACTGGATGTGGAAAGCTATACACTACAGTTCGTCGATGCCACTAACCCATCTCGCTTCATTACAGATTTCCGCGACATCCTTGTGAGCCATCTGCAGTACAAGGCTGTTGTTCCTACTGACACAGGAGGGTATACACATTATGTCCGTAAGCCGATTCAGTGGGCAGCCTATGTACAGGACAAAATGGAATTGCTGAAATCGTTGATTTTCAACATAGGATTAAGGGCAGAATACTTCGATCCAGCTGCGCAGTACAACCCATTTTTGAGCCAGGAACTGGCAGCCGGACAAAGCATATTCCTCATTCAAAACCTGAAACCTGCGGAGAAAAAAATTCGATTCAGCCCACGAGTGAGCGTCTCCTATCCGATCACTGATCGCGGAGCAATACGTTTCTCATACGGTCACTTTTATCAAGTTCCGTCACTTTCTTATTTGTACCAGAATCCAAAGTTCCGCGCACCAGGTGGAGTCACGCCAACATTTGGAAATCCAGATGTTAATCCAGAGAAAAGTGTCCAGTATGAAATGGGTCTCCAGCAGGCGCTGACTGAAGATCTGAAAATGGAGCTTACAGGTTACTATAAGGACGTCCGTGACTATATCTATTCGCAGCAGATTCTTACGGCAAAGGGGGATCGGAGCTACTACATTTTGACAAATCTTTCCTATGCTAATACACGCGGGGTCAGTTTGCATCTTGAGAAACGGCGTTCTCCCGGAGGTATTCTTTCAGGGGCGATTGATTACACCTTCCAAGTAGCCGAAGGGAATCGGACTGAACCTGTTGACGAGCTTTTCTTTGATGAAAGCCGAGGGAAACTTCCTGAAACATATCTGGTGCCTCTGGATTTTGACCGTAGCCATACACTGAACTGGACAGTGATGTTGAGTAAACCTGATAACTGGGTGATAAGCACAATCGGATATTTCCGTACAGGAACGCCATACACTCCGGCATTTCCTGCAAACGTCGTGCCGATTCGATTTGATCAGAACAGCGGGCGACAGCCCATCCAGTGGAGCGTCGATCTGAAGCTCGAGAAGTTTTTCACATTTGGCGGTCTCCATACATCACTGTTCCTTCAGGTTGAAAATCTCTTCGATAGAGAAAACGAGTTGTACGTTTACGCAAACTCAGGGCGCGCACTCTACAGCATTGACGAGGTTCTTAATCCGGCGCAATTTCAGGATCTCCGGCGGCGCATACAGCGCGGCGACATAGGACTTATCCCGATGAAGGCCGTTGACAATTACTATGCAAATCCCGGGAATATCAGCCGACCCCGGCTTGTCAGAGTTGGTATCACAGCAAGCTTTTGATTCGTTCAGCAGAGACTAAAGTATGAGTTCAAAATAAGGTAACCGAAAGGCAAGAATTGTCATGAAAACCATTTCACACAATTCACAAGGCTTCGTCTCATTTTCTAAGATTCTTGTTTTAGCACTGATGATAAGCGCTCCCGTGTTCACCTATGCACAGAACATTGATTGGAATACAATTGACTTCAAAAAGCTATCACCAGAGGAAGCGGAGCGGATCAATCAACAAATTGAGCGGCGTCTTGCAAAATCACTTGGCGACCCAAGAGCCATCAAGAGCTTCATCATGCATGGCAACAAGATTACAACCGTTGTCTATAACTATGGCTCGATCTGCAGACCCAACACTTTATCACAGACAGCCGATCTTGTCTGGAACGGCCTCGGGTACGGATTTGAATTTACTCCTCTTGTTGCAGCAGAGGTGACCGATACTGCCGGAAACACAGTTCACATTCTTGATGATGGGATGTGGCTTCAGAGCCAGGGAGGCTATGCACCGGATGGATCGCTCAAATGGGGCTGGCTACCTAAGCCTGGCTATGCAGACCCGAACCAGAACGACATAGCTCACTGGAGCGACCGAGCGAGTGTTGGCGGCGATTTGACGCGCAAGCCGCCATCCTGGCCCGAATCATGGTACAATCCTATCCTGGGACGCTATGTCTGGCCAGCATATCTTGGAAGCGATGCAACCACACCCGATGAGGAAGTCTACTTTGTTACTGATGATTACACGAATCGGAAATATGCTTACTTCCCATTCCCAAATGACTCAACCAAGCGAGGACTTGGACTCGACCTTGCATGTCGCTTCTTCCAATTCAACAATCCCCTCGCTGAAAACATCATCTTCTTGGTCTATACAGTCACGAACCAGAGTCCCAAATCGATCAGAAAAGTATACTTTGGAATGTACGGAGATCCGCACGTTGGTGGATATACCGATTACAATGATGATCTTGCTTTCTTTATCCCTCCTCGAGGACCTCTTGCTGACCCTTATCCACAGCGTGCACGGAGCATGGTTTACGCATGGGATTCCGACTCACGTGGAATAGGTGGAAAGCGACCCGGCTACTTCGGATACAAATTCCTGGAGAGCCCAACGAACTCGTGGGACGGTATTGATAACGACGATGATGGAATCATAGATGAGTCACCTTTCAATGACGCCGGTCATTACATCGATGGCATAACTCATCCCCTCACCGAAGGAATTTCTGATACTGCAAAATATAAGCGCATGTACGGTGACCCCAAGCCCCGATGGTCAGGCGATGAAAATGGGAATTGGGACCCCGAGAAGGATGATGTTGGGCTTGATGGTATTCCGGGGACTCACGACGAAGGAGAGGGGAATGGGAAACCTGATATCGTAAGCGACCCAAATGACCCACGTTACGGTTTAGCCGAACCAAACTTCGGCTTCCGCGACGTCAATGAGTCGGATCAAATTGGTTTGACAAGTTTCTGGGCTTTGCCGTATACGAACTCTTTGCCGAATGTCCCAAAGAACGACGCTCTCTTCTGGCAGCTCATGTCGGCTGACAGCATTGATATCAATCAGACCCTTTTTAACACACCGGGTGATAATGTTTTTCTCTACGCTTCAGGACCTTTTACGCTTGCACAATATGCAAAGCAGCGTTTCTCAATTGCACTTCTCATGGGACAGAATCTTCCAGACCTACTGCTCAATGCGGAAACTGCTCAGCGTGTTCTTGAAGCAAACTACCGCTTTGCTCAGCCACCACCAAAGCCGATTGTAACAGTTGTCCCGGGTGATGGCCGTGTGACACTTTACTGGGATGATGCTGCGGAGAACGCTGTTGACCCATTGACAAACGAACGCGACTTTGAAGGGTACAAAATCTATCGCAGTGAGGACTATACATTCAGCGATGTATATACCATTACCGATGGGCATGGTGTTCCATTTCTTGGTCAGGCGATGGTTGACAAAGGAACAGGGAAACCAGCTCAATGGCATAAGGTGTGGAATGATTCACTGAGAGCCCTTTATCAGAATGGCTTTCACCCCGTGGAGTATCCCGGCCGTGGCGTCAAATACTGGCTGGGTGACCCGCAGGATAGTTCAGGGCTCCGGCACGTATTTGTTGATTCTTCGGTCACCAATGGGAAAACCTATTATTACGCAGTTGTCTCATACGACCACGGGTTCATAAAAGAAGGGACAATGCTTCCGCCCACCGAATGCCAGGCTGTCATCTCAAAGGACCCGATCACTCAGAAACTTACCTTCGATGTGAACACAGCAATGGCTATCCCTGGAGCCTCACCCGCCGGCTACATCCCGCCAACAATTGATAACGGTCAACGCCCGGTCCATATACGTGGAGCGGCAACAGGCGATGTTTCTATAAAAATTCTCAATGAGCAAGCCGTCAAAGATGGAAAGACATACGACATCCTCTTCTCTAAGTCAGGTACAAGCTTATTCTACAATGTCAAAGATACAACAGGAATCACAACGACGATCGTATCGCGGGATACAGTGTATTCATCGCTCGGATACAAGAACCTCGTAGGCTCAAGCATTATCGTTAAAGATGGAGCAGGAAATGTTGTTGATCCATCGAGGTATAGCATTGATACTGTTTCGGGTCAGATTCGCAGTAGAACGACAGGAGATTTGCCAGCCGGAGCGGTCTACACTGTGTCGTTTCAGTACTATCCGGTATACAAGAGTACTCGCTTTAACTCTGAAGATGATAATCCTGCTTTTGATGGGATGAAATTGTTTGTGCAAAATGTTCAGCTTGCTTTCGATACACTTCACACCGGATGGCGCACGCGAGGCAATACAAATATCGTAGCACGGTTCGGTCCACCGCAGACAGGGACGTTCACATTAGCACCGCTCGATATTGAAATTTCATTCAATGCAACCGATACGGCTTCAGACGGCTCATGGCTTTCACCGGGCGACACAGCTTATTCAATTGCAATGAGAAAGGAAATTATAACCCCGTTCCATATCCGCGATGTCACGCGAAACTTGCCTGTTGATTTTCTCATTGTCGAGAATCCCCCTGCTAACAAGCGTTGGAACCTCGGCGAACGCATAGTTGTACTGACGCCTCCACCATATAAAAAGACAGCAACGAGCACTGATGTGCAGGTGGTTTTCCTTCCGCCACCACCTGATACTATCAAGGTTTCACGTGATACCACAATTAATGGTCGTGATACCACTATTGTCCGTGACTCCTTAGTAGCGAAAAGAATCATTCTTCCAACACAGGGAGATGTGTACCACGTTGCTGTTTCGAAACCATTCGCTGATGGGGATGAATATCTTTTCACAACCCGCGCTGCGAAGATCGATAATGCACTTGCCTCCTCGCAATTAAATAACATTTATGTTGTGCCGAATCCGTACGTTGTCTTTAGCAGCATGGAGCAGCCCGGAGTAACCTCAGATAAACGAGGAGGGCAAGTTCTGGAATTCCGAAACTTACCGCCGAAATGCACGATCCGCATCTATACAATCACAGGAGAACTCGTGAAGACAATTGAAAAGGATGATATGACGAATTACGCCAGATGGGACCTGCTGTCGTATGAAGGACAGCGCTTAGCGTATGGCGTTTACATCTATCATGTCGATGCACCTGGAATTGGGCAGAAGATCGGACGATTCGCCCTGATAAAATGATCTTGGGATATCGGTGCCGCCACGGGCACCATTTCGAGCATCCTTCTGTTGCAGAAAACCAAGTGCAGAGCATGGCGCTCATATAGTTGACATGAAAATATAAAATCTCTAAGAAAATCTATTGACCCGAGAAAGACTTTGTCTTGGAGGACACGATGCAATTTCGAAACTTTTTCATTGCTATAGCTTTGAGCTCATTGGTAGTTTCAACAACTTCGGCACAATTATTCAGATCGACGTCGAAGGTTGGGACCACTGCAGCCCAGTTCCTGAAGATAGGAGCCAGCGCTCGTGCGCTTGGCATGGGGAGCGCCTACGTAGCTATGCCAGGTGATGTCTATTCAGCATACTGGAATCCAGCCGGACTCAGTCGCTTCGAGAGGACCGCTGAAGTTACGTTCAACCATGCTGAATGGCTGGCTGATGTGAAATACGACTATGCCGCAGGGATGATCACCCTCGGCGAAGTTGGAACGGTTGCGGCAAACCTTATCTCAATGCGAGTCCCTGAAGACATTGTGCGCACCGTGGAGTTTCCCGAAGGGGATGGACGACATTGGGATGCAAATTCTCTTGCCCTTGGGCTCAGCTACGCACGGAATCTCACCGACCGCTTCTCAATCGGATTTAATTTCAAGTTCATCAGCGAGAATATCTGGAATGAGAGCGCCCAAGGAGTGGCTTTGGATTTCGGGACGCTCTACATAACCCCATTTCACGATCTGAAAATTGGTGCATCTATCAGCAATTTTGGCACAAAAATGCAGTTAAAGGGACAAGATAGTTACTTCAACTGGTCACCAGCACCAGTGGGTGGACCGCAGAACATCCCTTCTGAATACCGCTTGGGTGAGTACGATTTGCCACTAATGTTCAGAATTGGAGTTGCAATGGACGTATACAGGGGCGAGATGTTCCGTGCTACAGCCGCGGTCGATGCAACCCACCCGAACGACAATACAGAATATGTCAATTCTGGAGTCGAGTTATCTTACAGAGAAATCATCTTTGCTCGTGTTGGCTACAAGTCTCTTTTCCTCCGCGACAGTGAACAAAGCTTGACATGGGGAGTCGGCGTTCGATACGATATCGTGAACAGTATGGCGGTGAAGTTCGACTACGCATATGCTGACTATGGGCGATTGAAAAACATCCAGTATTTTAACCTTTCACTGGTGTTTTAGTTAGAAATTGACCCTTCATTTCAAGCACGGTCCTTATCAGCCTTAAGCTGAGAAGAAACCGCTGCCGATCTCCATCTTGGATGAGGGGGGCTTTATACTCCATGTGACGCAGCCAGATGAAAAAGACGAATGCATCGATGCGATCTGAGGACCAAACTGGATGAAGATCTTTTCAGTGATCAATCTCCTTGAAAAAACTCTCGGCGCACCGAAGCAGAAACGCGATGCCCCGAACCCGGTTGACCTTTTAGTTGCGACACTCCTTTCGCAAAACACAAATGATCACAATAGTCATCGAGCCTATGCAAATTTGAAAAGAATCTTTCCTACGTGGGAAGATGCAGTTGGTGCTTCAACAAAGAAAATCGCCTCTGCAATACGCATTGGCGGGATGGCAGCTCAAAAGAGCAAAAGGATCAAGGAGATCCTTCACACCATCCGCGATCGTTATGGGTCAATTGACCTATCCTCACTCCGGAAGATGGAGATAAGCCAAGCCATGGATGAGTTGCAGACATTAAAAGGGGTTGGAAAGAAAACAGCCGCCTGCGTAATTCTGTTTTCGTTCCGTAAGCCTGTCTTCCCCGTCGACACTCACATCCATCGCATCCTTAATCGAGTTGGAATTGTCAGGACGAAAACCCCGGAGAAGACTTTCGATGCTATGCAAAGCCTCGTGCCGCCCGAAAAAATGTACTCCCTCCACACAAATCTTATTCGCTTTGGTAGAATTGTCTGTAAAGCGCAAAATCCCCTTTGCGGAGCATGTGTCCTGTACGATCTATGTGAATATCAAGATAAAGATAAGTTTGCACTGAGTAGAGAAGGTAAAATAGTCGATTCTGAGAAAGTGCACTTCATGCTCCTTGACAATGTCTGAAGGTTTTCGAAGAAATGACTTTACAAGCAAAATAAAAAGCTGGAGGCACTCCGCACGAAGTGCTTCCAGCTTTCAGCGGAAAGGTAAGTAACAGGCTTTACTTAAGTAACGTCATCTTCAGTAAATACACTTCATTGCCCGCTGTTATGCGGCAGAGATAAAGCCCAGTTGGAACGTTCAACCCGTTGTCATCCCGTGCATTCCATTGAAGGATGTGACTGCCAGCCTCGAGATCATCGTCTACGAGTAACCGAACGCGTTGTCCGAGAATATTGAAGATTTCAACCCGAACACGCTGCTGAACAGGGAGATCAAATCGAATGTTTGTTATGGGATTGAAGGGGTTCGGGTAATTCTGGTATACGGTGAACGTTGTTGGGAGTCCTTCAGCAGTAAGTCTTTGCTGTGAGGAAGCGTTCTGTGCCAGCGTGCTTCCGGAAGGAGAGAGTCCTCCGCCGACACCGACAGCATCCCATGCGGCAGCGACAGCATTATACTCCGCACTTCCACTCCCGTATAGATCAGCTGCGGCAGAAAGTGTACCTGCGCGTGCTCCTGCATAGTTCGTGCTCGAAGTGAAGTAGGCTGTCAGAGCACGGTAGAAAATCTGAGCAGCTTTGTTGATCCCGATCCCGGGAACTGAGAAAGCGTAACCGTTATCATTAGTACCACTTCCCCCCACTGAGAGGAGATAAAATGCATAATTCGCAACGCCACTATTTGTGTGGACGCCGCCATTATCTAAAGCGCCGCTGTACCAGTATGTCCCTTTATAGGTATCTGGTTGCTTGCCCCGATTTGGATTATCCATATACCGGAGTGCATCGCCGTATGTTCCAGGCGTATAGCAATCTTCACCGATCCACCAGTTTCCACCCGTGCCTCCGCTTGTCCGCGGGTATGAGGTTCCATAGGCATAGAACTCTACACATGTCCCGAAGATGTCTGATATCGCTTCATTCAGTGCTCCGGGCTCGTAACTGTATGTGAGATTCGCAGTATACTGTGTTACCCCATGCGTAAGTTCATGACCAGTAACGTCCATGGTGACCAGCGGGGAAAAGGTTGTTCCGTCACCATCTCCATATGCCATTTGTGAACCATTCCAGAAAGCATTGTTATAGTTTCGACCATAATGTACTGAGGACTTTGTGAGGTAGTGCTTGTTATCGATGCCATCACGGCCGAACGATGTTTTGTAGAAGTCATAGGTCTCCGCAGCGTTGAAGTGGGCATCCACCCCGGCACGTTGCCGAGAGCCATCCCAGTAATCATTGGCATCGGAAAATAGATAACCCGGCAGCGTTTTGCGATTCTTTGCATCATACGTGTAGAGGTTCCTTACTTGATCACCCATGTAGTAATAGCTGCCGGACTTGTAGGTGTTAATGCTTACTGTTCCACTGTAGAGACTGGGACCGCTGCCGGTCTCAAGGGTATTTAAACGATCAATGATTGCCCCTGTATGCGCATCGATGTAATACTCCCATCGAGCTGGTTCAGGAGAAGTGACAAACATGTCTGTATGCCACACAAGGTAATCACGACCATTCCGGCGGATAACTTCAAGTTTCGCCGAGGGGAGAGGAATGTCTCCGGCTCTGGCGGACTCTTCAGGCAAGATCTCATCTTGGACACCGTTAATTCCGCTTGTGGCGGACTTTTGCATTAGCGCGCTCCATCCGATCTCTCGCTGTGCGATATCAATAGCAGCCTCGGCTGAAAGAGATGGATTTGTTTGCACCTGGACATTGTTTAGGTAGCTTCCACTCACCGCCTGGATTACACCTGAGCCGTCGATATGAACAATGAGCTCCCCGTGCTCAACTGGAACGCCATTGAGAGTTTGCTGAAGCCGCACAACAGTGTGGCCGGCTGGGTCCGACCTTGCAGGAAGGATTTCTTTCACAACAAGATGCTGTGCCGCATCGCCATCTAAACCTAATTGTTTTGCATATGAAGTTATAAAACGCTTTGCGGTAAGCTCACCCGCCTCAGGTTCAATCCGCTGTGCGGTACTAAGATTACCGTGCAGAACAAAGGTCTCATCCACTGAAATTAACGTTGCCCCAGGGAAAGTTGACCGAAGAATTTGTGCAAGACGCGTTCTATCCGGTTGAGATGTACCGCTTCCTGCGTAGGTAATTAGAACCGCAAAGGTGACCGCAAGAAAAACTGTTGCAAATCTCCTCATATGGAACCTCCTTGAATTGTGAATGGTTTAACCTGTTTAGCCTCAGGCACTAAGCCTCGGCTTAAGCAAAATACGTACAAGTATATGCAATTAAAATATCCTTGTCAACTAAGTCGTTGCAAAAAGCAACTACTTTCTGTAGATTTATTTGTCGTTTCTGATATCCTTCGCGCCCGATGATTGACCTTGCTTCAGTCCGAAAAATCCTTGTCATAAAGCCTCGTGCTATTGGCGATGTGCTTCTGAGCACACCTGTGCTGGCGAATCTTCGGCGCTTCTTCCCTGCAGCAAAGATCAGTTTCCTTGCCGAGAAAGGGGGAGCTGCTGTTCTCTCCGGCAATCCATGGCTTGATGAGGTACTTCTCCTTGAGAAAAACGCATGGTCCCGAATCAAACTGCTCGCACGAGTCAGACAACAATGCTTTGACCTTGTACTAGACCTCTTCTCGAACCCAGCAACAGCTTTGTTCACGCTACTTTCTGGAGCTCCTATAAGAGTTGGTTTCGCTTTTCGTCACCGTCGCTTCGGCTACACAATTGCGGCCCTTCCACGAGGAGGAGAAATCCATAATGTGGAATTTAATCTGGATGCCCTGCGAGCGCTTGGTCTCGTTGCTGAAAGAATTGAACCTCGAGTATTCCTGAGCACCGATGAAAGAGCCTTCGCAAGAGCATTCATAGAGAAACACAATCTCGCTCGGATGAAGAAGATTTTCAGCTCGAGAAAAAATACACCGCTCATCGGTTTCTCTATCGGAGGAGGCTGGCAAACAAAACGATGGCTCGCCGCATATTATGTGAAACTTGGGAAACGCATTGTCGAGGAATTTGGAGCTTCTATCATGCTCCTCTACGGACCGGGTGAGGAACAGGAGGCAAAGGAAATCGCTGATGGAATTGGAGCAGGAGCTATTCTTCCACCCGTAGTTACAGTCAGACAATTGGCGGCGCTCGCTGAAGTCTGCCACCTTGTCGTGAGCAATGATACCGGTCCTATGCACATTGCAGCAGCGGTAGGGACCCCTGTCCTAGCAATCTTTGGACCTACCCGACCAGAACTTCAGGGACCTGTCGGGAGCTACCACCGCATTGTGCGAAATGAGACTGTAAATTGCCTTGGATGTAATCTTACGAAATGTCCTATTGGAAACATCTGTATGACTGAGTTATATCCTGACAAAGTGTTTGAGGAGTTTTTGCAGCTTTACAGGCAAACTAAAGAACGCGTCCATGATAGAGTGAACGTCGAAAAGTATCTATGAGCGATACAGAATACCCAAACTTGCTCTTGGATTTTCCATTTACCCCTCCCGACTGCAAGCGCTTTACCGGGTACAAGCCCTGCTTTCCGTATATGAATTGCTTCCAGGGCTGCGTCGATCCATTGCCTCGTGGCACGAGAATTCTTCTTATCAACCTTGATGCGATGGGGGCGGTTCTTCAAACAACATCTCTTTTGCCCGCCATAAAGCGAAAGTACCCAGTTAGTACCGTAAGCTGGCTCACTCTAAAAAACGCCTCCCCCTTGCTGGATAATAATCCGTATCTTGATGCGGTTTATCAATGGGATCCTGAGACATGGCTTATACTCCAGAACATGGAATTTGACCTCGTTCTAAACGCTGATAAAACGCGCCGTTCGGCTTCCCTAACTACGATGCTCCATGCACAAGAGAAATTAGGGTTCGGTTTAGACAAAGACGGTGTGATCATCCCGCTGAATCCAGAGGCAATGTACCTTTACCGTCTCGGTCTCGATGATGAATTAAAGTTTCACATCAATAGGCGCACAGGGCAAGATGTTCTTGCCGAGGCATTCAAGCTCCCGTACGAGCGTGACGAATACGTGCTTCACCTTACAGCAGAAGAGCGCACTTACCAGGAAGCATATGAACGCGAGATCGGTATTCGTGATGATGACATTGTTGTCGGGTTTAACACAGGGTGTTCAACTCTTTTCCCGAACAAGAAAATGACCGTTGAACAACATGAGTATCTGATCGAGAAAATTTCAGCAATCCCAAATGTTCGAATGATTTTGCTCGGGGGTCCGGAGGATACTGAACGAAATGCTGAAATTGCAAGAAGGGTAGGGGAGAAGGTAATCCCTACGCCCACTGAAGAAGGGGTTCGGCGAGGGATTATTTATGAAAACATGGCGGATATCATCATTACCGGCGATTCGTTCGGCATGCATCTGGGCATCGCCCTCAAGAAATATGTGATCGCATGGTTTGGATTATCATGCTGGCATGAAATTGACCTGTACGACCGCGGCGAGAAGCTCGTTCCGGAAGGGCTTGCTTGCGCTCCGTGCTGGAAGAGGGAATGTCCCTATAACCTTGAGTGTATTCAAATGATCGATTTGGATCGAATGGTGGAGTTGGTGGAAAGGTATGTACTGGCGCTCCAAGCGCCACAAGTCCATCGGCAATGACGATGTGGCGTTTTTACACACGCTTACTTTGCTTCAAAAACTCTAACAGTTCATTCACTGCTTGGACTACCCGCTCAACTGTAATCGCTTCAAACTTACACACCTTCGGATCTCGTGGACATTTTGAAAGGCAATATGAAGCAGGGGGCATGACAATCCAACTGACGTTTCCTTGCGGACCCCAAAGGATGGGAGAACAGGCAGGCAAAGGGCAAAACAAGGAGACAGTCGGTACTCCTAACGCTGCGGCAATGTGCATCGGACCTGTGCTTGGTGTAATAAGAAGATCAAGCTGCGAAATAATACTGGCAAGCAGGCGGACTCGCCCCTCGGCTGGTTCAGCAAGTTCGACGTAGGCTGGAACAATTCTTTCTTTCGACAGAGCATTGAATAAATAGCCATAGTCCTTTTCCTCACTCGATCCTGTAAGGATAATTGTTACATCTGACAGCTGCTCAAGAATTTGCCGTGCCAATTCCACATATCTCTGTGGCTCCCAATTTGGCGATGACCCGCCACTGCCGACCTGTATGCCTACTTTTACCCTGCCCAAACTGACACCACGTTTCCTCAGGTACTCGGCACCTTCTTCTCTCTCTGAATCGGTTAGGAAAATCTCAGTTCTTAATCCATCTGCAGATACCCCAATAGCTCTTCCTAAATCCAAACAATAATCCGCTTCGTGTCGGAGTGGAATATACTTATGTCGAGATACTGTTCGCATGAACGTCAGCACTTCATACAATTTAAATCCGACCCCGATTCGACGTGGAACGCCAGCAAAGAAGAGCATCCATGCAATTCGCTCCACCGGAAGAAGAAGGAGTGCTGTGTCAAATCCCTTGCTCCGAAGTGTACGCACCATTTTCCAGAAACCGCTCCAGCCAGCATGGATTCCCTCAGGATCATACAGGAGAATCTCATCAAGATGGGGATTATTCCAGAGAACTTCCTGAACATTGGGGCGGACCATAGCAGCAATGTGTGCTGTTTGAAATGACTTCCTCAGTGCTCGAATCAATGGAGTAGCAAGAACCACATCCCCAATTCGGTCAGGTCTGATGACCAGAATTCGTCGTTGCCCTGGAGAAAAGTGTGCCCCTTTCATGGCTGCATAAATTTATAGACCGAATATCCGCGGCTTTCAAAGATACGCATGAAGCCCGATGGCACCGCATCGGCTTCTGAAGAATATAAGCCTTTCCGAATCTCGTCCCTTTCAAGGACGATCCAGTAACTATCATTTCTGAATTCGCGCTGAAGTCGCTCGCGGACGCGACTGACTCCTTGTGCTGGATCGAGCCTGACGAATGTCATATGCGGTCTCCACCCCAGGTCGGCGCCGCGGAGATAAAACGTCAGCTGCGGATTCACATCATTGCCAATAGCGATGATGGCACTTGCCCCATTTACATGGAGAAGTTCAGCAGCTCTTTTCGCCCCATCATCGTACCATGTCCTTGAACCAACGGCAACAATGTAACATGCTGAGGCAATCAAGCCAAAACCCAGCGTGCTAAAAATCAAGGTCCGTTTCGGTCGGACAAAGGAAAAGAAAAGGAGCAATACACTTCCAAAGAAACCCGATAAAAGAAAGGCAAGTCCGCCAGAGGCGGAATTAAAAACCATGCTGAACCTCAAAGCACCTTTCGTCGCTTCCCTGACCCCAGGAAACAACGCCCACAATACAACCCACCATGTAGCGATGAGCAAAGAAGCAGAGATACTCTTTCGAAAGTTCTTATCAGCGATATCATCAAGCGTCTTCGAGCCAAGTATGACGAGCGGAACAGCTATCGGAAGGGCGTACACGGCGAGCTTTGTTTTCATTGCCGCGAAGACGAGGAAAAAGACTGTTGCCCAACTGATAAGGAGGATCTCCCCAGGATGCCCGTTTGAACAACTCCGGCGATTCTGGAACAATTTTCTTACCACCCTGAAAAGTTGATAAAAGCCAAAAGTGAATGCAACGGGAATGCCGATGGCAAGCTGATTGATATAGTACAGCCATCCAAGTGATTTGACATTCCCTTCGATCCCGCTGAATGTCCGTTCTAAAAGCGCTCCACGACGAAAGAAAAATGATATCACATCTTCAGCATGTCGCTGCGCCATCACGATGTGCCAGGGAGCTGCAACGACGACAGCGATAATCACGACAGTCACCGTACCAGCAACTATTTTTCGTCTGTTAATTGGCGTTGTACCAAGGAGTGCAGCAAGCCAGCTGACGGGAATGATGAGGGCGACAAACAATTTCGTAAGCAAAGCAAAGCCAAGTGCTATTCCTGAAGCAATAGTAACAACAGCGCTTGAACGCACAAGACATTTCGCAAGTAGATAAACCGAAAGTGTCATAAGAAGGACAAGGAGCATATCGAACTGACCTTGCCGACTCCAGAAAAGCATCATTGGCTGAAGCCCCATTAGAGCAGCAGCGATGACTCCAGCACGCTTGCCGTAAAGATCCCTCGCAAATAAGTAAATGACCAGAACAAGGAAAGCTCCGGCAAGAGCAGATACAACCCGTGCAGAAAATTCGTTTATCCCAAAAAGTCTATATGCCAATGCTGTGAGCCATACATAGAGCGGGGGATGCACTGCTGAATATAACCCACCTATGCTGTGTGCTGACTGATCGACCCAATCGCCAAATCTAATGATAGTCTCCGCTCGAATAGCGTAGAGAGACTCGTCCCATGGCTGAAGGTCTGCATAGCCCAAATTGACAAACCGCACCGCCGCAATGAAAAACAACAGCGCTACAATCCACACGTCTTGCCAGCGGCGGGAAGATAAAGCGGGTTCGATCCTTGATTTTGTTTGTTCGCTCACAAGCGTTGTATACCAATGGCGTCAAGGAATAGCGCCGATTCTTTTTCCCAGTTTAATTCCATTGCCGCACGGAAGCAATTTTCTTTTAATTCCTTAAGTTTAGATGGCGATGAGAGCAGTTCACGGATTTTCTGCACTATCATCGGAATATCTTCCGGGTCAGCTACAATGCCTACCTGATATTTCTCGATAAGCAATCGCATCTCCGGGAAGTTGCTTGCGATGACAGGAACACCTGCCATGATATACTCGAATACTTTATTCGGCAAAGAAAGAAGGTAGCTCTTTCCACGATTTTCGATCAAGGAAATCCCTAAGGTAGCACCGGATGTAAACTTGAGCAATTCGCTAACAGGAATTGCGTTGAGAATAAAGGCGCGCTGTTGCAAGCCTCGTACGCATATCTCACGTGCAAGTGAATCCCGGAGTGGACCGGAGCCTAAGAAGACGCAGGCTACTTCGGAAAGGCGCTCTGCGATGTCAAGCATAATGAACAATCCGCGTCCTTGTTGCAAGCCGCCCTGATAAAGGAGAATTGGGATTTCAGGTTGGATACCAAGATGGACACGAAGACTCTCCTCTGTAGCTCCCATTCTGGGGTTAATATATTTCGGAACATTACGCACGACTGCAACAGCACGATGAAGTGAAGCACGAAGAATCTCAGCAATGGAGTTATTCACGGTGAGCACAACATCACATCGTGGCGCGAGGAATCGTTCCACCCCTGTCCAGAACCGCTGCACCAAAGGTCGAGACGCAAGCGCAGCAGTTGCTGAATAGAGCTCTCGCGAATCGTAGATTAACGTCGAGTGATGAAACAGTGCAAGGAGAAAAGCAGCAGGGAGAGAGTAAAGATCAGCCGAAAGCACCATATGAAAGCGTTTATGCAAGAGAAGCGCAAAGAACGATCGGAGGAAGTATTCAAAAAATCTTAATCCTCCACTCTGAAACACAAGCCGAAGAAGATACCGGCTCGGAATCTTTTCAACTGAGGAGCCCGGAGAACGGACGCCAATGATGAAAACGTCGCACTTTGCATCGCGAAGCGCTTCGGCAAACCGAGTCGTACGAGAGTCGAACGAAGGATCCCCCAGGAATAAAATCGCAACTCGCATCATCCTTCATCTGACAGCGAAAAGGCAAGCCCGATGCTGAGCCAATGCATATCTCCCATACCAAGCCGATACGGGACAAAAGCGTAATCAAACTGCAAGAATTGGTACCGAACACCCAGCCCAAAGGAAAGGGAATGTGCCTCATAGCCGCTTTCAAATCCGCCTCGAGCAGCGATAACTTTGTTGAACCAAACTTCTGCACCCAATCTGAGGTGAGCGACGTTCTCTCCCTGACTCTTCACGGCAGCAGCAGAGATCGTAGCTGCACTTGAAAAATAAGGAAACTCCAGCTCCTTCGTTGCCCCGATTGAAACGGATGTGGGCGGGCGTGTCTTCTCTACACGAAACGAGGCTCCGGTCCCGAGATGGGTTATTGCTCCGCCAAATGTTGCACCAATCGAAGAAACTGAGTAAACGGCTCCAAAATTTATCATGAACGTTGTTACCTCATCAACGTAAATCTGTTCATAAAGTCCCGTAATCCCAAAACCAATTGAAAGGGGTCCTGAAATATTTTTCGCGACGGAAATATTCAATGCAAGATTATGCTGATTGAACGTGCCAATGGGCTCTCCCGGAATTTCCCTAATTGGGATTTCACTTACAGAGCTGTTCAGAAGAATTGCAGTGAGGCGCCATCCGCGAACTGTTGATCCAACGCTTAGCAGCTGCGAGTTAAGTCCCTCAAGCCATCTACGGTAAGTGAAGCCAAGTTGAATTTCCCGTGCCGACGCTCCGGCGGCCGGATTTACCCAGCTAATGAATGGATCACTGTCAGCAATGAGATTTGATGAGCCGATACCAGCTAAAGACGCAGAAGGAGAAACCTTCAAAATGGCGAACCCGCTTGACTGCGATCGGGCTACGGTTGAAAACATCAGCAGTGCCAAAAGGAGACCAGTGCAGACCTGCTTCCAATTTGTGCTCTGAGACTCGTTTCGTAATCGACGCCAGACTAGGTGCCGTCTCCGCGACTGAAAATTTTTTCCTACTGCACAGCTACCGTATGCCTGATTTTCGACCATGGCTCGCCTATGGCTGAAACGAAAGGGTGAGAACATGCATGTTGCCTGAATTGTATGGTTCGAAAACATAAGCATAATCGAATGCTACTGGCACTGAGGCAATTGTGCGTCCTACTCCGAATCCCAGGGAAGGAAGGGCAAGTCTGCTCCCATGGAGTGAAATTCGATCGACTCCACCGCGAAGGAATACCCCTTCCACTACAGCGACTTCGGTACCTATGCGGAACAGACGCCTGCCTGTGTTAGTGAATTCAAAAGCGGCAGCAATAGTGCTACCGATATCGCCGACAACCGGGAAACGATACGAAGTCCCTATTCTCGTCACCACTGGAAGGTTATCAACTGTCGATGCGCCAGATTGACCATAAAGCGACGAAGTGTCCCATTTGTATTTTGCATTGATGTCTGTTACCGCAATTCCCACTGTCAGAGCATCGCTAATGAAATATGTGGCGCCAAGATCGATAGCTGCCGTTGTCGATGAAAGTTTATCAAACAGCTTGTAGTAGTAAAGTTTCAGCGATACACCAATTGCAAGGTTGTGTGCAAATTGATTTGCAAATGAGAAATAAATCTGATTCTCAGACGTGCTGTAGTCAACTGTATGAACACCATCAGCATCTCTGCCGTCAATGCGTGACACCCCAGCATGAAGTATGCCCACAGCGAGTCCGGCATGTGGCTTGAGAGGTTGGGTGAATGACAGAAAATCAAGCGACCGGTCAAGTGTCAGAATTCCCACTGATAGCGTCACATTTCGTGTTGGAACCCCGCCTCCGAGCGGGGCTGCAAGGGCAGGGTTATACGGAGTCAAAGCACCGTTGCCACCGAGGGCTGTGAGAGCGTTGCCCATAGCAATTGCTCGCGCTCCGTATCCTATAGTGGTAAAAGACCCAGGAGCAGTTGATTGGCTGCATACTTCTGTGATTGCAGAAACCACCATGAAAGCAGTTACCAGAAAGCGCATCCGTATCATCGCATCTATATTCCTACCGAATGACCAACACTTTCGCCCATAGAGGCTCGCCATCATTGATTGCCAGCCGAATAAAGTAAACCCCATTGGGGACGATTGCTCCATTATCATCTGTCCCATCCCATATTTCATCTCGCTGCATAGAACCAGAGCGAGAAGCCGAATGAAGCAATGTGCGAACCCGATTCATCGCAAAATCATAAATCTCAATACTCACTGAGGACAACGGCGAACTTGTTGCATAATGGATCCGAGCACGCTCAAAGTTTGGAGAGAACGGGTTCGGATACACATACATCGCACTGTTTGCTGCTACAGGTTGATATGCACGCGAGATTGCCCAGCTTAACCCAAACGGCTTCCCGGACTGATCCACTGTTCGCGCGATCCCATCATCTGTGCCAATCCAGACTGTGTCGCCAACAACGCTCACGGTGTACACAGATGATGTTGTGATCAGCTCACGAGAGATCTCATCAATGATGGAATTTGTCTTCGTCCACGTAACACCAAGATCAGACGTTCGATACAGTCCGTCAGCGGTTGCGACGAAAACCACCGAATCACGGAAAGCGAAATCGTAGCACTTTATCCCTTTAAGCAAATTGTGCCACGTTTGTCCTCTGTCTTCAGTGTAGCTTACGCCGTACATTTCACGGGGATCATCTGCAGGCCAGTTTGTTGTCCATATACGAACACCAGTCGGCGTCTTCTGCCCCTTGATGGCTATGACCCAGTTCCCGAGGATTCCATTAATCTGGTTCTGATATGTGAACTTCCGCCATGAGATGCCCCCATCGGATGAGTAATTGACCCCTCCAGCGGTTCCAGCCCAGATCTCAGAGTCACTGAGCGCAGCAACGCTGAACGCCAGATGATTCCTGTTCCCCTCCGGTGGATTCCTCGGATTAAGAACAAAATTTAAGCGTTCACCAGGAGAAATGGAGTTCAATGTATCTGGCGGTAGAACAACCCTTCGCCACGTTGTACCTCCATCAGTGCTCTTTCGTACACCACCTGCCCAACTTGCTGTCCAGATTGTCTTGCCAAAGACAGAAATATCAAATGTCACATTTTGCTCAGGAACGATAATCGGCAATGCTGAAATTCTATTCACTCCGTACAGAATCACCGAATCTCCAATGCCATCCATTGGCTGAGGGACATGATGCCACGTCGTTCCACCGTCAAAGGAAAAAGTCAATCCACTGCCGGTCTGGAGCGACTGTCCGCCAATGTCCTTCTCAAATCCGGTTGCGGTCAAGATAGTGTCACCCTGTACCGTGAGCGAAAAAATCCCGGGGCTGGCAAAAGAGGTATCTTTGCCGTAGAATGTCCACGAAGATCCATCAACAGTTCTTACAAGACCTTTTGAAGTGCCAAACCAAACTTTCCCTTCGGATGATACACTCTGATAAACTCCGTTGCTTGGCGGAAGGGGGGAGGTAATTTCCTGAGCGAGTGCCCTGCACCATGGTGCTCTCGACGCCTCCTCTGAAACGCCGGGTTCAAACATCAGAAATAAGATTGCAGAAGCAAGGGAGATAACCCAGTTCTTCTTCCTCAACTCACCGCAAGCGGGCATTATCCGATTTGCCTCAGTGAAACCCATGAGCGTCATTGCACTGTGATGTAATGTGTAATTGTATTGCTTCCTTCACCAACTCGATCAAAAGCCTGAAAGACAAATTTGTACCTGCCTGTTTGTGTGCCGTAAGGGAGTTGAATCGTAAGGGTATAGACGCCATCACCAGCTACTGGATCGGTATCACCAATTTGTCCACCTGCTCCTCCATCATCATACATCGAGAAAGGCGAGCCATTGTTCGCCAGAGTTCCGTCCGGCTTGTAAGAATAAAAGATGACCCTTGCAATGTCTTGCAAGCCGTCGGGATCAGAGGCACGGATGCTGAGCTGGAGCAGTGTTACTTGCCCTGAATCCCGCGGTGCGATAACTGTATCTGGAGCTGTGAGATCGGAAATAACCGGGGGCCGATCTGAGCGCACTACAAGCAAAGAAAGGAACATGGAATTGCTCATAGCTCCCGAAGCTGAAACCACTGTTCCTTTGACGAGAAAAATCCCAACTGCAGCTCGGGGCAATGACACTGTTAAAGGCGATGAGAATTTTAAACTGTCCACGGAAATTTCATTTGGTCTGAACGATGCTGATGCATATCTGCTCAACTGGTCAGAAGAGAGGAACTCCACTAAGAGACGATCCTCCTCTGTGGACCGAAGCGAGGTTGCAGAAATGGTAAGAGTAAATTCAAGGGTATCACGTCCGGTTCCGTGGAGGAGAGCAAGTGAATCCAGGTCGACCCGTGTCGGCGTTGCTGAGAATCGAAGAAGCTTTGGAGGTGTCAACCATGGGTCGATAACTCCGAGTGAAGATTCCTTGCAGGACGACAAGATAAGCAGCAAAGAAAAGAGAACAACCGGGAAGATGCCGTGGCGCCTTTTGCGCCAGAAAACTAACTTCGCTCTCTGCACTACAATACGGAAGCCCATACAGGCCGTTTGACCTCTGTTATACAATGACCTTAAGAAGTACCAACATCTGAAAGGCTTCCGGACGCTCCTTAAATCTATGTGTGGAAAGTTGCTTATTATGTAGCTTATTTTACTGATTTTTTAAAACAATAGCAATGTGCCTTGACTTTTCCCGCAACTCAAATCCGCCGTCGGCTGGCTTCTCACAAAGGAAGCTGGAAAGGTGCAATTGAAAACGAAAGGAAGAACATAAGAATCGCAACCCAACCTATTGCCCTCCGCTTTCTATCGAGTCCTACCGGGTGAGCAATTGCAGGATGATCAATCTTCACAACGAAGAAAAGGACAAGTGCCCAGAAGATCCAGCCAGTCCATCCAAATCCCTCAACACCAATAAGAGGAAGAAATCCAAGCAGACCAATCAGACTGATGCCACCAAGCGTGGCACGGGAAATTATCCTATGGGCACTGCCAAACATTGCATAGATGATGTGCCCTCCATCAAGCTGCCCTACAGGTAAGAGATTCATTGCGGTGACAAACAAACCAAACCATCCAACACAGAGAAAAGGGTAATGGTACATTTCATTCATCGGAGGAACGAACCCACTGATGTATGGACGGAGCAGATGTGCAAGTCCATCATATAGAAGTGTCCCGCCAAATGTAAGCCCGCCAGTGGGAAGCGAAGGCATGAACTGATACTCAGGATGAATCCAGTAAAGATACGAAATGTCCGGAAGTGTGAGGAATCCATAGACAAGCACAGCGAGACTTGCAATGAATCCAGCTATTGGTCCTGAGACTCCGATATCAAACATCGCCCGACGATTTGGGACGGGTGACTTTGTTCTGATCAATGCGCCGAGTGTGCCAAAATTTAGGAAACCTTCCATAACCGGAAATGGGATGAAAAATGGAAGCGTCGCATCCACACGATGATAACGCGACGCAAAATAGTGCCCAAGTTCATGAGAGCTGAGAATAAAAAGGAGCGAAAGCGAGTACGGCAAACCGAGACGAAAATTGGTGAGATCAAACGGGTCCTTGTTTAGCCACGCAACACCTGCTACCGTGGTTGTGAAAAACGTAATGACGAAAAGGGCTGCGTTGATCGCTGGATGATCAAAGGGTGACCTTCGTCGGGGCTTCTCGAGAGTGGAAAACTCGGCATCCCAGGGCTTTTGTGTTTGGCTGAAATTCTCTTCTCGTAAATTCATGACCTCTTCTGACTTCCTCGACTAAAGTCGGGGAGGGTTCGCAACTGGTTTACTCAATATAACTACTTGCATGCAAAAATAAAAAGCGATTGCGAAACATGAGTGCAAACCACGGTAAAGGAACTGGGACGGCTTAGCAAATGGATGGTAAACTGCGCCTTAGCATTAAGTTCTTATAATCACCAAATAAAAAGCCCCGACAAAAGTCGGGGCTTCCTTGCTGCGTGCTGAACTACCAACTGCACTCACATTAACGCCCTCACTATCTGTGAGCGAGGCTCGCCAATCACTTCGCACAATGTCACACCAGAAGCTCCAGCCAGCAGATCCGATGTCCTTGCTGACCTGACTTTAACACTTATTTTGGTGAGTCAGGGATAATCGTCACGCCGCTGTTGTGACTCTGTAATTTCGGTGAGTCTGGAATAATGGTCACGCCGCTGTTATGGCTCTGGAATGCCCCCGTCGTAGGTGATAGAGCATAGGTGACGGCAAAGTTCAATGCCACAGCAGTAAGCAATGTGATTGTAAGGGCCACGATTCGTGAATGAGTACGAAACATGCTTAACCTCCTCTTAGTTTTGTGTGAATGGATTTGTGATATCTGGCAATCCGCCTGCGGCGGACAGAGTCATACCTGCGGCTTGACGCCATTACAGGGGAATCTTGTCCGCCAAAAAAAAGAAACGGAGCAAAAGCAGGACTGAGCTAGGCTAACTCCATAAATTTCCAATACTTAGGGTCCCTCCGCAAAAAGCTGTTAAAAAAGATAACCAATATCGCAGGATTTGTCAAGGAATTTTCCAAAAGACTTGACAAATAAGTTTTTTATATTTATATTTGACTTGTTGAGTCGTCAACTTTTATGACATCCCAAATTTCACATGCTGCAGCTCAGAAGCTCGCCAAAATAAGCAGCAGTTTATGGCTTCCAACCGCTGTCGGAGCTATTGCTTTGTTCCACCTGACACGAGGAGGGACGCTGAATACCGTTCTCATAGTTTCCATTCAGATACTTCTTGGTGTCATTAGCTTTCGGATCTATGCAGTGAGCAAAGGGAAGCTCAGCCGCTGGGCTTTCCTGGCGCTCGGCATCTTCCTCAGCTCAGCCTTTCTCTTCTCTCTCTACGATATAGCTCGCCAGGACCTGAAACAAATTTCGCCTTATGGATCTCACTACTTCGCAGAATATGCTCCTCTCGCATACTACACTCTGTTTCTTTTTACAATTGCTGGATTTGTTTTCGAAACTGTTTTCCGTCGCTGGAAGCTCCATTGGCGAGTTGTGGCAAGTTCTATCCTAACCGCAGGTGTTATTGCTGGCTATTTTGGTTCTGCTTTCGTTGATCCTTTGTATCTTTACAAAGCGCCAGCTTATCAAGACATGAAAACCATTGATAACGCATGCCAGGTACTATCAAAGAAAGGCATCAGCCCTGCTAACATCACTGCGGAGCAAATTGCTTCTGCTATTGAGCTCCCTGTTCGCAAAGATGGGAAGATAATTGGTTACCTTACTCCTGAGGCGAAGCTTCAGCGGGTCAAGGAGCTTTTGCCGTACAACGAAGGGGCTAACTACCTTGTCCTCCTCTTCCGTCCGTTTTACATCTCAATTATCAACGTTAATATTGTAGTTGTTTTGCTCATCTTCTTTTACCTTGGCTATCAATACAAACGAGACCCGCCGCAGGGGGCATACATTGATAAGCTTATGTTGCTTTTCCTCTTTTACTCAACACTTGAGATTTTGCATGCGCTTGGTTATGCTATGTCAGTCGAATGGACAGAATGGATGGATGCTTTTTCTGTCGGTCAATATTTCACAATTCTTGTGCTAATATTAATGGGATTTGTTTTGAGAGCCCGATTGAGATTTGTTAGTTCGATTGCAGGAGAATTTTATGAATCAGAATTGGTTCACGACGCTGAACGTATTACTCGTTGGCGTGATCGGTTTGATCGTGTTGCTCTACATTATTTTGTTAATGCGGAAAAGATGGCAAGAAGGTTATTTGCACAAAAAGGAGATGCGCAATAAGAAGGATGATGATCAGGATTTGAAGTCAACTGGAAAGTCAATCCGCCCAGGGCGGACAAAGGATACATCAGCAAATCTCAGGAGTATAACTGAGCCCCGCTACAGAGTGTTGGGTCTACTTGAAGAGATGCGATGGCGAAAGAGTTTTCAACAGAAATAAAGAACAACAAAAGAAGGAAGTGGTTGACCATGTACCAGATTGTCGGTAAAAGCAGAGCGACGGAGAAACTCCGCAAGCAGATTGCGCAGCTGGCGAAAACCGAGAAGGACGTATTGATCATTGGAGAGGCAGGAGTAGGGAAAGGGACGGTGGCAAGGAACATCTACCTTGCGAGCCAGAGAGGGTTGAATGCCAAGCCTTTTGTCACGGTGAACCTGGCTACGCTGGACGATAAGGAATTTGAGCCTGTTCTCTTTGGGGTTGACGAGACCCTGAGTGAAACTTACACCCCTGGCTTGCTTAAGTCGGCAGATGGTGGAGTAGTCTTTATTGAAGAGCTTGAAGAGGCAAGCTTCCGAAATCAGATGAAGATACTGAAGTTCATCAACGAGAGGAAGGTCCCTGAGCCCGGGACCGACAAGTGGGAGCCGATCGATGTACGTATAATCGTGACCTTAAAAGAGGAGATATCGCCTCTCGTAGTGAAGAACAAGTTACTTGAAGAACTCGGGAAGAAGCTTGCACAATTTGAGAAAGTGTATGTGCCGCCTCTACGCTCAAGACCCGAGGACATCCCTCTTCTTGTGCGACACTTTGCCGATGAAATCGCCCGCGAGTTAGGAATCGGGAACCTCGCAATCGATCCGAATGCTATTGAGGTCCTTGTCAAGCAGACTTGGAAAGAGAATATTCGAGAGCTGAGGTCGGTGATCGACAAAGCAGTTCTCTTCTCGAAGGATGGTCAGTTTGAGCTACCGCCAGAGCTCGTCGACGAGAGGGTCGAAGTTGCGAAGATGATCAACAACATCCTCGAGGGTCGTGGATTCTCACTGGGAAAGTCACTTGATATCATTGAGAAAAGGATAATTGAGCGAGCGCTTGAACGCTTCGCCTTCAATCAATCGAGGGCAGCTGCTTTCTTGGGTCTGAACGAGCAGACGCTTCGGTATAAGTTAAAGCGACTCGGGATTCCCTCTTACCGCGCTCGACAGAGGTAGTTCACAGACTTTACAATCCCAAGCGATCTTTAACCACAAAGCGTCCGAAGAGCAATAAGAAAAGCGCCCGGCCTCCAGCGTTTTGGTCGGACGGTCCGCTGCTCACTCTGGCGGAACGGGTTTAAAAATCTCTCTTCATACTTTGTGCTCTTCGTGGTAAATGTTTAGTTGTCTCTTACCACCCTTGAAAAATAACGCCCAGTGAAAGCCGTGTCTCCCGTTGCGGAAATAATTGTCCGTATCGGCTGATCCCAGAATAGTATTCAACAAAGAACTCAATGCCGCTCGATCCAAGCGTGCTATCTTCACCCCGGCTGAAATAGGGGAGGAGGTATCCTCCTTTCAAGATCACAGTAGGCACCCATCTCCTGATCATCTGAAGATTCATCCACGCGCTCGTATATAGCCCGCGGTTATTAATCCCTCCAAGCTGAGTCCCAAGCTCTGCCTGGAAGCGTCCGATGGTATCAGGAATCGTGTGGAAGAGAAAAGTACCTCCCAGGGAGAGTTTAAATTTACTAAGTTCAGAAACTCCTGCAAGCGATAGGAATTCTCGACTGAAGACGCGTGGAGCAAACCCCGTCCCGAACGCTCCGTCCACCAGATGCGCACTGATATGGCTGAGACGTAGTCGCACAGTAAATTTGCCTTGGCTGGTTTTCATTTGCGTGCTCAGAAATGCTCCGAAGAAGTAATCCACAGCCTCTACAGGAAATCGGAAATTTGATTCTCTGCGTAGAAGTGACCATGTAAAGAATTCTATCCCTGCTGCGGAGCTGCACACGGTTCTCTGCCAATGGATAAGTTCAGCAGATTTTCCAGCGAAAAGCTCAACATGGATATTTCTGAGATCATTGGAAACGCCGTTCCGTGGTTCATAAGGATCAGCGAGAATTGGAACAAACGTAGATAAATTGACTCGCATTTTGCTTTCCAGAGGAAGGCTATCGGGCTGAGCTATGCTCGGTTGAAAGAGGAGAGCACTTAAAAGAAAGAGAGGAGAAAATTGTAGCACAAGAGTTTTCATGTAGGTAATGTTTCAGGGACGGAATTCAAGCATGCAGTGGAGAGGTTTCAGTACCTGCGCCCTTTCCAGACGACCTTCCCACCAAACAGGAGTGCAAATGGGAGGGCGACAACATAGACAATGTAATACAGTTCAAAAGGGAGAAAATATTTCAGAAGTTTGAATTTCTTATAGGTGCGAAGTGCCGGGGTGAGCAGGACCAGATCAGCGGCAAACTTGACAAAGAGAGCAAGGATCACAGGAAATAGAGCTGGGGCATAGAATGGGGACGCGAGTAAAAGTGCATGGAGAGTGAATCCAACGCTCATGAGGAAAAATCCCGCAGGTTTGATGTCCAGTCCCCCAATTCCCCAACGGTGTTTCTGACGGTAAAGCTCAGACCATGTAGTGCAAGGCTCGCTGTTAACAACGCAACCGCCGTCGAGTGGGAATCTGTAATCCCAGGTTGTTTGGTGAATGATCGCTTTGAAAAGAGCCTGGTCTTCGGTCACGCTGAAGGGGATATTCTCGAAGCCGCCGGTAGCATCGTAGGAAGCTTTTCGGAAAGAGAGATTATTTCCAATCACTGTTAGCGGCACTCGCAGGTTGATTGTCGAAGCTGCTACAGACAGCAGATACAGCCAGTCCAGAGCTTGCATCCCGGCGAACCACGAACGATCATTGAGCAAAGTCAAACCCGCAACGATGCCTACATCGCTTGTAAAGTATTTTACCGTCTCACGAATCCAGGAGCGTGAAACTGTGCAGTCGGCATCTGTGAGCATAATGATTTCACCTTGTGCCTTGGGGATGCCATGTGCTAATGCATTGACCTTTCCTCGAAGCTTTCCATCTTCTCGTTCAATTGTTACAGGGTGGAGATTTGGAAATCGTGCGGCAAAATTTTTTATTATCTTCGGCGTAGCATCTGTCGATCGATCATCAATAATGATCACCTCTAACTTTTCCTGCGGATAGTCGCTCTTAAGGATTGATTCAAGGGCTTGTGCGATGTGTCTTTCTTCGTTCCGCGCAGCAACAACGACGCTGACTGTGGGTTCGTAATTTCGTGCAACTCTTGGCTCACGCCGGGGAGAATAGCACGCTCGGTATGCACCAATGGTCAGAACAAACACAACAATAGCGTAAAGAGCTGTCGCGATAAAAAGAGGTGTGATCATGATCCTCGTCCAGTATATGAAAAACTAATTTTACAATTCCCGAGCGCCATATTCCATTCGGATTCCCGTCGGAATTTATCCCCGCCGAAATGCGGGACGGCAATGACAGTTCGGGAGGAAGCTGCAAGAACACAGTGTACCTGCCGTCCAGCATGCTGTGGGAATATAATGCCACGCTCTGCACTCATATTCTACAATTAAACTAAAAAAATATACATTGAGCAATCGTTCAAATCAACGAGTGATGATTTTGCTTATTATCAGCGCTCAATATAAATTGTTTAGTGTTTAAAAACAGCAACCTTTGATGAGTTTAAAATGCTGATTATTGGTATTGCTGGAGGGACAGGCTCCGGGAAAACCACAGTGACAAGAAAGATACTCTCCCAGTTGCATGAAGAGAGAGTCGAGGTTCTTGAACATGATTCGTACTACAAAGATATTTCTGCATTTGGTGACAAACGGATCGAGGAAATTAATTTCGATCATCCTGATGCTCTTGACACCCCTCTTCTGATTCAGCATCTCCAGCAACTTCGGGCGGGGAAGTCCATAGAAGTTCCTATCTACGATTTTCAGACGTACACACGTCGACAAAAGACGCGCCATGTCGAGCCAGGGGAAGTTATCATTGTTGAAGGCATCTTAATTTTTGTTGAAAAGGAACTCCGCGATCTGATGGACATTAAGATTTACGTTGACACCGATGCCGATGAGCGTTTGCTTCGGCGCATCCGTCGAGATATTCTTGAACGCGGACGATCAATTGAATCGATCATGCAGCAGTACATCACCATGGTGAAGCCAATGCACCTGGAATTCGTCGAGCCCAGCAAGCGATGGGCAGATATCATCATACCAAAAGGGGGCGAAAACGAAATAGCGATTGGCATGGTCGTTGCAAAGATACAATCGTTGCTACGCACATCTTCGCCTGAGAGAGCTTGAAAACTATGAAAAGCTCACGTCGATGTTTGATTCTCTCCCGATAATTCGATATATTTTCAACAAATTCTGGAAAGCCAGCATGTCATTCCATGGGTAAGTTTCGCACCTCCAGCATAGATGCAATAGTCGATCAGCAGTCGGCGTCGACGGTTAAAAAGACGATCCTTCCGAATGGTTTACGAGTTCTTTCTGAACAAATTCCTCACGTTCGCTCCGTTGCGATCGGTATCTGGGTCGAAGTTGGTTCAAGGGATGAAACCGAAGAGAATAATGGGATCACCCATTTCTTGGAACACATGGTTTTCAAAGGAACTCGCCACCGAAGCACCCGTGCAATTGCAGAAAGTCTTGAATCTCTCGGCGGTTATTTGAATGCATTCACAACCAAGGAATCAACCTGCTTCTATGCAAGGGTGCTGGATGAACACCTTCCTCAAGCGATTGATGTCCTCGCCGACCTCATTCAATACCCAAAATTTAGTCCCGCTGACATCGAAAAGGAAAAAATCGTTGTCCTCGAGGAGCTAAAGAATATTGAGGACGACCCGGACGAATATATTCAGGATGTTCTTGAACGCCGTCTTTTCGGCAGTCATCCCTTAGGATTCACTGTTGCCGGTACAGCGGAGAACGTTCGATCATTTACTCGTCAGCAACTGCTGGACCATCTTCAGACGTGGTACACCGCTGATCGGATCATCGTTGCAGCAGCTGGCAATGTGCAACATGAGAGGTTGCTTGAAGATGTGCAGAAGCGATTTACGCTTCGTCCTCGCTTCGATGGAAGCTCGCACGCAAACGGCTTCCCTCAACCTCAACGTGATAAGCACACACCAGTGCTCTCACACACAGCTTTCTCTCGCTTATCACAAGACGATAAGCTGGTGTTGCTAAGGAAGGATGTCCAGCAAGCTTATACTGTCCTAGGACGACTTACTGAAGGCTTGCGCAGCCGACAGCGGTACTCTATGCTTGTTTTTAACACCCTCCTTGGTGATGGCATGAGTTCACGGTTAAACCAAAGCCTCAGAGAAAGACACGGGCTCGCATATACTGTTTTCTCTTTCCTCAATTTGATGTCTGATATCGGCGTCTTTGGTGTCTATGCTGGCACAGATGAGAAAAATGTCGAACGTGCAATGGAACTTGTTCTGAAAGAATTTGAGGGTCTTCGCAAAGTTAACATTTCCAAAAAGGAATTAGAGAGGACGAAGTCACAAATAAAAGGAAACACAGTGCTCGGCCTGGAAAGCATGTCGGGACGTATGACCCGTCTGGCAACCGAGGAAATGTATTACGGCGAATATATCTCGCTGGAGACTTTTCTGTCACAGATCGATCGCGTCACAATGGACAATGTGCATGATGTTGCTGTGCATATTCTCGACCCAACAAGATTTGTTCAAGTGAGCATCTTGCCGACTCACGGATCCGCTAATTCTATGCAGAGTTGTCAATAGCGTGAAAGCGGGCAAATATAAAAACAGTTTTGTTAATAACAGAGGATCGACCTCAAGTTCACATGGACCACAGACTTTGATTCTTACTTTCCTCTTGCGACTTTGTCTTCAGGGAGCTTCTCTCATTGAATTCTGAAATTGAAAGGATCTAAACATGATCATTGGGGTACCAAAAGAAATCAAGCCAAATGAAAACCGTGTTGCTCTACTGCCTGTAGGAGCGGAAGCCTTCACACGGCGGAAACACACAGTATTGGTTGAAAGGAATGCAGGAGCCGGGAGCGGATTTAGCGATGAAGCCTATCGGAAAGCCGGTGCAGAAATCGTTTCCACGGCAAAAGAGGTGTATGAACGGGCAGATATGATCCTGAAAGTGAAGGAACCGATCGAGCCAGAATATTCGCTCATCAGACCAGGGCAGGTTCTCTTCACGTATTTTCACTTTGCCGCAAGCCGTGAACTAACGGAAGCGATGATCAAATCAAAAGCGGTTTGCATTGCCTATGAGACGGTTCAGAAAGCAGACGGTTCGTTGCCACTTCTTATTCCTATGAGTGAAGTTGCGGGGCGAATGGCTCCACAGGAAGGTGCGCGATTCCTTGAAAAAGAGGAGGGGGGACGAGGGGTTCTTCTGGCGGGCGTGCCCGGAACCGAGCCTGCCTCGGTCGTCATACTCGGCGGGGGTGTTGTTGGAACCAATGCTGCTAAAATCGCGGCAGGACTTGGCGCTCGGGTTACCATTCTTGACACAAATTTAGAAAGACTGCGACAGCTCGACGATATCATGCCCAAAAACGTTGTCACACTCTATTCGAATACGTACAATATCCGCAAGGCGGTGACACAAGCAGATCTCGTCATCGGTGCTGTGCTTATCCCAGGTGGCAAAGCTCCGCACTTAGTTACACGTGACATGCTAAAGGAAATGAAACCAGGCTCCGTCATCGTAGATGTTTCCGTGGATCAAGGTGGATGCGTAGAAACCTCCCGCCCAACCACTCATGATAACCCAACATTTGTTGTCGATGGCGTTGTCCATTACTGCGTTGCCAACATGCCGGGCGCTGTTCCGTTCACATCGACCATCGCTCTGACAAACGCTACACTCCCATATGCACTAAACCTCGCCGACAAAGGATTTGAAAGAGCAGCGAAAGAAGACCCTGGTTTTCTCCTCGGCTTGAACATCATCGACGGGAAGATCGTCTACGAGCGCGTAGCGGAGGCTTTTGGGCTTCCTTATACTCCGGTAAAAGATGTTCTCCATTGGTAAAAACAAGTTTTCATATTGCTGAAGAGACTTTAAGGACGTTTTTATGGCAAAAATTACAATAGATGGGCGTCAATTAGATGTCGACCCTTCGCTGACGATCATCCAGGCAGCGAGGCAAAACGGGATTGACATCCCACATTTCTGCTGGCATCCGAAACTCTCCGTTTCGGGCAACTGCCGTATGTGCCTTGTGGAAATTGAAAAGATGCCAAAACTTGCTATCGCCTGCGCAACTCAAGTTGCTGATGGAATGGTAGTCTCAACTAAGTCAGAGAAGGTTCGCAAGGCGCGGGAAGCTGTTCTGGAGTTCCTTCTCATCAATCATCCACTTGACTGTCCAATCTGCGATGAGGCGGGTGAATGCAAACTGCAAGAATATGCCTACAAGTACAGTACCGGAGTTAGTCGATTTGTTGAGAACAAAGTACACAAACCCAAACGCATTGCGCTCGGACCCCGCGTGATGCTTGACGTGGAGCGATGCATCATGTGCTCTCGCTGCATCCGTTTCACCGAGGAGATCGTGGGTAAACACCAATTGACTTTTACACAGCGCGGCGATCATGTTGTGCTTACAACATTTCCCGGAGAGGAACTTGATAATCCATATTCGATGAACGTCATTGACCTGTGCCCTGTTGGAGCTCTTACGAGCCGGGACTTCCGGTTCAAGGCGCGCGTATGGGAGATGTCTTCGACGGAGAGCATCTGTGTGGGGTGTGCCCGTGGCTGCAATATTAACATCTGGGTTCGAAACAACGAGATTCTTCGACTGACTCCACGTCACAATGAAGAAGTCAATAGTTACTGGATGTGCGACCACGGAAGGCTTGACACATTTGCCTTTGTCAATGCTGAGGATCGTATTTCAGGTCCTCATGTAAGGAAGAACGACAAGCTTATTTCCGTCTCATGGGAAGAAGCGTTTCGAGCTGTTGCAACTCGATTACGAGAATTCAAACCCTCAACTATTGCAGCCATCGGCTCAGCGTTTGCAACTAACGAGGACAACTACATCCTGCAGAAATTCGCAAAGACTGTCCTTGCTACGAATCACATCGACTTCATGCGTCACGTTGTAGAAGGGGATTCAGATGATCTCCTCATCCGTGCTGATAAAACACCAAATTCACGCGGAGCATTTGAAGTTGGCGTACAGCCCGGGAAGAATGGTTACAGCTTCGGAGAAATTATTCAAGCGATTCGCTCAGGGGAAATACAGGCACTCTACCTCCTCGAAGATGACATTGCTGCCGATCCAGCTATTGCAGATGCACTTGCCTCCCTAAAGTTACTCATCGTGCACGCTACAAATCATAACAGTACAACAAAGCTCGCTGATGTTGTTTTCCCCGCAAGTACATACGCCGAGAAGCACGGATCATTTATGAACTTCCAGGGTCGTGTACAAAGAATTCGACCGGCTGTTGCTACCAAAGAGGAGGACCGCACACTAGGTGGCTATGCAATAAGTCGCTGGGATAAGTTCGCTTCTCCATTTGATAAGTGGGCGCAGGGGAGAAGATGCGATGCACGCCCTTCTTGGAGAATCATCGTCGATGTTGCTGCCGCGATGGGAGCAAAGTGGAAATATGAAACAGTTGATGACGTCTTCGCCGAGATGGCATCCAAGGTGCCCTTCTTGCGTGGGATGATGTTCCAGAGTCTCGGCAGACTCGGCAAGCTCCCTGGAGAAGCTGTTCGAAGGACACAACAAGTAACTACCGGAGGAAAATAAACCTGTGATGGCTATGGAAATTCTCATCTCTCTGATCAAGATCATCGTTGTCATGGGGATTGTGCTCCTTACTGTGGCCTATCTCGTTTACGTTGAGCGACGCGTGGCGGCGTTCATTCAAAATCGTCTTGGACCCAATCGAGTTGGACCACAGGGGATCTTCCAGCCGTTTGCTGACGTCCTGAAGCTTCTATTTAAAGAGGACATCGTCCCGAAAGCCGCAAACAGAACTATTCACGATCTGGCACCAATTATTTCCATCACCGTTGCGTTGAGTGTCTTTGCGGTTATCCCTTTCGGAAATACCATATCATTATTCGGCAAAGAAGTTCATTTATCAATTGCTAATGTGGACATCGGGATCCTTTACATCCTCGGACTTTCATCGCTTGGGGTCTATGGCATTACCTTAAGCGGTTGGTCATCGAACAATAAGTACTCCTTGTTAGGAAGTCTTCGCTGCTCGGCACAGATGATAAGTTATGAGCTTTCCCTGGGTCTTTCCCTAATCGGGGTTTTACTTATGACTGGTTCGCTACGACTGCAAGATGTTGTCGTTGCTCAATATGGTTGGCGGTGGAACATCTTTCTTCAGCCTATTGGCTTCATCACGTTTTTGGTGGCGTCGTTTGCAGAAACGAACAGGTTGCCATTCGATTTACCTGAGGCTGAGCCAGAATTAGTAGGCGGGTATCACACTGAATACAGCGGGATAAAATTTGGCACATTTTTTCTTGCTGAATACACCAATATGATCGCCGCAAGCGCCGTTGTTACAACTTTTTATCTTGGCGGATGGCAGTTCCCTTACCTTGACCGCCTTGGGCTTCCTATTTTATGGATATCTATCATCCAGGTGCTGAGCTTCCTTCTTAAGGTTGCAGTGGTGATCTTTTTCTTTATCTGGGTTCGATGGACCATCCCCCGTTTTCGATATGACCAATTGATGAACCTTGGCTGGAAAGTAATGTTTCCCCTGGCATTAGCAAATGCTCTTGGGACAGCGTTTGTTGTCGCAGTGTTAGGGTAAGAAGTTGAGAGTACAGGCTTAGCAATGAGAAAAGGAACGAGCAACAACTTAGAACAGAAAAAGCCAGTTCGAAGGGAAGATCTTTCGTTCTGGCAAAAGGCATACATCCCAGAAATCGTAAAGGGCTTGGGTCTGACTTTAAAACAGGTTTTCAAGCCTAAGTTTACTCGTCAATATCCTGAAGAGCGTTGGGAACCGACAGGAGCTTTCAGAGGTCGTCCCGTTCTTGTCGCTGAGAACGGCGTTGAACGATGTGTAGCTTGCGGTCTTTGTGCTCGGGTCTGTCCAGCACTTGCAATCTTCGTGCAAGCGGAGGAAACGGAGCTTGAAAAGGAACGTAGGCCTGCCGTTTTCGAGATCGACATGCTCCGGTGCATCTTCTGCGGCTTCTGCGAGGAGGCATGCCCCGAAGAAGCAATCGTGATGAGCAAAGATTACGAAGTCGTCTTTACGGACCGACGTGACTCAATTTACGGCAAAGAGAAGCTCCTCGTCCCAATGGAAGAACTGAAAGACAGACTCGAATTTCTTCATAGATACCGATAGGGATGCGTCCATGCTTGATGAGGCAGCCGCACCGAGCTTTGGTCACCAGTGTACGCATTTCTCCAGAGTCTTAATGGGGATAAAACCTGAGGTTCTTGTAGTTTAAGTAGGGAGGAAGGGGTTATGCTTTCTCGCGTTTTAAGCAGCGCTACATACGGCATTAATGCATACCTCGTCGAAGTTGAGACCCACCTCGAAAATGCAATTTTCAACTACAATCTTGTGGGACTTCCCGACAACGCTGTTAAAGAAAGCCGAGAGCGAGTGATTGCTGCTATTAAGAACTCTCACCTTGTATTTCCCAATAAGCGAATAACAATTAACCTTGCTCCGGCTGACATCAAGAAGGAGGGTTCAGCCTACGACCTTCCTATAGCTATCGGGATCTTAGCAGCGAACGGTCAGGTGCAAAGCGACCTGCTTGAGACCTTCGTTATCCTTGGAGAACTCTCCCTTGATGGAAGTTTGCGGCCCGTGCATGGATCGCTTCCCATAGCACTTGAAGTGAAGAAACAGGGGCTTCGCGGAATGATCCTACCAAAACAGAATGCAAAAGAAGCTGCAATGGTGGAAGGGATAGACGTCTACCCGATGGAGTCACTTAGTGAAACAGTAGATTTCCTGAACGGTGAGCATCAACTTCTAAGCCCATTTCATGTGGACCTTGCAGAGGTTTTTGCCGAGGAGCAGCGGTATAGCATTGATTTTGCGGATGTGAAGGGACAAGAGAATGCAAAACGCGCCCTGGAAGTTGCCGCAGCCGGTGGCCACAACATCATTATGATAGGTCCACCAGGGTCTGGAAAGACCATGCTTGCAAAACGCCTCCCTACAATCCTCCCTCCAATGGTTTTCGAGGAAGCACTGGAGACAACAAAGATTCACTCTGTTGGTGGCGTGCTCCCACCGGACACAGCTCTTGTTGCAGTTCGACCATTTCGTGCCCCTCATCACACGATCTCTGATAGCGCTCTTGTTGGCGGAGGGTCAATCCCCCGTCCGGGAGAAATTTCCCTGGCTCACCACGGGGTGCTTTTCCTCGACGAACTTCCTGAGTTCGCACGAAATGTACTTGAGGTGCTCCGCCAACCTCTGGAGGAAGGTCACGTAACCATCAGCCGCTCAAAAATGTCAGTGGACTACCCGGCTAACTTCATGCTCGTCTGTGCAATGAATCCATGCCCTTGCGGTTATTATGGAGACCCCCACCACGAATGCTCATGCTCGTTGCCTCAGATCCAGCGTTACCGTTCAAAAATCTCGGGACCTCTTATGGATCGCATAGACATTCACATTGATGTTCCGGCTGTAAACTATAAGGAACTCTCGGCGAAACAGCCAGGCGAGCCGTCAGCGAAAGTTCGTGAACGCGTTGTAATGGCAAGAGAACGACAGCAACGGCGTTTTGCAGGCAGAAAGGGACTCTTCAAAAATGCTGACATGCAAGCAAAGGATATTCGCGAGTTTTGTAAACTCGATAGCGCGGGCGAAGAGCTACTGAAAATGGCAATTACAAAACTTGGACTCTCAGCGCGCGCCTATGACCGAATATTGAAGGTCTCACGGACAATTGCGGACCTTTCTAACAGCGACAGCATCCGACCTGAACACATCAGCGAAGCTATACAATATCGAAGCTTAGACAGAGACTTGTGGTCAGCGTGACTGGGAAGTGAAAGACAACTATGAAAGCCACAACGAGACAGGCACTCTGGACTTTTATCTTTATTGCACCGGCAGCTTTGGTCCTCATTGCTGTCGTGGTATATCCTTTTGTTTACAATTTGCTCATGTCGTTTTCAGACATGAGCCTTCGCCATTTTCGGACGTGGCATTTAATTGGCTTCTACCAATATACGAAAGTCTTTGGGGAACGCGATTTTTACCTGATCTTCTTGAAAACTATTTTTTGGACAGTTATCAACGTTTTCTTTCATGTTCTTATTGGAGTTGCGCTTGCCCTTATTCTTAATCAGCAACTGAAGGGGCGCTCGATCTTCCGCACCTTGCTTATCCTTCCATGGGCAATCCCTCAATACATTGTCGCACTTACATGGCGTGGTATGTTTAACTATGAGTATGGCGCAATTAATCTCATCCTGATGAAGTACCTGGGACTGAATCCCGTTGCTTGGCTGCAAAGTCCTACGGGAGCGTTTGCGGCAGTTATCATAACAAACATCTGGCTCGGATTCCCATTTATGATGGTTATTGCATTGGGCGGTTTGCAGAGTATTCCGGCGGAGCTATATGAAGCAGCTGACATTGACGGGGCTTCTTGGTGGCAAAAGACACGAAAAATAACCCTCCCTCTTATCCGCCCGGTGATGATCCCGGCAATAACATTGGGAATCGTGTGGACATTTAACAACTTGAATATTATTTGGCTCGTGACAAATGGGGGAGAGCCAGCCGACCAAACACACATCTTGGTATCCTATGTATATCGCGCAGCATTTAATCTTTATCGATTCGGATATGCAGCCGCACTTTCCGTTGTCATCTTTGGCATCTTGCTTATTCTTTCACTCTCCTTTATGAAGAGAACTCGAGCAACAGTTTCAGTGTATTAGAAAGGCATCCTCAGTGAAGAAAAGAAATTCAGCACGGCAAACATTTAAGATGATTCTAACCTACGCATTTCTAATAACGTTTACTCTCGCTACACTCTATCCCATTATCCAGGTGTTCAGTATCTCTTTACGCCCGGCAAATAAATTGCTATCAACTTCACTGGAAATCATACCGAAAGACTGGACACTGGAGGCATATCAGAAGTTATTTATCGAAAAGCCATTTTTACGCTGGCTTGCAAACAGCACTTTCATATCCTTTGCCGTTACATTAACAGGTGTAACCTTAGCTTCAACCGCTGGGTATGCATTTTCGAGATTCGACTTTCACGGAAAGAAAACGGGTCTCGCAAGCATACTTGTAACACAAATGTTCCCTGCAACTATGCTCCTTCTCCCCCTGTACATTATGCTTGTTAAACTTGGACTCCTAAACAGCTACCTCGGTATCATCATTGTCTACACAGCAACCGCTCTCCCGTTCTGCATCTGGCAGATGAAGGGATATTACGATACAATTCCAACAACCTTAGAAGAAGCTGCTCGTATAGATGGCTCAACGCAGATCCAAGCATTCTACAGAATCATAGTTCCTCTAGCTGCTCCGGGATTAGTAATCACGGCTCTCTTTTCATTCATGACAGCGTGGGCAGAGTACGTGGTTGCAGCACAAATTCTTCAGGAGTCCCAGTTGTATACACTTCCCATCGGTTTAAAGCAATTCGAATCAAGTATGTCTACTGAGTGGGCATTATACGCCGCAGGTTCCCTCATTGTTAGTATCCCCGCCGTCGCGCTCTTCCTCTTCCTCAGTCGGTGGTTAGTAGCAGGCTTAACTCTGGGGAGTGTAAAGGGCTAGCATGGCGTAGAATTCGGTCTAAACGCTCCTTGTAATTCTTTCATTTCTAACGAAAAGTCGAGGCTTCTTAGCAGTGCAAACAGCTCTTAAGAAACGGCAACAACAGAGCAGCCTTGGCTTTTATTCGAGCAAAGAGGAGCTGACGTCACAGTTCACAAAAGCGAAAGTGCTTTAGGTAGCGAAAAGTAATACCGCTCGCTCAGCAGTGCTAACGGTATATCAATGACAGGACGAATTCGAAGTTTTTCCCCTCCAAATTCTCCAATCCGGGTCAGTTGAATCGCATGCTGGTCTGCAAGTGCCTCAAGCCTGGACGCCGAACCTGCGGGAGTTGCAAGAACAAAGTTCGCCTGCGGCTCAGAAAAAAGGAGGGCATCTGTACGAATAGGGGATTCTAAGCAAGCTAAATCAACTTCAACCCCAATGTTTTGCATCAGGCAAAGCTCCGCAAGAGCAACTGCAAATCCGCCATCACTGATATCATGGCATGTAACAATAAGGCTCGTTTGGAATGCATTTATTAGAAACTCTTTGAGCCTCAGAAGGAAATCGAAATTAGGCAACGGGGGAGGGGGTAAGTGTTTAAAAGAATGAGAAAAAGTCCACGCGGTTTCATACAATCTCTCGCTAAAATGTCCAATGACATAGACAGGATCACCTTCCCGCAGATTTTGCCTTCTTGTAAGGAAACCTACATCAGCAATTAATCCGACCATCCCTATTACGGGGGTTGGGATAATTGCTTTTGTCAGTGTTTCATTATAGAAGCTCACGTTACCTCCAGTAACGGGGATATCAAGCGCACTACATGCAAGTGAAATGCCCTTGATAGCCTCTGAGAATTGCCAATAAACTTCCGGGTCGTATGGATTCCCAAAATTAAGACAGTCCGTAATTCCCAGGGGTTCAGCACCCGCACTTATGATGTTTCGATATGCTTCCACAACAGCAAGAGCAGCACCTATCTTCGGATTTGCAGCAACAAATCTGGCATTTCCATCAATTGTCATAGCCAGTGCTTTCCTTGTTCCCTTAATACGTAAGACAGCCGCATCACCATTTCCGGGACCAACAATGGTATCAGTTCGAACCATTGTGTCATATTGCTCGTAAACAAACCGCTTGCTTGCTATGTCGGGAAGTGAAATCAGGGCAAGAAGTGCTTCATTATAGTTAGCGGGCTCAGGAATTGCTTCCCAGGTAAGTGCTTTGGTTCTCACTGGGTGCTCCAGGACTTCCCTTGTATAAACTGGAGCACCTTTGCCAGAAGCTAAAGACCACACTGGTATGTCCGCAACAACCTTTCCCCGAAAACGGATTCTCAAACGATTTTCCGGAATAATGGAGCCAATAACAACTGCATTGAGGTCCCATTTCTCAAATATACGCTTGACTTCCTCTTCATGTCCACTCTGAACAACGAGGAGCATTCGCTCTTGTGATTCTGATAGGAGAATCTCATAGGCTGACATCTCCGATTCCCGGACAGGCACTTTGTCGAGATCTATTTCCATTCCAACGTTCCCGCGGGCTGCCATTTCTGATGACGATGAAGTGAGTCCGGCGGCTCCCATATCTTGCGCTGCGACGATAAATCCTGTTCGTGCTGCTTCCAGGAACGCTTCGAGGAGAAGCTTTTCGGTAAATGGGTCACCGACCTGAACTGAGGGGCGTTTCTGTTCGGCTTCTTCAGTCAGTTCCGCTGAGGCAAAAGTTGCACCGTGAATTCCATCGCGTCCAGTAGATGAACCGACGATCATGACGGAGTTTCCGGCTCCTTTCGCAGTTGCGCTGATTATCCTATCACGATGTGCAACACCAACAGCCATGACGTTGACCAGTGGATTTCCGGAGTAGGAGGGATGGAAATAAATTTCGCCGCCGACAGTCGGCACACCGAAGCTGTTACCATAATCTGCAATGCCGCGGACAACACCGTCGAAGAGATACCGGGTGTGCTCATCAGCTGGGGGTCCGAAGCGAAGTGAGTCGAGGCATGCAATTGGACGAGCTCCCATCGTGAAGACATCTCGCATAATCCCGCCAACTCCTGTCGCAGCCCCCTGATACGGTTCAATTGCTGAAGGATGATTGTGACTCTCGACTTTAAAGGCTACAGCAAGTCCGTCACCGATATCAACCAAACCTGCGTTTTCTTCTCCTGCTGCGGCTAAAGAGAATCTCCCTTGTCGAGGCATAGTCCGAAGAAGAGCGAGAGAATTCTTATAGCTGCAGTGCTCGCTCCACATAACACTGTATATCCCCAGTTCAGTATAAGTGGGGACACGACCGAGAATATCAAGGATGCGCTTGTACTCATCTTCCGTCAATCCATGAGCAAGTGCAAGTTCAAATGTTACCCGCGGCTCTTCACTCGCTTCCTCGGGTACCACATTCGCCGCAGACAAACTGACATCCGATACGGAAAGTTCTGGAGACTTGTTGCTCATATTATTTGATAATGTATCCATGCACTGTTCCCATACTAATTGATTTTTGGATGAAGCTACTGCTTTTCTATTCGGAGAAATCTTGCCGATTCCTCCGGAAGAGCAGTTGTGATATGGATTCCTGAACCCAATTCGAATCCAGCTGTTGTAGTCAAACGAGGAACGATTTGCACATGCCAATGATAGAAGTCCTCGTTCGCATCTTTGAAGGGGGCTGTGTGAATGACAAGATTATAATCAGGATCGTTGAGTTTTTCATGAATTTGCTGTAGCACAACTCGAACAACGTTTGCCAGTTCACGTGTCTCCTGCTCGCTGATGCTCCCAAAACAGGCATAGTGCTTCTTCGGCATCACAATTGTCTCAAATGGGGATTGAGAGGCATAAGGAGCGTAGACAAGAAAATTCTCTGCCTCAAGGATTATTCTCTTCCTGACCTTTTTCTCTACGCTCACAGTGTCACAGAACACGCACGATCCATGATCATCAAAGTAGCGCATCGCCTCTTCAAGCAAATGCCTAATATGCGTCGGGACGATTGGAGTAGCGATGAGTTGAGAGTGCGGATGTTCCATAGAGGTCCCTGCTGATGGACCATGGTTTCGAAAGATGATCACCATGCTGAAACGCCCATCTTTCCAAATGGCGTTGTATCGCTCTCGGTACGCAAGGAATATTTCCTCCACCTGTGTTTCAGGCATAGTGGCAGGTGAAACATTGTGTTGTGGCGATTCAATGATGATCTCGTGTATCCCTATGCCATCCATACGGCGGTAGAAACCATCAACCGTGTGTCGCTGAAAAGAACCTGTTGGAATGAGCGCCGAAAACTTGTTAGGAACAACTCGAAGTCGCCAGCCGGGTCCGTTCGGCGTAGAGAGACCACTACGAAAAGCAAGGGTCTCAGCTGGCGTCATATGTTCATTGCCGGGACAGAATGGACATTTCATATCATGCTCAGGGAGCTCCTGTTTTTGTCGTTCGAGACGAAATTCATCGGGACGCTTTGCTCGTTCCGTAGCAATAATCACCCAATCCTTTGTCACTCGACTCTGCCGAAGCTCTGGCATTTTAAAATCACCTCCTGACTTACTCTTGCTTCACTCGCCCGCCGCTCAGTCTGGCGGAGATAACGATCTTTATTCATTGTAATGAAGAGCGAGTAACATTGCAATGTAGCCACTTCATGTGATAAAGTTCGTGGCACAGAAAAAAAAGCCCGCTCACGCCTCAATATGAGCGGGCTAAAAACTCCTGAGTCCTTTACTCTATGGCAGAAGGAGCTCCACCGTACGATCGATAATTTCCTTAGGAATGTTAGGCAGGCCCTTTGTAAACGGACGCTTGCCAAGAGGCTCACCCGGAACAGACATCACGTCAACATAAGGGATGTTGGCGTTCCATTTCTGGTTGATTACCTTCAAGAACTCATTAGCGACAATTGCATAACCGCGGGAGGAAGGGTGCACACCGTCGTAGCTGAAGAACCCACCGGTGATAAACTCAGCAGTGAACTCTTGTCCAGCAATAAGCATCCCATGAGCTTTCAGTTCATTCATGATGCTGTAGGCATCAACAAGCGCAAACCCATTTTGCGAAGCGACACTAGCAATGGCAGAGTTGTACGCAGTGATAGCACCACGGACGGTCGCTTGCTCGTTGACATCCAGAACGACTGAATCCGGCAGCGGCTTGTTATTTCCACCAAGTATCTGTGGAATGCCGTACCCGCTCTTGATCAATGAAAGCGCACGCAATGTTACAAGGTCACCATCATTCACACCAAGCCAGTGCATAGGCTTACCATCATTCCCAATGATGGGCTGGTTTGTTTGGGGATTGAGAATGTACGGTGGCACAGTAGTGAAAAATGGAATTGCAGATACATCCGGGATATTGGCAACGACAACCTGGATGTTAGGGTTCATCTGTTTCAATGCTGCTGCAACCTTACCGTAAAGTGACGAAAACATTTGTGGCGGGGTCGGCTGTAAAATCTTGTTGCCATTCACCCATCCACCTCCAGTTGCTGCGTAGCCGAGAACGTCATTATTCCCGATCCATAATGTCACGAACGTTGGGTGGAGTGCGGCTGCTTGTTGTCGAATGCTTTTCCCAAGTGCAGGGTTACGAAGGACGATCTGGAAGAAAGGGTTGCCTCGTCGCGTCGGACTTGCCCCAAAGTCAGAAGTATCGGTGAGGTCTGAAATTGGTGCTAAAGATTGGTTGGGTATCCAGAGAAGTGCCCCAGGAATTCCAAGATTGTTATAGGGACGTGGCAAATTAATGTTCGTCGGTTGACCTCGTGCCGTATCGTAAACAGATTTGAGAGGGGAGAGGCTTGTTACGCGGATTCTTCCTTCGATGCCGATGCCGATGCCCGGATCAGATATCAACGGCTGCTGAAAGTCGGTCACACCAGCTTGTTTTGCAATCAAGGCAGGGAAACTGTACACTTGAGCACTCTGAAATAATGCATTGGACTGATATCCGGCGGTCAAGCTATTTCCAATCGCAACAAATGATGTGAAGTTTGCTTGTCCATTGCTCGGTGGTTTGCCTACCTCAGTCGATTGCTCGCACGACTGAAAGCTGAGGATCAGAGTAAGTAACAGGAGGGAACTTGCCAAAATATGAAAAACTCTTTTCATGGTCGTCTCCCAATTTTTGTTTGTGCTAGTGAATTTAGTCGGCTCTCATCCCGCCAACGGCGGGAGAAGTTGATTCTCTACTCAAAATGATAGCCAACACTCAAGGCGAAAAGATGAGCGCGCGTATTATATGTGCCGTCAAATCCGACCTGCGTGTCTCCAAGGTTGGTCGAGCGCTGCTTCAGGCTTGCAAACATATATGCAAAATCAAGAGTAAGATTTTGAGACACCTTGTAACCCACCCCGATATTGTAGTCATAATGATCCGCATCAGGAAGCATAGGGTCAAGGGACTTGTCAGGCACTGGTGTTTTATCGAAAATAAACCCTGCACGGAATGCCCAGTCCTTGTATAAATACTCGCCGCCAACCCTGAGAATATATGAATTCTTGTAATCCTGGGGGAGTGTCGTGTTCTGCTGAGCACTTGTTGTTTGGGAAAATGTAATGGGCAAAACATCGTATACCTTCCATCCAACCCACTGGTAATCGAATTCGAGTGCAAGGTTACTCATCGGGAACAGCGCCAGACCGGCAAAGATACTTGAGGGCATCTTCATGGTAGTTGACACGTCTCCACCGGGGAACAGAGGCTTCGCTTGATCAGGGACTGTAAATGTCGCGGTTCCTTTGAGATCGAGTTTCACTGTGCTTCGGTAAGATACGCCCATGGAAAACAATTCGCTTGGCTTGAAAAGAACACCGGCATTGAATCCTATGCCAGTTCCACTTCCTTCAAGTTTGAGGCTACCTTCTGGATTGAAGTTCACAATTTGGCGCTGGAGCACGACGCTGCCAAATACGAAATCAAAACCCGCGCCAATGGACAACTGCGGGAGAACCTTGTACGCGACTGTTGGGTTGATGTAAAATGTCTTGAGATCAGTTTTCGTTGCTATACCACGTCCGACCCAGTTGCTGGGCCATTCTGAACCCAAGCCGTAGGGACTAAAGACCCCGAGTCCAAAGGCGAAGCCGTTCTCCATGGAATATGTGCCGTAGAGAGTTGATGGGTAAAAGACCTGATTCACCATTTTCGTTTCCGCGTTCGTATTGAATTGAAGCGGACCACGAAATCTGCTTGATGGGAAAAAGAGAGTCGTCCCTACTTGAATATTCATGCCGCCGAGAAAACCAAGTCCAGCAGGATTGTAGAAAATCGCTGATGGGTCGGACGCTCTCGCTGCAAAAGCCCCACCTTGAGCCATCCCACGGGCTCCATGCTCATTGATCTGAAAACCACTCGCAAAGAGAAGTTTTGTTGGCAAAACAAGTGTTCCAGTTACAAGCATGGCGGGAAGAATAAACAAGCGCAACTTCATAGACACCTCCTGTTTTTGTGGTTGCATAACCAACAGCGCGGCATTTGAAAATAGCGCTGAGGAATTAATAAGCTAATAGAAGATAAGAACCTGAATGCACAAATCCAATTTTTTGAGGGCACAAGCCGTCATTCTGTTTACCTATAAGAGATATTATGTAATTTTGCTGCTAAACTTGTTTACGTGCCGCGATCAACGTTTCACTGTCCGTTCCCCCACCTCAGCTCCTCTCCCAACCGTTTTTCAGCTCAAGTCCGCAGTTAGCCGCGCCGCGGCAGACGTCGATGTTCGCCTAACTACCGAAATCACACAATTCTCAGCAAAAGCTCGTCCTTTTCAACCGCCGTTCCTTCTTTGACAAATATTTTTTCTACAATACCGCGTTGTACACATCGAAGCTCATTTTCCATTTTCATTGCCTCAAGGATCAGCAAACTTGTTCCGGGATGGACTTGGTCCCCTTCTTTCACTCCAACTTTGACGATCAACCCAGGCATGGGGGCTCTTACATCTGAACCATGGCGCACAGGGACTGCAGGACCACGAAGCTTTCGTAGCAACTGTGCCCGCTTATTTTCTACTTCTGCTATTACAACTCGACCTCGAGAAAACAAACGGATAATGTTCTCTTGCTGGCTTGATGCTGCAAACGAGTATGTCCTGTCATAACTCGCAACAATAATTTCGTTTTTACCAATCACATCAATGCTCATGTTTCGGTCTTTGCCATCGACCCGTACCGTTCCATTCTGCCAGAATTCCACATCAAAGGTTCTTTCACCAATACGTACTGTATATGCAGCCATAACAGTCTCTCAGCCTCTGAGATTTTCGTAGCGCTTTTGCAGCCATCGTCGCCGATTTACTTCTCCTACAGGCGACTGAGCAAGACGTTGCTCAAACGCAGATTGCGAAACCTCTTGACCATTTCTCAATCTCGCCGCAGCAATCGCAGCCGCTACGAGCTCTTCTTCGGTCAAATCGCCTTTGAGCAGCTCTTCCGTTTGAAGGTAATCCTGTATAAAATGTGTATTAATTTCTCCTGCTACGAACTTCGGATGGTTTAAAATGGATAAAAGAGCAGGGATATTGTGCTGAATGCCTGTGATTTCGAACTCTTCTAACGCTTGCACAAGTCGACGCCGCGCTTCCTCACGTTCTTTTCCCCAAGCGATAAGTTTAGCAATAAGTGGGTCATAATATACTGACACTTCACTTTCCTCAGTAACGCCGCTGTCAATACGAATCCATGGACCACCTGGGGCTCGAAAACGCTCAATGATTCCAGTAGATGGGAAGAAACTGTTTAACGGGTCCTCAGCATAAATCCGTGCCTCAATCGCATGTCCAGAGTATGTGATTTCATCCTGGCGGATCGGTAAAGGCTCGCCCTGGGCAATAAGAATTTGCATCTTTACAAGATCAATGCCCGTTACCAATTCCGTCACAGGATGTTCAACTTGTAGTCGTGTATTCATTTCAAGAAAATAGAAATTGCGATTTGCGTCCACAAGAAATTCAACGGTTCCCGCATTCACGTACTCGCATCCTTTTACTGCCTTGATAGCGGTTTCTCCCATTTTCCTCCGGGAAGATTCATCAAGCAGCGCTGATGGAGATTCTTCGATGATCTTCTGGTGCCGCCGCTGAATAGAACATTCTCGTTCACCTAAATAAATTGCGTTACCATACGCATCCGAAAGAATTTGCATCTCAACATGTCGCGGTTTCTCAAGATATTTCTCTAAGTAAATGCGACTATCCCCAAATGCAGATTGAGCTTCACTCTTCGCAGTTCGCATAGCGTCGAGTAATTCATCAGGCTTTCTAACAATTCGCATTCCTTTCCCCCCTCCCCCCGCTGCCGCTTTCACCAGAACCGGATAGCCAATTTCCCTCGCAGCTTCAACAGCACGATCATCCGCCTCCAAAGGCTCAATTGTACCTGGCACTACGGGCACGCCAGCGCGAAGCATTAACTTGCGCGCAACCGTCTTATCCCCCATCAAATGAATCACTTCAGAAGGTGGACCGATAAATGCGAACCCCCTCTCAGACACCGCCTTAGCAAACTCGGCGTTCTCGGCAAGGAAACCATAGCCGGGATGGATCGCATCGACATGGGCTCTAATAGCAACATTAAGTATCGCATCTTGATTGAGATAACTTTCCAGCGACGAAGCTCCGCCTATAAGATAGGATTCATCTGCTAACCGCACGTGAAGGGCTCTGCGATCAATTTCAGAATAAACGGCAACAGCCTTTTTACCCATCTGGTGAACGGTTCGAATTATGCGAACAGCGATCTCACCCCGATTGGCGATAAGTATCTTTTGAAATGACCTTCGCAATCCTTTATTTTCCCGTGAGTTCTGGGTCTCATTTTAATCTTTATATAACTCTACCACTGTTACGCCGCTGCCTCCTTCATTCCACTCACCGAGGCGATAGGTTTCAATACGCCTATCTTTTGAAAGGAATTCAGATATTCGTTTGCGCAATCTGCCGGTTCCTTTGCCATGTATGATTTGAACTCTATGGAAACCAGCAAGTAATGCTTCGTCAAGAAATCTATCAATGAGCGAAACAGCTTCATCCGCTCCCATGCCCCGGACATCGATTTCATTGCTTATGTCAGGCTCTGAACTAACGCTATGTATAGTTCGAGGTGAATCCGGCTTATTATATGTAATCTCAAGCCTTTGAAGAGGAACATGAAGTTTTAGTGAGTTAAAAGCAACAAGCGCTTCGTGCGAATTTTCGTCAACCTGGAGGACTTCGCCAATCTCGGTCGATCCTTTTAACTTGACGAACGACCCTGCAGTAATAGGGTGCTCTTCATCTTTCCTTTTTTCAGTTTCAATTCTTTTAAGTTCGGCTTCAACGCTCGCCCTCAGTTCCCGGATCGATGCACGAGCCCTTTGAACGGTGAGTCTTTCCGCCTGACTATCGCGTATTTCTTTAATTGTCTGTTCGATGGTTCGGTTCGTTTGTTGCAGAAGCTCCTGAGCACTTTTAAGAGCCTCTTGCTTAATCAAATTTGTCTTCTCCTTTAATTCTCTTTCGCGCCGTTCGTGGAGAGCAATCGACTCCCGGAGATGCAATTCATCACGCTCTATTTGTTTCAAGCGTCGCTCAAGATCTTGAGATTTTTGTTCCGTTGATGCAAGAAGTAATTCCAATTTAGTCGGTACCTCTCCAATAAATTTACGTGATTTGGCAATAACGCTTCTTGGGACTCCGAGGCGTTGAGCAATCTCAATTGCATAACTACTCCCCGGGACCCCGGGGCGATAACGGAATGTTGGAGAAAGGCTTCGTTGGTCAAACTCCATTGATGCGTTCATAACTCCGGGAGTATCGGCAGCAAACGCTTTGAGAAATCCGTGATGAGTTGTGGCTATTGAAATCGCCCCCGTAGATGTTAACTCCTCCAGAACTGCTGCCGCGATAGCACCTCCCTCAGTTGGATCAGTGTCAGCGCCGATTTCATCGATAAGAATCAAAGTTCCCGGAGAAGCTGTTTCCATAAAAGACTTGAGATTCAACATGTGTGAACTGAACGTGCTTAGATCCGATTCGACTGATTGGTCATCCCCAAGATCAACGAGCACTTTGTCAAACACAGGGATGGAGGAATCTGCATGAGCTGGAATATGGAGCCCGGCTTGCATCATGAGTACAAGGAGTCCAATTGTCTTCAGTGCGACTGTTTTTCCACCAGCGTTAGGTCCAGAGATTACAACAGTTCGTATTGACTGGTCAATCTCAAAAGAGAGTGGAACAACGCCATTGAGTCCATGTTTAACAAGCAGAAGCGGATGTCGTGCATCGATGAGACGGATAGTGTACTCAGTTGCAATCTGCGGTTCTGAGCCAAGAATTTCTATGGAGTATTTTGCTTTTGCACGAAGCACATCAAATTCAATGAGAAGGTGAACCGAAGAAAGGATTTTTTCCTGAACGGAGCGTACTTGTCCCGTCAGTTCGCGGAGGAGGCGTTCTATTTCACGCTCTTCCTCAAACCGAAGCGAGCGAATTTCATTGTTCATTTCGAGCGTTTCAGCGGGCTCAATGAAAACCGTCGCGCCACTTGCGGATGTAGTATGGATAAATCCTGGGACATGATGCTTATGCTCCGCCTTCACTGGAATGACCATTCTGCCATCACGTGTGGTGATAATCTCTTCCTGAATCATTCCGTCAGCAGCTGCAGAGCGCAGTATAGCCTCCAGTTTTTGCCGCAATAATTCAGATCGACGAGCTATCTCTTGCCGAACAGATGCCAATTCATGACTGGCAGAATCCTTGACTGTTCCACTTTCAGAAATTGTCCGCTCAATATTATGTTCAAGAACTCTGTCCGTGTACAAACCTTTGGCAAGGTCACAGAGTCTTGGGTAACGATTCAGCCGTTTCTGGAAATACGCCCGGACCAGGCGACTTGTCTGCAGAACCTTATAGATATCGAGAAGCTCTCCCGGTGAGAGGACGCTGTTTTCTATTGTGGCTCGGCGTAGTGAAGGTCGAACATCTTTAATGCTGCCAAGTGGAAGATCATCATCGGACTCTACAAGGAGCTTCATCTCGCTTACGCGTTTGAGCTCGCTTGCAATCCACACGCGATCCGTGGAAGGACGAAGTAATTCTATCCGTTCTCTTGCTGCGTCACTCAGTGCATAACGACCGATGCGAGCCAGTACAACAGTGAATTCGAGTTTTCGTGAGGCAACCTGGAGCGCATCTTCAAGAGCAGCTACGTTTGCAAAATCTTTTTCAGCAGGGTTCCACATCGAGAGATTACTTCTCCTTTGGGATCAACTCGAGAAGTCTTTGAAGCTCCTTCTGGACAGATTGATGGAAGGATCGAGTCTCAGGGAAAAAAGCTGTAGTCGCTTTCACCAACCACGGAGTGAAATTCTTTAGCGGCTGGTACAACCGAGATTCCTGTTGTGTTTGTTTCCCTGGGATGTTAACAATAGAAAGAACCAATATGAGAGCGCTCAGGACAAGAAACCCTTCCGCAACACCTACTATCCCTCCAATGATTTTGTTTGCCAGTTTAAGAAGCCCGGGGCTAATTTTTGTGGCGAACCGCCCTAAAACATTAGCGACCGCCATTGTCAGGATCACAATGAACAAGAAGCCAACAATTTCTCCTGCAAGAGATCCAACGCCGATAAGTTCAGACACAAATGCTCCTACATCATGAGCCCACCGGACAGCGAGGATAATCCCAATAATTGCACCAGCAAGGGAAAGAATTTTTCGTATGACCCCCTCAACAAATCCCCATATAAAGAATCCTGCAAGCACTATGAGAACAATAATGTCAAAGCTTGACATATCTATACTCCAAGAAACTGTTTGACAGATTCCTGAACAATTTTCCCATCGGCTTTCCCTTTGAGATCTTTCATAACAGCCGCCATAAGCCTCCCGAAATCTTTCGGATTCGCAGCTCCAATCTGTGCAGCAACGGCTTTGATATGCTCAGCAATTTCGTCTGGTGATAATTGTTTTGGCAGGTACTCTTGAATGATCGACAGTTCCGCTTCTTCTTCACGCGCTTTGTCTTCACGACCTACCCGTCGATATTCCTCAATGGCTTCTCTACGCTTCTTAGCAGCAGAAAGGATCACCGACAATTCATCCTCTTCCCTCATCTCCGCATTAGCACCTCTACGTTCAACAATCTTTTCCGTAAGTGCAGCCCGAAGCATCCGAATCGTCTCTAGTCTGACTTTATCGCCGGACTTCATCGCAGTTCTTAAATCTTCACTCAAACGTTCGCTTAACGACATGAAACCTCCAAAAAGAAAAAGGGAGATACGCTGCTCCCTTCTTAACTCCAACGGCCGATTGCATTAGAGTTTGTGGAAAGGGTTAGAAACTTTTGCAGCTGCTTGCTACACATTCTCAAGCTTTTGAAGCTCCCACGTTGTAATGATAGGTAATTCTCACTTAAAAATCAATTTACACCACCGAACATCGGAATAACAACCCCGTTTACTGACGATGCAGCGTCTGAGCAGAGGAAGAGAATGGTCTCTGCAACGTCATAAGGTGAAACCCACCTTGAGTGATATTCATCAGGCATAGATGCAATATTGGCTTCTGTACGAATGATACTTGGAGCAATCGCATTAGCAGTAATACCAGTGCCCCGGAGCTCATCTGCAAGTACCTGAGTGAAAATGATAACGCCTGCCTTAGAAACAGCGTAAGCAGCCCTCCCTCCTGTCGGCTTCAGTGCTGGCATTGCAGCAATCGAAATGATTCTCCCGTAGGATCCATCCTTCGGATGACGACGAAGAAATTCTCTTGAGCATAAGAATGTAGATTTTAAATTCACGTTCATCATGAAATCCCAGTCGGATTCTTCGATATCCTGCGTGAGCGCGCTTCGGCATATCCCTCCTACAGTGTTTATAAGAGCATCGGCTCGCTGAAACTTCTCAAGCAATTTGTCAAACACTTCCCTGACTTGAGAAGCATCCGTCACATTAGCACGGACAGCCAGCAGTTGCTGAATTCCTGGCTGCAGCTCCTTCCTCAGATGTTCAATGGCTCGATCCGAACGGTATGTTGCTACGACATTCCAGCCTCTTGTTAGGAAGACCTGTGTGACTATTTTCCCAAGTCCTCCTGTTGCTCCGGTAATTATCGCCGTCTTTTGTCTCTCCATGAGTTGTCCCTCCTTAGTTTTGCTTGTTGATTCATGGCCTTTAGGAAAATAACAAATAATGAAGCGGCGAAGGATCCCCCGCCGCTTGCGCCAGTGAAACGTATTTAAGCTTTTGAGCCTCAGATTGAAACACCAACTCGAAATATAGCCGCTCTCGGGGCTCCCCAGATAGCGCCACTGAAGAATGTTCCCTTCAAAAGATAACTATGGTTCAGAATGTTGTTAACAAAAAATTCAGGGCGGATCAGCACTCGACCGGCACGGAACGTCCTCCCTATAGAACCATTAAAAATAAGATGCGGATTTACATGTTCATTTTCTCCACTTGTTAGCCCACTTCCGTAACTTGCCAGTAGGCTAATATAGTAATCATCTCGATGGTAGTCAATGCCGAGTACGTACGTAATTCTTTGGTCATGATCGAGGTCAAAAGCAGTTGTCGGCGGTTTAACGGGGAGAAAACCTCCACTTGTTGCTCCGACTCCTTGTGCATGACTCAATGTCAGATTGAAATATGCTGAAATATGTCCTTCGGGTGCGTAGTAAAGAGAAAGCTCACTACCACGAATAAAAACTTTCTCGACGTTGACATCAGTTACAATTGCGGTTCCCCGGATGGTGGTCTCGTCAAGACCCGGCTTCTCTTCATTGTAATATCCTGAAAGCTTCATCGTCAAGCCAACTGGAAAACTTTTCAAGAAGCCAATCTCGAAATAATTACTTCTAAGAGCTTTCGTCGGTTGGCCTACGAGTCCTTCAGCTGATGTAATTTCCCTTAGTGCTTCAATATTTACTGGAACAAACAAACGCCCGTAGTAAGCATACAGATTTGTTGATACATTGGGCATAATGCTCAGCTTAATGCGCGGCGAAATTTGAGACTCGGACAAAGAGCCATAGACTTCATGATAATCGTACCGCACGCCAAGATCAAACTGCACAAACGAGAGGGGCGAGAACGTTGCTTGAAGATAGCCTCCGAGGTCATGCCCTTTCAGCTCTTGAATTGACTGCGGTCCCAAAGTGGAAGCGTTAAATGCGAAAAATGCTTCTCTTCCTCGAGTTAAGTTTGCAGCTGCGCCTAACTTAATGGAAAAATTCTCCTGCACAGGGAAAAAGATATCTGATCGAAATCCATAAACATTGAAAGATCGATCTTCTCTGATATTGTACGCAATTGTGTCTCCTGCAAAATAAAACGCAGGGACATCTCCGACGCCCGGTAAATACACAAGCGAACCTTGTCTGTGATACAGGGCAAGAGAAAACTCCCCTGAACTTGCCTCACTCCCTAATGCGTGATGATAAATAAGATTCTGAAAACTATTGACGTCAGTCTGAGTATCATCGAGAAAGGCACTGCCGGTAGAATCATACGGAACCTGGAACTTAGTTCTACTCCAGTTCAAGTCGAGCATCAAGACATCATTTGGTGAAATTATGTATTGCACCTTGCCGAAACCATAGAGGTCTTCACCGCGGTCATGAAAAATATCAGGAAGCGGAGTATCAAGACGTCTGTCAGTGAGCTGATGTGTGCCCGCAAAAAAGAACCCGAAGTCACCAGTATGACTGTGAAATGAAAGCGACTGACCAAAGGAGTTAAATGTACCGTAATATGCTGAGGCACTGCCCCCAATCGGCCCAACAGGGATTTTAGTCCGAACATCAACGAGTGATGATGTATTCCCATATTCAGCTGGCAAAGCTCCGGTCAGAAATGAAATTCGATTGACGATGCTTGGGCTAAACAACTCGTTCATACTTCCACTAATGTTTGGAGGCACCGGTACGCCATCAATGTAAAAAGTGTAAGCTTTGTGTTGACCTCGGATATAAATTTCACCTGCTGGAGCTTGAACAGCGCCAGCGATGCTTTGCTGAATGATGTTTGTGGTCAGATTCGTCGGCGAACCGTGATAGTCCCTTTCAACAAAAACAGGACTGCCGCTTTTTACATCGAGAGCTACTGCCGCACGTTGTGCACTAACGGTCACGTCAGATAATGTTATCTCCGCGGGTTCTAAGGCAAAGTTAACTGTATTTATGCCGGAGCGCAGCTGCGCTATAACTTCTTCTCTCTTAAATCCAATAAGAACCGCTACAATCCGGTAGCCGCCCGGCTCAATGTTCTTCAATGTGTAGTTTCCAAGCTCATCGGCAATAGCACCAGTCACAATAATACTGTCTTTGTACACAATGATCTCAGCATATCCCAGAGGGTGGCCGTCTGCCTTCTCCACCACCTTGCCAGTGAGGGTTGCTCTATTGCCTATCTTGTTCGGTGGATATGCTGCAAATGTTTGAAAGATATTCACCAAAGCGAACAGAATGAATCCTATGAGGAACAGAACTCTTCTTTCCATTTCCTACTCCATGTTTTTGTTTCTTAGTCAATCCGCCAAACGCGGACAACACACGTTCGGCTTATCAAAAAACCTATTAGTCTAACACTGCGCTGAAAATAAGGTGCAACGTGTTTTCATTAGAGCTGCAAGCTTCCGCTACGATTCAATGACGTGTCAGTCAACTTGCAGCGACCAAGAAAGCAGCGATTTCAGGTGGGCCGCGCTTTTGGAAATGCGGATGATCAAGAACGGAACGAAAAGTCAATGAAACAAGAGGTTCAGCAATCTCTTCGACAAAGAGGCAACAATCAAAATCTGGTGAACGAACAGGATGGGAATAAGGAATGAAACGAAAAGAGCGCAACGCCAGAAATTCATTAATGGATATGTGATTCGAGGGACTTGAGCAATGGGTATGGGGACTTACTGATAGGTATGGATAGGAAAATGTGAATAGAAATATGTTCATTGATCCTGCAAAAGCAGTGACCAACGTCAAAGCGAGCATGAAGAGGGCAACAGGTTTTTGTACTCGGCTCATGACTTATAGAAAAAATACAATCTTAATACAACAAACGCAATAGGGTGCTCAAATGTTCCCGCCCGCTTATCGGTGTAATTCTGAAAGACAGCGCTAAATGAATTCCATTGATATTTCACTCTTTGCATTTTTTAACATCGGGGGCTAAATTTTAGCAAAACTTATGCACAAGGAGAAAAATCTATGCACTGGAAACATGTTGCCGTGATAACGATCCTGGCTGCTCCGGTCATCTTCGCGCAAGATCTCAACGAACAACCGATCTCGCCCATTCACGACCCGCGTGAAAAACATTTCGCGAATGTACGGCAGCTAACTTTTGGAGGCATCAACGCGGAAGCTTATTTTTCATTTGACGAGAAAAAAATTATCTTTCAGTCAACGCGCCCTCCGTTTAAATGCGATCAAATCTTCACAATGAATATCGATGGAAGCAATGTAAAGCTGGTGTCCACTGGAAAAGGTCGAACAACATGTTCCTATTACCTGCTTGGCGATTCGGAGATCATTTATTCTTCTACGCATCTCACAGATACCGCTTGCCCTCCCCCACCCGATTTCAAGCAAGGGTACGTCTGGAAGTTCTATGATGAATATGAGATCTTCAAGGCAAAGACTGATGGTTCGAATCTGCGTCAGCTCACGCACAATCCAGGATATGATGCCGAAGCCACTGTCTCTCCCGTGGAAGCTAAAATAATCTTCACTTCATTTCGTAACGGCGATCTTGGTATTTACACTATGGATTTTGACGGTGGGCATGTTATTCGTCTCATAGATAGCCTCGGCTACGAAGGCGGACCGTATTATTCGTGGGACGGGAAAAAAGTTGTCTATCGGGCGTTTTACCCAAAAGACTCTGCAGCCATCCGCGAGTACGAGAACCTTTTAGCAAAACGCCTCCTAAAGCCAGTGGTAATTGAAATTTACGTCGCTGATTCAGATGGGAAGAATATTCGTCAGGTAACAAAGCACGGAGCTGCGAGTTTTGCTCCATTCTTTTATCCTGATAACGAGCATATCGTTTATGCCTCAAATGTCTCCGATCCGCAGCGGCGGTCTTTTCAACTTCGAATGATTCGGGAGGACGGCAGCGAAGATGAACAGATTACTTACGCTGGCACGTTTAACAGCTTTCCAATGTTCACCCATGATGGGAAGAAAATCATCTTCTGCTCAAACCGGAATGCAAAGGCACCTCACGAGATGAACGTCTTCATCGCCGATTGGATCCCGTAAATGTGCCATCAACAATGTGGGAAGTGACAAACAAAATTGTTCTCATCACCGGATCATCCCGTGGGTTAGGACGTGCATTGTGCATTGCCTTCGCCCAAGCAGGAGCTAAGGTGATAGCTTTTGCGCGGCCTTCAGCGGAACTAAACAAATTAGAAAAAGATATTTCCGGGAAAGGCTATCCTTCTTTAATTGTCGAAGGAGATGTAAGAAACGAGGAAAATATCGCTCAAGCGGTTGAACAGGCTCTTAAGCACTTCGGCAAAATAGATGTGCTCATCAATAATGCATCGGTACTGGGTCCAAGAGTACAAATAATAGAATATCCTTCAGAGATATGGCGTGAAGTACTTGATGTCAATGCAACTGGTGCCTTTCTCGTGACAAAAGCTGTATTGCCAACCATGCTCAGCCACTCCACTGGTTCGATCATCAATGTGAGTTCCTCTGTAGGGAGACATGGCCGCGCCAATTGGGGCGCATATGCGGTTTCAAAGTTCGCCATTGAAGGATTCACTCAGGTATTGGCGGATGAATTGCAAGGCACGGGGGTTCGGGTGAATTCTGTAAATCCCGGAGCTATGGCAACAGAGATGCGAAGACAAGCATATCCGCATGAGGATCAGACTAAGCTACCAAAGCCCGAAGAGGTGCTCGATATCTTTTTCTATCTTGCATCAGATGCCTCACGAGATATCAATGGACAAACATTCGATGCACAAGCATTCCGTCGAAATATGTAAAAGCAACGGAAAAGAAATGCTCATAGATTAAGGAGTGACCAATGAATCCACTGAATTGCCACATTGTCTCAAGGTGTGCTGGCACTCATTTCAGTCGAGCTCGAACAAGAGCGCTCATTTTACTACTGACTGGAATTTTGAGTGTATCAGGACAAATGGTGTTATCTCATTCTAAAATTTCGAACGATACGCTCAGCAACCGAACCTTTCACACAGATCATCAAACCAATTTTCCATCGATTTCAGCTAATGCCATTCTGAATCATGTGAAGGTTCTGGCATCAGACTCACTCGAGGGGCGCCGCGCTGGTACGCCAGCTGCAGATAAAGCTGCTGCATACATAGCTAAAATTTTTGAAGAAAACCACCTCTTGCCTGCAGGCGACAAAGGCACATGGTTTCAGCACTTCGACTTCATTTCCGGTGTGAAGCTTGGCGAACACAACGCTGCTACATTAACTCTTCAAAGGAAACATGAGGAGAGAATATTGACAGTTGGAAGAGATTTCATACCGCTCTCCTTTACGAAAGATACCACAGTAAGTGCATCTCTGGTATTTGTCGGCTACGGGATTTCAGCACCAGACCTTGGATACGACGATTATAAATCTATTGACGTGACCGGGAAAATTGCGGTTGCCTTCCGATACAGCCCGGAAGGCGAAATTGTTCACGGAAGATTTTCAAGGTATTCGCTGCCAAGGTTCAAGGCAATCACGGCACGACAAAAAGGCGCAGCAGGATTGGTCCTCATTACCGGGCCCGCTCAGGACAAGGAGGATCAGCTTCCGAAACTTCGATATGATAATGACCCGGGAGATGTTGGTATTCCTATCATCGCCCTGAAGAGAAAATTTATCGAACCTTTCCTTGATGAAAAGTTAAGTTCTCTGCAAAAGCAACTCGACTCGACACAGGTTCCTGTAAGCCGAGAAATTCCGGGTATCAAGTTGACCATTCAGACGGATGTGCGTAAGATTCATGCTCAGACAGCTAATGTTATTGGATACCTGCGCGGACGTGATTCTATATTACATGATCAGGTACTCATCCTTGGTGCACACTATGACCATCTCGGCTGGGGTGGTGAAGGTTCGATGATGCCTGATACGATAGCAATTCATCATGGCGCTGACGATAATGCCTCGGGGACAGCCGGGCTGCTTGAACTTGCCAGAGTCTTCGCACAGCGAGCTGATGAACTTAAGCGAACTCTCGTCTTTATTTCATTTGGAGCGGAAGAAGAAGGAACAATAGGTTCTCAGTACTATGTGAAACACCCAGCATTCCCTCTCGAAAAGACCATTGGGATGCTCAACATGGATATGATTGGTCGCATGAAAGACAGCACGCTTATCATTTACGGTACAGGAACATCTCCGGAGTGGAAAACGCTGCTCGCAAAATTTAACTCCGATTCCTCATTTCACCTAAAACTTAATCCCGAAGGCTACGGTCCAAGCGATCAAGCCTCGTTCTATGCGAAGGATCTCCCAGTCCTTTTCTTCTTCACCGGTCTTCATGAGGACTATCACCGTCCAACTGACACCTGGGAAAAAATCAATGCTTCTGAGGAGGCACGGCTCGTTCAGTATATCAGCGAGATTGCGTTTGCTATGGACACAATGCGTGCACGTCCACTTTTCACGAAAGTTGAATCAGCCCCCGCTTCCACAGAGGGAAGAGGATATGGAGTATACATGGGGACTATCCCTGATTTTGGCGAGCAGGTAAGTGGCTTTCGGATTGCGGGGGTACGTCACGGAAGCCCCGCCGAAAAGGCTGGTCTTCAGACGGGTGACATCATTGTGAAATTCGGCAACATGGAAATCAAGAATCTGTACGACTTCACCTACGCTCTTGGCGAGCATCGTCCCGGTGAAGAAGTTCCAGTAGTTGTAAAGAGGAACAATCGAACATTTACAGTAACAGTCAAGCTCGAAAAACGCCGGTAAACAATCTGCCTCAGGCGGACTATAGCGCCCTGATGCCGACATATCAGCACTCAAACGGCTCTCAGTCTTTTCCCTTTTGTCTCCGGGAATGTCCATATCCATAAGCCTGTGAGAAGGGCAAAGAGAGCAGCGAGTGAGATTCCGCCGCTGAGTCCGTAGGTTTCTGCCACAACCGCAATTACAATCGGGGTAAAGAACTGCACACCTCTTGCCAGATTAAATGCTGATCCCATAGCTGTGTTGCGAATCTTCGTTGGGAACAGTTCCGAGAACAACGGTCCGTACCCACCAAACATGCCTGTTCCAAAACCCACAAGGAACATGAAAGCTAAAATTACGGGAGGATAGATAACAACCACATCCCACATGAGCGTTATCATCACGAGCCCTAATGCCATAACAACAGAATAAATCGTGTACGCAGGTCGACGTCCAAGCTTGTCAGCAACGAAGCCAAAAGTAAAATATCCTAAGAATCCACCCGTCTGTGTTACCAGCATCCACAACCCCGATTTAGCCATGGAAAACTGCCTTTGTTGATGAAGATATCCAGGAAGCCACGAATATGTGAACCAGTAGGCTGACATATCAAAGATTGCAAGAATAAGAGCAAAGAGAAATGTCTTTCTGAATTGTTTTGAAAAAAGAAGAACAAATTGATTTGCTCTTTCGCTTTCAGCAAGCCCCTTTGGCAGGAGTCCTGCGTCAAGGAGTTTTTTCCTTTCAAGCCACATATCTGATTCCGGAAGCGTCCTCCGTATGAATACAACAAGAAGGGCTGGCAAGACAGAAATCATAAAAGAGGACCTCCATCCAATCAATGGAGTTACGAATCCCCCAACGATGGATGCCAGAGCTACTCCAATAGGAGCACCGGTTTGCATAAAGGCACCATATCTTCCTCTCATCTTCGGTGGAAACGTCTCACCGATGAGAGTTTGACCTGTCGCCCACTCCCCTCCTACTCCAATACCAGTTACGACCCTGAAAAAAAGGAGGGTGAAAAAGTTTGGTGCTAAACCGCAGAGAAATGTTCCTATACTGTAGGTGAGAATCGTCCATTCTAACACCCTTTTCCTACCATAACGATCTGCAAGGATGCCGAACACCACTCCTCCGAGAGCAGTTGCAGTAAGTGAAGCACCAAGGACGTACGACAGGTGAAGGTTGGAAAGATGAAGCTCGTCGCCAATCGGCATAAGCAGGAATGTGTACAAAATAAGGTCATAGAAATCGAACACCCATCCCGCCCAACAAAGGAAAAGAATCCTGTAGTGCTCCTTCGTAGGCGCCTCGTAGTCACTTAAAAGCTTCATAATTGTTCCCCTTGCGCCTCTGGCGGGTTGATGTTTTCATTCACCTTGTGCCCGACGAATCTCTTCTTCACTCATCCCAAAATAGTGCCCAAGCTCATGAAGAAGTACCTCGGCGATCTTCCTCTTTAGTTCCTCCACATCCGTACACAGACCCTCAATATTCCTCTGGAAAAGTTTGATCACATCGGGTGTCACAGGGGACATCCCGTACCAGACACTTCGATGTGGATACGAAATTCCGGAGTAAAGCCCAAGCAACTGATACTTGGAGCGAACACGCGCCGCACGTAAATCTTCCTCAGCAGGATAGTCTTGCACAACGATGACGACATTATCCACGCGGTCCTTAAAGGCGGCGGGAAGGTGTGCAAAGGCCTCCTCCGCGATGGCTTCAAATTCTTCTCGCGAGAGTCTGATCATCAGGTAAATACGTCTCCGGAGAAAAAGTGTGGAAGTGGTAAGTCTTTCATCGTTTGCAAGCCGGGACGGGCACTGAGTACGCGCGGAATTGCGTTTACAAGAGCTCCAACTGTAGCCATGTCCCCATGTATCCCCTCTTCAAAGCGAAGATGCAAAGGTGGTGTCCCTTCTATGATGATGGAATCGAATTCCTTTTCTGCACCTACATACATCTTCAAGTCCAATTCAAGAAGCACAACCCCACTTCGGCTACCACGAATAACATGATGAATGCCCGCAACTTGCCCTGCATCAATGCTAAGGAATTCGGTGGTACAAGGCATTTCGGCAATAACAGGGTCAAGTGTTTCAACAACTTGATCAAAAGCTAATCTCAAAGTATTAGCAACAAAATCAAAAGATTCTCGCAATCCTATATGACCTAAGCGATTAGTTAATCTCATCTCACTGAACTTCGAGGGCAACAGCCCAGCTCCCACCTTCTTCTGTAGAGGTAATCGGCGACGCCCTGCATCAACAACCCTCTCTACGCGAACAGCTTTAATATCTGTGCATACTGAACTTACAAACAGCACAAGTGAATCCATTACAAATCCCGGATTCACCCCGGTTGCCAATATTGCCACACGATGTTTCTTTGCGAGAGCATCGAGCTTCTGTGCTAAGCGTGTATTCCGTGACCAGGGATAAAAGAGTTCCTCAGTAGAAGAAACAATTGGAAGTCCAGCCCGCACGATAGCAGAAAGTTGCTTCTGCACATCTACCAAAAATGACCGGGTAGTATGAACAACAACATCAGCTTTCTGACGACGCAAAATGGAGGAAAGTCCTCTGGACACTCGCATTTCATTTAGCTCTTTGATGCCAAGTACCTCTCCAACACTTTTGCTTGCAAGCTCAATACTGTTATCAACAACTCCAACAAGCGTAGCCCACGTGCGCCGCTGGATTTCTCTAGCACATGCTTGACCTATTGGTCCAAAGCCAAATTGAACAACGCGTACAGGAGAGTTCCTTTTCATTGTAGCACCTTATCCATAAAATTATGAACAATAGGGGACAAAAGAAAGCGCTCAGCTGCGGCAGAGATCAATACTAATATGAGGATAGATGTGAAGATCTTATAAAAAGAATTAGTGAAAAAGATGCTCAGAGCCGATATTAAAACAAATAATTGCCAAATGCCAAAAGTTAAATCTATTAATACAGTTGCTATGAAAACCGTTGGATTAATAGTAAGAGGAGATGGGTTATGGGTAAACAAGAAAGCACCAAACGTCATAATCTGGAGTGGAAATACTGTAAAAAGGTTGATTACCACTGGAACCAGGGCATAGGTCAAGACGCCTCGAATATTTTTAAACATTAATCGCTGTCCAAAGATTAACCCGAGGGCGAGGAGAATCAATGACAAAAGGGAGACACCAATGGGTCCGGCAATCGCACCAGCAATAGCCCCTGTGAGAAGTGAACTTCCCAAAGTAGCTTCCATTTCATCGGCTGTACGAACAGCAAGAGAAAGGTAGGTTAGCCCAATCCCTTCAAATATTGATAACAGCCATGCGTGATTCTTATGCTCAGCAAGTGCAACTTCGCGTAATGCTCGCTTTGGTGAGTCAACGAGTTTCCACACTGTTTCAAAGAGGTTTAAAGCTGTTGGACGGTTTTGCAGGAATGCGCCACACGATTTGCAAACTGTGGCAAGCTCGGTATTTCTGTGGCCACAAACAGCGCACTGGATGAGGTTTTCCATTGCTCAACAGCTGAGACTTAACAACTCAAGTTTGGACATTTCATAGATATCGCCGACGGTGTGCAGAGAGATTGCGCATACCACGCAGGAAATTGGGCAGAACCTCTTGTGGGAATCGTGGCCAGGTGAGAATAACAACCAAACAAATCCAGACAATTGCTAACCAGCCATAAAGAGGAGCGTCGTGCAATCCAACCCATAACATCCCACCGTAAGGTGGAGCTTGAGCCGCCATAGCTAACACAGGCGACCGATAATACCAAATAAGCAGGGAAGCAAGAGCCACGTAGATAAGTCCACTCGCCAGGGAAAGGTAATCCGATAGCACTAAATAACCCAGTGCGCCCAGCGAAACAGCCACGTCAACTGTTAAGTCATGATCTCCAACTAATGTATGGCGTGGATGAGGATCACTGCGTGCTAAAGCACCATCCAGTAAATCCGTAATCCACGCTAATATCAACACAGTCATTGCAGCTGGCAGAGTACGCACATCTCGCTGCAAACCCAATCTAAAAAGAACAAAGGCAAGAAAACAGCGTGATGCGGTGAGAATGTCCGCCAGTATTTTTGCCCCTCTTATGGTAATAACCCTGGAAGATACCATAAGCTATCAGAGACGGCACACCGAGAGGATTATATTATCACAAACAATGTAGCAGACCCCAGAGTACCGTGAATATAACATTACCATTATCCCGCTGCGGAATTATCAATTGGAGCAAAGCGTGCAGTGAAATGTCTGAGCATTGGAGCTTCATAAACAATGCGATATCCGCGAAGTCCATCTCTTTTTTGATAGACATCTCTCACAACTTCCGCCACATAGTCGATATGGCTCTGCGTGTATACTCGCCTTGGGATTGCGAGTCGAACAAGCTCCAGTAACGGCGGGATGAACCTCCCCTGCTCGTCACGTTTTCCGAACATCACGCTTCCGATTTCGACTGCTCGTACACCACCGGTGCGATAGAGCTCAACGACAATTGATTGGCCGGGGAATTGTCCTTGTGGTATATGTGGTGCAAACCGCTTCGCATCGAGGTACACAGCATGTCCTCCTGTTGGCTGAAGGATCGGGACATTTTCGGAGAGCAGTTTTTCCCCAAGATACTCCACGGAACGGATTCGATATTCAAGATATCGCTCATCGAGAACTTCCTCTAAACCTTGCGCCATCGCTTCAAGGTCTCGCCCGGCAAGACCGCCGTATGTGGGGAACCCTTCTGTGATCACCAAAAGATTCTTCGCTCTTGTTGCAAGCTCATCGTCATTCATGCAAAGGAGCCCACCAATATTCACCAGAGCATCCTTTTTCGCGCTGAAAGTGCAGCCATCTGCATAAGAAAACATCTCCTGGACAATTTCACGAACTGATTTATTACCGTAGCCTGGCTCTCGCTTTTTTATGAAGTATGCATTCTCAGCAAAACGGCAAGCGTCAAAGAAAAGTGGGATGCCGTACTCGCTTGCAACGTTCCTCACAGCACGTATATTTGCCATTGACACAGGCTGTCCACCGCCGGAGTTGTTCGTAATGGTGAGCATAATAAGTGGTATATGTGACGATCCACGCGCACTGATCAAATTTCGAAGCTTTTCGACATCCATATTCCCTTTGAAATCGTACACTAACTCCGGATGCTTCCCTTCCTCAATTGGCAAGTCAACTGCCTCAGCACCGGTGAACTCTATATTAGCACGCGTTGTATCAAAGTGCGTATTGTTTGGAATAATTTTCCCTTTCCCACCTACAAGCGAAAAGAGGATTCGTTCTGCTGCCCTACCCTGATGAGTTGGAATAATGTGCCGGAACCCGAACAGATCCTGCGCTACTGTTTCAAGTCGGTAGAAACTCCGTGCCCCAGCATATGCTTCGTCGCCATCCATAATACCAGCCCACTGCTTTGCGCTCATTGCGCCGGTTCCGCTGTCGGTAAGGAGGTCAATGGTGACATGTTCTGCGCGAATGAGGAATGTGTTGTATCCCGCTGCACGAAGAATTTCTTCCCGCTGCTCAAGAGTTGTGAAAGGTATTGGTTCGACGGACTTGATCTTGAAGGGTTCGATAATGGTTTTCATAAAAATACGAGGCTATTAAATATTCCAGCGAACACAATTTACGGAGTGGAGTCCAAGAATGCAACCGCATTACACTTTGATTGAGGCTTGGCTTCGGAAGGCACTCAAAAATGCAATACCTGCGAGAGCATAACCGAAAATAAAGATTGCCCAGGGAAATGTTCGTGGAGACATTTGACGCACAAGGGCTGGAGCGTTCCAAAGAAATGAGAAAATGATTATTAATGCACCACAAACAAGAAGAGCCCACTGAAGTCCTGCTAACTTGATTGGTTTCCCAATCTCTTCTCTCCACAGAATAAGTATACTTCCTCCAATAAGACCAACGGAGACAAGAATTGGTGTAATCACCGGTCCAGCCCATGGCAGCGGGATGAGAAACAAAATATCCCAGTCGAGTAATGATACGGGCCAGCTCATTGTGATTTTCAGGAAGACATAGTAGAAGATATCCCATACACCGAATGCGAAGGCAAAGTACGAGAGCCAATGAACGAACCGACGAGAGCCTGCCAGATATCCAACTGCACCAAGCATAACCAGTGTTGATGCTTCACGAGCAAGTTCAACAATCACTATCTTGAGCGGAAGAAGTTTAAGTGGAAATGTGAATACATCAGGGTAATACAGGTTTCGGAGGTACACAACTACTGCCGCCTCAAGGTAGCCCATAGCGATGGCGTAGATCGCAACCGCGGAGAGTTTACGTTTTAGGTCCATTGTCAATTTCAACTTCAGGGCGATTTGCTTTTGCTCCACTGTTGAAGAAAGGAAAGTTCTTTCTCAGAGAATTTTTCTCGCCTATTCGGGACAGCGCGGACAAACGTGCCAAAATGCATCTGCTCCTCAAGCCGACATGACCAGACAATCTCATCCCCCCATACTGTGATATCGGGACATCCGTCGCACATGCTCATTCTTCCATCAGCTAGGAGATCGATCGGCTGTATGATCATTACTGATTGGAAATAAAGTGGCTTGAAAAGTCGAATGGGGTTGCGGATAGCCGCAGCAATATAGGAGGACAATGTCTGAGACAAACCGCGATCAATGGGAGAAAGGAAAAGCATGCGTTTCCCCTTGCGCAACACAGATGGCTTTGTATACGCAAGATATCGACCTTTTGCAAGATGATGAGCAGTCTGGGCAAGCTCAATAAATTTTGGTCCCACGTAGCCATAGATTCGCTCCTTCGTGCCAATACGTCCTGTCAGAAGCCATTTGAATGAATTTGGTTTCTCGGTGCCATTGAGATATGCACAGGGACTGAAATCCGGGTAGGCCGTTCGAATAGTTTCCACTATGTCCTCAGACATAATATCGCGTTGCTTTTGCTCGACAGTTGAATACACAAGCGACGTCATGTCGATTTTCTCTGCCCCTGCATAATAGTCGAAGTCGTTGAGGGCAGCTGCGCGGAATGCAATGAACACCATGACATTGACAATATCAATATGTTCTTGCGCCCACAGTAACATGCCTGGGACATACTGTAGCGTGTCTTCGTAGACAGTTGCATTAAAAGCGCAGGAAATACCACCGACTTCAGCAAGCATCTCAGCGTAGTGGAGTCGAAGTTCATTGAGCTCAAGCTCGTTTTTATTTTTCCAGTGAGGCCGGTGTTGCTTACTATCGATATGGAACGTAAATCCTGCTACACCTGCTTTCTTGAGTTCACTCAGGAGCTCTTTCGTAAGAGCAATCCCATTTGTGTTGATGATGGGTTTGAGTCCGTCAGCAGCAATTTCTCGGACGATATCAACGATGTTTGGATGAAGCAAAGGGTCTCCGCCTGCAATTGATATACCATCAGTTTTGCGGAGAGATTTGAAAACCTGGAGCTCATGGCGTATTTGCTCCATCGATTTGTGCGCGTTAGGCAGGTTTGCACGATAGCACCCATCACATGAGAGGTTGCATGAGAAAGTGGGCTCGAGCCACGAAATAGCGTTATCTGGAAGCGTCCACGGTAGGCGATAAAGTTTGGTGTGGTCAAGGATCGTCGCCATAGCTACACCTCCTCTCCAAGTTCAGAAAGGTGTACAAAAAGCAAAGGAGAATATACGCTGTAAATGCAATTTTACAAAAGATGCCGTTTAAAAGCAACTGTCATACTGGAGCCAAGGAGCAAGCCTTCGGTTTTGCTCGTTAAGATACATCAGGCTATTGCCTCCACATTGAAAAGAAAGGCTCTTATACCTGGCTCACCTTCTTTTTCATCGATCTTTCGCACCTCATCCATTAGTGCCCTTGCAGTGGTTGCATTAGCAACTACGATAAACATTAAATTGATTCCAGGCCAGATATGAGTACCTAAATGAGGCTCTCCCACAATACTCCCTTCCCCTTTGACGTTATCAATGCGTGTGTATCCGCGAATCCCGAGCACTCGAAATGCTTCAGTAATAAAATCGATGAGCCCTTCGTTTGCAATAATCATCACCATCTTTAGTGGGGCCTCAAGGGATTTTCCCGCTGAATTGTCGCGCTCCATACTCTATTCCTCTCTTAGTTTATTTTCGGTTAATATCCCGTTTCACTCTTGCCTCAAAGATTGAGTAAACCGTAGGGACGATGACCAGCGTAACCAGTGTTGACACCGTCAGCCCCCCGACAACGACGATCCCCAAGGGTTTCCAGAATTCGGAGCCTTCTGCTTTACTCAGCGCCAGGGGCAAATTTCCAAGAACAGTTGTAAAAGATGTCATCAACACCGGGCGGAGTCGGTTTTTCCCCGCTTGGACAACTGCATCGAAGAGAGGATACCTCCGAGCGCGGAGTATGTTCGTATAGTCTACGAGAACGATTCCATTTTTCACTACAATGCCAATTAGGAGAATCATCCCGATAAACGCAGTTAAGCTAAGCGGTGTACCGGTAATCAGAAGCGCCCATGCAATGCCAGTGAAGGCAAAGGGGACGGAAAACATGATAACGAACGGATCGAGGAGCGATTCAAACTGTGCCGCCATCACCATGTAAACAAGGATAATGCTGAGAATAAGGAATCTCAGAAGGTCCCGAAAAGCGCTCGATTGTTCCTCAGCCTGTCCGCCGTATTTGATCTGCACATCAGGAGGAAGATCAATTGTTTCTCTGATCTTGCGCTGAACATCGTTGATGACATCTCCAAGTGCTCTCCCTTGAATGTTTGCCCCTACGTAGATAACGCGCTGTTTATTCTTATGCTGGATCTCAATAGGAGCGAAGCCTTCTTCGATGTGTGAGAAATTCTGGAGAGGAACAATCTGTCCTGTCATCGACTTGATCGGGATAGTTTTCAAGTAGTCAACGTTGTTCCGCAATGCCGCAGGGACCTGAATGAAGATATCATATTCCTGTCCAACTTCTCGGAATTCACTTGCTTTCAGACCGTACACGCTTGAGCGAATTGCTGCTGCGACCATAGATGCATTTAACCCAAGGGAGGTCATTTGATTTCGATCAAGAACAATTCGAAACTCAGGTGCGTCTCCTCCCCAGCTTACCGAAGCATCCATTGCGCCGGGAGTTTCTGCAACGATTCGACGAACTTGTTCAGCAATCCCAAGAGTCTTATCCATGCTTTCACCATAAATCTCAATTTGCAGTGGCTTTGCGCCACCGAATAGAACCGCGTTGAGATCAGTACCTCCTCCGACATCGAATTTGACAATGCCAGGGATCTGTGCGATGCGTTTTCGAATCCTTTCAGAAAGTCTCGCAACGGTCAAATCTCCACGCTCATCGAGTGGGACAAGCCGCATCCCAACGGTAGCAATGTTTGGACCTTCCTTCTGGCCTGTCACCGTCGCAAATCCTTTTTCGCTTTGTCCAACGCGGAAATACAATTCTCTTCGATATTGAGCAGGAACTTCTTGTTTCATAATATCTTGAACACGGAAGGCAACAGATGTTGTTGAGTCAACGTTTGTTCCCACAGGCAGTTCTACGACAGCTTGCAGAGAGCCTGTATCCCCTGAGGGGATAAATTCAGTCCCTATAAACATGAACAGCATTGCAGATGAGAGGAAGATAGCCGCTGCAATTGCTACTGTTGCCGCCTTGTGGTGCAAAGCCCATGTCAGGAGACTTCCATACGCGCTTTCAATTTTCCGAAAAATTTGCTCGCTGATATCAAAGAACTTCTCGAATCGACTTGGATGAGCTTGTTCCTCCTCACGTGATCGCAAGAGCTTCGAAGCTAACATCGGTGAGAGAGAAAGAGCGGCAAACAAAGACGTTATGATCATGAATGTCACGAGAAAGCCAAGCTGCTTGACAAAGATTCCAGCGATACCACTCACAAATGCTATGGGGAGAAACACTGCCACAATGGTGAGCGTCGATGCCATAACAGCCAGACCAACTTCGTTTGAGGCAACGACTGCAGCGGTCTTCGGCTTCTCCCCTTCCTCAATATGTCGGGTAATATTTTCCAGAATCACAATAGCATCATCAACTACCATTCCTACAGCAATTGCCAAGCTCGAAAGCGAAATGATATTGATTGTGTTCCCGGATACGTAGAGATAAATGAAAGCGACAACTAAAGAGACAGGGATCGTGAGGATAATAATAAGGCTTCCGCGAAGTCTCCTGAGAAAAGCAGCAACTACAAGAACAACGAATATTGCTCCATAAACAAGGGCTCTTGAGAGCTCCGCCAGCGACGCTTTAATATAATCGGAAGTATCAAAGAGAATGCTCAGCTTTATATCAGAGGGGAGCGTCGCCTGGATCTTATCCAGTTGCTGTCTAACCTCGTTCGCAACTTGAACACTATTTGTCCCAGATTGTTTCAAAACAAAAACTATCGCTCCGTGCTTTCCTCCACCAAGGCGAACCATCGACGTTTGCTCAGCAAGTGTATCCTGCACCAGGGCAACGTCTTTCAAATAAACAAGGCTCCCACGCGATTGTGAGACGACAACATTGCGGAGTTCTTCAATCGACCCAAATTCTGCAGGAACTCTGACGTTATACTGACCTCTCCCGAGCTTTAATTGCCCGGCGGGCATTGTAATATTTTCGGCGCCGATTACTGCAGCGAGCTGAGGGATCGTCAAACCATAAGCCTGTAAGCGACTTGGGTCAACTCTTACTAAGAATTCGCGTTCTGGACCACCAACCGAGTAAGCGGTTCCAACTCCTTGAAGACGAGTCAAAGCGTCCGTGATCTGGTCTGAAACGATTCTTCCGAGGGCAGGATAACTTTCCTCCGCTGTCACACCGAGCATCACCACGGGAATATTTGAGCTGCTGAACTTGAAGATCATCGGTCGCTCAGCGTCCGTGGGAAGAAGAGGTTTCACCTGCTCAAGAACGTCACGTATGTTGTTCGATGCCTCGTCAAGATTTGTCCCCCACGCAAACGTCGCTGTCACAGCAGAAATATTATCCTTTGAGCTCGAGGTCACCCTGGTTACATTGCTAACGGTGCTTAGTCGCTCCTCGATCGGCTTTGAAACCTTCAACTCGACGTCTTCAGCTCCTGCACCCGGATAGAGCGTAATGACACTGATAGCAGGTGGTTCAAATACGGGAAGAAGATCAATGGCTAGTTGAGTAAAAGCAAAGATCCCAAAAATAAGGATCCCGGTAAAAATCATTGCCGTGGTAATCGGCTTATTAACTGAGGCACTCGGCAGACTCATTGGACTCTCCCTCCTTTTCAGCTCAGCTTATTGAATTGAATTTGCAATTGTGACATGGCTCCCCTCTTTCAAGCGAGTTTGTCCAACGGTAACAACCTCATCCCCAACCCTGATGCCGCTTGTTACCTCAACAGTTGGTCCAACGATCTGCCCGGTTGTTACTTCACGGCGGTGGGCAAGAGTCCCTTCTACTGTGTATACATACTGAATATTCGAGCCCGGGACTTTAATGACAGCGTCAATGGGGAGCAGGATACCACTGGACTTCCCCACGAAAAGGTTGACTTTTGCATACATTCCCGGACGAAGTTCAGAACGTGGATTTGGAACCCGAATCTCAACCAAAAATGTATGTGTAACAGGGTTCAAGGCCGGGTCAATCCGTGTCACTTTCCCTTCGAAGAGCTTTCCCGGGTACGTATCGACTCTTACCACAGCACGCTGTCCGAGTTTCACGCGCGGTACATCCTTCTCGGGGACATTTACCATGATTTTCACCGTCGAGATATTCATTAGTGTTAAGATAGCAGGAGACCCTGCAGCTCCTGGGAACAAGGCAAAGATCTCCCCTTCATTAAGCAACTTTGCAGTCACAACTCCTGAAAATGGGGCGCGGAGTTGTGTGTTCGTGAGAAGAAGTTCGTAGGATGATTTTGCTGCCTCATAGGCAGTCTTCGCTTGATCAAGCTGCTGCTGCGATACAGCCCCTTCTTTTGAAAGAGCCAAAAGTCGCTTGTAATTGAGGTCAGCTAACTCGTACTGCACTTTTGCCTGCGTGAGTTGGGCATCGTTCATCTGAACGAGCAACTGACCTTCGGTGACGTGATCCCCCTCTTTGACATAAATTTTGTCCACACGACCAGAAATCTGAGACCCAAGATTTGATTTTGCCATTGGGTCAATGGTCCCTGAGAGCTCGATGACCCTCTCAATTGGAGAAGCAGTGGCTACGGTGACCTCCACTGGTATTGCATTGATTTCTTCACTGACGTTTTTCTTCCCTCTGCAGCCAACTGCTATTCCAACAGTAAGAAGGAGAATAACAGCTCCGGAGAAGTTCCAGAATTGATTCTTTTTCATCATCTTTATCTCCAAGATTTTTCCCTTATCACTTATACTCGTATTTAGCGTTACTGGAGCGATACTTGTTTACCGAGAACCTGATCAAGTTCAGCCTGTGCGATCAGGTAGTCATAGACAGCCTGCAGGTAATTCACCTTGGATTGGGTCATTGCCACTTCAGCGTCGTTCACTTCAAGTTGTGTTCCCAAGCCAGCGTTATAGCGACTCTTGGCAATCTGATACGCTTTCTCAGCTTGTCCAATGGATTGTGTTTGAGCTTCAACCCGTTTGCGAGCTTGTTGTACACGGTAGACAATACTGGCGACATCCGTCTTCAATTTGTCAACGAACGCATCTCTTTGCTTCTTCGCTTCATCAAACGTTATTTCTGCTTGCTGGACTCTCGATGCGGTTTGGAATCCGTTGAAGATGGGAATTTGAAGTTGAACCCCAAGAACAAAGCTCTTTGCCCAAAGATACTCGCTGAACTGAAAATTATCTGCTTGTGCTTGCCATTGGTAATTTCCGAACGCCACAAGTGAGGGGTAATGCCCATACTTCTCGAGCGTCACGGATTGTTGTGCCAGTTCCACTCGAAACTCTAGTTGCCTGAGATCATAGTTATTTGCAAGTGCGATTCGCTGGGCATCCTCTACGCTCACCACCGAGTCCTTTGGTGCAAACGATAGATCACCAAGAACATTGATCGGTTCATCAGGGGAAAGCCCAATTGCCATTTTCAGGTAGTTCTTTGATAATTCGTACTGATCATGTGCTTGCATAGCGTAAGGACGAAGGTTATCCACTTGAACGCGAGCCCGAATAAGGTCGTAGTCAGAAACAAGTCCTTGCGAATTCATCCGCTGGACGTTCTTCAGGTTTTCCTCAGCGTTTTTTAGGCTCATTTCAGCCAAGGCTGCAGCTTCCCGAGCAAGCAGAACCCCGTAGAATGCGCGTTTTACGTTGAGCACAGTCTGAGTTTTCGCCGACTCATATGATTCGAGGGCGAGCTTATAGCTTGTGGAAGCTATGCTGATTCCCTCATAGACCTGCCCGATGAAAAGGGGCTGGCTGAGAGAAATTGAACCGAGGTAGCTGTTTTTCTGGGCAAAAGCAACAGGCGTTGTCCCTTCTCGGATTCTGCCCCCGGTGAGGATAGCATTCGGTAGGAAAAATACTGGCGATTTAATATTGCGCGTATATTGGCCGGTTCCACTTAATTTGGGCAATGCGCCACCAAGCGCCTCATGGTACTTTGCACGGGCTTTCTCCATCTCAAGCTGAGCTACTGATAATTGTTTGTTCAGCTTTAGAGCCAGCGAAATTGCAGCATCAAGAGTAATTTCACGTGGCTCTTCTGCCAAAGCTGGAAGTGGTCTGACCAACAGAGAAATCATAAGCAGTGTAATACTGCTCTGGAAGCAAAAATATCTTTGCATGACAGTTAGTACTCCTTCGTTCTTAGTGAGCATGGACTGCAACTCCATCGAAAAAGATCGAGGTGATAAAATCAGCAGCGTTCTGAAGATCAGCTTCGGACATCGTTTGCCAAGTCCGCATATTTCTCATGAAGAAGCTGTGAATAAGGTTGAGAAACATAGTTGCCATAACCGATGGGTTGTGGTTCTTTACTCGTCTCGCACGGATGTCGCGATGTAGAGCCTCAGCGAGAATCTCAGAAATTCGCAGGAGCCGATTCATAATTCGCGTGACATTCGTTTCCCGAACTTCAAGTTGAAATTGATTTACCTCTCGCATGAGCAAACGGAAGAAATCAAGGTTATGCTTATAGTAAAGGAGTAAATTGAAGGCAAGCTGCCTGAACTTCTCTCTGGAAACTCCGCTTATTGCCATTGCCTTCGATGCAAGTTCGGTTACTTCATCAAAGGTGCCATCCATTATGGCAATAAAGAGTTCTTCTTTACTTTGGAAATAGTTATAAATTGTGCCCTTGCCAAATTCTGCTGCTGCTGCAATCTCCTCAAGTGTAGCGTTTCTGTAACCTTTTTCAGCAAACACACGCTTGGCTGCTTCTATGATCTCGCGACGACGTAGAAGCTTTTCCCTCTCCTTCCGCGGCAAGCGCTCTGCCGTAGATTTTCCCAAAGTGTACGACTTTCTGTTCATGATTCGTACTCCACGGTCAGAAAGTGACCGGTTAGTCATAATATAAGCAATGAAATCCCTTTTGTCAAGCTACTCTCCACAGGAAACCTAAGACAAACCCGAGGGTAGAACTCTTAAAGAGCCGGTTACGGCACTTGGATTGCGAAATGAGATATCAGTTCAGTTAATGTTCCTCTTCGGAACTATAATGGATAAGCGAGTGAATGTTATATTGTTGCAATTTCTGACGACCTTTAAGGAAATCCAGTTCAATGAGAAACGAAAGTCCAGCAACTTCTCCACCAAGCCGTTCGATGAGTTTACATACTGCGAGAACCGTTCCTCCAGTTGCAAGCAAGTCATCGTGGACGAGAACGCGCTCCCCAGGGGTAATAGCATCAGTGTGAATCTCCACAGCATCTGTCCCGTATTCAAGCTCATACTCTTGCCGAATGCTTGCAGCAGGTAATTTTCCCGGCTTCCGAATAAGCACAAAACCAGCATTCAACAGATACGCAAGCACTGCCCCGAGGATAAAACCTCTTGATTCTACACTGGCTACCTTGTCAATTTTTTGAGACCGGTAAGGCTCAAACAGTGCAGTGGCGGCTTGGTGAAACGCCGTCTTATCTTTGAGAAGCGTAGTAATATCTCTGAAGACAATCCCCTGTTTCGGGAAATCCGGAACGCTTCGAATGAAAGTCCTGAGATTGTTTTGCATCATCATAAAAGTCCCCTACCAGATAATTTTTTCTTTGTTGAGGAATGCCGAAATACCTTTTCGACAATCGTCTGTCATGCGCGCAACAGCGTTCATGTTTGCCGCATAGTCAAGCGCGTCGCTCAAATTCATTCCAGGAAGCTTCGCAAAGATTTCCTTCATCAGGCTCATTGAAGTTCCGCTGCTTTTCTCCACAAGTTCCTGAAGAAATCGATTGACGAAAGTGTTCATTTCCGTCGTTGGGACAACCTCGTTCACCAACCCGATTTCGTATGCTCGCCGAGCGCTGATCGTCTTACCAGTGAAAACAAGTTCCTTTGCGTGACTCTCGCTCACTCGACGCAGCAGATACACAAGCACAATCGCTGGTATAAATCCAATGCGTACCTCAGGGTACCCGAACTCCGCTCTCTCTTTATCAGCAATAATGAAGTCACAAGCCGTTGCAAGTCCACAACCGCCAGCCAAAGCAGGTCCCTCTACAACAGCAACAACTGGCTTCTTCATCTGATTAATTGAAACAAAAAGTCTAATGAGCTTCTGGCAATCTTCAAGATTTGCGTTGAAATCAAATTTTGCGATGCGTTGGAGATAATCCAGGTCTGCCCCAGCTGAGAAAACAGGACCGTTGGCGCGGAGCACCACCACCTTCACACTGGCATCTTTTGCTGCTGTGATAAAAGCCTGGGTCAACTCTGCGACCATAACGTCATCGAGAGCATTCCGTTTCTCAGGGCGATTCAGAGAAATTGTTCCGATACGCCCTGCCGCAGCATATTCTATTCGCGTAAACTTCATGATTCCCTCAAAGTTCATAATGTAAAGATCACCAAACTATGAAGAATGATTTCAGGAGAATCGTGTGGATCGGTATACAATTGAGCCTTGCATAATTGTTAGATGGACATTGAAGTCAGAATCAAGCACAGCTAAATCTGCCTCTTTCCCCACGGCTACAATGCCCTTCCGATGCTCCAAGCCAAGCACTCTCACAGGGTTAAGAGATGCCATCCTTACGGCAGCGGTGATAGGAACACCAACTTCTTTGACCATTGTGCGAACAGCAGCCTCAAGTGTAAGCGTACTGCCCGCTAACGTGCCGTCCGGGAGAAACGCCTTACGATCTTGTACCGTAATCTGCTGGTTCATAAACGTATACGTTCCATCTGGCATGCCCCCGGCAAGGATCGAGTCAGTGATGAGAACAATCCCTCCCTCTCCTTTAATGTGATAAAGAAGCTGCATAACTTCTGGATGGACGTGGAATCCATCAGCAATTAACTGAACTTTGAGCTCCGTCCTTAACAGCGATGCAGTAATGAGACTTGGCTCTCTATGATGAAACGGCTTCATTGCATTGAACAGATGCGTTACATGAGCGGCGCCGTTGTCAATGGCTTCATCAATCTGTTCGAAGCTGGCACCTGAGTGGCCAATCGATAGCACCACTCCCATCCGCGCTGCTTCACGCATCACTTCATAAGCACCCGGAAGTTCCGGCGCGATGGTCATCATCTTGATAGCGTTCCCTCCAGCCAGATATAACCTTCGCCATCGCTGGACATCGGGGAGCCACAGCCACTCTCCTCTCATTGCCCCCTTGAATTCAGGATTGATGAACGGACCCTCTAAATGAATCCCCCAGATGTTTCCGTCGGGATGAGTTTCAACATATTGCCGAATACGTCGAATATCATCGCTCAGTGCGGCTTCTTCCTGACTATAGAGCCCAGCGAGCAAACCTACAGTCCCGTGGGAGAAAAAATATCGTGAGAGATGATCCAGAGCCTCCGGAGTATCATCAGTAAAACCATATCCTGCTCCGCCATGGACAAGCAGATCAACAAATCCCGGAACTACATACAGTCCTTCAAGATCAAGCACTGTATCACGAGAATAATCGATGTTTAGCACACTCTCATCGCCAATTGCGCTGATCCGATTCTGCTCTATTACAAGGGAAGAATGGTTGATGATACGAAATGGGGTAACAATGTGAGCATTACGAAGAATAAGACTCATGGATTTTCAAGATTCTAAAAGTTTCCTTTTCAATTCCCGAACATTTTTTTTAAGATCCCCATGCCCGAATATAGAATATCCGGTTACAAGTACATCAGCTCCAGCATTGGCAACTGCAGTTATGTTCTCCGATGTTATTCCGCCATCAACCTCAATTAACGGAGAGCTTCCTTCTCGATTTCTGAGAGCGACCAGTTCTTTGATCTTATGCATTGATCGGGGAATGAATTTCTGTCCCCCGAATCCGGGGTTCACGGACATAACAAGAACAAGATCCACATCCTGGACGATATCCTCAAGCACGCGAACAGGCGTGGATGGGTTAATTGCAACTCCTGCCTTCGCTCCAAGCTCCTTAATCTGTTGCACGGTTCGATGCAAATGCGGGGATGTTTCCCAATGGACAGTGATAATATCTGCGCCAGCGTTTCGGAATTCTCTGAGATAGCGCTCTGGTTCGATGATCATGAGGTGAACGTCCAAGGGACACGTAGATTGAGTTGGAATTGCTTTTCGAACGGCCGCAACCATGAATGGGCCAAAAGTAATATTCGGCACAAACTGACCATCCATCACATCGATATGGATCCAATCTGCTCCACCACGGACAAGAATACTTATTTCTTGTCGAAGGTGCAAGAAATCAGCTGAGAGAATTGATGCTGCAAGGAGTTTCATAAAACAGCTTAATTTTCTGTGGGTGGATAGCCGGATGTTGCTTGGGCGACAAACAGATCAACACTACTTCCGGGAGCTGCAAGTATCCCGGCACGTGGGTATTGATCCAGCACTGTATTTGGCAAGTATTGGCTTGAAGTTTGGAATGTCACTTTGCCAAGCTGAAAGCCCTCCTTTCGGAGCAGCTGTTCCGCTTCCCCAAGTGAGCGCCCTAAAACGTTTGGAACAGCTGTGAGATTGCCAGCATGCCCAGAACTTACAACAACTGATACTGCGCTACCACGGCGAACCTGCGAGCCAGCGGGGATGGACTGGTCGATGATTGTGTTCTCGGGAAATTCGTCCGAAGCTTGATACTCAATTGTCCCAAGAGCAAACCCATTTCGTTCTAAGGCAAATCGCGCATCACGGAGCGTCTTCCCACGCAGGCTCGGGACTGTTGACTTCGGCTCTCCACCACTGAACACGAGATAAACCCTTCTCCCCCTCTTGACCACCGCACCTGCTTCAGGGTTCTGCTGAATGACAAATCCAGAGGGATATTTAGAATCAGGACGCACTCCACCATTTTTCGGTGACAATCCAGCCATCTGAAGTATCTCAGCCGCATCTTTTTCGCTCCTGCCCGTGACCTCTGGAACTTGTACTGTGCCCCCTTCGTTAACGTACCAAGGCATCAAAACAGTATCTAAAAGTAAAACGACAAGAAATAGAAGGGCAAGGACTATTACCGCTTTCTTGATCAATCGTTTCATCGGCAGTGATACACTTCGGCTTACCATTGGTAAGTTGAAATATATCAAAGCATGATGTATAATTCAATCTCTGAGGACCCAAAACTCGTATAGACAGATGGTCGTGCGATATATCATTTTTCGTTTTCTGGTTCTGCTGTTCATCTCTGCGGAACAATGGTTTCTGTTCCTTTTTCTGAGAAACCATATCCTTTCAAAATCTCAGACCTGGCAACGTGTTGTAATAGCTGTAACCTTCACTGTGATGAATGTCCCTACACTTCTCTTCATTCTTCTCCCAGCGGCCATCGCAACACAGAATTCCCCAATGCCTCTGTGGCTTAAAATGTTCTATGTCTGGCAAGGAGCTTCACTGTTGTTAGTGGTCTATCTTATCGTTATTCAATTAGCGAGAGGACTATTTTCCATTATTGACCACATATTCCTTCGAGGAAAAACCGAGATGAAAGCAGGAAATAATTCGGCGAAAGAATTAGCTTACAGTCGTTCCCGGCGCCTTTTTCTGAAAACAGCTTTCGCTGGAGCTGCTACTTATTCATTTATTGGAGCGCTCGATGGAATTATGCTGCAAACGAAGTGCGAAATCACCCATCGAACCATAAAGCTTAAGAATCTTCCCTCATCATTTGAAGGGACAACAGTAGCGCTGATAAGCGATATCCATTCTGGAATGTTCATGCCGAAATCTGAAATGGTGATGTATGCTAAACTTCTCCAGTCGCTGAATGCCGACCTTATACTTATGCCCGGAGATTTTGTAACGTTCCGCAAGGACGAAGTTCATCCATTCGCTGAAGCATTTCAAGACGTCCGCGCTCCTCTCGGTATATATGGGGTTCTCGGGAATCATGATTTTTATGCCGGCGCTGATGAAATCACTCGCCGCGTTGAAGAAATTGGGATCAAAGTCTTACGCAATGAACATGTGATGCTTCACCGCAACGACGAGGCAATCGCTCTCCTCGGCATTGATGATCTTGGTCATGGTGACAATTTGGAGGCAGCTGTTAATGGGGTGCCTGTTGGCGTAGTTCGAATTCTTATGAGCCACAAGCCATATAACTTTCCGGAGGTCGCGCAAAAGAGAGTTGATTTTACCGTTGCCGGTCATACACACGGTGGACAAATTGTCTTTGCCCGGTTGGGCAAGATCCCGATTGCATTTGCCTCTTTGTTTTCCTACTACGTTGCAGGCTTCTACCGTAACAACGGCACTCAACTGTACGTATCACGGGGTATTGGCACTGTAGGATTACCAATGAGAGTAAACTGTCCTCCTGAAATCACGCTCTTTACTCTTACACGTGACGACTCATTAACCGGCCAGTCCAATAACGGAAAAGACTTTTAAACGATGTATTTATTGTTTCTGGAATAACATCGGTTTAAATATTTGGCCATTATAAAAACAGGGAAGGAAGCAATATGATGCTGAGCAATAAAAGAATCCTCGTTACAGGAGGAGCTGGATTCCTGGGTTACCATGTTGCAAACGTATTTGCAAGGCGTGGAGCTGAACTGACACTCATTGACATCGCCAAGTACGATCCGGAGGACTATCCAAGGAATGTTGAGCTTCTTCAAATGGATGTCCGCGATTTAGATGGGCTGAATCGTTTGCTCTCTGCAAAACCATACGACTTGGTTATTCACGCAGCAGCCGCTCTCCCGTTGTGGGAGAAAAGAGAAATTTTTGACGTGAATATAAATGGAACATCTAACGTGCTGAAAGCTGCCAAAGCAAACAATGTTGAGCGCGTGATCTATATTTCCTCAACAGCGGTTTATGGCATACCAAAGAAACATCCAATCGAAGAATCAGACAAGCTCAACGGGGTTGGCGCATATGGAGAAAGCAAGATCAAAGCGGAGCAAATATGCCGCGAATATCGGAGCCAGGGATCCATTGTATCAGTACTCCGTCCAAAAACATTCATCGGGACTGGGCGCCTCGGTGTGTTTCAGATTCTTTACGATTGGGTGGAGAGCGGGAAACGTATCCCAATGATTGGCTCAGGGAAAAATCGTTATCAGCTCCTGGAAGTTGAAGACCTTGTCGAGGCAATTTGGTTAACATCATTTTCCCCACCCGAGAAGGTCAATGATACGTTCAACATTGGTGCAACAGAATTTGGAACGGTCTATGAAGATTTAATGGCGCTCTGCGAGTATGCGAACACAGGAGCCCGTGTGATGGCTATTCCGGCCCGCTTTGCGAAAGGCGCACTTGCCCTGCTGGAGGCATTCGGCATCTCCCCTTTGTACAAATGGGTCTATGGCACAGCTGACAAGGACTCATTTGTCTCCACTGAGAAAATTCAAGCTGCACTCGGATGGAAACCAAGATTCAGCAATGCGCAAGCTTTGATTCGGTCCTATCAATGGTACATCGACAACAAAGAAACTATCCCGATCGAGGCAGGTGTCACCCATCGCGTTGCGTGGAATCAGGGAGCCTTGCGGTTACTGAAACGTTGGTTTTGAAGAACTATAATGAGGAAGAATAATCATGATACTAATTACTGGAGCAGCCGGCTTCATTGGAAGTGCACTAACATGGTCACTGAACACTCGGGGCCGGAATGACCTGATCCTCTGCGATCGATTTGGCACCAATGAAATGAGTGCTAAGGCGTCATGGCGCTCCAGCGCCAAATGGAAAAACCTACTCGGATGTCGCTTTCTTGAGCTCATCGATCGAGAAAAACTTTTCGAAAAGCTTCATACCGAACGCTGGGCACAGCACATTGACATCGTGCTGCATATCGGAGCTCGCACCGATACCACGGAGACCGATGCTGATTTTTTATTTCAGATCAATACCGAATATTCAAGGAAGCTTTGTGAGTGGGCAATCGATCGTGGGGCACGATTCATCTACGCATCCTCTGCCGCAGTCTACGGTGATGGCTCACTCGGTTTCTCAGATGAGGATGCCCTCACACCTTATCTGCGACCACTTAATGCCTATGGCTTTTCAAAGTGGCTATTTGACATGTGGGTGCTGGAACATGGTTTGGCAGATAAGGTCGTTGGCTTACGCTTCTTCAATGTATTCGGTCCAAACGAATATCATAAGGGAACAATGGCAAGTGTTATTTATCGGTCTTTCCCCTTGATGTACGAAGAGGGCAAGATTCGACTTTTCGAGTCCCATCGCTCAGATTATGCTCATGGTGAGCAAAAGCGGGATTTTATCTATATCAAAGACGTGATACAAGTGGTGCAATATTTTATCGATCACCCGGAGTCAAATGGAATTTTCAATGTTGGAACTGGACAGGCGCATTCGTTTAATGAACTCGCTCAGGCAATGTTTCTATCGCTGGGTAAAGAACCTCAAATCGAGTACTTCCCAATGCCGGAATCGATACGGGCTCAGTACCAGTATTTCACAAAAGCTGAGTTAGGAAAGCTTCGCAAAACTGGGTTTACCAGTGCATTCACTCCGTTTGAAGAAGCAGTGGCAGATTATGTGAAAAATTACCTTGTGCCAGGAAGGTACTTGGGGACGCGATAAATCTCGCGTTTGGCGGGACAGTAGTGATTGTCAGAAGATTTGCCATGGGAATGAGAGCAGATGAAATTTAAAATTTGCTATTTTCGATTTACAGTTATCGCTGAAAGCAAGCAGAGTGGAGGTGGCGGGAATCGAACCCGCGTCCGAGAAGAAGACCATCAGAACGTCTCCGTACGCAGCCTGCCTTTTTTCTTTTTGCCTTCTGCCTATCGGACGGCGCGACCGGCGGAAGGCTATCCCGGCTCACGGCGCCTTTAGCGCCCTTCGTTAGTGCTCACCGGGAAAAAGCACTAACTATCCTACCCGTGATCGACGCCCTTTAGTGGCTCGGTAGGAGAAGCTCCGTAGCACTCTAAACGCCACGGATCAATCCGCCGTAGGCGGACTGACAAAAAAGGACGGGCAACCTGCCCAAGCCGGGCTTAAGCTGCCAGTGCGTAATCGTAGTTCGCACTTATTGGTTTCTCCGCTTGTTTAACGTGCACACGGAAAGCACGGTACGCAGTTCTGACCATCCTCATCCCGTCGAAACCTGGTCACCCCCAACTATTAGAATGATACAAAGCTCTCACGTCAATTGCAAGGAAATCTTTCGCGCTTAGCAGGCGGTACTAAAAGTTCCACCCGATACCTTCATTTGTGGCGACCCAACGCCAGCTCAACGACGGCTCGCAGACGTTGAAAATGCTTTACATAATTTCGCCACCGGCGGGATTCCCCACTATAGCTGTATGCGGAGATGAGATTGTTCAGCATTCGTATAAGTATCTCTTCCCTTCCAACAGGCACAAAGAAATCGGAGACATGGCTCTTAGCGCCAAAATTGGCAGCTTGTCCCCCAAAGCGGGGAAACCTTTCATAACATTCCTTACGTGAAAGCGCCCGCCCACCTTCTTCGTACGGATCAAGATAAAGCTCCTTCCCGTCGAGCTTTAAGCGAACAAGAAAATGCGATGGCAGCGCAATCCCTTCGACTGGGAGATTCAGCCTATCACCGACCAAAAGATAAAGACAGGCTATTGAAACTGGAGACCCTTTCCGCCGTTCAAGGACTTTGTTCAGATAGTTGTTATCAGGATCGTAGAACGACTCACGGTTAACCTTGAACTGCTTTTCCACTGCGATGTATTTCCCAAATATTAGAGGAATCTCCGATAGCGCTGTTGTAGAATCAATATGTGAATCTAATTCAAACGCTAACAAGTCAAGCAACTCAGAGTACGGGCGAGGATCAAGCTCCGGATATGCAGCCAATGCAATAGCGAGAGCAGCTTTTTCGAGATCAGGCTTATTGTCCTTTTCCTCGAAAACTTCACGGAGCCTTCGCTCTGAAAGTTCAAAGGCAATTGCCTCGAGGACTTCCTGTGCTCGCTCGGCTTCAAGTTTATTTCCGTTGGCTATGATAAAGCGCAATGTCGGAACTACGGTGCTGCCTCGCCGGATAAGCTCCTTTGCCACCGAAGCGTAGATCTCATCCGAATCATCAAGAAGCTTCAGAATCGATTGAATCTCTGGTTCAAGATTCAACATTGTCAGGATAGACATCTCCACTGAGGTAATTTTTCGTAAGCTCAGTTTTCAGATACTCGAATGCTTCCTGTGGATCATCACAAAATTTCAACAGCCGCAAATCACGTCGGGAAATCGCGTGGTGACGAACCATCTCTTCAAAATTCAATACTTTATTCCAATATTCAGTACCGTAAATGACGATGGACATTTTCTTTCTGATCTTCTTAGTTTGCAAAAGTGTCAACATCTCAAAAAGTTCATCAAGTGTCCCGTAGCCGCCCGGGAAAATCACAAGCGCTTTTGCAAGGTAGGCAAACCAGAATTTACGCATGAAGAAATAATGAAATTCTTCGTTGAGTTCCGGTGTGATGTAATGATTTGAATATTGCTCTGACGGCAAACTGATGTTGAGTCCAATCGATTTTCCTCCAGCAAGAAATGCCCCTTTGTTAGCCGCCTCCATGATTCCCGGACCCCCGCCGCTGCAAATCACAAACCGGTGGCCGTCAACCAAGCTGAGAGACCACTTGGTCAACAGCCGGGATAAAACAACAGCATCTTCGTAATATCTTGACATCTCGTAGTCGATTGCAGCTTCATCAAGCTTCCTTTTCAAGGAACGACTCAGTCCTTCCCTTCTTGCTTTGTGTTTCAATGATCGGAGAACCTGAAGCACTTCCCGGCGAGGTCGAACACGAGCTGAACCAAAAAAGACGATGGTGTCTTTGATGCCGTTCATCCTGAATCTTCTCATAGGCTCAAGAAACTCAGAGAGTATTCGGATTGTTCGTGCATCAGGACTGATAAGGAAATCAACGTTCTTATAAGCCTTAACAGGCTTATTTGTGTTAAGTTTCTTTCTCATCCCACATCTCCACCATAGGCGGATAAAAAACGTCCTCCGTCGACCATTAAAACTTGTCCAGTAGTATAGCTTGCTTGCGTAGCAAAAAATAGCACAGCCTCAACGATATCTTTGTACGTGCCATAACGCTTGAGAGGGATCCTCTCTTCGGGGATATGTTGCGCCTTAGTGATTTCGTCCTGCATAAGAATAACTCCCGGAGCAATCGCATTGACGAGAACATCTGGAGCAAGTGCCTTTGCAAAAATTCTGGTTAACATTATGACCCCTGCTTTCGAGATACTGTATGGGGCATGTTCAACCCATGGTTGAAAGCCGCCCAGGGACGCGATATTTATAATTCTCCCTCCACCGTTTGAAAGCATCTGGCGCCCAATTTTCTGGCACAGAAAAAAGATCGCACGAAGATTCACATTGATCGTCATATCCCACACTTCTTCGGAAGCGTTTAACGCACTTCCACTAAGAAAAACCCCTGCATTGTTCACAAGAAGATCAATACGTTTGAACTGCTCGAAAGCCTTGTCGACAAGTAAGGTAACTCCCGTAACCGTTGATAGGTCAGCCTTAACTATCGCAGCATTTCCACCAGTCTGTTTGGCACGCTCCACCAATGATAAGGCACCCTCTTCGGAGGCGTGAAAATGGACCAGAAGGTCATATCCTTTTTCAATTAACCCTTGCGCAATGTATCTTCCAAGCCTGCGACCTGCGCCTGTAACAAGTGCCACCGGACGGGTTGAACTACTTTGCCCCATGAAAACGACCTGAAACCCATAAACAGTATGAGATCAGAGAATCCGCTAAGCTATAGCTCAGCCGTTGTGCAATTTTCTCCAACCACAGCGCATCAACTGCGTCAAACTGATTAAAGTCATAGCTATCAATATCAAGCACGCCAAGGACTTTACCGTCTTTACTTAAAGGAACAACTATCTCAGATCTTGAATTCTCGTCGCAAAAGATATGTCCGGGGAATTCATAAACATTGGGAACAATCACGGTTCGATTCTCAGCTGCCGCCGTGCCGCAAACGCCTTTCCCCACTTCGAGCCTCGCGCAAGCAGGTTTCCCCCGAAACGGTCCGAGTAATAAAATGCTCCCTAAGCTGAAATAAAAACCGACCCATGAGTAATATGGAAAAGAAAACTTCAGAGCCGATACAACATTTGCCAGATCTCCAATGAGGTCAGGTTCACCGGAAATCAATGACTCTATCTGAGACAAGAGTTCTTTATACGTTTCACTCTTCGTACGAAACGGCCTCACAGTAATAACACTCTCCATAAAAGCTACTCTTCTCTGTACAAACGGAAATCACCAGTTTGAAATTGATCGATAAATATGAAACGCTTCTTAAGGTTGTAGTAACTCCAGATCTCGAAGATCGGTCCTGAAAAACTTGGTTGGGAGCGTTCAACACTACTGGGAATACCGTACTTCACATAAACTCTCCCTCGATCAGTTCGCCATCCTGAAACTTTCCCAAAGGAAAAGCGTTCATTTGCTCTTGCTACACGACTATAATACTCACGCATGAGAGCTTCCGCAAGGGCCTCGTCCCCATTTGCCATCGTTAGCCAATATTTCTTAAAGTTCTCTTGCCGCTCAGCAAAGGACCCTTCTTTGAGCTTCTTAAGTTCACCTGATGTTGCGATAATCGATAGTTCGTCAATAGCCTCCTCAAGTTGCAGCTTCCCTGTCGGGACAAGAGTTTGCGTAACAGAAAACCTCCCTTCGCTCGTGTCAGAGGCTGTATCGAGAATTGCTCGAACAAGGACAGTATAGTACCCGGAGGTCAGCTTATCAGATGGAATTTCCATTGACTCCCAGAGAATCTGACCTGAGTCCACAGAGGTAACGACCGTGCTATCAAGCGCCCTGCCCCCGCTCCCTGAAATCACTGAGAACTGAACACGAGCACTCCCAGCGCGATTCGCCTTCATTTCGACCGCAGCAACAAAGTTCTTCGAGAGATCAGCAATCTCATCCAGCGATTCATACTTGCCCGTTTGCTGCGGTAGATCTGCAGATGAGGAAAGGAGAAATACACTACTGAGGACGATGCCACCACTTGAGAAATCTTTCACCCGTACTTTCGACTGCTGAAACGATTCCCGGCCACTATTGTGATCAACAAGTCGGATGACGACATAATATGTACCGGGAACAATTGATAGAGGGACATCAGTTGTGTCAAACTTTGTGAGCGAATTTGTTTCTGCATACGATGCGGTTGTCACGGAACGTTCAATTGTTCTGCCAGTCACATAATCTTGAATGCCCTCATCATTGAAGAAATCTACAGAGATAGCGTAGCTTGCACTATATCGCCCTGTGGTATCCAGCACAAAGACGACGTCGTCATAGGCGATCCGGGCAAAGAATCGAAAAATCTTCTCGCCAGCTTCATTCAGATAGCTTAAAAAATGATAATGCGCTAACGGAGAAACAAGTTGGTCACGTCCCATCTGTCGTTCGCCTGTTGGCAGCGATGTGCCGCAGCCGCCCGCAAGAACTCCGTTCACCAAAATGAAGAAGAGAGTAAAAGCATCGAATCTTTTCCGTGCGAGACCACAAAGAAATTTCATCCAAAAAGCTCCGTGTTTCAAATCCCCAAGGAGTGTCCCTTAGCGAAGAACAATGTGGCTCCAAGAGCGCCATGGAAATCAAGAACCCGCCAAAGGCGGGCTGTAAGTCCGCCAAAGGCGGGGTGAGAAATGTGTTATCCACATGAGTGCTGAAGGACTACGGTTCCCTAGCATCCAAGGTCACTCTGGAAAAAGACGACCTTGTGCGCCCACCAGGACTCGAACCTGGAACCCACTGATTAAGAGTCAGTTGCTCTACCAATTGAGCCATGGGCGCAATACCGAAAGGTCGGTGCTCAAAGCCTGGCGTTCTTAGCGCCTAGCTCACAGCACCACTTGCCGCCCGTAAGCAGGGAAGGCAAGCCTTGCAAAGATTTAATATAACAGTTTTGACTTCTTTTGGCAAATTGTGCCTGGCTTGTGTGAAGCTACAGTTCCGGCTCTCCCTGTTTCGAACTTGTGAGTGCTGAAGCACGATGATGTCCACATACCGGCAACACTTGAGCTTTCTGTCATCTCCCTAAACCTCCATCTCCTTCCAGCAACGAGAGCAACTCTGCCAAATACGATTTCCCTGCATAGTCTCTTAAGTACGGCTTCATGAGGACTCCACGCATCACCGTCACACTTTCCGCATCATGCAAATGGCGTGGGAAAAGGCGCTTGAGAGGCTGCCCCGCAATAACAAATTTCGAGAATACAAATGGCGCCTTCGGATTTTCCACTGAAAAGTTCTGATAGAGCTTCTCAGTTCTCTCATTCACCTCGCTAAGCTTTGTTTCTGGTGCGTCATCATAGAAGCATAAGATGTCCAGATCAGGTTTGCTTAACGGTACAAGATGACTGGTAGCCTTCAATTTAGCGGAAAATTCCCTTGCTGTCTCCATCGTTTCCTTTAAAATCTTCCCGAAGCCACGCTGATCAAGGGGGATCAGCTTATGCGTGAGCCAAACTGCAGCCGCGGACGCTCCGGGCCGCGAACCTTCGAGCGTCCACATGCCGATGTTGGGCTTATCCAATTTGTGATACGTATAAGGAGCAGTGTTCAGGATAACATCGCGTATTCGCTCGTCCTTGTAAAGCACCGCACCAGCTCCATACGGAGCTAACCCATGCTTATGAGGATCAATTGTCACGGAATCAGCATGCTTCAGAGCGACAAGCTGATCGTAGACATATTTCTCTAACCAAAGTACGGCACTTTGAGGAAGCACCGAATAGCCTTCTTCAAGAACAACGCTTCGAGCGTATCCACCATACGCTGCATCTACATGAAGGTGGAATCCGTAATGCTCACGGAGTGCAACGATCTCTTTGATTGGATCAATAGCACCGACACCTGTTGTTCCGAGATTCGCCATGACAAAGATCACATTTCGCTTTCGTAGCACATCCTCCAGATGGTTGAGGTCAATTCGATAGTGATCATCGACATCAATTTCCTCGTATCCATCGATTCGGAGAATTGATGCAATCCGCTTCCATGAATAATGCGAGCCACGAGAAAAGACAGCAATTCCTCGCTTTCGAAAGTCACGGACAGCCCAGAGTGCTTCCATGTTCGCCAGTGAGCCACCGCTGGCAAGATGCCCCCAGCCACTGCCAAACCCTATGAATCGGAGGAGATCGCCGATAACTTCCATCTCCATCTCTGTCGTTGCGGGTCCACCTTCGTATGCATGATTATTTGGGTTCAAGAGAAGTGCCGCTATGTATCCAAGCAGCGCAGGAAGCGAAGGGTCTTTGAGCATCTGCGCCGCGTAGCGTGGACTGAAAAACGGGAGATTCACCGAGAAGCGCTTAAGGAACTCATCCAGCGCGCAGCGAAGTTTTTCCTCCTCCTCACCGGAAAGCCGAATCCATTCCCACGGGGGATCGTTTGGATACGCCCCTTGTCGCCACATCTGATGCCAGGTCAACACTCTATCTACAAGGTGACGCAGCGCCGGAAAGTTTTCTCCAGCAGCTCCGATAACCAACTTCTGAGGGGAAACATAGTCCATTTTTGAACTCCGGGGTTAATCTTTCTTTTTCGAACCAGCCGTAAGAAATTTATAAAACTTGAAGACAGCAGCGAAATCCTCACCGCCAAATCCATTCACCGCTGCTGAAGTGTAGAGCTCCTTTACCAACCCCGTAACCGGCAGCGGTGTATTTGTCCTTGCTGCTTCATCAGCGATAAGGCGCAAATCTTTCAGCATCAGGTCAAGGGCAAAGCTTGGCGTGTAATCGTCTTGCTGGATCACCATTCCTTTCAGTCGAAAAAGAGGTGACTGTATTGCGCTCATGCCGACAACTTCGAGAAGTTTTTCACGGGGAACTCTCAAACTTTCGGCAAAGAGCAGTCCTTCCGCAAACGCCACCATCATAGTTGCCAGCATGAGATTCACCGCCAGCTTTGTTGAGGATCCCATACCGACTCCGCCAAGATGAAAGACCGCCTTCCCCATTTTCTCCAGCAAGGGCTTCACAACAGCGACGTTTTCGGCCTCACCGCCGACAAGGAAAACAAGCTCCGCATTTTCTGCTGCCTGCTTGCTGCCAGTAACAGGAGCGTCTATAAACATCATTTCTCTCTCACGGAGTCTTTCAGCGAGTGACCGTGAAAACGTTGGTGGAACTGTACTGCAATCCACAATTAACGCACCTGCTCTCGCACCATCAACAACTCCATCTTTGCCAAATAGAATTTGATCAACTGCAGCAGGATCAGTTAGCATGAGGAAAATTATCTCTGCACTTTCACCAACCTCTTTTGGGGAAGCTGCGCTTTTTGCCCCTGCTGCCACAAGTCCACCCTGGCTGATTTTCTCCTGTGTCCGATTATAGACCACAAGATCGTAGCCAGCTCTCAGAAGGTTCCTTGCCATTGGCTTACCCATTGTTCCTAAGCCAATAAATCCAACCTTTTTCTTGTTTGCCATTGTCACCTCAATGAATCAAAATCTGTTCTGCCATTGACACGGATTACGACTTTACGTATGGTACGAAATTGCTTAAGTGTTTTTTCAACCTGCAGTCGAAGACGCAGGCCGGATAGCTCACCGCGCAAGCGAAGCTCGCCTACTAAATCAACTGTTGCAACACCCCGACGAACCCAAAAACGTCTGAGAGTGAGTCCTTCAAGATTAGTGTCGTAACCCTGCTCTCGCTCTGCCTCGGTAGGTCCCTTCAGAAGTTCCCGAAGTGTTGCTGTAGGTAGTTGCAGAGCAGAAATACATCGCTTTATGGGATACACACGAACAAATTCCCCATGCTGCCCCATCTCTACAGCATCACGTTGCTCGAGGGAGTCATTCTCAAAATAAATCTTCACTGTAACACATGGTGTCAGTACATTCTGAGCCAGAGGCTCATAAGGCTTTGGCTTAAGTTGGCTCCAAATGGCGCCTCAGGTGCCACTAAAAGCGAAGACGAGAAGAGCAAGAGAGAGCCACAATCGGTTTTTCATTGTGGTATTACCTTAAAAGAACCAATTTCTTTATTGAAACAAAGTGAGTTGCACCGTTCATCTCAAGGCGATAAAAATAAATACCGCTCGGAAGATGGGAGGCATCGAACGTCACCATATGTGTCCCAGCCGCTATTTTCCCGCTGACCAGTGTCGCCACCTCCCGCCCAAGAACATCGTAGACTTTCAGCGTTACTGCTGCCGGTTCCGGTAAGCCAAATGAAATTATCGTGGACGAATTGAACGGGTTTGGATAGTTCTGATTGAGGTAAGCTCGTTCAGGAACTAACGGCTGTGATTCCACCTTCGAGATCAATCCATTGACTTGAAGATCATCAATGAAAATAGCCCCGCCTTTCGAAGCTCCCGGCACTTGCCGGACGATGATGCTGCTTAAAGAGCGGCTGTTTCCCGGCACATCTCTTACAAAAACGTTCACGTACCGCCAGCCAAACCAGACTAAGGGACCGATTACAATCTTTGTGTCACCGGGTGAAAACCATAACTCCAGAGTGTTGCCACTCGCGTCACCATAAATCCATGCACCAATCGTTGACCTTCCTTCGATAGGAACCCCTGCAGCATTATGTTCGCACACAAGCCCACCGCTATCATAGAGAAAAGCGTATGAAAGTTTACCCGCATAACGTCCTGCATAGACACGTTCATTTGAGATGGCAAATTTTGTTCGGGCAGAATCAGCTCCCACTGTGGCGAGACTCGCCATGGGCTGTTGCCAACCAGCTTGAGTTTCAAAGCTATCAACAACCACGCCAGGAAGAAATTCATTCTGTGTGAAAAAGTAAATCCATTCATCATTTGTCGTTCCGTTTCCGAAAAGGTCCTTGATACCAGCACCAAGTTTGATCGCATACCCTGCGTGGGAGCGAAGCGGAGCAGCAGGCCTGAACGTCACGTAATTGAAATCGTTCACTGTATCGCTTCGAGCCTCCGTCACACCGACTATACGACTGCTATCGTCGTACAGCAAAACGCGCCCAGCAAGTGAAGACCATTGCACTGGCTCATCAAACACAATTCGCATCGATGTATATGTTGACACATTATCCATCCCCCACAATGGATATACGCTGATTATACGTGGAGGTGTAATATCAGGTGCAGTGGTTGTAAACTGTGCCATGAAGGGATCTCCCCCTGTGCCATCTCCATTGCCATCGATTGAAATTCCTGCGATGCTCAGAGCCGTTGTATCAACCATGACGGTATACGTAGTCGAGAAATTCCAAAATTGATTAGGCCGGAACGTCATAGTCTGATAATTGTTTGACCAGGTGATCGAGCCCTGGATCGGTGGAGTTATGTGAAGCGCTGAATCCGTCCGCTGTTGAATCATCGGCTTATCAAATGTAATCACGAGAGGTTTGTATGCCTTGTATCCAATGGTTCCGGGAGAGGGAGCCATAGCTAAGATGCGCGGTGGTGCACTATCCGCTTTGACAAGAGCCAGATAGTATTGCCAGTTCCAGTACTGGCCTGGGTCTGTATGATCATTGCATGAACTATAGTCGGTGCTATTGGGGTCATATCGTGCAAAATCCTGGTCGTGACGAATTACCGACCAGATGCTCCTTTGCGTCCAGACGCCATGCCCAATGATGTGATACAAATCCTGTGGAATACCATACTTCCTTGTGATGCTGCGTGTGAGTGCAGCCGATGAGCGATACATGACGTCAGTAAAAAATGAAGGATTATTTACATACCCTTCATGCTCGATTCCAACCGTAAATGGATTCCAGCACCTTGCATGCCATGCCTTGTCTCGCTCGCGCACCAGTTGAACAATATATCCATCAGAGCTGCGGATGATGTAATGAGCACTTGCCTGAGCCTGTGGATTTTTTAGCCATGAGAGAGCACCGGCAAACGATCCTTCTGTGTCATGGATAATGACCCGGGTAATTGCTTCCCCCCCACGCGAGCTGAAATTCTGACTTGGATCCCACACTGCCAGTGGATAGTCATCAGACAACAGCGATGGCGGAAGTGGTTCTCCTCCCATTGCTCGTATGAGGGAATCCGAGTTGAGATTCATCTGAATGACGTGAGGCTCAATATCAATCCGTTCTGAATGCCAGCCCGTGGCAAGAACCCGATACACGTCCTGTGCATAAAGTCGTGCAATAGCCTGCTGAGGGATCCCACTATAGGCAGCGACAACGTCATTCCATGACTCAAGCTGAGGGGCAGCTTTCTTCAAATGAGTAGCTGCAAGCTTCTTCAATAGTGCGGCTGCCCCACGAATATTCTCAGCAGGATTGTGCTTCAGTTCTTCAGGCGAACGATGAATCAATTTCGCTGCTTCGACAAGTGAATGTCCAAAGTATTCATCATCCCGCAGACCCATGACCCCGTAGGCTGGGGGCATCCCTGTACAGTTTGCCGAGGAGGAATCTGCATGAGGCTGAAGCTGCGTCCATCGCGATTCAACAAATGCAATGCCTTTAAGAAGTTCGACTGGAACATCGAATTCTTTACTTGCAGATTCAAAAGCTGAGCGCAGAAGCGAAACGTCTTGTGAATTGCTGATCCATGGAAAAATAAACACCAGAATAAAAGCAAATAAGGAAGCGACCTTCTGAGAAAGCTTCATAGTACTATCCCATCAAATGTAATGAAAACTCGCCAAACTTTAGGAGAGGCGATACAGAGCGCCGCCATTATTCTGCAAAATTCTTGAAAGAGATGCAAGGTTTGTTTCAAGGGTGCAAAATCCTGTTGATTGGAGCGCTACATGCCCCTAACTAAGTAGATACAGCGCCAAAAAATCAATAACTGAAAACAGGGGTGCGGTGTCTGGGGTCGATGAGGATTCTGCTTGATTATTCAAGTTGAGCCAGCAAAGTCGTCCCAAAAGCTTGACATCACTACGTATTTTTTGTATATTCCTAATCGGAGGATTTTGATGCTCAACCGACGGTGCGATATCGCGCGTCTCAGCAAACCGCTAATAGCACATCATCATTTCTTTCTTGTTTCACTCTGTAAAAGAGGAGAAGCAGCTCATGAAAGTGGTTACTGTCTCTTTTGTTGTCACGCTTTTATTTGTAGCAACTTTAGCTTTTGCAGGAACAACTGGGAAAATTGATGGAACTGTTAGAGATGCTCAAACAGGTGAAAAGTTAGTTGGCGTCAACGTGATAGTTGAGGGAACGAGGCTTGGTGCCTCTACAAACGTTGACGGTTACTTCGTTATTCTCAGTGTGCCTCCCGGTACCTATCGTCTAAAAGCTTCTTTAGTAGGGTATGCACCTTCCACAATTTCTGGCGTTCGCGTAAACATCGATCAAACAACGACAGTGAACTTCTCGCTGAGTGAAGCTACCATCACTACGGGGGAGGTCACAGTTGTGGCGACACGGCCCGTTATCGAGAAGGACGTTTCAGCGAGCACGACCAATTTAAGCATTGAGCAGATCCAGCCTTTGCCCACAACTAGCGTGACATTTGCTATAGGCTTACAAGCTGGCATCCAGGGCTTAACAATACGCGGTGGTACAAGCGACCAGACCGCGTTCATGCTTGATGGACTTACTCTACGTGACGAAAGAAACAATACTCCGTTTACGAGCATCAGTTACACCGCGGTCAAAGACATTCAAATTCAGACTGGCGGGTTCAATGCCGAATATGGGAATATTCGTTCGGGCGTCATCAACATTGTGACGAGGGAAGGTAGCACCGACCGTTATACTGTCGGTTTGATCGCACGCTACCGACCTCCCGGACCAAAACATTTCGGATCCCCATTGAACTCACTTGATTTCTATTGGGTGCGTCCTTATCTCGATCCAGCTGTTTGCTGGACAGGGACAAAGAATGGTGCGTGGGATGCATACACGCAAAAACAATACCCGGAATTCGAAGGATGGATCGCAATTGCACAGAAGTCTCTCCAAAGTGGAGACTCGACAAAGTTTCTGACACCCACGGCGGCTCAGAGACTCTGGCTCTGGCAACATCGGAAACAATTTGAGATCGCCAAACCCGATTACGATGTTGATGCAAGCTTTGGTGGCCCAGTTCCGGGGATAGGAAAAATGTTAGGCGATCTCCGGTTCTTTACTTCGTACAGACAAACGAGGACGATGTACTTTGTTCCTCTTTCAAAAGATAGCTACGAAGATTATAGTTTCCAGTTGAAACTAACATCCGACGTTGGCAAAGGTATGAAATTAATGCTCGAAGGGTTGACAGGCCAACAGAGTGGGACAAACGACAACAATGCTGGATTGCCCGGGATATTCAATTCATCGGTTAGTATCGCAGAAGCTTTCTCCCAGGTCAGTTATATTGACACCCGTATGTTTACGTACGACTACTGGGCACCAAGTACTGTCACTTACAACATGCTGGGAGGAAAATTATCACATGTTCTGAGCTCATCGACATTCTATGAGGCTTCGCTGCGTGCGTTTCGATCTGCGTATAATACAAATCCCGGTAGACTTCGGGACACTTCAAGAATTTACCGCTTCGGAAACTACTACTACGTCGATGAAGCACCGTTTGGATTCTGGCCTCAACCATCTTATGCGATCGATGGGATGAGGATGAGCGTAGGAATGAGTAATTCCCGCGATAGCAGTAAAGTTACCGTCTGGGAGGCAAGGTTTGATATCACCAGCCAGCTCGACCGCTATAACCAGGTTAAGGCTGGTTTTGAGTTTGTTTACACCGATAATAATGTCAGTTACGCATCAGTCGATGCCTATCTACCGAGCGGCCGTTCTTGGTCTCACTGGCATACGTATCCAACACGAGCCGCACTCTACGCGCAGGATAAACTCGAATTCGAAGGAATGATAGCGAACGTAGGACTTCGACTTGATTACTCTTACGCTGGCGGATACTGGTACAAGTTCACGCCGTATGACCCCGCACTCTCGGGGGAATACTCCTTGGGACTAGATACCCTTCTGCAGCATGAACCGACGAAACGTATCATCACACTCAGCCCCCGCCTCGGGGTCTCATTCCCAATAACGGAAAATTCAAAGCTGTACTTTAACTATGGGCATTTCCGACAGATGCCGACCCCTGATGACCTGTACCTTATCCGCCGATTTTCAGACAATAACGCTGTTACCTGGATGGCGGATCCAAATGCCCCGCTCCCCAAAACCGTGGCATATGAGCTTGGCTATGAGCAATCGCTGTTCAATCAGTTCCTGATTCATATTGCTGCATATTACAAAGATGTATCACAGGAACGTACCAGCACACGCTACATAAGCAGCGATACCAAAGTGAATTACTCCCTGAGCACAAGCAATTTATATAGGGACATCAGAGGATTCGAAGTAACACTCTCAAAAACGCGCGGAAACTGGCTGCAAGGTTTCGTGAATTATACGTATATGGTCTCAACGTACGGCAGATTTGGCTATCAAACATACTATCAAAGCCCCGCTGACATGCGACAATATATGCGGACTAATTACAGCGATTTGTACCAAACAAAGCCGGTGCCAAGACCATATGCAAGGCTTAATCTTGATTTCTTCACACCATATGACTTCGGACCAACGCTCGGTGTGATACGCCCGCTTTCCGGCTGGCACCTAAACCTCCTCGGCTCCTGGCAGGCAGGAACATACTTCACATGGACGGGAGGTGCCTACATCCCGGGAGTTCAGTATAATATTCAGTGGAAGGACTACATAAATTTTGACCTGCGTATCAGCAAGCTTTTCAAGATTGCAGGCGCCAACCTCGAAGTCTTTGCAGATGTATACAACGTGTTCAACATCAAGTATATGTATCCGTTCATCGGCTTTTACGATTCCAAGGACTTCCAGGCGTATATGATGTCGTTGCATCTTCCTGCTGAAATTGCCGGCGATCAACAAAATCAAAAGCTGGGGTATCCAAACACACCCGGTAATGATAAACCCGGAGACTACAGGAGCGATGAGAAACCGTACATCGATATGCCAAACCTTTACCAGCTCGCATTTCTAAATCCACGAAATATATTCTGGGGCATCAGAGTTTCGTACGATATCCCATAGAAAGTCCATTACATTACTTAACCATGGCGAGGAAGAAATGATTCTGGGTTCATATCAGCGACACACAACAGTAAGCCGATTTGCTTTACTCTTCATAACTTTACTCCTCTTAATCTCATCCTCGGCTCAAGCACAGTTTGCCACAAAATGGATGGCGGTTGGTTCGCTGCAAAGTTGGTATTCAAATATGGGGTGCGAAATCGAGGAAGGGAGAGTGAAGGTCCAACAGGACGGCTTGCAATGGCCAGCTATTTATCCGTATCAGGATATGGAGGCGGCAAAAGGGCTCTGGATAGGCGTAAAAAATTACACTGATGCAGAAGGGAGGTTTTATCCTGCAAAAGTGGTGCACGTTGGACCAAGGGTTTCAGGCGTTGGTGAGTTCTTCCCCATCGAATTCAAGACGATCAGTCGCTTCGATCCACCTCGGGTCTTTGTAGACGGAAACCTCTCTTATAGCAAGCCAAATGACAATGATGCGGTCGACCCAACGTTGAAAGCTGACCGAATGATCTACAACGTCGTCAACACATCGATAGGCTTGACGATGACAAGGAAGATACTTGCATTCAGTCAGCAGTACAATGATAACTACATCATTTACGATTACACGTTCACAAATACCGGAAACATAGATGCTGACCCGGAGATCGAGCTGCCTAATCAAACTCTCGACAGCCTCTACATTTTCTTTCAGTACCGTTATGCGGTAAACAGACAGACCCGATACGTATTTGGCAACGCTACCGGATGGGGAATCAATACAATGAACGACGCCCGTGGTGACGGCTTGAATCCCTCTACAACATTCTTTCCCGGGAATAAAGACAATGATATTCGCGCACAATATTCGTGGCATGGCAAATATCCACCTTTTACCAAGTACGATAACATCGGAGGACCTATCTGGGAACCAGACCCGTATGGATACGTGGACAAATTTGATACTACAGGCAGGTTAGGCGCAGCGCAGTTTGTTGGCGTTGTGACCATTCACGCCGACCGATCTCCGACGGACACAACAGATGACCCTAACCAGCCAAGCACTACGATGTACGTTAGCTCCGATGACCCACTGAATTCCCAGAACGATCAATACAACATCCCGAAAATGCAAAATGAATATGCGTGGATGGCATCAGGGCACATGTCTCCACGCCACGCCGACAAAGTCGGTCCTGGAGGCGACCCGTCTCTGGGAACAACAGGTGGCTACTCCATTGCTAATGGATACGGACCTTATCGTCTTGGACCGGGTCAGAGTATCCACATTGTGATGGCTGAGGCAGCAGCGGGTCTTGACCGTGAAGCCTGCATTGAGATTGGCAGAGCGTATAAGGCAAGTGGAGGGAATAATACGGCACCCATTACTTACAAAGGTGTGCAGAAAACAAAGAACGAATGGGTGTACACGGGGCGAGATTCTCTGTTCCAGACTTTCAGACGTGCGATAGCAAACTACAACTCTGGCTATAACATCCCTCAGCCACCGTTGCCACCCTCATCATTTAATGTTACCTCCGGCGGCGATCGCATTACTCTCACCTGGGATATCCCTAATGACCCTACGCTCAGGGGCTTTAGAATTTACAGAGCTGTGGCACGTTATGATAGCGCCTACCGTTTGATTTATGAAGCCCAGCCGACCGAGAACAGTTACAGGGACACCTCTGTTGTGCGTGGAGTTGCTCATTATTACTACATCGTTTCTGTTGGAGATGGAGGATTGGTCAGCGGTCGTTATTATACTCAGTCCTATGACCCAGCGTATCTCCTGAGGCCACCGGGAAGCTCACTCTACGCCATACGGGTTGTTCCGAACCCGTACAACATTGCTGCTGACCCCAATCGTCTTCTCTACCCAAATGAGCCTAATAAGATCGGTTTTCTGAATATCCCTGGCGAATGCACTATCAAAATTTACACTGAGCTCGGAGAACTCATTAAGACAATCGAACATACCAATGGCAGCGGTGATGAATACTGGGATCTAACGACATCGTATAATCAGATCATTGTGAGTGGGGTGTACATCGTTGTTATTGAGACGCCCACTGGCGAAAGGGCCATACGAAAGTTTGTCGTCATCAGATGAAAGTCTCAAACGATCAAGGACAATGACCATGAAGAGGTTTATTATTTTCTTATCAAGCATGTTCCTTTTGTTTACAATCGCAAGAAGTTTTGCATGTGGACAGCAGAAGCTTGCGCAAACCGGCATGAAATTTATTAGCGTCGGTCCTGACCCTCGAATAGCAGCCATTGGCGAAGCGGTCACTGCCATAGAGGGAACATCAACGGCGATGTTCTACAATCCTGCTGGGATGGCGAGATTGGGTAGCTTTGCGGACATATCTTTCGGTCGCGTAAACTGGATTGCTGACATCAACCACGTCTTCGCCAGCATCGCGTTCAGCCCGTTTCATGGAGATTACGGCGTTTTCGGCATTACACTTCGTTCTGTAGATTATGGAGAGCTTCAGGAAACAATCCGTGCAAACAATGAGCAGGGATTCCTTGACGTCGGTACTTTTAAGCCGACAGCACTTGCTGTAGGTGTAGGATATGCCCGTGCATTGAGCGACAGGTTTGCAGTCGGGGGAAACGTCAACTTCGTCTACCAATCACTCGGAATGAGCGCAGTAGGATTGGACTCTGCCGGAAATCTGATCAGAGTTGACAATAAGTTGAATGTCCCCTCTTTTGATTTCGGAATTATATACAAAACCGGATTCAAAAGTCTTACCTTTGGGATGAGCGTGCGCAATTTCGCTCGCGAGTTGAAATACCGACAGGAGTCATTCCAGCTACCACTTATTTTCAGGATCGGGTTTGCGATGGACGTACTGGATCTTACCGACGTCGACAAATATATACATTCACTCCTTCTTTCCGTCGATGCAACTCATCCGCGCGATTATCCTGAGCAGGTCAACATTGGCGCAGAATACCGATTTGCACAGATTGTTATGCTGCGTGCTGGATATATGTTCAATAACGATGAGTATGGATTCACCGCGGGTATAGGTTTGCAAAAAGAAATTGCAGGGACTACCTTAGGATTTGACTATTCTTTTACGCCGTTTAAAACGTTTGCAAATGTCCATCGACTCGGATTTCATTTCTCGCTTTGAAATAGCACATGGAATAATACTCTTTGAACTCTAAAATATGGAATGTGCCATGAAGAACACACTTGAAACTAAGTTCCTTCTCGTGTCATCGTTGCTCACGATCTTCTCTCTGACGGCAATGATCGGCTGCAAGTATGAAAGCGCTCCCAGCCTGTATGACCCGAATTGGCAAAGCAAGCCGCAACCTGTTATCGACACTGTTTTCCCACCTGATAGTGCCCTTGCGGCTGTGGATACGATTATAATAACCGGACGAAACTTTTCGCCGAATCCACAGGAGGACATTGTCTTCTTTAATGCAGGGATTGCCAAGATTATCAGCGCGACTTCAACTCAGCTTGTTCTCCAGTCCCCGGTTGTCATCGGGGATAGCGTACAGATCAGGGTATCTGTTATTGGCGCAGAGCTTTTCAGTGAGCCGTATCGTTACAAGCTAAAAGCAGCTGTTGCCCCATTCGGGAGTTTCCTGCCAAGTGAGACCGTTCTTGGCCTTGCGACGGATGCATCGGGCATTCTGTATGCCTCAATTGTTGCCAGCGGGTCTGACAATGGGATCGATAAGCTCACTCCAGATGGCCTGAGAACGAGCTACGCACCGAGAACTTCTGGTGCTGTCGGATGGACATCACTTAAATTCGGCCCGGGTGGTTATCTGTACGCAGCAAGAAATATCCGAGCAATGTATCGGTTTGCACCGGGTGGAGGAAGCCCTGCTCAAGTATGGGTTGCCTTCCCCGTTGGAGTCCAGATATACGACTTTGACTTTGACCAAAGTAAAAATGTTTGGGCTGGTGGAAACAATAATTTTATTTACCTCATAAAGCCGGATAAATCGGTCAAAACTTTTCCTTTTGCAGCCAATATTCATTCCCTACGAGTTTTTAACAATTATCTTTACTTCGCAGCTCAGAAGGATTCAGTTGAAAAAGTTTGGCGTGCTCGGATTCTTCCTGATAGCTTGGGAACTCCAGAGGTCTATTTCGATTTCTCCGGTGTCTACGGAACCACACCATCCGCACTGGCAATTACTTTCTCTTCAGAAGGGGATCTTTATATTGGGAACGATGCTACAGGTGTCTTCCTCGTGATCGTTCATCCTAATGGAACGTATGAAACACCATATACAGCGTATACTGCAACCCTTTCCCCTTCGTGCAAGATTTTTGCCTGGGGAAGTGGGGGTTCACTCTTTGCCAGCACCGGCGCTGGGAAACTACTGAGAATCGACACGAAGAAGAGCGGCGCTCCTTATTACGGAACACAATAACAAATAGAGGTCATTGTTATATGAGAAATCGCCATTGAAGGAGGTGATGCAAGGGGCTCCCTTAGAAGTTTCACAAGTTGAGCGTCGAGAAAATTGCTCACGTTATTCAACCATTAAACTTAGTCGAACGGAGGTCAGGAATGAAAAAACTTGCTCTTATCTTGATTCTATTGATTGTCGCCACTCCTTTTGCCATTGCGCAGTGGCAATTTGTAAAAGCTTTCCCGGATACCAGTTTTAAACTCCCTTCAGGGGTTAACAACGGTATCGCAGTTGATCCGGAAGGGAAAGTATGGATACAATCATACAGCGGATCCAACGACAGTCTGGCTCCTGGAGTGAAGACCGGTGCAATCTATGTGTTCTATCCAGACGGGACGCCGGCTCCATTCTCACCAATCAAAATGCTGAGCGCAGGCGGCATCACCGATACACTAAACGGTGCTGGCTACGGGATGAGAACAGATTACCAAGGGAACATTCTTTCTGTCAAATGGAGCACTCGACTCTGGAGGATCAATTACAAGACCGGGCAGGGGATGAACCGGGTCATGAACCCCATCTCAGGGTACACAAAGTCTATTGCCGGCGTTGCTGATGATTCATTGGGGGAGGTTTTCCTCGCACCCGTGCTCCCAGGCGGTGCAGTAGCAGTTTTTAACCCCGACTTCTCTCCTGCCGGCAACGTCGCCAGTTCTGTGGATGGCTACGGACGCGACATCCTTGTATCCAAGAATGGAAACGACGTTTATGTGCCACGCTATAGCCTGAGAAAGGTCTACGTCTACCATAGCGACAACGGGTCGCTCGGTCCATACGTCTTGCAGGATTCTATCTTAACTCAGTTCGTCGTTGAGACGATGGCTTGGGATCCAAAGACAGGGTGGATGTGGGTAGGCTCAGGAAACACAACTTCCGGATTGCCCGATCCACCATACAGCCCCTATGCCTGGTATGCATATGACCTTGCCACTAAAACGATCGTCGACAGCATTAAGTGGCAGGGTGACCTTTCACTCGATCCACGGCCGAGAGGAATAGCCTTCAGCCCCACAGGGGATACTGTCTACGTTGCTGCGTTTAATATTAGCACTGTTACCCCGGTCCAGATGTTCGTCCGTACACCCTCTGTAGGAGTTAGGGAACAAGGTGAAGTCCCGGTCGCATATGAGCTCTCTCAGAACTATCCGAATCCGTTCAACCCCTCGACGAAGATCGACTTCGCTCTGAAGAATTCCGGTAAGGTTACATTGAGAGTCTACGATGTGCTCGGCAGAGAAGTTGCCACGTTAGTTGACGGCTACAAATCTGCTGGGTATCATTCGGTGACATTCAATGCCGGCAATTTGCCTTCGGGCGTTTACATTTACACACTGGATGCACCTGAAGGGACCCATTTGACGAAGAAGATGATTCTGATGAAGTGATTGAATCTCGGTTAGTTACGTAGTCATGCTGGAAATTTATGAAGGGCGTTTGTGAGTTTTGAGCTTGCAAGCGCCCTTTTTGTTCGTCGCATATTTGCGCACTGTAATGTCAGGCGGCGTGTTACACTTTGCATTTTGCAAATGCGGTCCGCCTCAGGCGGAACATACTAACTACAGGGAAAGACGGTCTCAATAGTCACCCTTCGACAAGCTCAGGGTGACAATGCTTCGGCAGGCTCAGGCGCAGATTGCTCGTCCTGTCGTGCGCTCACTCCCGTGTGAGAGCCAGCGTGTCATGGTGAGCCTGTCGAAGCCGGATTCAGCGGACTGCTAATAATTCGAAAAACATCGCAAAGGAGAGATCATGCGTCTTAGGAACTCCTTGTCACTACTTCTGATATTTGCTGTATCTAACATAAGTTCTCAAACCTCCGCTCCGCCCAAGCGTGAATTTCGCGGAGCATGGATTGCGACAGTCACTAATCTCGACTGGCCTTCTCAACGAGGACTCCCAGCATATCAACAAAAAAATGAACTGGTAACACTACTTGACAAGCTCAAAAACGCCGGCATAAATGCGGTGATTTTTCAGATTCGCCCTGAATGTGATGCATTCTATCAATCGACACTTGAGCCATGGTCATACTGGCTAACGGGAAAGCAGGGACAGCCTCCTTCTCCATACTATGATCCGCTCCAGTTTGCTATAGAGGAGACGCATAAACGCGGCATGGAGCTCCATGCATGGTTTAATCCATATAGAGCTGTTAGAAGTGTTGGAAGCTATCAGCTCGACCCCAATCACGTTTCTGTCAAGCATCCAGATTGGATATTGACCTTCGGTACGCTCAAGATACTTGACCCAGGACTTCCACAGGTTAGAGATTATGTTACGTCAGTAATCATGGATGTCGTTCGAAGATACGATGTGGATGGTGTGCACTTTGACGATTATTTTTATCCCTACCCCCCCAATCAAATTACAAATGAAGACGATTCAACTTTCGCTCATTATAATCGCGGATTCACAGATCGAGGAGATTGGCGACGCGATAACATTAACCTGTTGATCAAACAAGTGCACGATAGCACAAATGCAATCAAGCCATGGGTGAAATTTGGAATCTCCCCGTTCGGGATATGGAAAAACGGAATTCCGCCGGGAATTATTGGACTTGATGCTTACAATGTCCTGTATGCTGACGCGCTTGCCTGGCTTAATGCAAAAACGATCGATTACATCGCACCGCAGCTTTATTGGCCCAATGGAGGCAATCAGGATTATGGCAAATTGATGCCATGGTGGGCGGAGCAACTGAATGGGAGACACTTATACGTGGGACAAGCTGCATATAGAATCCCGAATTGGGGACCCGGAGAAATTGAACAGCAGATCAGGCAGAATAGAGCAAATGCAAAGGTAGGTGGAAGCATTTTCTTCAGAGCTTTGAACATAACCGGTAACGATGGAAATTTCGCTGATTCACTGAAGCTCGTTTACTATCGCTATCCCTCCCTTCTTCCCCAAATGGCATGGAAAGATTCCATTGCACCTAATCCTCCACAAAATCTACAATATGCACAAGCTGGAAATGCTCCACCAATTCTCAGGTGGGATCTTCCAGTTCCTGCAATTGATGGGGATACAGCTACACGTTACGTCATCTACCGATTTGATCATTCAAACATCACTCCGGACGAACTCGCAGACGCTCGAAACATCATCTCAGTTGAGGGAACTCGGAGCACTCCCCCTCCTACCCCGCCAGGGAAAGGTCCATATTCTTACATCGTTACGGCTGTTGACCGCAATTATAACGAAAGCTCATCGAGCAACACTGTAACGATCTCTGCGCCACAGCCGCCACTTTTAGCTGGACCTGCAAATGGTTCTGAGAATGAGCGCGATACTGTTGTGCTACACTGGTTCAGCTCGTATCTAACCGCTTCGTATCGAGTTCAAGTCTCGCAGGATTCAAGCTTTGCAAGTAACCTTCTGGTGGATGAACTTGCATATAGAGACACTTTGAAACTTATAACTGGAATGGAGGGTCTGCAGAAATATCATTGGAGAGTCGCAGCTAATAATGCAGGTGGATCGGGTCAGTTCAGTGACACATGGAATTACACCACGGCGTTTCCGAGGACCCCACTCCTTGCTTCTCCAAACAATCTGTCTACAGAAATCTCGATCAAGCCAACATTTATATGGCATCCATCGGCAGCCGCATTAAACTATAGGCTTCAGGTTTCCAGGAGCATCGATTTCGCCGCACCAATCCTCGATACAGTGCTGGTAGCTGATACGACTTACAAGTTCACAAAAGATTCTCTTCAGGTAAGCACAGTCTATGCATGGAGGGTTGCTGCAATAAACGCCTACGGTTCGAGCAAATGGTCAGAGGTTTGGCGATTTAAGACACGCTCAACCACCGGCGTCGTGGAAACTCCTCCTATTGCTGAAGGTTATCATCTGTATCAAAACTATCCGAACCCATTTAACCCGACTACGACGATCGAGTTTTCAATAGGTTCGCAGGCACTTGTGCCGCCATCGGCGGTAAAAGTATCTCTCCGTGTTTATGATGTGCTCGGGCAGGAAGTGGCTGTCCTGATAGATAGAGAACTCACACCAGGCTTCTACACGACCCAGTTCAATGGCTCCAGTCTACCCAGTGGAGTTTACATAGTACGGCTGATTGCAGGAAGTTATTCCGAATCGAGGAAAATGTTGCTAATAAAATGAAGAAAGCAGCAAATTCTTGACACATTGCTTTTCAGCAGGACTCAAAATAATAAGATGGATAGAAAGGGGGTTACGCTATGATTACTAAATGCAAAATTCTTGCAGTGTCAGTATTGGTCATATCTTATAATCTCCTTGCTTTTGCTCAACAACCCAAAGACCAGATCTCGTCGTCGGTGAAGACGGTCACGAACAAGTCTTTTGGTTTTTCGTTCAAGACTGCAGGTGAGGTTGTGAGAGAAGACAGTGCAACTTATTCGATCAAGTTCTCCGCTCTATCCGGACTGAACGGGTCTACGCCGTACGCTTATGTATCTGTGTCCAATGAACCATTTGTGTATTTACCGGGTTCTTACGGCGGACGGTATTTTCTGAATCAAAATGCTCAGGCGGATCTGTTAATTGACCGATTATTAATTGATTCCATTACGGTAAATGGACTGAAATTCCGGAGAGAATACTGGGCAGTCTATGCAGGCATGGGCGCATGGGAGGCGGTGGTTAATTGCTACACACTTCAGAAAGATCGTTATTACGTCATATCACTTGTACAAGACCTTCAATCGGGCAAGCCGGGCGAGGTGATCAACGATAAGAAATTGACCAAGGAAGAAATTCAGTCCTCTCTCTTGCACATGATGCAAGACGCAACCAGTTCAACCATAAGGCAATTCAATCAAATACTCTATTCATTTTCATTACTTCAGTGTGAGAAAGAAAATCCTGGAGGCTTGGAATGAAAGTCAAAATAGCAATCATTTTTGTACTTGTACTCACGGGATTCTTGGCTGCAGTTGCGCAGGCTCTCGTCCCAACTGCAGCAAAGGGAATGTGGATCTGGATGATCTGGAGTGTAGAGAGTGGTGATCTGACGGCTATAATCAATCGTCTGAAGAATTCAGGAGTAACCTGGGTAGTTATTAAGATGGGTGACAGTGACAGCTACTATAATAGACCAGGCAAATCCCTGTATACCTGGGCACTTAATTACGGCGGGATGGAAAATGTTGTAAAAATATTCCACCAGAACGGAATAGAGCTCTTTGGATTTCAGTATATTTATGGCACTCCACGCTGGGGGATTGGTGTAACCGAGGCAGATGTGGCTAACATGATACTTGATGTACCGGACTTGGACGGCTTGCTTGTTGATGCTGAAATAGAATTTGATACATTGCAGAACCGTACGGTCATTGCGGCAAGTTACATGGATAGCATAAGGGCGCATCATTTGCAAAGCTTTGTAGGACTTACCTCGTGGGCTCGTGTTAGCGTACATTCTACTTTCCCTTGGGTAGCATTTCTTAAAAAAGTGGATGTAAACATGCCCCAAACGTACTGGGCAGCAAGGAAGCTTACTCCCAAGCAAGAAGTTGACCGCATGCAAAGCGAGTTTGGATGGTGGTACCCCATATGGGGTGTTACAACACCAATAGTTCCAATTGGACAGGGAGGCTACTTCGGTTATGGCAACCCTGTTTATCCGGGTGATATAAGCAGCTTTTGCAATGTAGCCCAAGGATACCACTATCAAGGCGTGAGCTTGTGGGCATACCATATAATGACATCAGCCACCTGGAATGAATACGCTACTGTGAGCTGGACCCCGAGCTACGTCGAAAAAGAGTTGAACTCTGTCCCGCCTGGCTATAGTTTACTGCAAAACTATCCGAATCCATTTTCTGTTAGAGGTGGATCCGCCTACGGCGGAAGCCCAGCAACCACAATCGAGTTCTCAATTAGATCGCAGGCAAAGGTGTCCCTCCGTGTATACGATATGCTCGGCCAAGAAGTCGCCACCCTGGTCGATAGAGAACTCTCACCCGGTTTCTATAAGAGCCAGTTCGATGGTTCGAATTTACCCAGCGGAGTTTACGTAATACGGCTAATTGCAGGAAATTATTCCGAATCGAGGAGAATGCTTCTCATCAAGTAACGTGTCACAGTCAAACATAGGGAGGCACAAGAGATGAAGTATAGAACATTGAGCAAGTTGTCGCTTGTATGGGCATCACTCTGGCTTGCTGCACTGACGCCATCAATCTCAGTGAGTCAGATCAAATATGACACACTCTTAAGCAAGCCTGTCGGACCGGGGATTGTTTATACCAGAATTTATGTTTCCTCTGTACCGTGGAACATAAACGTCCTCGAAGTCGATCTAAAAAATCCATACATAAGGATTGAGACTGCAAAAGCTCAGGACAGACTTGCCGGGTTCGAAAGAACAAGTTCTATGGCAAATAGAAATACCTACGATGGCCATTTTGTTGTCGGGGCAATTAATGGCGATTTTTACGATACTGGGACAGGGATTCCTATCAACGTTCAGGTGAAAAATGGTGAAATACTTCGCCGACCAATCCAAACATCTACTCTTGGTTTCGATATGGACAAGCGTCCCTCCTTAAGCATTGTGTCATTCAGCGGTTCCCTCATTACCAGTGACACTGCGGTCAATATCAATGGGGTCAACGAGTGGAGATACACTAATGCACTTATCCTTTACAACTCTTATATGGGAAGCACCACAGGCACAAACCAATGGGGGACTGAGGTGAAGGTCCATCCTCTTGGTGAATGGTTTGTCAACGACACGGTCGCTTGCGTTGTGGATACCATAGTGGGATATGTTGGAAATATGTCGATCCCGAAAGGTGGTGCAGTTCTCTCCGGACATGGAGTCGCATCTACCTTCCTATCAAGCAAACTGCATAAAGGAGACACGGTCAAAATCGCGCTGCATCTAACTCCGAGTCTTGCTAAATTGAAAGAAATGCTTGGAGGATTCCCGAAGATAGTCTTCAACGGACTTGACTATGTTGATCGGGGGTATGCAGAGGAAGGTGGACCGGACCACACATACCAGCGACATCCGCGAACAGGTGCTGGAATTTCGGCTGATAGCTCTAAACTCTACCTGATCACAGTGGATGGTCGTCAAGCTGGTTTCAGCGTTGGGATGACTCTCAAAGAGCTTGCCGCGCTGATGATTCATCTTGGAGTCTACCACGGAATCAACTTCGATGGTGGTGGCTCAACAACAATGGTGGTGCGCGGTTCTGTCGTCAATTCGCCCTCTGATCCGACTGAACGGAGCGTGGCAAATGCTTTGCTTGTTGTCTCAACAGCAAGGCGAGACACTGTGGCATCTTCCATTGAGATTAAGCCAAAGAGTCTAAGGATCTTCAAAGAAGAGACTTTTCGATTCAGCATCTCAGTACTGGATAAGTATTATAATCCACTTCAAGTTGATTCTTCCAAGCTGCAGTTTACTGCCGACCCACGGATTGGAACTATATCACCTGATGGACTTTTCAAAGCGGGAAGCTCTGTCGACAGCGGATATGTCATTGCAAGTTATGAGAACCTCCGCGACTCAGCGTTCGTCGTCGTGAAAGGTCTTCGAAATATCGTAATCGCTCCGCGAAAAGTAGTTACAGATACCACTCGCCCTGTAATATTTACGGTGCAAGCCTATGACATCGATGGGATGCAACGATCGGTTGATAAGTCAAAGGTGGTATGGTCCTCCACGAATGCCGCTGTAGGCATCATCGACAGCAATGGTGTGTTTCATGGGAGACAGTCAGGTAGCACTTTCATAGCAGCCTCGTATTTTGGGCTTACAGACACTGCTGAAGTGAGTGTACAAATTGGGAGAGGTTTCGCCTTATTAGATTCCATTGAAGGCACTGCAGGCTGGTCTTTTACTTTCAAGAATGTGGATCCGGCAAACACGTTTGTTACGTTGGCGGAAAATCGCTCATCAATTGGGCAAAAGTCGTTGAAAATCAATTACAAATTCACTTACGATCTGAACCCGAGTTATGTGTACCTGAACACACAGATCCCTATCTACGGCGTGCCCGATTCTTTATGGATAGATGTTCAAGCCGATTCGCTATCCCACGTGGTGTTCTTTACAGTGACTGACGATGATGGTGGGCAATTTCAGTTTTATTCCAGAGTGCTGGCAAGCGACTCAACTAAATTCGTCCCGATACCTGCGTATGCATCAAGCAGTTCCTCAAGTTTCAACTATCCGATAACACTCACTCAAATTGGCGTCCTGCTTGGCGGAGGAGTCAGGCGCAGTTTGAACAAGACATACGGTGGTGTCATTTATGTAGATAATTTGAGAGTAAGCTACCCACTTCATACCACCTCTCTCAAAGAGCCGGAGGCAGTACCCCATGGATTTGAACTCTACCAGAATTATCCCAACCCATTCTCCACCAGAGGCGGACCCGCTTACGGCGGAAATGCATACACAGATATTCTTTTTGCATTACCTGTCCGTAGGAACGTGGTTGTAAGAATTTTTGACGTCTTGGGAAGAGAGGTTACCACCCTCATCAACAGAGAAGTTGATCCAGGAATCCATCAAGTAAAATGGAATGGTAAAAATCAGTTTGGACAGTTAGTGCCAAGCGGGGTTTACTTCTACACGCTGACCGCTGGCAACTTCACCGAAACAAGGAAGATGATGCTTATCAGGTGATGGTCTTGTCTCGACTTCCCAGAACAGGCAAAGCGTAGCGTGAATTGCCTGTTGCTTCGCTTCACCGGTATAGGTTCTGAGAATAAATATACTCTTCTACATCTCTCGGAACCATATACCGTATTGATTCTCCTGACTTCACTTTTTCTCGTATCATCGACGCTGAAATTTCTATCAGAGGAACCTCAACAAATAATGCTCGATCAACGTAGGGAGAACTATTGGGGCTTTCGTTGGAGCCAGGGCGATCCATTACAATGAGCACTACCTCGGCGAGGATTGCCTCCGGGTCTCGCCACCGGTGGAAGCCGAGGAAATTATCCAAACCAATGATGAGGTAGAATTCATTCCCGGTGTAATAAGCCTTGAGTTCGCGGATTGTTTCGATCGTATAGGAGATACCGCCTCGCTTCACTTCGCAGTCACAGAGTTCAAAGAATGGATTGTCCTTTATCGCAAGTTGCACCATCGCTAAGCGGTGCTGGGCATCAACAAGATCAACCATACCTTTATGAGGAGGAACAGCCGTTGGGACAAACAGAATTCTATCGAGCAAAACAGATTCCCTCACTCGTTCTGCAACAATCAAATGCCCAATGTGCGGGGGGTTAAATGAACCACCAAAAATTCCAAGCCTCATTTCAACTGCACTCCTTCAGGTTAAGCTTCGTTTGTTAGATTCTATTTCATCTTCAAGTCATTCTACATTCAGTACTGTGCGTAGCTCTTTAAAAACAAGTCTCGCTGTTCGCTCCCAGGAAAAACGCTGAGCCCGCTGCAGCCCTTTCTCGCGAAGAGACACCCGCAACGCACTATCGGCGAGCACCGTTCGCAACGCTTCTGCAATTGACGCTTCATCCATTGGATCGAAGTATATAGCAGCATCTCCAGCTAATTCAGTAAGAGGTGCAATGCGCGAAAGCGCAACCGGTGTTCCGCATGCCATCGCCTCTAAGGGCGTAAGTCCAAAACCTTCGTAAAGCGACGGCAGCACAAATAACTCAGCTCCACGATAAAGGGCTGGTAGTATCGAAGCACTCACATAGCCCATGATGAACACTGGAGCCGATCCTACTTCTGACTCAAGGAAAGAGATAAATCGAGGATCACGGTCACCAGCAATGACAAGTGCAATACGGAATTCATGCCAGAAGCTGCGAAACGCTCTGATGAGTCGGGCAAGATTTTTGTGGGGGAATAAATTCCCCACATAGAGAATGTATCCACGCAGTTGATAACGCCCCTCCGTGCTTGTCGGGATTGCCGACAAACTCCAGCGATCACCTTCGGGAATAAATACCGTGCTATCGTAGCCAGCCGGCACTACTGCAATGCGCTCACCATCAATTCCGTAAAATGACTGGATATCCTCTTTTGTCGCTGTCGAATCGGCAATGATCCTGCGAGAGCGATGGAGAACAGCGGGCACGAGATGCCGAAAGTAATACTGCTGTCGAGGATGATCATCGGGATACCGCAACGGGATAAGATCGTGTGTGACCGTCACCATTGGAATTTTGGCAAACAGCGGACCTTCTGGCAATGGATTGAACAGGACATCGGGGCGGTCAATCAAAATGTGCCATGGAAGCACACTTTGCGTCCAGAGCAACCGCCATGCATGTCCCTTCAACCTGAACTCAGGCCGAACTAAGGGCGGAATACGTCGCACGACAGGCACCCCATCAACTGGCACCGACGTATACACGATCACTTCACGACACCAAGAAGCAAGCTCCTTGACAACGTTGGTTGCATAGACACCCAAGCCGGTAAGCTTTTTCCCGATAATTGCTCCGTTAACAGCTATTCTCATTTTACCTACCTTTCAATATCTCCTCATAGACTTGAATAGTAAGCTTTGCACTTCTTTCCCAGGTAAAATAGGCAAGAACATGCTTCCGAAGCTCATCACTGCCACCAGCATCGAAAGCACACTGCACAGCAAGCCTTATTGACTTAATATCCAGAGGATCACAGTAGTGGGCATATGCACCGAAGTATTCTCGTGCTGGCGCAACGTCTGGTGAGACAATGGAGCATCCGGCAAGTGCTGCCTCGAGATTTGCAATTCCGGGTGTTTCCCCAAGACTTGCCAGCACATGCACACGCGCGGCTGCGTACGCAGAGGCTAACAGCTCATCTTCATGGTCTATCTCACCAAGATAATAGATATTCGGAAATTTTTCTGCTTCTTTTAAAACTCGGACAGCGTACTGTTGATCGACTTTTTCTCCGATCAGAACAAGTGGAATCTTGCTCCCGCCAAGAGCCTGAACAAGACGCAACTGGTTTTTTCTGGGCTCAATTCGTCCAACGGAGAGAACAAAGCCCTTCAAGCCGTACTTCTCAGCAAATAATTCAGGGGAGACCTCAGCAAAGCGTGCTTCAGCGGCATTGGGAATAACGAAGCATTTCCTTCGATCAACGCCAAAGATCTTACAAAGTTGCTCCAATTCAGCACAAGAATTTGGAAGGATTGCATCGCACATGCGAAGCAAATCACGTCGGAGCCCGAACGACGTTCTCAAAGGGAGAAATTGGTCGATGGCTCCCCATAGTCGGCTAACATGCTCGTTTCGTGCAAAGAATATCGGTGAGATGACGACACTCCACCCTAACGTTTTTGCAACCCGGACGATTTCGAAATTGAAGTATTCGCTTCCAAATACATGCAAGATACCAACACCATCAGGTGTAGACCATGCATTGAAAAGAGAAACATTCACTCCAAGCGCTCTCAGCGCTTGAAATGTTTGTGAGAGCTGAACCTGGCCTCCGCCGGGCAGCAGGATGTGCGACGGATATTGGTAAAAGAGCACCTTAGCTAACGGATCCATAGTTTCTTCATTCAACCCTTCCACGTCGAGCAATGAATTCTCTCACAAGAGCCACATCTACTTGTCGGATTCCTTTCAGAAGAAATGCCACAACCACATAAATCACGGACCCTACAAGCCCGGCAGTTATCCAGCTAAATGACTTAAGTCCGATAATCACCAAACCCATTGTGATGCCTGCCAGGATATACTTAAAAATGTCGACGGAAAGAATTGATTCTCTAAGCAACCTCCAGATAAAGTACAGACCTAACGTGGCATTACAGGCTTCTGTAACCACCGTAGCAATACTTGCCCCAATGAGGCTATATTTAGGAATTAGAAAAAGATTAAGGGAGACGTTGACAACGACCCCAATTGCTGAAATTAGTATCATTTTCATTTGAAGATGTGTCGCAGTGAGCGTGTTACTTGTCACATACTCAATAAAAATAAAAGCCATCGCCCACACGAGGATTTGAAATGCCGGAATCGATGGAGCAAAATGGGGGCCAAGAACAAGGCCAAGCAATTCACGACTTAATGTTGTCCCACCTATTGCAAGCCCAATGCCAACGAAGGCGAGCAATCGAATTCCCTGTCGAACGCCACTCGCCACCTTCCACCGAGCACTGACAAAGAGCGATGCCACAGCGGGCATCAAAGCAGAGCCAACGGCGTCAGGAACAAACAGCAGCGTTTCAATGATTCGATATGGTGCTGCATACCAACCAACAACGGTCTCTCCTTTCATCGCTTGCAACATCACAGTGTCAATTTTCCAACTAATTGTCCCCAACATGATGATACCCGCAAATGGGATGGACTCATGCAGAATCGATCGCCAGAACTTAACGTCCCATTGCAGTGAAAGATGAAGAAACCGCCTCTCCATCAGAAGGACAGTGAGAACAAGCTTGATGACCCCGGCTCCGATATAGATCAGTGCCACCTGATAAACATTGATGCGAAGCAGAAAGCCCACAGCAAGCCCACCAAAAATTAAAATCTTCTCGACCAACAATACGATTGCCTCATATTCCATCCGCTGGTATGCTCTGAAAACGTTAAGCAGAAGGCGCGCATATGCATCTTCCATAACCACCAAGGCATAGAGGAAAATAACAAGCCTAAGATACCCAGAATATCCAAAGACGAAGCTACTGCCAATTGCCATCGCCAACGTAAGGAGAGTCAAAACAAATCTGAGCGCCGCTGAGTTGCCGACAAGAAGCTCGGGGTCTTGCTGCTTCTGAGCGATATCCCGAATAACAATCGTGTCCACGCCTAAATTTGAAATCACGATAAACAGTACTGCATATGAGAGTCCAAAGCTCATCTCGCCAAATCCACGATCTCCTAACAGCCGGGTGAGAATGAGAAAATTTGCAAAGGCAATGAGCTTTGTCAGCACTTGTGAAATGAACAGTATCGTTGCGTTACGTAAAACGCGCTGGCTCGTTACAGTGGTCATACACTTTCCAATGATCGAGTGTCAGCATTCCAAACAGGTGTTTTAAGAAGCATTAAGATTTTGTTACGAAGTTTTGCAACATCGTCGAGGTATAATTCTCGTTTTGATGGTTGGCAAATTCGGCTTTGATGTTTGCGAAAGGCAAGCTCAGTTGCCAAGCGAATGTAGGCTTTTCGATTCACGCCAGGTGGACACCACTCACGACGTTTCCGGCGACGGAAACTTGGCAGTATGGCAACATGGTCTCCCGGAATTACACCGAGAAGTGATTCTTCGCTAAGCTCTGCCCGAAGAACACGATGTTCATAAAGAAGAGAAATCTGGAAGAGAGCAAGTAGAATACATACGCCAACGATGATAAACAGAACTCCGTACCCGAAGCCTCCTTCGAATGAAACTGAGGCATTCCATACGACATGGAATCCCACTGCTATCAACCAACCGAACCACCATAGAAACAATTGCTGTCCCCGAGGGCGAAACTTCGCAAATCCAACAAAGGCTCCAAGAACACCAGTCGCCATTGCATGCATTACCGCCGAGAAAAATGTTCTTATAATAACAAGAATAAGCCAGCCTTCAGCCAACGGGAATGATAAGAAATAGAGAAAATTCTCAGTCATCCCGAAGCCAAATCCAATTGACGCTCCATAGACAGCTCCATCAGTTACATTGTCGAAGCGACGCGACATGGCAGTCAACAGCAGGAAAAGCCCCTTCGTTGATTCCTCGACAACCGGAGCGACGGCAACGGTGCTCAAAAACTCGATCTCTTCTTTCCCTTTTACAAGGTTAGCAATCCCTGCTGTCAAAAGGAGGTTTCCGATGATCGCTAAAGCTACTGCCCCAAAGGCTCCCCACAAAAAATTCAACCCAACGAGTGAAATAGGTTCACGGTCATAACGGTCCATCCACCACACCACAATGACAAACCCTACCATTGGGAACACAGCAGCAATCAATGAAAGAAGCGCAATCATGGTTGTGTCGCCAGGAGCGGTGAAGGCTGCTCCACCCTTTGAATAGATTTCTCATTACCGACGGATGTAGCTACTCTCTCTTTAATCCTGTAGAAAGACGCACGCTTTTTCACCTGTTCAAGAGAGCTTGTCGCATAACAGTAACGACAGCCGAAAAAACAGGTGTTGTATATCCCGATATCTTTGCTCTCGAAACATCCACACCCGGCCCGTGTTGGATGCTTAGGAACTCCAAGGCCAGCTCCCGGATAAAGAGATTCAAGAAGCTGAGCATCAATACAACTTCCCTTTTTTATACCTCCAGCTCCAATGAGAGCCGGCTCAGTACATGAATAGACTTCCATCCCGTAGCGAGTTGCAATCGAACCAAGCTCCTCACCTATCCGACGCTTCTCGGAAACTGGTGGGTCAACAACTTGTATTCCTGCCTGACTTTGAAGTGCACTAAGATTTCTGTTCACCTTCGAGTAAAAATCAATGAAGCTTACGTATACACGCCGCACCACTCCTTTTAACATCTGAGCAAGCTCATCAAATTTTTTAATCACCGACGACGCTGGAGTGTTATTGGAAATTATGATCGGATCAAAACGCCATAACACATGCTCGGGGGAATAGCGTATTGAGAGCCGTTCTGCAAGATAGACGGCACGAGCGACCGAGATCCCATGAGGTTCGAGAACCTTCGGCAAACCCGTTATGGTAAAATGAAAAAGGACAGGGTACCCGCGATCATCAATCTCGTCAAGGTGCGGAAGAAGAGGAGCATAATCTCGCGACCAAAAAACAATCGCACGAACATCATCACGCTGCAAAGAGATACGCTGAAGCTTTCCTGAGAACGGATCCGGAACATCAACCCACCCGGCACGTAATTGCTCGAGGAACCAGCGTATGAAGAACGCAGGGATGTCAGTCCGACGACTCGCAGAAATGACGTATCTATCATCGTTCATACCGCGAGTCTCCTGCAAGAGTAAACATAAGCTTGACCTGTTTCACAGCCGTCTTTGACCGTTTCGTGATGATGACCTGGATCGAGCCGACGTTTATTGCCTCACCAAGACGTGGTATTCGACCCTCGTGTGACGCCACAAATCCACCTATTGTATCATACTCATCTGATTCCGGCAAGATTTCACCAAAGCGTTCATTCAAACGCCGCACCGGTGTTCTCGCATCGACAAGGAATCCACCATCTTGTACAGCAATAATCTCTTCCGGCTCTTCGTCATACTCATCACGGATCTCACCAACGATCTCCTCCAGAATGTCTTCCAATGTCACAATCCCCTCTACACCTCCAAACTCATCAATAACAACCGCAAGATGAACATGCTGCGTTTGCATCTCCTTCAGTAGTTCTCCAAGCCGCTTTGTCTCCGGAACGAAATACGCTGGCCGAATGACATCCTCCAGCACAATCACATTGCGATGCTGCAGCAGAGCAATGAGATCTTTTGTATAAATTACACCGAGGACGTTGTCAATCGTACCATCGTAGAGCGGAATTCTTGAGTAACCCTCCTCGGTGACAATTTCAAGAAGTTTATCTCGCGGTGTACGAATATCGACAGCAACAACTTCTGTACGAGGAACCATCACATCACGCACTGTCAACTCCCTGATATCCAACACGCCACGTATAAGCTCCTGCTCGTACAGCTCACTGCGGACGAAGGGGCTGCCTGCTTCCTTTTCTTCTAGAGCGGCATCACGATCGTTCATACTCAAGCTGAAAAGTCGCTCAAGGAGGTTTCCGTGGGAAAATATGGGTAGTGAAGGCAAACGGTGAGCAACGCCAGAATCTCTTTGCGCAATGCGCATGCCAGCAAAATGTAACCCAATCCACACAAGCACAAAGACAATGACTGCCGTTGCCTGCATTAGAATAATCGACAGGCCAGAAATACTCAGCTGCCCAGCAATCTGACTCACAAAAGCGAAAAACAAGAGGCCCGCAAAGAGACCTATTATTGAATGGGCAAAACTAATTGGCGACAGCTTCCAACGTGCCCCTATCTTCTCTTCCTTCTTTTGCACGGCTCCCTGAATCGCCGAGATCAAGAAATGCCCAGCTAAGAGAATAATTACGATGGCGGCGTAAATGAGTATCATAAGCTATGTTTAACTTTTTCTGCTGAAAACGAAGCCCTCTGTCTGCACTCCGCTTTTGGCGGATTAGAATGACCAAATAGCCGCTGGGAATTCTCGGACAAGGAAAATTTACAAGATAGGGTATCTCAAAGCAAACCCTCGTTTGGAGAGCTTTCAGTAGCGAACTGATTCAAGAACAAGTCCATGAGCGGGTGCAGACATTCCCGCACAGCTTCGATTTCTTGCCTCAAGAATGCCGGGAAACTCTTCAAGAGCGATATGTCCTCTACCAATATCAACCATCGTCCCCACAAGGGCACGAACCATCCCGTGGAGGAACCGGTTTGACCGAATCTCATAGATGAGCTTATCCTCAACCTCTGTCCACCGTGAATAGGTCACAGTACAATGAAAATTTTTTGTTCCAGTCTTCGCCACTGCAAAGGATCGAAAATCATGCACACCGAGAATCATTGATGCAGCTTTTTGCATCAGCTCAACGTTCAGCCGGTACTTCACATACCATGCTATCCGGCGATCGATCGCGGTTCGGCGTCGAACAATAATGTAGCGATATGTTCTTTCACGTGCGCTGTATCGGGCATGAAATGTATTGTCTACCTGAACCACATCGTGGACGACAATATCCCCAGGGAGGAGAGAATTCAATCCGTGAAGAATCGCTTCGGCATCAAGGGCGGTCTCAACTCGTATGTGCGCAACTTGCCCACGCGCATGGACTCCGGCATCAGTGCGTCCAGCCCCAATTACCGACACATTACCTCCAATAAGTTGAGCTAATGCAGCCTGAAGAACCCCTTGCACACTCCGTCCATTTGGTTGAACTTGCCAGCCTACAAAATCTGTACCATCATACTCAACGACAAGCTTGAAGGTCTTCATAATTTTGGCGGTATTTGCAGTCTCAGAATGCAAATCTGAGCTGAAGACTTACAAATCTATGGTTCAAAAAAGCAATGGAGGAGGCTTGCCCACGCCCACCGGCTCCTGTCACAGAAGAAATCTCAATAGATGCATTCCATTTCGCAGCGCGATTGCCTGCATGAATTGCACTGACAATATGATTAACAATTATTCCAGCAATGATGAACTTTGTTGCATTGAACGCCGCATCAGCCGTAACCCGCATCGACCGGTAGCTCGATCGAGAGCCCACATTATCCCATTGCCAAAAATAGCCCTGCGAAGGGTCATACACCTTCGACAGCGCTCGATCCCTTAACTTCTTTTCATTATAGTCATATACGCTCATGAAATTCCCGATATCAACGAAAAATTGGTCGCTCTTACCTACTGGATCGATGCCCGCATGCTGCACAGCGAACATCCTTGCGCCCGTCTGTGTCCATCTTCCATATGCATCAACTGCTGCGTATCCCAACCATAGTGTTGCTTCGGTGCCGAGGAAAATCAAAGCGGACTGCTTATCAGAGGCGTACCATTGCCCGGCTCCGGGAACCGCCAGCGAGAGCAATGCTGCTCCAAGCACCCATTTGCGATCTTCATTTCCGCTCAGCCAATTCGATGTATTATGATCTAAAGACTGCCAATGACCGGCAGGCCGAGGCTGGTTTACTTCGCCCGGGCAGCCGAAATCGCCCACGCCGAACGATGACTGACCGAACAGAAATTGATTGAATAAAACAAAGACAATGAAAACGATGACCACTCTTTGTGAGTTCAATGCAGATTCTCCTTTTTATGAAGGATTCGAAAAACATGCCTCCAATTTCCGTCAAACACCAGTACGTTCTGGTCTAACTTCATTGAAAGTTCATCGAGTGTCCAGTCGTCAAGGAAAAGCTCATCTTCATTGAGAACATCTGGTGGTAGCAGCACTAAATCGCTTCGTGGTTGGTCATGGAGAGCCTCATAGAAGCATTTTCCAGAGAGGAGACCAGCCACCGTCACGCTTTTCCCGAACAAACGATTGGAAGCCACCGCAACACGCACCTCTAAACCTGTGATCTTCGAAAGACGTCCAGCGACAACATTTCGGATAAACGGGGAAGCAAGAACACCTGTTGCAAGAGTTATAGTTTTTGGTTCAGGCATGCGACGCGGAAACTGGCGTGAGGCACAGGCAAACTGATCAAGAAACGACCGCACCATTCCAACACCGTTTTCAATTTGTGGGAAACCATCGTAGTATGCAGAATCAGGGATCTTCTCCTCAGCAAGAAGGAAAAATTCATCGGAAGGATAGGCAAAATTTCTGCCTGCGATGGCGCGAAACCTCTCCTGCCACTCACAGACGGTCTGAAGTAGCTCCATTGCATACAGCTTATCAACGCGCTGCAACGGCACAAGGCTTGCTCGGTGATCAGTTAAGCCAACTGGAACAATTGCCAGTGAGATGACATGGTCTCGAAGCTCCCACATGTCCTGCATCGTTTGCTGCAACGAGGCTCCATCATTGATCCCGGGACAAAGAACAATTTGCGTGTGCATGTCAATGCCATGATTAGCAAGAAAGCGCATTTTTTCTAAGAGATGATCATCTTTCCTCAATCCCAGCAGTCTACGACGGATGTCCGGCACAGTTGAATGTACAGAGATGTAAAGTGGGGAGAGTCTTTGCTCGACAATGCGCTGAAGAATCGCATTACCTGCATTTGTCAAAGTCGTGTAGTTACCATACATGAACGAAAGTCGATAATCTCCATCACGTATGTAAAGCGCATCACGTAATCCCCTGGGGTTTTGGTCAACAAAACAAAAAATGCAATTGTTGCCACAATGGAGAACCTTCATATCATCGAGTACGATACCGAGAGGTTCATCAGTCTCTTTTTCAATTTCATAAAGAGTGACCTTGCCGTCATGAGCGCACTTTAATTCGATGTGCTGGTCAGCTTCATAAAATCTCAAGTCAATTTCGTCCCTGATGCGGTGCCCATTGATCTCAACAAGTTCATCGCCTGATCTCAATTTCAGGCTGGCAGCGATACTGCCCGCAGCGACCTCTTTGATTCTCACCATGAACTCCTTTGATATAGCAGGGGGCTCATAGATTGGCTTGGGGGATCACAATCTCATCTTCAGATGGACAGAAAGTACCTTGCGCAAGATCACCGAGCAGCCCAACGACACGGGCTGTAACGATCTCGTTCTCGAGATTTCGCTGTGCAGGAAGACGCACCCGCATATAATTTGGGGTGAAGCCATGCATAAATGCACCATCATCTGTGTAGTCCCCCTCCAGAAGCACAGAAACTTGCTCACCGATATAGTTTCCCATCCAGCGACGATGCTTCATAACACCAAGTGTTCGAAGAGTTCTGCTACGACGCTCGAGCTCCCGAGGGGAGATCACTCCCCCCATCGATGCTGCAGGCGTGTTCTGTCGCACCGAGTAACTGAAAACATGAAAGTAAGAGACAGGTAGATCTGAAAGGAATCGATATGTCTCCTCAAATTCTCTTTCCGTTTCACCCGGGAACCCAACGATCACATCCACACCGATGCCCGCATGGGGAATGTGTGATAAGATTGTTTCAACACGATCGCGATAAAGCACACTTTTGTATCGGCGCCGCATTCTCGCAAGCACAGCGTCACTTCCACTCTGAAGCGGTATATGAAAATGCGGGCAAATTTTCTCTGAACGGGCAACAAGCTTGATTATCTCATCTGTTAGTAAATTGGGCTCAATAGAACTGATGCGAAGACGCTGCAGCCCTTCAAGTTCATCTAACTTACAAAGAAGCTCATACAAACTGCCACCGATCTTTCTCCCATAGTCTCCAACATTCACTCCGGTGAGCACAATTTCCTTATATCCCCTTTTGATAAGCGACCGTGCGCGAATGATGAGGCTATCGATCGGCTCGCTCCTCGATGCCCCTCTTGCCTGCGGAATAACACAAAAGGAGCAGTTATAGTCGCATCCGTCTTGAATTTTCAGGAAGGCTCGAGTCCGTTCACCAAAGCCGCTTGAATCCGCTAACCAGAAATCATCAAGCTCATTGTGCGGAGAGACAGCGATCAGTGGAACGCCCCGGCGTTTGAACTCAGAGATAAGTTCGAAGATTTGGCTTTTCTCTCGAGACCCGAGAACAGCATCTACACCTTCAAGGGAGGCTACCCGCTCTGGCTGGAGTTGGGCGTAACACCCGGTAACAATAACAAATGCCTCTGGTGCCTTCCGATGTATCCTGCGGATGAGCTGTCGGCACTCTCGGTCTGCATTTTCTGTTACACTGCAAGTATTGATAATCCAAACATCGGCTTCACCCGGCTCGCTTGTAAGCTGGAAGCCATGCTGCTGAAACATCGCAGCAATACACGCACTTTCCGCATAATTTACCTTGCAGCCCAGTGTATAAAACCCAACACGCTTCATCAACCCCCCAGGGAAACAGGAAAAACCGAGGCTCTATATTTCTTCGGGCAAAGCTCCGGAGTCTGCTTTGGTTTGTAGCCCGCCATCGGAGGGATTTGTCGGCTCCTCAGGCTTTGTTTCAGCTGTTGCTTCGGGTCTTTGTTCCGTGGTCGGTTTCGTCTCCCCAGGCAAAGGAGCCTCTGGGAATTCAAGCTCAGGAATTTCTATGTCCTCCGCACGTTTCTTGGTCAACGCGGCTACATCCTTTAACGTCATTGAGGGCAGCCGGTGCTTCCGAGTGTACTCATCGACAAGCTTCTGCTCTTTATCCTTGAGATATTCGAGGACTGAAAGGACAATTTTCTTTGTGTCTTTATCGAACTCGATCACTTTCAGAGGAAGAGTATCCCCTACTTTGAAAGCGTCTCCAATGTTCTTTAGGGGGGTCGCAGAAAGATGAGAGAGAGGCACAAAAGCATCCACACCGAGGGGGAGTTCTACAATGATTCCCTTCTCGATGATGCGGACGATTTTCCCTTCCGTCTCCGCTCCAACTTTATAGAGCTCAGCGAACTTTTCCCATGGATTTTCTGTAACCTGTTTATGGCTAAGTGAAATGCGCCGCTGTTCTTTGTCGATACCGGTGATGACAACCTCAAGCCGCTGTCCCTTTTTTACAAGCTCACCGGGATGGCGGATTTTCTTTGTCCATGAGAGGTCGGAGATGTGAACTAAGCCATCGATACCTTCTTCTAATTCAACGAAGACTCCAAAATTTGTCAAGTTCCGGACAGTCCCTACGTGGCGTGAACCAACCGGATACTTCTCCATAATTGTATCCCATGGATCTGGTTCAAGTTGCTTCATGCCAAGCGAGATCCGTTTGTTCTCTTTGTCCACACTTAAAATTACTGCATCAACTACTTGACCCATGGAAACCATCTGGGATGGGTGCTTAATATGTTGGGTCCAGCTCATCTCGGAGATGTGTATCAACCCTTCGATGCCATGTTCTATCTCCACGAATGCACCGTAATCCGTCATAGAGACAACTCGCCCGGAAACGCGAGTCCCCACTGGATAGCGCTGCTCGATGTTTTCCCACGGATGTGGTTGAAGTTGCTTGTAGCCAAGAGAAATCCTCTTTTTCCCCTCATCGAAATCGAGAACGACAACGTTGACAGTTTGATCAAGTTTCACCACTTCTGAAGGATGATTAATACGTCCCCAAGAGAGGTCTGTGATATGAATCAGCCCATCAACACCGCCAAGGTCAATAAATGCTCCGAAGTCTGTTATCGCTTTCACCGTTCCTTCTAAGACCTGACCTTTTTCTAACTTCTCGAGTATAGCTCTCCTCTGATCAGCGAGTGATTCCTCCACAATGGCGCGATGGCTGACGACGACGTTTTCCGTCGGTCGATTCACTTTGACTACACGGAAATCCATTGTTTTACCGACAAGGGAATCGAAGTCCCGAACAGGACGAACATCTATTTGCGAACCTGGCAGAAAGGCATCTATACCCATAAGATCCACAACCATGCCCCCTTTTATACGGCGGGTTATACGACCCTGAAGAATTTCACCAGTCTCATAAGCGCGAATCACCCTTTCCCATATACGCATGAAGTCTGCCCGCTTACGCGAGAGAATGAGCTTACCATCTTTATCTTCAACGCTCTCTAAAAATACCTCAATTTCCCCACCGATCTTGAGCTCCTCTGGATTTGTGAATTCAGAGAGAGGAATTGCCCCTTCCGACTTGAAGCCTATGTCCACAACGGCATCTGTCTCAGTAATTGCGATAATGGTGCCACGGACAATTTCCCCCTCGGAGAATTTTCCCATTGACTCATCGTAAAGCTGCTGAAGTCGCTGACGCTCCTCCTCCGTGTACTCATTTTCTTGAGTATCTAATGAACGTACTCGATAGGGATTCGAAGGATTCGTTCCTTCGGTAACCCCTGCCCCATTTGCCGGCTCTTGCTCTGAAATGGAAACGCTGCTTGCAACTTGTGGATTCTGTTCCTCTGTCATTCAACCTCCGAAAAGTAGCGAACATGAACATCGAACAGCTTTAGCCATGCCGATGTCCTTGACGTCTTACATTATCTCTCCGTATTTCCGATGAAAGCCACCAAGAACACCGTACCGTACAGAGAGTCCGCCCTTGGCGGATTTGTGTTAAACATGAGTTAATTACCTGATGGCTTTTGAAACTCTATTAATTTGGCACTGGAACTGCGCGAATCTCCTCCTCAAGGTGGTTTCGAACTTTTTCCATGAGCCACTGCGGCGTTGATGTAGCTCCAGTTATGCCAACGCTCTTCGCCCCTTCAAACCAGGAAAGGTTTACCTCAAATTCATTTTCAACAAAGTAGGTCTTGGGATTCTCTTCCCGGCAGATTTCAAAAAGGACTTTGCCATTCGAGCTTTTCCTTCCAGCCACGAAAACAATAACATCATGCTCGCGTGCGAATGCGCGGAGCTTCTTATCGCGTCCGGACACCTGGCCACAAATCGTGTCCTTTGCTCGAAAATGCTCGACGGCTTCTTCCTCGATGCTACCTACGATAAGTTCCTGAACGTGCTTCTCCAGTTCACCCTTTATCCGATAGAATGTAGGCTTGTCCATTGTTGTCTGGGAAAAAAGAACTGTTTTGCGTCGAAGATCGATCTTGTGAATCTCATCAAGCGACTTGATTACAATTGCTTCGCCATTGGTTTGACCGACAAGCCCAATCACTTCTGCGTGCTCTTTCTTACCGAAGATCACGATTTGATATCCTTCGTTATAGAATTTCCGAATGCGCTCTTGAACCTTCGCAACCACCGGGCACGTGGCATCGATGAGATGGATCCCATAGCGTTCAGCGAAAGCGAAAGTACTCGGAGGCTCTCCATGAGCCCTGATCAACACATGTTTGCCTGCTAAGTTGGCTAGATCAGCATGGCTGATAGTTTGCAACCCCTTTTCTTTAAGTCGCTTGATTTCTTCAGGATTGTGAATAATATCACCAAGCGAATATAGTTCCCCAAATTGCGCCAACGCCTTTTCTGCAAACTCAACTGCACGTATAACTCCCCAACAAAATCCCGCATTCTTATCAACGACGATTTGCATTGCCTTCTTCCATTTCTATTTCCATAACCCACAGATCCATGTTTTGCCTGAGGATATCCGCTTCTGCGCAAGGTTCATAACAATTTTTACTTGCTCATCAATTGTAAGCTTGGTTGTATCAAGTTCCACTGCATCCGGAGCCTTTCGCAGCGGACTATATGCACGCGACGAATCACGCTCATCGCGCTCGCGCAGTTCGCGCTTCACCTCTTCATCCGACACTTCAGCACCCTGGACAAGCAATTCCCTTTTCCGACGGCGCGCACGCTCATCTAACGATGCTGTCATGAAAATCTTTAACTCAGCGTCCGGAAAAACTATCGTACCGATATCCCGCCCCTCTGCAACAATTCCCCCCTCCTGCCCCGCTCGTCTTTGCTCACGCACGAGAACCTCGCGCACTCGAGGTAAGGTACTCACTATGCTCGCCATTGATGAAACTTCCTGCGTCCGGATCAAATCCGTGACATCTTCTCCGTCAAGATAAACACAGACCGAACCTTTTTCGTTTCTCACTGAAATCGAGGTATTCTCTGCAAGGGAATCAATCTGAGACAGCGTTTCAGGGGCAACCTCAGTAATTAACGATGATCCAGTAGATATCGTGGGGGGAAGTCGAATGCCAGCACGGAGAATCTTCAAAGCCATGGCACGGTACATTGCACCTGTATCAAGATAGCCATACCCCAGCAAGTGAGCCAATGCGCGAGCCGTGGTGCTTTTGCCAGAAGCAGCAGTGCCATCAATCGCAATAATAATGCCCCGTTTCCTCCTTTTCATAATCGCTTAAAAAATAAATATACAAATTTTTCGCACGCGAATCAAATAGACCGCCGCGTCATCTAGCTCCCAATTAACGAAACTCACGATCAATAACCTCGATCTCTTCCGGGTACTGAATTGGACCAAAAGGCCCATCGACTGTTGGCTGAACATAGAGCCGAAGGCGTGCCGGCGAGCCGCGCTTCCCACCAAGAGCAAGTGCAAGATTTATCAGACTTCGCAGGCTCTCACCGCGGAAAATCTCAAACAGATCAATCTCGATTGGCACTGGGAGCACCACAGCCGCTCCTCCTTCCGGCACACGAACTGGACCGCTCATCGTGCCTTTGACACCAAATGTAGTGTCAATGACAAGTCGCCACCGAAGCTCTCTTAGCACTAACGAAAAACCTGACTGTTCAGTATTAGGATTGCGAACATCGACATTGAGAACGAAACGTGCAGGCATTCGATGAGCAGCGAAGTCCCTTCCAATCGAGATCATTTCACTCGCTCTGATCTCGCTCACAGACGTCTTCTGTGAAAAAGAGACACCCGAGAGGGAGAAATCCGAGATAGAATTCAATTTGAACTGCAAGTGCTCGACTGCCTGGATACGTTCAACGGCTCTTTTCAATGATGAACATCCCGAGAGTGCAACTCCAAAAGCCATGATGACAATTAACCTGCGTCGCAACATGTTACTCCCTACATTTTCAATAAAAATCTTTGAGGTTTCTATGCGCAAACTTACTCACGATGAAATCCGTCAACGACGGTTCACGCTTGAGCAGCTTCAAAACGCGCCCCGTGTTCCGGTTATCACTATCCTTGACAATGTTCGTAGTCTTTACACCCGCATCCCTCATCCCTCATTCCTCGTTTCCTCTCGCCCTTATCATCGGAAATGAAATCACCGGTGTAAGCAAGCCTCTCCTTGATCTTTCTGACCTTGCGATCGAAGTTCCAATGTACGGAATCAAACCCGCCAAAGGCAGGCTGAACGTGGCTGTCGCTTACGGCGTTGCTCTCTTTGAACTTGTACGAATCTATCACAGTCTGAGAGCCTCACCGTGAAAAGAGTTCATTTGCTTGAGGTGATTTCAAATCCTGAGCCAGAGTGTAAAAGTCTTCCTTTTCTTCCGTGTGGATGCGTATAACGCCAGCACGTACCAAGCGCACAAGAATTCGTGACGCGCGGCGCTCAGAGATGTTAACAAGATGGGCAAACTCGCGGAGTGTAATCCGTTCATGGGTATCGAGGAAACGAAAGAGAAAACGCTCATTCTCCCCAATCGAGATTCGCAGTGGTGGAGCATCAGGGTCCTCATCATGAAGTATTTGAACTACTTCACGACTTGCGAGCACCGATTTGTCATGAACACGAATATAGGCTTTCGGCGGAGCTGCTTCATCTCCATCATTACGGAAGAAATGTGGTTTTTCACGGCTCTCCTCAACTGTAGCAACGATCACATCTTTTCCGTTGTAGCCAACTATATCAATATGCACCGGGACAGGTGGATCACAAAACATGTTCCCAGCTGTCCTGATTAGTTCAACCTCTTCCTTTTCACTCTCGACGCCGATGATTGAACCGTCGTCGTCAACGCCAAATAGAATGCAACCTCCTCTCGTATTTGCAAAAGCAATCAATGATTTGGCTATCTTCTGAGGTGAAGGAACTTTTCTCTTGAACTCCACATGGAATCCTTCTCCTTCTTCAATCAAGTCCAGAACATCTTGAGTGTTCATCTAAATTCTCTCCAACCATTTATCAGACGGATTTAATATCCTCGCACCTCCATTCTCCTAAGAATAAGCGATGAGCGCCGCACCACGTAATGCTGGTCTTTATTCGGTTTATGTCGAAGTGGACTTGGCAGCACAGCAGCGAGTCGAGCAGCTTGCTCACGAGAAAGCAAAGCGGCAGAAACCCCGAAATAGCTTCGCGATGCCGCCTCTGCACCGTAAATCCCATCTCCCCATTCAACAACATTTAGATAGAGTTCAAGAATTCGACGTTTAGAGAGCTGCCATTCAATGATAAGAGCAATGAGAATCTCGCGTATTTTGCGAATCGGATCTTTAGCCGTTGAGAGAAAAAGGTTCTTCGCCAACTGCTGAGTTATCGTGCTTGCTCCACGGACAGGTCTCCCCTCTTGCAAATCTCGCTCGATCGACTCTTTCACCTCAAACCAATCAACACCCCAGTGCTGGTAAAAAGTACCATCTTCTGCGGTGACCACAGCGTGCACAAGATTTGGTGAGATCCGATCGAGCGGAACCCAATATTGCCGAACTGTAAAAGATTTTCTCCGTCCATGGATTGATGCGGATGCAGCTTGCTCTCTACGCTCCTCCATAAGAGCAGTCCATCGAGGATTGATAGTGCGAAGAGCTGCAACTTCTTTGAAAGGCAGCGTCCCGAGCTCGACGGCCATGAAAAGAGAAAAGAGTAGGCAGACGCTTACAATCTTGTGGCGCAACAGCCAGGAAACTAACTCTCTCATCTCATTCGTGCTTCGTGTTGTTATCGTTTGAAAAAGGGTCTTCTGCCATTTGCAGCGCATCGAGATAATTCTGAAGCAGCAAAGCAGCTGCAACCTTGTCAACAGTGGCTTTTTGTGCGCGTTGTTTTTTCTTCAACCCCATCTGCAGCATCGAAAGTCGCGCCTGAACAGAGGTGAGCCTCTCATCCCATAACTTTACTGGAATTCCACACGATTCTCTGATCTTGAAAACGAAATCATGCACTTCTTCAGCGCTCTGACCAAGTTCCCCTTTTAGTGTCCGCGGTTCTCCAACAACAAGTTCCTCTACCTCGTAAGAATCAATTATCTCAAGTAATCTTTTCATAAGTTGATCATCATTAATCAGGGTCATGAGAGGCTGAGAAATTGTTCGTGATGGATCACTCACGGCTATGCCCACGCGATGCGAGCCATAATCAACCCCTAAGATTCTTCCCATCGGTTTTTGTCCTGAATTATTCTTCAAGTCGTTCAACTCGTAACACACCTTTGATCCTTCTAATGCGATCAAGCAAATGATTAAGATGTTCAATATCTTTCACAAAGATCAAGATCGATCCTTCAAACAAGGAATCATGGGTATCAAGATTCACAGCGCGAATATTTGTGTTGTTATAGGAAGAGATCGCATGAGTAATTTCATTGAGCATACCAGGCTTGTCTTCCCCAGCCACTCGAATACCAGCTAAGAACTCTTGTCCTGTTGTAGGGGGCCAATTTACCTCCACAACACGGTCAGGGTCTGTAGCCCGAAGGCGCTCAAGATTCTGACACGTTTTACGGTGGATCTTTATTCCCTCACCGATGGTGACGAATCCAACAATCTCGTCTCCGGGGACAGGATTGCAGCATTTTGCATACGTGTGCATAACCTTCTCTGCAGAGGCAGGCTGACCATAAATAAGAATGCTGCCAAGAGAATCTCTCGCAGTGCGGACAAACTGTGTGAAAAGATTGCCAGAGCTACCAGTCTCGCCAGGTGGGTTTTCTCCAGCAGCACGTTCCTCAGCCGAACGCTCAAAGAATCGTAATATCCCGTCGGGATCTATTTGCTCATGGGCAATTCGTGTATAGAGTGCCTGACGACTTTCTAACTTCAGCTCCTTTAAGATCTTTGCATAATCCTCATCAGTGAGGTGGACCTTGTGTCGTTTTAGTTTTCGCTCCCAGATTTCTTTTCCCCGCTCAGTGGCCAGACGCGCTTCCTCTTTCATCCATCGGCGGAGATGTGCCTTAGCTTTATGTGTGACGACAAACTTCTCCCAATCAGCGCTTGGTGTTTGGTTCTTCGACGTGATTATCTCGACCTGATCACCACTGTGAAGAATTGCATTCAACGGGACAATACGGCCGTTAACCTTCGCCCCGATACAGTGATAACCAATATCAGAGTGAATCTCAAAGGCAAAATCAACTGGTGTGGCACCGCGAGGCAGAATCTTCAAGTCTCCTTTGGGAGTAAACACGTAAATTTCCTCTTGATACAGATGAAGCTTAAAGCTCTCAAGGACCTGCTTTGCTTGCGCCTCGTCGCTGGAGCGAGGCTCAAAAATCTCACGTACCCATGCAGTCCATTCCTCAAGTTCTTTATCCACCTTCGGGATATTCTCTTTGTACTTCCAATGGGCAGCAACGCCACGCTCGGCTACCTCATGCATCTCACGGGTCCGGATTTGAACTTCAACCATCTTCCCTTCAGGACCAATGACCGTTGTATGAATCGATTGATAGCCATTTTTCTTGGGAACAGAAATGTAATTCTTGAATCGCTCAGGTATCGGAATGTAAATTTCGGACACAATTCCATAAACAGCAAAGCAATCAGTGTTGTTCTGCGTGTCAAGGATGATCCGAATAGCAAACAAATCATAGATTTCATCAAGCGGCTTATTTCGACTCACCATCTTGTTATAAATGCTATAAAGATTCTTCGGCCGACCGCTGATCTCAAACTTATACCCTTCAGCTTTCAGCCTCTCCTCTATAGGAGCGATGAAACGACGAATGTAGTGTTCTCGTTCCCGCCGCTTGGCACTGATCTGTTGCTTCAGCTCATCATATTTTTCCGGATAAAGATACTTGAAAGCTAAATCTTCAAGTTCCCATTTGATGTTCGCTAAACCGAATCGGTGGGCAAAAGGAGCGTATAGCTCAAGAGTTTCTTTGGCAAGTCTGAGACGTTTTTCTGATGGAAGATAATCCAAGGTGCGCATGTTGTGGAGGCGATCAGCAAGCTTGACGAGCATAACCCTCACATCATGAACCATGGAAAGAAGCATCTTTCGGTAATTTTCTGCCTGAGTGATCTCATGCCCACGAAAAATGTCAGTGATCTTTGTAACACCATCAACAATTTCAGCGATGGTATCGCCAAACTCCGCCCGGACGTCTTTCAATTCAAATTCTGTATCTTCGACAACATCGTGAAGCAATGCCGCAGCAACCGAGATATCGTCAAGTGGAACTTCGCGGGCAATAATAAGAGCAACGTTGTAAGGATGGTTAAAATACAGCTCTCCAGAAGCCCGAAAATCGTTTTTGTGAGCATTGAAGCTAAACCAATAGGCGCGACGAATCAGGTCATCATCAACACTGGACAGATTCAAGTGGCAGGCACGAAGCAAGTCATCTAACTTTCGCTCGTACGTGCCTGCTCCTGTATGTAGCGATGGAAGCATCACGCTTATTCAGCCCACCTTAATATAACAACGTCAGCAATGTGATCGAAGTTCGACACTAAATGTTACTCCTTAGTACCAAAAATTCGGTCGCCAGCGTCCCCGAGACCGGGGAGAATATATCCTTTCCCGTTCAGTTGACGATCGAGAGCTGCAGCAAATATTGGAACATCGGGATGTTTCTTCCAGAGAAGTTTGACCCCCTCAGGAGCTGCAACAATCCCAACAGCACGGATTTTCTTGGCACCACGTCCTTTCAAGTAATCAATTGCAGCTACAGCGCTCCCTCCTGTTGCCAACATCGGGTCCAGAAGGATCACCAGACTTCTGCCAAGCCCTTTGGGCACCTTAAAGTAGTAGTCCACAGGCGTGAGCGTTTCCTCATCACGAAATAATCCAATATGCCCAACTTTCGCTTCCGGAAGAAGATCAACGAACCCATCAACCATGCCAAGTCCAGCCCTGAGAACCGGAACAAGAACAACACTCTCGTTAAGCCGATAACCGCGCGTCTTCTCCAGAGGTGTGTAGATACTCGATTCTTTTAATGCTAAATCCCTGGTTACCGCAAACGCAAGAAGCGTAGAAAGCCTCCGCAGAGTTAGCCGAAACAGATCATGCGGTGTTTCTCGGCTACGAAGAATGGTCAAATCACGCTTGATCAAAGGATGATCTACAAGGATAAGATTCTTCATAGATTACAGTTTCTCCACAATGGGCGCTCAACTCTTTTTTCGAAAACGAAGCGTAATGGGAACTCCGAGAAAACCAAATTGCTTACGAAGTTGATTTTCAAGAAATCGAGCATACGATTCCGAAACGCCGTCAGGATGATTCGTAAAGAAGATAAACACCGGCGAATCTCCTTTCGCCTGCGTTATGAAGGAGATTTTCACTTCTCGAACACCTACAGGTGGAGGCGGATGATCACGGACAACTGATAACAAAACGTTGTTCAAGGTCGATGTCTCTATGCGCTTTTGCAACTCAGCTTTTATCGATTTTGCTAAGTCGATCAAACGGAACACACGCTGTTTTGTTTTCGCAGAGACGAAAACAATTGGGATAAAATCATAGCGCCTCAATTTCCGTCGAAGCTCAGCTTCAAGCAGTTGAGCAGTTGTAGAATCTTTCTCCACAAGGTCCCACTTGTTTGCAGCGAGAATTATACCTCGCTTCCGCTCAATCGCCTCCTCGATGATTTTCAGATCCTGCGATTGTAAACCCACCGTCGCGTCAATGACAATAATAGCAACATGGCACTGTTCAAGGCTACGAAGGGTACGCAGTGCGCTAAAGAATTCAATGCTCTCGGCAATGCGGGCATGCTTTCGAAGCCCCGCCGTATCGATGAGAACAATCTCTTCACCATAATATCGCAAGACCGAATCAATGGCATCACGGGTTGTCCCGGGTATCTCAGTAACAATGATTCGCTCCTCCCCTAATAAGGCATTTGCCAGGGAGGATTTTCCAACATTGGGCCTTCCGACAATCGCTATTCTGAGCCTGTCGTTGCGTTGCTTTTCTTTGATTACATCATTTGCAACTTCACCATTCGATGGAAAAGCTGAAACCAAAAGATCGAGCAGATTCCCAATGTTTCTGCCGGAAAGCGCTGAAATTCCTATCGGATCGCCAAGCCCAAGCTCATGGAATTGATGAATATTCACTTCATGAGTATCCGCGTCTACTTTGTTGACACACAGGATGACAGGCTTTTCCGATTTTCGCAGTAGCCTGGCGATCGTCTTTTCCACAGGATTAGGTCCATGCTGAGCATCAACAACAAAGAGAACAACATCCGATTCCTGTATGGCAGCCTCTGCCTGTTCTCGCACCGCACGCTCAATTAAGTCATCCGAATCAGGGACAAAGCCACCTGTGTCAACAAGAGCAAAGGTTTTCCCTGCCCACTCTGCCTGCGCATAGTGCCGGTCACGTGTCACACCAGGAACACTGTGAACAATAGCATCGCGCTCGCCAACAATCCGGTTGAAAAGCGTCGACTTACCAACGTTAGGCAGGCCAATAATTGCCACAAGAATTCGTGTCGCTTGGTGCGCCATTTTCAATTTGCTCATAGCCCACTGCCAACTCTCCCCTATTAAAAGATACCGATTAGACTAGAGAGTTTCAATCTAAGCCTCAATCAGAGCTCCCCAGCCTCCAGCTCGAATAACCTTCTTCTAAAGACAAGATAGCAAGAGTAAGAAAAAGGACTACTTCAGCAGCAAAGCTTTTCGCACCTGAAAAAATTCTCCCGGCACCGACAAAACAATAAAATAAACTCCACTTGGCATAGCCACGGCATCGAATTCAACCTCATGCCATCCTTTTGCTGCTTCGCCCTTCCACAAATGATGAATGCTCCTACCAAGAACGTCATTAACAAAGAGATCGATTAGACCTTCTCTTGGTACATAGAATGCGACTCTTGTCGAACTATTAAACGGATTCGGGTAGTTCTGTGCAAGGAAAAAAGTGCTCGGGCTGAAAGGAGAAGCATCCTTGACATTCGATGTCCTATCAGCATCAACCACAGCGCGGGAAGTTACATGAACTTGGCGTCTATACAATCCTCCCAGGGCTGTGATAATGTACGTCCCCGGCTGGACATCTCCAATAGCATAGTTCTCCTTGTAGATGTCGTCACTTCCGATCAATCCATCAAAAGTATAGGTCAGTGAATAGGAATATGTCGTATAGGGAGGTCGCGGCTTCGGGTCAGGGTAAATGTCGACGCGAGTTGCATTTGCCGCATTCGGAACATGCCCGTAAACTGCCCCCATCCCCTCCATTGCGAACCATAATTCAGGATTGCGGCGATTTTCCGGACCTGAATAGTCCAGTGTTCCAATACGTATTTCAAAGTGCAGATGGGGTCCAGTTGAATAGCCGGTGTTTCCCGAGATTGCAATGAGTTCCCCAGCTTTTACCGAGTCACCGACATGTTTCACATTGTTCTTGCTGAGATGGAAGTATCCGAACCAGACCGGCTGGCCGTTCCACCGAGATTCCTGGAAAATGTAATAGCCTGCTCCCCCCTCTTCATAAGAGATCGTTCTGATAATGCCATCATCGACTGCGAATACGGAATCAAACTTAACAAGAACGTCTATTCCTGTATGTCCGCGATTAGGCTCCCTGATATTCGGCTCAGCGTAGAGGTAACTGCCATTTGTCTCCCACCTGTCACGAACGGGTCGAAGAATGCGAAAGGTTTGGGCAAGAACATTGTTGGCAACGAAACAATAGAGGATGAGAAATTGCAATGCGAGGAACGTCAGCCTCGGGAGCGAGAACGGAAACATTGATTCTTTCTCCGAGTTTGAGTATAATAAATATCGTTCAGCGTTGCTTATAAAGCAACACTCGGGGCGTGGCTCAGTCTGGTTAGAGCGCACGGTTCGGGACCGTGAGGTCGGCGGTTCAAATCCGCCCGCCCCGACATCCACTATGTCTACATAATCAGAAGCTCCAGGACAGGCAGCTATTATGTCGGGAGCACTGAGGATTTATGGAATCGCCTGGGTGAGCATAACTCAGGTGAGAATAAATCAACTCGTAGCGGGATACCATGGGTGTTAGTTCACGTAGAAGAATTCCCTACCAGATCGGAGGCACGCAATAAGGAAAATCGGATAAGGTCTCGCGGAATAAGCAGATACTTGAAGCAAATTAGCAAAACCGCTTAGAGCATGGCGCCTCCGGCGCCAAGGCCGGCCCACACATGATCTCACACCTCGAAGAGCCTCCCCAAGCTTCGTCTCTTTAAGCCAAGTCACAGAAGATTTAACTGCGCTTGCCACAAATGAATTCGGAAATGGATTTTGAATGTAGACACAACACTTTTTCTTGACAATTTAAACTCTTTTAGCTACATTGTACCGTGAAACCATTTTAGTCGATTCATCGTATATAGAAGCGTCATGATAAACACTAAAGAACTCATACTTAAAACCTCCCAAAATCTTTTCGCTCGGTTTGGACTAAAGAAGACAACCGTAGACGAGATTGCAAAGCTGGCGCATATTGGAAAGGGGACGATTTACCATTATTTCAAAACCAAAGAACAGATCTTTGCCGAGATAATTGATAAAGAATCCCGATACTTACGAGAGAGGATTCACGAAGCTATACAGCAGGCGAAAACGCCTCAAGAAAAATTTCGAGCCTTTGTATTAACGAGAATGCGCTTTCTAAAGGAGCTTGCGAATTATTACAGTGCGCTGAAAGATGATTATCTTAGACACTATCCGTTCATTGAGAAGGCTCGTCGAGAGAGCTTTCAGGAGGAACTCAACTTAGTTAAAAGCATTTTAGAGGAAGGGATCGCATCAAAGGTTTTTGCAGTTGAAGACGCTGGGCTGACTGCATTTGCTATCGTCACAGCCTTGAAAGGCTTGGAATATCCGTGGACGGTTGAAACATCCTTATCTGACATTGAAAAAAGTGTCAATTCACTTATCGATGTGTTGTTCAAAGGAATTGAGACAAGGTAATTTTTTTTCTCGGAGAATCGACCAAAAAACTAATATAGTCGAAGCAACCTAAGATGATCGAAAGATTCTTTGCTGCTGTACTTACGAACCGAATTCATATCGTAGTTGTAACCATCCTTTTGTCATTGGTGCTTGGCTACCAAATGACCAATCTGAAGGTGAACAGCGATATTCTGAGCTATCTGCCAAAGGATGATCCTGTGGTACAATTATTCAACAAAGTCGGAGAAGAATTTGGAGGCAATTCACTTGCTTTCATTGCCGTTGAGTCAGACGATATTTTCACTCGTGAAACTATAAAGGACATCAATCGCCTTACAGAACAGTTCAAACTCGTTGATGGTGTAACAGAAGTAACAAGCCTAGCTAATATCCTTGACATTAAGAAGACCAACGGTGGACTTGAAGTTAGTAAGCTGATAGATGAAAACAATCTGCCGCAAACTGCCGAAGAACTGGATCACCTAAGAAGATATGCCCTTTCAAAAGACTTATACGTTGGTCGAATCGTTTCATCTGATGCGAAAGCGGCCCTGATTATTTGTCGAATCAAACAGAGTGCGGACAGGTTAGCCGTTGCCCGGGAACTGAAGGAGATTACGGAACAGGCGAAGTTATCGGAAAAAGTGTATTTCAGTGGCATCCCTTTCCAAATGATCGAACTCACCGATCTTATTTTTAAAGATCTCAAGACCCTGGTTCCAATTGTAAGTGCTCTTGTTGGCATCACGCTTATCCTGAGTTTTGGAACCCTTCGCGGTGTAGCCCTGCCTCTACTCAGCGTGCTTATGAGCATGATTTGGGTACTCGGCAGCATGAGCATTTTGGGAATTCCATTAACCGTAATTTCGGATATTATTCCTGTGATTCTCATTGCTGTCGGAAGTGCGTATACCATCCATTTGATCAGCAGATATGATGAGGATGTGCGATCAGGCAATGGTAATGCAGACCAACTTGCAAAATCATTGGGTGAGGTATCGATCCCTATTTTGCTTGCTGCTCTAACAACAATGGTGGGGTTTTTATCTTTCATCTTTGGCTCATATCTCACAATGATTCGCGAGTTCGGGCTCTTTTCAGCACTTGGAGTATTGTTCGCCCTGATCATCTCTGTAACATTTGTCCCTGCGGTACTGTCACTACTACATGATGAAAAGAACCGTCAAACCGGCTTCATTGAGAACGCAGCGTTTGTAGCAAAATTTATGGATCAAGTTGCTAAGTTCGTTTTCAGGTATGAACGACTTATTGTTATCGGGACGATTATTCTGATTATCATCAGCACCCCTGGAATTCTGCGCATTGATAGACGAGTCAACATGGTGGATTACTTTAAGCCAGGCGCCAGCATTCGGACTGCCCAGGAGTTTATGGAGAAGAAGTTCGGAGGTTCAATACCAATTACAATCTTTGTTCAGGGCGACTTGCAGAATCCTTTTGTGCTGAAAGAGATGTGGCGTATGGGAAAATTTCTCGAGTCGTTAAGCGACGTTCATAACGCTCAATCTGCATCCAGCCTCATTGCGGAAATGCATGAAGTCATGAACGATCAGAAGACCATTCCTGATTCAAGAGACAAGGTGACCAACCTGTGGTTCTTTCTCGAAGGCGAAGAGATGATGAACCAGCTTGTAAACGTTGACAAAACTGAAGGAGTTATTCAAGCGACCTTAGGGACAGTGGATACCAAACGAGGCAGATTCGTTATCGATGCAATTGAAAACTACATCAACGCACTGGATACAGACCTTATTGTTATGAATCTCAGTTCCAACAACTCATTATCAGAAGCCGATAGGAAAATTCTTCAGGAGTATAAAGCGAACAGAGCAGCAAGACTCATAGAATGGGAAGCAAGGAAAAGATATCCACAATCTGCTATCAATGAAAATGAAGTGGTGGATGTTCTCATGCAAACCGCGTATGAATTCAACGGGCAAGAGGGAAGCAAGTCATCAGAAAAAATTGAGAACAGCGTTGTTCAACTTGTTCCTCTGTTCCCAAGTGAATTGCAGAACGATCTCTCCTTCCTCAACGGAGTACGAGATGCCATAGCTGATTTTCAGCAGCAAAACGTTGCTATACCAGTCCGGGTTTACGAACAACTGTCCCTTGGTAAGGAGCATCCGGACGATCCGGAACGTCTTCACTTCTCTTTTCGCCAGACAGGGATGGGGCTCATATATCAGCACTTAGACAGCAGCATCATGCGCAGTCAATTTCAAAGTCTTGTTATCGCAATAGCGCTTGTATTGATCTTCCTTTCATTCCAACTTCGTTCCGTCGTTGGTGGGCTTATCAGCGTTACCCCCATCGTGCTAACTCTTATCATCAATTTCGGACTTATGGGATTTGCAGGAATTCCCCTGGACGTTGCAACAGCACTGGTCGGAAGCATTGCTGTTGGTGTCGGCATCGACTACTCGATTCACTTTACAAACCGGTTCAAAGAGGAATTTGCACAATATGGCTCTGATGGCGGCGAAAAAGATAATAAAGTTCCACACGTGCTGAGGAAAACCCTGGAGACAACTGGCAGAGCTATTCTCATCAATGCGCTTGCTGTGATGGCGGGATTCCTTACTCTTCTTCTTGCCGAAGTTGTCCCACTGCAGCGATTCGGAATGCTTATCGCAATAACAATGGTCGCCAGCAGTGTTGGCGCTATTACTTTCTTACCAGCTTTGATACTATTCACGAAAGCGAAGTTCATAGGAAATTTTGCATCCAATAAGAGTCAGAATAAAACAGATACAGCAAAGCAATGAGACAAAGAAAGCAAAAGCTTACACAGATATACATCTATTTCTGCGGCATTGTGTTTGGGCTGATCTCCATGATGCTCATTAAACCAATAAAGGTCCAGGACTCAGGTTTCTTTCAGGTAGGCGAAGACCTCACGTACGAAGTCGGCTGGTGGTTCATCAAGATAGGTACAATCCGGACTAAAATGCTTAGCTCAGAAAATATCGAGAACAGCACTCGGCATACTGCGATTGCATATATCGACTCGTACTCAGGGATTCCCTTTGTAAACCTTCATTCCATTTTTGAAACCACAATGGACAAAGAATGCTTTTCACAGTCGTTCATAGCGTGGGAGAAGGAAGGAGAACATTGGAGAATACTTAAATACGACTTCGATAGACAAGAAGGAATTTTGCTCATAAAGAAAGGGATCGTCGACAGCGCCTTTAAAACCGATGCTCAAATCGAACAAGTTGACACTGTTCGAATACAAAGTAAGACGCAGGACGGGTTGTCGCTTCTATATTTCGCACGCGCTAACGTCAAAAGTGGCAAGCTAATCGCCGTACCGACCATGGTTGACGGCTCGCGGGGGACCACATATCTGAACTTCTACAATAAGCGCACGAGCGTCAACATCGCTGCTGTTAGATACCCAATTGACGTAATCGAGTTCGATGGAACTGCAGAGTTCACGGGGATTTTTGGCTTGACCGGCCCATTCAAAGGCTGGTTCAGCAACGACACTGCTCAAATTCCAATACGAGCAAAAATGAACGTCATTCTTGGAACAATTGACATCGAACTAAAATCGTGGAATCGAAATGGATGGAATCCACCCAAGTATGTTAAGCAATAATTCAACCCACACAAACATAATATACGAGGAGAATCGATATGACAATCAATCAGGGCCTCACGTTTGTTGTCCCCTTGTTTGCGGCAACTTTACTGATTTCTAAACCTTTAACTGCACAGCAACCAAGCGCTGAAGAAATCCTGACAAAATTTGAATCGGTAATCAATGCGCCAAAGGATCAGGATCTCAGGGCAAAGCTTATACTTATTGATAGCAAAGGCAGCGAAAGGGAAAGAAGTATCAGAATGCTGCAGAAAGGCGACAATAAAAGACTTGTCCGTTTCCTTGCCCCAGCCGACCAACGAGGTATCGGTTTTCTTGGGCTGCCCAACGATGTGCAATACATATACTTGCCTGCGTTCAAGAAAGTACGCCGGATTGCCTCACATGTGAAGAATCAAAAATTCGCAGGCACGGACTTTACATACGACGATATAGGCACACTAAAGTATTCAGATAACTATAACGCAAAGCTCGTTCAAACCACTGCAGAGCACTATGTATTAGAGCTGACGCCAAAAGAGGGTAGAAGCAAGGACTATGGCAAACTAAAAATCTGGGTGCGCAAGGACATTTTCTATCCCGTGAAGACCGAGTTTTATGATAAGGCTGGAAAACTCTGGAAGGTCATGGAGAGAAAGAACATTGAGAAAATCGGCAGCTACTGGGTGTCAAAGGAAGCTGAGATGAAGGATCTCAAGGACGAACATAGCACAAAGATGATCCTGAGCGAAATAAAATTTGACAGCAATCTTTCTGATGATCTTTTCACGGAACGAAATTTGGAGAAATATTGAGCATCTTTGAGAAAATATCCATTGGATACCGTCGCGAAATGTAGAAGAAGACTGAAGAATTCCAAGATGCCATAAGGCGTATTTCGAAAAACGCGGAGGTGTAAAATGAAACTGAACGAAAAGGACGCTATTTACTTCATAACTAAACAGACTTTGCGTCTGCTTAGTCTGCACGCAATTTCAAAGATAGCTTTGCCACCTATAGAGAAGGTGGCATGCAAATTCATGGTTGATCAAGGGAGCCCAATAGAGATCGGACCAAGACGCGAGCGGGAAGATAAGTTTTACATGGCAACCAATGTGATACATGCCGCCCTAAAGGCATATGACCGCGGCTCCCCCGCTGTGCGAGACAGAATGATCAATCTATTTCTGCGGGAGTTCTTAGGATTTGGCAGTGGGAAAGAAGCGCGCCGTAGGTTTCGTGACGAATACGGTATAGAGCCACCTGGTTTTTTGACTCTTTCGCCTGAGGGTAGATGCAACTTACAGTGTAAAGACTGTTACGCTGCTAGCCTTCCAAAAGGCTTGCCCCATCTATCAACGGCAACGGTTGAGCGGATACTTCAAGAGAAATATGAAAAATGGGGAAGCTGGTTCACCGTCATTTCTGGTGGAGAACCGTTTATGTGGCGTGATGACGGTATAGACATCATCGAAATCGCAAAGCGCCACCAAGAACAATATTTTCTTGTTTACACCAATGGCACATTCATTAATGAAAAGACAGCGGAGCGACTCGCCGAGGTCGGTAATATGACGCCCGCCATCTCAGTAGAAGGCTTTGAGAAAGAGACTGACGAGCGCCGCGGCAAGGGTACGTTCAGGCGCATCTTAGCTGCTTTTGAAAACCTGCAGAATGCAGGTGTGCCCTTTGGTATCTCCGTAACCGCTACTTCTGCAAATGCGGAGCTCCTGGTCTCAGAAGAGATGGTTAAGTACTATTTCGACGAACGGGGCGCAATCTATGAGTGGATATTCCAGTACATGCCGATTGGTCGTGGAGTAGATGTTTCGTGGCAGGTCCCTCCTCTTACACGGCGACAAATGTGGGACCGGGAGCAGGAACTGGTTCGAAAAGAGCGCCGGTTTGTAGCCGATTTCTGGAACGGTGGGACTTTTTCTTCCGGCTGCATTTCCGCCGGCCGCTCCGGCGGATATCTCTACATCGACTGGAATGGCAATATCTATCCGTGTGTGTTTATCCCCTACTGGAAAGATAATGTCAATGAACTCTACGCTAAGGGCAAGACGCTAACCGATGCGCTCTTTTCCGACCTTTTCAACGGCATACGTAATTGGCAACGATCATATAACTACATGCGGCAGCCGCATTGTCGCGGTAACGAAATCCGACCCTGCTTCATCCGTGACCACCATGAACAGGCGCATGATCTATTCTTGAAAACCAACGCTAAACCCGGATACCCATCGGCTGAAGATGCCCTTCGCGATCCTGAATACTACAATGCAATGATTCAATATGATGAAAAGGTTGCCGAACTTCTTGATCCAATATGGGAGGAGCTCTACCTGGAGCACCAGGATGAAAAACACAGGACACATCGGCAGACCGATGAAAGACAGTAGTAAACTTTGCATGAACTGAACCTTCCACAAAATTGAAGGAGAAGTAAGAGTGACCAGCAGCAATTATTCAGTATCCGCCATTGTATGCGCTTTCAATGAAGAACAAACGCTATCCGGAGTTGTGAAAGCATTGATCGCCGCAAAGGAAGTGAACGAAATTATCGTCATCAATGATGGTTCAACAGATGGTACAAGCGGAATCCTAAAAGAGTTTACAAATCAACCCAGGGTACGAGTTATCGAATTCCCTCATAACAGAGGAAAAGGATTTGCTATGGCTGAAGGAATAACGAAAGCGCAAGGCGAAATTCTACTCTTTGTCGATGCTGACCTCTTGAATTTTCAGGAGCGTTACGTTCCACTCTTGTTAAGTCCACTGTGGGATGGAAAAGCAGATATGGTGATCGGGCATCCGACCGAAAATGTTCTCGACAAGAAAATGAATCCATTTAAATCAATCGCAGGAGAACGTGCTGTCTTCAAGAAAGATATACTTCCAGTAACCGAAAAGATCAGGAACTCCGGTTACGGTGTGGAGACCATAATCAATTTGTTCTATACTGCTCAAAACAAACGGATCGAGTATGTTTATCTTTGGGGGCTCTTGCATCCGATTAAACTTCATAAGCATTCTGCTAACACGGCGATGCGAAAATATTGGCGGGAAGCCTATCAAATTTCGAGATCGGTCATGAAGAACTTTATGTTGCTCCTTCTCATTTTCCGCAATGTAATAGGAAGATTGATATGACCATTTCTTCATCTTGCGCAATGGCCTGCTCATGTTCTCATATCACCTGTGATTGAAGGATTTAACGTTCTGGAGTTCTATCGTGCTAAGGAACTGATAGATTCCGGGGAAAAAGCAGCGAATATAGCTCTTTCCGAAATTCGCTCCGTAATTCAAAGCGGTAGCAAAAACATATAGGATCGTCATGCTATACGTCTTTGTGACTGCATTCATGCTGGGGTTGGTCATATCCGTACCGATTGGCGCCGTGGGTCAGTTAATGATCAATCGTGCGCTGAAATATGGACTCTCAGCGGGTCTATCGATCGGATTATTTTCGGCATTATTGGACGCAACGTATTGTGGACTCGCATTAATTGGTATCTCCCTTGTCATCAATTCAGTTGAGATCCGGTCACTCGTGCAGGGGATCGGCTTGATTGTTCTCCAGTATTTTGGATACAAAAATTTCCGACCTAAGAAAGAAATATCCGTACCAGATGACAATAGCTCAACAACGCCTAACATTAATCATGAACAAAAATGGACCTCACATCTAAAGTACTTCCCCGTTGTTTTGATGGCTACTGTAAGCAATCCGACCATGCTAGCATTTTGGGTGAATATGGCACAGGTCCTCCGCTCATCCGTTTTAACAGACGGAGGTGTTCAGGAATTTACTTTGTTCAGCATCGGCGTAGGACTTGGATCAGCATTGTGCCAGTATATTGTTTTGCAAACCATCCGACACGTCAAGCTCTTTCATTTACCAAAACGAAGAGTGGTTATTCAATGGGTAAGTGCTTCTATATTCATGTTCACCATGGCTTACTTCACTTATCATTTCTTCAAAGAACTTCTGTTAAATAAAATGTAAGGAGCAGGTCATGCATTATGCAAAATTTCTTCTAGTCGCATGCTTCTTCCTTTTGCATTCGCAAACATATGCACAGATTGAGCTTGGGGGTTATGTTCGAACTGATATCCGCATGCGTTTGCAGACCGGAGGCAATCCGTTTACATGGAATGAGAATCGGCTCGATCTCCAGTTGAAGGCGAAACCGTCAGGGAAAATCCGACTATATTCTGACCTATTCGTACGTGGATTTGGATTCCCCCATGCCGAAACGATTGCTGACCTTCAGCGTAGGGAAAAAGACAAAGTCCAGCCCTGGGGCTTAGAATTATATGAGACATATGTTGACATTTCGGATTTTCTTGTGGAAAAGTTAGATGTTCGAATTGGTCGTCAGCGTATTGCATGGGGCACTGCCGACAAATTCAATCCAACGGATAATCTTAATGCCAAGGATCTTGAAGATATTTTTGATTTTGGCAGGCATCTTGGCAGTAACGCCATCAAGGTTTCATATTATCTTGGATCTTGCACGGTTACAGGTATCTACATCCCGGTCTTTGCTCCTGCAGCGCTTCCTCGAGCAGACTGGATGAAAGCTTTGGAACAGCCGACTTTGCTTCCTGCCGGGATGCGGCTTCGCTCTTCAAGTGACGTCATTATGTTGCCTCAAAATAATTTCAGCGAAAGCTCCATGTATGCTTTCAAGATTGCAACAACTCTGGCAGACTATGATGTTTCACTCAGCTACTTCAGAGGCAGAGATGATCTACCAATTGTTACAGGAGTAACGATTTTACCAGTCGATACACTTGGAACGGTTGATGTGAGCTCAACCTTGCAGTATCCGAGGATGCAGGTAATCGGTGCTGACTTCGCAGGTCAAATTTTTAATATTGGTGTGTGGGGCGAAGGAGCTGTTTTTCTGCCCGAGAAATACAATTTGGTTACTTCAATCGTGAGCCCGATAAATACTCAACAGCAAACTGCAATTGCCTTAGACAGCAAGCCATACATAAAATATGTCGTCGGAGGCGATTACACATTTTCAAATGGATTATATGTGAACGCACAATATATTCATGGGTTATTCCACGAGCGAGGGAATGCTAATTTAGAAGATTATCTGGTCTTTGCTCTTCGGCAAAGTTTCCTCAACGATGCTCTGAAAATCACATTTGCGGGTGGTGCTATTGAAGTCAGGGATTTCAATAATATTCGGGATAACTATGCCTTTGCGCTCGGACCTGAGATTGCCTATTACCCCACCGATAACGCAGAGCTACTCATAGGTGCCTACATCATCGACGGAAAGCCCACTACAACTTTTGGTCGCGTAAAAGGTAATGACGAGCTATATCTCAAGATCAAGTATAGCTTTTGACTTTCGGCTTCTATCATGGACTTAATGGGTCAAAATTGGAAAGCCTGCGTAGCACGTTTGCAATCTCTTTATCCCAGAAGACCCAACTGTGTGCCCCTGGGCTTTCGTGATATTCGTACAACGCACCTTTTCTGCGGAGCTTTTCTATGAATGACCTGTTGCTCTCGATGATTCCGGGTAAAGGATCGTCTTTCCCAACGGCAAGATATAAGTAAGGCATATTTGTGTTCGGTACGCTATCCACCAAAGAGAAGACGTCATTTCTCATCCAGTGGTTGCTTTTCTTTTCGCCGAAAGCAGATTTTAGACTTTCATGAAGATCTCCGGAAACATTTTCTAAATCTTTAGGAAATTGTAGCGCTCCGCTAAGTGATGCACCATAGAAGAACATAAATGGATATTTTAGTGCCAGTTTAATGGCACCATATCCACCCATTGAAAGCCCGGCAACTGCCCTCCCATGCCGGGTGTTCAACGTTTTATACTTTTTATCTACGTAGGGAATCAAATCCTTGACGATGTAGTCTTCATAGTTGGTATTTTTAATTTCTGGGGAATTGGTGTACCAGCTGTTCTTACCATCCGGGGTAATGATAATGAAGTTGTAATCTTTTGCGTATCTCACAAGTGCCGTGTGAGTGACCCAATCGTTGTAATCACCAGCGTAGCCGTGCAGTAAATATATGGTGGTGAAACGCTCATCAGTAAGAGAATAATTCACTGGTAGAACAGCATTGAATTTCATGTAGGCATTCACGCTTGGTGAAAAGAGGCTGTCTTTTACGACGGTAACTTTCTCTTGGGAAAATAGCTGCAACTCAGCCCCAAGAAACAAAATGAAAAACCAGATAGCTTTCTTTTGACTTTTTAGTCGAGTTGGCTTGACCATTATTCGTCTTCCACATGAAAAACAGAGAAAATGTACAAAATCATATGAGGATAAGCAACTCCTTCAGATGAATCAAATAGATTCATCCCAAGGATAAGGACCCCGAACCCGATTTAACACTTATTGCGAGGCATTTACAAGAAGCCTTCAAAGTCAGCCGCTGTTTGATCAGAAGATTTGCATATGTAATAACGTATCGATATATTTCAATATGACAATAGCTCAATGGATTGCATATGCCATCTTCTGAAGATCGTCTTGTGAAAGCTATGAAGGCGCTCGCTGACAAAACACGTATTCGTCTGTTCAAGGAAATTGCCATTCGCAAGCAAGTGACATGTATGGAAGTAGGGGAGATTTTCGACCTATCCCAGCCTACGGTGTCGCATCACATTAAGATGCTGGTCGACGCAGGGCTCGTCAACGCCGAGAAAGAGGGACGCTATGTCAACCTCTCAATAAACAAGGAGATGACAGAAGAATTATCGAAGTTTGTGAAAAGTCTTATTAAGGCCGCTGGCTAAGTTTGTTTTTGCTAAGACATATCGATATATTTACATATGTCAAACCAACTAATCCATCCACAATAACAGAAGGGGAAGACCTATGGAAATCATTTTCTTGCTCGCACGGATTGTGCTGGGTCTGTATTATCTGTTTAACGCCAGCAACCATTTTTTCCAGTATAAGATGATGGCAGGATATGCAGCTTCGAAGGGGGTCCCGGCAGCAGAAGGAGCTGTGATTATAAGTGGCATATTGCTGCTGATTGGAGGCGCCAGCATTATCACTGGATATAAACCGACCATTGGTGTCATCGCTCTCGTGATCTTCTTTCTTCCTGTGACATTTATTATGCATAACTTCTGGGCTGTCAGCGACCAGATGCAAAGGATGGGCGAGATGGTAAATTTCCTGAAAAATATCGCGCTGATGGCTTCTGCAGTAATGTTTCTTTCTATTCCGCAGCCCTGGCCTCTTAGCCTTGGAAAGTGATAACGAATGTGTATGATGTGGCCTTGTCTCGCGGCCAAGTTTGATAGGATTGGTAACCGACTTATAACTACGACGATACACGGCGACTAGCTCGAGAACATCCCGAAATTCGCATCGAGCATCGCTGTTTTGCGCTTGCACTTGCAACGGAGAGGATCGTCGCGGCGTTTGGCTCAAAGAGTAACAGCTTAGCCCGAGATCCTCTCCTACTGGCATGTGAACTCAGAATGCCAGAACTCTTAAACCTCCATTCGCACCTCTTGCCTAACTGAGTGTAAGGTCGGTCGCTCGGACCTCAAAAACCATTGTCAGGCAATTCAGGAGAACTGCACAATGAAAAAAGAACGGACAGTTCCGTGTATCTGAGAGAACAAAATCTCGTTGTAGATCTTCGAAACGATAACGAATACCTCTACCTATCACTTGCTACTAATGATCGCCTCACGCAACAGCAAATCGTTCGCTTTGGACTCACAGTTTGGTTCGATTATCAGGGAAACGAGGCGAAACGTTTTGGCATTCACTATCCCATCACTGATTGGTTCTCAGGCTTCGGTGGGAGACATCAATTTCCTGCTATAGTGCCAAATACCTCATGGAGATTCCCCGAGCACCTACCTGATGATGTTGAAATCTTCGGCCCGATGAAAGACGAGCAATCCGCCAAAGGCGGATATATGAAGATGGTGGAGACAAAAGGGATCGACGTGAAGATCAAGAACCGAAACGGCACAATGCTCTATGTTGTCCAAATCCCCTTATTGATAACGGCCCGCACCTTTACGGCTTCGGGGCGTAGCCGCCATTGGCATTGGCGTCGAAACTGGAGGTCACTTTAGCGGAGGCCGGCGAGAAGGCATCGGTTGGGGTCACGGTGGTGGAATGAGGCGACCTTTAGGCGGTTCGCCGCAAGGATTCGGGGAACGTCGAGAGCCATTAAGAGTGTGGTTCAAAGTTCGCCTTGCCAAATCGAACAGTTAGTAGTAAACTGGTAAAAAGTCTTACACCTATGCAAGTGAGAGACTGCACCTCCCGTGAATCGTGAATGAGGCCAAAATACCACTTTAGCATTTAATGAGAAATGATTCTTGAGGTTGGCACCGCAGCCGATTTAGCGGAGAGGGAGGGATTCGAACCCTCGATCCCGCTTTAGCAGGATAACCGCTTAGCAGGCGGTTGCCTTCAGCCACTCGGCCACCTCTCCGGACCATTTGTATGAAAAAGCTAAGAAAATTTACAAAATCACCAGGGGAGAAGCAACTCATTCAGGCAAATCCAATGGATCAATGAGCAATCGATAGCCCTCCAGATCGTGAGTTACCTGAGTAGAAGCAGCAAAAATCCATATAGGATATAATCGTGTGAAGATCGTCATAATCTCAGCAAGAAATGCTGGATTATATATTCGTCGATCGGTCGGTTTAAACGATTTCTCAACGAGGAACATTCTAAGTGGAACGAGCTTCTGCCAATCTCGCCGCACATTAAAATGAGGAATCACTGTTTCATCTTCGTCCCAGAGATCAAACACCGAGAATTTTCTTCCGATCCCAAACTCCTCACAAGTCTTTATAAACAAATCGACATGCTCTCTAACATTTGTTCGAAAATAAGAGGTATCACTACGCGGACTGTTGTTCACAAACACCCCAACCTCCAGCCCTTCTGCGGTCCACGCGACAAACAGCTCGCTATCCATCTTCCACCGTCCAAACCGAACAAGGAAATAATCATGATAAGGAGCTCCTTTTGCAAACCTCATATCTTTCGTGATACGCATAATGGCCTTATTGAACTTAGGTTCAACCTCGAACGCGGGGTTGAGAAAATGAATAAATTCACCTATTTGCGACACCAGTGCTCGCGCCGGAGCGACAAGCCCGCGCTGATACATATCTCTGTGTGCATCAAACCACCGCTTGTTGTTATTTCGCCTAAGTCCCCGCATGAAGGCGAAACCTTCCGGAGAAAGACCTTCAAACACGCCCATCTGTCTCGTCACCGCTTTCATAAATCCGCCGCAGGCGGAATCTTTGCTTCTCAAAATGATCCAACGTAAATTAATACAGTTTCTACATAGACACAAACGTGCTCTCCAATGTATGACGTCACGGTGTCTTAATATAAATCCACATACTGAACCAACGGCAGCTATCACACAGATACTTGCTTTATTGTGGCAGCGCAGTTCTTCACAGCACTATCCTCAACCATTGTTATTTAATCCGGAACAAATTCTGACTCATGAAAGATAACGCCTATGGAACCACGAAAACTCTCGATTACTCAACTTCGCGAAATGGCAAAAGAAATCCGACGAGATATCATTCGCATGCTTGTCGAAGCAAAGTCGGGTCATTCTGGTGGACCTCTCGGCGCCGCTGATATTTTCACTGTCCTCTATTTCGGCGGCGTTCTTCGCTATCGACCGGATGATCCTTGGTGGCAAGATCGTGATCGGCTCGTTCTTTCGGCGGGGCATATGTGCCCTGTACTTTATGCAACCCTGGCAGAGGCAGGATTCTTCCCGAAAGAGGAACTTATGACTCTCAGAAAGCTCGGCTCACGTCTGCAAGGCCATCCGGGTCGAGATAAAGGCTTGCCTGGGATCGAAACCTCAAGTGGATCTCTTGGACAGGGGCTTTCCATCGCAGTTGGTATGGCTCTCGGCGGAAAATACCTTTCGAAAGCAAATTGGCGCGTTTACTCTTTTAACGGAGATGGTGAGCTTCAGGAGGGTTCGATCTGGGAGGCTATCATGGCAGCAGGACACTACAAACTTGATAATCTCACAATGATCGTCGATCGAAATTACTGCCAGATTGATGGTGTCACTGAACAGGTAATGGGCATCGATCCACTTGATGAGAAACTACGTGCATTCCGGTGGCACGTTGTCAACGCAAATGGTCATGACATGGAATCGCTCCTTGCCGCATTTGCAGAGGCACGAGAAACCAAAGGGAAACCAACCGCGATCATTGCGCGAACCATTATGGGGAAAGGGGTCTCCTTTATGGAAAACGACTGCTCCTGGCACGGCAAACCCCCTACGAAAGAACAGGGCGAACGAGCGCTCGCTGAACTTCAATGAAAGGAGTTTTTCATATGTTTGACGTCACAGCACCACCGCAGAAGAAAGCAACTCGATATGGTTTTGGTGAAGGGCTTGTCGCACTTGGAGAGATGGACCCACGTATCGTAGTACTCGGCTCGGACATTACAGGTTCGGTGATGACCTCGATGTTCCGCGATAAGTTTCCAGAGCGATTCTTCAGCCTTGGCATTGCGGAACAAAATGCAACAACAGTTGCAGTTGGACTTGCCCTCATAGGCTATATCCCTTTCATGTCAACCTACGGTGCATTTGCTTCAGCACGAAATCTCGATCAAATTCGCGTCTCTGTGTGTTATAACGAAGCAAATGTGAAAATTGGTGGGGGGCATGCCGGCATTTCCGTTGGTCCTGATGGGGCAACACATCAAGCACTTGAAGAAATTGCAACTACGCGTGTCATGCCAAATATGACAGTCATTGTTCCTTGCGACGCAGTGGAGATGAAGAAAGCCACGATCGCTGCTGCCGAAGAGATCATCGGTCCGGTCTACCTGCGATTTGGTCGAGAGGCTGTCCCGCTTTTCACTACTGAAGAGACCCCTTTCAAGATCGGTCGTGCGGAGGTTTTTCATGAAGGTGATGATGTTGCTATCATCGCCTGCGGATCGATGGTCTGGGAGGGACTCGTTGCCGCACATGAACTTGAAAAGGAAGGCATCCACGCTCGGGTCATCAATCTCCACACAATTAAGCCAATTGACAAAGAAACAATCATCCGAGCGGCAAAAGAGACAGGTGCCATTGTTACTGCGGAAGAACACCAGATTTTCGCCGGCATGGGAAGCGCCGTTGCAGAGGTCGTTGTCCAAAACTACCCTGTTCCAATCGAATTTGTTGCGGTGAATGACCGATTCGGTGAATCTGGGGAACCAGAAGAACTCATGCGCGCATTTGGCCTTACCCATAAAGAAATTGCAGCTGCAGTAAAAAAAGTGATGAAACGTCGTGATGGCGGGAAATAAAATGTGGAGGGCGACCATATTTAATCTGAATCCTATTCGGAGGCTTTATGATTCAGCTTGCAGATCGCATGAATCGACTTGGCACTGAGACAGCTTTCGAGGTGCTCGTCAAAGCAAAGGCACTCGAAGCCAAAGGACGCAACATAATCCACCTTGAAATCGGTGAGCCTGACTTCGATACACCGCAGAATATTAAAGATGCTGCAATGAAAGCACTGCATAATGGTTACACACATTACGGTCCTGCAGCCGGACTCCCCGAACTTCGACAGGCAATCGCTGAAGAAACAAGTCGAACGAGAGGAATTCCGGTAGAGCCATCAAACGTTGTTGTCACCCCGGGGGCAAAACCAATTATGTTCTTTTCTCTCCTTGCATGCATCAACGAAGGAGACGAGGTCATCTATCCTAATCCCGGTTTCCCAATCTATGAATCAGTCATCAATTTTATCGGTGCAAAGGCTGTGCCTATTCCTCTGCGGGAGGAAATGGAATTCCGTTTCGATCTCGATGAATTGAGGCACCTCATCACAGCACGGACAAGAATGATAGTTTTAAATTCTCCTCATAATCCAACAGGAGGTGTCCTTGCAGAAGAAGACTTGCAGGAGATCGCACGCTTAGCGCAGGAGCATGATCTTATTGTTCTTTCGGATGAAATCTATCGTCGCATTATCTATGACGGATACCCTCACAAGAGCATAGCTTCTATCCCGGGCATGCAGGAGCGAACAATAATTTTAGATGGCTTTTCAAAGACATATGCAATGACTGGCTGGCGTCTTGGCTACGGTGTAATGCCAGTAGAATTAGCGGAACGGATCGCACAGCTTCAAATCAATAGCAATTCATGTACAGCGAGCTTCACACAAATGGCGGGCGTTGAGGCTCTCCAGGGACCTCAGACCGCTGCCGAAGAAATGGTCAAAGAATTTCTCCGTCGACGCAACGTTATCGTGGATGGCCTGAATAGCATTCCTGGGTTTAGATGTTTAAAACCCCATGGCGCATTTTATGTGTTTCCTAACATCACTGGAACCGGAAAAACATCGCGTGAACTTGCCGACTATCTGCTCCATGAGGCGGGGGTTGCTGCTCTTTCGGGAACAGCGTTTGGTGTTTACGGCGACGGATTTATTCGCTTTTCATATGCAAACTCTGTTGAAAATATTAAAGAGGCACTGCAACGCATAAGAATAGCAGTCGAGAAACTGAGCGCTTAATCAAGTAGTGGTCAATTGATACACCACGCTTCACAGTCAACCGCTTCGGGAGCGTATGCGTATTGCCGGTGGCTTGCACGCAGACACTACGAAAATTTCCCGGTGATCTCGTTGCTGCTTCCGAATGAACAGCGAGATGCCCTTGCCGCTGTTTACGCCTTTGCCCGCACCGCAGATGACATCGCAGATGAAGGATCCCTCTCGAGAGAAGACCGTCACCATCGACTTGAGCAGCTGAGAGCTAAACTTGAATTTACGTATGATGGGAATCCACCTTCCGAGACTATCTTCATTGCGCTATATGATACAATAACGAGATTCAAAATCCCTCCCACCTTTTTCATAGACTTGCTCAGAGCCTTCCACATGGATGTTGAACACCAACAGCCCAGGTGCTTCGATGACCTGCTTCTCTACTCTCGACTGTCTGCAAATCCCGTGGGAAGAATAGTTCTCCGCATCTTTGGATACGAGGATTCTCAACTTGATGGTCTATCGGATAATATATGTACCGCGCTGCAACTGACAAATTTCTGGCAAGATGTTTTTGTTGATCTGCAGCGCAATCGCATCTACTTACCAGCGGAGGATATGGAAGCGACCGGGTATGGGCTTGAGGAACTGCGATTACGAAAGTTCAACGAACGATTCCAGCATCTGCTTGCTCTTGAAGTGCACCGAACAGAACACCTCTTCGAAATGGGCAAGCCACTTCTACACAAGATTCAGGGCTTGTTGCGCTTTCACGTGAGGGCGATTTTTTACAGTGGAGAAAAAATCCTTCTTCTTATAAGAAATTCCGAATATAACGTTCTGGAACGACGGCCCCGGCTTCGAAAGTTCAACATGCTCCGGCTATTACCAAAAATCCTGCTCTCACCAACATGAGCATCTTATGGCTGATACATTGGACAGTGCAATCAGTCTAACTGCGGAGAAAAGTAACTTTTACTATTCATTATACCTCCTCCCGAAGGAGAAGCGCGAAGCAATGAAGGCAGTTTACTCTTTCTTCCGTGCGGCTGATGATGCTGTAGATGAACCGGGGGATCCTTTTCTTAAACGATCACGGCTCCTCCAACTTATGCGGCAATTCGATGCTGCCCTGCGTGGAGAATCTTCCTCACCAATTCTGAATAAACTTGTCCACGTTATCGAGCGCTTCCATGTCCCCCTGCAACCTTTTCGAGACCTCCTCGTAGGTATGGAAATGGATCTTACCAAAACGCGGTACGAGACCTTTGAGGAATTGCAAGAATACTGCTACCATGTTGCATCAACTGTAGGACTTGTTTCTATTGCTATTTTTGGTTACAAGACTGAACATGCAAAGGACTATGCGATCAACCTTGGCACAGCACTGCAGCTTACAAACATCATCCGAGATGTAGGTCGTGACGCCGAACGTGGAAGGGTGTATCTTCCCCAGGAAGACCTTCGGAGATTCGGATACACAGAGGAGGCTCTCTTTCGCCGAGAGAGAACACCAGAGTTCATCGACCTTATGCGCTTTCAAGCAGAGCGCGCGCGTAGGTTCTTTTCACAAGCCCGAGACCGGCTTGTTAGTGAAGATAAGCCTTACATGGTCGCTGCACGCGCAATGGGAGCAGTTTATGAACAACTCCTCGAGGCAATTGAACAGAGCAATTTCGACGTCTTCGAGCGACGCATAGCCGTCCCCACTCTTAGAAAAGCTGCTATTGTATTCCGATTCTGGATCAACTCCAAATTCGCCTCCCGCAAATGAATGACGGTGTCGTTATTCTCGGCGGCGGTGCTGCTGGGATTTCAGCCGCAATCCATCTCATCCGAGCTGGCATCAAACCTATCATCCTTGAAGCCAGATCGCACCTCGGTGGACGTACACGCTCCTTTTTCGACCTGAGGACGGGAGAAGAGGTAGACAATGGGCAACACCTTCTCATGGGATGTTACACAGCCACCCGCGAGATTCTTCACATTATCGGATCAGAGCAATTACTTCAAGTCCAGAAATCTCTCTGCGTCCATTTTCTGGATGGGCAACTCGTCTCCGGCGGATTTGAGTTGTGCTGCCCACCTCTCCCCTCACCGTTTCACCTCCTCGTAGGATTACTAAGTTTTCCAATAGGCAAATTCACAGATCGACTCACAATCATCCCCAGTATATATCGCCTCTTAACAGATAGGAAGAGAGAAGAGAGTAAGAGTATAAGTCAATGGCTCCAAGACCAGGGTCAACCGAGAGAATGGCAAGAGCGTTTCTGGAACATCATCGCACTGGCAATTCTGAACGATTCACCGGAGCGCACAAGTGCGGAAATATTCAAACATGCACTTAAAGCAATGTTCCATGGCAAGCGTGAGAATTCATCACTGGCGTTCCCACTCACAAGCTTAAACCAGTTACTTTGCCTGCCAGCCGAGAATTATATCCGCCAGCAAGGCGGGATAATCTTGACACATAGTGCCGTTGAAAGAATTGATAGCATATGTGATGTCCAAAAAGGAGATTCACACCCTGAGAGATTCATGATTACAACAGCAGATGGGGAATGCATAACTGCTCGAGCAATCATCTGCGCGCTACCTCATCGGCAAGCGCTACAGGTGCTACGTTCATCTGATCTCTCTAAAAACATCTCACTTCTGATCCGGCAAATGGAGGCCCTCCATGATTCTTCAATTATCAACGTGCATCTCTGGTTTAACAAGGTGGTCACTCAACTCCCATTTGCAGCGATCATTGGGAGAAGCTTTCAGTGGATTTTCAATACCAGGATGATTCGAATAAAAGATTCTCACATACCTACGCATCTAACACTTGTCATGAGCGGAGCGAACTCGTTTATACACCTCCCAAAAGAACATCTTCTCCACGTCGCTCTTCAAGATCTCCATGCAGTTCTTCCAGAAAGTCGCACCGCTTCTCTCTTGCACTACCTTATCATAAAAGAACGAAACGCTACCATTGCACTTAGACCAGGGGTGAATGCGCTTCGCCCTGGACCTGAGACTCCCCTTCACGGGCTTTTCCTCGCGGGTGACTGGACAGCGACCAGCCTTCCAGCAACTGTTGAGGGAGCAGTGCGAAGCGGAAAACGGGCGGCAACGTTAGCTCTCCGCTCTCTCAGCGGTCAGCATGGTTAGGAATATCACGAGGAACTCCTCCTCGGTACACATCTACGAGAATCCCCATGTGGCTTTCACCGGGGAAATGCTTCTCTTCAAGTTGATCATAATGTGTAGCCATCCAGTCACGAAGATCATTGTGTATATCAAGCGTGATGAGCACAACTCGTTTCGATTTTCGGATCATCGGCTCAAGTTTGTCGATACCATCAGCTTCTTCTAATTGTGTTACAGCGCTGCGGTAATAGTAGTTTAATAAATCTGCAAAGTACCAAGGGCGGATAAGCACGTCTCCCTTTCCAAGGTCGAGGCTTGTCACAAATGCAGCAACGTACTTTGGGTTTGCCTTATCCCACGATGAGTACTTCAACACTCCCATTGCCTGCGTACCGAGAAGGAGCGCCACAAGAAACCACCGGGATATTGATGGCCGAAGAAAAGAATAACCAACTCCGACAGCGGCAAAAAACAGAGGGAGAACCACACTCGGATAGCGATACCAAACATAGACCTCCGGGCGATAAAGCGAAATTAAGAATCCAATAGTGGGAGGTAGAAGAAGCAAGGAGACCAAGGTTGCATTCATCTCCTTTCGAAAAGAAAGCCCATGAATAAACAACAGCAACAGTGCGAAACCTGCAATTGACGCTCCAACTATAGTCACCCATAGAGGCATAGCAAACGTCGCTGAAGCCTGAGAAAAGCGAACTCCTGTAAAAGCCAAGAAGGTTCTAAAAGGATTGAGCAAGCTGGGCTTTTCAACCCACCACCAATTGGCACTTGCAACTTTTCCAGCATGGGAGAATGCAAAAAAAAGTTGGGGTAGAAAGAACATCCCATCAACTAGCCAAATTGCAAGAAACCAACGCCACCTCACTCGGAGCGAAGGTATAAGAAGAACCGCAACAAAATGAGACGCCACTACGAAGGCGTACCAATAGTGCGTATAGAGTCCAGCGAGATCAACAAGCATCAATGCAAGGAATAGTTTCTTCTCCGCAGGAGAAGCGTTGCCATTTATCGATTGGCCTTGAGTGCAAATCCGAAAGAGGATCAACGTAGCAAGCGTAGCGAAAAACATAGCGAGTGAATAGGGACGTGCCTCTTGTGAATATGCAAGATGGTACGGAGAAAGGGTCATTAACGCACCAGCAATAATTGCAGCTTCTTTAGACCACATTTCCCTTAAAAAGAAATACAAAATTGGCACCGTTGCGGCGCCGAATAGAGCCGGCAGAAATCGCAGCCCGGCTTCAGAAGTTCCTGTGAACATAGTCACAACTTTTTCTATAACAAAAAATAACGGCGGATGTGCTGTATGCTTCATCACACGACCCAAAAACTCACCCCACGGGAGAGAAATCAATTTCAGCGTGAACATCTCGTCGTTCCACAAACTTTGACGACCAAGACCCTGCATTCGCAAAAAAAGCGCAATGAGCAAAAGCAAAGGAGGAAGAATATCTGCGAAATTAACTGCGAGCTTCCGGTCGTCCAGCCTCTGTACATCACCTGGCGGAAGAATCTTCGAAAATCTGTTTCTCATCGAAAATCCCGTATCTTTCCAACAGGAAAGTTGTTTGCTTGTGAACAATCTAATGCGTATCTGAAACAAGTTCAACCTTAGCAACTTGCATTTGTCACTGATTGACAATATATTTTCGAAGGTTAAGGTTGCGGGAGTAATTCAGCGGTAGAATGCCAGCTTCCCAAGCTGGACGTCGCGGGTTCGAGTCCCGTCTCCCGCTCTCGAGGAGTCTGCTGAAAGGCATGGGAAAATCTCGGTATGTACTGAACCTGAGAGTGCATCAAAGTATAGAAAAAATGCTCACAGGCTTAGTTCAACGGTTGAAATAACATGACCGGATATGAGGAAGACAAAAACAATTAACCCATTTCAAAAAAGTCAGGGAGGGACTAATCATGCCGAAGGTAACCCAGCTTACGATTGCCACAGAAAACAAACCGGGTGCATTAGCACGAATTTGCTCGGTTCTAGCAAAGGAGGGGGTTAATATCCAGGCAGGGCTTGCTCCAGAAGTCAGAGGCAAAGGGAGAGTAAGGCTCCTCGTTGATGACGCGGACAGAGCAAAGGCTGCATTGAAAGCAGCAAAGATTCGATTTGCTGAAGAAGAAGTCATAGCTCTTACCCTGGACAATAAGCCTGGTGCACTTGCTGAGATTACGGAAAAACTGGCTAAGTCAAAGATCAATATTAAGTATGCCTACGCCACAACATTTGAGGGAGCTGAAAAAGCAACGGTAGTCCTCGCTGTGCCTAACATAGAGAAGGCTCTCGCAGCTCTCGGTTGATTGCTAATTCAGAAATCAGGGGCAGGTTGCTGAACCTGCCCCTATGTGAAGTCAGGATATCCTCGCGTAAGAAGAACGACAGCTGCCTAAGATGCCGATCTAGCAGCTGTCGCCCCGAAATGTCACTCCAACGTGGTTAACAGGAGAAAAAAACATGAGATTGTTTTCTATCGGAGCTGCACTGACTCTTCTAACTGCCCTTTCCGCTTTCAGTCAGTCTACAATCCCACCTTATCATGCATATTATGATTTTGTCCTTGCATCTCCGGGCGCATTCAGATTCGGGCTTAACGGATACGACAATCCGGCATTGCTTGAGTATGTGAATGCGCCAGATGTTCTGTTCACGTGGTCGGATGTAACTGGTAGTTGGAACGATTTTAAGCGGTGGGGGTTATTTACTGCTGTCCCAAACCTTGGCTTTGGTCTGATCCACCAGAAGGATGCCCGAGCATCCGTCACAGACTACCGCATATCCGCTGCTTTTGGTAACAGATCATTCAGTGGCGGATTGAGCTACGGATGGTCGACTGGAGACAGGACATTCTTTAGAAGAACTAATCTTGTTTCAGTAGGGACATTGGTCAGGCCGAATCGGTATATTTCCACAGAGTTCGTCGGTACCATCGCAACTGAAAACGATGCAAAGGAAGGTGTATTTGTGGCTGCGGCTAGACCTATGGGCACGGAACTCCTCACCCTCTTTGCCGATTTTGCTCTTCAAAACGATCAACCATTGAAAAATGGCAATTGGAGCGCCGGCATCGTTGTCGAGCCACTTCCCGGAATACGGCTGTTCGGACGATATTTTGATTCGAAGGCATTCACACTCGGATTCCAGTTCAGTCTTGGCCACGCGGGGTTAGGCACTCAGGCACGCTATGACCGGACTCAGAAGCACGCTTACAATACTTACGGCATCCGAGTTGGCGCATATGATAGGAACATCTTGAGATCCACCCTTTTCGCAAGAAGCAGGTACCTCGAGTTAAATCTGAACGGACCAATTAAGTATCAGCGCTATCGTCTGTTTGATAAGTCCAATACACTTGCTGACCTTTTAACGGCGGTTGACGCTGCCAAGTCTGACCCGGCAGTTGCAGGGATTGCCATTAACACCTCTGGGATAAACGCTGATCGCGAAAAACTCTGGGAGTTGAGAGAAAAACTCAAGGAACTCAAAGCAACTGGAAAACACGTCGTGATATTTATAGATCGCCCCGACATCGATGTCTACCACTTCGCTTCTGTCGCTGATAAGATCGTAATGGATCCGGAAGGGGCAATAATGCTTCAGGGGTTTATCGCTGGCAGAACATTTCTGAAAGGCGCATTAGAAAAACTTGGCATCGGGTTCGATGAATGGCGCTTCTTCAAATACAAATCAGCTTACGAGGGGCTTTCACGAGATAGGATGTCTGATGCCGATCGCGAGCAGCGACAGGCATTGATCGATGATTTTTACCGACTCGTGAGAGCTGATGTCACTGAGGCTCGCAAGCTGAGTGCTGAAAAGTTTGGACAACTTGTCAACAACGAAGTACTTTTTCTTCCCAGGGAGGCACTTGCGCAAGGACTTGTTGACACCCTCGGTCGCTGGGACGTCGTCAAAGATATCATTAAGAAACTCGAAGGTAAATCGAAGAGCTTTATCAGCCAGAAAGGTTTAGAGAGATTTAAACTCCCTCCCGACAATTATTGGGGGGAAAAACCTCGAATAGCGCTGATCTATGCTCTCGGGGTATGTGCGATGGATGAGGGGATCACTGCTCGGAAACTTGTGAAAGACGTTGAAGCTGCTGCCAATGATAAGCGTGTAAAAGCTATCGTTCTTCGCGTTGATTCTCCTGGCGGAGATCCAGTGGCAGCAGATTACATCGCAGAAGCCCTTAAGAAGGCAAAGGGTAAAAAGCCGGTCATCATCTCCCAAGGGCTTGTTGCCGCGTCGGGTGGCTACTGGCTTTCGATGTACGCAGACACAATCGTCGCCGCCCCGAATACAATCACAGGATCAATAGGAGTAATTGGTGGATGGGTTTACAATAAAGGCTTCAAAGAGAAATTAGGTATGTCAACTGATTTTGTGAAAACCGGTGAGCATGCAGATTTAGGATTTGGAGCCACACTCCCCTTCTTGAACATCGTTTTGCCGGACAGGAATCTTACCCCGAACGAACGCGAACGCGCTGAACTTGCTATTAAGGACCTCTATAAAGAATTTGTCGAAAAGGTATCAGCCGGTCGAACGATGAAATATGATGAGATCGACTCAATCGCACAGGGACGCGTTTGGTCAGGATACTATGGAAAGAAGATCAGACTAGTTGATGAGCTTGGGGGTCTTCATCTTGCTCTAAAAATTGCTATGGAGAAAGCAGGTATCAAGAAGAGCGAAGATGCCACTGTGGTCGAGTATCCAAAGTTAGGGCTGTTCAATCCACAGATGTTTATGCCAAGATTTTTGGGCATCAGAGTTCCAGTCACTAAGTATGACGTCATAGATCTTGTCAAATTCTGGCTTAAGCACAACGGTCAGCCCCTACCGATCCTTCCATTGGATGACATAGGTCTTACTTTAATCAACGAATGATGTGGAGATTTATTCATTAGCTTCTGTGACGGCATTTTAGATTTTGGAACGACCCATAGAAGTCTCCACATTGTTGCTTACTGTAAGTGAGCGGTTTATATTTATTCTATGTGGGAATGTATCCGCCAGAGGCGGAGAGGGCGGTTAGCTCAGCTGGTTCAGAGCGCGTGCCTTACAAGCACGAGGTCAGAGGTTCGAATCCTCTACCGCCCACTCTGAGACAGCTTTGAGGTGAATTTCGCCAATAATGCTTAGAGACGGATTCAGAGCGTGGCGCTTGAAGCGCCAAGGTCAGAGGTTCGAATCCTCCACCGCCCAGCGCGGGTGCACAGGCTTTCTCAAAACAGGTCATTCTCGTTATGTCCGCTAACTGAGTGAAACTCAGCTCAGTCCATATTGGCAACGCGGGATGGAGCTACCTGCGAGAAAAGGAGTTCCAAGATCAGCTTGCGTCTCCTTACAGATCAAAGCTTCAGGCATACGCTCAACTTTTCTCGTGTGTTGAACTAAATTCTACTTTCTATCGGATTCCGCGCCTTCCCACTGTGCAACGCTGGCGCACCGAGGCTGATGCTGTCGATAAAAAATTCGAATTTACTGTCAAAGCTTCTCGTCTGGTCACCCACCTCGCCCGGTTCTCTGACGCTGCACACGAACCTATGCTCCGAATACTCGACATCGCCTCGGCACTCCGTGCACGCATCGTGCTTTTCCAGTCCCCTCCAAGTTTCGGGCCCACAAAAGAAAATATCGATCGAATGAATACATTCTTCCAGAAACATAGAGCGAAGGACATTTTGTTCGTTTGGGAACCACGAGGACATTGGTGGGATAATCCAGCGGCAATCAAGGAGGTCTGTGAAAAGTTTAACCTGATTTCCTGCGTCGACCCGCTCCGACATGAAACAATATGGACAGGATCTGCTCGGGTTGCTTACTATCGCCTCCACGGATTTGGGAAACCAAGCATGTATCAGTATAATTTCTCCGCGGATGAACTAAAGACAGTCGCAAGTATCGTTCAAGCTCACATAGGAGAAAGCTACATTATCTTTAACAACAGCTATTGCTATGAAAATGCGTTACAGTTTCGTAAACTCATCGGTAGCCGATCTTAGCTGAAAAGGAAAGTAGAAACGTTTTACGATGCTGAGGAACACTATGCAATCGACAGTAATAACATGTGAAAGCTGTGGCTACCCGATGCGAGCGCCGGAGGATCACGGTTTATCTGATCCGACAAACCCTCGCTGCCGATACTGCACTAATCCCGACGGCTCGTATAAACCGTACAATGAAGTCTTCGAAGCAACTGTCTCTGCACTCATGCTCCAAAAACATCTCAAGCGCCGCGATGCGGAACGAACAGCTCATAGTCTGATCGACAATCTTCCGGCATGGAGGAACGAACTTCCATGAAAGCATTCTTGACGGTACTTTTCAGCTACGTTCTCACGGCTGCTGCACTCGCCGCACAAGTCCCGAGCCTGTCTGAATCCCCATCCTCTGGCAAATCTCCAGAAGAAGAAATCGCTTCACTGGCTGCTACTTTTGGCGGGCGCATCGGAGTAGCGGCGAAGGATCTTGCAACCGGAAAAACGATCCTTGTCAATGCAGATTCCCTCTTCCCAACGGCAAGCGCGATAAAGCTCCCAGTGCTTGTTACCCTTTTTGAGAAATTCCATGAGGGAACACTTCATCCAACCGATACAGTTTTCCTCACTGACAGCACAAAGTATGGCGGTTCCGGTATCCTACAATTCTATGAGGATGGCGCTGCACTAAAACTGATCGATGCAGCAATGCTCATGATCGTCCTAAGCGACAATACCGCAACAAATCTCGTACTTGATACATTTGCCCGTGACCATGATGAGAAATTGGCTGCGGTGAATTCGCTGATGGATCGGTTCGGGCTCCGTCATACACGTATTCTCAATAAATTGATGTCCTGGGTAACTAAAAAGAAAACGCCAGAATCAATCCGTTATGGCGTTGGTTACTCAACACCCAACGACATGATGCACCTGCTTGAACTTCTTGCAACAAAGAAGCTTATAGATGAAAAAAGCAGCGAGCAAATGATCGATATATTGAAAAAACAACAAGACATCACAATGGCACCGAGGTATTTGCCGTATGACTCCCTAAAATCGGGAGAACAAATCACCGTCGCAAATAAGACCGGCTGGGTGAGCCAGTCGAAAATTGATGTCGGGATTGTCTATGCCCCAAAAACGACATATGTCTATGCGATCTTTGCTGACAATTCCATAGATACCAGTGAAACTGTAGACAACAAAGCAGTGCTCGCTGTGGCACGCGCATCACGCATTCTCTACGATGCGTTCACACAAAAATAGCGCTATGAAACGCTCCGCTTTCTTATTGGTTCTCTTCCTCTCTTTCCTTGAGAGCAACGTGATCGCACAAGTTACCATCCGTCTGAAGAATGGCCACCTGCTAACTGGTGAGTCGGTCGAGCGCATCGATACGCTTCTCCGTCTCGAACGTCCCAGTAAATACCCCGATGCCAAAGCTCTTGCAATTCCAGTCACTGCCGTTGAAAAAATCTCAGCCGATTCCGCAGGTCGACACATCGATCTAACATTCAAGTATATCTCAACGTCGGAGTGGCGCATCCCGAACAGTGGCGCCACAGCGATCTTCAAATTCAAAAAAGGAGCCTTCCCTGACACCCTCTTTAAGGTCGGCTCGCAGCATCAATTCATTCTGAAAAGCGGTGATACAATCGAAGGAACCGTCATTGAATATGACCAACGATCCGTGGTAATTCGTACACAAACAGGGAATATCCCCATTGCGCTACAGGATCTTGCCTCGGTGCAGAATTTATCCGAAGAAAAATCTCCTGAACTTGCTTCATCACTCAACAAACCTTTGGAGGCACATAGACTGAGCGACCCATTTGCTGCGGGGTTTCTTTCCCTTCTTCTTCCCGGCATGGGGCAGGTGTACAACGGAGAGTATGTGCACGGTGGAATAATTTTTGGTATCTGGGCAACAAGCCTTGCGCTGCACCTAACGGGGTCCCAAAGCGGCAGCCTCGTACACCATGGGACCCCTGAGACGACGTACCTTCTGGTTGCTGGGGTCGCTCATCTCTTTGCTGTTGGAGAAGCAATTTACTTCGCGGAGAAACAACAGAAGGTCACACTAACACTCTACCCGTCATCGAAAGAAATTTCTCTCACACTAAACATGCGCTTCTGAAACTCTGAGTGTCACTTTAGAGCTCAGCAATATACACAACTCCCATCTACCAATCGGCTTTAAACCAGCTTGCTTCTGAGTAGTAAGGTTTGGTCAGTTGCTCAATTTTTGCCAACTGCTCCTTAGTGTATGGTTTGAACTCACGCGCAATTCGTACGTTCTCCTCAAGCTCGTTGATAGTTGAAATTCCGATAATAATTGTGCTTACAGGGAACGTCAACACATACCGCATGGCTTGCTCCATTGTTGTAATACCCCCTTTGCGAAAGATTCGACCGCGAGCGGGAATTTTCATCCCAATGATGCCCATATGCTTTTCAACAGCGACTGGGAGAAGGTGCTCAATGAAGGATGCATGGTGCCTGTCGGCAGCGTTAAGCGCCATGAGTATTGTATCGAATGGATAGTGCTCGATGCCCTTACGGAGTATGAAAGGATCACGATGGCCTGTAATACCGAGGAACCGAACTATTTTCTCCTCCCTCGCTTTTTCCAGAGCATGGATTGCTCCATCCTTTGCAAATATTCGATCAAGATCATCCCGGGTACGCACATTATGGAGCTGCCACAGATCAAGGTGGTCTGTTTGGAGATGCTTCAACGAGCGTTCGAGCAGACGCATAGAACCGTCATAGCTTCGATCATGGGTTTTTGAAGCGAGGAAGACCTCTTTGCGACGCGTCTTCATTACCTCCCCAATGTAGCTCTCGCTGACTCCCCCGCCATATGCTGCTGCAGTGTCAATGTAATTTACTCCAAGATCGATGGCACGATTGATAATAGCAATAGCTTCATCGCGGCGTCCATCCTGTTCCAACGTTGCCTGTCCACCGAGACTGAAGATGCACACGGAGTAGCCAGTTTTGCCCAGCGGGCGCTTCGGCATAGTGGGCTTCTCAACAAGCGCTTTGGTAATTGTCTCCAAAGGTTCCAGTTTGCCTGCGATGCTGGCAGCGGCGGCGCCCCCAATTACCGCTCGAACGAACTTACGGCGGGATATCTTGTCATGGCTGTCCATAACCCCTCCATATGTCTGATGCTCCTATCAAAACAACACGTCGATTACCATAGTTCCGTTATCGCCTTTCAGGCGGTCGAAGATGGGCAGAGATCATTGAGCACGCACTCGCCGCACTTAGGGCTGCGCGCTTGACAGACTAGTCGCCCATGCCAGATCAACTGATTCCCGAAATCAATCCACTTCCGCTTCGGCACAAGCTCCATCAGATCCTGCTCAATTTTATCTGGGTCTGTTTCAGATGATAATCCTAACCGATCCGCGACCCTTCGAACATGTGTATCAACAACTATTCCAGAAGCAATTCCGTAGGCATTTCCCAGCAAAACATTTGCTGTCTTTCTACCAACGCCCGGAAGTTGGACAAGCTCATCAAGTGATTGAGGAATTTCTCCATGAAACTTTTCGACGATAACCTTGCATGCTGCAATAATTGACTTCGCCTTATTGCGGTAGAAGCCAGTGGATTTAATCTCCTGTTCAAGTTCTGCTAAATCTGCTGTGGCGTAGTCTTTCGCGCTACGATATTTCCTAAAAAGCTCTGGCGTAACAGCATTCACCCGCTCGTCTGTGCATTGAGCAGAGAGTATAGTTGCTACGAGGAGTTCCAACGGATTGGTAAAATTAAGAGCTATCTTCGGATGTGGGTAAATCTTTTGCAAGCGCTTCAGAATTTCATCCATTCGGGCTGAGAGGTCGTCCTTCGTTTCCTTCTGCTTCCTCTTTGTTTTAGAAGTTGGAGACATCTCTATGGTTCATCTCTTATTAAGTCAGGAGCGATCTGCCGTTGGAAGCACGCCGCACAGTGAATATTCATGTAGACCTCGCTCGCTTAAAAGGTAAGCTGGGTGTACGTGGTTCCGTATGCTTTACGCGGCTTCGCTCGCCATTTCTATCATCCTTTTTGCTTTTCGAATTCAAACAACTTGGGAGAATTAAACTCTAAAGAGAATTCTTTAATTCGCTTTTCGGCCAACTTCACATATCCCTTGTTTATTTCATATCCTACATAACGGCGGCCCGTTTTTACTGCGGCAATCGCGGCCTGTCCACTACCTATAAACGGATCCAAAACAACCTCGCCCTCAAAAGTGTAGAGTTGAATAAGTCTGTACGGCAATTCAACAGGAAATGGCGCAGGATGTCCAACTTTTGTTGCGGGCTCTGCAGCAAATGTCCAAACGCTTTTTGTAAACTCGAGAAATTCTTCCTTAGAAATGGTGCTTTTTCTCTTCGGGTTTTCTCGTGTAAACATGCCTTTAGAGAAGACCAAAATATATTCATGGATGTCTCTCAATGTTGGATTTTTAGCAGAAAGCCAACTACCCCACGCTGTTGAAGGACTGCCACTTGAAGCTTTATTCCATATAATTTCGCCTCGCATCAAAAATCCTAAATCGAGCATGTCCTCTACGATAAAGGCATGGAGAGGGATGTATGGCTTTCTTCCAAGATTAGCAATGTTGATACAGGCCCTTCCGCCGGGTACAAGAACTCTCTTGACTTCGCTCCATACCCTCCTTAAAAATTCCCTGTACTCATCTAGAGTGAGATTCTCGTCGTATTCCTTCCCGACATTGTATGGCGGAGAAGTAACCATCAAATGAATGCTATTATCCGGTAATTCCTGCATTCTTTCACTTGTTTTGCAGAATATTTTGTCCAAGAACTCAGATGGAATCGGATTTTCTACATACTTGACTACCTCTTCCTTAGGTAACCCCTCGTACAACCTACTGGTGTAGAAGGGGGTGGAATCATGATTGATCCTTCCGGGGGAACCAAAGGCACTTGTTTTGGTGCCCGCTCTTCTTTGATAGTTTCTCATTCGTAGCCTCTCTGAAGGAAAAGAACTGCTAATCCGTTCTTAGCTTTGACGCGGAGCTCCCGAGGCCCTTTCTCGCCGGCCTCGGCTATCGGCATGTGCGTGACTAAACAGATGTGCAGACCGGTCGAATCGTGCGCTTCTTTAACTTGTGCCACTCTGTCCTCAACTCGGCTCTGACTCTCAAAGACAGCTTCCAAACCCAGGCCCTGTTTCAGCTTTCCTGAAAAGTACGGCATTTAGCTAATCCCTTGGTTATTTCTTGAATTTTGGTGTCCGTTTCCCTCGGATTAAATTCCATCTTAGCTCTCTCTCCAGAGATCAACCCATCTCTTATAGGGATTAAACTCTATTTTCGTTCTCTGCCAGTTTATTATGATATGTTTGCATTCGGCATCTTGAATCAAATTTGACAATGCTTCCTTCGTAATTTCAACGCCTCGCGGATTTGTGCCAGGTTTCGGAAGCTTGATATAGTTTCGCCTACCTATCTTAGTAAAAAGTCTTCTCTGAACCTCTGATGGGATGTAATAGAATCCTCCAATGTCGTCCCAGTTGATCTGAACAAGCAACATATCATAGTGAGGAGTATAAGTTCCACGAAATTCCCTTGCTTTTTGAGCGTCAACAGTCCATATAAGTTTTACTCCGCCGAAGTCTTTACCTGTAATTGTCTTAATGGACAAGGGGTCCCCAAACAATTTCGCGTCTACTTCAGGCTCAGTGATGGGAATCTCAGTTTCTACACTTGCCTCGCCAAATTTATAAATAAGCAGAGCGACGATTATTCTTTCTCGAACAGAGCCGACCTCCATCCCTGTCTTTCCTGCTCTTGAACTCTCGATCTCTGCGAGCTGGAACATGTAGGGCAAACGGCTTTTGATTTTTTCCACCAACTCTTGATCTTCAAATATTTCTATTAGCCGGCTGGACATTTTTTCTTCCTCAATTTTCTGGTATCCCAGCGTACAAGTCTGATACAGATATGCGCCTTACCGCTTGGGGACAAAGAAATTTTTGGGTCAAAGCGCCATGGTAGCCACATGGCGACCCTTTCCCCGGGCAGTACAGCAGGTTTACAGTCTCACCGCTCTCATGCACGAGTTCTTTCAAAGAGTTTCTCCACTTCAGAAGTATTATACGTATTCACAACATCTTTCTTCTCAAGCCAGCCTTTCCGCGCCACGCCAACTCCGTAGAACGTATCCCGCAAACCCTCAGCATTATGCGCATCCGGGTTAATAGGGATGAGTACACCCTTCTCCTTTGCGTACTTGCACCACCGCCAATCCAGATCGAGACGAAGCGGATGAGCATTGATCTCAATCATCTTCCCGTAGTCGGCAGCGGCATTGATCACCGCCTCCACATCGACAGGGTACCCTTCGCGGGAGAGAAGAAGACGACCTGTGAGATGACCGATCATGGTTGTGTATTTATTTTTCAACGCTTTGATGATTCGTTTCGTCATCTCCTGTTCGGTCATCTTGAATTTGCTATGGACGGAGACTACAACATAATCAAAGCCTGATAGAATTTTGTCTGAGAAATCGAGCGTCCCATCCGGGAGAATATCTGCTTCTGTCCCTTTGAAAATGCGAAACCCGTTCAGCTTAGCATTAAGTTGGTCAATCTCTTTCCACTGTGTTTTCACTCTCACCTCATCAAGTCCATTGGCATATGCAGCGGACTTGCTATGATCAGCAATGCCAAGGTATTCCCATCCAAGTTCTTTCGCTGCTTTCACCAGCTCCTCAATTGTATTGACACCGTCACTGTACTTCGTATGACAGTGGAATGTTCCACGGAGATCGCTCTCTTCAAGGAGCACCGGTAGCTTTCCTGCCTTCGCCGCCTCAATCTCTCCCATGTCCTCGCGAAGTTCCGGCGGTATGTACGACATTCCAAATGTTGCAAAAATTTCCTCCTCATCCCTGCATGCAATAAATTTCTCGGATGGACCTTTGAAAAGTCCATACTCATTCATCTTGATATCAGCTTTCTTTGCAAGGGTCCGCATCGCAATGTTATGGTCTTTGCTTCCAGTAAAGTAGTGAAGCGCGTATGGGAATTCCTTATCGGAGATTACACGAAGGTCTGCATTGATTCCGCTCTTAAGAAGAACACTCGATTTTGTTTCACCTTTGGCAATGATTCGATCCACATCTTCATGGGAAGTAAAGGAACTCATAATCTTATCAACAAACTTCGGCTCAGCACTGACCAAAATATCGATATCACCGATGATCTCTTTTTTCCGTCTCAGACTTCCCGCAATGCTTGAGCGAATCACCCCTTTAACTGTTGCTAAGCTGTCATGCACACGCTCAGCAGCCTCCAGCGCAGTTGGGTAAAGGTGCTTTTCACTGTGCCGCCGAACTTGCTCAATTCCTTTTAGAATGTTCTCCTGAGTTTTTAATCCAAAGCCTTCGAGATCAAGAAGGCGATTCTCATGACAGGCGTATTCAAGTTCCCCAATTGTACTAATCCCGAGTTTATCATAAAGGATTTTGATGCGCTTCGGACCGAGGCCAGGAATTGCAAGCATTTCTACTAATCCCGGTGGCAATGATTTCTTCAAATCTTCATAATACTTAAGATGGCCGGTCTTCACCAGCTCAGTGATTTTCTCAGCAAGTCCCTCACCAATTCCTTTTATCGATCGGAGTTCGCCCGTCTCAACAAGATGATCGAGGCTTTCAGTAAGCCCACCGATGATTCGGGAAGCGTTGTGGTACGCGCGAACTTTGAAAGGATTTTCGTTGTGAAGCTCAAGGAGTGTTCCAATCTCTTCGAGAACTTGCGCTACTTCTTTCTTATCCATAAGTACTCTCCCTGCTATAAAGGCTCATGCCATTTCCGAGCAACAGGCACCTCTTACCTGCGAAATTACTGAAAGGGTATGAGAGAAACAAGTAAGCTATGGGCTTATCTCCGCTTAGCTGGATGATTAACTAAAGGAAGGTCCGCTCCTGGTGGCGGTCTTCGGTGCAAGCTTACAGCCAAAAAGGTTCGTTCCAGTATTGTTACACGGATGAGCCTCCTTTACGGCGCTGTCAGGTCCGTCGCCATGAGAGACTTCTCACGAAATTCATGAAGTCTCTCAACGAAGGGCTGGGCTTCTGAGGTCATCATCAACTGAGCACGCAAATGTGCGACATTTGGGAGTCCGTGGAGATACCCACTCAGATGTTTCCGCATCTTTATGACGCCGAGCCGTTCCCCATTCAGCGCAACAGATAATTGAAGATGCTCAATGAGCAACTCAATACGCTCCGAAAGCATCGGAGAAGGGAGGATTTTATTGGTCTGTAAGTAATACTTCGCCTGATCAAAAATCCATGGATTACCAATTGCACCTCGTCCAATCATAATCCCATCGCAACCGGTTTGGTCAAATACATTTTTTGCATCCTGTGGGGTCCGAATATCACCATTTACAATCACAGGAATACGAACTGCACGCTTAACTTCAGGTATCCACGAATAGTCAGCTTCTCCTCGATGCCCTTGGGCACGGGTACGGCAGTGAACAGTAAGTGCTGATGCTCCCGCATTTTCAACGCGCTTTGCAACGTCAACTATATTGATTGATGAACGATCCCAGCCGAGGCGCGCCTTCACAGTGACTGGAAGTTGCACGCTTCGAACGACAGCCCGCACAAGCCCTTCCAATTTTTCCGGTTCTCTAAGTAGCCCCGCTCCAGCGCCACGAAGAGCCACATCCTTTACCCAACATCCTGCATTAATATCAATAAGTTCGGGCTGTGCCTCCTCGGCAATTTGAGCCGCCCGTACCATTGACGAAATTTCTGCTCCATACAGCTGAATACCAATTGGGCGTTCTTCTTCCAAAATCACGATCTTCCGTAAAGTGCTCGAAGAATCCCGCACTAATCCTTCGGCATTTATGAATTCGGTGTACACGATGTCTGCCCCGTTCCGCCTGCAGATCAAGCGAAATGCAGTGTCAGTTACATCCTCCATTGGAGCAAGGAGAACAGGACGATCGATATGGATTGTTCCGAGCTGCATGGCAATGGACTGTTTGCTGCAATGTTATCTTTCTCAGACAAAGATTGGGCTTTTGTTTCAAATCTATACCGCTGGCTGAGAACTTGCAAGCTAAGAGGAAAAACACGAAGCCGGGCACTCGCCCAAGGATTCCAGTCACATTTGGAGATGCACAGAAATGCTTTCCATAGAAGGGAAAGCCTTGCATGTGACTTCAGCGCAAGAATGCGCTTCACATCTTCTCTACGATTGCCTCCGCCATTTCCAGAGTGCTGACCGGGTAGCGGGGATTCAAATCACGCGTAACGTGTGTTCCTTCTTTTAGAACCTCAGCGACGGCTCGTTGAATTCGGTTCGCTGCTTGCTGTTCGCCAAGATGTGCTAACATCATTGCTGAAGCAAGGATTAGAGCAGTTGGGTTGGCAATATTCTTACCGGCAATATCGGGTGCACTCCCGTGCACGGCTTCAAATATTGCAACCTCCTTTCCAATGTTTGCCCCCGGAGCAAGTCCAAGTCCTCCAACCAATCCCGAAGCAAGATCAGAAAGTATGTCGCCAAAGAGATTAGTGGTAAGGATAACATCAAACTGTGATGGATCCATAACCAACTGCAAGCACATATTGTCAATAATTTTATCTTCCGTCTTGATATCAGTATATTCAGATGCAACAGAACGGGCAACTTCGAGAAAAAGTCCACCGGTGTATTTCAGGATGTTCGCCTTGTGAACAATCGTAACCTTCTTGCGCTCATGAGCTTTCGCATATTCATAGGCGTAGCGGCTGATCCGTTCCGACCCCACTCGAGTAACAACTCCAATAGTTTCCGCAGCACTTTTCGCTGCGTCGATGTAATGCTCAATGCCGCTATAGAACTCCTCTGTATTTTCCCTGACAATAACAAGATCGACATTTGTATAACGTGCATTAACCCCCTCAAACGATCGCACGGGGCGAAGATTCACATAGAGGTCGAATTCCTTACGCAGAGCGACATTGACGCTGCGGAATCCGCCGCCAACCGGTGTGGTCAGCGGTCCTTTCAAAGCAACTTTATTGCGACGGATGGAATCAATCACATGTTGAGGGAGTGGATCTCCGTACTTCTCAACAGCAGCAATTCCTGCTTCCACCTTTTCCCATTCTATCTTTGCTCCAGTGGCTTCGATCACACGTAGTGTTGCCTGAGCAATCTCAGGACCAATGCCATCACCGGGAATAAGTGTGATTGTGCGCATGGAGATTTATTTAACAGTTTAAATACATCTTGGTAAGGTTCACACGGAGACGTGATTTCTTTTCAGACATTGAAACGAAAATGAGCGATGTCTCCATCTTCCATTTTGTAATCGTGACCCTGGATATGGAGAAGACCATGGTCTTTCACCGCCTGCTCTGAACCGAGTCGTATCAGGTCTTCATATTTTATGATCTCCGCGCGGATGAACCCACGTTCAAAGTCTGTATGTACAACTCCAGCCGCCTGGATTGCTGTGCTTCCACGCTTCACCGTCCATGCGTGAATCTCTTTCTTACCCGTAGTGGTAAAAAATGTGATCAAGTCGAGCAAAGCGTAACCCTCACGCACGACCCGTTCGAGCCCGGATTCAGTGACGCCGAGTGTTTCCAGGAAAAGCTTTCGCTCCTGCGGAGGTAATTCAGCAACTTCCGCTTCAATTTTTGCAGAGACCACAACAACACGTGCACCTTCTCTCTCGGCAAAGCGCACCACCGACTCGACAGAAGCCGGTTTGCGGGTAAGATCATCTTCACCTACATTGCAAACATACATCACCGGTTTGTCGGTTAGCAGGTGAAGCTCACGCAGCCTCTGAGCTTCTTCAGGGGATCTATTCATTGAACGCGCCAACCGACCGGAGGAGAGATGATCACGCATACGAACGAAGAGTTCATGATCCTCCTTTGCTTTCTTGTCACCGCTCTTTGCTCGCTTCGCCATCTGTTCAATGCGCTTTTCCACGGTTTCAAGATCTTTTATGATGAGCTCGGTCTCTACAATCTCGATATCGCGGACAGGATCAATTGTTCCAGTGGGATGTACAACGTTTTCGTCCTCAAAGCACCGAACAACATGAGCAACTGCATCGACCTCGCGGATGTGACTCAAGAATTGATTGCCCAGGCCCTCTCCCTTGCTTGCACCTTTTACAAGTCCGGCAATATCAACAAATTCTATCGTCGTTGGTACGACCGTATCAGGTTTATAGATTGCTGCCAGTCGATCGAGTCGAGGATCAGGAACAGGAACAATTCCAAAATTCGGTTCTATCGTACAAAACGGATAGTTAGCCACGTTCGCGCCTGCGGCTGTCAGCGCATTAAAAATCGTCGATTTACCAACGTTCGGTAACCCAATAATGCCGCAATTAAAGCCCATAGCCCTTGGCCTCTGCACATATTTACGCTGCTGCTTTCGCAGCAGCTACCGAAGGAGTTGATGCACAAGAACAGTCATAACTACTCGTGGATCGGCGCTACTTGACTTCAATGCCAAGTCAGCTTGAAAAAGAGACCTGATACTTTTCTGGATTGCTCCCATATCGAAGCTCTGCAGGTAACGGCGATATTCTCGCACAGCTGCTGGATAAATTCGTGCTCGATCGGCGATGTCAGCGTCGGAATAATTTTGCTTGAGTAGATCATGGAGCTTCAAAAGTGTAAGGTAAAACTTCGCCAAAATCGAAACAATCTTGACGGGCGGTTCACCACTGTTCAGCATCCTCTCCAGAATGATAAAAGCTGTGCGCCGATCCCTTACTCCAATTGCTCTCGAGAGCTCAAAAGAATTATAGAGACGTGATGAACCAATTACCTCATCTATATCAACCTCGGACGCCGAGCGCCTTTCACCAAGAAAGATGGAAAGTTTCTCCATCTCGCTTGCTAATTCACGAGGAGAATCTCCCACAAGCTGTTGCAATCGGAGTGCTGCCCCAGACGTCAGCGAAAGTCCAAGTTGTTTTCCGTATTCGACAATCCACAGTGGAACCTCATTCGCGTAGAGCCGCCGGAATTCAACAAGGCGAACATGGGATGAAGCTTTCCTCATAGCTGTAAATGGATTGCGTCGGAAATCTGGTTTCTCGGCACTTAATATCAACACAGTACTTGGAGATGGATGCGCTATGTAGTTAACGAGACGTGCAGCATCGGCAAGGCGATCTATATTGTAGACCACCACAACACGACGCTCGCTCATTAGAGGATAGGCGTTAACAAGAGCAAGCACTGTAGCAGCATCAGTATCCTGACCGTCCACTATATCAAGATTAAATGCTCGAGCTGAAACATCCAGCAAAACAGCAACCATAGTGTCAACGGATTTGCGCACAAAGAATTCTTCTTCACCGTAAAGAAGAAAAACAGGGTGCACTTTTCCAGCTCGAATTTCCGTATTGAGAACCTGAAAAACCTCTGCCGGATTTGAGATACGTTCCTTCACGATTTTTCACTTCCCTATCTCTGGACGCCAAGATTATGCAGAAGTTCGTGCAACATTCCCAATAGGCAGCTATTTTATGATACGAATTGTTATCTTCTTTATCACAATATTCTTCAACGGCCTACCATCGTTCGGACCAAGCTGAGGGGTGATTGGAACCTGGCCGATTTTCTCAACGACGTCCATTCCCTTTATCACTTTTCCAAAGATTGTGTAGTTATGCGGCAAACGAGGAGCATCATTGAGAAGAATGAAGAATTGACTCGTGTTTGTATTCGGACCACGGTTTGCCATTGCCACAACCCCCTTCACGTAGCCCTCCTTATAGCTTGGCGTGTTGGGATTAAGCTCGTCCTCAAACTCTTTCCCCCAGATGCTCCGACCACCGGAACCAGTCCCAGTAGGGTCACCGGCCTGGATAACAAATCCTTTTGCAACACGATGAAAGATTATTCCATTGTAATAACCTTTCTGCGAAAGCCTTACAAAGTTCTCGACGGTTCTCGGGGCATCCGCCCTGTACAGTAGTATCTCAAACGTCCCCATGCTCGTTTCAACAACAGCAATCTCTTTTGGAGCTGGTCCGGATATCTGTTTCCCGTTGAGACCGTACGTTCCAGCCTTTGTGGTTGCAAGAGCTACGATTACAAGAACAATTAGACCCAGATTTCGTTTCATGTCTGACCCTTTCGATAGTTGTTTTACAGAAAAACGATGCCTGCAACACCTGCTATTATACAGTAGTATGCAAACCAAACGAACTTTCCGCGCCGAACAACACCGAGGAGAAATTTTATCGCAAGAATGCCAACAACATAAGCAAAACCAGCTCCAGCTGCCATAGGGGCTATATCAGCAATCGGGGTATGAGCTGCATAAAGTTCCTTTGCTTTCAGCAAAGCTGCTCCAGCGATGACTGGCACTGCAAGCAAGAATGAAAAACGAGTTGCTTCCTCCGGTTGAACACCTAAATACATGCCTGTGCTGATCGTGCTTCCAGAACGGGAAATGCCAGGGATCACAGCGACCGCTTGTCCGATGCCGATGATGAACGATTGAAACCCGTTCATTGATCCATTCCCCCGAACATGCGCAAAGCGCGTCAAATAAAGAATAACCCCCGTAACAATGAGCATATCCGCAACCAGCTTCGGATCGGAAAAAAGTGACTCCACTTGGTGTTCAAAGAGAACGCCAACCAGAGCTGCAGGAACTGTCCCAAGAACAACATACCAGGTAAGCCGCAAATCTACGTCATGCTTGTAGTGTTCTTTCATCGCAGCAGGAACAGTGACAGCACGGGCAACAGACTCGATCATGCGAACAACATCCTTCCAAAAAAGGGTCAGTATGCTGAACAACGTTCCTAAATGAAGGAAAACCTCAAATGCAATATCACCCCGTGAGCGGACGCCAAGAAGGTGCTCAGCCAGCACTAAGTGTCCCGAACTACTTATGGGAAGAAACTCAGTCAATCCCTGAAGAATACCCAATAAAATGCTGTTAAGCATGATCACGATCTTTTCATCGCAATACAAATAAGATCCCAAGTTTAATACCAGCGCTGAAGAATCTCATAGAGACCTCACGTGCTGCCTCATTAGGAACCCGGATGATAATGTTGTTTCCGCTCCCATCGCGGAGTGTTGGGATAAACGACCAGCGTGCGTCAATACCAAGGTATACAAAGAGGTTATCACCCAATGTCGTATTGCCCTCCACATCAAGCTTTATCCCAACACCTGAAGCTCGAAGTGTCCGATCCATACCATAAGCAGAAAGTTTCTCATCGAACGAACCAAAGTAGTATCCCACTCCGCCACCAAATTTCAGTGCATAACCATCACCATCGATGATCCTATGTAAGACGAAGGTTGGCATGTGAACAGCATATGCTACATCATGGGTACCCTCAGCCTGGATAATCTGATACGATTTTAACAGATATGCGTACTCCAATTTTGTAGAGAAGCTATCTCCAAATCTGAATTCAGGAGCAGCAAAAAACTCGGAAGCTGTCCCAAATTGATCGATGCGATTCTCTCGTTGAATGATGAATTGATTCAGATAGTCCACCACATCATAGGCAATAATTTCAGTGACCCCCATCCCAGCTGCCACTGCCAACTGACCGACATGTTGCCCTCTTTCCTTCTCTGTCTGTGCATGAAGTGGGAATGCCATCAATGACAGAGAAAGAAGAATTGCTTCTGAAACAGAGCTAAATCGCAATGGGTTCTCCCACTCGAAGTGAACGGATAATTTTGAATGTTGCCAGGGTAGTTGTTCTTAAACTATCAAACGGAATAAGGTCGTCTCCTCCAGCGCGTAGTATATGCAGAAACTGCGTTATCATTTCTCTTTGACCTTTCTCTACGGTGCCCCATGTCTGTTTTTTTTGATTGCCAGCGGCATATAGAACAAGGGATGTGAAATTATCAAGGATTGCTGTCCTCATACCAGAGGAGACCTCAATTCGCTCTTTCGGAACAGAGGCGTCTCCGTTGGCAAGGTATGTGATGACTCCCATGCTTCCATCATCAATTGAAAGTATGGCTGCAAGATTATCATCTCCTACCATTGCCTCATTCGTTGATGAAACAGTGCGAGCAAAAACCTCTTTAACATGATTGCCCGTAAGAAATTCCAAGACATCAACAAAGTGGCATACCTCACCAATGATGCGCCCCCCTCCATCAACAGGATCATGAATCCAGTGATCCTTAGGAAGGAAACCAGCATTAACTCGGTATTGAATCAACAGCGGTTCCTTAATCCCGCTGAAGAAATCCTTCAGTGCGACGAAACTCGGTGCAAACCTTCGATTGAATCCTACCATTAACCTCAGATTCGGATTTGCACTGCGAGCTTCCCTGAATGCTATTTCTATCTCCTTTAATTCAACCTCGTTAAGAGCAAGAGGTTTTTCAACAAAAACGTTCTTGCCACGGCGCAAAGCTTCGACAACATATTTCGCATGAGAACCATGGCGTGTGGCGATAAAGATGGTGCCAATAGATTCATTCTCAAGCACATCAAGAGGCTCGGTGCTATAGCTGGCGAACCCGTACTGCTCCGCCACCGACTTGGCTGTGAGCCCATGAATTGTAACGACATGAACAAGCTTTGCATCAGAAACCCTCCGGATGTGTGGAAGAAGCATACTTTGGGCATAGGACCCCGCACCAATGAAACCAATATTAAAGGCTGGGGCAAGTGACCGAATTATTGGCGCTTCTCTCCTCTGGCGGGGCTTGTGTGCAGGCAAAGTAGCCTCTGGCTGCTCATACTTGAGGAGAACCCCCACATAATGTTGAACCCGCCGACGACTCGTTTTTGATTTTCCGGAGATCAGTTCATACGCTCTTGGTGCCTCATCGACAGGAAACACATGTGTTGTCAGTGAGCGGACGTTAAGTTTCTGCGCCGCCAGCAGTTCAACGAACTCCTCCATGTTGCGTCGCTCCGTCCAGCGAACGTAGCCAACTGGATAATCAGCGCCTCTTTCCTCGTACACAGGGTCATACCGACCGGGACCATATGAACGGGAGAGACGAATCTGAAGTTCTTTCCTATAGTATGGTTCACGCGGGATATCAATTTTCACGTCGCCCACGAGAACAACTTTCGCACGATCACGAGCGATCTCTCCCGCCAGAACAAACGGATCATTGGACCGTGTCGCTGCTGTGATGATAACTGCGTCGACACCGCGCCCATGTGTCGCAGCGAAGATTGCATTGCGAAGATCGTTCTGCTCGGGACACCGGAGAAAGGCAAGATCAGCTCCATAGGTTCTCGCAAGCTCCACAGCTTCTTTACTGAGATCAATTCCTACCACCGAACATCCGGCTGACTTAAGAAGCTGGACGGTGATTTGCCCAATTAATCCCAACCCAATCACACAGACTACGTCACCAAGGGAAACTTCAGCCTCTCGGACCCCCTGCATGGCAATTGCACCAACCGTGGTATATGCAGCATCATCTAACGGCACCATCGGGGGGAGTTTCACACACAGATTTCTAGGGACAAACACGATGTCAGCGTGATTCGCATATCCGGCTCCACCACACGCAACCCGGTCACCGGGCTGAAATTCGTGCACTGAATCATCCACTGCAAGTACAACACCGGAAAGAGAATATCCAAGCGCTGAAGGGATCCTCAATTTCCCAACCACTTTACGGTATGTTGGCAAAAAGCCATATTGCTGGACTTCACGGAGGATCCGCTTAACATCCTCTGGTCGAGAGCGCGCTTTCTGGAGAAGATTCAGCTTCCCGAAACGAATACTTGTCCTCTCTGTCCCGGCGCTGATAAGGGAATAGGCAACCTTCACAAGGACCCCGCCTGAGCTCAGAGCCGGTGGTGGCACCTCTTCAACAGAAATTGGCCCCATTTTCCCACCGAGAAGCTTGCCCTTCAGCATTCTCCGCACAACTTGTTTCATTGCTCTACCGCCCTATCCCAAAGTAAGTGAATCCATGCTGCTTGAGAAGTTCTGGGTCATAGATGTTTCTTCCATCAAAGATTACCGGTGTACGCATCATGGTTTTCATCCGATCAAAATCGGGGTGACGAAAATCATTCCACTCTGTCACCAGGAAAAGTCCATCAGCTCCTTTTAAGGCATCATAGTAGTTTTCAAAAAACTTCACTGTACGACCAAGAAGTTCCTTTGCGTTTTTTATGGCGACAGGATCATGCGCGGTTACTTTCGCTCCCCGCTTCACTAATTCATGGATGATAGCCAGAGACGGAGCTTCGCGCAGATCGTCAGTCCGCGGTTTGAAGCTAAGCCCCCACACGGCGAATTTCTTTCCTCGAAGGCTGCCGAAATAAGCTTGTGCCTTCTCAACAAGATGAATCTTTTGCTGCTGATTTACTTGCTCAACAGCTTTGAGAATCCGAAACTCATATCCAACTTCATGTGAGGTCTTAGTCAGCGCTTTGATGTCCTTTGGAAAGCACGAACCACCAAATCCAACACCCGGGAAGAGAAACTGGGCACCGATACGCGGATCAGCTCCGAGACCGCGGCGAACTTGATCAACATCAGCTCCAACACGCTCGCAGAGATTTGCAATTTCGTTCATGAAGGAAATCTTTGTCGCAAGCAAGGCATTTGCAGCGTATTTCGAAAGTTCAGCGCTTCGTTCATCCATAAGCATAAAGCGATCGGAGGTTCGCATGAATGGCTTGTAAAGTTCGTGCATGATGCGAGCTGACTCAGGGTTTCGCGTCCCAACAATGACACGGTCGGGCGACATGAAATCAGCTACAGCAGCCCCTTGCTTCAGAAATTCCGGATTGGCTACAACATCAAACTCAATCTCTGTTTCCCTCCGTATGACCTCGCGAATCTTCTCTGCCGTACCTACGGGCACGGTGCTTTTCGTCACAATGATTCGAGGCTTCCGCATTAGCTTGCCAATCTTCGCTGCAACATCGAGCACGTATCGAAGATCGGCAGAGCCATCTTCATTAGCAGGCGTAGGAAGCGCCAGGAAGATAACCGAAGCCTCATCTACAGCATCCTTCAATCGTGTCGTAAAGGTGAGACGTTTTTCTTTTAGATTTTTCCTCACAAGTTCTTCAAGACCGGGCTCATAAATTGGAACAATCCCCCTGCGAAGTTGCCGAACTTTTTTGTCATCGACATCAACACAAATAACGTCGTTCCCACTCTCGGCAAAACAGGCTCCAACTACCAGCCCGACATATCCTGTCCCAATGACTCCAAGCTTCATATGTGTTCCTCTCCTGTTGAGATGCTTTCCTCTGGTGTGGCATCATGAGCATTATTGGACAGCTGCTGTTTTGCACTCTCCTTGTTTACCTCAGCCTCAATAACAGCTTCCGCTGCCATAGCTTCCGATATATGAATGTTATACCTTAGAAAATATATGATGCCAACCACCGTCACTCCAATGTATCCCATTCCATGAGTGACCGTGGCGTAACTCAACGCAACTTCATGGTTTACGCCGTATAAACGGACCAGTGTTTCAGTAATAAGCGAGTGAAACGTGCCCGTTCCACCGGGCGTTGGTACCGCAACACTGATTGAAGAAACAGCGAGCAATATTGCCGCTGCTCCAAGACCAAGTCCCCTATGCGCTAATCCGAAAGCATAGAACGGGACGTACATCATAAGAAGATAAAGACCCCAAATTACGATGCTCAAAATAGCGATCATAATGTAAAACCGTGGCTGGCGGATTACACGAAATCCATCGACAAATGCACTGAGAAGGGTCTCGCCTTTTTCGAACATCTTCAGAGGGAGAAATCGAAAAAGACGGCGATAGAGCTGAAGCACTGGCTCCTTTTTCTTCACCAGGAGGTAAAGAACCAGCAAAAGAAAGAGCGTAATAAAAAAGACAACAAACCCTGTATGCGATAGCCAAGGAAACGTTGAGGAAAGAGAATTTTCATCGAAAATGAGCAATCCCCCAAGCAATAGCAAAAACGTCATAATGTCAATGACGCGTTCGACGACAATCGTCCCTAGGGCAGCGCTTTTTGAGACATGTTCAAGCCTTCCAAGAGCGTAAGGACGCACAAGTTCGCCCAAGCGAGGTACAAAATTGTTGATCATGTATCCAATCATCGTTGCAGAGAAAAGATTCCGAACTTTGGTGTTTCCTTTTAGGGGTGCCAGCAAGTATTTCCATCGCCATGCTCTAAAAAGATCGCTCAGAAGAAGAACTGGAATCACAATTGAGGCAATAAGGTAGTTCCCTGTAGAGAGAGCTTCAAACAGCCTGTCAATATGAGTCCCACGAAACGCAAGGTAAAGAAATCCGAAAGTGAGAAGTGCAACACCGAAAACCCGAAGAACACGCATGCGAAGGAATTTCATCAATAGCTCGTCGGAGAAATTCAGATTCTATTTTTGTTTCCGAAGGTCAACAACCTCAGTCCCCTTCGGTGGAGAAAACTCAAATAGTGAATTGCTAAGACCAGTGTTAAAGCTTATCCGAGCGAGAATGTAAGTTGTCTCCGTTTCATTTACATCGACCACAATAACTTTCCGTGCCACCCACTGCTCAGGGTCAACCCAGAGCTTCAACGACCGCACAAAGGCTTGTTCCTCCTTAGGCACGAGTCTGAGAACATACATCTCCTTTCCTCGAAGCTTTTCTTTGCCAAGGAGCGCAGAATAGTAGTCTCGTGGCAATCCAAAGAGGAATCGATCAGGTGTAAACGCCTGAGGATCATCACGATAAGTGTCAACAACAACTTGATGATTTACTGCAGAGTAGGACCACACGATTTTACCATTGGTCACAATCGTCTGCTCTTCATTCTCAAAGCGGTAATAATTCGGCTTCTTCATGAAGAGTGTTCCGCGGAACGTTTGAACTGCGTTCGTGAGGGTAAATTTCACCGTTTGCGTAAACTCTATTGTTGCGTCTTTTGCTGAGTGATATGTCTCTTGAAGATGTTTGAGTATATCAACCGCCGTAACATCATTTACAGCTTGAGTATTAACAAAGGCGCTGCTGAGGATAGCGCTCCCCAGAGCAACTGTAAGAATCATATGCCTCATGTTAAGAGCGCTGAAGCGAAAAATAAATTTGTCAATTAAATATCTTTTCATTTCCATTCCTTTTCCAACTCCCGCAGGAGTTGTTCGAGCTCCTCTTCTGATTCTATGAGAACCTCCCGAGCCTTGCTGCCATCAAAAGCTCCAACAATCCCGTGGGCCTCAAGTTCGTCGATCAATCGCGCTGCTCGTGAATAGCCTACCTTCAAGCGACGCTGGATCAAAGATACTGAGCCTTGCTGATGCCTCACAACAAGGCGTGCGGCTTCCTCGAAAAGTTCATCGCGCCCGGAGCGACCTCCACTGCTGAAGCCGTTCCTCTTCCGCTCAATTATGGACGGCAGCTGATACGGCTGGGAAAAACCTTTCTGGTGACCGATGTACTCGGTAATGCGTTCAACTTCTTCAGGAGAGAGATATGCGTTTTGAATCCGTATCGGCTTAGGACTTCCAGATGGAAGATACAACATGTCTCCGCTGCCGAGAAGTTGCTCTGCTCCATTCATGTCAAGAATAGTGCGCGAATCAGTTTTTGAAGCAACCTGATAAGCAATCCGCGCAGAAAAGTTCGCCTTAATCACACCGGTAAGAACATCCACCGAGGGACGCTGCGTCGCAACGACCAGATGAATGCCAACGGCTCTGGCAAGTTGCGCAAGCCGGGCAATAGGCTCTTCCACCTCTTTCGCCGCTGTCATCATGAGGTCCGCTAACTCATCAATTACGACGATGAGATATGGGAGGCGACAGTGCTTGATCTCTTCGGTGTCATGCAGGCGACCGCTGCGGACACGCTCATTGTAATCGATGATGCTTCTAACCCCTGCTGCTGCAAGACGATTATATCGATGTTCCATCTCCAATTCAACGCTCTTCAGGGCGCTGACGGCATTCTGAGGGGTTGTTATGATTTCTTCATCAACGTCAGGGGAGAGCGCGAGGAAATGATTTCTCAGAAGCGCATATTGCGACAGCTCGATCTTCTTCGGATCAATGATTACAAATTTTACATCAGCAGGGTGAAGTCGATAAACCAAACTCATGAGAATAGTGTTGATGCCAACACTTTTCCCAGAACCAGTTGCGCCAGCAATGAGCAAATGAGGCATTCTTGCGAGATCATCGACGTAGACCTCTCCGGAAATAGTTTTCCCCATTGCCAGAGGAAGAGGAGCTTGAAATTCCCGAAACTTTGTGGAGTTCACAACACTGCGGAACCTGACAACGGCAGGATGTGCATTTGGAATCTCGACACCGATCGTTCCTTTCCCCGGCATTGGTGCGATGATCCGTATTCCCCGCGCCTTCAGAGCAAGAGCAAGATCATCCGCTAAGCTCGTAATTCTACTGATCTTCACATCTGAAGCCGGGACAAGTTCATACAACGTCACAACAGGACCAGGGGTGACGCTGACACTTTCAATTTCAACATCGAAATTTGCAAGTTTCGCGCGAAGAAGCTCAGCATTCTCCTTCAGCTCCTCATCATTTACAGCTTCGCTTTGCGTCGAAGGATCAAGCAGATCAATGGTTGGTGGAGAATAATCGATCTCCTCTTCCATCACTTCCGACATTACAGGGGGCATTTTCCCCGAGGTATCTTCAGAGGAGACTACCTGCCGTCGGAGGACACGCAGTTGTGTTCCTCTCCCAGGAGAAGGTGCAGGCTCTGGAGTGATTGCCTCAGTCTCCTCTTCACCCTCCACAAGTCTCTCAAGCGCTTCTGATAATTGAGCGCCGGCTAAGTGCGAAAAGGATGGCTTAATCTGTTCACGGTGCTCTTCACCCTCTTCCGGGCGCTTGATGACCTCAACATTTGATTCTGCTTTACGCCCAGCTTCCGCACCGCGCCTACGCGATCTCGCAGCGAAAATCCGATCCAGTACCCGATCATAAGCATACCGCACACGCTCCGCTGTATGACGTATATCGAGGTCATATGCTAAAAAGAAAACTATGAAAAGTGCAGTTCCAAGAACGATTGAACCGCCAACTGCACCAAGAAGCCGCGAAAAGACAAGGGCGCTGAATTCACCGATCGCCCCAGCCCATTCCAGCGACAACCACTGATATGCGGTGATCACACGAATCATCCCGATGACCGTTGAACTGAGATAAGCGATCACGAAAAGGTATATACTCAGCGATAAGGATCGGCGAAGCGACCTTTCGCGGAGCAAACCCCACCCCCAGATAAGAAAAAGGAAGGAAACAACAAGGGAGAAATATCCAAGAGTCCCATTGATCAGAAAACTGGAAACGACTGCACCTACAAGTCCAAGCCAGTTGTGTGTCGCCTCCGCCTTTGCGCGGATCTGGGGGTCGTTCGTGAAAATACCCAGCAGGTCAATGAGTCGGGTATCAGCATTAATTTCATCAGCCCGGGTATAGGATAGAATCGCAATTCCCAGAAGAATCCCGACGAGAATCAACAGGATAGCAATGACCTGGAGCTTCCGGCGCGCACGCATTGCAGAAGCTCCTCTTGATGATGTTCGCTCTTTCAATCGTGTTGGCATATCTTATTTTGCATTCCCCTCTGGCAACTCACCTTTCAGAGCTGAGTCAATGCGCAGCTGCTCTACCGCTCCGTATCCTCCCGCGATTGGTAGATTTTAAGAACTCTGTTGTCCACAAGCACGGGGAGAACGGGGACTGAGTCGACAGTCGCACAGACTTCAAGGTCTTTTTCAAAGCCGATCTCGCTTAGGTATTTGCCGTGATCGGTTGTTTGAAGAAGTTTTGAGATCGACCGCTCAAACCGCTTATAGAGCACCTGTGCTGCCCGTGAGCCGTCCGCAAGGGCAACAGGCAAACTCATCTGAACCTCTAACTGGTCTATGATCATACCAGCACACACAGCATCTTCCAAAGAGAACATGTTTAATTTGCCGGCGCAGATAATTGCCACATCTGTTTCAGGCCGATCTGAAATATATTTGGCAACGGCGCTCAAATTGACAAAGCTTCCAACGACCAATTCTTTTGATTGCTTAGCCTTTGTGATCGCAACTGTTCCATTAGTCGTGCTGAAGATCAACACCTTCCCCTCGACTTTCTCGCGGGAATATTCCAACGGAGAGTTTCCCAGATCAAACCCCTCGATTATTTTTCCATTCCTCTCGCCGCAGAGAAGCGCAACGTCTTCGCCGAGATTACTGTGGATCTTCAGAGCTGTTTCGACGTCCTGAACCGGTATAATTTCTCGTGCCCCATTGAAAAGAGCAGTGGCAATCGAAGTCGCAGCACGAAGAACATCGATGACCACAACAACCCGGTCGCGAATCTGTGATTCGTCAACATGCGCCGGCGTAAAATAAACGTCAATTTTCATCGATTCACTCAAAATGGTTTTCTATCAACAAATGGGAGATGAACAACACGTGCTCTCACGGGGTTGCCACGAATGTCCACCGCAATAATTGTACCTGGTTCCGCAAACTCCTTTCTGACATAGCCCATGCCGATTCCTCTTTGAAGAACCGGTGAAAATGTTCCGCTGGTCACATGACCAAGTTTCTCATGTGGTGCCTCAGCCATCACAATATCATAACCATGCCGTGGGAAAGCCCTTTTTCCCCGTTCGGGATCATCAATTACAAATCCTATTAATTTCCTGCGTATGCCGGATTGCTGAATCCGCACGAGAGCATCGCGCCCGACAAAATCCCCCTTTCCCATTTTTGTGATCCAGTCCAAGCCAGCTTCCAGGGGATTTGTGGTGGCGTCAATATCATTCCCGTAGAGGCAATACCCCATTTCCAAACGCAGAGTATCTCGAGCGCCAAGGCCAGCCGGACTAATGACAAATTCCGATCCGGCGTCCATGACCGCGTTCCAGACCTTCTCTGCTGCAGTGCTATCAGCTTCGAAGTAAATTTCAAAACCAAGTTCACCAGTATATCCAGTTCGAGAAATGGTCGCCTCAACTCCAGCAATTGTTCCTTTTAGAAAATGATAATACTTCAACGCCGATAGATCAACTGATGAAATGCGTTCGAGGGTAGCGAGCGACTTCGGACCCTGAACAGCGAGAAGAGCAACTTCATCACTTGAATCTTTTACATGAACATCACCTTGGGCATGCGATTGAAGCCAGGCAAAATCCTTGTCCTTGTTGGCAGCGTTCACCACCAGCATAAAATGATCACTGAACTCGTAGACCAGGAGGTCATCAACAATTCCTCCATCATCGTAGAGCATCGCTGAATACTGCACGCGCCCATCGAAAAGCTTCGATATGTCATTCACCGTCATACGCTGGAGGAACTCCGCTGCTTCGGAACCACTAATCTCAATCTCACCCATGTGAGAAACATCAAAAACTCCAACATGATTCCGCACGCAAAGATGCTCTTCAATGATGCTCGAATACTGGAGTGGCATCTCAAACCCGGCAAATTCTACGACCTTTGCTCCAAGCCGGCGATGAATGTTATAAAATGGTGTACGTTTCATCTCAATAGCCTTTCAGGCTTGCATCTTCTTCCAATCAGCAAGAAACCGTTCTAAGCCAATGTCGGTCAAAGGATGTTTGATAATTTGCTCAATGACCTTAAACGGCATTGTGACAATATCAGCGCCCATCATTGCTGCTTCCACAACATGAAGTGGATGTCGCACACTTGCAACAAGCACTTCGGTTTTAAATTGATAGTTCCTGTAGATTGTGACGATCTGCTTCACGAGTTCCATTCCGCTGGTACTGATATCATCAAGGCGACCCACAAATGGGCTGATAAATGCTGCCCCCGCTTTCGCCGCAAGAATTGCCTGAGGCGCTGAGAAGCAAAGCGTGACATTCGTTCGAATCCCCTCCGAAGAAAGCTGCTTGACCGCCTTTAACCCATCCTTGATGAGAGGAATCTTCACAACGATGTTTTTATGGAGCTGTGAAAGGTCGCGAGCCTCACGAACCATTCCCGCTACATCGGTGGATATAACTTCAGCACTAACAGGTCCATCCACGATGGAACATATCTCCTCGATGAGCTGGCGGAAATCTCTCCCCTCTTTGGCAACAAGACTCGGGTTCGTCGTCACACCATCAAGGACCCCAAGTTCAGCTGCTTCCTTGATCTCATGGATGTTAGCTGTATCGATAAAGAATTTCATATAACCCTCTGTCTTTATGTTCCTTTGTACTCATCGGTGATGTCCTTTTTCTGGCGGTGAGAGAAGAAACGAAACTCATGCACAGGTAATGAAGGATCAGGTTCTACTTTGATATAGATGAAGTATCGAAGCATCATTCTCGTGAGCCGACTGATGGTTCCTTCACCAAGATATTCAGCAACTACAGGATTCACACGAAGAACGAGGCGGAACTCGCGATGTTCAGTTTTGAAACGTCTTATCCATCGCTCAATCTGATTAGCAACTGTCCCCTTCGAGAGAGCAACACCGCTGCCTCCGCAGCATGGGCACGGTTCCGTGAACGTACGCATAACTCCCTGCCGTATGCGCTGGCGCGTTATCTGCACAAGACCAAACTCCGTCATTGGGAGAACGGTGGTTTTTGCACGATCTCTTCGAAATTCCTTTCGAAGTTCATCATATACCTTTTTCCTGTTGCGCTCATCTTCCAGATCAATGAAATCAACGACAATGATTCCACCGATATCACGCAGCCGTAATTGCCTGACAATTTCACGCGCAGCTTCGAGATCTGTGCGCAAAGAGTTCAATTCTTGTTCACGACGGGCTGCATACCGCCCACTGTTCACATCAATCACCACCATCGCTTCGGTTTGCTCGATGATGATGTATCCTCCACTTTTAAGAGGGACTCTCCGTGAAAAAGCTGTCTGGAGCTCCTTTTCGATCCCGAAGGCATCGAAGATCGGCTCTTTGCCTCGATACAGCTCTATACGATCGAGCATCTCTGGTGATGCCCCACGAACATACGCTGTGATGTCGTGGTAAAGCTTCCTCGAGTCAACAACCACTCTTGCCACTTCACTGTTAAATAGGTCACGGATGACGCTTGATGTAGTGCTCAAATCTTTGTACAGAAGCGCTGGTGGCGTTTCGGTTTTCACCGTTCGTTGTATTTCATTCCATGTCGAAAGAAGTCGTTTGAGGTCGGTCTTCAGCGCATCTTCATCTTGCTTTTCCGCAACTGTTCGGATAATCGCTCCGAACCCTTCAGGAAGAATCCCCCGGACAATGCGACGTAGGCGACGCTTTTCGCGGTAGTTTGTGATCTTCTTCGAAACCCCTATCTTACCATCAAATGGCAGGAGAACGAGAAACCTCCCCGGAAGTGAAACCTCGGATGTGACCCGTACACCTTTATTCCCTACCGGTTCCTTTGTGACTTGCACGATAATATCTTGCCCGGGCTCGAGATGAACAGCCTCAAGTTCTGTGCGCTGCCCGCCACCAGCAGGTTCCCCCACTCGAAGTGACGAAGGCTCTAAGCCACGCGGTTTGTACAAAGATGCCGCATGCTCCTCCTGAGCCTCTACACCAATAAGCTCAGTTTCAGCTTCCTCCTCCGTTTCTATGTCAGAATCATCTCCAATAAGAGATGAGTATTCACTCAGAGAACGTCCAATGTCTGAGAAATGAAGAAAGGCATCCTGCTTGTGACCTATATCAATAAAGGCAGCTCTGATACCGGGCATAACTCGGGCTACTTTCCCGAGGTAGATATCCCCTACCATTCGGTCTTTTTCGGGAGTTTCAGCAAAGAACTCTGCAAGCTTTCCATCCTCCGTAATCGCAATGCGGACCTCGTCGGCTGCCGCATTAATGATGATCTCTTTTCGCATATAAAAACACTCTCTCCTTCAACTTGTGTACGCCACATATTTCAGCTACCGATATCAACACATACGATGCTGTGCCCAAAGGGAGCAACAACCAAAAGAATATATGTTGTATTAGGCGAAGGTTTCGACTTACTCATGATTGGTCTTTGTTGCTAAGAGCGCCACGCCGTTCATATAGCTATCGATTTCATATATGTGACAGATATAACAACCTACGTCACAGAATTTACCATTTTCTTTTATCATTTTTCTTCACTTAGATAGTCTCTAATTCTCTCCCGTATCCAGTTCCAGTCCGTTTTGCCCTCGGGAAGGGAATGAAAGAAACTTCGGTAGTTATCTTTCAGCCACTCGTAACAATCATTCTCGGTATATCTGCAGAAGGCTTCTACCAAACTGTTAAAAGAAATATCCCTAGGTATTTCCACTCCTTCCAAGGCTTCTTCCAAAAATTCTTTTACAATTTTTCTATCAAGCAACACCTTTTGCCCTTCTTACGAAGTCACACAGACGGTTATTGTATATGCTCCATATTTCAGTTTGAACCTTTCATAAAGCCTTAACAGATCAGGAAACTTCATCTCGCAGTTCTTTCAAATGCTTGTTTATTGTCTTCAACACATCAAGACAGAAAGATTCAAAGACTTTGTTTTTCTGAAGCTTCGCCTCTTCCAGTCGGTAGAGAACTTGCTGCTTCATCAAAATTAACTCTCTCCGTCTTATCGCCGCTCTCGTAAAGGGTCCCTTTCCCCCGTCCCAGCTACGGCTTTCTTTATAAATCTCCTCTAGTTCCTTTCTTATTTTTCTAGTTGTTAGCTCCATCGCTCTTTCTCAGCGGAATGTTTAAACAGAAACGCCCATCGTCCTTTAAAAGTTTATAGGCCTTTTCAAGCCACCTTTCTGTAAACTCGAGATAAACGTCATACGGGATTTTATCATCATAAGAATTGTATCTTATGTCCACATTATAAGGGGGCGAAGTTACAATTAAATCTACTGAATTTTCTTCAATGCACCGGGTGGTTATAAAATCGTCATTGTATATTTCTATGTTGTTGGTTTTAAAGTAAAGCTTTTCATTCATGAGCTATTCGACCCCTGGCGCTGTAAGCGCCATTCAGTTCCGGGCTATTGAGACAACAGCTAAAATTAAAGTAAGAAATTTGAGAATGGATTGCAATCTATGAGGAAACTCATGAAATGGCGTGAATATTCACATCCCCCAAAAACTAACAAATCCGCGGCAATTGCTCCCCACTCAACATGTCAACAACGCGCCTTGCACCGATTTTGCTTCTCATCGTTACAATACCAGTAGAGGGAAGTCCTTCAATTGGCTCCACATTACCGATGATCTGTGCGTTCGCTCCTGATGGATGGGCTCGCATGATAGCCAGGGCTCGTTCAGCGTCATGTGGTGCAACGAAAGCCACAAAGCGCCCTTCATTTGCTACATAGATCGGATCGAAACCAAGGATTTCACATGCACCCTGCACTTCCTCACAGACTGGGATCAGACCCTCATCAATGTTAATATGAACGTGAGCAGTCTGTGCAATTTCCACCAAAGCGCTCGCTAAACCACCCCGCGTTAGGTCGCGGAGACAGTGAATTTCAAGCTTGGCATCAAGAAGCTCAAGCACCAGGCTGGCAAGAGGAGCGCAGTCGCTTTCAACCCTACCTTCGAAAGCAAGCCCTTCCCGCTCCGCCATAATTGCGATCCCATGTCTACCTATGTCACCATTCAGCAAAATGACATCGCCGACCCGCACCGAATGAGGTGCAATAACAAGTTCATGCTCAATGATCCCTATGCCTGCTGTTGTAATAAATATCCCATCCCCCTTCCCTCTGTCAACGACTTTAGTATCGCCAGTGACAAGTTGAACGTGGGCATTTTCTGCTGCATGCTGCATCGATTGTACAACACGCCAGAGCGCTTCGATTGAAAGCCCTTCTTCAAGGACGAACCCTACACTGAGATACAAGGGCTGCGCCCCACACATAGCCAGATCGTTCACTGTTCCATAGACAGCCAAGGTTCCAATGTCTCCTCCTGGGAAAAAGAGTGGCTTGACTACATAGGAATCTGTTGTGAACGCAAGCCTGATCCCATTGAGATCAAAAACGGCACCGTCGTGCTGCGCTTTTAGAAGCAAATTATTGAATGTCGGGATAAACATCTTCTCGATCAACTGGTGCATAAGCTTCCCTCCCCCGCCGTGAGCTAGGAGGACGTGAGGATATTCCTCGATTGGAATCGGGCACGATAAAGTAAATTCAGAACTTTGTTCCATAAAAAATAACCCCGAAAAGCTTCAGCCTTCTTTTTCTCGCGTTGAACTCACTTCAACAGAAATCTACTTATCCGCTCTCTTTGTAGCGGATGTGATCTGCTGCGAACTCAGCCCTCGATACCGATAGTACGCCGCACAAGCACCCTCGGAAGAAACCATAGGTGCTCCAAGCGGGTGCTCTGGTGTGCACATGGTCCCGAAGGCGAGGCAATCGTGAGGTTTCTTCACACCTTGAAGCACCAGTCCTGCAATACACTCCGGAGACTCCTCTACACTGTAGCCTGCCAATCCAAAACGCCTTTCCGCATCAAACTCAGCATACTCTTCAGTCAAACCTAATCCACTTTGCGGAATTTCCCCCACTCCTCGCCACTTCCGGGAAATGACGCGGAACACCTGACGCATAATATCCTGCGCAGCTTGATTCCCCTCTCGACGCACAGAGCGTGAATATTGGTTCTCCACCTCCGCCCGTCCTTCCTCTAACTGCTTGACACACATGTATATCCCTTGCAGAATGTCTAACGGCTCGAAGCCAGTGACAACAATTGGCACATGATACTTCTGAGCAATCGGTTCATACGCTGTGTACCCCATCACAGTACAGACATGTCCAGCTGCCAAAAAGCCCTGCACTTGATTTTCCGGTGAAGAAAGAATCGCCTCCATAGCTGGAGGCACAAGGACATGAGCAACGAGGAGAGAGAAATTCTTGACTCCCTGTTGCCTTGCTTGATAGACCGCCATAGCATTTGCGGGCGCAGTCGTTTCAAAACCCACGGCAAAGAAAACTACCTGTTTGGTTGGATGTTCTTGTGCGATCTTAAGAGCATCCAACGGGGAATAGACAATACGAACATCGCCTCCCATTGCTTTAACAGACAGGAGATCAGCAGGAGTGCTTCTGGAATTTTCTACACCGCTCGGAACTCGCAGCATATCGCCAAAAGAACAGAAAATGACGTCGGGACGAGAGGCGATTTCAATCGCCTTCTGAATTAGTTCGATGGGGGTGACGCACACGGGGCAGCCAGGACCGTGCACCAACGTAATCTCCTTCGGCAACATCTCATCTACACCAAATTTTACAATGGTATGAGTTTGTCCTCCGCAGATTTCCATTATTGTCCAGGGCTTCGTTGTAATCCGTGCTATGGCACGAACATACTGCTCAGCGGTCTCGGCATCGCGATACTCGTCCACAAATTTCATCACAAACCTCGCAACAATTACTCAGCATCCATCTGGCGCAGGTATTCAAACACTTGTTCAGCCTCCTTTTCATCCACAATGCTTATGGCAAATCCCACGTGGACAATAACATAGTCGCCAACTTTCGCTTCGGGCACGTAGGCAAGGTTGACGTCCTTTACAATGCCGCCAAAACTTACTTTCCCAAATCGCATCAACGAGCCGGCATCACCACTTTCACCAATGCTTATGATTTTCCCCGGAACTGCAAGACACATGGTTAGTGCTCCCTTACAAAACAAGTAGCTGCAACTGCCTGACCCAATGCAATGCCACCGTCGTTCGGTGGAACCCGCTGGTGCCAGTAAGGCTTAAAGCCTTCTGCTCGTAATCTAAGAATTACGCGCTCAGTAAGATAACGATTTTGAAAACATCCACCTGTAAGAACAACCCGTTCTTCCCCCACAGACTTAGCAACGTCAACAACCATCTCAGCTAGAGTGTTATGGAACTTTGCTGAGATATGCCCCACGGGTATAGCGCAATGGAGATCATTAATGATCCCACGTATCATAGGTTCCCAATCAACAATCATTGTGGAATTTCCACCACGGGTGGTGAATTGATACGTTTCTTCCGTTGAAACTCCATCAAGGGCAAACTCCAATTCCATTGCAGCCTGCCCTTCATACTTTATTTCCTGACGCAGCCCAACAATTGCTGCAACTGCATCGAAGAGCCTCCCAGCACTTGAGGTGACGGGGGCATTAAGTCTCTTCTTCAGCATTGTTTGCAAAACGTGGAGCTCATGGGTTGAAAAAGCCCGGAGCGGTAGCATCCCGACAAGATCGGAAGCGTCAGAAACTCTTTCGCTATCAAAGAGTTCATCACCGAAAATTTCATAAAGGACTCCGATAGCAGTCCGACGCGGCTCTTTAATCGCCCTCTCTCCTCCGGGAAGCATGAATGGACGCAGATGGGCAACCCGTGAGGATGTTGAAAATACCTTTACAACTTCCGCCCCGGGCGGTTCAGCATCCCGACCTTCATCATCAGGGGAATCCCACTCTGTCAGCAAGAACTCACCTCCCCAGACCGTGCCATCCAACCCGTAGCCGGTGCCATCCCAGGAGACTCCCAAGACTCTTCCATCGAGCTCATTTTCAGCCATGCAGGAGAGAACATGTGCCTCGTGATGCTGAACGCGAATCAGTGGCAAACCATGTTGTTCAGCAAATCCAGTTGAAAGATAGTCAGGATGAGCATCGCATGCTACCACGCTCGGTTGCAATTCATAGAGATGCTCCATGTCTTCAACCACACGTTTAAAGGCATTGAACGCTTGAACTGTCTCTAAATCACCAATGTGTTGACTGATGAAAACTTCATGACCTGAGGAAACTGCAACGCTATTTTTCAAGTGAGCTCCCACCGCAAGAAAAGAGCGCGCAGATCCTTCCTTTGGATATGCTTTCATGTTTACGCGACCGAGAGGTAAAGGGAGCGGTGCATAACCGCGAGCGCGCCTCAATACAAGCTCACGCCCCATAACCACACGAACAATAGAATCGTCAACATGACGAGCAATGGGTCGATTGTGGACAAGAAACAAATCTGCAATTTTACCAAGTCGTTCAAGTGCATCGTATTCATCGGTGCAAATAGGTTCATCAGAAAGATTTCCACTCGTTGCCACAATCGGGAAGCGCAGCTCCGACATCAAAATATGATGCAGCGGAGTATAAGGAAGCATGATTCCAAGGTTCGGGTTGTTAGGAGCAACAGAAGGTGCGATGCCGAAATCTGAATTTCGCATCCGCGCACTCATCGGTTTACGATGTAAGAGCACGATAGGAGATTCCGGGGACAGCAGAAGTTGCTCTTCAAGATCAGAAACTTCAGAAACGGCTTTCACCGCATCAAGTGAGGGGAGCATTAGAGCAAGGGGCTTTTCCTCACGGTGTTTGCGCTGCCGCAGTCTAACTACCGCTTCTTCATTACGAGCATCAACAATCAGGTGAAATCCTCCCAAACCCTTGAGTGCAACAATCGCCCCTTCTCGGATAGCATCAGCAGCCGCAAGCAAAGCTTCATGATGCATCGCAAGAGCATGCCCATTGTGATTCCACAGCTCAAGATGAGGACCGCACCGGGGACAAGCATTGGGTTGAGCATGAAAACGCCTATCCAGAGGATTTTCATATTCAGCTTTGCATTCATCGCACATCTGGAAGTTTCGCATCGTCGTGTTGGGGCGGTCATATGGCAATGCCTCAATGATGCTGAAGCGAGGACCGCAATTTGTGCAATTGGTGAACGGATAAAGATACCGTCGATTTGCTTTATCGAAAATTTCCTGCAGACACTCTGAACAGGTGGCAATGTCTGGCAGTATAAGCGCTGTCTTCTTCCCAGTAGCAGTACTCTCACGAATTTCAAATGCAGTATAGCCAATTGGATCAAGAAAAGAGGATTCCAGACTCTGAATGAACGATCGAGGTGGTTTTTCTTGCCTGATCCGCTGAAGGAATAACTCCAGTTGCCGCTGGTTGCCTTCTACTTCAATAAAGACACCCTGTGATGAATTACTGACCCAGCCTGAGAGACCTAACTCGGTCGCAACCCGATAGACAAAAGGACGAAAACCTACGCCCTGTACAGCGCCACGAATCGTTACCCGTAAACGCTGTGTTAACGCTGCCTCATCTACCTGTTTCGGCGCTGCAAGGGATTCAAGATGCTTCATTAGCATGCCGCAATGTGAAAGCCCATATCTCCTCTATGAATACAATATCGGTGTTTGCTAATCTTTCTTCAAGCTTGAGGTGCCCAACAGCAGTCGCTCCACTTCCAGAAAAATACGCTCCACCACTTCTTGTGAAGCTTCCTCAACCCGCCTGTCGAGGGCGGGTTCAATGCCTGTTCCAAAATTCTTCCCTACAACGCCGTAAATCACCAGAGAAGGGAGCTGGTTCATTGCTTTCGCCAGTTCAATGGCTTCAACAACACCGAATGCATGCGTTGAGTATGGAGAGAAATGTTTGGGAAGCAGTTGCGTCTGAGCATCCCACCGGTAAATTGTTCCCGGCGACGTATTAGAGCAACAGAGGGCATCGACAAGAATGACCTTATCATATTCTTTCCAGCAATCGATCAATTCAGTAGCTTCTCCACTTCTTTCAACAACTTCGACGTTCGGAAGATTCTTCTCCTTAAGTTTTCGAGCTATGTAAAGTCCAACGCCATCGTCACCGCGGTATTCATTTCCGATGCCAACGACGAGGATCCTAAGGTTGTTTTCCATGCGTTCTTTTGAGATTTCCATTACGGGGTTCAGTCTCGTTCGATTTCGAGGTTCAAGAAATGCGTGGCGCAAGAAATGCATGGATCGTAATTCCTGACCGCCTGTTCACACTTCCAGGTAAGCTCAGATTTTGGCAAAGAGCTGTAGGTTGAAACCAGATCCCGTAGATCACTCTCAATTGTGCGTTGGTTCTGTGATGTTGGGGGAACAATTTTTGCATCTTCAATACCGCCCTCGGGATCAAATCGATACCGGTGGTAAAGAATCCCTCGAGGTGCTTCCGTGCAACCAAACCCGAAACTTCTCCGTGGGGTAACATCAACGAAAGGCTTCTCGGGAGGCTCATACTGTTCAATAATTCTCAGAGCTTCATCACATGCGTAGAGAGTTTCTAAAGAACGGACGATGATGCTTTTAAATGGATTACGGATCTCCGGCAGCGCATTGGCTTCATTTGCTATTTCCTGTACAAGTGGTGAAAGCTTGTCAAAATTTAAATTAAATCGAGCTAAAGGTCCAACAAAATACGCCCCCCTCCCCTTCAGAATAGAATGCAGTGCATTAGAATATGGGACGTGTTCTTCCTCAAAGGAAAATTCATATTCTCTGACGTGAATATCAAGTCCCTTGTTTGATACAAGATGCCCTTCATTGAGCGGGTACTCATCAGGATGACGCAAAGCCACAAACTCATAGTCTCGATCCAGCTCTGGAAATGTAAACGTGGCGACCCAGCGAACCGTCTCAATAGCCGCATCCCGAGCCCACTTCAATCGTTCCGCTATTGGCTGAAGCTCCTTCTTACTTGGAACTCGGTAAAATCCACCAACACGTACATTGACCGGGTGGATTTCTCTTCCCCCGAGAAGCGCCACAAGATCGTTCCCAACTTTCTTAAGCTTCAAACCACGCTGGACGATATCTGGATAATCCTTAGCCAACTGGAGCACGTCATCGTATCCAAGAAAGTCGGGTGCATGAAGCATGTACACATGGAGCATATGACTTTCGATCCATTCCCCGCAATAAATCAAACGGCGCAGCAAACGGACTGAGCCATCGACCGTAGCACCAAAGGCACTTTCTATCGCATGGACTGAACTCATCTGATAAGCGATCGGGCAAATGCCGCAGATACGTGCAGTGATGTCGGGTACCTCGGAGTATTTTCTACCGCGTAGAAATGCCTCAAAGAATCTGGGAGGTTCAAAAATTTTCAGCTTTACATCCGCAACGACACCATTCTTCAATCTGATGAAAACTGAACCTTCTCCTTCAACACGGGCAAGGTAATCTACTTTGATTGTCGTCGAATTCATCTTCATACTACTCACAAATTCGCTTTCATATTGTGTTATCTAAACCGCACTTGCAACAGACAGCTCGCCTCATTTCTAAAACGCTGGAGCAAGCTATCCTTCATGTGCTTCGCTCTCTTTACGAAAGGCTTCTGCGTACGCATTGAAACCACGGAACGCCAGCATGATGTCGCGTTTGCTCTGACCAATCTCTGCAAATTGCCGGCTTAAAGAAGGTGAATTTGGACTTTCCATCGGACCGAAGCACCCGTAACACCCGCGCTGGTAAGATGGACAAATAGCTCCACAACCGGCTTGTGTCACAGAACCCAAGCAGGGCGTGCCGTGTGCCACCATAACACATACATTGCCACGCAGTTTGCAGTCAACGCAAACGCTATAGGTTGGAATATTGGGTTTACGGTTCCAAAGGAATGCGTTGATCGCTTCGATAAGCTGGTATTTGTTGATTGGGCATCCACGGAGCTCGAAATCAACGTGAACATAGGAGCCTATAGGCATTGACCGATCGAGTGTGGAAATATATTCAGGCGAAGCATAGACAAAACGGATAAATTCTTTAACGTCCTTCCAGTTGCGAAGAGCCTGAATACCTCCAGCGGTTGCACATGCACCAATAGTGATCAGTGTGCGGCAGACTTTTCTTATTTCACGCACCCTCTCAACATCATGAGGGGTTGTAACGCTCCCTTCGACAAGCCCGATATCATACGGACCATTCTTCATGCGGCGACTTGCTTCGGGGAAATAGGCTATATCGATCAGTTCGGCAACGCTCAGCAATTCATCTTCAGCATCAAGGAGCGAAAGCTGACAGCCATCGCAAGAGGCAAATTTAAAAACAGCGATCTTGGGTTTCCGTGCAGTCATTAGATTTCCTTTTTATCAAGAAAGAAACGTACTTGCGGCAAAGCAAACACCGGACCATCTTTGCAAATAAACTTCGGACCAAATTGACAATGGCCACAAAAACCTACAGCGCATTTCATATTACGTTCCATCGAGAGATAAATATGCTCCTCTGACACACCCCGGTGAAGAAGTTCTTCCACAGCGTAATACATCATGATCTCCGGACCGCACACCATTGCTGTAGTAGCCGGAGCGTCGAGTTTAACATAATTGAACAAACCTGTGACAACCCCAATATGTCCTTTCCATGATGAATCAGCACGGTCGACTGTCACAATTACATCGACATCATAGTGTTTGCCCCACTGTTCAAGCTCGACCCGATATAGTAAATCCAGTGGACTCCGAGCACCGTAGAGCAACATAATTCTTCCATACTCCTTCCTCCTGTGAAAAAGAGCGTAGAGAACCGGACGTAGCGGAGCTAACCCAATTCCTCCTGCGATGATGCAGATATCTCTCCCCTTTGCCTTGTCAACAGGCCAGCTAGTTCCAAAAGGTCCGCGCAGCCCAACAAAATTCCCTCGTTTCAGTCGTGAAAGAGCACTCGTTACAGCACCAACACGATGGATTGTATGGGCAATGATGTCTGGCTTATAAGGATCTGAACTGATAGAAATCGCTGACTCGCCAACGCCGAAGACGTATAGCATATTAAACTGCCCAGGGGCGAAAGAAAAGTCTGCGCCGCTTGCTCTACCTGGCTCAAGAAACAGGGTAAAGGTATCGTCCGTTTCCCATACCACCCGCCGAATTGGCACAGGATGCGGTAACAGGGGATCAACTAATCGTCTCGAAGAAAGGGCAAGTTCCTCATTCATGTGCGAACCCCCGCATATGATGAGCCATAGACATCCAACAGCTGTAAGCGGGTGGCTACCAAACGCTGCTCAAGAACCTGTGCAAAGCGACTTAGCATCTCATAACCAAAATCGTGATCAACCTCGCACTTTGTGCGAAGGCACGTCCCGTCAAGGGCAAACGCACGGACATCTTCAACAGCAAAAGCATCAAAGTGCCAGCGGTACGGCGAGATCAGCCATGACCAACCCAGGACTTCGTTCGGTCCAACTGTTTGTATTCGAATTGGGCCTCGCTCCCTGGCATGGATCTCCAGTGCAACCTTGCCGGTTCGAATCAGGTAAAACTTGGTTGCTTCTTCTCCCTCATGAAAAAGGTATTCTCCCTCATGGAACACAACGTTCGAGGCACAGGAAAGAAGCGTTTGCAGATGTCGTTCAGCAAGACTGCTGAGGAACGGATGATTTCTTAAAACTTCAGCAAGGTTTTCAGGTTGCATACTTACTCTCCTCTTATCCTTGGTTTTTCGCTTGACTATTACGGATTGCGTCAACTTCAGTCGTGATATCAATGCCGACCGGGCACCACGTTATACAGCGCCCGCAGCCCACGCACCCCCATGTGCCAAACTGCTCAATCCACGATGCAAGTTTATGGGTTAGCCAGTGACGATACCGAGCTCGAGGGGAAAGTCGAAAATTTCCTCCTGCAACTCTCGCGTAGTCCACTGTGAAGCAGGAATCCCATCGTCTCCAGCGCTCAGCACGTTCTCCATTTAAATCCGTAACATCCTCAATGGTTGAGCAAAAACAGGTTGGGCAAACCAACGTACAGTTTGTACACGTTAAACAGCGGCGTGCCACATCGTCCCAGTGAGGACTCTCGATGTGAGATAACAAAAGCTCCCTGAGATCATTTATGTCCAGGGTCCTGCCCATACGTTGAGCCGTGTTCTCCACGATTCGATCGGCGGCATCGGTATGATGCTTCTCAGCGCTTCGATGTGGAACTTCACTGATGACCTCGGCTCCACGCTCACTCCCAATCTCAACAACAAAGTAAGAAACCGCTTCATCAATTACTTCCGTCAACGCTAAGTCAAACGCTCCGCGAACCTTTGGGCCCGTCCCCATAGAGGCACAAAAACACGTGCCCCCTGCCTGAGTGCAATTGACAGCAACAATGAAGATGCCCTCTCGCCGAACTTTGTAGATCGGATCAAGATATTCCCCGTTGTTGAAAACCTTGTCCTGGATTTCAATAGCCTTAAGTTCACAAGACCGGACACCAACGAAAGCGTAACGCATTGCTGGAGTGTTTGAAGGATCGGTCTCTATCTCCCAACCTTTCCCATTCTTCTTGGCAGCAAACAGTCGGATTCTTGGTGGGAAGAGAAATTGCTTCCAGGACTGGGGACCAACGTTATAACCGAAAAATGCTTTATCTTGTCGCTTTTTCAGACGATATGTGCTTGCTTCCTGCTCATCCGTCCAGCCAATCGGTAAATCAGCAACAGAAGTTAGCTCATCATACACAATAGCACTATCCCGAATCGTGGGTCCAATAGGCTGATACCCTTTTCCCCTCAAAACGTCCAGAAGCTGCTGAAAGTGTTGATGCTCAAGGATAACGGTATCGGTACTCTGCTGAGCTTGCAGCGGTTTTTCAGAGGAAGTAAGAGATCTTGTCATTTTACTCTCTGCATTCAATCATTAGTCAATCTCTACTTTTGCTTTTGAGAACTACGCAAACGAAAACCTTCGGGGTGAACTGATGTGCCCAGCAAGTGGTTATTCATCAAACAAGGCTAATGATGAAAGGATGGGGAGCATGTTTATAGGCTCTCTCTTTCGTGGGGACTGGTTCCCCTGAGAGACAAAGCTCTGATGCGGAGAAGTATGCGGGCTAAACTCAACGATGTGGACAGGGGCGGAATCGAACCGCCGACACATGGATTTTCAGTCCATTGCTCTACCAACTGAGCTACCTGTCCGCTTGTTCCTTATGCTTCTGAAGAAATCCAGAGGCAATTTGAAATATATCAAGCAGCGCGAACAAAATCAAGTTGATAGCTGCCTTTGCAAGTTCCTCAATGAACACCCGCGCGGAGAATCTTCCACCCAGGACCGTAGGAGGCATGATCAGTTTGACCTGCTTTTGCCACCTAAGGATCGTTCGAAACACCCTCAGCGGTAGGCAGCATCAATAGAAGATAATGGGTTACTCAACAAACAGAGAAGAGAAAGCATCGATCATTGTGATCTATGGATTTCTTTCATCGCGCTCAGGCGCTGAAACTAAACTGCGGTCACAAATCTGTACATTAGCATTGTATCGTACCCGTGGAGTATATGTTCCGCGTGCATGAGGGCTTTCGCATAGATCTCGGAGATGTATTTCTTCGCGACGAGCAATTTCTTCTCTGAGACTTTCGCTTCATTAAGGATGAGATAGCCAACATACAGCGAGCCATACAGTTCAACTAGATTGCGCGACCGTAGTTCTTGGTAGGCAGGGTCGTTCTTTCTCGCTAAATAGTCCCGACACTCTTTGTATCGCTGCCTGATTTCAATCAACTGTTGATGGAGCAGCTGGAGCTCGCCGGTGTAAGCCTCTTGTTCGTATTCATCAAGAAGAGAATCCAGAACACCGGTTGTAGCTCCGCCTGTTGCTGCAACGATCTGAAGCTGTGAGGTTCCTTCGTAAATTGTGGTGATGCGAACATCCCGATAATGCCGCTCGACATTAAACTCCTGCATGAATCCAGTTCCGCCGTGCACCTGGATCGCATCGTAGCAAATCTGATTTGCAAGTTCTGTGATCATGTACTTCGTATAGGGAGTGAGGAATGCGGTGACACGTGTCGCTTGCTTGAGCTTATCATTTAATTCCTTGAACGGCTGGCCAAGCTCTTTCGCCCGATTTAATTGACGTTCCAGTTCATCTCTTCTATCGACTGCCTTCGCTGTCGCATACAGCAGGGAACGTGAAGCTTCGATATTCACCTTCATATTAATCAGCATTTCAGCGACGGCAGGGAAATGACAAATTGCCTTACCAAATTGCTCACGCTCGTGTGCGTACTTGAACGCCTCGACATAGGCAGCCTGGGCGATCCCAAGAGCCTGGGCTGCAACACCTAAGCGCGCACCGTTCATTAACGACATGACATAGGTAATAAGGCCACGCTTTCTCTCCCCGATAAGTTTGCACGGCGTATCGTTAAATTGAATCTCGCAAGTTGGCGAACCATGAATGCCGAGCTTGTTCTCAATACGCCGCACTTGAACACCATCACGGTTACACACAAAAAGGCTTAATCCCCGCGCATCTTCAGTCCCTTCTTCCGAGCGCGCAAGCACAAGTAACACATCTCCGGAACCATTGGTGATAAATCGCTTCACACCGCTCAGGTACCAATTCCCAGCTTCATCTTGATATGCACGGGTCTTGACAGCTTGCAAGTCGGAGCCCGCATCGGGTTCGGTCAGTGCCATTGCACCAGTGACCTCTCCCTTGCAGAACTTCGGTAAATATTCGCGTTGGATTTCTGCATCAGCAAACCGGTGGATAGTCTCCGCGATATCTTGCAGCCCAAAGATATTCATTAGAGCAGCATCGGCACGAGAGATTATCTCGATCGCCATCATGTAGATTGTCGTTGGGAAATTGAGTCCGCCGTATGCTCTTGGGAGTGTCATCCCCATGAGTCCAGCTTGCGAAAGCCGCTCGAGGGCTTCTGCGGTCCCTTTCGCATACGTGACCCTCCCGTTCTCGAAATGTGCTCCTTCGCGGTCGACTTCAGGAGCTCGCGGCGCAACGAATTCCCCTGCGATATCCCCTACCAGTTCTAGAACACGCCGATAATTATCCATTGCATCCTCAACGTCGAGAGGCGCATAAGTTCGCCCTTCGGCTGATTTCGCTTCTGCAAAATCATTCTCTCGCGACCGAATCACATCTTCAAGGTGCAGATTCTCAAATTGAAAAAGAAGATCCTCGTTGTCCTTGAAAAAGTTTGACATACTCGCTCCTTTACCGTGCGAATACTTCGAGCAGGATTCTATCTCGATTTCTCTCTGTAGACCTCAATGAACTTCGGGATCACCTCAACGAGGTCCCCCACGATGCCGTAATGAGCAATGTCGAAGATCGGAGCGTGCGGATCTTTGTTGATCGCGATGATCTTCTTCGACTCGCTCATCCCTGCGCGGTGCTGGATAGCTCCAGAGATTCCACATGCGATATAAAGCTTAGGACGAACAGTGGTCCCTGTTTGGCCAATCTGGTGGTCGCGGCTGATAAACCCTGCATCGACAGCAGCCCGGGAAGCCCCAACTGCCCCGCCCAATACATTTGCCAGCTCCTCGATAAGCCGAAAGTTTTCCTTTTTGCCAACACCGAAACCGCCAGCCACAATGATATTGGCAGCCTTGAGGTTTACCTTTGGCTTCTCCTTAAACCGCTCCACGAGCTGGACAGCGAATTCCTCTTCACTTAGATTTACATCCACTTCAATAGTTTTCCCTTGGTGACCAGAATCTGGCTTTTCGACGCGCATCACCCCCTCACGCACGGTCGCCATTTGGGTTCTTGACTCCGGGGAGATAATCGTTGCAATGATGTTACCCCCAAATGCTGGCCTGATTTGCAAAAGCAAGTTCTTATACAGTTTCCCCCGCTGGGTCACATCTGCAATTTGCAGGTCCGTGCAATCAGCCGTTAATCCTGAGCGCGTGTTTGATGCCACGCGTGGTGCAAGGTCTCTTCCAATCGATGTCGCTCCGAAAAGTACCACACGAGGTTCATGAAATTGCACAAGTCGAGTGAGAATCTTCGCATAGGGCAAGGTGAGATAATGCTCCAACTCCTCATGATCAGCAAGGAATACATAGTCTGCACCATAGGAGTAAAGGGTCCGAACAAGATGCCGAACTTTATGTCCGATAAGGACCGCTGCCAACGGTGCTTGAAGTGTCGTCGCTAACTTACGTCCTTTAGAAAGCAACTCCAGCCCGACATCATGGAGTGACCCCTCTTCCTGTTCAGCAAAAACCCAAATACCGGAGATTTTTTCCATTGCCTTTAACCAAATATGTGATCAGTCATTAGTTCATCGATCAGCTTCTCTAAGTCTGCCTTCGTTGGCTCGTACCTCTTTCGCTCTGGGCTGGTGAGCACAACATTTTCAACTTTGTACACCTGAGTTGGTGAACCCTTGAGACCACACCTCTCCTCTTCTGCATTTATGTCTTCTACACCCCAAGTGAAAATGAGTAAACCTTTCTTCTCAAGTGCTCCGGGGTCATTATAGAAAAATGAGAGAGGGTTGTTTCCACTCATACGTTCAAGTTCGAATCGAGAGCGGGCGCGTTTCTTTTCCATCATAAGTTTTGCATTGAACGGGCGCGGAATGGCTGCGTCACCAAACACTGTGAGAAGCACCGGCAATGTTGCGCGGACACGCTCATAGCCACCGTCGATTCTCCGTTTTGCATGAAGCCAACCACCCTCGATCTTTTCTATCTTCTCTACGTACGTTACCTGTGGAATCCCTAACTTTTCAGCAAGCTGTGGACCCACCTGCGCCGTATCCCCATCAATTGCTTGTCGACCACAAAAGACAAGGTCAATGTTGCCTATCTTCCGAATCGCCATACTCAGAGCATAGGAAGTCGCTAAAGTATCTGCTCCCGCAAAACGGCGGTCGCTGATCAAGACAACCTCATCTGCTCCCATGTAGAGCGCCTGTCTGAGTACCTCGGCTGCTGGTGGAGGTCCCATTGTGATCACGTAAACCCTCCCTCCGTACTCATCCCTCACCTGCAGAGCGAGTTCTAAAGCCACCATATCATCAGGATTAAAGATCGCTGGCAATTTTGCACGGTTGACTGTTCCGTCAGGTTTCATTACCTCACCGGAAATATTAGAGGTATCCGGCACCTGTTTTACGCAGACAACTGACTTGTACCCCATATCCTTTCGTTCCATTTATGAAGACATAGCGAAGTTCTTGGAGAATACATAACCAAGAGCGATCAATCGATGTGGATAGGACCTTCACGCGCAACGAAACCGACAATATCTTCTCCACCATCCACCTTGATCACATTGCCAGAAATCCAGTACGATCGGTCATCACTTAAGATCGCAATAGCTTTTGCAACATCTTCGGGCTTAGTGGGTCGCCCATGGGGATTCTTATACTCCGCCCCCTTCAATAGCCTGAGTCCGCCAGGGATCTTCCGGAGTGCTGGCGTATCAGTCACCCCCGCCATGATTGCGTTTGCAGTAATATCAAGTGGACCCAATTCCATTGCAAGTTGCCTGATATGGGATTCAAGCGCTGCCTTCGCCGCAGAAACCCCACCATAGAACGGCATCACTGTATGGCCTCCGGTACTTGTCATTGCAAAAATGCGTCCGCCCCGTCGCATCAATTTCCTCTGTAGTAGCCCTTGAACCCAGTAGACAAGACTGTTCGCCATCACATCAAGGGTCATCTCCAGTTGAGCCTGAGTGATTGCGTCCTTCGGATCATCCGCAATGAATGGCTTCAATGTCCCAAAGGCGAGAGAGTGTAAGAACACCTTTATATGAGCATCGGGGTTCTTCCCAAGGCGATTCGCAATGTCATCTAGAACCTCTTCCCGTTTCGACGGATCAGCAGCGTTCACGTTATAAAATACGGCCTCCGATCCTACCGATGTGATCTCGGAGATGATTCGGTCCACATTCGACATTGTTGCTGCCCGATCGAGATGAACTCCGAAAACGTTGTATCCTATCTTCGACAGCTCAATTGCTGTCGCTTCACCAAATCCACTGGAAGCTCCCAGAATGAGAGCCCAAAGTTTTGGGTGATTCTCCACCACGCGTCCCTCCTATATATCGGAATTATTTAAGATATAATTTTTCTTCAAAAAACTCAACTCTCCAACACCATAGCTAAGATCGCCATCCGCACGGCAATCCCATTGCGCACTTGCCGAAAATATGCGGCTCGATGATCGGCATCGACTTCCGGAGAAATCTCATTAAGTCGCGGCAAGGGGTGTAGAATGATGGAATCCGGTTTCATTTTCTCAACCATCGACCGATCCAGGAAATATGACCGGGCGATAGCTTCGTAGTCATTGGCATGCACCCCAAGCCGTTCCTTCTCAATCCGTGTTTGATACACCACATCAACTTCAGAGATAACCTTTGGCAAATCCGATTCTAATGTAAACCAGACATTGTGTTCAGAGAGGTGATCAAGCAGGTCGGAGCGCATTTGCAGCTCGGCTGGAGCAACAAAGTAGATCATAACTCGATCGAACTTACCGAGCAGATAAGAAAGTGATCGCGCCGTACGACCATTTGCAAGGTCCCCAACAATGGCGATCTTTAATCCTTCAATAGCACCTCGCTCCTTGTAGATAGTGTACAAATCCAGTAGCGCTTGGGTCGGATGCTGTCCTCCCTTCCCGTCTCCGGCGTTGATAATAGGAACTGAGGAAACTGCAGCGGCGCGCTTAGCACCCCCAACTTCATCATGCCGAAGAACAATAACATCCGCAAAATTATTGAGAACGCGAACCGTATCCTCCAGCGTTTCGCCTGCAGTGACAGAAGAAAATACTTTTGCATTCTCTGTGGAAAGAACACGTCCGCCAAGACGGAGCATTGCCGACTCGAAGGAAAATCTTGTCCTCGTTGAAGGCTCATAAAACAACGACGCCATGATCTTTGATTGATAATCCTGTGTGCCACCGCGAGCAAGAATCTTTTCCATTTGTCCGGCGAGAGCGAAAAGCTCCATGAGCATCGGCAGCGTGAACTGCTGGGATTCAATGACGTGTCGGAGTTTCATCGCCTGCCTCCTTGATCAACAGAAATATGTGTTCCGGTCTTCCCGAGAACTGCATCAAGCAAATGTTCAGGCGAGGTGATAATGACTTCTTTCCCACCATCTTGCAGGAAACGAATTGCAGAAGCGATCTTCGGTCCCATGTTTCCCGGCGGAAAATGCCCCTCGTCATAATATCGCTGAGCTTCAGAAGCGGTAATGTAGTGAAGCGCCGTTTGTCCAGGCTTTTTATAATTGAGATACACTTTCTCGGCGTCGGTGGAAATGATGAATGTATCGACACTGAGCATGCGGGCAAGCAATGCCGAAGCTCGATCCTTGTCAATAACTGCCTCCACTCCCACGAGGTATCCATCGCGTCGAACAACAGGGATGCCCCCACCACCCGCGGCAATAACGATATAGCCGTCAAGCACGAGACTTCGAATTGCCTCGATCTCAACAATTTCCAATGGTTCCGGGGATGGGACAACGCGGCGGTATCCACGTGCAGCATCTTCAACCATCTTCCATTGGTACTCCCGTTCCCTACGTCGTGCTTCCTCCTCTGAATAAAATGGACCTACAGGTTTCGTCGGCTGAGAAAAAGCGGGGTCGTGCTCATCAACAACGACCTGCGTGATAATTGTCGCGATAGGAATACGTATCTTCGCTTCATCAAGTGCCCGTTGCAACGCGTGTTCTAACACGTATCCAATGGAACCCTGTGTATCAGCGACGCAAACGTCAAGTGGCTCAGGGTACACCTGTGTAGAAGCCAATTCCGAACGCAAAAGCTGCGCACCAACTTGAGGCCCGTTGCCATGGGTAAGAACAATGAAATAGTCATGTCGGATCAGCTCTGCAATATACCGCGCCGTCAAAATAGCATTCTCACGCTGCTCGGCAATTGTTCCGCGCTCTCCCGCGCGAATCAATGAATTGCCACCGATAGCAATGAGGGCTAACTTCGGCATTCACTGTCCTCGATGCTCTTTCATCAGATCAACCATGATCGCTTTCTGCACATGAAGACGATTTTCTGCTTCATCATACACAACAGACTGCGGGGAATCAATTACTTCATCGGTAACCTCCTCTCCACGGTGGGCTGGCAAACAATGCATGAAAATCGCATCAGGCTTTGCAAGCTTCATCAAATCAGCATTCACCTGATACGGAGCAAACACTCTTCGACGCGTGTGGGCTTCTGCCTCCTGTCCCATGCTTGCCCATACATCAGTATAAACGACATCGGCACCACGAATTGCTTCTCTTGGATCATTGAGAAGGTGGATTTGAGCACCGGTCGCCTTTGCATCTTCCATAGCCAAGTCAACAATCTCTTTCTTTGGCTCATAGCCGCGTGGCGTTGCAACGGTAAGAAAAGCGCCTGACTTTGCTGCACCAAACATCAACGAGTGAGCGACATTATTTCCATCGCCGATGAACACTACTGAAAGTCCTTTGAGCGAACCTTTGATTTCCATCATCGTAAAATAGTCAGCCATTGCTTGACATGGGTGCAGCAAATCGGTCAAGCCATTAATGACGGGAACCGAAGCATGCTTCGCAAGCTCAGTGCAAATAGTATGTCCAAATGTACGAATCATAATCGCATCAACCCAGCGTGAAAGATTCCTAGCCACATCTGCAACTGATTCACGCTTTCCAAGCGAAATATCCGACGGCGAAAGGTAAACAGCAAATCCACCAAGTTGCTGGATCCCAACTTCGAACGTCACCCGAGTCCGAAGCGAGGGCTTCTCAAAGATCATTGCGAGCGTTTTCCCTTTGAGGGACGATGCATAGACCTCCGGATGCCTCTTTATGTCACGAGCAAGGTCGAAAATATAACGAAATTCGTCAACGGTTAGATCATGAATTGATATGAAATCTTTAGTACGCACAGAATCCTCCTGTTCAGATGATAGTTTCAACTTAGTGTCGAAACGTACCTATAAAATTCTTAAGAATCTCTCGAAGATCTGGTTTCGTAATCTCTTCGAGATCGTACGTCACGCGCACAGTTGGTTTGTTAATTGAAATCACCCGGCGAAGGTCGACAGGCGTACCGATGATCACCGTATCGCATGGAACGCGGTTGATTGTTTTCTCAAGATCCCGAACCTGTTCAGTCCCATATCCCATTGCCGGGAGAAGTGAGCCTGTGTTTGGATATTTTTGAAATGTCTCCGCAATTGATTTCACAGCGTAAGGGCGCGGATCTACAATCTCTGCAGCGCCGTATTTCTTTGCTGCCAGAATTCCAGCACCGTATGACATCCCACCGTGCGTAAGAGTTGGACCATCCTCAACAACGAGAACACGTTTACCGCGAATTGCCCTTTCATCGTCTATCCTGATCGGTGATGCGGCTTCCACGATAGTAGCCGATGGATTCACCCGGCGGATATTTTCACGAACGATGTTCACGTTTTCCGGCTGAGCTGTTTCTACCTTGTTGATCACAACAACATTCGCCATCCGCAAATTTGTTTCGCCCGGGTAATACGTAAGTTCATGACCGGGGCGATGAGGATCGGTGACCGTAATGATAAGATCTGGACGGAAAAACGGCATATCGTTGTTTCCGCCATCCCACACAATGACGTCAGCTTCTTTTTCAGCTTCTCGGAGAATGGCTTCATAGTCAACCCCTGCATAGACAATTGTGCCATGAATGATGTGAGGTTCATACTCTTCCATCTCTTCAACCGTGCAATGGTTCTTCTTCAAGTCATCAATCGTGCCGAAGCGCTGAATCCGCTGCTTGACAAGGTCACCGTACGGCATGGGGTGACGGACTGCCACAACACGCAACCCCTGCTCCCGTAGAAGTCTGGCAACCTTCCTTGAAGTTTGGCTCTTCCCGCACCCAGTCCGGATTGCCACCACGGCAACTACAGGAACAGAGGCTTTCAACATTGTATGCCTTGTTCCGAGCAAACGGAAATCCGCACCTGCTGCCATCGCCAGCGATGCGCGTTCCATGACGTACTGAAACGAGACATCAGAGTACGAAAATACAACCTCGTCAACACCAAATTTTTTGATCAAGTCCACCAATTCCGATTCAGGATAGATTGGTATACCTTCCGGATAGAGCCCTCCGGCAAGCACAGCAGGATATTTTCGCCCTTCAATATTCGGTATTTGCGTTGCAGTGAAAGCAACAACCTCATAGAATTCATTATCACGATAGACTGTATTAAAATTATGGAAATCCCGACCAGCTGCCCCCATGATGAGAACTTTACGACGATTCATAGAACCCCCATACTTTATTGGCTTGCATTCAGAAAGGCTGCCACGAGTAGATTTTCCCAAAGGATAAGCGGAGCTTTGTTAGATGACGTTCCGCAACTTCGTGGATACAAGATACTCTAATAATCGATCAGAAAGATCACTTGCCCTTCTCTCCATCTTAAAATCCCCGATTTGCAATTTCCAACTCCATCCCGCCTATGGCGGGCACAGAGCATAAAATGCTCAAGGCATGTTCTCAAACCTTCTCATTCCACAGTGACGCTCTTCGCGAGGTTCCGCGGCTGGTCAACGTCACAACCACGGCGAATGGCAATGTAGTATGCGAGGAGCTGAAGTGGAACAATTGTGAGGATAGGTGTGAGGAAATCCAACGTATGAGGAACGCGAATGACAAAATCTACAAGTCCACTGATTTGATCATCATCTTCATCAGCAACAGCGATAATCCTGCCCTTCCGAGCCTTCACCTCCTGAATGTTGCTGAGCACTTTCTCATACGTTCCATCACGCGGAGTGATGAAAACAACTGGCATATTCTCATCAATAAGCGCTATAGGACCATGCTTCATCTCCGCAGCCGGATATCCTTCAGCGTGAATGTAGGAAATCTCTTTCAATTTCAAGGCACCTTCCAGTGCGACGGGAAAATTGTATCCGCGACCAAGGTAGAGGAAATTCTTTGTCGACTGAAATTCATCCGCGATCTCCCTGAGAATTTGCTCCTGTGTGAAGATTCTTTCAACCTTTTTTGGCAATGCTTGTAATTCTCTGATGATGAGTTGTCCCTGCACACGGTCAATGATACCTCGTGCACGACCCAACATAAGTGTGATCAATGCAAGAACCGCCAACTGCGACGTGAACGCTTTCGTAGATGCAACACCAATTTCCGGCCCTGCATGGATATAAACACCACCATCGCTCTCACGAGCAATGGTGCTTCCAACCACATTAACAATCCCGACGACCGTCGCCCCATGAGCTCGAGCTTCGCGCAATGCTGCAACAGTGTCTGCTGTCTCTCCGCTTTGACTGATAAGCCATACGACATCATTGGGAGTAAGAATCGGATCACGATAACGAAATTCAGAAGCGTACTCCACCTCAACAGGAATGCGTGCGTACTGCTCAAGCATGTATTCACCAACCAACCCTGCATGCCACGACGTACCGCATGCTGTGATGATAAATCGATCTGCATTGAGAATACGATCTCTCAGATGACGAAGACCTCCCAGGCGAGATGTTCCTTCTTCTTCAATCAAACGTCCGCGAAGAGCATTTGTGATGGTTTCAGGCTGTTCATGAATTTCCTTCAACATGAAATGCTCATAACCGCCTTTTTCAATTTGCGCAAGCTCAAGGGAGATCTCTTCAACTTTCTTGACAATTTCCTCATCATCTGATGTCCGCATTGTGTATCCATCAGGAGTAATGCAGGCAATTTCCCCATCCTCCAGGTAAATTACCTGGCGGGTATAGGCAATAATCGCAGCGGGGTCAGAAGCGATGAAGAATTCCCCATCACCAACGCCAAGGACAAGAGGGCTTCCTCGGCGAGCAGCAATGAGCTTCTCTGGTTCCAGAGAACTTATGACTGCAATACCATAGGTCCCCGTCACTTCATGGAGTGCCAAGCGCACTGCTTCAAAAAGATCGCCGGTATGGTGAACCATCTCTTCGATAAGATGAACAAGCGCCTCTGTATCGGTTTGCGTGCGGAACCCATGACCCTCCAATTCCAGTTTCTCGCGAATAGCTGCATGATTCTCGATGATACCATTGTGAACCAGAGCGATCTCTCTTGAACAGTCAAAATGTGGGTGTGCATTCAAGTCGGAGGGTTCTCCATGCGTTGCCCATCGTGTATGACCAATACCAATAGTTGCTTTTTGAAAATCGGCAGGCGCCGTCGAGCCCAATTGGCTCACCTTGCCAGCTTTCTTGTGAATCAAGAGATGATTACCAAGGATAGTTGCAATTCCTGCGGAGTCATACCCCCGATACTCTAGTCGCTTCAATCCTTCGAGGAGAATCGGAAAGACGGGTCGATATCCGGCATAACCGATGATACCGCACATAGCTATAATTGTTTGTAATTAAACAAGTTATGATTAATATACCAAAGCATTGCTTGAAAAGCAAACGCTCAGTTGATCGTTCGCTAACACAGAGATGCGCTTTATGTGATGCTTGGATGCTTGACATCACGATGTTTTTTTGTAAATTTCCGAAGATGCATCCTGGAGGCACGCTATGAGAAAAGAGATATTGGTAGCCGCACTTATTTTTCTTTCTATTTCTTCCTGTAAGAAAGCCGAGAACCCCGTCAGTCCAAACTGGGAGCTGAGCGGGAAAATTGTGTACAGTACGGGGACGTCAATTTATCTGCTTGATTTGAGTGGTTCAAATCCTGTGCCAAGACTTCTCGTTGATGAAGCTGGTGAGCCGGTTGTCTCCCCGGATGGAAAGACCGTTGCTTTTTCAAAGATCTCACCTGCTGGGTCGTTCGATATTTACAGAATCAATGTGGATGGAAGTGGAATGAGAAATCTTACCAATCGGACATGGGTTTCCGAGAGCGCTCCGGATTGGTCTCCGGATGGACGTAAAGTAGTTTTTCATGGCTGGGAGCCGAGAAAAATCCTCTTCTCACTTTATGTGATGAATCAGGACGGTACCGACATCCATGCTGTTACTGATTCTGCGCGCTGGAGCACGGCGGCGAATCCCAGTTGGTCGCCTTCAGGAGAAAGAATCGCTTATCTTTGGAAGTGGGACTCCACTGGGTCTAACAGTTTCAGCCTTAGGACTATCTCCCTCCATGATTCAGGTATAACGACATTGGACACTTTGCTTTTCTGGCAGATGCTTCTGTGGTCCCCCGATGGGCGAAAAATTGCTTACTCAAAATACGGCGTCAATGGCGTTTGCGTTATTGACGTCGATGAGAGAATTCCACGTCTATTGGAAAATTGCGAGCGGTTTCTCAGTTGGATGCCTAACGGTGATTTGCTCTGCCGATGCGTTCTCAGTTCCGACACTACAAAGTATAAGTATGGTGTTTGTCTTATCTCCCCCGATGTGGGGGGCTCAGGCCGTTTGATCTCGGGTAGTTTTGCTGGCAACCTTGCCGCTACTCCATCGCCGGACGGGAAATATATTGCCATCTTTTCGCGCAAACCACCCGACGAAGGTTATTGCCTCTATGTAGTACGGCCGGATGGTACGGATCTTAGAAAAGTTGCTGCCGTTGATGCATCCTCATCAGCTCTAATAGAGGAACTTCACTACTGTCAATGGATAAGATAAATCTAATAACCAAAGATTCTTAACCCATTAGGAGGATCACACAATGAGGCTCTCACACATTTTTTGTGCAGTCGCCTTGATCATGTGGGGAGCGTTCTACTTGCGCGTAGCGCACGCACAGAACAAGCCATCGTCTGCTTGTTGCGAAAGTGGAATAGATGGCGCCTGGTGCGGGAGCACAACGTCGTACTACATCCCTTCAGCATGTACGACCGAAATCACCATTGCTGTGAGGCAGTGCGTGGACAAAACACGAGCAGGGTTATTGTGCTATCCATACAGAGGTACAAGATATTGCGTGGATACAGACAGCCCACCCGGACCGGGTGTCTATTACCCCCGCTACTATTACCAACTACCTATTAAAGTCAACCCCGCCTCGCTAACCTTCACCGCTCAGTACGGTGGCTCTAATCCATCATCACAGGCGTTCTTGATACTGAATGGGGTTTCAGATTTGCCATTTTTGCGAACTTGAGACCACAATGTTTTTTTGTAAATTTCTGAAGATGCATCCTGGAGGCACGCTATGAGAAAAGAGATATTGGTAGCCGCACTTATTTTTCTTTCTATTTCTTCCTGTAAGAAAGCCGAGAACCCCGTCAGTCCAAACTGGGAGCTGAGCGGGAAAATTGTGTACAGTACGGGGACGTCAATTTATCTGCTTGATTTGAGTGGTTCAAATCCTGTGCCAAGACTTCTCGTTGATGAAGCTGGTGAGCCGGTTGTCTCCCCGGATGGAAAGACCGTTGCTTTTTCAAAGATCTCACCTGCTGGGTCGTTCGATATTTACAGAATCAATGTGGATGGAACTGATATGGTGAACCTGACCAACAGGTCGTGGATTATGGAGGGCCAGCTTGACTGGTCACCAGACGGTAACTGGATTGTTTTCACCGGAGACTATCCGCCTTACGAGAGGCTTTACATTATGGATCGGGATGGCAGAAACATCCATCCGATTACTGATACCAGTTACTACGCTGCTGCGCCAAGCTGGGGTCTGCCGGGGTTTTCCCCTGTTGGAAGGAATGCCATTGCTTTCCTTTGGCGTCCGTTTGCTACCAGCGATGTTAAGAAAAGAAGGCTGCGGCTGATATCTCCCGAAGGGTCTATGATGACCGACCTGGACCAGATGAATGACGGACCCGCCAGTTGGTCGCCAGATAGTCGTTTCATACTTTATCCCAATGAACGTGGATATTTCGTGGCGAAGGTTTCTACTTTGGCACGTTACCCGTTGGAGACAGACAGTTTGGAGTTTGCTGGCAGCGTCCCGCATTGGGCATCAGATGGGTCTTTGTTTGCAATCGAAAGGCTTAGAGGTACTAATGATTATGGACTTTATAGGATAACTTTGGGTTCAGAGCGTGTCGTGTCGATTCAGAAGATTTTAGCAGGACTTTTCTGGGGCGTTACAGTAGTTAGTCCGGATGACCGATATATTGGTATTTTCGGTCGACGTCAAGAGGGAGAGGGAGTAAGCCTTTACGTCTATGATACTATAAACTCTTCTCTGATCAAAGTTGCTGAGCTATCTCCACCGACCGCGCCATGGCATATGGATAGCTACCATGTTTACTGGATAAGATAGGGAACGTTAAAGGAGGTCTGGGCAATGAGAGCAGACCAGGTTTTTATGGCTTTTCTTATTCTGAGTGTCATTTCCGCGTCAGCTCTGGCGCAGGGAAAACTTCTTGACACCCTGCAAGCAGAGCCCACTACCGGCCCTTGCTGTGATAACGGGCAGGCCGAGGGTCTACCCTGCGTAGACTCGGTGGGCATGCTTGACCCTGAGTATGGCTGTAAAGACATCAACCATCCTGTGAGGGAGTGCGTAGAGTCGACCGGGGGCATGTACCACCCTTGTGGATACTTCGTTGGTGCGCGCTATTGTAGTGAGACCGTGAAATATGGCTACCCCCGCTACTATTACCACCTACCTATTAAAGTCAACCCCGCCTCACTAACCTTCACCGCTCAGTACGGTGGCTCTAATCCATCATCACAGGCGTTCTTGATACTGAATGGGGTTTCGGATTTGCCATTTTTGCGAACTTGACATCACAATGTTTTTTTGTAAATTTCCGAAGATGCATCCTGGAGGCACGCTATGAAAAAAGAGCTATTGGTAGCCGCACTTATTTTTCTTTCTATTTCTTCCTGTAAGAAAGCCGAGAACCCCGTCAGTCCAAACTGGGAGGTGAGCGGGAAGATTGTGTACAGTACGTGGGGACGAACCTATGTTATTGATCTGAGTCTTCCAAATCCGCAGCCTCGCTTACTTGTAGAAGGAGGCGAGCCGCGCGTTTCACCGGATGGAAAAACTGTTGTCTTCTCAATGATTTCTCCTCAGCGGTCATTTGATATTTATTCGATTGGGATTGATGGGAGTAACATGAAGAATCTCACAAACCGAGCATGGATCATGGAAAGCTGGCCCGAATTGTCACCGGATGGAAATTGGATTGTTTTTACCGGAGACACACCCGGCTACGAGCAACTCTACATTATGAATTTCTATGGCGAGAATATTCAGGCAATTACTGACACGAGTTATTTTGCTGCTGCTGGCAGCTGGAGCCCCACTGGGAGCACCATTGCTTTCAGCTATCGTCTTCGTTCCAACCCTTACGTAGGCAGACTTCGAACAATCTCCCCAGGCGGATTGTACATGGTGGAGTTAGATTCTTCTGCAGGGCCTTTTGCTTATCCGCCCCTCTGGTCTCCGGATGGGCACTGGATAATCTATCCCCATATGCCTATGCCCAGTCGTCCTTCTTATCATTGTGTGATAAACATTGATACACATGTTTATTACCCGTTGAGCCAGGACACCGTGGTACTCTCTCTTTTTCGATGGAGGCAGGATGGTTCTATACTTGCTGCTGGCGGTACAAGAGGAGATACAACAACCATTGGAAAGGGCGTATACAGGGTTACCATTGGTCCGAATGGGGTAACGGCAATCCAGAAAATTCTCGGTGGATTTCAAACAGTGTCGTCAATAACGCAATCTCCTGATGGTCGCTACATTGGGATTTTTGGCTCCTGGGGACAGGACCCTGGGTGCTATTTCTACGTTTATGATGGCGCGATCGATTCTCTCAGGAAGGTCTGTCAGGTTTCTCCAGAAAGGGATTTTTACATGGAGGAGTACTACACTCAATGGATAAGGTAAGGAAATTCAGGGGAGGTCAGGAGTATGAGCGGAAAACGAATTCTTATTGCCATTTTTATTTTCGCTTTTATTGCCCCATTCGCCGTGGGGCAAGAGAAAGGCGCTGATACTCTTCAGCTAAACCCTTTGCACGTCTGTTGCAACAACGGGGCAGAGGGACTGCGATGCGGCGATCCTTCGGGGATCAAACCTCCAGAAAGTAATTGTGTGGATGTTACGCATACGGTGAGAGAGTGCGTGGACCTCACTGCAGGTTTGCGAGGCCGCAACGTCTGTAGTACCACTTTTGTGGGTGCACGTTATTGTAGCGAGGTAGATAATATTGGCAGCTACCCCCGCTACTATTACCAACTACCTATTAAAGTCAACCCCGCCTCGCTAACCTTCACCGCTCAGTACGGTGGCTCTAATCCATCATCACAGGCGTTCTTGATACTGAATGGGGTTTCGGATATTGATTATACGTTGCACTGGAATACAAGCGGAGGGGCAAACTGGCTAAGCCTTTCCCCAGCGAGCGGGACGGTATCCGGCACAGATGGTGCCTGGGTCAATGTCAGTGTGAATATAGCAGGGCTCCCTCCAGGAACTTACTCGGCAACCATCACTGTAAGCGCTACAGAGGTGTCAAGCCTGCAAAATGGTTATGTCTACGTTACGCTGAATATAACAGGAATTTCGGTTTCAATCACAGGACCTACATACCTCAATGCAGGTGAACTCGGCACATGGACAGCCAATGTAAGCGGAGGAACTCCACCTTACCACTACGCATGGTACAAAGCATATCCTTGCCCTGGAAGCGCTGCTGCGACAAATAAAAGCGTAACCCCGAATGTCGCTCCATGCGAGGAATGGAAACAGTTTGCTGGAGATAATCAATCTGTGAGCACGTATGATTACCAGGATTTCAAGTTGAAGGTGATGGCAACCGATGCTAAGGACCAGTCAGCGGAAGATGAGATATACATTTCAGTCGGTTCATCAAAGATATTATCGCAAAACGAATCGATAAGTCTCCAATCCGCTGAATTGTAAGGGTCGAGGCAATTATTCTATCCTCGGCTGCAAAATTACCCGAATCCATTTTCCGCCAGAGGCGGATCCGCCTACGGTGGAAACCCCACAACGACAATCCACTACCTGCTTCCGAATGCATCCCATGTCACTGTTTCCATCTATGACATGCTGGGTCGGTGGGTCACGACTATTGTTGATGGAGACATGCCCGCTGGAGACCACAGCGCTATCTGGGATGGACGGGATGCAAGTGGAGATGAGCTAAGCAGCGGCGTATATCTCTGCAGAATTATAGCACCATCTTCTTGTGAGACAATCAAGATAATGCTGTTAAGATAACAATTTTACTCTTCTCGAGTATATTTCGCCACAAGAGATATTTTTGCTTTTCACGTAAGCGTGCCAAAGCGCGGCACAAACCCACTCATTTGCTCTTGCTACGACAAGAACTACTTCAGTGCGACTCAAGGTTTTGTACGGAGTGTTACTTCGTTCTGAGCAACAGACTTGCGCGGCTCAGCTTCAAGCTTAGATGCCAAAGCAACCGCCAAGTGCGGGCGATCCCGATTAGTCGGACCGTAAGAAAGCTTCCTGGATGCCCTCTATCTCCGATGCAGACCGATGGAACGGTGCACTCAGCTGCAAGTGGACATCGAAGGAAGGATAACCTCACCTACCGCACCAGTCCTATGACTCCCATCATTCGCCCGGACCTTTCTCCATCACGCCGGTGCGAATGAAATAGCTCACTTTCGTGGATCGTGCAGTGTGAGCTAACTTCAAGATGCGCATCAATTAATCCGGAGTTGAGTAGTTGTGAACAATTTGCTCGTTTGAGATCAACGTGGAGTTTCCCTTGATCGTCAGTGAAAACAAAATGCGGTTCAAATTGCGACGCAACGTCATTACCAACAGAATAGCAACAAACGCCAGCAGATGGACCGAGATATGCAAGCAGATCTTCTGGTGCAGTGAAGAACTCGGCCTTCATCATCTGGACGGTCTTCTCTGCGATTCTTTGAACGGTACCTCGCCATCCAGCGTGAATCGCTGCAATGGCATGATGAACAGGATCGAAAAGGAAAATCGGTACGCAGTCCGCTACAGTCACTACAAGAAAAATGCCAATGCTATCTGTGATCAATGCGTCAGTGTTAAGGTAGCCGCCAGCGTGATACACACGACGCACGCTGGCAGTGTGATTTTGAATAGGAATGGCAAGATCAGCAATATCGATACGCAGCGCGCCAAAAAACCGTGCACGATTTTCGAGCACGTTGATTCGGCTATCCGCCGGAACAAATCCGAGATTCAGTCCCAAAGGGTCCGGGCTTACGCCGCCTCGCCGGGTGCTGAACGCAAATTTAACTTCTCGATGCTCTGAAAAGATTCTTGGTCTAATTGTAAAATCCGCCTTCTCCACCGCTTCTCATAGCGTATTCAGAGCTTGATGCAGATCATAAATGATGTCGTCAACACGCTCCAGTCCAATCGACAGTCGTATCCCCCCAGGATCAATTCCCTTCTTGACTTGTTCCTCAGCGGGGATCGCAGCGTGTGTCATTGATCCAGGGTGTTCAACAAGCGTACGGATGTTGCCAAGACTTACCGCAAGGGTAACAGTGTAAGCATTCTTTGCAAGATAATTGATGACTTTCTCTCCGCGCATTTTCCGTTCCCGGGGTGTTCTGCCTTTAACTGTGAAGTAAATCATAAAACCCGGCGCGAAATTGCCGTCATAATCAAGCATCTGGCGTTTCGCCAATTCATGCTGAGGATGAGATGGCAAACCAGGGTAATTCACGAAATCAACGTGTTCTTCTGATTCAAGGAAACGAGCAATTTCCATTGCTGATCGTTCTTGCTGGCGAGTTCGAAGCGAAAGCGTTGGGAGACCATAGACAAGAATGGGCCAGGCGCTTTTTGCGGAGAGTGAGCCGCCGAAGTCCTTCCGATAAAGAAGGAGTCGGTCACGGCTCCACATCGGCCCAACTACTGCACCCCCCATGTCCGTTCCAAATCCCCCAATGTTCTTAGTCAAAGAATGGACGATAAAATCGGCTCCATGTTCAATCGGTCGCTGGCAAAATGGTGTGGCAAAGGTATTGTCAACGACAACCCAGATTCGATGCTCTTTACTCCGCTTGCGATTCTCTTCAGCGACGATTTCAGCAATCTTTCTGATATCAATTAGCTCAAGAGTTGGATTGACAGGCGTTTCAAAATAAATAATTCGCGTGCGCCGAGTGATGGAACGATGAAACGAATCAAGATTTGTGAGATCAACAAATCGAACACTGATCTTGTACCGAGGATACCAATTTGTAAGAAGCGAATAGGTACATCCATAAAGCATTCGATGAGCGATGATCTCGTCGCCTGTTGCGCACAAAATTCCAAGCACAGCAGACACCGCTGCCATTCCGGTTGCAAACGTTACAGCCGTCCTTCCACGCTCTGCATGAGCTAGGGTTTCTTCAATCATGTCTTTCGTTGGCTCACCGAGCCTCTCATAAATGTAGATAGGCGCTCTTGACTGAACAGTGACTTCATCATTAGAATGTGCAAATTCCACAAATCCTTGTGCGCCGCGCTGAGCTGAATCCAATCGATACGTACAACTTGATGTGATAGGAGGAACTAAGTGATGGCTGTAATCCCACTTGGGGGTTCGAGCTCGTCCATAAATGAGATACGATTCCATTGAATAATTGTTTTCACGGCGTTTTCGTTTACCTTTCATAAGAACCTCCATTAAGAGCATTTTGAACTGCAAGGATTGGAAATTTGAATGAGAATGTCGTCCCCTTCCCGACCTCAGTCTCGACTTCAACCTCGCCACCGTGCAGCTCCAGGATCTGTTTCACGACCGCCAACCCGAGACCCATGCCCTCTGATTTAGTCGAGAAATTTGGCTCAAACAAGTGAGGACGAACCTCCGGAGGAATCCCGGGACCATTATCACTGACTGAAATTATGATTATAGAGTTAACTCGCTCTGTGTGGAGTACAATCTGAGCTCCTTCAGTCTGACGTGTTGCTTGAATAGCATTGCGGATAACATTGATGAATAACCGGCTCAGCTGGTCGCGGTCGGCGAGGACTACAGAAGAAGTATCTGCAAAATCACGGACAAATGCAACGTCGCTTTCTGATTCAAAAAGGGCAGCAGCCTCTGAAAGAAGTTCGGTTGGATTCACTGCTGCAAATTGAGGCTCGGGCATCCGCGCAAAGTATGAAAACTCAGATGCAATTCGTCGCAAACTCTCGATGCGATCAACTACCGTCCTCGCCACTCGTTCAAGAAGCTCGCTGAATCGTGGATCACCAGCACGATAGGCTTCGAGAAGCTGCTGGATGCCAAGTTTCATCGGCGTCAGGGGATTCTTGATCTCGTGTGCTACCTGCTTTGCCATTTCGCGCCATGCGGCTTCGCGCTCGGCTCGCAAACGAGCAGCTTGGGAATCACGTAAATCCTTCACCATGAGGTTGAACGTTTGCACAAGTTCATCTAACTCATCGCGTGAAGAATACGTAACGGAGGCAGTGAGGTCACCTCTTGATACCTTGCGAGCCGCCTCAGTCAATCGCACCACAGGAGCACTAATTCTTCGTGAAATCACCCAACCAAGCAGCCCAGCAAAGACAATCATACCCACGTAGGGCCATATCCCATAAACGTTTTTGCGAGCGATCTCTTCATCGACCTGTGCCTGCCGATAAAGAAGTGGAATGGATAGAATTAGTCTCTCATTGTCCCTCTTGCCATCAAAAGAAAGTATTTGGACCGGGGTGTACCCTACAGCGTAGGTGAAATCTCCAATCCTCTCCAAGTGCTGGAAGAACTGGCGCCGCTCAAGCACAATGGCTGCATAAGCTGTGCCGTTGAGACGATTGTCAAGCAAGCCAGAGTTAAATAGCTCCGGGGTGCTACTACCAACAAGGGTAGAATCTCGATAGAGCAATACATCAACGTTTGTGGCATGAGCAAGTTGCTCTGCAACGCTATCTGCGGTTATCGATGCGATTTGAAGCGGAAACAGCCGGCTGACCACACCAAGGGCATCTCGTAAACGCAAACTCAGGAATTCATCGAACCGACGCTCAGCATCACGGCTGTCCTCAATCGCCAGATAAAGCACCGGAAGAATGGAGACCAGCAACAAGGCTCCCAGAAGGCGCAACCGAAATGAAAACCGGCGGCGGTACAAAAAACCAGCCACGATTAGTACTACAACAATGCCGAGAGAAACCTCAGCCATCAAAATCATCACCTTCAAGACAACAAAAGCATCCCATCGTTGATCAGGTCGATCAATGGAAAATTTCCACACCACCTGAGGGTCGCTCAGGTCGTTTACAAGGTATGAGAATGATGTCACTCCACTGATAACCCAGTGAGGATACTGTCTCGTTTTCGTAAGCTCCCCGTGCAAAGAAGCAGATGAATCACTCTCTTGCCGCAAGTTGATCGACCTCTCTACGTGCAAATTGAAAAGAGGGTCAAGGCGCGTCACTGAAAGCTCAGAAAGAAGTGGTTCTGGAACTCCACCAGAGAAAGGCAATGGGATACTGGATGGCACTGCCACCCCAACATACCCGAGGATTTCATCTTTAGATCCCTTGATAGGGGCCAAACCAAGATAGACTTTGGCTCCGTGTTCAACAGCTACCCAAACAGTTGGCTGCCGAACTGTGTTAGTTAGTAGAGGAAACACTGATTTGCTCTGCCTGCCTATTGCAAATTGACTTACTACTTGCTTATCGGCATTGTAAATCTTGATGGCAGCTCCATACCCTTGCTTCCCAAGCACACTCTGCGCCCACACAAGAAAAGCCAAAATCGAGCGCTCTTCATCTGTTGGGGGCGTGTTGGAGTTGCTCATGATTTCCTTAATAGGAGAGGATTCTGCCGAGCGGAGAACTTCCTGAACTAGGTATGTAAGCCATGCATCCTGAGATTTCGTATAATTGGATGCGAGAAGCTCAATGCGTTGCTGAGTCCGAATCACTTGCTCACGGGCAAGAAAACTACCCGCAATAAATGCTGAGCCAATCACCGATACAAAGCACCAAGCCAGTATCCTGAGTCTCGTGAAAAGGATGCTCATGAGCATCAGAAATATCAACAGAAGCAGTGCGACATACCACCCCATGAGAGGTCGTGGAGAAATCCACCATCCTACCATCCCCCCAATAATAAGCATGAAGCCCAACACAACCACTTGCTGGGTTTTCAATGCTTTATTATCGAATAAAACGAATCGAAGACTCTGAATGATAATCCCACTCACAAGTAGGAACCCAAGAACAAGTCCAATGAGTGAAATGACAACAGCTGCCTCAGAGGCAGAAAAGAGCAGTGAGGCGGAGTTTCCATAGTCAAGGGTCGAATCCATGACAGCGCTTCTCACCGCTGCAACAATTCCGCGCCAACCCCAGAAAAGCAATCCACCGCCAATGAGCAGTAAAGGAACCCTAAGAATCTTGATGAGTGTACTTGGTTTCGTAGTGGCGTGCAGGAACTTCCCAGAAAGAAACTCCTTGGCACACAAAGCCGAACTTGTGACAAATGCAACTGATGTCAGAAGAAAATCACCCGGGGAACGCGCCAGACCAAAAGCAAATCTTGAAGCGAAAAATGATGGGTCACCAAGCTCGCGCACAATAATGTTAAAAGGAAAAGCATTAAGCAGCCATATTATCCGCAACGCCCATAAGTCCAGTAAAAGGAGCACACTCCGCGTTGCTACTGATGGTAAAATCAGTATTCGTTTTGCAAACAAAACAGATAGAATTAGCGCAGCGATCGATAACAAAATCGCCTCAGTGTTCCCGATCCTATCTTGCCGCGATTCCACATATACTTCATAAGGAGGAGGAGACACCTCAACATGTCCGAGTTGCTCGCCTGCTAATCCTGTAAGCGGAAGAACGATGCTCGAGGAATCTGCAGCAGGGAGAGCAACATTGCGGAATACAAAACGGACATCTGCACTGAGCTCTTCGGAAACTTCGCGAGAAAAATGTCTCCCTCGAACAAACCGATTCGCAATTGGATAGTTTATCTCAATTGGGACTGCCAGAAGAGCCGCGAAACGAGACTGACTCAAAGGCGCTCCAACAGGAAGCAGAACGACCAGATACGTATTTATAGCTCCAATGTCAATGAAACTTGCACTTTTCCCATCTCGAACAGCCGCAAGTGGTTCATGAGGAACATCAATTGTCCGACCCGCCCAGGCAATTACGCTGCCTTCTAACATGGTGGAAAGAATCTCAACACTCTCTGAAGCATCGCTCCGCATACGTTCGGCAGCGTCAAACAGTTCCGGCGAAGGAACTGAATCAGATTGCACGATATCATAGAGATGGGTTTTCTCGATCGAGGTCCGAAGACGCTCCTGAAGTTGTTCCTGAAGTCGCTGGAAACGAAGAGCAGATTCATGAGCTGCTTCAGTAGCAATCTGCCTTTGCAAGATGGACCACTGCTCTGTTAAAGAACTTCCTATATGGAACTTAGTAACTTCGAGGATAGCTGAAGCAATGATCAAAAGAATGGCGAGAAGGAAAGCAATGAGTGTGAAAATCCGCTGGCGGTTATGTTCAGCCAGGACCGCCATTGACGCCTCAGTAAATATTTAATTGAGCGATGACCCAGCGGGAACCGGTGTGGCTCAGCGAAACGTACACCTGGATTCGTTCTCGGACACCACGAATAACCATCGTACCACCACCCGTAGCATAAGGTCCGTCCTCAGAATCACCGAAAGTTGTAAATTCAAAACCAATGGGCCGATGAAGCGAAAAAAAATTAGATACGAGATAAAATGCCTGCGAACTGCTAAAGATGCCACTTTCATTGTCACGGAGTGAAATATATACTTGATCTCCAAAATATTTTGCAAACGTTGCAGCATTCCCTCTGGAAATTCCCCGCTGGATGGACTGGAAAATCTCCCACTGTTCCTTCTGAGTGACCTTAGGAGCTGAATGCAGCGGGAGACGTCGTAAACTGTCAGTAACCCGATGACCCTTTTCAGGCAGCGCGCGGCCTCGAACTACCTGCGAATTAGCTCCTGGAGCTATAAACAGCAGACCCAACAGCACAATAATTATACCACGCTTCATAGATGATCCTGCCACGGCTTCAAGTTACTGCTAACACATGAAAAAATCAATTCACGGAGAACGCTCTCCACGGTAAACGGGAGAGGGCTCTCGGCTAAGCTTTCGCCCGTACCAATTTCCCATCTTCTCAGCTTGCCTTTGTAGCTTACCAGTCCTGTTTGCCGGCAGAGAAATCTCCTGCGATCGATTACCTCTTTCTGTATCACGCCGCGGAACATAGCCCTTGTTTGAGGATGCAGATTTGTCCATATCGGATCTGGACCGTTCTCTCAATCTTGATCGATCTTGCCCATCGTCGCTGCCCCGCCGGATATGATCGGTACCTCTTCTACCTCGATTAAACTGATCCGATCGCCAGCGTCCCTCTGTACTTGACTCCCGAAATCCACCAAAGTTTCTTATCCCCTCAAACCCTCCAGACGGCTGCCAGATCTCCTCCGACCGATAACGGCGCTCCTCTCTCGGCACAACTTTCCAGAAGGGCGAGGCAAAGAGACGTAACCTGAATGGAGGTACCCAGCGATCTCTCCACCAGTAGGGGCCCCGGTGCACAACAATAACCTCATATCGTGGACAAACAGAAACATACGGATGAAACCACGTTGGAGGTGGGTAATGACAATCATAGCAGAGATAGCGAGGATAAAGAACCCGTTCACCAACAAAAAACCATGTTGTCGCCACCACACGTCCATAACGCTCTGGCACAATGCGTTCGCATATCCCGTTCATCGCCAGAAAAGGATCCCCTTTCACCGTGATACCGAACCGAATCCGAAGGTTCAACCTGCGATATCGGACGTAGCCCGGATCATCTGTCGCCACCGCCTGGATGTATTCTATTCCAGTTGGACCTGAGGCGATAAGGCGATACCATCGACCAGGTTCAGGGATACGATGAATAATGCCTCCATGCACATACCCATCAGAGTATTCATCCGGAAAGAGAATGCGAACACGTCCATCGGTCTCGATGTCGTACACTGTCACATATGCATCTCTGTTAGTTCGAAAATAAATGCTCGTTGGCTCACCTGGATAATACACAGACCCTTCCGGCTTGTTCATCCACAATTCCACGGCGAGCGGTTCATCAACTCGTGCACGAGCCAGATCAAATGGTTGTGCGTACAATCCTCCAGCAATTATTGTCATTGCAATGATTGCAACCATCGATTTCATGACACACCTCTTCTTTAATGTTCCCGATCCCACACCCTTGTTAGGGTATTTCGTTGTTGCGTTTTCAAATCAGGATCATTTTGGACAAGCTGATACGCCCAGTCAAATTCAACCCGAGTTGCTGAGATTCCGACAATACGCATTTTGGCGTAATGTCCATCCCATGTGTGAATCACGTATGTGTGCCCCAAAATTGCCTGAGCATCTTTCGTCGGTGACCACCCCGTTGTTGGAGCATGAAGAATTTCATCTAGTGAACGCGTGTAACCCATATCTTGAATGTCCGTATCCTTCCACACATCGAGATAGAGAACACCGTGATCATTATCAAAGAAGACGTCTGTGTACTGATCATCATACTGTCCAACCGTATTGGTCGAGAAATCATATCCAGCGCGGTTCGGATAAGTGTGGTAATCGTAGAGGACTACTCCGTACCCCTCCGGTCGCGGGGTTGCATACACCACATCACGACTCAGATCGCTTTCGTTGCCGTTGAGGTCATAAGCGGTAACAGCGTAGTAGTACGTTTCACCATTAATAACATCCCGGTCAGTAAACCGCGTTGAACGAGTTGTGCCAATGAGGTCGTATCTGCCGGAATAAGTTCCACTCACATAGATTTTGTACCCAGCCAGGTCGGGCTCATTATTTGGCAACCATGTGAGCGTAACCATGTTGTCTCCAGCCAGAGCGACAACCCCCTGTGGAGGAGCCGGGGCAACATAGTCATAGGGTTCAACATGAATGTCGCATGCCGAAATAAGAACCACAACAGAAAATGCAACGATGACAATACTTGGCTTCATGATTGTCCCCTTTCAGAAAATACTACCGTTGGGGATGATTGCAATTCTCGTGCCAGAAGTCCAACCGAAGGAATACCTAAAGTTATCAACGTTGACAGGCGTTTCTCGAACGAACTGAGTTACAGCTTACTTAGAACGGGGATGGTGTGTTTTCTCAACTGTACAGATATGTCGATGGTTCAGTGCACTTCTGGGGCGAGGAACATCTTACCATTGTTATAAATCCCGATCGGCTTTCCAATGAGTATACGGTTTGCGAACGGCGTGTTTTTCGATTTTGAGCGCAAGAGCGACGGTTCAACCTTCCATGCCAGTGTGGGGTCAACAATGGTAAGATTAGCTTTCTCACCGTTTGCAATTTTCACGATCGGTAGTCGAAGAATCTTTCGTGGATTCACCGAGAAAACCTCAGCAAGCTTCGGCAGAGGAAGATAGCCGCTGTTTACAACCTCTGTGATGACAACACCGAGAGCTGTTTCCAAGCCAACCATCCCGAACGGTGCTGCAATGAATTCCACCTCCTTCTCGTCAAATGTATGAGGAGCGTGGTCAGTTGCGATAACGTCAATAAATCCATCACGAAGTCCTTCTCTGAGAGCGATCATGTCATCCCTGCTCCGAAGCGGAGGATTTACCTTCGCATTAGTATCGAACGTCAAAATCGATTCATCAGTGAGTGCGAGATGATGAGGGGTAACCTCGGCAGTCACGGCAAGTCCTCTCCGTTTTGCCTCGCGAAGAATATCCACAGATCCACCTGAACTTAGATGCTGTGCGTGGTATCTTCCACCGACAAATTCTACGATTCGGAGATCGCGCACAAGGCAGGCTTCTTCAGCAATGCCAGGGATACCCGGCAGGCCGAGTTGTGTCGAGATTTTCCCTTCGTGCATCACACCGCCACGGGATAGCGTCTCATCTTCGCAGTGCTGTATGATGAGTCCGTCAAACATTTTCACATATTCAAGAGCCCTCCGAAGGATTTCCGCGGAGGCGACGGGATTCCCATCATCAGTAAAGGCAAGTGCTCCGGCATCGTGCAACTCTGCAAAAGGAGCAAGGGTCGTTCCCTTTCGCCCTTTTGTTACCGCCGCAGCAGGGTAAACATCAACGATCCCCCCTAATGCCTGTCTCCCCTGCTGAGAAATGAAACGTACAACTGCAGCATCATCAACTGGGGGCTCGGTGTTCGGCATGGTGAGAATCGCTGTGAAACCACCAGCCATCGCAGCAGCAACACAAGTTGCGATTGTCTCTTTATATTCAAATCCTGGTTCGCGTGCATGAACATGCATATCCATAAAGCCAGGGAAGACCAGCGCTCCATGAAGATCAATCCGCCTTCCATTCCCTCCCAATTGCTCACCAATGGCAGTAATAACGCCCTTCTCAATTCGAATATCCATCACCGCATCGATACCCATTGTTGGGTCGATAATGTGTGCGGACTTAAAAAGGACATCCATGGTTTGTTCCATACGACTTTACACCTCAAAGCGCTCCCGGGTGGCTCAACGAAAGAAGGTAGAGGACAGCCATTCGGATAGCAACACCATTAAGAACCTGATCAAGAATCAACGAGTGCTCGCTGTCAGCAATTTCAGCAGATAGTTCGACATCACGATTGATTGGTCCTGGATGAAGAATTGTGATGGGCTGCGAGGCTCGCTCCAATCGTTCGCGAGTGATCCCAAAGTACGTGCGATACTCACGCAAGGAAGGGATCCTTGCGCCAGCGTCTCGCTCTAACTGGATTCGGAGCACATTGAGAGCTTGCACACGTGGAATCAGTTCATCGATGTGATAATAGACATCCACACCAAGAGATTCAATCTCGCGAGGGATCATCGTTGGAGGTCCACACACAGAAACCTTTGCCCCCATCAATGTGAGTCCATAAATGTTTGACAATGCTACTCGACTATGGGCAATATCGCCCACGATTCCGACATGGAGATTTTCCAGCGAGCCAAATTTCTCCTTGAGCGTAAACATGTCAAGGAGAGCCTGCGTCGGGTGTTCATGCGCTCCATCCCCAGCATTGATGACATGGGCATGAAGAACTCGTGCTAAGAAGTGTGGAGCCCCAGCTGCGGGATGCCTGATGACGACAATATCGACTTTCATTGCCTCAATGTTTCGTGCCGTATCCTTAAGCGTTTCTCCCTTACTGAGGCTGCTCACACTTGCAGAAAAATTGACAACGTCAGCAGAGAGGCGCTTTTCCGCCAGCTCAAATGAAGTCCGCGTACGCGTGGAACTCTCAAAGAACAAATTCACAACGGTTATCCCCTGAAGAGAGGGAACACGCTTAATTGGACGTTCAAGGACCTCCTTAAAGGAAGTGGCTGTCTCGAAAATTTTCTCAATATCCCCCCGTGGAATGCCATTAAGACCAAGTAGATGTGGAGATGTGAGTGCTGAGGCACCATCATGCTTTAACATGGAAAACGCCCGGCTTCTTTCGCTCACAGTCATGGTTTACTCTTCCTCCATAAGGAGAACAGCATCTTCACCGTCAACTTCTTTCACATGAACTTGCACAACTTCACCAAATGATGTGGGGATGCTCCTGCCAACAAAATCCGCGCGAATAGGAAGCTCCCGATGACCACGATCAACAAGCACGGCAAGTTGGACTGTTGCAGGCCTTCCAAGGTCCATGAGTTCATCAAGCGCACACCGTATCGTGCGCCCTGTAAAAAGCACGTCGTCGACAAGGACGATATCTCGATCATCGACAGAAAAGGGGATCTCTGTGCCGCGAACCTCGGGTAGCTTCATGCGACGACGGAGATCATCCCGATAGAATGTGATATCAAGGACACCAATTGGAAGAGGAAGCTCCTCTATGCCATTTATTAAAGTACCAAGACGCCGAGCGAGGTACTCCCCCCGTGTTCGTATCCCGATGAGAGCAAGGTTCGCAGCTCCTTTATTACGCTCAAGAATCTCATGGGCGAGACGCACGAGAGTCCGGCCCATAGCCCGTTCGTCCATGATCACCGCTTTCTTACGCAATCGACACTCCTCGCAATAAAACTGCTCCGAAAAACAGAAAACCTCCTACCCACGGAGGATAGGAGGCTGCAAAAGCTTACATACTCCCTTCCCTACCTCGCTGGATAGGACTTAAAGGGACTTCAATATGTGTGGGCGATATAGGACTTGAACCTATGACCTCACGGATGTGAACCGTGCGCTCTAACCAACTGAGCTAATCGCCCGAGATCAAAACTAATTTACAGTTTCCTCGCTATAAAATCAACCCTGCGCCGAGGGCAGCCTCTACTGCACCCCATAAATAAGCGAACAGGCTGAATAAGAGAAAGCCCTTATCCAGCCTGCAAGGTGTACTACCTGTGTCACTTCGGACTGGCTGAGCTAGCCCACTCGCAAAGGTGGATGCCTGCTCTCCTGAAAGATAGTTCTCCGACCTCTCCGCAGCTTAGAGCTCTACGAGCCATTACAATGGTCGGACAACTCTACGGCATCGTGTATGACCTTGTGATGGTTGTTGAAACACCACCAACACTGACGGTCAAGGTCATCGTAACAGTCGTTCCAGATGGTGGCAGTCCAGCGGAGGGCCAACTTATCGTCACAGTGTAGCCTCCTTGAATCTGCCCGCTGATACGCTGATAAATCTGTGTCATCTCAGCCGCACTCGGAGCATAGAAGTAAAAGCCACCAGTTGTATCCGCGATGTTCACAAGATCCCACTCCTCGTGGCTATTCAATCCGGGCGGGGTTGAGTGATCGGAGCTGTCAAGCAATCCAACTGTATAAACTGGAATCCCGTTGCTAAATGACTGCTGGAGCATTTCTCCCCTTGATACAGTGGAGTTATTCTCACCTCCATCGGTAAATGCAACAACTGCCCTTGCGTAAGAGCTAGCCGATTGCTGAGCTGCATCTACAAGCCCCTGATAAATTGACTGGTAGAGTGCTGTCATTCCACGTGAATAGCTATTTGTATCAATAGCTGCAAAGAGGGCATTCTTGTTGCTGGTAAAGGGCTGGACAACTTCAACGCTTGTTCCGAACTTTATGATCTCAGCAACATCGCCCGAACGCATGTTGCTCACGAACGTCTTCGTGGCACGCTCCATATCGGCAATCCGCTTACGCTTCAGAGGGTTTGCCGAGTCAACAGGACCAACAAACATGCTGCCGCTGTAGTCCATTGTTAACGCAACAGCGATATTCTTCCCGGCCGATGAAAAAGACTGGATATTTACTGTCCCGACGACCTCCCCTGCGGCTCCCGCGCCTTTCGGTAGCCAGCGAAGACGCGCTGCGAGGTTCTGTGCCGTCAAGCCTGCAACAGGATTCCCGTTCTGATCCACGACAAAAAGAGTCCCCGTCACTTGCGTTCGAGATTGTGCAACGAAATTGCCATTGGCTGTGATGGCAGTAATGACTGGTGCAGTTGGACCCTCCTCCTTCTTGCATCCCCAATCCCCAATAAGCACAAGGAGAATAAGCAATCCCGCTATCGGTGGGACAATTGCGAGCATTTTTCTCGATTTCATGTCGATACCTCCTTAATGTTGTGATAAATGCAAGTTAGCTAAAATTTGACCGCTTTCAAAAGCCTATCCTTCTTCACGAAGGTCTCTTGACATTAAAGCGGTCATTGCATCATGAGGGTTTTTCCCCTCAAAAAGTACCTTATAGACTTCGGCTGCGATTGGCATTTCCACGTTGTATTTGCGTGATAGTTCAACAGCTGAACGGGTAGTTTCAACACCCTCCGCAACCATTTCCATTGATGATAGAACTTCTTTTAGTTTTCTTCCTTTTCCCACCTCCTCTCCGACATATCGATTTCGACTATACTTACTCATGCACGTCACGATCAGGTCACCCATGCCTGAAAGACCAGCAAAAGTTTTTGGTTGTGCCCCGAGAGCAACGCCGAGCCGCACGATCTCTGCCATCCCCCGAGTCATGATTGCAGCTTTTGTATTATCTCCAAATCCAGCCCCGTCGCTGATCCCCGCTCCAATGGCAATGACGTTCTTCAAAGCACCACCCAATTCCACCCCGCGAATATCATCGTTAACGTAGACACGGAAATAGGAGGTACTAAAGGCGCGTTGGACAACCTTTGCAGTTTGGATATCTACCGATGCTGCAACAACTGCTGTTGGGATTTGACGGCTCACCTCCTCTGCGTGGCTTGGTCCTGAGAGTGTAACAATCTTTGAAGGGGGAAGACGTGGGAACACATCGCGCAGCAATTCCGACATCGTCATGAGCGTCCCACGTTCGATCCCCTTTGCAACGTTGACAATAATCGAGGCACCAAGTCCGCCGAAGGCGGACTCGGGCATCTCGCTAAGAACATGGCGGAGAAATTGCGAGGGGACAGCAAGCACAAGAATATCACGGGAATGCACCGCTTCCTCAAGGTCGCTGGTGATATGAACACTTTCAGGTATCCTCACGCTGGGGAGAAATGTCGTATTTTCACGCGTCTCACGCATCTCCTCGGCTTCCTCCCGCTGGTGAGTCCACAACGTGACCTCAAAGTGATTGTGTGTAAGTAACACCGCGAGCGTAGTTCCCCAGCTTCCTGCTCCTATCACAGAGATCCTCATTGAGTTATTGTACCTCCTTACACAACGCTGAGAGAAACAAAAAAAATCTTTTTGAGGAAAACGCTATGAGCGCAGCCGTTCAAGCCGGTGCTCTCGACCCTCTATAAGCCGTTTTATATTCGCGCGGTGAGTGTAAATTAGAAACACAGAAAGCAACAGAGTAACTACCAACATTGTATGATATTCACCAATACGAACACCGAAAACATTCTCACGTATTATGAGCACTAATGGAAAAGCCACTGCGGCACTTACGGAACCAAGCGAAACATATCGTGAGACAATAATCACAATTGCGAAGACGAGAAGCGAAACGAGAACCTCCACCGGGGAAACCGCTAACATCATACCCGCTGCAGTACTCACCCCTTTCCCTCCACGGAAGTTTGCAAAGACAGTCCATACGTGCCCGGCAACGGCGGCAGATCCAGCGAGAATCTGGGCAAGTACAATGTTATGGAGAGGGAGATCGAGAAATGAAAACATGTTAGTCATTGCTAAGGGTGCAATCACTGTAGAGGCAAAAAACCCTTTTGCTCCATCAATCAGAATAACGAGGGCACCGTAGTGCCAGCCGAGGGTTCTGGCAACATTCGTACCGCCGGCATTCCCACTCCCTACCGAACGTATGTCGATTCCCTTCACCCATCGAGTAACAATGATGCTCGTAGGAATCGAACCAACGAAATAACTCAAAAGCACGACAAGGAGAAGCTGCATAATTCTACGCCCCGCTCAAAGGGAAATAAGATAAACAACCGAGCACTGAAATGCAACACGCAACCAGTCTTTTACCGCCGCCATTGACCCCACAGGCATTCTGCAAGTATTAAATCTTCGGGAGTTGTAATTTTTAAGTTGTACGGATCACCCTGGATGATCCAAACGGCATGCCCCAGATGCTCAACAAGGGCAGCATCGTCATTGGCAAAGAATCCATCCTCCCGAGCTTTGATAAACGCTCTTCGCAGAAGATCTGCTTCAAAAACCTGGGGCGTTTGTGTAAGGTAAAGCATCTTTCGAGGTACGGTCTCCAGAATTCTGCCGGAATCACCAACACGTTTCACAGTTTCTGCCACAGGGATAGCGGGTGCTACCGCTTGCAACCTCTCAGCTGCTTTGTAAAGATCGCAAATAAGTTTCGTAGTTATCAAAGGTCGAACAACGTCATGAATTCCTATCAAATCCCCGGGGGCTACCTCAGCCGCTTGGACCCCGGAAAACGCCGAATCTTGGCGTTCTGCTCCGCCGGGTACAATTGCTCGAATCTTCGTAAGATGAGTTCCACCCGAAGCAACTGTTCCAATAACTTCCTGAACGCGTTGGCGATCTTCCTCGCGAATCACAAGAATAATATCGTCAATGCATTCACTTAGTTCAAAAGCAAGGAGGCTACGGAGAAGAATTGGAACCCCGCCAAGAAGGGCAAATTGTTTTGGTACCGCTCCCCCAAATCGCTCTCCTCGACCGCCAGCCACAATAACAGCAACACGTTTCACGAAGAGCCTCATTGTCTCGCAATTGGTGACTCAGACTGCGCAAGAACAGTCCGTGAAAGAGGACGAAAATATTCTATAACAAAATTAAAATGTGGAAAATATCGCGGAAGGCGCATTAAACTGAAAACCATTGCACCAATGGAAAGACGGTCAAGCCATGAAGACGTGGGCCAACCAAGATGAACTGTGATCTGTTTATCAGGAAATTCATACTGAAGCATATAAAGAATAGCCAGAATTCGATTGAACAATGTTGCTCGCTGATATGGGAATCGGAAATGAGATGAGTTCAGTCGAGCAGGTATCCCTTCTCGAGGAGAATAAAAGCTAACGTAGACCGAGCCCGGCTGCAGTTGTTCTATCCCTTCAGCCGGTCGCTTGAAATAGATATGATATTGATCAGCCCCACTATCGGCAAGAGCGAAAACAATATCCATAGGACTATCCGTTTTCTGGATTTCCTTTTGCTCAGGGGCACGCCGCTTAGCAAAAACAATACCTATCAATAGAAGAAAAAGAGTCACGCCTCCCCATAAGAAGCGACCGTACGGTTTGTGAATCAAAAGATAGATAAAAGAACTCAGGAGGATAATAAATAACAGAAGTGTGCCGACCCGAGAGGTATTGTATTCGCGGATTTCTTTCGTACCGAGGAAATATCGGTAGATAAGCAGACTTGCAACATTGATGCTAAACGCTGCTAACAAGCCAAGCGCATACATCTCGGCTAATACCGTCTGGTTGCCGCGCGTCACCAAAATTAAGAATGAAAAGAACGACGCTGCACCAATGTGAATACGGTAGAGTGATTGGCGCGAATTAGGTTTCGTCAGCCAGTGGAAACCATATCGATCAGCGACACGTTCAATAAGCTCGCTCATAGCAACAAATGCGGTGTTTACCGCCATGATGAGTGTTGCGCTTGCCAAGAAGCCAACAATGACCCCGAACCAAACGCCGTTAAGTGTAGACGCATAGTAGGTAATCAGATCGCCGCTATGTGCGCGTAAATCGAATGGAGCAGAAAGAGCTAAAGCAGATACAAGAGGAGTCACAATACCAACAGTAAACGCAAGAAAAATGTAAGCTTTTGATATGTCACGCCAGCTTCGCGTGAGACCTGCTGTTTGCAAAACTGATTCAATTCCAGAATACGCAAGGATAACACTTGAAATGCCTGCTATCATATGTGAATATGCGGTGAAAGGGTCTTTTCGGACGATGTTTTCACCTGCCTTTGCAAAACTTTGTCCCATCACCTGAAGTGCCCGGTGGTCAAGATTGAAAATGCCAGAGGCTATAAGATTTGCAAAAATTACTGCTGCCACCGTAAATATCATGAACGTGAATCTGGCATTCTCCTTGATACCAAGGATGTTCAACGAAGCAATTCCCCACACAACACATAGCTCAATGAGAATTTCTTCGCTGGATGTCAGTGAGACAAATGCCGTTCCGTTCTTCACCGCACTAACAGTCGATATGCTGGCTGTCAGGATGTAATCGACAAGAATTGAAGCGACAGCGATGAATGACATCGATGGCCCAAGGACAAAGTAGGAGAAGGAGTAAACCCCGCCCCCTTTTATCTTGTGATGATCCAGAATTTCTGCAATTTCCACCATGCGAGTTGAAAGAAACCGCATGAGAAGGGAGACAAACGCGATGTAAAAAATCGCCTCGATGCCGATAAAGATATATCCTTCAGCCGGTGCGTAAAAAATCGACGTTAATTCGTCCATCAACGTGATAACACCGACCGAAAGCCACGTCAGCCACCATCGCCCGCCGGTGAAGTATACCAACAGATTCTTTTTCCGCCAGAGGAAAATGAAGAACCCGATGACGAAAAGATTGATAAAAACAATGATGATGGTTTTAACAGGCATCCCGCGAGATCCTAAAGAATTAACATAGCGTCACCGTAACTGAAAAAGCGATATTTTTCCTTGATGGCATGCTTGTAAGCACGCATGATAAGCTCATGTCCACCAAAGGCACTGGTAAGCATAAGGAGTGTAGACCCGGGCATATGGAAATTCGTAATTAATCGATCTGCGACCTTGAATTCATACGGCGGATAGATAAACTTATCGGTCCATCCTCTTCCAGGTTTCGCATGGCCATCGGTCGTGACGCTCGATTCCAGAGCACGAACCACGCTCGTCCCAACCGCAAAAACATGGTGCTTCGAATCGATTGCCTTGTTAATTATCTCTGCCGATTCTTCGCTGATCTCGAAGTATTCAGAATCCATCTTGTGTTTTGTGAGGTCCTCAACTTCAACTGTGCGGAACGAGCCTAAACCCACATGAAGGACCAGCGGTGCAATCCGAACTCCTTTCTTTTCGAGAGCTGCAAGGAGACGTTTTGTAAAATGGAGTCCTGCGGTCGGAGCCGCAACGGCACCGACAACACGAGCATATACGGTTTGGTAATCCTCTTTGTCCTTCTCCGTTGGCTCTCGCTTAATATATGGAGGTAAAGGCATCTGACCTATTCTTTCAATGATTTTGTAGATATCTCCTTCATAGACGAAGTGGACCGTGCGTCCGCGCGATGTCGTATTATCAATAACTTCACACCACGTCCGGTTATCGTCGAAAAAAATCTTATTTCCAATCCGGACCTTACGTGCAGGATCAACAATAACATCCCAGATGCCTTCTTCCGGATTCAACTCCCGCAAGAGGAAGACTTCAATTCTTGCATTGGTCTTCTCTTTGCGACCAAACAGACGCGCCGGGAACACACGTGTTTCATTGACCACCAGACAGTCTCCTCTCGACACATACTCAATAAGGTCGGAGAATCGCCTGTCCTCAAAGGTCTCCGTGTCTCGGTGTACTACCAGCATGCGTGCCTTATCACGTGGAGAAACTGGTTCCTTGGCGATGAGGTTACGCGGCAATGGATATTTGAAATCAGAGAGCTTCATGATAGCTCCTTTTCAATTACATTGTTTCTTAAAGAAAGTGGAAGGCTCGCGAGGATCATTCGGGGAAGTTTTCTTCCGGATCTTCTCTCGCCCTCCACGTTGCTCATTCTTCAACGATCCGCATTCAGCGGGCTTTCCGGGCTGCTTTCTTCTTTGCTTTCCTCGGTTCAACTCTCCTCCGAACTGCTGGTTTCGCGCTTTGTTTCAGCTTGAGCTCCCGCGGAATTCCGGAGGGTTTGGACTTTCGATTCCCTGTCGCCCTTGGCGCCATTCTCGATCTCAGGGCTGCCTGTGCAGCAGCCAACCGCGCAATTGGTACCCGGAATGGGGAGCAGCTCACGTAATTGAGTCCGATTGCATGACAAAATTCAATTGTCGCTGGATCGCCGCCATGTTCTCCGCAAATTCCAACTTTGAGATTCGGCCTGACACTTCGCCCTTTCTCTGTGCCAATCCGCATCAGTTCACCAACACCTTTAACATCGAGGGTTTGAAATGGGTCTTTCTCAAGCAGCCCACGCTCGATGTACTCGTTCAGGAATTTGCCAGCATCATCACGGGACATGCCAAGGACCGTTTGTGTGAGATCATTCGTTCCAAAGGAGAAGAACTCTGCAACCGTCGCAATTTCATCTGCTGTAACAGCAGCTCGAGGAAGCTCCACCATAGTCCCTACAAGATAAGGGATTTTTTCCCCTTGCTCACGCATGACCTCATCGGCGACGCGGCGGACAATCTGTTCTTGCTGCTTCAATTCACTTACGAATCCAACCAGCGGGATCATAATTTCTGGCTCAACAACGATCCCTTCCTTCTTCACACTGCATGCTGCTTCGAAGATCGCACGCACCTGCATCTCAGTAATTTCGGGATATGAAATTCCGAGACGGCAGCCTCGATGCCCGAGCATCGGGTTAAATTCATGCAAGCTCGCCACCCGCTGTTTGATCTTCTCGATCGAAATTCCCATCACAGTCGCAAGTTCCTGTTGCTCACGGTCCTCATGTGGCAGGAATTCATGCAGCGGAGGGTCAAGCGTGCGGATGGTTACCGGTTTCCCGTTCATTGCACGGAATAACCCCTCGAAATCGGCCCGCTGAAGGGGAAGAAGTTTTGCAAGTGCGCGCCGACGTTCTTCCTCCGTGTCAGCCAGTATCATCTCACGCATCGGACCAATTTTCCCCTCTCCAAAGAACATATGCTCAGTGCGGTCAAGACCAATCCCTTCAGCACCAAATGCAACAGCTATTGATGCTTGATCAGGTTGATCTGCATTTGTGCGAATGCGTAGCCGCCGAAAAGAATCAGCCCACGACATCATTTGTTCGTATTGCTGATATACAGAAGAATCCTCGGGCTTCATCGTCTTGTCAAGAAGCACCTGAATGATCTCCGACGGGATTGTCTTAAGTTGTCCTTCGATAACTTCGCCTGTTGTTCCGTCAAGCGATATCCAATCCCCCTCTCGAAGCACCTTCCCATTTACTGCAAGCGTCCGTGAGGGATAGTCAATCTGGAGCTCCCCACATCCAACGACAGCAACCTTCCCCATCTGTCGGCTCACAAGAGCAGCATGGGAGGTCATTCCTCCACGCGCCGTAAGAATACCCTGAGCGGCGCTCATACCTTTTATATCCTCAGGCGAAGTTTCAAGACGGACGAGGATAACATTTTCACCACGCCTTGCCCACTCTTCAGCATCTGGAGCATTAAAGACGATACGACCTGTTGCAGCGCCCGGACCGGCATTAAGCCCCTTTGCGAGCAATCGGCCCGACTCTATAGCATTCCGCTTCTCCTCTGCGTCAAAAATGGGACGAAGAAGCTGATTCATTTGCTCAGGTTCCACACGAAGTATTGCTTCCTCGGGGGTAATTAGTTTTTCGTTGACCATATCAACAGCGATGCGGAAGGCAGCAAAACCAGTTCTCTTTCCAACCCGAGTCTGCAGCATATAGAGCTTACCTCTCTGAATCGTAAACTCAATATCCTGCATATCGCGATAATGCTTTTCAAGAATTGACCTAACTTCCAGAAGCTGGTCATAGACATGAGGCATGATATCCTTCAAGCGCTCGATTTTCAAAGGTGTGCGAATTCCAGCTACAACATCCTCACCCTGTGCGTTCATGAGAAACTCGCCATAGAATTTGTTCTCACCTGTCGCAGGGTCTCGAGTAAAGGCAACACCTGTTCCGCTATCTTCACCGAGGTTCCCGAAAACCATAGCTTGGACATTGACAGCAGTTCCCCAGCTTTCGGGAATATCGTAGAGCTTTCGATAAGCAATAGCGCGCTCGTTCATCCATGAGCCAAAGACTGCCCCAATTGCCCCCCAAAGCTGCTCCATAGGATCTTCAGGGAAGTCCTTACCTGTGCGATCCTTGATTGCAGATTTAAATTCCGCGACAAGTTCCTTGAGCTGTTCCGTTGTAAGCTCCGTGTCGTAGTGAACCCCATTAGCTTCCTTCTTCCGCGAAATTATCACCTCAAATGGATCGTGCTCATCTTTCGACTGAGGCTTCAGACCAAGAACAACATCACCGTACATTTGCACAAACCGGCGATACGCATCCCATGCAAAACGCTCGTTCTGAGTTTGCTGAGCAAGTCCTTGTACAGTGACATCGTTGAGGCCAAGATTGAGGACTGTATCCATCATCCCCGGCATCGAGGCACGCGCCCCTGAACGCACAGAGACAAGGAGCGGATTCGATGCGTCACCAAATTTGGCGCCGACAAGCTTTTCAACTTTCCGCAAGCCGTCGAGAACTTCTCTCTCTAAGCCCTTCGGATACGTTTTCGCATGAGAATAGTAATACGTGCAGACCTCAGTGGAAATAGTAAACCCAGGCGGTACGGGCAGGCCAATGTTTGTCATCTCAGCTAAGTTCGCTCCCTTACCACCTAGGAGTTCTTTCATCTCTGCAGTTCCTTCGGCTTTTCCTCCACCAAAAAAGTAAACATATTTCCTGCCAACTGATCGTGAAGCATTTGATTTTGCCATAAGTTCTATCCTCCAACTATAGTGACGATGTTCTGAAATAAGTCTTTGTTATCTGTGTTGCGTGATAAGAAATCGAGAAGCGACATCCAAAAGCCATGAACGGATTTTCACGGAAAATGGATTTGTAATATCCCTCATGCGCTCAGGATGCCATTGCACAAAAAGCATCGGCGCATCGTCAAGAGGCTCCATTGCTTCAACAATTCCATCGATAGACCACGCCGAAACACGAAGACCCTGTCCAATTTGGTCCGCCGCCTGGTGGTGCGAACTATTAACAATCCCTGATCGCAGTCCCAAAAGGGCTTCAAGCTTTGACCCGCTTTCAATTGCAATTTCATGTTCCCGATCTTCCTGGGCAGCAAGCTTGCGATGACTCTTGTACCCTGCCTGTTCAATGTCAATGATCAATGAGCCTCCAAGCGCTACATTTGCAACCTGCAACCCCCTGCAAATTCCCAGAATAGGCATCCCCAACTTCCGGGCATACTCAAGTAATGCAAATTCAAACTCATCTCGCGCCTCGTTGATCTCTCTTGGATCAAGTTCCGCAACCTTTTCCCCTTGCCCATAGAACCGTGGATGTACATCCTCCCCGCCTGTAAGAACCAAAGCAGCACAGCGCTCGAGTTCCTCAGGGCGATGCTCACCTGTTCTCAATCGTACAACTTCGATATCATCGTTTTGGGTAACCCAGTCCGCATATCGTTGAAACGTGCCACAATATGTGATCCCAATTCGAAGCACCTATGACCTCCTTTTTTCTAATCCGCCCAAGGCGGATTCAACTAAGGCCCAAAAATGCTCTTCGCTGCCAAGGAAGCGAATCTCAATATCCAGCACAGCGAGATCAATATCAGGAAAGGCGCTCCAGACAACTCGGTCTAGTGACTCAATCCTCACCCAATCTTTCCGAGTTGTGACAAGTGCATCGGCGCTCTTTGCACGAGCAACTGATAAAGCATCAAAAATATCTTTTTCTGAAAAGAATGTATGGTCTGGATAGACAAACATCTGAACGATCTCTGCGCCAAGTGTACGCACCATCAAACGAAATGATTCCGGATCGCCAATACCGCAAAGTGGGACAACCCTCTTGTTCAACAACCAGTTGCTGGTTTCGGACATATTTCGAAGTGGTAGCCAGACGGCTGCAGGGGTGTGAACAGTCCGAAAGAGAGGAGCCTTGATAAACTTTTTCAACTCGGCCTCATTTTGTTGAGAAAGAATTTCATCAGAAGCCTTAGTGAGCACAACGATATCCGCGCGCCGCAGCGAACGAAGCGATTCACGGCGAAGGCCCATAGGGAGCAAAGGTTCTCGGTGGGCAGGTCGAGTGTTGTCCACCAGCAGCACATTAAGATCACGATGTAACGCACGGTATTGAAATCCATCATCAAGCAACAGGACATTCGCCCCGTAATTGCTCAGAGCATACCTTCCTGAGCGTCTCCGATCATGGTCAACAATCACAGTCAATCCCTGGAGAACTGAAGCAAGTTCCACAGGCTCATCCCCTGCTTCCACTGCCCTTGGCAGAGGGTCATCTTGCGCACCGGGTTTTGATACAACAATTGTCCCTCTCGATCTTCGGCCGTATCCGCGGGTCAGGACAGCAACGCCCCATCCTTTCTCACGAAGATATTTCGCCATATATTTTACCAGCGGCGTCTTCCCAGTCCCACCGGCGGTCAAATTCCCAATTGAAATCACCGGCACCGGAAGCTGTATCTCTTTCAAGAGGCCTATATCATACAGCATATTTCTGATTGCAACTCCAGTTCCGTAGAGCAATGCAACCGGGGCAAGGAGCCAGCGACTTGCCCCACCAACAGCGGGGAAAGATTTCCATCTCACAAAAGCGTTATCCATAAGCTGCTGTGCCTCAGCATCCAGAGCGCAGAGTATCTTCTCAATGCGTCGAAGTTCAGCATCAAGTGCCTCCCCTGAAAGCGAAGGTTGAATCATCACCGGTTCGCCGTATATAAGAACTCCATCTGAAAATGGCATCGGAATTTCAAAACGATCCCAGCTCCTGAGGACGATTCTTTTTCGAAACTTCGAGGCGCAGAGAATAAGCGGTACGCCTGCTTTCTGCGCAAGTCGCACAGCCCCCATTTTCATAACATGGCACGGACCGCGCGGACCATCGGGTGTGATAGCAAGCGCATGTCCTGCTCTAAGGGCATCACCCATCAAATCCATTGCTTCATGACCACCAGCAGAACTTGAACCTCGAATAACTTTATAGCCCCAGTGCTGCAAAGTCTTCGCAAGAATCTCACCGTCCTCGCTTTTGCTCACAAGAGCAGCCAGCCCATGCTTACGATGGCGATACCAGATGTAAAGCATTGAGCCGTGCCAGAATGCAAGGACATATTTCCCACCTCTGGATTCAAGCGACGAAAGAACTCTGCTGTTCACAACTCGCACACGGAGAGACTTGCATAGAAGCCATGTTACAATCCACAGAATATACTTCCCCAGATAACGAAGAAATCTCCGATGTATGGAATGCTCCCCTTTCGTCGATACATCAACAGTCTCGCCTGAATCCCTCATCTCCGATCTCGCAACAATGTTTCCAAACCATCAACAACCCGTGATGATGCTCCCGGAGAACCAAGCCGAGAGCGAAGTTCGTCATACGCAGCAACCATCTTTTTGCGGCTCGCCTGAGGCGAGTCATCAGAAAGGAGCAACTCAACTTCACGGGCTACCGATTCTGCCGTGAAATCACGTTGAACAAGCTCCGGTACAGCGCCCCGCCCTACTGCAATGTTGACAAGTCCAATATACGGTATCCGAATGAATAGCCGTGCAATCGAATACGTAACCATCGATGTTCGATAGACAATCACCATTGGTGTCCGATAAAGCGCGGTTTCCAATGTCGCAGTTCCGGAAGCTACAACAGCACACGTCGCAACACGTTGCAACTCATGCGTCTCTCCGCTAATAATAGGAACAGCGTTGTCGTGAATGAATCGTTCATAGAGCTCAATAGGAACTGTCGGTGCTGCCGCAACGACTGCCGCAATTGCTCTCACGTGCCGAAGGCGCTCCATCGCATCAAGCAAAATTGGTAAGATGCGGGTAACCTCCTGGACACGACTTCCCGGAAGAAGAGCAACGATCGGTGCACTCGCATCTAACCCGTGACGCAATCGAAATGCTTTCTCCTCCTCAATGCTCACGGGCTCATCAAGATGCTCTAACTCCTCCAAAAGTGGATGCCCCACGAATTCCACTGGCACCCCTGTCGCCTGATAGATCGGAACCTCAAACGGAAATATGACAAACATCCGATCAACAAGATCACGCATCCGATCGACACGTCCTCTTGCCCATGCCCAAACTTGCGGGCTGACGTAGTATCCTATTGGAATTCCTCTTGACTTCAGCTCGCGAGCAAAGCTCAAATTAAACCCTGGATAATCAATAAGAAGAGCAACCTGAGGTCTTAGCTCATCTACCTTTCGCAAAAGCCCTGCACGCACTTTCGCTATAAACGGTAAATGCCTAAAAACCTCCAAAAATCCCATGAAAGATAGCTCATTCGCAGGATACAGGATGTCCATCCCCGCTGTTCTCATCGCCTCTCCGCCGATTCCGAAGACCTCCGCATCTGGATTTCTTCGGAAGATCTCCTGAACGACTCTGGCACCGTGGGCATCGCCAGAAGCTTCTCCAGCAACAATAAGCACCCGCCGAATCATTTTCTCATAAGCCAAAGAACGAAAATAACAAAGCTCACCAGAACAAACGCCTGAAGCGTCCTCCGCTCAGAGGCAAACCCCCGACGCAAATTGAATTGATGGCTTGAATTAACTACCAGGACATCTCTCCTGATCCTCGGAAAAAATCGAGGAACTTTCTGTGTGTATGCTTCATAGCGCTCCCCAAATTTCCGCCGCAAAACTTCCTCCTCAAGTGAGATAATCATAGAGTACTGAAAGACGAAATACACTGCTGCAATTACCGTCAGCCAGGGAAACCAGGCGTTGGACATCACGCCGAACCCAATGTAGATCAGTATGTTCCCTATGTAAAGAGGATTGCGCACGTAAGCATATGGGCCGACCGTCACTAATTGACTGGCTCCAGCTTCTCCCGTGGTCCGTGTTTCTGAGCCAACGAATGAAACTCCCCAAAAGCGAATCACTTCTCCCACAAGTGCAAGAACAAACCCGATAACCATACTCTCGAAGGTCGGCTGAGCAAACACAAGCATGACCAGCAAGAATGGTATCGGCATATAACTTCGATTCCGGAACAGCCACAATCGGACGTCCATAATCATCCCTGCTGGAATACCGACCGGCGATTGAGCTCAGCTCGCCAGCGTTTCCAGAGTCGTTTACGAGCAAGAATTTTTTCAAGTCGCTCCACTACATCATGAAGTGTCTGAAATGGATAGAACGGGATCCGTTCGCGATTACAATACTGCGCCAGTGCCCTCTTTGCAAAGATAACATCAGCATATTGCACAGCGCACTGGTCTGACTTTCCATCGCCAATAAAAACGATGATGTCATCCTCACCTGATCCAGCAAGCATATGATTCCGTTTACAATTTGCACACACTGTGCACTCTTCGTCCGTATATGGAAATGAAACAACAAGCCTGCGATCCATCGTCAATTCAAGGTGATTCGCGAAAAAAGGAACGTCTGTTATCCCTTCCCGCTTAAGTAGATAATCAATGTAGTAATCAAGACCATCGCTAAGTATCGTAAGCTCTATTCCTCTTTCCTTGCAAAATCGAACAAGCTCCGGAAATGCCGGGTCAAGAGCCTGCGACTCAACGAATGATTCCAGCTCTCCATCTTTTAACGGTGGAACGGTTTCACACTCTCGTCTCAAACATTCATATGACGAAATCTTTCCATCTCGCCAGAGCTGAACTATAGATTCAGATTCTCCGTTCCCAAGCGTCTTAAAGAGGAGATTCCCTACATCGTTTTGGGAAACTGTCCCATCGAAATCGCAAAAGATCTTAAGCTGCACACTCACTCCTCCTCTAAATACCAGAGTGAACAATAAACTCCGATTCAGCCGATGACTTTATCAAAGTAACGTCCATTGTCGCCGAGAAAACCAAGTTTCGATGGTACCATGTTAGATCTCTCATGTTCAGTGAACTTATGATTGCACAAGAACTTCGTCTCTGAACCTCACTGAGACGATCTTCGAGATTCCTTCTTCTTCCATCGTGACGCCGTAGAGAACGTTTGCTGCTTCCATTGTCCGCTTGTTATGGGTTATCACGATGAACTGAGTGTTGTCTGAAAATTTCTTCAGAATCCGTGTGAAGCGGCTCACATTGGCATCATCAAGGGGAGCATCAACTTCGTCAAGCACGCAGAAGGGGCTTGGTTTCACAAGGTAGATGGCAAAGAGAAGTGCAATGGCTGTAAGAGTTTTTTCTCCTTGTGAGAGAAGTTCAATGGACTGAGGCCTTTTTCCGCGCGGTTTAGCAACAATGAAGATCTTCGCCTCAAGCGGATCAACCCCCTCTTCCAGCTTAAGATCAGCTTCATCCCCTTCGTCAAAGAGGCTCTGGAACGTCAGAGCGAAATTCTCCCGGATCTTCTCGAATGTTGTAAGAAACTTCTGTTGAGCAGTTGTGTTAATTTCTTCGATTGTCTGCAAAAGTGTGCGCTCCGCTTCTAAAAGGTCATCCCGTTGAGCGATGAGGAATTCCAATCGTTCTTTTTCCTGTTGGAATTCGCTGAAAGCTTCAAAATTCACACCCCCAAGTGCCCGAAGCTTCGATTTTATCGCTACAACCTCTTCACGGACTGCAACAGGATCAAGCTCACCTTCAGCGAAATGAGCTGGACTTCGCGGCTCAAGCTCAATGTCAAATTCCTCCTTCGCTCGAATCCGAAGATTTTCCCCTCGCATCCGAAGTTCCGATATATGCACGTCGACATCATGCAGCTCATCAACGATTTCCTCATGATGGTGACGAGCCTCTCGTAATTTCCCTTCTACAGCACGGATTTCATCTGCAACAAGTTTCGCAGCTGCCGCCGCTGCCTGCTCGTGCTCCCTTGCAGATTCAAGACCTTGAGTGCAGACAGCGATCGCTTCTTCAGCGGAAAGCAGATCGGACTTTGTCCGATTCGCCTCTTCACGTGCAATGTTCACTTCAGTTGTTCGCTGGGCGATGCCGCGCTCAGCCTCGGTAATAACACGCAGCGTATGCTCTTGTTTGAGCCGAATATTTTGCAGGTCACCCTTGAGACTCACAAAAGCAAGTGCAGCCTCGTTGACCTTCGCTGACTGTTGAGTATACTCATCGTCGATCAGATGAATTTCCGCTACCAACTCTTTCTCTGTTTTGCGCAAAGCGGAGAGGCTCTCTTGTTCACGCTCAAACGCCTGTCGCTGTTCGGCGATGAGGTTTTCAAGTGACTTGCGCTCGGAGACAAGATTTCCAAGCTCATCGCGCAGACTGGACAGCGATTCGTTGATCCGCTGTTTCTCAAACTCACTCTGGGCAAGCTGAACTTCTATCGCCATCATTTCATGCTCAATGGATTTCCGCTTCTCAATGAGGGACCCGGTCTCGATTCCTTCGAAAGCTTGCTGTGCGCTCTTAAGCTGCGTTCGAATTGAGGTAAGATCTTGTTCAATCTCAGTTCTTCGTTCCTCAAGCTCACGAATTTGCTCTTTTGTCCCGATGAGACCCCCTTCATCGATTCGCCGACTGCCAGCACGAATTTCTCCTTTAGATGAAAGAACTTCGCCCAGCAATGTTACACAGCGGAGATCGGGATACTGATGAACAATGTCAACCGCAGCGGAAAAATCCCTCACAAGCAAATAGCGATCAAGAAGAGCTTCCACAAGCGGCTGATACTCCTGCTGACAGCGAACAACATCAATGAGCCAGCCGATGACACCATGTGCCTGGATTGCTTCATGTTGGCGGTGAAGAATCGGGACCTCTTCCAGAAGCAAAAACAATGCTTTACCTTTTTCGTGTTCTCTTAAGTGGCGAATCAGCTCCTCTGCCTGAGGACCGCCTTCAACAATTAATCCATGCACAAGTTCGCCAAGAGCTGCCTCAACAGCGACCCGGTACTGATCAGCTGTGGAAAGAATCTCCCCAAGCGTCCCAACAAGCGAGTCAGCATGATGTTCGAGCAAGAACTTCGTACCTTCCGGGATCCCTTCCCCCTGCTCAAGGAAGGCTTTGAGAAGTGCGATACGTTCCTCGTTTGCTTTCAAAGCGTGTAGAGCATCTCTCTCACGTGACTGCAATGTTTCAATCTCGCGTTGAAGTTCAGCTCGCTGTTTCTCCGCTTGCGCAAGATTAAGTTCCAATTCGGCAAGAGTGAGTCTGATTTGCTTATCGCGAGCTGATTGATCCCGGATGCGCCTGTCGATCTCTGTAAGTAACAGTTCACTTCGGCGGATTGCTTCTTCAAGACCCGAAATGCGCTCTTCAATGGAAAGCCGCCGTGCTTCGGTCTGGTCAAGCTCTCGCTCTAATCCACTGCACACCTGCTCTTGTTTGCGAAGCATAGTTTGATGCTCTTCAAGGGCTATCTTCTTTGCCTGGAGAGAAGCATTTATACAGGTAAGAGAGCTTTTCTCACGTTCAAGGGCGCGCTGTGATTCTTTCAAATGCACCTCAATTTCCGCAAGAGCAGCAGAGAGACCGCCGAGCTCTTGCTCAGCTTTTTGCCTTTGCTCTTCCAACCGTTTCCGTTCGTCTTCGAGTGTAGTTATACGTTCGCCCAATGCGCGGAGCCGCTCTCCAGCTACAAGTTTCACTTGCTCGTTCCGGTGAAGCGCCTCCCTGCGTTCTTCAACCTCAGATTGCGCTGAACGGCGAGCTTCCTCTGCAATGCCAAACCGAGAACGCGCTTCTTCAAGGTGATCATCTTCTTGTTTCAGAGTTTCTTCTACAGCCTTTTTGCGGTTCAGAAGCGCCGAGCGCTGTTCTTCCAACGGAGCTATGTCAGCAAAGGTCTGATAAAGATCCATCGCCATAAGAGCAAGTTCAAGACCCCGGAGACGCTGCGAAAGCTCGTTATACTCCTCAGCTCGTTTCGCCTGCCGTTCAAGTGAGTTTACCTTCTTTTTCACCTCTGCAATGAGATCGTTCACACGGATGAGATCCTGACGCACGCTTTCCAATTTTCGATATGCAGCTTTCCGGCGATGTTTATATCTTGTAACGCCAGCAGCCTCCTCAAAAAGCCGTCGCCGTTCATCCGCTTGATCAGAAAGAATTGTCTCCACCATTTTCAGCTCAATAACAGAATATGCATCAGCCGCCATCCCCGTATCCATGAAGAGGTCAAGAATATCCTTGAGGCGACAAAGGGAGCCATTAAGAAGATACTCACTTTCACCCGAGCGAAACACACGGCGTGTCACTGTAACTTCGCTGTATTCTATGGGAAGAATGTTCTTTGTGTTTTGAATCGTCAGCGAGACCTCTGCCATTCCAAGCGGTTTCTTTAAACGTGTGCCGTTGAAAATCACGTCCTCCATGCGATCGGTTCTCAGCATACTGTAACGTTGCTCGCCAAGTGCCCAACGTATCGCATCGACAATGTTCGTCTTGCCGCACCCATTCGGTCCAACAATAGCAGTGATCCCGCTGTCGAATTGCAGCTTAACTCTTTGAGCAAACGATTTAAAGCCTATAATCTCAACACTGGAAAGATACATAAAGGCCGCTTCCTACCCTCCAATTGTTCCTTCTGCAAAGTGAAGAAGAAAACGGAGATACCCGTAGGTGAGCAACTCATGGTTTAGAATCAATCCGACGACCAATACCGACACCACCAGGACAAGAATGGCGAGACCATAAAAGCGACTTTTCGGAACGTCGTACACAATAGTAAGTGCTCGGAGAAATCGCAGAAAAATCCAACATCCTATGATGGCAACAAAGATAAGTAGCGGAATCACGTAGAGCGGAATCTCCATCAGGCGGAGAAAAATCATTCCGAGAACTACCATAAAGAGCGCAGGAGTTGCGCTCCACACAACGACCTGGAACGCTTGGAGAAACCGAATGCGAGTCCTTCCTAACAAAGATAGAACCCACACAGCCAACCCGCATAGAATTCCAAGCACAAAAATAGTGAGAGTCCCATAGAGCAGAAAAGCTGTCGGTGTCCAGGTGAGATTAATGATCACAGCCTTCACAGATGGGAAGAGTGAAAGGAACGTCAGAAGCCGATCAACAGCAGCATCGAATCGATAATGGTAAAGAATGCTGCCGATAATCAATGCAACTATCATTGAAAGCAGAGCCGCAAAAAAAACAACCTGGGGAGCTGAAGTAATTCGCTCATCACGAACATCGGCGAAAAAGTTGTACGAGCGGAAAAGACTCCGGGAAACATTTTCACGAAAGTGCCTGCTCTGGTTAAGTGAATATACCACAACGATCAACAAAAGGAGCCCTACAAGAACAAACGACATCGGTGTATGGGAAGAGCTCGATCCAATGGGAAGCGCAGGCACTCGTTCACCCGAAAAGATCGCACGAACCACTGAGTAGGCAATACGCTTCTCACGCTGATAACTGAGAAGGCCAAGGCTGTAAAGGGCTTTCTCCCCCGGAGGCTCAACCATAGCTGGGACATCACCACGCCAATCTGCAAAAGACAGGAGAAATCCTCCTGAAAGATTTAGCTCATGAATAATCCCACTGTATTGGATAAACCTCGTTGCCTGGGCTTCTTCAGAATACGGATCGCTGTAGCCCCGGTGATTTCCGTGTTCTACAACATCGCCAAATGCACCAACGAGAAATGGCTTCCATGGGTAACGGGAATTCCACAGCAATGCAGCCTGCTTCAGGTCGTCAGCTTCCAACCCTTGTAAATCAACCATTGGTAGGTCAACAGCATCACCAGATCGGTCTGTCCTCACCAGCGAGGTGACTGTATAGGTTAAATGATGATCACCAGCATCACGCAATTCCTGAACCAATGCTGAAAGAAGTTCCTCCGCTTTCTGAATTGATGAATCAAATGAGCTCATCAATCCCCATCCAACAACCGATGGATGATTTCGATCACGTGCAACCATTTCTCGAAGAGACTTTCGAACCGCTCCTCGAAATCCATCGTCCTCAAGGAGCTCCCCCGGGACGTTCCAAGCCGGGATTTCCTCAAAAAGCAAAAGCCCATATCGATCGCAGAGGTCAACCACATACGGATGAGGCGGATGAAACATTACACGAAGAGCATTTGCACCAAGACTTTTGATAAGCGCAATATCTTTCTCCATCACTTCATAGCTCAATGCACTGCCAAACTCAGGTGAATCTTCAACCCATGTGATTCCTTTTACAAGAAGAGGCACACCATTGAGCTGAAGACGCCCTCGCTCAACAACAAGTGAACGCACGCCAAAGCTTGTCCAATATTCATCAACTAGTTCATTCAAAAGAGAACCTTTTGCACTGACAAGCACAACCCGAACCTGATAAAGGTGGGGATCCTCCGGTGACCACAGGTTGGGACTTGCAATCGATATGGTAAGCTTTTGAGATGCATTGCTTGCAGGATCTACTTCAATTGCTGCAGATCGTGCTACAAAAGCATCGGGGAATGTTTGATACACCTCAGCATAAATTAGAAACCTCCTCCCTCCGGCTCTTGCTTCTGAAATGGCTTCCTTGGCCGTGGCTTCAAAATTCACAGACAAATTTAGATCAGCCCGGCGAGCTTTGACGTCATAGTGAGGGTCAACAATAACATCGTCGATAGAAATTACCGGCGTAGCGAGAAGAAATATGTCTCGATAAATTCCTCCATATGTTTTCCACCCGAAGACTTGCTGTTGGGGAGGAAGCGTCCGCCGGACATTAAGTCGATCATCGACAACGATCTTGATGGTATTCCCACCTCCAGCTCTCAGATTCGCGGAGGATACAGGGAGTGCAAAGCTTGTATATCCACCTTCATGTTGCCCGACGTATGAATTGTTAATCCATATTTCGCACCGCTCGTTTATCCCATCTGCGATAAGCTGGAAACGTGAAACTCCAAGGAGGGAATCAGGGACCTCGAATGTCCGAATAAATATCATCTTCCCGTAAAATAGACCAGCACTTGGCACCTTAACCTTACGCCAATGCTCACCGTCTTCACTAACTTGCCATGTACCACCAAGGTTAATCGCCCTCCGAGTAGCGGAATGCTGAAAGGTGCTGGTGTAGAAGTTTCTGACTCTCGCATTCCCATTCTCAAGAAACTCCGCTGCTACAGCAGAACTAAGGCGATGTTGGGAAAAGAGCGTTAGAAAGCTAACGACGAGAGCAAATGACAGGGTCGAAAAGGTGACTCTGGACGGCGTCAATGCGCATGAAACGTTTATAATGCAACCACTTCAATGTGTAGAGTAATTTAATAAAAAAAATGGCTGAAATCAATAGACAACCCCCTTCTGAGAATCGGCGTTGGTAAAATCATGAAATATGCCAAATTAGCACAGGTGTGATTATTCTGACAGGTCACGCTTCTGAATTGAAAATTACGGCTTCTCAGCGAGTGATGCCTCTATTACCTGAGCAAATGAATCGGCGTGCAAGCAGGCACCTCCTACCAAGGCGCCGTCAATATCAGGCTGAGCCAGAAGAGTTGATGCGTTATCCGCATTTACGCTCCCTCCGTATTGAATAGTGACTGATTCAGCAACTGTAGAGCCATAACGTTCCGCCAACAGCGATCGGATCATCACGTGGACTTCCTCTGCCTGTTCCGGAGTTGCGTTGCGCCCAGTTCCTATAGCCCACACTGGCTCATAGGCGATAATCACCCTTTGGATTTGATGTTCATCAATGCCGGCTAAAACTTCAAGGACTTGTTGCGTTACGACATCAGCGGTTACACCGCGTTGGCGCTCCTGCAACGTTTCACCTACACAGATAATAGGCTGAAGATCTTCCTTGAGTGCAGCGTGAACTTTTCGGTTGATAAATTCCCCGGTCTCATTGAAATGACGGCGGCGTTCGGAGTGACCTAAGATCACATAGGCGCACCCTGCTGATTTCAGCATTGAAGGAGAAATCTCCCCGGTGTACGCTCCGTGGTGTTCCGGATAGAGATTTTGAGCACCGAGCTTCATCGCGGTATCTCGGATCTCGTTGAACACTGCAGCAAGCGAAGTAAATGGAGGGCAAAGGACAACCTCGTGCTTATTATCAAGCTCTGGAATCCGACCTCTCAATTCACGAGCAAGAGCAATTGACTCCGGAATATCTTTGTTCATTTTCCAGTTACCGGCGATTATGATACGACGATGCGCCATAACGAAATTACCCTTTCGGAATAGGGAATGGTTGCGCTGCTTGTGTCGCAGGACGAGCGAAGACTACCTTGTGCAGAGGATGAGTCACGGTGAGCACAGGACACGGTGCCTGTCGAACTACCTCAGCAGTATTGTTTCCTATGTAAACGCGACGAAGCCCTTTGCGCCCATGAGTCGACATGACAATGAGATCGATCTCACGGTCCTCAGCAAACCGGATGATGGAATTGCTTGGTTCTATATCACGATCGAAGATGAACTCCGCATTTACTTCTTCCGCCTTCTCGTAGTACTCATCGAGACTCGGTTTCAGTTGCAGAATCTCCCTCTCATCAGCGCCAATTTCAAGCTCACTAATATGTTGAACATATAATTTGGCATGCAGCTCATGAGCCAGTGACAGGGCATATGTAAGGGCGATATTTGCTGACGGAGAAAAATCTGTGGGACAAAGGACTCTGGATATCTTCACCTTACGGCTTGGGTCCCTATCCCGCAAGCTTAACACGGGGATCCGAGAGAACCGTACAACCCGCTCTGCGGTACTACCTAGAATCTGTGATGAAAGCCCTGTCAGCCCATGGGTAGCGATCACAATAAGATCGTAGTGTTCGCGTTCCGCCTCTTCAATGATCACCTTGTAGGAACGTCCTGAGAGGACAAGCGTTTCAAGTGGAATGGAACCGGGGACAATATCGCGCTGCAGGCTATTGAACTTCTCCTGAAAGAATTCCGCTTTCTTTCGTCTATATGCAAGCACACTTTCTTCTTCGATCTTAAAATATCCCAAAGGGGAAACGTCGAACTCATCAGCATGGAGCAAGGTAATGGACCCTTTCCCAAGCTCCGCAAGAAACGTTGCATACTGAAGAGCCTTTCGAGAATGCTCAGAAAAATCAGTAGGCACTAAAATTCGTTTCATCCGGTAGATGGCCATCTCTTCGCTCATAATCCCTTCCGTCGTTCGTCAAGTTTCTTTCGAAGAATTTCGTTCAACAATTTCGGGTTCGCTTTGCCAGAGGAGGCACGCATTGCCTGTCCTACTAGGAAGCCGAATATTTTCTCCTTCCCTTCAAGGTAGCTCTTAACCTCTTTTTCATTTTCGGCGAGAACACGCTCAACAATTGTTGTGAGCGCATTTTCGTCACTTAGCTGAGTAAAACCTTTAGCTGCAACAATCTCTCTTGGCTTCCCACCACCCGCACACATTTCCTCAAAAATATCTTTTGCAAGCGTGCTGCTTATTGTTCCATCAGCGATGAGGTTCAACAGTTCGGCGAGGTCAGCAGGCTTCACAGGAAATTCATTTATAGAGATCTTCTTCTCTTTCAGGACGCGCAGCACATCGCCCATCACCCAGTTACTCGCCGTTTTAAACTGTCCTTTCGACGCGGATGTAAGGCAGCGGCACACTTCCTCGAAATAATCAGCAATCTCTTTTTCTTCAGTCAAAATGTTTGCGTCGTAGCGAGGGATTTCATACTCTTTGATGAGCCGATCGCGCCGAGCCAATGGAAGTTCAGGGAGCTCCGCTCGCACGCGTTCAATCCATGCATTATCAACTACAACCGGGACAAGATCTGGCTCCGGGAAATATCGGTAATCATGCGCTTCCTCTTTCGAACGCATGGGTGCAGCAACATTTCGATCAGCATCCCAGAGAAGCGTTTCCTGTGTTATAGTGCCACCTGATTCGAGAACCGTAATTTGCCGCTTGATTTCGAATTCGAGAGCCCTCTCAACGTTGCGGAACGAATTCATATTTTTCACTTCCGTTTTCGTCCCAAGTCTTGTCTCACCCTTTCGTCGAACTGAAACATTCGCATCGCACCGAAGACTCCCTTCCTCCATGTTACCGTCACAGATGCCAAGATACGTCACAATCTGACGAATTCGGTGGAGATAAAGATACGCCTCATGGGGCGAACGAAGATCAGGCTTGCTAACTATCTCAATAAGAGGAACACCGCAACGGTTGATATCGACCAGCGTATCAACGTCGATGTCATGGATTGATTTCCCAGCATCTTCTTCCATGTGAATCCGCGTGATACCTATTGCCTTTCGAGTACCATCCTCTAACTCGATTTCAACGAAACCATCTGAGCAAATGGGTTCTTCATACTGCGAAATTTGATAGCCCTTTGGAAGATCGGGATAAAAGTAATTCTTCCGAGCAAAAATAGAGCGCTCCGCAATCTTACAGTTTGTCGCTAACCCCATCCGTATAACGAATTCCACAAGATTAATGTTAAGAACCGGGAGCACACCGGGCATACCAAGGCAAACAGGACAAACGTTGCTGTTCGGCTCATTCCCAAATTTCGTCGTACAGCCGCAGAACGCCTTCGACTCAGTCAGAAGCTGAGCATGAACTTCCAGACCAATTACCGCCTCGTATTGTTCGCGACTCATATCGGTTCAGAGCGGAATTTTGTTCTCATGGTTGAAGAGCATGAACAACTTTCTCCGCTGCATCCTTGAAGCCGTGAGCGACTGTAAATCGCATCCCCGATTGTTCTAACAACCGCGCTCCTTCCTCTGCATTCGTCCCCTCAAGACGTACCACCACTGGCACATCGATCTTGACATTCTTGGCTGCATCAATAATTCCCTGGGCAACGCGGTCACAACGAACAATTCCACCGAAGATGTTCACAAGAATCGCCTTCACATTAGGATCAGAAAGAATAATCTCAAAGCCGTGCTGAACAGTCTCTACATTTGCCCCGCCTCCAACATCGAGGAAGTTCGCCGGTTCGCCTCCTGCGAGTTTAATGATATCCATCGTCGCCATGGCAAGCCCAGCACCGTTCACCATACACCCAACGTTGCCATCGAGTTTTATGTAGTTCAAATTGTATTTCGATGCCTCGATCTCCAGTGGCTCTTCTTCATCTAAATCGCGCAGCGCAGCGATCTCCGGATGTCGATAAAGAGCGTTATCATCAAAATTCATTTTCGCATCGAGCGCGAGAACTTCTCCATCAGTTGTGAGCACAAGGGGGTTAATCTCCGCTAACGATGCATCTGTTGCAATATATGCAGTATAAAGTGCTGTGAGAAATTTCATCCCGTTCTTGAAAGCATTCTCAGTAAGTCCCAAACCAAAAGCAAGCCGCCTTGCCTGGTATGGCATGAATCCTACAGTTGGCTCAACGACTTCCTTCAAGATTTTCTCCGGACTCTCGGCAGCAACTTTCTCGATCTCTATGCCGCCTTCAGTTGACACCATGACAACATCCTGAGATCTGGACCGGTCAAGGGTGATGCCCACGTACAACTCCTTCGCAATGTTTATCCCCTCCTCAATAAGAAGGCGCCTCACAATCCTCCCCTCAGGACCAGTCTGATTGGTGATCAACCGCATGCCTAACATATCGCTCGCATGTTGGCGGACTTCTTCAAGACTTCGGGCTAAGCGAATGCCACCCCCCTTTCCACGTCCTCCTGCATGAATTTGTGCCTTCACTACCCAGACCGACCCGCCGATCTCCTGCGCCGCAGCAACTGCTTCGTCGGCACTGAAAGCAACTTTGCCTTTGGGAATTGCTACGCTGTAGCGCTTCAAAATTTCCTTTGCTTGATACTCATGAATTTTCATAGAATACTCCGGTGGAAAACTAAAATACGATCCTCAAAAGGCATGTGGGTTATTGCAGATAATAAACACCGTATCGAAATGGCGGAAAATATCATGCCCCTCCTCTCAGTTGGTTCTTAGCAAGAATATCTTCGCGCACTTAAGTTCTTTCGGAATAAACAATCGATTATTCAGAAGCACGAATATTGAAATATTTTCAAAAAAATAAGTTACAAAAATAAGTTCAGATTATCAATCGTTCCGCTCATCGGGAACCTTGAGATTTCTATCTGTGTCAGGCTATCGAAAATTGGTTGCGACACCAAGTGGGAAATAAAGAACGTTGAACCCCATGACAATTTTATTATCAGCACTGAGGGCAGCAAAAATACCGGGGCTGAACCTACCAAGGGAGATCAATCCAGGATAAACATTCGCTATCACACGGTAATTGTTCACGCCGGAACTCAAAATCGAAAAGAGAAGTGAATTATTTCTGTCATAAAAAAAGCCGGCGTTCCACGTGAGAGTTGCTGTTTCAAGTAGAGCGTCGCTCTTCTCATCAAGTCTAACAATCCCCTTTGCTCGAAGTCCCATGCCAAGCGAAAAGGATTCGCCCCGGCGAAATTCGTACGAAAGTCCAAGAATGCCACTCATTCCGAAGTAATAAAAAATACTGAGCCTCCCGGAGGCACGAAGCTTATATTTTATTGAATAATTTTGCCCCATGTTTTCTATCGTCCGCGATCTCGGATTATATGCTGGCTGATATGACCAATCAGCTAAATGAAGCGTTTCAGCAAAAAAACTTGAGACAGACTCAGAGCTGAAAAGAAGAATCCCGGCTGGATCAAATATGTACAAGTCGGCGATTGGATCAACGGTACGCCCAACATAATTGTTATTTTCAACTATCTCATTCAGGAAATGAGTAGCCATCACAGTAACAGCGGCTAACGTTCGCGGGTATGCAAATCCATGTGTCTCATACCACTCCGCCATTGCACGATACGACATCCCTCCGCCTATTAGGTGATTTTGATAGTTAGGCCAGAATTGTCCATGTTTCCGTCCTAAGCTGAAGGGAATTACTTCATTGGCAAGAAAATCACCGACACCGTAGACCCTGATTGAAGCGATTGGACTTAGAACATTCCATGCAACGTTCTTACATCCGACAGCGTAGTCAATTTCGCTCAATTTTCTTGATCGGCCCTCAACTTGCAAAACCCCGAAACCGCTGTTGATGAGGAGAGAAAGAGGGTTCATCAGAGCATCTGAACCGTAGCCCAAGTTGTGGTAAAAGTAGTGCTTGTGTATACCCGCTTCACTCTGAGCAGCGCCCTGGTGAAGCGGTGCAAGAAGTAGACAGAACAAGAGAACCTTAAGCTTCAATCGAGCAACGCCGCTTACCTTTTCACATTCGTTCCGGTGCCGAAATTCCGAGTACAGCAAATCCGTTCGCCAGTATTTGTTTCGTTGCCGCACACAGTGCCAAGCGCGCCTTTGAAAGCTCAACATCCTCCGTTACCACCCGGTGGATGTGATAGAAATGATGAAATGCTTCCGCAACATCGTGCAAGTACTCACACAGCCGGTGAGGTTCAAATGATTGCGCGCAAGATTCGATTGTATCAGGAAAGGCAACCAGCTTTTTTATCAAATTAAGTTCCTCCTGCGAGGTCAATCGCTCGAAAGTAATATTTGCAAGGCTTTTCCCTTCAGCGATACTCCTCGCAGCCGAAGCAACTTCCTCTCCCGTCTGATAAGCCGATTCCATAGCATACCGGAGAATGCTTGCAATCCGTGCATGGGCATACTGCACATAATATACAGGATTTTCTTCCGATTGCTGCTTTGCAAGCCCAAGATCAAAATTCAGATGACTTCCAATACTTCGCATCAAGAAGAAAAAGCGAACGGCATCGGGCCCAGCTTCATCAATCAGCTCATCGAGGGTGATGAAATTTGCACGGCGGGTCGACATCTTCACGACTTCACCATTTTGCACAATGGTAACAAATTGGTGGAGAAGAACTTTCACACGTTCCGTATCGTAGCCAAGGGCTTTCAGACCAGCGAGAACGTCTGGATACGTCGCATGATGGTCAGCACCAAAAATATCCACAACGAATTCGAATCCACGGCGAAACTTCTCACGGTGATATGCTATATCGGGCAAGCGATACGTCGGCTCCCCGGTACTCTTCACAATTACACGATCTTGACCAATACCAAACCTTGAAGCGGCGAACCAAACTGCACCATCTTTGTCATAAGCGTATCCGCGCTGGCGGAGGTCACGAACAACCTCATCAATCTTGCCGGTCTCGTATAGAGAATTCTCATTATAGAAAACGTCGAACTCGATGCCCAGTCTACGGAGTGTTCGCTTGATATCGTCAAAAATTTCCTTCTCGGCTTGCTCCTTGAATTTCCCTTCCGGTGGCTCATCTCGAAGGGTGCCGCCGTAGGTATCGACCAAGTGCTGAGCGATGTCACGAATGTATTCACCCTGATAGTACTCTTCCGGAAACTCAATGTGTTCACCAAGAAGCTCAAGATAACGGAGTTTCACTGAATCCCCAAGTATTCGCATCTGCCGACCGGCGTTGTTGAAATAATATTCACGAGTTACATCATGCCCTGTCCATTCAAGCAAGTTGGCGACTGTATCTCCAAACACAGCATTGCGACCGTGACCAACAGTCAGTGGACCAGTTGGATTGGCGCTCACAAATTCAACCTGCGTTTTCTTCCCGGCTCCTGAAGATGACTTGCCAAATGATTTCCCAGACTCCAGGATCTTTCTAAGCTCATGCAGAAAAAATTCCTTAGAGAAGAAAATATTGATGAACCCAGCCCCCGCGACCTCGATGCGAGCAATTTCTCGCTGTGTCACAGGATCAAATTTCAGCTGCTTCACAATCATCTGAGCAAGTTCCCGGGGGCTCTGTTTACGAAGTTTCGACAGAAGCAGGGCAACATTCGTCGTCACATCACCATGTTCTTCCAAGCGCGGCTTCTCAAAAGCTACAGGGAAAGTATCGGGGAACCCCAGATCAACGAGCGCATGACGGAACAACGGGAGCAATTTTTCTGCAGCTTTTGATATCATTTCTGATTCCGCCCCTTCTCCTCTTTCCTCTTTGTTGTGCGAGATCGAGCTGGCACTTGTGAACCCCTCGGCTGCTTGTCTTCTACAACTTCAATCTGTGCATCAGCCCAGAGTCTCTCGAGGTTGTAAAATTTCCGAATATCCCGACGAAAGACGTGGACAACGACGTCAACGTAGTCGAGCAGAACCCAATTCAAGGCTTCGTAACCTTCATCGTGCCATGCGGTAACACCTGACTTTTTCAATCCATCAAGAACGGCATCCGCCACTGCTTTCACATGGGTATCTGAATCAGCAGAGCAAATGACAAAGAAATCCGTTACAGAAGTTACCTTGCGGAGATCCATGACAAGCACGTCATGGGCTTTCTTTGCTAATGCGAGTTGTGCAGCTTTCTTAGCAATTGTTCTTGGATACACGCTCACTCCTCCCCTAAGAGCATGGCGATTTGAAAGCGCCATCGCCTCGGCAAGATGATCATCATGGTCTTGAAAAGAAGCTTATCGGCTCTTTGAAAAATGAAGAACACTCTTTCGGCGTTTGACAACACCGCATCAAGAAGAAAAGTTGTTGTAAGACTGATGGACAGCAATTGGAAATGTTGTCGCTGGAAAGAGCCTCAAAAATGTTTTCCAGCTCGTCACGAGGTTTACAATTAAGGAAGGTCACCTGCTGATTCCAATCCAGTCCGCAACCCACTGTAGTAAGGCAACCCATACCATCCTGCCAGCGGCGGGACAAACGGTGTCTGACGGAACTGGAATTGGAGAAGAAAATCCTTTGAAGGTCGGTAATTGATCTCAGCACGATTGATGAAGATGCCGTTGAGGGAATTTTGGACCCGCGGACTGAACGACCCCATCGGCGAATAAATCATGCTCACATCTAAGCGGACACTGAGAGGATTGCTGATTTGATAGAACATGCTATTCGTATACATTCCCATGCTAAGACTTTGCCCGCCAATATTCAGATAGGAAAAGGACAAAGAATGCCGCATCTGGAATCGAGATGGGTCGAACAAGCCGAACCAGGGTATACCAGTTGGGTTGCGGAGTAATGACTGGGTGACGCCGGCTTCCGGAAGCTGGGTCTTCAACTGTGCGTTGACTGTGACAGAAGAGCCAAAAAAGGCCAACACAAGAGCTACAATGCAAAATGCCCGTTTCATCGTTTCATCCTCTACCTTTCTGAGCAATAAGTTACAATAAAGAAAAATAAATGTCAAACAACATAGCCTTCACTCCCAACGGTCCTAGTGCCGCTATTCGACTGGCGTGCAAGGAAACCACCTAAGTGTTTAACTGCAAACTGCCTGCCCCCCACAGCGGCGTCTTAAGGCTGGAAAGGCGTCCAGTTTCACAGCTCAGTTCCCTCTTCAAGAACATTAAAATCAGTTGTCGTCCGCCTTTGGCGGATCACCTTCTCCTATCCATATGCCGAGCTATGACTTCCCGAGCTTTCTCCAGCTGCTCAAGAGTATTCACGCCACGAATCTCATCAAAATCTCGCGCCTTCACTGCAGCAACTTTTAGGTCGTGTTTCCAGAAATACTCGAACACATCAGTGAGATAATATTCGTTCTGCACATTATGAGGTTCAATATGCCTCAATGCTTCAAAAAGATGTTTCTTGTCGAAGAGATAAATTCCGGAATTAATTTCCCGAATCTCTCTTTCTTGCGGTGTTGCATCCCGGTGTTCAACAATTTTCCTGACCGTTCCATCTCCGTTACGTATAATTCGTCCGTATCCTGTAGGGTCATCGATCTCGGCGGTAAGAATGCTGGCAACTGCTCCAGTCTCATAGTGGTGCTCAATGAATCGCGTCATCGTTTCCTTAGTCAAAAGTGGGACATCACCAGAGAGGACAAGAACATCACCTTCAAAACCAGCGAGGGCTTCTTCTGCCTGCATGACAGCGTGGCCAGTTCCAAGTTGTTTTTCTTGTTCGGCAAATTCCACATCGCGACTTACTCGACTCAGAATATGGTCAATCACGACTTCCTTTCGATGACCTACGACAACCACGGTCCGAGCAGAGCGCAGGTTCAAAGCAAGTTCAACAACATGATCAATCATTGGCCGACCGTTCAGTGTATACATAACTTTCGGGATCTCCGGGTTTTGCATCCGAGTCCCTTTCCCCGCCGCCATAATAATTGCGGCAAATTTTCTCTCTTTCACATGGCACCTTTTAGATTGTGAGGTTCCCTTTAACTATCTCTATGATACGGTTCTCTTTATTCACGTGAACAACAGTAGGGCGAAAAGATCGCAACTCCTCGTCACCGTACGCCCCATAAGTAAGTATAATGATCTCATCACCAACGGTCCCGAGCCGAGCTGCCGGTCCGTTCAGACAAACGATCCCGGAGTCTCGTTCTCCAGCAATGACATATGTTTCGAATCGCTCCCCATTATTAAGATTGACAACCTGCACACGTTCAAATGGAAGAACGTCTGCAGCTTCCATTAGAGCTTTGTCTAAGGTGAGACTGCCTTCGTAGTAAAGGTCTGCTTTCGTGACAGTTGCTCGATGGATTTTCGATTTCATTACAATGCGCTGCATTTCCTACCTCTATGGTACATCGACAATATCATTGTCAATCAGTCGGGTTGTGCCAATCCGAACTGCTAATGCAATGAGAACACGGTCGCCTGATTGGAGCTTCTCTACCGGAGCAAATGTTTCTGGATACACAAGAGCAATATAATCGATCTTTGCGGATGGCTTCTGCATTATCATCGATTGCATTGCAGAGCGGAGAGCAACTACGTTTCGCTCTCCGTTTAGAATTTGCGCTCGAGCAAAGTGAAGAGCTTCGGAAAGCACACGCGCCTCAACACGTTCGATTTCAGAAAGGTAAATGTTCCTTGAGCTCATCGCAAGTCCATCAGGCTCCCGCACAATTGGACCGACAAGAATCTCAATATCAAAGTTCAGGTCACGTACCATCTGCTTGATAATTGCTGCTTGCTGAGCATCCTTTTGGCCAAAGACCGCAACGTGTGGCTTTGTGCAATTGAAGAGTTTCGCCACCACAGTTGTCACACCCCGAAAATGCGTTGGTCTAAACTCACCTTCGAGAATGCGAGAAAGCTGATCCACTTCCACAAAAGTCTTGAACCCTTCTGGATACATCTCTTCGGCACTTGGGGCAAAGATTACCTCAGCCCCTGCTTCTTCAGCAAGCTTTCGGTCACGCTCAAAATCCCTTGGATACCGGTCAAAATCCTCACTTGGGGCAAATTGCAGGGGGTTCACGAAGATAGTCATAATAACGACATCGGCATGTTGCTTCGCAAGGCGAACGAGGCTTAAATGTCCTTCATGCAAATACCCCATTGTTGGGACGACGGCGATCCGTTTTTTCTCAGAGCGTAATTGATCTGCGAGAGATTGCATGGCAGAAACATTCGTGATGATTTGCATAGCTGAACAGCACCGAATATTATTACAAAGCTATAGCCCTGTTCCTCTTAGTCCAACATCAAATGGAGCAATCGACTTACTGTTTCCTTCATCTCCTTCCGGTGAACAATAAGATCGATAAATCCATGCTCGAGGAGAAACTCAGAGCGTTGAAATCCTGCAGGGAGATCTTTCCCAATTGTTTGACGGATGACGCGTGGTCCTGCGAATCCGATGAGGGCATTTGGTTCAGCGATATTCACATCCCCAAGCATTGCAAAGCTTGCCGTCACGCCTCCTGTAGTTGGGTCAGTAAGGATCGATATATATGGAACACCGTCCTCAGCAAGTCGTGCAAGCTTTGCACTTGTTTTCGCCATTTGCATGAGTGAAAGCGCCCCTTCCATCATGCGGGCTCCTCCGCTTGAGGAGACAAGAATTAGCGGTCGCTTCATTCTGTATGCCCTGTCAATTGCGCGTGCGACCTTTTCACCAACAACGGAACCCATGCTCCCACCTATAAAGGCGAAATCCATTGCACCAAACACCACCGGGATCCCATCAATCGTTCCAGTCCCCGTCCGTACCGCATCATTGAGCCCCGTCTTTTTCATCGTTTCTCGAAGTCGCTCGATATACCGCTTAGTGTCTACAAATTTCAGCGGATCTGTGGAGCGCATCTTCTTGTCCGTTTCTCTGAAGGAACCTTTATCCAGTAAAATAGCAATATACTCACGACTCCCTATGCGAAAATGATAATTGCACTTCGGGCAGGTATAGAAAGCTTCTTCCAATTGCGTGCGGTGGATAATTTCGCCGCACCCCTCACATTTTACCCACAACCCACCGGGTATATCCTTCTTGATAGTAGTTCTTTCAATGTTTTCCTTCGATCGGCGAAACCATGCCCCCATTGCTTGACTCCTTCTTCAGATGCTATTGGTTTTAGGAGAACGCATACTTGCTGGACCAGGAACAAATTCCTTTACGTATTTTGGCTCAAGAGTCTCGATGCGCGAAACCTCCCCCAGTCGCAACTGCCCTGCCCCCACTTCAGCCACACTCCACGCACTCGGATATCGCATAGAAGCCGGTAGAACCCGCATCCGAAGAGCTCCTCGCTGTTGATGCTCCTCAGTACGCCATTGGACAATTGCCTGCTGAAGTTTCTCCACCCCATCACCAATCAGAACTAGAGATGTTCCACTCTGGGAGATGACCGCACTTTCAAGATGTGCAAGAAATTTACTCACGCTCACAGCCTCTTCGAAAGCAGGAATCTCGCGTTGAATAACTTTCCCGTTTCCAAATAGGAATATCCCCGCATAGACCTCATCACGTCTTGCGTCAAGAGCTGAAGCCACAAGCAGATCGTTCTCGCCGCTCATTGCAAATGCTTTATAAGCTAAGGCATAGAGCGTTGAAACAGCAGTTAGAGGAACATCGAGCGCAAAAGCCAGCCCCTTTGCAACACTCAATCCAATGCGAAGCCCGGTAAACGAACCAGGACCTATCGAAACGGCGATCCCGCCAATCGCATCACGCGTTCGGTCTGAATCCTGCATAAGATGATCAATGATGCTCACGAGCTTTTCAGCATGCAGGTTCTTCTCGGAAATACTCGTCTCAGCGTACCGTCCAGTTGACTCGTCAAACAGGGCAGCACTGCACACCGCAGTTGATGTCTCAATTCCAAGAACAATCAATTGCGTAGCTCATTAAATTATGCCTTGGTGAAATCATAATTGACCCCTTCGGGAAAAGAGCAAATTCAGCACGAGATTTCCTCAATTGTAATAAAGCGTTCGGATTCACTCTCCCCATATTCCATAACCACACGAAAAAATCGGTGGGTACAAGGCACAGTGATGCTTTTAGTGCCATCCGGCAACAGCCCTTCCATTCGCTCAGCCCACTCAATGCAGGTCACACCGTCGTCGTAAAGATACTCTTCGTATCCTGTTTCGCTGAACTCGCTTACATCTTCAATCCGATAAAGATCAAAATGAAAAAGTGGCAATCTGCCACCACGATACTCGTGGATAAGTGTAAACGAAGGGCTTGTAATGTGGTGGGTTATACCGAGCCCTTCTCCAATCCCTTGCACAAAGCGCGTTTTTCCCGTCCCCAGCTGTCCATAAAGGGCGACAACATCCCCGGGCTGGAGGTCGTTGCTGAATGCTGATGCGATGCGCCGCGTTTCTTCCTCGCTATGAGATAGCAGAACCTCACGCCGTGACACCCTTGTAGCCATAGTGCTGACTGTCATGTCCAATTACCGAGGCTCCATCGTCACAATCGGAAGAATGACCTCCTCCATGGAGATGCCACCGTGCTGGAATGTATCTCTATACTGATTCAGATATCTATGGTACTCAGTCGGATAGACGAAGTAATAATCTTCCTTTGCGATTATGTAATTAGTTGTTGAAAGTCGCCGTGGAAGCTTATACTCTTTCGGATCTTTAACGAAGATTGCTTGCTTCTCGTCGACCTTAAGGTTGCGCCCGAATTTGTACCGAAGATTAGTTGATGCTTCACGGTCGGCTATGACCTTAGCTCCACGCAAGGCACGGATGCTTCCATGGTCTGTCGTAAGAAGTATCTTCACCCTCGGCTGTTTTGCTAACGCACGAAACATGCCAAGAAGCCATGAATGGGCAAACCAGGACATTGTCAATGAACGGTATGCAGCTTCGTTTGGAGCAATCTCTTTTAAGATATCAAGGTCGGAGCGACTGTGGGCAAGCATATCAACAAAGTTCACCACAATAGCAGTAAGCTTGTTCTTTGTGAAGTTGACAATATTACGTTCCGTCTGCCGTCCAAAATCTGGATCAAGTATTTTAATGTATTTCGGCTCCGGCTTGATGACCATCCGCCGGCGCTGCAACTGGTCGACTAGGAAATCAGGTTCGTGGAGATTTCGGCTATTCTCATCGTCTTCCCCTTCACTCCAGAGATCAGGAAACCGCTTCTCGATATCAATTGGGAAAAGTCCGCTGAAAATCGCATTGCGGGCATACGGCGTTGCAGTTGGAAGAACAGCGTAGTAGTATTCTTTGGAGATGAAAAAATCTTCCTGTAAAAGCGACTCCATGCCAAGCCACTGATCTAACCTCAGACAATCAATCACGAAGAAAAATACTGAGGCACTGCTCTCGAGTAAAGGAAAGAGTGCATGTCGAACAACGTCGGTGGAAAGGACGGGGCGATGATCACTGTCCGATTCAATCCAATCACGGTAGGAATGCTCCATAAATCTGCCAAAGGCAGCATTGGCTTCCCGCTTCTGATCGAAGAGCATCTGGTGAAGTCCTAATTCCGGGTGGTGGTCAAGCTCCATCTCGGATCTTGTCAGAGAGTTATAAATTTCAATCCAGTCCTCAGCATCAGGTCCAGAAAGAAGTCGCTGGGAAATATTCTGGAACTCGGCAAGGTAATTCTTCGTCGCATACTCTGTTGCAATGCGCCTGCGCTCAAGAAATTTCTTGCTTGTCAGGAGAACCTGACTTGGATTGACAGGTTTTGTGAGGTAATCGCTGATCTTCTCTCCAATCGCCTCCTCCATGAGGCTCTCCGCCTCGTTCTTTGTTACCATAACTACAGGGAGAAACGGATGAACATTCTTGATCCCTGCAAGAGTTTCCAACCCTCCCATGCCCGGCATCATCTCGTCAAGGAAGACCAGATCGTAGACATTTTCACGGATCATTTCTAAGGCATCTTCACCGTTGGTAGCAATATCTACCTGATACCCGCGCTCCTGCAAGATGAGGACGTGCGGCTTGAGGAGTTCGATCTCATCATCGACCCAGAGAATTCTACCTTTGGTTTCAGCCATCAACGCATTTCCTATGAGTACTAAAATAAATTAACGAGTGAAAGAGAGAGAATCAATCAAACAATCGTAAACCCCCGACACATCAACCTTTTATATCTGAGCACTAAAACAGATCCTGGACAAAGTGGTAAATTACAAATCCCATTCTTTTTGCGGGATTGGTTACTGGATTGCGATATGGAGATCAAGTCCGCCTTCGTTTGTCGTCGAACCAGGTATTCGCGAACCACCTGCGTCAGGAACAACTGCTATGCGCCTGTAGAAAAGCGAGGCTGTAACGCGGGAGCTCAGGATGTACTTGATACGAGGCTCAATCACCGTGCGTGATGAACCTTCCAGCGGTGTCCCTGAAGGATTTGTTACCAGCGCATTGACGTCGTAAGTTCGCCGGGAGGTTCTGCTGTAACTTACCGAGAGACTGACCTCAAGCTCGTTGGTCAAGCTAATTCCAAAGAACGGTATGGAGAAGCCGCGGCGACTGTAGCTCGCTGTAAGAGAAAGTTCCCGGGTCGAAGAGCCAACGAGGTTCCGCGAGGATGTACTCAGATCGTAGCTATCGCCCGCATTGTATCTGAGGCCAGCTGAGGCGTTTCCTTGCCATAATTCCTTGAAGGTGATATTTAATCCAATAAGAGGATTAAAACTATACATGACCCTCTGAGCATCAACAATAGTGCCACCGGCAGGATTTGAACGCCAGCGCTGAGTATATGTCGATCCATAGGCATGGTCAAGTGACACGCGGCTGGCGAAACTTCTGAAGAAGCTTAGCTTCTCCAAGCCATCCCACCGAAAAGTCCAGTTCATGCGGGGAGCATAAGCACCGAAGATTTTCCGGAGAAGAGGAAAAGCTTCAAGCCCCTCCTCAAACGCAGTGGCGAGTTTCTCCGCAGGCGAACGAGTATCACCTAAATTCTGAAGTGCAGCTTCATACTTCTTGCCAACCTCGCTGAGATCTGTTTTGAAAAACTTAAAGAAAAGCACTGACGGAAACGTCATGAACGAGCAATCAACACTTCCTGTCGCCACCACGCTGTTGACCTGTACATTGCCAAGAGAATCAGTTAAAAGATTCTCATTCCGGTTGTAGTCCCATCCAGTGTTCCAGACGAAATCGATAGTTGCTCCTTCCCAGAGGGAACGGGAAGTTCTCAAGCTAATTTTATTTGACTGCGTGAAATTGTCGACGAGGTTTCCATTCGGAGCTCGCATCCCTCGATCTGTTTCAAGCGAGATGAAAGGGAACTGTGGCGAAAGCCCAAAGCGTTTTACGGGAGCGCTTGGGTCACTCACCAGACCGACTTGGTAAAGAAAAGAGGGTCCGTAGTCTGGAATACTGCTCTGGAGGAAAGGAACTCTTCCCCAGAAATTCATAAAACCTGTTCGACCTATGATACCGCTGTTTTGTATTGTGTTCGATTGCGAGAACGTGATGTTGATATTGTCGTAGTCCAGGAGTGGCACTTTTACAAGCGTTCTCAAAAGTTGTTTGAGGAAATCAAGTCCGTGTTCTGCTATCCCTCCGACAACATTTTCACCTCGTGTTGCCCGAGCGGTATCGGGGGTTTCCTCTCCCTCCTTGCCGCGCCGACGTACATCAGCACCCCCGGTCTTAGCTGGTAAGGTGATCGATGCGAACCATGGATCGGTCATCTGCTTCAATTTCACATTCATGGAATAGGTTAAATTCGTGCCCACCCGTGAGCTTTTCCCAAGAGCGCCTTGCTGGAAATTATTCTGCCATGCGTAGTTCGACACATATTGGGCTGTCATATCGATGAATCGATCGATGTTCATTATGGGCGGCAGTTTAGGGCGAACATTGAATCCAACTTTTTGTTGATAACCATTGTCTATTCCGAAGTTTATAAGTCGATCACTGAGGAAAATATCTTTGAGTATGGTGGAGAACCGACGCTGGTTACCAAGTGAGTCCAGTTCGAGATGAAGTAAGCTGCTGGCGGCATTCATCGAATAATCCATCGATGGGCTGAGAAGTCCACCTTCGGAGAATTTCCAGGTAAATGCGAATCCACGCGAAGTAGTGAAATTCCTCGCTACAGGTTTCTGAATTATCTTTTGACCCGATAGTGGGCGTGCAATTTCTTGTGAACGCGAACGATTCACTTCAGCAGAGAAAGTGAAGCTCTGTGGAGCGTAGAAAATCTTGTAGCCTTTATAGGCATCAAGAAGAAAGACACGGTCAAAAAGTTTTTCAAATGGGCTTATATATGCATCGAGTGGGAACTGGTGGGAATACACGAGCTTACCGCTCCATGTCCAACTACGGTTCATCTCAATAGCTGGGCTACGCTCCTGTGAGCTTGTGTAGTTGAAACCAAAGGATGTCTCGTTAATAGTGTATTTAATCCACCAATGTTCCGACGGTATGACAATTTTCACAGTTGGGATAGCATACGACTCCGTGATGCGGATCGTCTGGGCTTCAAACAATGTTCGATCCGCTGCAGCCTTTGCGGCGGCATCATCACCGCCGGAACGAACAACGGCTTCTTCTCGCCGTTTCGCTGCCTCTGTGACAAGGACGTCAGTATTTGGAACGTAGCGAGGCTTGGAAATTGTTTCCACGTGTGAAAAGTTCGCTGGAATGGCGCTCCCTGTCCATGTTGCAGGGAGAAATTTCTCTAAGTTGAGGCTTGCATTGACACTCCAGTTGCGCGAAAGTGAACGGCTACCAAACCGTTGATCGAGTGCATGGAAAAATGGGTCGGTCGTCGCCATCGTAAACGAGACGTTTCCGATATCAGCGAGCTTCACCGAAGCATCAGCTTTATATGCCCAGCCGGGAGTATCTTCTACATTAGTGACGCGCAACTCATTCACCCACACTGAGCCACTGAGATCCGATTTGCCTTTATTAGCAGGGTTCTCAACCCCGATAGAAATGAATTTAATCTGAGTCAGCGAAGGATTCCCACGCACGGAATATGTTGAGCCGGGTGGTCCATTCTGCGTTGGAATACGCTGAACAGGGACATTAGCAGAGTCACGCAGTAATTTCAGAGCGGTAAGTTCTGTAAACACTATCGTGACGTTGTTGTTCACCTGGTCCCAGCCGGGATGGATCGGCTCGCGATACTCATAGTAATTCAGCGTATCATTTCCAAACCGCATGATCAACTCGGCATCATACCTGCTCGTATCAACGTATGACCAGCTCAAATCGCCATGTACAAACATTTTCATCGATCGGTAACTGAAAACATCCAGGGGGCGATATGGGAAGTACCGAACGGCATAACGTGAATCACCATTCTTCAAATGACTAATCACAAGTGAAAGTGACTGTTCATTTGAGAGGATACGTTGATCGGGGCGTGTGCGATCAAGCTGCCGATAACCTGGAGGATTACTCGCTGCATAATCAGGATTGTCTTCAATGTTCACCACAGTCACTGAGAGCGTTGAATCTCCTTTTGCTAATTCCTGCCACTGGTTGCCAACAAGATTGAAGTCGGCAATGCGCAGGAGAACGGGGCTATCCATACCTGAAAACCATACTCGGACATATTCGACAACAGACAGACTCGGGGTGCCGATCTTTCTGGCATAGTCTCTCAGAGGAATGCGAAACAAGTACCATCCGTGGCTCCCGCCGCCGACAATTTGCGGCTTCAGACCTTCCGCTGCACCGGTCGTATCAAGGTCAACCTCATATTCAAAATAATTGTTCACCTGGTCAACAACGCCGTTAAGATTTAGATCCTCTGTATCAGGTAGTCGCCCAGCCTCGCTAATACCATTTCCTTCTGTGCCATTAATATGAGCGTAATCTCCAGTGGTGTAGGACCAGTCGTCTCCGCTTGGATCGTTAGCATACTGAGGATATTTCTGGATGAACGCGGCATGCTCCTGGCGTTCCTGAGCATCGCTTCGTCCATCAAGACCAACATCTTCCCCATCGTTCAGCACTCCATTGGGCAACGGCGATGTCGGTACCGACCCATCCTCCGTGTCCAGCTTCCCGTTCGGAATGACATCTTCACTCACCTGCCCAAGGTCTATGTACATTTTGCCTTTGCCGGGATTACCGTTAACCTGCATCCAAATTTCGATGTAATTAATATTTTCATCGAGAAGATTTGTCGCAGTTGTTGAAAGGAGTTTCATGATGCCGCCCCAGTTCTTTGTCTTATCTGCTTGCAGAGTTTGTTCAAGGTCCATTGAGTAATTGAATTCGCCCCGTTCCTCCGGATGATACTCAACGTTAAGGACGGTCACCTGTGATTGTTCAATTGCGACGGACTTGTTGGGCCAAATTGTGCTTGCACTAACATCGCTCGGCAGCACATTGTACCAGATTGTGCGAGCGCGGGAAAACATCTTCGTTGTATCAGGGAGTGTGTGAACCGAGTCAGGATCAAGCCCCGGCACGTATTGTGGGACGCTACCGTAATGCCACTGTGTATATCCGATCCCAATCGGTATGGTTTTCCGCGCCCCTTCAAAATCATCAATGAAGGCAATCCCCTTCCCTTGGTCAACGGGGAATGGACTCGTCCTCGTATTAGGGTTAGGAAGCATGTATGCCGCTTCCCCTCTAAGCGAAATCGCTGATGGTGCCCTTGTCTGGAAAAGTGGAAGGGCATTGAGAGCAGAGGTAATAATTGGCGCGTCAAAAGTCGCCGAGCCATCGATCCCAAAGACCGTGTTGCTAATTGGTTCCTCATTCAAACGCACTTTATCGCTCAGCGTCTGCTGATTAAGATTCATAAAGGTGAAACCTAACTGGGCATTATCTGCAAGTCGCAAATCCCCTCGAGCTCCAAGCAGGGTTTTCGAGGCAAGCTGGAAAAGGTCATTTTGCTCATATTTAATCTGCAAGTTTGCCCCGGGACTAAGAGCAGCCTGATTACGAATGACAACCTGCCCGAGAATGTAATCGACCGTGTAATCGACATTCGGTGTCAGTGGTTGATTATTGAGAAGGACCTGTACACTCCCTTCAACAAGATTGAAGCCAAGGTTATAAACAGAGGAGACTTCAGAAGTGTACTTCCCTTTGATAATGAATCGATCTCGCTGGCTGTTGCTTTGTGCACCATTGACCGTGGTATCATAAACTTGGGGGTAAATAAAAGAGTCGACGCTGGCTAACTGATGTTCTTGAAAATACTTGATTAGACCCGACCGGAAAGGCTCCAACGACGCAAAAATAATTTCACCGCGACTTGGATCAATGGTCCTCCCCGGGATAAAATCAAACTTCCCATCCGGTGTTGGATTGCTTGACTGATCCACCTTATCAAAGCCCAAAACCTGTAAGAGATTAACCCCCATGATATTATCTTGAGGCTCTTGACCGGGGATTTGATAATAAATGCTGAGGTCAAACCCTTCCTTTTTAAGGTTTCGACCTCCGACGGAGTAAATATTCTTCAGCATTAAATTCCAAGCTTCTTTGTAATCCGGAATCAAATTCTTGGGCTTTATAAGTTTAAGAACCAATCGCGCAGTATCGGAGGTCGCATTTGTAAAATCGCCATAGACATTACCACCTTGCGTGCGATATGCTACCGCAATCGCTTGATCGTTTTGCACATTTGTGTTCAATGTTATGTAGCCGGCATCAGGATTAAGAAAATACTGCTCATTCGCCTTCAGTCGAATGAACTGCCCACTTTCGACCCGCCCGGGAATTCCTGAGGTAACGCTGCGCAGCGAATCCGAATATCCGTTTTGAGGAAGAGGTGGAAGATCAATGTATGCAACAGCACTTCTCTCATTTGGGTCGGGGACAAAACCAGGTCGTGTTACCCATACTTCAATATCTGTCACATGGAGATCAGTGTGTATAATGGGTACAGCGTGGCCATAATAATCCTCAAAGGCGGAACGATACAGAGTATCCAAGAAAAAGTGATTCTGCGAGTATTGATAGGCACGCAGCTCGAAAGTTGTTTCCCTGGATCCACCTGAGACGGTCATCTCCTTTGTTTGTCCCTTCTTCTGCGACGCAATCGTAGTAAGGCGAAGTGGCCCAAGCTGAGCAGCAGCTTTGATGCCAAAGAGTGCCTGACCTCCACCAATGAGCGAGGACGGAGTCACAAGAGAGACATTGCCTGCTTCAACACTCTGGATGATCTCATCCGGGTAACCTGTATACTTGATCTTCAATTGATTTTCGTAGTCGAAAGTTCGCTGCGTATTCCAATCGGCAAGAATATTAAGCTTATCCCCCACTTGTCCATTGACGTTGATCTGCACCTCTTGATTGAAATCGGGCTCATTGCGGACGTTCCCAAGTCGAGAAGTCACGACCTGCTGCATCTGCTGATTTCGTAATGCAGCTCGGATATCCACGGCACCAGAAATGTTCAACCGGATTCCACCTCCCCCAAAAATACTCATGAGAGGATTGGACGGAATCGGAATTTCGATCTTCGTAATCGTGCTGAGAAGACTTCCCAGCTCGTCTTTCTTCTGATTGGACTCGTAACGATGCGCAAGGGCTGCCCAGTTATTTCGTACTGTTTCCTCCATCCTCAATTTGATATACTCATCAAGCGGCATGGTAATTGGGATCTTAACATCTTTGCCGTCAACTGTCTCCCGCACGGTGACGAACTTCCCAGTAGAATCCAATGTCACACTTCGCTGATAGACAGGTGGCTTACGAAGAAACAGCGGATATGAGTAGCTCGGAAACAGCGAGGCCGCAAGATTATCGTGCCGAACATACTGAAAGTTCTTAATCCTCGCAGTTGAATCAGGTGGATAAAGAAGCAGTGAATCCAACGCCGTAAGAACGCGTTTGGACCCCTTGAGGGTGTCGGAAGAAGATGAGATTGCCTGCGGCTTAAACGACTCACTTACAGGTACTTCAGGTTCACCAACAACCCTGCGGCCATGCCGTCGACGTGGCATTTGTGACCTGAGAGTGTCATCATCGGTGGAGAATAAACTTAAGCCGCCACCCCGATGAACGCTCTCAGCCTGCTCCACTTTCGACGCAGGAGAAGCTGAGCGCTCCAGAGGCGCTACAGGCAACATAAATCCCAGAAGCAGGAGAGCTGCAGAAAAGATAGGGAAAATGAATAAAGAGAGGCTCGTCCCTGAGTCTGTTCTTCGTTGACGCATCAAGTCTTCGCTTTCGTTAAAATGCCCTTCCCCCTGCAAGTAGCTTTAGCCGGGGTCTTTCAAAAACCGAATAACAACCCGATATCGAAGACTCTTGTGCGTCACCCCCAAAAACATATGAACGATGAAACTATTGTAACGAATTCAAAAGAAAATTGCAAATATTGACTATCCACCTGACAGTTTTACTCTTGTATCGGTGATGTCATCGCGAGGGGGTGTTTTTGCCCCGAAGCAACCCTCTAAAGACGAAAAATCACCGTTTAACAGGGGATTGCTTTTGTCGCTGCGTTCCTTAGCAATGACATTCTGCAAACTGTCGGGTAATTGAATATTGACAAAATTGGGACTGCGCGGTGGACTGGCATCAACCTTTATCCTTGCTCAGCCGCCTGAACCCCAAAAACCAAAGGAAAATACCAATCACTGACCCTGCAACTACGTCCGTCACGTAATGATACTGGCAATATACAGTCGCAAACATCAACAGCGTCACTATGGGCAAGAACATAACCTTCGCAATCACAGGGTAAAAACGCCATGAAAATAGAAGGAGGATCATAGCTACAGCGACATGTGAACTTGGAAAAGCCCCGCCCCGCAAACCGACCTTGTTAACAAAGGAACGAACAACCGCACCAATTCCGCCGGGCGGAACATCAGATAATCCTCCAACTTGATCCGCTAAAGCAAATCTAGGCCCGACCACTGGAACCAAAATGAACAGAAGATAAGAGATGAAAAAAGCCATAGAGATAGATGCGATTAAAATTTCGTATTCCTTATATTGCCGATTAAAATAAAACATTGCACCCACTATTGGGATTAGAACCCAATAAGCTGAATACGAGAGTTGCATTAATTCTGTGAGAAAAGAATTCTCAAATTGCTGAACCCAGACATTAGGGGAAATACCGAAAAGAGCGGTTTCAAAGGAAATAATAAACCGGTCAAGTTCAAAGGGGAAGATCATGTGAATAAAGTTTCCCGTCTCCCAGTATATAAATGTAAAACTTAAAACAGGATACCAATCCCTTAGAAACTGCAAGAGCATACTCTCGCTGCGAGATAATTTAGGAATAATAAAAATGATCGAGGCAACGACTATAAGATGTGCAATGAATGCGCCAAAGGCGAACTCCCAGTGTTCCACGTTTTGATGAAATAGAAGCAAAAGAACATTCAAAGTAAGGAAAAAAGCAATGAATGTTTTGTCGAAAAGTTTTAAAGAATGAATCCGTTCCACGACAGAGGTGCCAATATGCTCATGCAATGAACATTGTTGTGCGAATGGTACTAATAAAATTTAGCTTTGAACGCGTAAAGTATCAAGACCTTCCGACGTTTTAACCTTGTCTCGGGCACAAGTATGTTGGCAAAAGTTCTGCATCTTCGGTATATTGCCTTTGGTATGACGATTGAGCGTTACATATTGCGCAATCATTTTAGCCCGTTTATCTTTTCACTGGTCACCCTGATGTTCGTCTTCGTACTTCAGTTTCTGATGAAATTCCTGAGTGACCTGGTCGGCAAAGGGTTGGGGTTCTGGGTCATCATTGAACTCATTGCATTCAATTTAGCATGGATGGTAGTCTTAGCTGTGCCGATGTCGGTTCTTATTGCAACCCTTATGGCGTTTGGGAACATGTCGGCAAACCACGAGATCACAGCGATGCGGGCAAGTGGTGTGAGTCTCTATCGAATGATGGCACCAGTTCTCATCGCCAGCATTGTGGTAACATACCTCCTCTATCGTTTCGACAACGATGTGCTCCCCGACGCTAACCACAAAGCAAAGGTTCTCGCTATAGATATCCAGCGCAAGAAGCCAACCTTTACAATTGTTCCCGGGTTGTTCAATCAAGACCTGCCCGGCTACAGCATTCTCGTTCGCAAGACCTTCGAACAGTCAAATGATCTGGAAGGGATCACCATTTTCGACTATACGCAGCCTGGACAGCATGTGACTATCAATGCCCAACGTGGAAGCATCTCTTTTTCGCCAGATTACCGAAAGCTTGTCATGAATCTTCAGGACGGGGAGATCTTTGAGCTCTCCGCTGATTATCGTGATTCCCGGCTTGTCAGATTCAATCGATACCGGATCATTACCAGCACACAGGGATTCGCATTTGAGCGTTCCCCAGACAACGCTTTTTCCCGTGGCGACCGAGAGCTTAGCGTCGAGGCGATGAACGCAATTGTTGACAGTCTCAAACGACAGATTGATCAAGCTCATCAGTTTATTGCACAAGCAGTCAACCGAACTACTCAGGAATTTCTTACTGGCACAGTTCAGCAGGAAGCGGTCGGAGAAAGCCGCAAGCATTTCCCTGAATTGGGTCCCGAAGAGATGAATCCATACGATATTCAGGTCCGCTATAGGGGGGGACCTTTGAGAGCAGTGAAAACATTCCCGCGGGGAGAATCTGGGTCGATAGCACACTCTTCTCATCAATCTTCATCGGGTTCGCCAACATATAGTGAGCGCATCGAGAATGCAATCACGCGGATACGAGTTTTAAATTCAACCATCCAGACTCAGCTTTCGCAAATCGATTATCTCCGCAAGCAAACCAATTCTTACCTTGTGGAAATCGACAAGAAATATTCTATCCCGGCTGCTTGCATTATTTTTGTTCTGATAGGGGCTCCTCTGGGAGTCATGGCACGCCGCGGAGGATTCGGCGTCGCCGGTGGAATAAGTTTAGGATTTTTCCTCCTCTACTGGGCGTGCCTTATCGGGGGCGAAAAGCTGGCTGACCGCGAACTTGTGACACCATTCATCGGCATGTGGATTGCCAACATCATCATAGGTGCGCTTGGCATTTACCTCACAATTCGTGTAGCAAGGGAGAGCCTGATCATCAACTGGGCCACCCTCAGGCACCTCATCCCCAAATCCTGGCGCTCGCCAAGCACCGAGCTATCTGGAGAATACGAACGGTAGGAGACTCGAATGCTGATCATCGACCGATACATCATCAAACAATTTCTCCTCGCAACGCTCTTCGCCCTGATCGCCTTTCTGCTCATCTTTATTACAATTGACTTGATGGAGAACCTTGATGACTTCCTTGATCATAATGTCGGAACTCACATCCTGCTTCTCTATTATCTCTACTTTACCCCCGAGATGATCATCCTGATGCTACCAGTTGCGATGCTTCTTTCGAGTCTCTTCACCACAGGCAGACTCTCCAACCAAAACGAACTCATCGCCATTCGAATGAGCGGCGTCAGCTTGTACCGATTGATGGTCCCGTTTCTTACGATCGCATTATCTATCAGTATTCTCTCCGCGTACTTCAATGGCTGGGTAGTTCCAAAAACCAATAAAGAAAAACTGAACATTGAGCGTCAGTACCTCGGGAAGAATCTTTCGACAATGACGAGTTCGAATCTTTATTTTCAAGACGGTCCGACCCGTATAGTGACCATCGGTTTTTTTGATGAGCGATATAACACCGCGTCCCGTATTAGCGTGCAGGATTACAGCGATACGAACATAGTCGAACTTCTCCGACGGTACGATGCACAAACGATGATATGGGATTCAACCAACTCAGTATGGATTCTTTCCAACGGCGTCGAAAGAACATTCCACGGACTTCAGCAAACGGCTCGTCCATTCAATATCCTCAGACTTCGTTCCCTCACGATTACTCCTCAACGCCTTGCAACAATGCAAGAGAAACCAGCCGAGATGTCTTACAGTGATTTGAAGCAATTCGTCGAGCATCAAGAAAAGAGTGGCAACGATGTCTCGCGCTGGCTGGTTGATCTCTACAGCAAAATCTCTTTCCCTTTTGCGAATTTCATCGTGGTGCTCTTTGGGGTTCCATTTTCATCAGTCAAGCGTCGAAGCGGCTTAGCAGTAGAGTTCGGGATCAGTGTCGCCATCAGCTTCATCTATCTCGCTTTTATGAAAGCAAGTCAGGTATTCGGATATAATGGGGTACTCAATCCCCTCGTTACGGCGTGGCTTGCCAATGGAATCTTCCTCATAGCCGGGACAGCTGTAATTCTTCGCGTGCAGAAATAGCTTAGAAACGCACCTGAATGGTTAGTCCGGGAGAATAGATCACCTCGCCGTAAACTTGCTCTACATTGAGACCAAGCTCGGCGTGGATACGATTGTGTCGAGATGCACTCCATGCTGCTTCTGCCATGCTGAGGATATGATTGACGATAACAATCGCTGCCGAGGCACTTGCAATAGCGTAGAGATGATTCGCCTCACCTCGCATGTTAGAATAAAAGCGGAAATGAGGAGAAACATTGTCGTCTGAGACATGTGAGCGATCTGCATCATCCCATCCAGGGTTATATTGCGGATACTTGCCAATTAGCTCGTAATATTGCTGCTCGCCATGGGGTGGGAGTATATGAGTAAACACACCAAATCTCTCTCCAACAGCTCGCTCAGCAGCATTCAGCAGAACCCAGTCCACCCGATCCCACGGAGCAAGATTTGCATTCGAGTTAATCGGAATGTAGGGGACGTCTGGATTGTACGTCTTCCCATTTGCATTGATCCAGTTCGCATACTCGACGACACTCCAATATTTATCAGCGTAATTTTGGAACTCAGTGGTTCGCTGATTTCCTTTCGCTGTGTAGATGAAATATCCTGTCCAAGCGGCAACTTCAGCAGTAAGGAAGACAGCCGTCTTCCAGTAATCATGGTTATAGAGCTGTCCGGCGCCAGGTAGTAGAGCAGAAAGACCAGCTGCTGCCCACGGCGAACGGCGTTGAAAATTCTCTATCGAATCACCCGGTCCACCAAAGGGAAAAGCTCCGTTTGTTCTGTAAAGTGTGCCCAAAAGGGGCTGAGAGGCATTAACTCGCTCTAAATCAACTCGCACATTTCCTGTCAGCATTGGTTTCTCAGAATCCATCAGCCAGGGGCTTGCGCCGTACGGGTATCCGCTACTGAGTCTGGCGGAGAACCACCAATTCTTTTGGCGGAATTGATCCCCTCCTCTTAGGACTGTCTGAGCGAGTACCGGTACAACGGCATCATGGCGCCGGAGTGCCATAAGATTACCCGCCCGTGAAGAACTTGTCATCAGGAAGGTCATAAGGGGAAGAAAAAAAATAGCTAAACCTTTGTAATTTGTCAGAAAAGACCTCGCATGTTTTCGGGAGTTAGATTTCATCTTCGACCTCATGGTTCAAATTCAAATCCAAAGAGGACGCCAACGTAAAACCTCCATTCGCGCCCATAGGTAAAATTGCCGCCCTTTATCGCCCTTGTGTATCTATCAAACCCATAAGCAGCACTCACGAAGATCCGCGTTGGATAAGAGTAGAAAGAATATGTTTCTAATCGCAACTCCGCACCTGCGTCCCTTTTCCATTCTGCTAAAGGCGGACTCCAAACACCTGTCCATGCATTTCCCAAATCGCCGAAAACCGACCCGTACAATTTGTCAATATAGACAAATCCAATCTGGCGATCAATATGTCGAAACAGCGGGAAGCGGTAGGAGACGCTCACAACGCCAATTCGATTTCCGCTTAGACCATAAAACGGGTATCCACGCATGCCAATCATTCCGCCGGCATAGAAATCGAAGAAATCGCTCACAGGCGGGCCAAAAATTGTTCCAGCACGAAGCCCAACTGTTAGCACATGGTGAGAGATGGGAAGCGGCAGGTACTCATTCCAGAGTATCTCAGCGCGATGAAATCGATATAGATCATACTTCGGAACAAGACCAGCGCTCGATGCCTCGTATTCACCTGAGCTGAGTTTGCTGAACTCATACGTATAGCGCACCGCGAGCTTCCGTCCAATTGGATTGATCTCTTCATCACGGGACGGAAGTATATCCATATGGGCTAAACTGATTTTGATGCTGTTACCAATAAAATACTGATCACGTGAAGCTGGAACAAGGACACGACTGATCGGAAGAATAAAGGTCCCAATATCTGCACTGTAACGACTGTGGCTATAACGAAGCGAAAGAATGTTCTTCTCAGAACAAATGGGCTGCTGGGCGGCAAGATCAAATTCCAGCAAATTGTATGTGACGTCGACAGGGATAGTCGATGTTTCGAGTCCAATAAAGCCCGTGGTAGCCCGTGTTATATTGTAAACTTCAAATGAGAGGGTTGGTTCAATGCCAAGTTTCCACAAACCGGGCAACCGATCGCCGTAACTGAATATCAAGAATAAATCACGCTCGAGCTTTCGATTCACTGCCACACCACCGAAGATTCCAACATTCCCCAAGACATCATTTGAGAAGAAATACGCTCCGGGCTTGATAACATCAATTCCTTTGTTGCGAGGATTATAGTTGTCAACTCGGACGAATGGGACAAGGGTTAGCGATGAGAAGACATTTCTGTATCGATATGATGGCAACGATGGGACTATTCGATCATCATACCTCTGGAGCCTAATCCAATCGATGCTGTTATGATTGTCACCGAGCATTGATTGACTTGAGTTGCTGGCAAGCTGGTGTACTGGATAGAGCGGTTCGTTAACGTAGTGAAAGCGCAATTGTATAGAGTGAGGCTTTGCAATCCAACGAATCGAGAAGCCATCAGCCCCGTACGAACTATAGGCCAACGCACCACTGAAAGAAACCGTTGGCATGAATGCACTACCAAGGACATTCGTCAGCTGCTCAATATTTTCTCCATCAACGGACATACGATAGATATTAAAAATGCCAGTTGTATCCCAGGCAAAATAAATCCATTTGCCATCGGAGGAAAAAACTGGGTCACGTGCATCTCTATTGAGAGGGAACAAACGGAATCCACTCCCATCAGCATTCAAAAGAGCAATATGCCGATCCACACGATCGGAATATGCAAAAACGATCTGCTTCCCGTCAGGTGACCAATGTGGTGAATAGACTTGCTCACCATTGGCGAAATTCGTAAGCATGGTGACATTTCTTCCTGAGGAGTCGCACCGTGCAATATTCAATGTCCCATCTCTTCCGGTCACAAAAAGAAGCGCTGTGCCATCAGGCGAAACAGAAGGGCTGAAGGCGCGCAGCCCGTAGGTCAACCGTCTTTCCTTTCCTGAGGCTACATCAACAACATAAAGATCGAAGACGTTTGACCAGTGTCGGTTATCTCGACTCACTCGTGCAAAATAAATCTTCTTCCCATCAGGGGACCAGCTGAAAGATTTCCGAGCTCCGGGAGCAAGTCGCTCCTCTTTACTTGTTGAAAGATCAAGCACATAGATCGCTGTCAAGCCAAAGTAATCCGCCCGTTTGTTCGAGAGATAGGCAAGCTTTGACCCATCTGGTGAAAAAACCGGATGGAGATTCGCAAAACCATCTCCAGCGAGTTTTTCCCCATCCACAAGGTAAGCTCGAACGGCAGCGGTTCGGCGAGAGTATGTTGAATCCAGATAAGCCTTCCATTCCCGGTAAAGATCCCTTCTGGAGATACCTAGTACATCTTTCATAGCCTGATCTATCGTCCACGTTCCAACTGACGCCAGACGCCTTGAGAGCTCCCGAAGCTTCTCTTCCCCAAATCGCCAAGCAATGTAATTTGATAAAGCATAGCCGGCGTTGTACACCTCCTCATTTCCGAGACTTGTTTTCCCAAAGACCCCCATTTCATCCCAGGTAAGTAGCTTGTGCTCAAGAACTTCCATGCGGAGGATCATGTCGCGGTGAGAATCCCAGCTTTCGTATCCGAGTTCAGGGCGATTGTACTGAGCTGTCCCCTCAGCGAACCATGCTGGAACAACGAACCCGGAGACCGGATACGACACGAGAATGTTCGGATATCCATAAAGCACATCGGTGCGCCGCTCCGATTCATAGCCTAACCATTGTAGATAAATGCCCGGAACACGACGACCAAATTTCATTGAGCATTGTATCTGGACAATATGAGTAAACTCATGAGAGATGACGTTGCGCAACCAATCATGCGTTCCACGTAAATCATAATCGAGAGCAGGAGCAAAGATCTCGATCTTGTTATCGTAAAAATATGCCCCCCCATTAGAGTAGTCATCGAAATCCCGAATGACAATGCTCACCTTCTGGTCAGGTTCATGATGATACAACTCTGTAATTGGCAGATAAACATCCTCAGCTATCTTTGCAGCAAGCTGTGCGCTGCGCTCCTCGCCCGCATGGTAGTGAATCAGAAAGTGGGCTGTCTCAATCGTGTACCATTCGGCCTCTGGATGATGAAACTCCGCCTCTTGCGACTTAAGTAAAAAAACAAAAGCGCATTCCATCACTGCCAAAAATAGAGATGCCCGGAACAAGTTCACTTCACAATAGCTGCTTTAAAAGTCAAATCGCCTGTTCGAGACCCTGACTCCGCATGTACCTTCACAAGATAGACCCCACTGGCTAAGTTCGATACGTCCCACGGTATCTCATTGTCAATCCCACCAACCCCCTCTGCTGTCAGTTCCTGAACTTTGTATCCGGAAAGGTCAAAAATGCTGATGGTAATATGTGCATTTGACGTTGGGAAAAAACGAAGGTAAGCTAATTTTCCGTAGACTGGATTAGGCCAGTTATATGTACGAGATGCAAGAAGAAGTGATGTGATCTCGGGGATAGGTGCAACCTGATTGAACGCCGCCCAATTTGGATGTGATGGCGAAGCTAAGAACTGGGCACCAGATCCACGCACAGAAATTGTTGTCTTCCACCCGTAAAGATACCCATCCATACTGACAGCGAACAAAAAAGAACCTGAGTCTGCTGGAGCAAGGGACATAGGAGCAATGACGGCATCCCCAGCTTGCATAGGGAAGCCCTGGAATTCCCTCCCATCCTCGCCAATGAGATGAACACCCCCGGAGGAGTCGCCGATTGCAACAATTCCTTTCCCTTCCGTCGTCTTCCCAGCAACGGGGACAGAGGAAATGGGTCCCAGTCGTGATTCGAATGGGAAACCATCAGCTATCGCTCCGATACTGTTCACAGCGACTAAGGCTCCCCGAGAACTACCGACTACCTTTGGTCCATTGAGATCTGCCAAGACAATGTGTGATCCATAACTTACATCGAGAGGATGAAGTGCAGGTCCAGTTGGCGGAGTATCTATAGCTTCTTGTACAGAAATCAACCCATCGATCGGCAACTCGCTCATTGAGCCGTCGTTGAACAGAACAATTGCCCCATCAACGATTGTTGCATCAGGATAGCTCCTGCCAGAAAAATTCCTGGCGCCCGTGCCGGAAACGATGCTTCTTGGCAGCCTCATCACCGAAGCAATAGAATCACCTATTGCATGCCAGGTAATCCCCTGTGCTGCAACAGCTCCCCAGTACGGTCGTCCAGATAGCGAAGTCCATGACATCAAGTCGACAATCGTGGACAGTCCAGTGGAAACAGTCCAGTTCAATCCAGTAAACAGTGCGAAATGTACATGCCCGAGCGAGTCACCCACGACAACAGTATCCCCGACGAACATTGGAGAGGTGCTGACAGGAGCACAGAATGAAACAAAGGTGGGATTGAAACTCAGTTTACCAGTTTGGAGTACAATCTGCGCTATCACTACCCCGCTATCGGTTGCAGCGGCAATCAGTGTCCGCTTGTCGTTGACCGCCGGAACAAATTTTACTTGATATGGAACAGCCCCCGTGGAGTCACAGAGCAACTTGCCATTTATTCCAAACACAAGAAGCCTGCCACCCGCATTAAGAATCACTTCGGGCTCTCCATCAAGCGTTAAATCCGCAGCCACCGGTGTAGTAAAGCGATCAGACGCACCAACTCTGACGGGGAAACCGGACAGTGGCTGGACTGATGGCTTACCAAGACTCACCGAGCACGACATGACAGGCGAACGTGAAGAAAAATCTCTGATCACGATACCAGCGTCGATGTCGGAATAACTCAAGCTATTCGGATGAGAGGTTGATGAAAATTCGTTCCGGTAGACAGGTGCAGGGTTTCCCTCGAACCAAAAATCCAGTGGGGTCCCGTATTCGCTCCCCCGTCCCGGATCCAGGTCCCCATAGCTTTGCCCGATATCCTGCGAGCCGTCGGCTTCCATAAGGTTTACACCACGATGCCGCGGGTCAGCATTGACCGTATTCGTTGCTGAATTTGCTCGAATAACATTTTCATCAATGTGCCAAATCAGTATCCCGCCATCATAGAATTCGCCGGAGGCGGACTCATCAACACCACCGGGCAAGCTCCAGTCAAAATGATCAACATCAATAACTACACCATAGATTTGCTTTGTATCAAAAGCGTTGAAGCCGACGGTATCGCGTTGAAAATGTTTTCTCTCTATTTTTCCATTAAAGAGAATGGTCAGTGTCACGCCATTACCTTGAGGGTCGCGACTTCTATTCTCCACAAGGAAGTATTCACGGGCAGAAATAGGAACTCGCAAGATCACAGGCTCCCGACCTGAAAAGTGAGCTGGGAGCGAGTACCTTGTCAACTGTGGTGCGCAATCGATCGGTGACGCGATCCCCAGTTGAATGCGCTCCCATGCCGAAGGTTCAGGGGGGAACAGACCATTAAAGCTAAACATCGCGGCGCCATCCATTAAACCAAATCGACCGATGCCTGAAGCCCCTGTCCTTGTATCAAATAAATCAGGTAGACCAAGATAGCTCCCAATGTTGCCGAGGAGAATTCCATTAATACTAAGCTGAAGCAATGTGGTACCCCCGAGGGTAGGAACCTCTCGGCTCTCAGTTTCAGGCATGATGATAGAGTTTGTAATCCAGTACGAACCACCACGAACAGGGATTCCCATGTATGAGAACCCAAAGACATATCGAAACGATTGCAAACTAAAATAAACCGATGGGAGATCAAATGGTGTTGGATCAAGGTCAGGTGGACCGTAGAAATTCACATCATGACCAGCACCAGCATGGAAAATGACAAACAAATCATATGCACTAAAATCAATGCCACGAAAGAGTGAATCAACTTTTGTCCAGACATCGATAGGGAGATTTGCAAGATTGCTCAGGTCGTTGCTCCCAATGGCAGGGGCATAAGCTGACATCGGTTTCGGAACAGTCACAACCTGATCAAGTATGTTCCAGACGAGGTTAATTTTGCCATCTGAGATTTTCCTGTAATAGTTCGCTGCAAATTGTAAGTGCGCATCAAAGTACGCACGATCATGTGGAGGTGGATCAATAATTGAATCTGCCCGTGTTGTAAGGTCGAATGTTCCATCACCTGTTGTCCGGGGATCGCTGTCTTTCTGAAACTCCACCATAACAGCAAGAAGATGAATGGTATCTCCAATAAAATTCCGCTGCAGTCCAGCAGGCGAAGTATATGAGAGTGGATGAGAAAGACTCCACCCGGAGCCGGCGACTGCGACGCCGAATGCTCCTGTCGTAAGGACCAGGAGCAACGTTACTTTTCCATACATTTTCAAAAACAATACCCGGATTGCTGCCTTCACTCCCCAGTACCACCCCAGCTGATGAGGAGGGTAAATCGAAGAGTATCTGAGAGCGGGTGTTTTTCCTCAGAGGTTGTGTAGATATAACTGAAATCAAACCCGTAGATACTGTAACGAATACCCGCTCCAAAAGTCATAAAGCGTCGGTTTCCAAAGTCAGGGTCCTCGTAGAAATAACCAACCCGTAAGCCCACCAGTTTGGGCGAACCATACCAATATTCAAGTCCGCCGGAGGTTATGAATGTCCTTAGCTCCGTACGCAAAGGTTGGTCTGCCCATGCTGTGAAGATTGCCTTGTAGAACGGATCACGGTTCACACTGACGAGCAGTTTGCTCACATCGAGCACCGCAGTCAAATTATTGTAGTCCGATGTAATAACCTTGTATGCAAGTCCCAGTCTGAAATTTGTCGGCAGTGGATCAGCTTGAGCAGCGTCAATGTACGTAATCTTAGGACCGATGTTCGAAAGATTCACGCCAACGCCGAGCTTCTTCCCGAGGTTCCATCCCACGATGGGGAGTTGAAGCGTTGACGGACGATACAGCAGCGACAAATCAAAACTGACCGTGGTGCCGACGCCTTTGCCTTGTTCCTCAGCGGTTCCGATGGGTGAGAGGGCGCTATAGATCACGCGGAATGTTCCCCCTACGCCAAGATCATCTGTCGCCTTTGTCGCATACGCTACAGCGACGGAAGCTTCATAGCTCTTGAACGTTCCAATAGGCTCCGGGCTTGATAGGGTCCGCTGAATCTCACCGAGATTAAGATAAGTCACGCTTGCCCCAAGGGTACCGCCAAGGCTTTCGATATGGTTCCGGTAACTAGCGAACTCATAGAACAAATCAGAAAGCCCTAGCCCCGGGAGCCAGTTCGAGTGAGTGAGGCTCACCTCCTGCCCGGTCTGGAATGCTAATCCAGCCGGGTTCCAGAAAATAGCTGAGGCATCATCGGCTAAGCCCGCACCAGCCTCCCCCATGCCGCTGTTTCGCGAGTTCGGCGAAATCCGCAGAAAAGGAACCGCAGATTCACCCTGGGCAAATCCCTCCGTGGTCACAACAGCAATTAGAATCACCGTTACTGCTTCGAGCAACAGCATCTTCTTCATGGATACTTCTCCTCTATTTGATGAAGCTTTGTCATGTCCACTGCTCCCAAAGCCCCTTCAGAGCTTGAGAAAGCGCGACACTATGAATGTACAATTTCACTCATGGATTATCAAGTAAGCCGTCCCGGCATCAAACCCATCATGCAGTTTGAAAAAAATGCACTACTGCACCTTCGCCAGCTTTCCGAGAACCTCGGTAGAAAGACCTCCATCAGAGGTCCGAATAATCACTTTGTAAAGATAAACTCCATTGGCAATCTCATTTCCATCCTGGTCGCGCCCATCCCATCCAATTCTAAGAAAATTACCGACCAGTCCATTTTGTTGCAGCGTGGCAATCAACCTGCCAGCCACTGTATAAATCTTGATTGTCACATCAACCGGGGAAGATTGATTCTGCTGCAAAGTAAACGTCGTCCGATCTTTAAATGGGTTTGGATAGTTCACCACATTGAAAACCTGCATAGAGGCACTGGTTGCGACTCGAAAGATGGTGCTCGTCGTAGTAGAATTATTAAATACATCCCAGGCGCGTACCGAAACCGTATGCTCGCCATCACTGAGATTGCGCAACGGATACTCCACAGTCCCGTGCTGATAGCTGTTCAACTCACCAGTATAATAATTCGAAAGATCAATCCCTTGATTACTTTGATCGAGCCATGCTTGAAGCTGATGGCCTACACCCGCACTGGAAAGATTCATTCCGTGCTCATCATAAAGATCAACAATAAGCTTTGTGTTCTCCCCCACGAGATCACCATCTCTGAAGTTCCGGTCACCGATAAAGATCGTTACTTGCGGTCCCACGGTGTCGACATTAACTGAGGTATCAACTCCACTGAAGGCGACTGATTGAGTATATCCGCACCCATCAAGATGGTCATTCCAGAAATAAAAGGAGATCCTACCATTGTCTTTCTCGTAGGAGAGATCCCGAGGAACGATAAATTCACTTTTGAAAGTCCCGCTGTTAACACTGACACGACCATGGAACAAAGTTCCCCCAAGGACACGGAAGGTGAAATTCCACTCCGGCACAGTCACGGTTCTGAATGCATCATGAACCATGACGGAACCGGTGCCATCGTACGTTTGTAGAACTGTTGAATTTGGATCATTTCCTGCATGAACACTTCCTCGAACCACAGCAAAGCCCCCGGCACGAAGAATCCACGAAGAATCAGAAGGTTGCCCATTGATGCTATCAACGGAAGCAAGTAATCGCGGAGCAGCTAAGCGCATGCTTGGATCGCCAATAAGCTGAAATTTTCTATCGTTAGTCTCAAAACGTGTCTGCTTCACGAGAAAAAGCGCATCTCCAATCCGCACGGGAAGCCCGGAAGAGTCACGCATAAACAGAGCTAAGTAGAAAGCGTTTGCAAACATTGCATTGAGAAACCCATAAACAGCCCGGGTGGCTGTCATAACTCCAATGCCGCCACCGTCAGGTTTTAATACCAAGAGCTCAGCACCACTTTGCTCTTCTGGGTCATCGTACCGACCGAAATCGCACGTTGCTGCAGTAAAAAACGTCAAGCGATTTTTGTTGACGAGCTGTGGTATGGTTGTCGAGTTTTCAAAGATATGTTCATGAGCCCAAACCCGCGGGTTGCCATGCCCTGTCCAATTCATTACCAGTGTTCCTTCGTTGATCTGATCGATGATCGCTTTATTCACATCGGGCTTCAGTCGCCCAGAGGCACCAATAACGGTCGGATATTCAATCAGGTAGATCTTAAGTTTCTCATACAGAGCAGGCGTATAGCGCTCAGCAAGCTCATCCGATTGGGCGGTGTGCTGCGATCCATCATCTCCGTAGGAGGTCAAGCCATCATCAGCCACGAAGGTCACACGATCTTTCCACATGCCGAACTCAGGCTGGGATTCATAAGCGATGATTTTATCCACAACAGCACGGGCTTCGTCAGGAGTTCGTACCGGGATGCGTCCGATCGCCATGTCAATGCGCCTGTCATCTGGTGTCAAAAGAACAAAATAATCGTCGCTTGTATATGATTCAATTTGAAATAAAGTCTCGGGTGTCTCATACACAGGAACAAACACGTGACTTGCGCCTGTAATGTTCTTGTAGTCATACTCTCCTTCTCCGAAAAGAAGGACATATTCTGGTCGTGTTGACCAATGGTCATAAGCATATTTCAAAAAATCCCTGATCGCCGTTGGATCAGGTAGCCCCCCGCTAAACTCATTGTAAATATCGAACACGTTTACCACAATCGTGCTGAGACGATTTTCTGCAAACGACTCACGGTGTGCTTTCAGTCGGTTCGCCTCACTCATAAATAGAGGATGGGTGATGATCACCATTTGTGAACCGTCTATGATACCATGCAGATCAGAGTTTCCCGCTCTTGATATTGAACTGGGACTTAGATAACCAGCTGGACCTACTGCAATGTACTCATGCGGTGAACCACTTGATACTCTCGCCTGAAATCGAACAGTTGAGCCGCTCACATACGCATTGGTAATCTCCGCGGAGTTGGCAAAATCGGTCACATCAAACACATGGATATCGCTGTTTGAAAAGCCTGTGATGGTGTATTCGACCGTTGCCGTTGCATCCGGAGAACGGAAATGCAGCACATCATTAACTGCCTCGAAGCGGCGCTGATAAAAGATTTCAAACCAATCGATAAAACCGAGGTCGGCATCACTGTTAGGGTAATACACAAAACGCAGTAGACTTCGGTCTCCTTGTAGTCGAGATGCAGAAGCCGAGAAGCGCCCTTCGCTACGCCATGCCCACAAGCCTACCTGATCTGAAAAAGAGACACCCTGAAACCAAATGCGGCCTATCAACGAGTCGGTTTCTTGGATGTCAAAATGGCTCACAGCAGAAGCTCTCCCAACCAGCATCACATCGTATGAAATCGTGCTACCTGAAACAATGCCATCAAGTTTCGTTGTGTAAACTATTGATGGGAATTGAGCTTTAAGTTCTTCCCCGAACCAATCGAGTCCCGATTTCACTTCGGTCTTCGTCTTTTCCTCTTCAACAGCACGGTAATCAATAAATGACGCAGGCCGGTAGGGATTAGGATCACTCAGCGATTGAAACTGCTGCATTCGTTTGCCCGGCTGCCCACCATAGGTCAGCCAATAAACATTTCGTTCAGTGTAATGGTTTAAGTAGTGATGATATTGCCGTGTAACAGGATTGTATTCCCATCCTCGCACCGAGGCACCATAGAAAATGACGTAGTCAGTAGGGTCAAATTTTCCATCGGACTCACCAACAACTTCGATAGCGTTCTCAGCAAGATCATCAATCCGAGGAGCAGCAAGGCTTTGCGGCAACTCTCGTCCACCATTTCCGTAGATCTTCAGTGTGCGAGGATCGAGATTATCAACATCAACGCCAGCGGATTTCAAAGCATTATAATCAAGCCGGTACATGCCTTCATCCGATATCTCAATGCGAAACCACTCCCCTTTGGCGAGAACGCTGTGCCCTGGAATGCCTCTCCGTTGCGCTGCTACAGCAGGGGGCTGTACTGCAGTTGACTTCCAATTGATCACAACCGAAGCTAAACGGGGGTCGAGCTGAGGCGCTACGTAGCCAAGACTTTTCCCATAATACAGCGTAGCAACAATTCTCTTCGCCACAAAAATCCGATGAGATGCCGGCTCATACTGTACCGGATAAAACCTGAGCGTCACAAGTCGTCCCGCCGTTGGCGGGATTCCATCAGGTGCGAGCTCAACGTACGCTCCCGGGAACCTTCCGGAGTACCGGCGCAATGAATCGGAGAAAACGAAACGAAACTCCTGCAATCCATAGCCATCTGCTTCGACATAGGGGACCGGTGCAAGATCACCGACATGCTGCGTCTGTTCAACTGTTTGTACGTCGAGTCGCGTACCCTCAACACCCGGCACAAGTACAATAACATTCATCGAACGAGCGTCCGGCATCCCAGAGGTGTATCCTGACCAGGCTTCTCCCAGAAAATGCGGCAAGAGAAACTCACTTTTTGCTACACCCTCACCACCTGAATATCGAATCGTATCCCAATAACTAAGATGCGGAGTAAATTCTAACGTGATCTGCGATTCATTAGAAGAAATAATCCGGACTCCACTCTGCTCGTAAATCGATTCCCCTGCTATTGGATAGGGAAAAGATGCCTGCTTTGACTGCGCTGGAGAAGATGGGGCGAAGAGCAGTGCCGACGCTAAGAGAAAGAAGAATCTATGAGGACGAGGCATATTCATGCTACCACCGTTGATGGAGTCACATGTTGGTAATAGTAGAGATTCAAAAGGAAATTCACGCAATATGTAGCCATCATTGACCATGCTGCACCTATCGCACCAAAAAGCGAGATAAGCACGACATTGCCAAAAACATTTATCAAGGAGCTTATGATAGAAATATTTCTCACGATCTCACCCCGCCGGTGTGCCATGAAGAAGACGTGATAAAGCTGGTTAGCACCATTGAACATCGATGCCAGCACCAGCAGGGGTAGAAAAGAGCGGATGCTCAAGTACTTCTCCGTGAATATAAGCTTGATCAATAATCCGCTTCCAAGCAACAGAGCAGCACTCGCACCAATGAGCCAGACAAAGTTTAGCATTGCATCACGAAATGGTATGCGATCAACCGCTGTGAATCCTTTAAACACGCTCGTTGCAAGTGATTTCGAGAAAAGAGCAATGGGAGTCGTTAACATCACTGCTGCCGAATATAACCCCACAGGTGTAGCTCCAACAAAGTAGGAAATAAGGATCTTGTCTGTTCCGTTTGTGAGATTATCAACAAGGGTACCATAGTAGATTTTCAAACCGTATTCCTTCGTCTCGCGCCAAATGAGCTTCAAGGTAGACGAAAGCTCATGAAAATTACATTTCAAAAAGATAAGAAATCCGATTGTTACCAAAAGCAGAGAGAGAAGATTCAAGCCAAAAGCCATTGTCACACTGTAGCCTATGAGACTCCATGCGATGATCATTAGAATCAAATACAAAAGGCGCGGACCGAATGCGTAGAGTGAAAGCTTTTCAATTGCGTTGTTCCCTCGCAACACCATTGTGACCATGAGTTGAAATGGAAAGACAGCAACAAGTGGAGAGAGCAAAAGAAGCATCCCTCCAATGCGCATATGCAGAAGTCCATCAATAAAGAGGCTCACCATGGCGATCAACACAGTCAGAGCGATTCCAAGTACAAGACTGATGAAAGCCAAGCCGCCAGCAAGCTTCCGTTCCTCCACTTTTGATCGGACTGTTGCCACCAATCTGGAACCCGCATGATACACCCCAAAGTCAAAGAACCAAGCTATGAAAAGAACAACCGCGCTTAGGATGTTCAAAGTTCCAAAATCACGGACAGAAAGCCAGCGGGTATTGAGCGCTGCCACAGCAACACCGAGGAGAACATTCAATATTTGTCCAGCGAACAGGATCAGCGCCTGGCGCGCTGTGCGACTCCAGAACATAACACGGAGTTCCTCTATCTGTTCACCAATCATGAATTCCTTTTCCAAAACGCTGAACAAAAAAGCCGAATCTCTGATTCGGCTCCATAAAATGGAGCCAAGCGTTCCAAACCATCGTTAAAGGTTCCAACATTGTTATCATTTAAGTACGAAAAACGCCTCAGATGCGTGAGACGTGAACCCCTAACGAAAATCCGATAAGCCTGGCTCCTTTATTCTCGATGAAATTAAATGATATAAAATATACAAGTAAGATTTTTCAATGTCAAGCCAACTACACTCCGGATTCATACACCGGCGTCAGCTATCCCGGCGGCCAACCCATCCGTCTGCCACCAAGGAGATGGAGATGAAGGTGGTAAATTGCCTGACCAGCATTGCGGTTACAATTGACCACAACTCTGTACCCATGGTCGGCGATACCCAGTTCCCTTGCGAGACGATTTGCAACGATAAACATGTTGCCCACCAGCTCCCGATCTGCTTCAGTTAGATCGTTCATAGTCGCTATATGCTTCCTGGGGACAATAAGAATATGGACTGGAGCCTGCGGATTAATGTCCTTGAACGCGACAATTTCGTCGTCGTTATAGACAAACTCCCCCTTCAACGCCCCATTAATGATGTTGCAAAATACACACTCTGTCATTATTCCTCCAAACAAACATCTCTTTTACAAGGCAACATACAGTCGGCTGCTCAGTTAAAGTGGAGCGCAGCGATTCCCGCCAAAGGCGGAACAAGAAGGCGAGCGAACCACTCGCCTTCTTGATTTGCTCAAAGTTCCATGGAGAGTTCGCCCATCAGTGTCCTGCCTGGCATAGGATAACCAGCAATGATCTCATAAGGCGTATTCAAAAGATTTCTCGCACTGATAGCACAAGAAAGATAGTCCATCACCCGTAGCTGGAGCCTCGCATCAACGAGCGTATAAGATTTCAAAGGGGTCTGAGAGAAATCTTGTCCATATAAACCGGCAACGTGTTGAATATTTACCATAGCATCAACACCGCTGTGGGCATAGCTTACCACGAAGCAAAGCTTACGTTTCGGATTTGCCTGCGTTTCGTTACCGGGATTAAGAAATGAGGCGGAAGCTCGAATTGATAAACTTGAAAGAGGGACTGCATGGAGTGAAATCTCGGCTCCGCGATGGATGAAGTGCCCCGAGTTTCGAAGCGTGATGTTCGGAAAAATCCCCTCCTGTCGAATAAGGTTATCGCCCTCTCCGTAGAATATACTCCCTTCAGCATCGAGCCATTGAGCAAGAAATTGCTCAATGCCAATTTCATAATTCCACAGCCGCTCCGGTTTTAACGTCGGGGTTGGAGCAGGGAAGAGATACAATTCCCTTATCGTTGGATCACGGAAACCCTTAGCAGCGGAAAGCTTCAACGAGGTTTGGCGAAACGGGTGGTATGTCAATCCAAAGGCGGGCACGAACTCGCTCCCATAGACTGAGTTATGCTCCAGCCGAGCCCCGGCTGAGAAAATAAATTGAGAGCCAAACAACTGGTCAAGATGAACGTATGGCGCCCATTCGGTGATGTAATGAAAGCCAAAGTTCTTATTGGATTTCTCATTCGAAGCGGTGCCGCCATATCGTTTCACATCAAAGCCAAATGACACTTCATTCCCTTCGACAAGACGAGCTGTCTCGTACAGAATCAACCCAAAGAGTCGATCAAACGAATGGAAACCGTCATAAATTTTGTGCTCACCGTAATTCAAGAAAAGCATCAAGCTACCTGCAACGGAATGAAAGTTATTTTCAAGAGTTAATCCAATGCCACTCCGTTTTACATCGTACCAGCCGTTTACAATCGGTCTTGTCTCTGGACCGGGGTCATACACAGTAAACGCCGCTGTGTAGCCGTCGGCACGAAGTTTCATCACATCAGTAAGCATATACCCGATATTGAGAGATGCATTTGTTTGCCGAAAGCTTGAATTAGGTCGGTGCCCATCTGTTTGGTTTCTCATTGCGGCTCCCACCGCCTCGAAGTTCCCGCGACGTACGCCAGCATGGAGCGAATACGACTGTGTATTGTACGAACCGTATTGAGCATCTGCCCGCAAAGTCAGAGGCTTCTCAGGACTCTTTTTTGTAATGATGTTAACTACCCCTCCAAGAGCATTGCTGCCATAAAGCACCGAGGCTGGTCCGCGAAGAACCTCCACATGGTCTACATCCAGAGCAGCATAGGCATCAGGGAGAGGGTGACCAAACAAGCCAGCGAAATTAGGACGACCATCGATGAGGACAAGCACGCCAGTGTTATGGTTTTCACCAACTCCGCGAATGTTCACGCGTCCAGCAGCAGTTGGTCCGATACCGAAGCCAAGAACGCCACGCTCAGTGATAAATACCCCCGGGCTGACGCGTGCTACCGCATCGAGAACATTCAGCGAACCAAGCGAGCGCACCTCCTGCACAGGAATGAATGTGATCGTTGCCGGGACACCGCGCTTCATCATCGGCGTGCGCGATGCCGTGACAATAATTGGACTCAACTGAACTGTGAGCGTATCACGTTTTACATGTTGAGCTACGAGATGAGTTGCTCCAAAAAGCATTAAAATGCTGAGCAAAATGAAACCGAACCCAATGCCTTTAGTGAAGCCGTGTTCCAAGTCCATATTACCTCCTTATGTGGTTGAGAGTGATTGAGAACAATAATCTGGCTTAATTATCTGTGACCGCAAATCCGCCAAAGGCGGGACATCAAGTCTCCGCCTCTGTCAGTGAGCTTCCATGTATGTACTCATCAATATTCCGAGTGCGATGGAATGTAGTTTTGCCTCTTTTGCATCTGCGCGAGAGGGAATTAAAATTGGTGCCGCTGCTCCAACAATCACGTGTCCAAGTGGAAAGTGAGCGAAATAAGTTGTGCTCTTTGCAAGTGCGTTTCCTGTCTCGATATTTGGCACGAGCAGGATATCTGCTCTTCCCGCCACCTCAGATGACAGCCCTTTTATGCGAGCTGCCTCAGGCGAAATTGCCAGATCAAGTGCCAGCGGACCTTCAACAACACATCCTGAAATCTCACCCCGCCGATTCATCTCAGTCATCACGGCTGCATCCATCGACGAAATAAGCTGCGGGTTAACCACCTCTGAAGCAGAGAGAACAGCGACACGTGGCTGCTCCATTCCGAGGGCATGAGCAACATCAACAGCATTTTTGAGGATCTCAATTTTCTGATGGATATCCGGAGCTAATATGACACCTCCATCTGTGATCATGACAAGTCGCGTTTCGCCGTCACTCATATACTCAAACAGAAACACATCACTGAGCAATCGCCCGGTCCGCAGACCTGATTCAGCATCAAGCACAGCACGGAGAAGAGTCGAAGTGTCTACCCGTCCTTTCAGAAGAATCTCCCCCTTGTGCTGGCGCACTAATTTAACAGAACGCCGAGCGATTTGCTTCTCATCAGCTTCATGAATGACCTCCATCCCTTCGAGGCTACTTCCGAGTTGAGTAACCTTCTGCTTAATCACAAATTCGTCACCAATGAGGATACCGTCAGCGATCCCCCGGGCATGAGCTTCCAACGCCGCACCAAGCGCCGCTTCATTCTCAGCCCCGGCAACTACTACAGTCCGACGAGGCAAGCCTTTGACAACAGCAAAAAGCTCTCCGAATGTGCGGATAGGCTTTGACACCTGAGTGAGGCTTCTGAGATGATTTTCCAATTGGCTACCTTTCGGCTCATGACCTTCCCCGCGAGGATTCCCTCTCCCGCGATCAAAGCTCTGAATGTGTCCACTTGCTTGCTGATTCACTGGAACGTGGCTCAGCTCTTCTATGGGAGGCTTGCTAACATCGTATTTGTAATTGCGACCTGCACGGAACGCGTGGAGGTTCACGCTGATGTATTTCTTTGGAACGTTCTTTTCCACACTGCGTAACCACAGTTCCTCCGGAAATTCAAGGAATTTTGAAAGGACACCAAGCATCACAACATTGGCTGCACGAACATTCCCAAGCTCCTGAGCGATCTTGATGGCGGGGACAAGGATGACTCCACCAGGGCGAACTCGACCCTCAAAATACTGACCGATCTCCGAGGGGTAAAATGCTTCTTTCAAGCTCACATATGTCGGGTTGACCCGCTGATCATTGACAATAGCAAGTCCACCAGGTCGAAGATACTCAATGTACCGAAGCGTTTCCATCCGCTCAAATGAGAAGAGAAAATCGGCTTCCCCTGTTCGAATAAGGGGCGAATAAACTTTTTCCCCGAACCGTACATGACTCACAACGCTTCCACCACGCTGCGACATCCCATGGACTTCGCTCTTCTTAACATCGAGCCCAGCCTCGAAGGCAACATCAACCAGCACGTCGCTTGCAAGGAGAATACCCTGCCCTCCTACCCCGCAGATGAGAATGCTTACGTTATCATTCATACTTCATTCCTGAACAAATCCATATACACGGATGTCAACGACCGGTTGTTCGCGATCGCTGGTGTGAAGTGTAACAATCCCGTTAATTGAACCGGGCTTTTGACCAATAAAAGTAGCTTTCAGCGTCGCAGAACTATCTTGAGCAATGAGCTTGGGAAAAATAGAAATCGATAATCCCTCGATTCTATTGTCAACCGACTTTATCCGGAGTACTGATTTCGATCTATTAATGATTTTGATATTCTGGCTCACTGTGCTCCCTTTTTTAACGTTAGCAAAGACCAGATACTCTGGAACTACATCGACATTCACAGTCACATAGACGGAAAATGAGAAAATCAGTCTCGGGTTGGTCGGGTCGTTGGAACTGATTGTCACAGATTTTGTGACTTTCCCTTTGTAGTGGGTGGCATCAAAGGAAACTTCAAGGGAACCCGAGTCATTCGGAGGAATTATGTTGTCAGAAAGTAGCGTAGCTGTGCATCCGCAGCTCGGCTGAACATTCGAAATGATGAGTGTGTCAGTCCCGGCGTTCAGAATCTTGATCGGTCTGCGCAGCGTGTCACCGCGTTGAACGGAGCCAAAGTCCACAGACGTACCCGGTTTCAGAATGAGTCTCGGCTGCGCCGGAGCCTCCCAAGTTCCCGTCAGAAAGCCAACGAGAAAAGAAACCGGAATCACAAAATGCCGAGCGAATTCGCCAAGGCGAACTATTCGTCTTTCATTTGTTGTCGAGATAGTTTTCATAGGAACTGCCTTCACGATACTGGAACAATTGCGTCGAATTTGCATACTTGAGCACACAACCCACACCCCGGACAGAGGAGCGGGTCAATGTATGGCATACCATTCTCTTTCACTCCAATAGCTGGGCATCCCACCTTGACGCAGAGGCCGCACTTCGGGCATTTTTCTTCAATGATCTCATACGGTCCACCGAAGTCAATCTTCTCATGAAGAATACACGGCGCATCGGCAATAATCACTGAAGGCTCATTCACCGCCATCTCTTCGCGAAAGACTTTTTCGGTTTCCTTAAGGTCGAATGGATTAATTTTTCTAACACGATGAACTCCAATGGCTCGAGCGAGCTGCTCAAAATCAAGTTTGGGTGCTGCTTCCCCTTTCAAAGTCCTACCTGTGGCTGGATGCGGCTGGTGCCCCGTCATCGCAGTTGTGTGGTTATCAAGGATGCATACGGTTGTAGTACCTTTATTATAAACGATGTTGATGAGAGAGGTGATACCGGAGTGAATAAATGTGGAATCACCGATGACTGCGACGACATTTTTCCTGTCTGTGGGTTCCATTGCCCGCTCCATCCCGTACGCCATCCCAATGCTCGCCCCCATATCAAGGCATGTATCCATTGCCTCAAGCGGAGGTAAAGCGCCAAGCGTGTAGCAGCCGATATCACCTGTGACTGTTGCCCGAAGCTTTTTAAGCACCATGAAAACGCCACGATGAGAACATCCCGGACACAATGTTGGCGGCCTTGCTGGCAAAGAGATTTCTACGGATATCGAACGATGAGCTGAATCTGTAAGTACCCCGGCATCGCAGAATGCTCGAGCTACAATATCCGGATTTAACTCGCCGGTCGTCGGTATATATTCTTTGCCAGCCACAGAGAACCCCATAGCACGAAGTTGCTCCTCCAGATATGGATCAAGCTCTTCGACCACGACAAGCTTCTTGACTTGTGAAGCAAAATAGCGGATAAGCTTTTTCGGAAGTGGATTTGTCAACCCCAACTTGAGAAATGAGGCAGTTGGGAACACCTCTTTTGCGTATTGATATGCAGCACCGCTTGTGATGATCCCAACTTCAGGCGAAGCGAATTCAACCCGATTGAGCTGAAAAAGAGAATCGTCCGCCACAGCGGACTCCTCAAGCTGGCGCATTCGCCTCTCAACAAACTCATGGCGTCCGCGCGCGTTCGAGGGGAGAAGAACATTTTTTCGAAAATCCTTTGCATACCGGCGGCGTTTGGCATCGACTGGTTCATCAAGCTTAACGATCCCTTCGGAATGAGAGATGCGTGTTGTTAAGCGAAGCACGACCGGCGTATCGTACTGCTCACTTATTGCAAAACCTGTTCTGGTAAATTCTTTCGCCTCCTGGCTGTCCGAAGGCTCCAGCATTGGCACTTTTGCTGCACGAGCAAGATGTCGATTGTCCTGCTCATTCTGTGAAGAATGCATACCCGGATCATCTGCGGAGACGATAACAAGCCCAGCATTGACACCGGAATAGGCGAGGCTGAAAAATGGGTCAGCCGCAACGTTTAATCCAACGTGCTTCATGGTGACCAAAGAACGGTTGCCTCCGAGAGAAGCTCCTGCTGCGGCTTCCAGGGCAACTTTCTCATTGGGCGCCCATTCCGCATGAATTGACGGATACTGAACAATAGCTTCCAGTATCTCCGTGCTTGGAGTACCGGGGTACCCCGAGGCAAAGCGGACTCCGCTTTCGTATGCGCCCCGGGCAACTGCCTCGTTCCCCGATATCACCACTTTATTCTTAAGAACTTCCTCTAATAAATCAGGATTTGCACTTCGCTTCAACATAAAGCTTCTCTCCTAATACTCCTTTGCTTCCTCTTCCCCCCGCAGAACGCGGAGGGCAGCCTCAGCCATCGCCTGCATCTCATCTTCCCCAGGCATAATGACGACCGGCGCAATAAATGACACCCGCTCACGAATCCACTGAACCAGCACCTTCGAATTTGCCAAACCACCGGAGATGATAATCGCATCAACATGCCCGGAGAGGACCGTCGCCATCGCTCCAATCTCTTTTGCGATTTGATATGCCATGGCTTCGTAGACTTCATGCGCCTTTTTATCTCCTTGAGTAATGCGCTGCTCAACCTCTGTTGCATCGCTGGTACCAAGATACGCGCGAAGCCCACCATTGCCCATGACGAGCTTCCGCATTTCCGCTTCGCTATATTTCGATGAAAAACAGAGTGTGATAAACTGCTGCAATGGAAGCCCTCCAGTTCGTTCTGGAGAAAATGGTCCGTCGCTGCTTGCATCATTCACGTCGATAATTCGCCCACCGCGGACAGGTGCGATAGAAATACCTCCGCCAAGATGAGCAACAATGAAGTTTGTCTCCTCGACCTTTTTACCAGATGCTGTAGAAGCTCGACGAGCCACAGCATGAATATTTAACGTGTGTGCCAATGCCTTTCGCTCAATGAGTGGATGGCCTGAATAGCGAGCTAAGGGTTCAAACTCATCTACCGAGACTGGGTCAACAACAAAAGCAGGAGCATTCCTATCCCGCCCAATTTCATAGGCAAGAGCGCACCCGAGGTTAGAAACATGTTCTCCCTGAAGATTTGCGCGTGCATCCTGAAGCATCCGCTGATTGACACGATATATTCCACCTTCAACAGGTCGAAGAAGCCCGCCGCGCCCGACGACAGCATCAAGCTGATGCAACGCAACGTTCCATCCCCCGAGCTCCGACCGTACTGCTGTCAACCGAAACTCATACTGATCCCAAATGGTGAGATACCTTTTTAAATCGTCAGGAGAATGCGAAAGATTTGACTGGAGTTTAAGCGCCTCATTTTCATAGAGGGCGATCTTAGTGGAGGTTGAACCTGGATTAATGGCAAGAATTCGATACATGGACTCTGCCGTTTCTTCAATTATAGTTTAGAAAAAATCAGGTGCGAAAGCAAGGAGGGGTAAGCACGAACAACTGAGGCACGTTGCCACGTGCCCTTGCTTCTGCGAAATCATCTTAATTAGTTGGCAGTTGATAGTGGGTAGTGAATAGCGCTATCAACAACACCGGCTGCAGACCGTTCAATCAGACCGCTTCGAGCACATGAAAAGGTTCGTCTCCTCAAAGGTACGCGCGAAGAGACAGCCGCGCATCACCAAGTAAACCGCCGCGGATAATAACATCGTGAGATATCGTTGGTCCCATTCCCGGAGGGTAGATTTTCTCATTATAGCTCCAATCTTTGGCATAACCTAACCCCAGCTCAAAGCTGATGGTAAAATGTGAGGAACCGTGTTCAAGACCTGCACAAGCTCCAACGATATAACCCACCCGGAGTGGCTCTGATCCAACGTCACTCGAAAAGAGGTTTTTTATGGGAGATGCAAATCTGGCAAGTCTTGGACCGAAATAGACTTTGTTGGAACCTCTCAACGGGTGGGCGTAGAGCAGTCCAATTCCCAGTTTGCTAAAAAGACCGAGTTCTGGTTCAATACGAAAGTCCCGACCGGCTATGATGGGGAAATAAATACTTACTCCAGAACTACCGATGGCTACGCCAATACCCGTCGTTATGGGTGCCGGGGCACTAGCACTCCCTGGCATCGTGAGTGTTGTATCCATATGAGGCTTTGGTGATACTCGATTGTCCTGCCCACTTGCCTGAGAGACAGACAAAACTGCTCCAAACAGGATGGGGATTAGTTTTGCCTTCATGACAAGCTCCACTTTAGTCGGCAGTTGATAGTGGGTAGTGAATACTACCATCGACAAGCGACCATCATGTGAAGACCTCGCAAGCCGTATCGGACCATGAGGCATTACGGCAAATTATCTCAGTCTCACGTTTAGTAGCTGCTGTCACGCAGGGATACAGCGAACTTTGGCAACTCATTTAACTCTACAGTGGTATGTTTCCATGCTTCTTCTTCGGGTTTGTGTCGACTTTCGTTTCAAGCATCTTAAGTGCGCTGATGAGTCGAGGCCGAGTCTCGCTTGGCTCAATCACGTCGTCGATGTATCCGCGCTCGGCAGCACGATACGGGCTTGCGAACTTCTCTCGATATTCTTCCTCTTTCTGCGCAACCAGTGCTTCCTTATCCGCCGCTTTCTCGATTTCTTTTCGAAAAATAATCTCCACCGCCCCTTTCGGTCCCATCACTGCAATTTCCGCTGTAGGCCAGGCGAAATTCATGTCGCCGCGAATGTGCTTTGAGTTCATTACGTCGTAAGCACCACCATAGGCTTTTCGTGTAATGACAGTTACTTTTGGCACGGTAGCCTCGCTAAATGCGTAGAGAAGCTTCGCTCCATGCTTGATGATCCCTCTCCACTCCTGGTCAGTTCCGGGGAGAAATCCCGGAACATCCTCAAAGACAACAAGAGGTATATTAAACGCATCACAAAAGCGAACGAAGCGAGCAGCCTTTATAGACGAATCGATGTCGAGAACCCCTGCAAGCACAGCCGGCTGGTTTGCAACAATGCCGACAGACCGACCTCCAAGCCGTCCAAACCCAACGATGATGTTCTGGGCGTACAATTCATGAACCTCAAAAAATTCACCGTTGTCAACGACCGACTTGATCACCTCTTTCATATCATATGGCTTATTCGGATTTTCAGGGATAATGTTGTTTAGTCGCTCATCACGCCGATTGGGACTATCCTCAGTATCGACAAGTGGCGGGTCCTCCATATTGTTCGAAGGTATGTAACTAAGAAGTTTGCGGATGCCCAGAAGGCACTCAGCTTCATTTTCGGCAACGAAATGCGCTACTCCGCTTTTTGTAGCATGGGTAATTGCCCCACCAAGTTCTTCAAACGTCACATCTTCATGTGTCACAGTCTTTACAACATTCGGTCCGGTCACAAACATGTAGCTTGTGTTCTTCACCATAAAAATGAAATCTGTGATAGCAGGTGAATAGACTGCTCCACCGGCACACGGACCCATAACAGCGGAAATCTGTGGAATGACCCCTGAAGCCAACGTGTTCCTCAAGAAAATATTCGCATATCCTCCAAGACTTACCACCCCTTCTTGAATCCGTGCTCCACCTGAATCGTTCAAGCCAATGAGTGGTGCACCAACTTTCATTGCCATATCGATGATCTTCACAATTTTTTCCGCGTGAGCCTCAGAAAGCGATCCACCAAATACTGTAAAATCCTGGCTGAACACAAAAACAAGCCTGCCGTCAATGTAACCGTATCCTGTGACGACACCATCGCCGAGATATTTTTCTTTGTCAAGTCCAAAATCATGGGAGCGATGTTGAACCAGTTCATCCATCTCAACGAAGCTACCTTCATCAAGAAGGATTTCCAGACGCTCTCGCGCAGTCAGTTTCCCCTTTTTGTGCTGCTCTTCAATTCGATGAAGGCCGCCGCCGAGCTTTGCTTTCTCCTTAAGCTCGCGGAGTTTCTCTACTGGAGTGAGTTTCTCTTTTGACATAGCATACCCCGACTATTATCTTCTCAAATCCAGAATAATTTCGTTCCGGTCATTGTTCTATTCATAAGGTTCGTCAATTGCCGATTCAATGATACCCCCGGCGATTATGTCATCAGGGGCTTGAGCATCGTAGACGACGACGGATTGCCCCGGAGTGATTGCACGCTTCGGCTCGTCAAACCAAACCAGAACACGACCATCCGGTAGCTCTCTGAGAGTTGCCAGCGCACCAGTATCTTTGTATCGTACTTTTGCGATGCCACGGCATGGGGTGAGAGCACCGGAGAATTTCACCCAATTCACCTGCCCGGCGATAAGTCCAGAGTGATAAAGCGCTGATTCCTTCCCAACATGAATAACATTCTGCTCAGGATCAATCCGGGTGACATACAGTGGTTCTCCAACCGAAACACCAACCCCACGGCGCTGTCCGATCGTGTAGAATGGATAGCCACGGTGCCGTCCTATTTCCACACCATTGTACAAAATCCGCCCGCCGCTGACGCGCTGTCCCAAATCCGGTACCTGCTCGCGAAGGAACCGCTCATAGTTATCATCGGGGATGAAACAGATTTCGTAGCTCTCCCCTTTCGCCGCGGTCTTCAAGCCAAACTCCTCCGCGAGGGCACGCACTTGTTCCTTGGTCAACTCAGACAATGGAAAGATCGTCCTTTGCAAACTCTCTTGCGTAAGTCCCCACAAAGCGTACGACTGATCTTTTGTCAGGTCAGCACCGCGCGAAATCACAAATCTTCCCAGAGACTCTTCGTAGCGCACACGAGCATAATGCCCTGTCGCAACATAGTCGGCGCCAAGGAGCGTTGAACGATGCAGCACCTCTTCCCACTTTATCTTTCGGTTACAAATAACGCATGGATTCGGCGTTCGACCTTCAAGATAAGCATTGATGAAATGGTTGATGACCTCCTTCCGAAATGGCTCAGATAGATCCAATACATAGTGCGGAAACCCAAGTTGTGCTGCAACATTTCGAGCATCGTTGATTCCATCGAGAGAGCAGCAACTATGGTCGCTCTTCACATTGCCACCAACATCTTCGTAACTGTACGTCTTGATTGTCACGCCGATGACTTCATACCCTTCTTTGAGAAGGAGAGCCGCAGCAACGGAGCTATCAACTCCGCCACTCATTCCGATGACCACGCGCTTCCTCGCCATGTTCACAATCTCGTCAAAGTTCCTCCGAACACTGCTTCCTCCTCTTAGAACTGAATATCAACCTGTAGCGTTCCTCGCCCAGACCGTGTTCCGGCATCATCCACTGTTTCACTTAATTTTGCAGAAATTCGCAGCCACGAAAACGGAGCATACCTGGCAATGACAAACCACCGTTTGCCTCGGCCATAGAGAGGAGGCAAATCAAATGTCCCGGCAACGCTTGGCTCATATTCATAGAGCCGAGAATCATAGGAGTCAGTCCGGAAAAACAACAGCCGAAAATGCAATGAAGCGCGCACATGAATTTTCCAGCTGACATCTTCAACGAATAACCATCCCCTCTCTGCATGTCGCAAAGCGTCGTCATACGTCCATACCGTTGCAACCCACGAAGTAACGCCGATACGGGATGCAGGATTCGTTGTGAGAAGGACTCGAGCATTTCTACTGTGGAAAATCGTGCTTACAGCACGGCTCCTTCCGAAAGCGTCCGTTATCTTTTCCATCTGATCGGTTGATCGCGACCGAAACCGAAGCGATACAAAAGTCTGCTCAGCTATTCGCCACAACACTTGCGCAAAAATCTCAGCTCCATTTTGCGGAAAGGGAATTGTCTCCGTAGGGTATGGAAAGCGAAAATAGTCAACATACGTTGATAGCTCTAAATCCTTCCCAGCAAGCCAGCGCAGGCCAGCAAACACCCCACGCTCGTTGTTGACAAGATCCCCTCGCTCTCCAAAAGCGAAACCATGCGGAGAGAAGAATTTCGCAGAGTAATTGCGGGCGAGGAAAAGAAAGTCGAATGACTTAGCAACTCGGGCTTGAAATCCTATGAGCTGACCAGGATATCCATCAGCGGACCACGCCAGTTCACCAACAAGCGACGCCGCAGACATATGCCACTCACCTGCAAGCGAGCCAGTGACGACTCGTCGAAATGGCGCCAGGGAACTCATCATTACATCGCGGTCATAGCCCAGCACCAAAAGTGAGGCTCTCACATGAGATCGCTCCATGATCTTCCCGTCACTTTGAGTGAGATTCCCGATGTAGTAGGCAGCGCTCACACCGAATACACTTTCTCGCGAATTCAATCTGCGCTGCAACTCCGAAGTCGTCCGATGGTAGCCATCTGTAACAAATCTGGTAATTCTTCCCAGCGAGTCGAGGCTTGCATCAAAAGCATGCGAGGAGCCAAGCAACAACATCCGCCACGGACCGAACTCAGCCTCCAACCCAACGCCGCGATAAAATCCCGACTCAACACTCGAACCAAAAGGCTGAAGAACAGGCATCGACGTTCGCAACGCGGTGTTCAATTCTGCAGACTTTAGAAAAATCCCTTCACGCCAACTTACTAAACCCTGCCCGATATTTGCAACAAAATCGCCCACAACAAGTTCACGGATAAATCCGAGATGTCGGAGTGTGACGCTCGCCGAGGCGAAGTCAGTCACATACGGTTCACCAGCATCTTTCGCCGTAAGAGCCACAACGTCGACCCGGTCATTAACACTGAGTCTCATTCGCTGATACATTCTCAGCGAACGAAAAGAGATTGATGCCTCATCTAGTGAACCACCGGTTCGCGAACGGCTGGAAAGCCATCCGGGAAGACGAGCTGCTCTAATGCTGCCGAACTGGCGAAGCATCTCTCGCCCGCTCAGTGAGAGCCCTTTAATTTCCTCAAGCTGATCAAAACGCCGAATCTGCCCATGCTCATTTCGCCAAACAATAAAGACCTCCGCATCAGACTGGGCAAGACCCGGAATCACAGCAAGATCATCAATAGAAGCAGCGTTGAGATCAATGCGATGAGATTGGAATTCATCAATCTGTTCGATGGCAGAAACCGTTATGAATTGATCATCAAACATTAACTCTAAGGGTCTAAGAGTTTCATCTTCGACCATGGTGTTAGTAGTGTCGATAAGAGACACAGACTGCGACAGCATAATGTCAACCGAAACTGTCAGCACAGAAAGAATCTTAGCTATGTGCTCCAGCGGCTTCAATCGAGATGCCAATAAAGTGCGTAAGTCCGAGGACAGGATGAATAAGGGCTTGATAGTTTGCAGTGAACATCCCAGCGTGAATACGTGCTCCAAGAGCAAATGCATTAGGCTCCGTCTCGAAGCTGCCGTTCACCGCAATTGCCTCAGAGAAGGCATATTCAACAACTGCACGGGCAGAGGCGGGGAAATGAAGGTCAGCATCAGCACCGAGTCCAAGTCTTAACATCTCTATCGGTTGATAGGCAACTGCCAGTGAGAATCCTTGCGGAAGTGGCTCACGGGACGAACCAATTTTGCTGTCGAACACATTGTAAGCGAATGCCGAAAGAACCACATGATCAAGCACTTCAGTATTTACGCCTGCATCGAGACTCAAGGTTGTGGCAGCGCCGTAATTCATGATATCGAGCCTGTGAACGTTTAGCCGAACACCGTACTTTAATTTCTCACCAATCCTACCAGCAAAGACGCCACCTGCAGTGATTTCCCGATATGCCTCGAACCCCGAGCTTACAACCATAACGCCCACTGTCCCGAACTTCGTCGAAATCGCTGCCCCAGCCGAAGCAGACGAAAGTTCCCTCAATCCGAACATCCCTGGAGTATAGCCCACTTCGGCACCGAAGCCCCGTACCGCGCCTGCCCAGGCTGGATTTGCCCAGAGCCCTTCCAGCGAAGAAAGTGAGAGTGCACGCGGCGCCAGAACTGCAACACGAGCCGTCTCCGAACCCAGCTCAAAACTCGCACGGGCTTGTAGCGCCCCTAAGCAAATCGAAAAACTAACGGTCAGAAGCTTGAACACTATTAGTAATTTTGCTACATTGTTCTTGTGATATTGACGTGACATAAAAGGCATGAGCATGAATTTGAAATGTGTAATTGTTCTCATGGCGCTTTTGGCACCACTCCTACCCCTCCTTTCAATATCTCAGGAGCTTGACTGTGACGTCACGGTCAACTACGAATCACTCCCTTCATACAACAAAGAACAACTAACTGACTTCGCACACCAGGTAAAGAACTACATGAACCAGTACAGCTGGATTGGCAAAAACTACGGCAACGAGAAAATTAAGTGTTCAATCAATATCTTCTTCCTTGGTGCCAGCGCCGACAACAAATATACCGTTCAAGCATTTATCGGCTCACAACGGCCCATTTATGTAAGTGATAGCGCATCAAACCATGACACGCCGATTCTCCGTATCATGGATGATAAGTGGCAATTCACCTACGTGAAAAATCAGCCTCTATATCACAACGAGTATCGCGCTGATGCTCTACTAAATGTACTTGATTTTTATGCATACCTAATCATCGGCTTTGACAACGATTCTTTTGAGCCACTGGGTGGAACAAAGGAATTCCAAAAGGCAGCTGAGATCGCAAACCTCGCTGCCACGAACAGCCCGACCGGCTGGGAACCATCTGGAGCATCGTACACCAGAATGCGGCTCATTAACGAGTTGCTTAGTGCAAAATACCAAGGATTCCGAGAAGCATTTTATAACTACCATTACAACGGACTCGACATGATGGGAGCCGATTCTCGTGCTGCACTTGATACTGTTCTGACAAGCTTAAAGACAATCTCCGACCTACGCTCCACCATCGACGCCCAGAGCCTTCTAGTCAAGATTTTCTTCGACACAAAGTATATGGAAGTTGCCGATCTTTTTCTACGATATCCAAATCGATCTGTCTACACAACGTTAGCGGCATACGACCCATCGCACCAGCAAACATATGATCAGTACAAGCTGAAGTAATTTTAAAAATACGGTCGGTCGCGAAACTGCGCACCAAGTTCTTCCTCAACAAATTTCCTCGCCCTCTCCACATCAACTCCATCCATCGCAACAACCGTCATAATGACCTCAGGAATGAGTCTAACGCATTCACGAGCAAATTCAACCATAGCCGGGAAATAGATGTCAGGATTGATTTGCATAAGCCGACCATACTGCTGCGGATCAGCAGAGTTCAAACTGATAGAAACTGCGTCGACGAGTCCAACAAGTTCAGGAACAATGTTTCGATGATTGATAATGTTCCCATGCCCGTCTGTGTTTAACCGAACTTTCACCCCTTTTGACTTTAGCCACCGCGCCACTTCTTTGACTACGTCAAATCTGATCGTCGGCTCGCCGTAACCACAAAATACCACCTCATCATACCGAGACGGGTCGCCAATGGCAGTAATGATCTCCTCAACTGTCGGTTCGCGGTCAATTTTCAGATTGTGCCCCTTGATGACTGCATCCCCCTTACGGTCGCAGAAAATACAGTCCGCATTGCAACGTAAAGTGATATTGAGATAAAGCGAATTTCGAATCTTGTACGCAATCTCTGGAACATCAGAACCACCAAGCTGAACCTGTCCCGCAGACAGCGGGAAAAGATGTCGCGCATTGTACCAGGTAGCTCGGGCAACGTCCTCCACAGATAGACCCTGTAAGGCAGCAATTGCCTCAGCCGTATAGCGCAGAAAGGCAGGCTCGTTCCGCCTACCTCGATAGGGCACAGGTGCAAGGTAAGGAGCGTCTGTTTCGATAAGAAGATGTTCAACGGGAATACTTCGCACAAGTTCAGCAGCAGGGGATTTTTTAAAGGTGATCCAGCCCGGAATAGAAATTAAAAAGCCGAGCTTGATCGCTTCCCATGCTTCCGCAACAGTCCCAGAAAACGAGTGCAGAACTCCACGAGCCCGAGGATACCGATTATGTCCCCCTGAGGCGGACTTCCCGACATCCTGCCTCCACATTGGATGTCGCTCGACCGCTGAGGCAATCTCAGCCAGAACCTCGCTGTTCGACTCACGGCTGTGGATCACAACAGGTAGGTTCGCCTCTGCAGCTAAATCGAGCTGCCGGCGGAAATAAATGCGCTGGATTTCCCTCGGCGAAAAATCATAGTGGAAGTCCAAGCCAATCTCCCCAACAGCAACAACTTTTTTAGCCTTGAGCAGCTCGGATATCTTCTGGAGGTCGCCGTCTTCTGCCTCTCCCGTTTCATGGGGATGAATACCTGCACATGCATAGACCTCTTCATAACGATCGGCGAGATCTACCGCCTTCTCACTTGAGGCAACATTGCTGCCGGGCACAATGATGATCTCGACCCCTTCCTTTTTCGCACGCTCAAGGACAGCATCAAGATCTCCATCAAATTGACGGTCATTTAGATGCGCATGAGAATCTATAAGCACAAAAATCCCTTCCCCTTGTTTCGACTATGCTTTCTTGCTTAGAACGACGTGCGTAGATAAGCTGTATAATTCCTGATCGGACCAAGATTGCCAATCAGCTCCACGTAATTATACTGAAATATGTTGTTCACTATCAGCCCGAGATCGATTGGAAAGCCTAATAGCATAACGTGAAACACAGCTCGGCAATCTGTCACAAAGATTGGCACACGGGCATCGCCATTGCGTACAATCCCAAGCTTGACGAATTCCTCGTCAACGCGTTCAACGCGACTCAAATAGCGAGCATCGACACCGACCTCCCACCACGAGGGATGAATCCCAACTGAACCATAGAGTGCATGCTTCGGCCTGTACTTAAGCACATCATTTGTCTGCAGATCACGAGCATCGAGAAATGTATATGCAAACTCAGCTGTGACAGCACCCCGGAACAAACCTGTTCTGAGTGAAACTTCGGCACCGCGCACGCGCGCCCGTGTCACATTGTCGAACCGCCCAACGTAGTCGGTGTACCCATTTGTTTTAATCTGAACAAAGCGCGCCTCGATTAAATCCCAGAATTCATTGTCGAAGAGCGCAACATCGAGCACGCCAAGAGATCGAATCTCATGGTTGGCTCCGGCTTCGAAGCTCCAGCTCCGCTCAGGCTTAAGCTGAGGATTGGGAATAAGACGGAAGCCACTTGCGCTCGTTGTTGTAAAAAGCTCAGCAAATGACGGTACACGAAATCCTCTTCCAGCGCTCAGGCGAAGAGCTGTCCCTTGCTGCAGAGTATACACCATACCAAATTTAGGATTTATCTGCCCTTGTGTGCTAATTGTATCCTGCTTGAGCAAATCAACACGAACTCCAATTGTCAGCCGAATTGCACTCGAAGGAGAAAACTCATCCTGCGCATACAACGCTCCTGTCCATCCACGGGGACTACCAAAGAGATTCGATCTCACCCGGGAGCTTGAAAACTCACTCCCAAGCGTCCACAGCATCCCATGCGCAGAACTGTAGTTTGCCTGCAGTTCACCATCAAGAAGAGTTGTTGTTGCCCAGTTCCCGATGCCACCTGGATTGTTGATGTTGTCTTCCCAATGTGATAAATGAATCATGAGCCTGGCGTTCACTAAAAGCTGTTCGCTTGCTACGTAGTGATACATCGGAGCAAATGTCCATCGATAGGAGCTCACCCGTTGCAAGAGCTGCTCATCGGGCGGCTGTAGTGCATGACGCAAATCACGCCAGAACAGAAAATTGCCACGTCGTTGAAGAAGCCCATCAGCAAGTAGCGATACAGTCTGAGACGTAGCCAGATTCAATTTAAAAATGCCAAATCCCGTCCACCGTTGATAATAATCATTCTCCCGATACCCGCTATTTGTAGTGCGACTGATAGAGGCAAACAAAGAGGTCTTCCCCACCGATCGAGAGTGACCGAGAGACCATCCGCCAAAGCTCTGGCGCGAGGTGCTCCATTTCCATTCCGGGTAATAGGGAGAATCATATAGACCAGCGAAGGCGCGGATATATGTCACCGGTTGCACCGATGGATCCTTCGTGACAACGTTGATGACACCTCCGATGGCATTCGAACCGTAAAGCGCTGAGCCTGATCCTTTCACAACTTCGATCCTGTCCACCCACTCCACAGGTATCAACTCCCAGATGATTTCCCCTGTGTCCCCTGTCAGCATTGGAACGCCGTTAACCAACATGAGAGTCCGACTGCCAACGCCCCGGCTATAGCCTGAAGATCCTCTGATACTTACCTGAGATTCCGTTACAACAATACCCGGGACATAGCGAAGTGCACGGTCAAGTGTCACAATATTTCTCTCATCAAGCCACTTCCCTCTCATGACACTGACACTCACTGGAGTATTTTGTGCTTCCTGTTCATGCTTCGATGCTGTGACAACGATAGGAGCCTCTTCAACAGGGGTACTCTGGAGTTGGATTCGCACTTGCACCTCCTCACCAGCAGATACACGAACGCTCTCAACAGCACGGCGATAGCCAACCATGGAAATTACCAGTGAGTGTTTGCCTGCGGGAACGTCTTTCAAGGTGAAGTTACCCCTTGCGTCTGTCGTCGTTCCAAGAACCATACCCTGTATAAGGATGGTTGCGCCAACAAGTGGGGAACCATCCTCAGCGCTCACAACTGAGCCAACAATTCTCCCTTTCTCTTCCCGCCCAGCCAGAACCAATGCAGAGACAGGACACACCGGTGCTGCAAAAGTGGGGAACAAGAAAATTGCTGTAGTAGAGACTATGAAAGAAAGCCTTAAAAATTTAGCAATCAACATCTGACGTGCCAGCTAAAAGGGCTGTGGCGGTGGATTATCAAAATCAACGAGGAAGTCAATCCCGTCAACAAACTCACCGGGCTTAACAACTACGGCTGTAGGGGAAAGCTCGCTCGCGCTGTATGTTCCGTACAAGCCAACAAGTCGCCAATCATGGAAGATTTGAGAGCCATATCGATAGAAAAGCCCTACAAGTTTATATTCTCCGGGTTCCACAAAGAACTGATATCGTGTCTCCTTCACCCCCATTTTCAGTCCCGGTTGCCCGATAGGTGGATATACCTTTACGGAGTCAGTCATAAGGAGAAGTCTGATGATCTCATCCATTGAGGAAAATCGCCGGTATGCCTTTGAAGCAACAAGCCGAAGATCAGTTGTATCCGCTATGGTAGGCCAGGTTCCTTGATAGCTTATCACTCCTCCGAAACCTGGCTGTACTTCTGGCGGAACAAGTCCATGGTCGCAGCCAGCAAAAGACAATAGGGAAACGAATAGAAAGATCGAGCAATATTTCATAATTCCTGTACAAGGCAATGCCTTCGGACTCATTTGTGCCCGAAGGGGGACTCGAACCCCCACGGCCTTGCGACCACTAGACCCTGAATCTAGCGCGTCTACCAATTCCGCCATCCGGGCGCTCAGCTTAAGATAGCTCCGAACAATCCCCTTCCGCCGATGTTTAATATATATTTTTTGAAGTCGAAATTCAATCGAAGCTCAAAAATTGGCCCTCACAAGGGGGATGCAGCACAATTCAAAGCCCCACAGGCATAAGTATGCCGCATGTTCGTCGCAAAGGTGATAAAAGTTATGCTCTCGTGAGGAAGAGTGGATTTGTCTGTGGTGGCTGCGGGCTAACACCTTGTCTGCAGAGTTTGTGAGCCCGCCGATTTGAAAGGCTACGATATTTTTCCGGGACGAACAGATGAGCACACGGTTCAACTCTCGCTACGTCTGCGAACCGCGGATGATGAGCATTGGCAAACAAAGCATAGCAACAAGTGAGCAAAAGCGTTGAGCGACCGCAATGACTCTTTATCAAAAAGAAGCGGCGTGCTTTTGCTTGTTAGGCGGAGTTCCTCACGTTTGTGGCGGTAGCGTTTGAGCTTGCTTTGCCGAAGCAAAATACAAATAGCCGTTGAGCACAACTGCACCAATGAACAATACAAAGACTAACCAAAACCGAGTTGCGTATTCTACTTGAATCATACCCTGACCTTGATTAGCCGCATCGGTCTCTATCTTCGATTTAAGCAACAGGAGCAAGATGAAACCTGCGAGACCGACAATGCTAGGTATAACCGACGACTTTGAGGTCTTGAGAAAGCTCAAGGCAAATCCGAGGATGGTGACAAGTAGAACAGCAACTGCCGATGGTTCAGAATCGACTTTTTGATTTTGACGCTCGCCGAACATACCTTGTTGCTGAATAGTTGTCCCAGTGACTAACTGGAGCCCCGTCAATGTCGCTATGTGTTGACCTCCGCAGGAAAAGTTCACCCAGGGAAGTACGAAGCAAATAAGGGCTATGCCAAATATGGCCGGGGAGAATTTCTTCAGTGATTCTTGCATATAGGTACACTCCTTTCCGATTGACTAGTGAGCAATGGCGCTTAACCGCTAGCGGAAAAAAGTCGTTGCACTCGCCCATATACAAATGTGGAGCGTCTTCTTTTTGGTTCTTAGCCGCCGTGGCCATTGCCTGAATCCTGATAATGAAATTCTATGTCTTCGTTAAAATCTATTCCGTAGGATGTCGTGTTAACCAGCCTAAGCCAACCTTCGCGACCGTGATTTGTTCTAATGAATAGCCACCAACTCATGAGAGGCTCGATAAGAAGTCGGGCTTGAAACTGAGGTAGGTCTTCGACATCCCAAAAACCTTCGACATTCAAAATATTTCCCTTGTACCATATATCCCAAGTACCTTCGCCGGTGTAACTGAGGACGTAGAAGGTGTCTTGAACATTGAAACCTTCGATTGGCTTGGTAACAACTGCTTTACCTAACCTTTCAATGTGCATGTTCATTATATAAGTCGGGTAGAGAGTATCACCGGGGGCGACAACGAAGGCAATGTGAGCGGTATCGCCTTCATTGGAGTAAATGGTCAGCGGGTCCTTGGTAGTAATACAACTGAAGTTGCAGCCGTACTCAAACGGACAAACGCCCTCTTCGACAAATGGGACCTCAGGTGGAGTCTGAGCCTGCGATAACACTGAAGTGGGGATTGCTACAAAGAGGACGAGAACAGCATTCATTGGAAAGCGGATTATCATTTATCAATTGCCTTGGACATGGCGGCTTGCGTTCCCAGCATAAAAGAAGCCCGCCGAAAGCGGGTTCGGTTCAGTCTGCCTCTGGCGGGGGAACCTTTTGTGCTGTGTTAGGCGACCGTTTTGCTTAATTCTGTTCATATTTTCTGAGTATGTTCTTCCAAATAGTTTCTACCTTTTTCAGTAATTTCCCAAATGCCTCTTGGAGAATCTGACCGTAAAAGCCCAGCCTTTACCATAATATATCTTTGCCACTGAGCCATTTTCTGCCATCTCAGAGTATAACCATCTCTAAGAACCTGAAGGTCCAACTCATTAAATCGATTTTTCATTTTTCGTTGTATAATTTCTAAAACTTCCTTTTGCGTTGCTTTACCACCTTTTTCTAAAAGAGCTTGTAATATTGATAAACGATATTCTTTCTGGGGAGTGGCACCACGAACCCTATTAATTCGAGTTTCGGAAGCACCCTTAATGTCGAGCGTTCTTATCATCTCTTTAATGGGACGGTCGTAATCTTCTGCTTTTTTAATTACTTCTTTTTTCAGTTCTTCGAGGGATGCCTTGTTAATCCCGAGAAGCCTTCGTAGGACGTCGTTAGGTGTATCTTCAAATGGTTTGGCAAGCTTCTGGAGCGCTTGATACACTTCTTCATCTATCTCAATCCACCTCATTGTTTCGCTCCTTTCCTTTGTCTGTTCTTAGGAATATATCCACCCTCAAAACTAGCTACATAACTATCGAAAGATCTATTAGGGTCGATCATTTCGATGTCAGGATAATGTTTTCTGAAACGCTTACAACGCATTATTATTTTGTCAGATACGCCAACATCTCGCACTAAACATTTTATAACATTTTCCAATAATAAAGGATTTTTTTTATTTTGCTCTAAAAATTCTACAACTTTATCACCGAATTCCCAGTAAAGTAGCACCCTACCATTTTTCTGTTTCATAGAACGTAACGACTTTAAAATACCCTTCAGATGATCTACAAGGGTTAAGTAACTTAATTCGAACTTTGCTAATTCTTGCTCAAGCCATTTGGCATCAAAGTGTTTTTCAAATATAAGGTTCATTGGCACAGTTGCCTTCAACGTCTCTTTTCCACGGGGGTCTCTTACATTTTTTATCTGAACAGGTATCCTTATATTTTTCATTATAGCTCTCCCCAACGCTTAAAAAATTTCTGTTGAAGTTCAAAAACTTTTTGATATGTTGGTTCTGGTTCTTTTTCCAAATTAAATTCAATAAGGCTCAGAACCACAGATTTTAAAATATGGTAGTTTAATAATGAATTTGCTTTTGCTTTTATATAAGCTGGATGTGATTTATTAATTGTAACAGTCTCACCATCAAACCATGCTTCTTTATCCAAATCAGGTCTTTCATCCTCTGTTATTCTTATGCCGCCTCTGATAGTTCTTGGTTTAATTGCTGAACTAATACCTTCGCCTTTTTCCAGTGTAGGTGCTTCCCCAGGTTCTTCTCCGGGATGGATAGCAACTCCCTCTCCGGATGTTTCCCCACCGAGTGTTCCCTTAACTTTTTGAGTTCCTTCTGCTGTCTCCATTTGCTCACCATCCTTATCCGGTATTGCCACATCTCTTCTGATAGTAGTCCCAAAGAAAGAGAGTTCCGGAAGATTTTTTAGGATAGAGTTTATCTCCTTTTCCAGGTTAGCATAGTCTAATTCTCTCCTTGCTGGTCTCTCTATAAGCCCTATTTTCTCAATCCAATCGGAGAATTCCTTCTGTGCTTTTCTGAAGAATCCTTCCCAAACTTTGTTCCCTTTCTGAAATCTACATTTGTCAGTTGTAACAGCCTCAATCAGATAAGGTGCTTCAATCCAACCGATTATTTTATCTTTTTCTTTTGGTTCTTTTTTAAAGTATGTTCGCTCGACGACCTTTCCATAAGTACATATCATTACACCGGGCCAAACTGAATTTGCATTTTCCCTTATAATGCCTATTAGACCTAAAGCTTTAGGCTGACGATTTAATCTTATTATTATATCTTTCCTACTTTCTAAAAAATCCTCAATAGAAGGTTCAAGTTTTATTTCTCTGTCATTGATTAAGATTTTTATTCCGTCCTTGTAAAATATTTTGTATGCTTCTCTTAGCTTACAATCAATCAGTGGGAAATAATGCTCAATTATTGCATCTCTAATTAGCTCTTCAGTATAAAAATTAATACTTGCATTCTCTAACAAAAGGGTAACTTTGGTTCCGAATTCACTAAGAGTTAAAAGTTCATTATCAAAAATTCTATACGGGGCATCATTCCCTTTAAGATACCACTCCGAATATCCACGATAATTCACTGACCAGGTCTCAGTAATGACTTTTTTACAAAAGTTTAAAGCAAGCTTTGCACCCTGACCCGCAAATCCAATACCTTCTCCTCTTTCCTTTGTCGAAGCAGCAAAGTCATGATATTCTTTGAATTGTCTTTTATCCATTCCAATACCATTGTCCGTTACCTCCAGAACGCCTGTATCCTTGTCAAACTTAATTTGAATTTGAGATGCTTTTGCATCTAAGGCATTTGCTACCAACTCAACAATTGTGGCAACTTGTGGCTCAAATGGATACTGATCTGCGATGTTTTGGACAAGTCGTTTTACATTAACCCCGCTTTTATCTTCAAGAAACGCACTCACTTCGTCCTCCTTTATTTCATCTTCTTTCGAGCTTCGGGCAATTTCGTATAACATCTACCGTAGCAACGCAGCGCCGTACGCCACGCTTTCTATCAATGAGTGCGGCGCTGAGCGAGTTCAACATATCGAGCTCTCAACAAATGTACGAGCGACGTTGCTACTGCTGTTATGTGCCGTTGCCCGTGTTTGTTAATACCTTCCGATGAATCCTTCCAGAGGCTTGTACAACTCGTTCTCATCCGGATCGTAAGCGGCTAGAACAGATTCTCTCTCATCTTGTGTGAGAAATTATGCCCTCCGAACCGCTGGGAGACTGAATGAGAACAGAATCGGTTTCAGAGAGTTTGTGCAGCACACTTCCTAAACGTGACTCATCCCAACCGACAAGAGCTTGCAGAAGAAGATGTCGCTGAACCGTGAGTGTTTTGGTGAGTTCAAGATGGCGATATGGCATCGTATTTTACTCCTGGTTGTTTTCAAGTTGTCTTCTTCTCATTCCAAACCCATATCCACCTAGAAGCGCACCGCCAAGACCGACGACAAGTTTGATTAGGTCCATCGCGGTTGAGTCCCGTCCTAAATAAAAGAGAACGCCGCAGATGACAAGAAGCAATACAGCGATTGCGAACACGCCAATAGTGGTCAGTCGATTTTGCCGACTCATAGCTTGCAAGAGAGCTGTCTCATATTCCAACTCACGGCGATGCTTCTCGTTATCGTTCTGAGTCCATAGTTTCAGCAATGGCTCTACAAGCTTCATCAAGTCGGCAAGTGTAAGCTCGCTTGGTGTGGGCTGAACTGGCACCTGTTCTGGCAGCTTCTGAATCTCTTGCGACATATGTTCACTCCATAGGTTTGAAGGGCAATGGCGTACAGCTCCTCTATAACCTCACCCCCATTCCGTATATGCAGCCATTCCTGGTATGTTATACGCAGTATTGCGTTTATTTTACCACTTGCTCGAAAGGGCCCACAGTATTCAGCTGTCCGCATAATAAAAAATGTTTCGCCGAATCTCAAATTTTTCCCTCGGAGTCGGTATTCAGTTCATCTGTAGCGAGCCAGTTTCTGCATTAGACTGTTAGATAGTCTGAACCTGAACGGACTAATCTCCCGTCCTGCGCTTCTTCGTATGAGAAAGGTCCCTGGGGAATAAAATTTTCTATTTGCAGATAGCCCGCATCCATGTATTCCCAGACAATCTGGAAAGGGGCTTTGCCTGAAACCCATTTTTCTGCAATCATGATCCCATGTCCCGGCAGCACGGTAAAGGCAACTTGTCGCGGATCGTCCGGATTCTGCAGAGACTGCGCACGTGCGAATGCCTCTACAATGGCACGTGCTTGCGCATCAGTTGAACACGAGACAGGATAATGAAGGTAAGGTTCCTCCAGTGGGGTATACTCTACCCTTCGTGGATCGTACGCTGCCACGCCGCGGTGACCGTGCAGCTTGGATCGCACAACAGGTACATGGACACGCTGACCGGATTCCACCTCAAGCATTATTCTCGGCAGATATCCATCCATATTCATCATTTCAACAGCTTCAGAAGAAGGCGGATCATTTCTTTTCCCTTCCACGTGGCGGACAAGCGCACCTTTGCCATCCGGTCTCACCCCGACGATCACAGTGAGATCATTCTCTGTCACATTGTACTTGTCGAAAGGGCGCGCACTACCAGTTATCGTGGAAACAAGCGCATTCAAAGATGTGTCCCATGTTGCAAAGCATCCCTCGCTATACTGTGCGGCAATAACCTCGGTGAATACAGGGACGTGGACAAGGTCAGAAATACGAACAGCATCGGTGAAGAAATTCCGGCTGCCGAGTTGTTTCGCTGCTTGATACATTGCAGAAGGTGTCTTGAGAGATTGCCACACAGTGTAGGGGATAGGATCTCCCACCACCTGGTGATCGGTTACTTGACCCGTGCTGGCTGCCGTAACCATCCGCAGGATGATGTCATCATAGAAAAATTGTGGGTCACTTGCATCGGTGCGAGGATGTGCACCGACAAGATCAAAATTATAGGCTTCAATTGGGTGCTCATCCCCCACCACCAGGAGAATGCGGATGCTTTTTGCTTGTGCTTGAAGGATTCGTTCCAGTGCGAGAATAGGACCACCGCGCCTACCCTGCTCATAAATCGTTTTGTAAGCGTGCGGAACTAAACCGGGAAAATCGTAGTCCTCCCGACAAGGGGATTCCCTCCCCAGTGCCCTTTTGAGATGTTCGAGGAAACGACGAAACCGTCCGCGCGATACATGAAGCAAAGTGTAGATAACGGGATTATGCCTCATCCGATACCGATGACGAACTGTAAAAAGCAAAGCCTCCCGCCAACTGATTGGTTCGCCAAACGGTGCCGTTGTCAGGATAAGGTCGGTGTCTTTTTCAGGTGACGGCTGAACCTTGTGCCCAAGCGTGTGGAAACGTTCTAATAACCTGTTCACCACTTCATGCAGCGACCTTGTCAACGGTCCTGGCACAAATGACACATTGACCTTCCGCAGCCATGTGTGAACATACCTAGGCGGCACAGCCAAAAGGTAAGAGTCGCTCATATCCACACCTGTCTTCTTATGTCGACCTGAGGTTGCGTTTATTTACAACATATTCGTTCGATAGAGAATTTTTTATTCCGTTGTTGTCCAGCCTTGCAGATGAAAGAAGCGGACTATACAATCGCCAAGGCGGGGGAATAGAGCACTCAAGTAGTAGAACAACTTCACCTGAAAAGGTAGAATAACTACTGAGCTTCTTCGCCTTACGGCACGCAAAATGGCACCGGCCACCTTCTCTGGAGGAATCTTAGCAGATATCCACGGCACTCTGAGATTCCTGATCATTGGCGTATCCACACGACCCGGGAGAACAAGACTCACCCTGATGCCTGTTCCGTGGAGTTCCTGACGGAGCACATCACCAAAGCCTGTCAGCGCTGATTTAGCTGCAACGTATGGAGCCTCAAACGGCAAGCCTTTCTTCCCATCCATGCTGCTAACGAAAACAATGTGCCCATCCCCCTGAGCGCGCATATAAGGCAGTGCGGCAAGAACTACTGAGACCGCACCGTAAAAGTTGACCGCCATGGAGCGCTCTACTTCAGTCATGCTCAATTCAGCAATTGGACATCGCACATACTCACCTGCATTCACAACCAAAATGTCAATTCTTCCCCACGTTCTGAGTGCTTCATTTATCAGATGCTCAACCTGGCTTTGATTCGTCACATCTGTGGGCACCACCAGTGCTTCTCCATCGAGAGCTTGAATTTGCTGAGCTACCTCCTTGAGAGCCTCTTCCCGTCGCCCGGCTATAACAACATAAGCCCCCATAGCAGCGAAGGCAAGCGCCGTAGCGCGACCTATCCCGCTTGAGGCACCGGTGATGAGAACTACTTTCTTTCTGAGATAAAGAGGATTTTCAATACGAAAAAGTCTTTTGCCATCGGTTTTCATGCCTATCCTTCGGGAAGAAACTCAAATTGATTTCAAAAATGAATTGTTTCCCCTTCTTTCCTCCTTCTCCATTCGGGACCAGTATGAACATCGCAACTGGGCCAGGGATATTTCTTGTTAAAAACCTCTGTCGTTGTTGCAGGACAGTAAGGAGTAGCAACCTTCTTTGTCTCCACACAAATAGTATCAGTTACGACGCCTTCGGGTTGCACAAAATACTCAAGTGGCATATTAATCTGATTATCGTCGTAAACGTATTGCATGAATCGCCCCCAGATCGGGGCTGCTGCCCGCCCACCCTGTCCATCTGCTCCGATGAAATGTACACGACGATCATCAAAGCCAACCCATACACCAGCGACCAGCGACGGTGTATATCCTATAAACCATGCGTCTGAGTAATCCTGCGTCGTACCTGTTTTCCCTGCGGCGGGAAGATGGAAGTAGGTACGAACACGCGAACCCGTTCCACCGTCGACAACCCCTTCCAACATAGTGGTCATGATATAGGCTGTTTCCTTGCTTAGCACCTCACGGCGATCCGGAGTTGATTCTTCAACTACATTTCCATCCCGATCTTCGATTCTGAGAATAGCATTGGGCTCCACGTAAACCCCCTCGTTTGCGAAGACCCCAAATGCTGCTGTAATTTCAAGAGGGCTTACCTCACCAGTTCCAAGCGCCAGTGACTCGTACGGCGGAAGTTCGGACTTGATCCCCATCCGATGGGCGTAGGCAACAACCTCTTTTACAGGGGCAAGCTCCATAATTGTCCGAATCGTAATAAGGTTGATGGAGTATTTGATCCCCTCGCGTAGTGTATATTTCCCTCCTATTGACCCATCGAAATTTGAAGGCGTCCAGCGTCGACCATCAGCAAGAAGGACAGTGACAGGTTGATTGAGTAGCTCGTAGCATGGAGGATATCCGTTGTCAATGGCAACGGTATAGACAAAGGGCTTAAAGGCGGATCCCGGTTGACGATAAATCTGCGTGACATGATTCAGCCCGTAGCGAAACTCCTTGTAATTAGATCCACCCACCATCGCCCGAATGCCACCATCTTTTGGGTCTATAGCCACAAAACCCACCTGGATAGTTGAGAGAGATTTTTGAACAGAATCAACAAACGCTGGACTCGATTTTAAAGCGTCATATAGACTATCCCGAGCAGCCTGGGTAGGAAGCGATCGGTAAAGCTCAAGCGACTTAATGGCACGGTCGACACCTTTCCACAGAATGTCTTGATGCTTTTTCCAGTTCCATCGTTTATTAAACATCGCCTGGTACTCAGAGAGCTGAGCAGTTATTGCAAGATTTGCGTAACGTTGCATCCTGCTATCAAGCGTCGTGTACACACTCAGACCGTCTCGGTAGATATCAAATCCGTACTTCTCTGCTTTCGCCAGGAGTTGCTGGCGGACGTACTCGAGAAAGTGCGGGGCTATTCCCGTCAGCGCTTCTTCTTCCGGCGTTGCCAATTTTAAAGGTTGCGAGACAGCATCGGCATATTGTCTTTCACTAATGTAGCCTTGGTCTTTCATTAATTTCAAGACAAGGTCACGTCGTGCCAGTGCACGTTTCGGATGATCGAAAGGGTCATAGTAGCCCGGACCTTTAACAATTGCTACAAGAAGGGCTGCTTCCTCGAGCCTCAGGTCCTTTGGCTCTTTGTGGAAATAAATTTGTGACGCAGCTGCAACCCCATACGCACTACGCCCAAAGTAAGCGACATTGAAATACATTTCGAGTATCTCTTGTTTCGTGTACGTCCTTTCAATCTGGACTGCTGTAATTGCTTCACGAAGCTTTCGGGTGAGAGAAAGCTCCTGAGATAGATATAAATTTCGTGCAAGCTGCTGCGTAATTGTGCTTGCTCCTTCCTTCGCCCGAAGTGCAATAAGGTCTTTCACAAGTGCGCGAAAAACTCGACCTACGTCAATTCCCCAGTGTTTATAGAAATTTCGGTCTTCAGTTGCGATCAGTGCATTGACAAGGTCCTGCGGAAGTTTACTGAAGCTCACGTGGGTACGGTTCTTGATGAAGAACTGGCCGATAATTTCGCCGTCAATTGAATACACCCGCGTAGCAAGTTCTGGCTTCGGGTTTTCCAATTCTTCCAGTGAAGGCAACCCGGAGACAAGATAAATACCATAAAGGAGACATAGCACGAGGAGCAGTGCCTCAACACCAAGAATTAATCTCCGGTTTTGCTGGAAAAAAGCGCTGCCGCCACGATTAGCCTGCGGCTCAAACTTCGCGTTCAATCGTTCCGATGTCAAACCCATCGCTCCAATCGAAATTCATTTCCATCGAAAATACCGTATGTACGATGCTCAATCCAATCTCCGAGATTCACGTAGATCCCCTTCCCTATTGGCTTGAACATTGGTTCATGACGATGTCCCATAACGACATAATCGATCCCTTCTGCGATTCTCCGGGCGGCGTACTCGACCATCCCATCCCCTTCGCCGTAATTCTTCGCTGATGAATGATAACGACTCAGTCTGGAAGAGAGTCGGCCAAGTGCTATCCCGATGTCGGGATGAAGGAGTGAGTATAGAAAGATATTCACCTTGCACCGAAGGATCCGCTTGAGAATTCTGTATCCTGCATCGTGTAGTGCAAGTCCGTCGCCATGATGGAAGAAAAAACGCTTCCCGTTCAAAGTCTCCTCAAATGGGTCCATGTGCACATCCATACCGAGGTCTTCGCGAAAAAAACTTCGCACCCAGAAATCATGATTCCCTGCGAGGTAGCGGATCGTCATACCATGTTCAGAGAGCTCTGTCAGCTTGCCAAGCACCCGATAATATCCTTTCGGGATAACATGACGATACTCAAACCAGAAATCAAAAAGGTCTCCGAGAATATAGAGTCGCTCGGAATCTGTTTTCACATGGTCAAGAAATGACAGGAGCGCTCGTTCCTTTTTCCGTTCAGTTTCAACATCCTGAAGTCCGAGGTGCAAATCAGAAATAAAATAGGCAAGGGACATATCTAACGTACAAAGATTGTAACTTCAAACGGTTCTTTCGCACGAGTACACCAACCTTCGGCATCTGAACAGAAGAAATAGCGCACGGCTCCTTTGAGGGAAACCATTCCATGCATCGAATAGGGAAGCTTTGTACGGAAGCGCACCGGCTGATCGAGTGGAATATACGTCATCGTATCTTTCCCTTTATTAGAAAGTCGCCTAACAGTTACTCCGGGAGTCAATAGCTTCAGCTGTACTGGTGGGTTTGCATTTACATGAATTCCTTCTCTTGTGTGGAAAAAGAGATGAAGCTCAAGCTGTCCTCCACTCCGAACAGTCTCAGGGACAGCCAGAACGTGAACCGAAACGAACGATTCGGAGGTCTGCCAAGCTTCCCCGGATTGCGCCTGAAGTTGATTCGGGATTAACAGGGAAAGGCTAAGGAAGATGAAAGAAAACCAGTGTCCTTTTCTTCCAACCATATTGACCACAATCTACAAAACCAAACTTGAACTTCAAAACTTGCAGACCATACCGCCGGACTAATGGCAAACTAATCTGCTCTCTCGGATTCCGACTGATATGGCTCATCTTTAACACGCTGCAAGAGAAGAACCCCGACAACAAAGAAAAGTCCAACAGAAATAACCGCTACACGTTCGCTCCATACAGATGCCAGCACGCCAAAGATGAACGGTCCAACGATAGCCGACGATTTGCCAAAGAACGAATAATATCCAAAAAACTCGGTCCGCTTTTCAGGTGGAACGATCCGAGACATCAAGCTGCGGCTCGTCGATTGAGAAGAGCCCATCGCAGCCCCAGCCATGAATCCAACGAGATAAAACGTCCCTTTATCATTGACGAAAAAAGCTATTACAACAACAGCGATCCATAACAGCAACGTTATGCTCAGAGTGCGTTTTTGTCCGAAATGATCTGCCAGGATTCCGAAGAGCACGGAGCCCAGAATAGCAGTCGACTGGACTGCCACAAAAAAGATAAGGATCTCTACCAGTGAAAAATGTAGAACTCGGCGGGCAAAAATTGAAGCGAAGACGATGACCGTATTCACACCGTCAATGTAAATAAAGAACGAAAGTAGGAAGTTCGCAATGTTCCGGTAGCGACGTAGGTGTGTAACCGTAGCCCGCACCCGTTCTACCCCAATCCGGAAATAAGAGTCAGTCCGATTGATGGCTTTCCTGGTATCGGGCAAGACAAGAAAAAGCGGTGCAGAGAAAACTAAGAAAAACATACCTGCCATGACGAAGCTCAACCGAACGTTAAGAAGATTCTCAGGTGCAAACTCACCTCGCAGGAAAGGATACGCCAGCACCAAGGTTGCAAATGAACCGAGATATCCCATTGCGTATCCATACCCTGAGACGCGCCCATAGCTTCGCGGCGTAGTAATCTCCGGCAAAAAGGAATCGTAAAACACCAATCCTGCCTCAAATCCGATATTGGCGAGGATCAAAAGGATCATACCGAAAGCAACCATTCCTGCATAGACGAAATAGAGCATCGATGTTGCTATAATGCAGAGAAGGGTAAATGCCAGGAGGAAACGTTTCTTTCCGGCTGAATGATCCGCAATGGCACCGAGAAATGGTGAGATGGTTGCTGTGATAAGCATCGAAATGCTGAACGATGCGCCCCACAGGAAGTCGCTTTCTGCTATACCGCCTGTGACAACTGTTGTGAAGTAAAGGGAGTACGCAACCGTCAGAATGAGGACAGAAAATGATGTATTAGCGAAGTCAAAAAGTGTCCACACGAAAATCTGGAAGCGACGTGACCAACATCGTGGTCGAGCTGATGATCCCTCAATGCTTCCGAAGGGTTTCATCGATCAATCCACGCCCGGATTTCTGGAGAAGTCCTTCCTTTCGCAGATCAGCGAGCACAGAATCAAGTACTCCATTGACAAACTGGCCACTCTTTTCTGTGCTGTACCGCTTGGCGATTTCAATCACTTCGTTAATCGTAACCTTCGGGGGTATATCCTCGAAATATAGAAACTCACAAATCCCAATCCGCAAGAGGACTCGGTCGATAACAGCAATCCGACTGAACTCCCAGTTCGTTACACGTTTCTGAATTGTCCTGTCTATCTCAGTCTGATGTTCTACGACGCGATGAACTAAATCTCGTGCAAATGCATAGGCGTCAGGTTGATGTACGAGATCGGTCATAATCGATGCTATGATGTCATCGACCGGTTCCTTTGAGAGTTCGTGAGCATACAGAACCTGGAGCACTCGCTCCCGAACAATTCTTCTTCGAGTGCGCATATCTTTTCTTAGCTCCCAAATAAAGGTCGATGACGATTTGTCCCGACAGCGTCCGGAATACCATCTGATGGTGTCAGAGTCACGCGCGGGGTATTCACGAGTGGGTGTTTATCAATAATCACGGGTACATGAAACGCCTCGCTGATGAGTCTCGGTGTCATCACCTCCTCAACCTTCCCGACCGCCGCAACTTTCCCATCCTTCAACAAGAGCATCCGGTCGCTGAACATCGAAGCCAAATTCAGATCATGGGCGACAGCGATCACTGCAAGCTGGCGTGCCCGGGCAAGATGGCGAAGTGATTCATAGAGCGAGATCTGGTGTGCAATATCGAGGTGCGCGTGAGGTTCATCCAATAAAAGAACCCCTGGCTCCTGTGCCAGCGCTCGAGCAACATAGGTACGTTGCCGTTCGCCATCAGAAATCTCCGTGATCAGCCGATTAGCAATCCCCGAAACCTGCGCCACCCCCATTGCCCAGTCAACTATTTTTCGATCTTCCTCTGAATCAAACCCGAGGAGAGCAAGATGTGGAGCCCTCCCCATCATCACCACTTCGTATACAGTAAATGGGAAAATCACTGCTCCATCTTGCCTAACAAATGCTGCAATTCGAGCAACCTCACTTCGCTTTAAGCGCCTGATATCTTTGCCAAAAAGTTGAAGACGTCCCTCCTGTGGAGAAAGAAGACCATCGATCAGTTTAAGAAGAGTTGTCTTTCCAGAACCATTCGGTCCAACTATGCTAAAAAATTCGCCTGCAGAGACTTCAAAAGAAATATCAGATAAGCCGAAGTTAGAGTAGCGAAAAGAGAGATGTTCGAGAAGAACGCTAACCATGCCCTTGCCTCAAAGTACTGAGAACAACATTGCCATAGAGAATCCAAGCCGAGTCTTATCAGCCTCTGGCTGAAAAGTAAAACTAATTTAGCAAATTACACTCCAGCAAACAAGATGAAGTCGCCAACATAAAGAGGCAAGATGTTATTCGTTCCCGCCTTCCGGCGGGCTTTTCCTCAGGAGCGTCACAAATACAGGTGCGCCTATGAAAGCAGTCACAACACCTACAGGAAGTTCCATAGGGGAAAGTATAAGGCGCGCAACGAGATCGGCAAGAATCAAGAACGTTGCTCCCCCGAAGAAAGCAGCGGGAATTAACATTCTATGATCCGGACCAAAAAGCCGACGACAGATATGCGGGACAACAAGACCGACGAACCCGATGACACCGCTTGCCGAGACAACGACACCCGTCAAAACCGAGGCAAGAAAGTACGAAACACGTTTCAACCGTTCGGTCTCAACACCAAGGTGACGAGCTGTTTCTTCACCCATTGCAATAAGGTTATATCGATGAGCTTGAAGAAAAATAAGTCCGGACACGATAAGAAGTACGCTCATCACAATCCAGACAGAGGGATAAGTAGCTTCTGAAAGATTCCCCATAAGCCACATGAAAGCATTTCGATACTGCTTCTCCATGAGCACAATGAGTACCAGTATTAACGCATTGAAGAATGCTCCGACCATCACCCCGGTGAGAAGCAATCGGTTCGGCTCAATCTTCCCTCTCTTCTGTCCTAACACATAGACCACCGTCATCACAATCAAGGCACCTGAGAGTGAAGCAATTGGGAGGCTCACTGCTCGAACGAGCTTGAACGCCGCCAGGGGAATTGCTCCAAGCGCGACAAGGGCACCAAACGTCCCACCGCTGGAAATACCAAGAATGTATGGCTCAGCGAGAGGATTCCGGAACATCGCCTGGAAAACAACACCCGCAATGGAAAGGCCTGCTCCCACACTCGCCGCTAATAAAACACGAGGAAGACGCAATTGAAGAATGATGACCCCTTCAGAAGCGTTCGCCTCAGAAGAGACCGGAATACCGACAGTCTTAAAAAGAATCTGTAACGTGGTTATAAGTTTAATAGGGACGCTTCCGGAAGCGAGAGAAAGGATGCCGCTCAAAACAGCAAGTATCGCCAGCACAGAGCTGACCAGAAGGACAGTACCCGGACGTACCTGGATATGCCGAAGAAACACGATCTGATCACCCTGCAGTAAACCAACTGATGTCACCAGCCCCCTCCCTAAGAACCTGCGGCACGTCCTCAGTCAGGTCGACGACCGTGGATGGGTCACTAACGAGAGGACCGGCATCGATGATGGCGTCTACTTTGTCACCGAGACGCTGAGTGATCTTCTCAGGATCACTGATGATGAAGCCTTCCTCATCAGTGATGCTTGTGCTGACAATTGGCGCACCAAGTTCCTTGACGAGAAGGCGAGCAATTTCATTGTCAGGCACACGAATGCCCACTGCGCGCCTCTTATTCCAGAGTCGCTTTGGAACTTCGCGCGCCGCGGGAAGAATAAATGTGTATGGACCGGGAAGATGACGTTTCATTGCCCGATATGCATAGTTGGAGACGCGCGCATACGTGCTGATATCACTGAGATCATAACAAATAAAACTCAGCGGCTTCGTCGGATCAAGATGTTTGATCCGGTAGATTCGCTCAATGGCGCCTTTTTCGAAGATGCTGCAGCCAATGCCGTAAATCGTATCAGTTGGATAGACTATCACACCGCCATTCCGCAGAATCTCAACCGCCTGTCGAATGAGGCGGAGCTGCGGATTGTCTGGATGAATCCTAAAAACACGCGCGCCCATGAAAATCTCCTCCCATGATACTGCTATGGTAAATCCATCAAAATGATACATGATTTTGCTGACAAAGGCAATGAGTCCCTTGCTTTGGAGTGAAAGCTGTGCTAAATTTTTTTTAAACATGTGCCCTCAGCTATGGTATCGACAGAGCATTCGATGAACAAGTTCATTTCGTTAATAGTAATACTTGCACTCTTTGCGGTCCCTCTAATTTCTCACGGACAGCAAATCCGCGCTGGAGGAGAAAGCTCTGACTTCACGTTGGCTGTAAAGCTTTATAACGATGGCATGTACGATCTTGCCCGCGCACAATTTCAACACTTCATTGAAAGTTATCCTCAGAGCCAGCTAAGCGTTGATGCACGTTTCTATCTTGGCTTAACACTGCTTGCGCTGCATCGGTATGGCGAGGCACGGACAACATTCCAGACTTTTGCCATGACATACCAGGACCATCCCAAAGCACCCGAAGCATGGTGGAACGTTGGCGAATGCTATGCCCTGGAAAAGAATTACCGAGAGGCTGCAACGGCGTTCGAGCGACTCACAGTCTTCTACCCAAAAAGCTCCCGTGCTCCTGAGGCTCTCGTCACCGCTGCACGCTACTTCATTGCGGTGAAAGATACCGACGATGCAAAACAATCTCTCCGAACAGTGCTACAGAGTTACATTAGCTCACCGCAGGTCGTCACTGCTCGAATGAAACTTGCTGAAATCATGGCAAGCGAAGGAAACCTCGCTGCGGCGAAAGCAGAGCTCAGCCGCATCATTAACACTACATCCGACTCTGAACAGAAGCTCGAAGCACAGCTCACCCTTGTGAGTGTCCTTGAACAAGCCGGAGAACTTGATCAAGCCACAGCTCTGATTTCGGCGCTCTCAAAGCAAACAAACGCGAAAATAGCATTGACTTCCGCTCTTCTCGCACTTTCTCTGGGAGACGCGGAAAGCGCTGCAGCACAATTCCTCATTGCTTCTTCCGATATCCATCCATCGAAAGAAGTATCACACAAGCTTCAACCTGAAGCTGCAAATGCTTCCATCAAGTCAGCGGCGATGTTTGGACTCGGCGTGGCTCACTTCAAACTCCATCGCTATACCGAGGCTGCCTCTGATTTCGAACGGTTTGAAAGGACATACCCTGAAAGCGACTCTAACTTCACAGCCCGTTGGTATCGGGCACAATCACTTACACAACTTCGACGTTTCAACGAAGCCCTTGCTGCCCTTGAGCCACTGGTTGAATCAAAAGACACATCTTTGATGAAGCTCAAAGCGCTCGCATTCAGCTCTCGGATTGCCAGAGCCGCAGGTCAACCTCGAAGAGCAGCGGAGCTCATGGAGCAACTCGTTGAGTATAGCCAACTCTTTTCACAAAGTACTCCGCTTACCAAAGAGTGGGAGCAAGAGGCATTGCTACTCCTCGGACTACTCTACAAGGACGACCTCCACAATCCGCGGCAGGCGGTCGCAACTTTCTCCCGCCTTGGCGGGATCGCCTCCCACTCTGCCAGCCCCCGCCACTGGCGGACTGACGATGCTCTGTTTTTAACAGCTCAGACGATAGCTGAGGAAGGAGACGCTCAATCAGCTCTAAACTTCATCGACGAGCTCCTCCAGAAATTCCCGGCAAGTGAACTTGGTCAGGCAAGCCTCTCCTTGCGAGATTCGCTCCAAAGATACTCGATGAAGCAATCGGACCATGCTGTGGAGGCTCTCGCTGAGTTGATGAGACAATTCCTCTCCGGGACGTCAAAGGACCAAGTACTTTTCGAGCTCGGCATGATCCAGTACCGCGAGCTCAAGGATTTTCAAAAATCTGCTTCAACATTTAATGAGGTATTGAGAAGCACAAGTGATCCTGCACTGAGAGAAAAAGCGCTTGTCCAAAAGGCAAAAGCAAGTTTCTATGCTTCCGCTCAAAACAGGCTTTCTCTGCCTCTACGTCAGGCTGCTCTTGCTGCCATTAACAGCGCGCTCGCGCTGACAATTGAAAAGGAGAAATCGGAACTGCAACTGATGCAACTCCAGCTCCTTCTTTTCTCAGCGGAGTCCATGGAAAAGCAAGCGCTCACCGAAACAATCCCGCCAATCACCGGGGAAGCAGTCGACACATCACTTGCATTCACTACTGCACGAAATGTGCTTTCCTCAACTTCGGCATCCGACTCAGCAAAAGCTGCAGCAGCATCACTGGCGGGGAGACTTGCGTTGCATCTGAATCAACCCGCGGGTGCCGCCAGTTGGTTCACCCAAGCACTCTCATACGCAGCGAATGATCAACGGCCTATACTGGAGGGCCTCCTTGCGCAATCGCTTCTCCTCGCCGGAAAAATCGATACGGCACAAGTTGTTCTCTCAGATATTGCCCGGCGGAAAGCCGCAAATCCTGCAACACCTGCAGCACTATGGAATCTCGCCCGCATTAAGTTCAACAATGGTCAATTCAAAGATGCGTTGTCAAACTTGAGAACCATTGAAGAATCCTATTCCTACACTTCTTACGCCGACTCTGCACGAGCCCTTCTCCCCGAAGTTCTCCTGCGGGCAGGCAAGACAAGCGATGCCATCACCTTCATCACACATGAACTCACTGAAATCGATGCAGACCCCTTCGCTGAAGATGAAGCACGTCTCCCGTTGCTGATTGCTCTCGCAGAATCATATGAGGCTGCAGGTCGCTTTCTCGACGCGCAGAGGACATACCGTCAGGCTATCATTCTCGATCCACGCGGGGAGAAGGCAGCATGGCTCTATCAGCGATTTGCTTCGGTAGAAAAGAGAACTGGAAACACTCACACCGCCATCTGGAGTCTTCGACACAGCGCTGAACTGGCTGGGAGCACAAGTGGGTCAATTACTGTAACTGAACAGGCGGCAAATCTTCTCTTTCTCCAAGGAGCGGATTCCGAAGCAATCCAACTCTACACCACATTGCTAAAAATGGTCGCCTCTGCGGAGAAAGCGAAGGAGTATAAGGCAAAGATCATAATTGCAACATACCGAATGGGGAACATTCCTGAGGCAGATCGTTTGAAAAGGGAATTCATCTCAACATACAAAAGCAATCTCGACGAGACACAATTTGCGTATGAACGTGCAGTGGCTCTCTTTAAGCAGCAGCGTTATGATGACGCAAAGAAAGCATTCGAGTCATTTATCGACGAGTATTCGAAGAGCCCCTTGGTGCCGTGGGCTTCCTACTGGATTGGAAAAACGGAAGAAGCAACCGGTCAGCTTGATCGAGCCAAGAAAAGGTTCCAGAAAATCGTGAAAGAATTCCCAAGTTCAGATGTTGTCCCGCGCGTTTATCTCTCGCTCGGCAATATTGATTTTAGAGCTGAAAAATATGAGGACGCTGTACGTTTTTACCGCTCCATCATTGACAGTCTACTTATGCCGCCGACGGCGGTAAATGCGGACACTGCAATTGTCCCATATGCGATGAGTAATCTCATCGAAGCCTACAAAGACCTCGGCATGAGCGACGCTGCCCTTGATTATACCCGCCGATTCATTCAACTCTTCCCAAATGATCCGTCTATCCCGGACCGACGTGTTGATGTCGGTATTCTCTATGAGCGGCTCGGGTATTATGATCAGGCTCTCCTTCACTTTCAGAATCTCCTTGAAGAGGCAAGCCCTGACCTTGAGGCGGAGATTCGTTACTACATTGGAGAGTGCTACTTTTACAAGGCTGACTACGAGCGGGCGATCCTTGAATTCCTCAAAGTGCCGTATCTGGCAACCAGACCAACCAAGATCGACTGGCGCGCAAATGCGTTCTACATGGCAGGGCAGTCATATGAGAAGATGGGAAAGTATAACGACGCTATCAAAATGTACCAAGAGATCATCAACCGACCCGGCATCGATGCTACTTTCAAAGCAGGAGCTCAAAAAGAAATCGACCGCGTACGCACACTTATCCCAGGAGGGAAGTAAGCAATCGCGACATCCCCATTCGACAATGACATTGAGGCAATCATCCAAAGCGTGATAGCACGCACAATCGGAGAGCGCTCGTCAATCATTCTTCGAGATGTGCTCCGGTCCGACATTCCTTCATCTTTCAAAACGTACCTCCGGGCAGAGGTCGCACATTATCTGGACGAAGACCGCTCAGTGCAGCCAGGGCTGCGACGATTCAGACAGTCAGACCCCGCTGTTCGTATTCTTAAGCATCACCTCGACAACGCCTTGATTGCTTCATTTGAGTTCTCAAGTGAAGAATTTGCTGCTCTTATTGACACTGCAACGCATTTTCTCTTCAACTATACCTTGCGCCCCATCTGGACAATGGTGCATTTCTTCGCTGAGGGGAACGAACTAAATTCGGCAGCCTTTAACAAAATACAAAGGGCAACAATCGAAAGGAAATGTCATTATCTCCACGCATATCCATATTTGCAAAATGCTCTGCTTCTCTACCTGGATTCGATAGGAGCAACAGAGATTTCTCCATCCCTTCTGAGCCACTTCCTGCATGATGTCGATCGAGAGATTCTCCGGCGTCACACCGCCGATGAAATCCTGAAGATGCTATCACCGATCTTTTCCCTTTTCAATCAAGGTCAGGGAAAGCCCCTTGAAGCTTCTATCCCGACGAATGCGATTGTGGTTTTCTTCGAAGACAAGGAGAGATACGACATTCACAATCATTTTGAAATGATACGGGATGAATTCAGCCGTGCAACGCTCTCGCCAGCAGAGCTGTACACCGAGCTTCTGAACTTCTTTGAGGCGCCTGAGCACCCATTGATGAGCTCCTCCATTGAACCGCGTCCATCTCTCGGAGCTACTCCGCTACCAGGCCGCAATGAAGAGGGGATAAGTGAGCCGTCAGTCCCGATGGAAAGCACCCCTCACTCAGCCCCTGAACCAGACCTAATTGATACCACAAACCTCAATACTTCTCAGATCGCTTCAACATCAGCAGAAACTCCTTATACATTGCTCCGCCCGATTGAATCTTTCCTTTCACCAAGGGAATTGAAAAAGATAGTGAAGAAGATTTTCCGACGCGATGAAGGAGCATTCAGGCAGTTTCTCTCCGATGTTAACAATGCATCATCGGCTCACGAAGCAATCTCCGTTCTGGATGATATGCTGATTAAAATGAAAGTCCATCCGAACTCGAAATACGCCAAGCGGCTATTGGAAGTGATTTATCTGCAGCATGCCTCGTAAACGTAGATCATGTTCATAGACTACGCCAAAATTTATGTGAAAGCGGGCAATGGTGGAAATGGTGTTGTCTCTTTCAGACGCGAGAAATTTGTCCCTCGTGGTGGACCTGATGGTGGAAACGGTGGAAACGGGGGCAACGTCATCCTGAAGGCTGATGCGCAGCTTACAACGCTTCTCGATTTCCATTACCGAAGACATTACAGAGCTGAACGAGGTGAACACGGTAAAGGATCGAACAAAACAGGCCGAAGTGGCAAGGACATTATCATACGTGTCCCATGCGGAACTCTGGTCAAAGATGCCGAGACTAACTCTGTGCTGGCTGATCTCGTGGAGGACGGTCAGGAGTTCATTGCAGCACGTGGTGGCAAAGGTGGAAGAGGAAATGCCGCATTCGCAACTTCGACGAACCAGGCTCCTCGGGTTGCAGAACTCGGTGGAAGAGGTGAGGAACGGACGCTGGTCCTTGAGCTGAAACTCCTCGCCGATGTGGGGCTTGTAGGGTTTCCTAACGTAGGTAAGTCAACTCTCCTTGCAACAATCTCTGCAGCACATCCAAAAATTGCCGACTATCCGTTTACGACTCTTGAACCTGTGCTTGGAATTGTCCAGTACAGAGACTATCAGAGTTTCGTGGTTGCCGACATCCCCGGGCTCATTGAAGGATCGCACGAAGGGAAAGGACTTGGTATTCAATTCCTGAAGCACATAGAGCGCACGAGAATTCTCGCCATCCTGGTGAGCTCAGAAACAAAAGATCTTCGGGAGGATGTAAAAATCTTGATGCATGAACTGAGGTCGTTCAATCCAATACTGGCGCGCAAGCCACGCCTGATTGTCATCACAAAAACCGATCTTGTTGATCAGAAAACCGTAGCTAAACTGGTGAGGTCAGCAAAGCTCCTCAAGCTCACTGCAATTCCCATCTCCGCTGTTCAGAATGAAGGAATCACGGAATTACTGGATGCCTTCTGGGACAAGCTTAAGAAAGCTCGAAGAGGGAGCAAGGGGGCTTCGAGACCAAGATAAATAAAATAGACGTTTTAGTTGGCAGTTGATAGTGGGTAGTGAATAGTGCTAACAACTACCGGCTGCAGACTGTTCAATGATATCACTTCGAGCAGATTTTCATCAGAAGGTTCGTCTGCTCAAAGATACGCGCGAAGAAACAGCCGCCCTTCACCGAAAAAACCGCTGCGAGTAACAACATCATGAGATGGGACTGGTGGACCCATCCCGTTTGCAAGGATCAGGTCATTGTAGCATTTGACCCTGATGTAATCCAGCTGCAACTCAAGACTGAACGTAAAATGTGAAGAGCCAAGTTCAAGACCAGCGCTCGGTGCGATAAGATAACCTTTCCTCTCCGGGAATTCACCCGCTTCATCTGAAAAGAGATCACCCGTTGCGAGTCTGGCTACCCTTACACCGAAATAGGCTCTGCCCGGACTGCGAAGTGGCTGAACATAGAATACTCCAACTCCAAGTTTCCCCCAGGTGGCTGTATACTGATTGCTTTGTATTCCCAAACGCTTACTGCCCTCCTCGGATAAAGCGAATAACGCTACTAACTCAGGCTCGATGCGAAAGTGCCGACCAGCTATTATAGGAAAATAAATACTTGCTCCGCGAGCTTCACCAATAGTGAGGCTTGCACTGACACCGATTGTTATCGTTGCCGAAGCGCTGCCGTTCTCAGACGTGGTGATTGTTGAATCAACATGGCGCTTTGACGACACTTGATCATCCTCCCCATTTGCGTAGGAGACACAGAAAACCAACGCAAGCAAGGCCGTCGCAACTATCAGTGGGATTAATCTTGTTTTCATCTCAGCCTCCACTCTAGTTAGTTGGCAGTTGATAGTGGGTAGTGAATAGTGCTAACAAGTATCCGCTGCCGAGCATCAGGGGAAAACTTCAATCGTATTGTAGCAGCCTTGGTTGTTTTGCACACATCGCCCCAGGGATCTTGATCACTCAAGCGTGTCCCAAAAAAGCTCGCTCCTAAAAATACAAATGGAGAGCTATCTGAGCACCGATGACAAGCCCGCTGCGAGTAACAACATCATGAGATGGGACTGGTGGACCCATCCCGTTTGCAAGGATCAGGTCATTGTAGCATTT